>NZ_JADPKX010000006.1:0-714029 GCF_023074155.1 Bradyrhizobium sp. 134 | reverse complement strand
GGTCACCGTGATTTCCACGATCGCGAGCCAGCCGCCGATGATCGCCGACGAGCTGCGCCGGCAGGCCGACGTCTTCACCGACCTCGTCGAGCTGCAGTCCAAGCTCGGTCGCGACCCGTCCGAACGCCCCGCCCCGCGTGACCGCGGCGACCGCGAGGCGCGCCACCACGCTCCGCAGTTCCTCCAGCGCGCGACCACGATGGCGCCGGCGAGGGGCGATGACGACTTCGAGGAGTGAGGCGGCCCGGTCAAGCCGCCAGCCTCTCAGCCTCGTCCCCGACCGTGACTGTCCGCTCTGTCCGCGCCTGGTCGCCTTTCGCGAGGCGAACCGCGCGCGCGAGCCATTGTGGCACAATGCACCGGTTGCGCCTTTCGGCGACATCAAGGCGCGCCTGCTGATCGTCGGCCTCGCGCCGGGGATGCAGGGCGCCAACCGTACCGGCCGTCCCTTCACCGGCGATTATGCCGGCGACCTGCTCTACGCGACGCTGCTCGAATACGGCTTCGCCAAGGGCAAATATCAGGCGCGTCCCGACGACGGCCTGAAGCTGGTCGACTGTCGGATCGCCAATGCGGTGCATTGCGTGCCGCCGCAGAACAAGCCGCTGCCGGTCGAGATCAACACCTGCCGGCAGTTCCTCGCGGCGAATCTCGCAACGATGCCGAACCTGCGCGCGATCGTCGCCCTCGGGCGTATTGCGCACGACACTGTGCTCAAGCCGCTGAACCTGAAGGGATCACAGGCCCCCTTCGGCCACGGCGCCGTGCATCAGGCCGGCGCATTCAGGCTCTACGACAGCTATCACTGCTCCCGCTACAACACGAACACCCGCGTGCTGACGCCGGACATGTTCCGCTCCGTGTTCGCGAAGGTGAAGGCCGACCTCGACTAGTCCTTAGACGAGCCCGTGGCGGCATTGCCCTTCAGCCAGTCCAGGACATCGCCGGCGTTTCGGTCGGGCGGAAACACCGGATAGAACACATGCGTGATCCTGGCGTCGTCAACGATCAGCGCGAGGCGCTTGATCAGTGTGAGGCCCGCGACCTCCATGGTCGGCAAGTTCAGGGCGCGCGTAAGCGCCAGCTTGTCGTCCGAGAGCACCGGGAACGGCAGATGCAGCCGCGAGGCCATCTCGGTCTGGTACGCGTTGCTCTGGGTCGAGAGGCCGAACACCTGCGCGGCACCGGCGGCCTTCAGCTCGGCGAACAGATCGCGAAATGCGCAGGTCTGCGGCGTGCAACCGCGCGCGCCCGGGATCATGTCCCAATCGTCGACCAGCGCGATCTTGCCGGGCTCGCCGGTGCGCGGATAGGCGAACACCACGGTTCGGCCACGCAGCGCCGACAGCGCGACCGACGTGTCGTCAGTCGCGAGCAGGCTGACCGGCGGCAATGTCATGCCTTTCAGGTGCGCGGCACCACCGTCGTCCGCGGGTGCGGGAATCCGGGCCCAATCGACCTCGAGCAGGTTTCTCTGAGTCATCCCGCTATCCCCTCGCCCGCATCAGGCGGCCCTTCTCCCGGCTCCAGTCGCGCTTCTTCTCGGACTCGCGCTTGTCGTGCAGCTTCTTGCCTTTTGCAACCGCTAGCTGCAATTTCGCGCGGCCACGCTCGTTGAAGTAAAGCTTGAGCGGGATCAGCGTCATGCCTTCGCGGTCGACCGCGCCCATCAGCTTGTTGATCTGCTTGCGATGCAGCAGCAGTTTTCGCGGCCGCTTGGGCTCGTGATTGAAGCGGTTGCCCTGGAGATATTCCGGAATGGTGGCGTTGATCAGCCAGATCTCGCCGTCTTTGGAATCGGCGTAGGATTCCGCGATCGTGCTCTTGCCGCTGCGGATCGACTTGACCTCGGTGCCGGTCAACGCAATGCCGACCTCGATCGTATCCTCGATCGCATAGTTGAAGCGGGCCTTGCGATTCTCCGCCATGACCTTGATCGGACGTTCGTTCTTGTCGGCCATGGAAGACAAACCTGATCGAGATGCGCGAGGACGCTAACAGTTTGGATGAAGCGCGCGCGTCAAGACTTCTTGAGGAGATCGCGGATCTCGGTCAGCAGCTCGACCTCGGCCGACGGCTTCGGCGGAGCGGCAGGCTCTGCCTCGTCCTTGCGCTTCAGCTTGTTCATGGCACGAATCACCAGGAACAGCACGAAGGCAATGATGATGAAGTTGATCGTCAGCGTGAGGAAGCTGCCCCAAGCCAAGACGGCGCCCTGCTTTTTCGCGTCCGCGAGATTTGCCGCGGTGACCTTGCCCGAAAGCGGCGTGAAGTAGTTCGAGAAGTCGAGGCCGCCGGTGGCCGCTCCGATGATCGGCATGATCACGTCGCCGACCAGCGACGTCACGATGGCGCCGAAGGCCGCGCCGATGATGACGCCGACCGCGAGGTCGACGACGTTGCCCTTCATGGCGAACTCGCGGAACTCCGTGAGCATCCGCGTGCCTCTTTCCTCGATCGCCATGAAAAATTTCCCCGTTCGGCTGGCGCGTCAGTTGATGAGGCCAGCATGAACCATCGCGCTGCGCACGGCAACGCGGGTCGGTTCGGTGACCGGCACCATCGGCAGCCGCAGCGTTTCGTCCAGCTTGCCGAGCAGCGACAGCGCGTACTTGATCGGCGCCGGATTGCTCTCGATGAAGAGGTTGTTGTGGAGCGGCATCAGCTTGTCATGCAGCTTCAACGCGGTGGCATGGTCGCCCTTCGCCCAGGCGGCCTGGAACTCGGAGCACAGCCGCGGCGCGACGTTCGAGGTCACCGAGATACAACCATGGCCGCCATGCGCCATGTAACCGAGGATGGTCGCATCCTCGCCCGAGAGCTGGTTGAAGTCCTCGCCCATTGCCGCGCGCTGCTGCGAGACGCGGACCATGCTGGCCGTGGCGTCCTTGACGCCGGCGATGTTCTTCAGCTCCCAGAGCCGCGCCATGGTGTCGACCGACATGTCGATCACCGAGCGCGGCGGAATGTTGTAGATGATGATCGGAATCCCGATCGCGTCGTTGATCGCCTTGAAGTGCTGGTACATGCCTTCCTGGGTCGGCTTGTTGTAGTAGGGCGTCACGACCAGAACCGCGTTCGCGCCCGCCTTCTCGGCGTGCTGGGCGAGCTCGATCGCCTCCTTGGTCGAGTTGGAGCCGGCGCCGGCGACGACAGGCACGCGGCCTTTCGCTTCCTCGATGCACCATTCGACGACCTTCTTGTGCTCGTCATGGCTCAGCGTCGGGCTCTCTCCGGTGGTGCCGACGGGAACCAGGCCGTTGGTGCCCTCTGAAATCTGCCAGTTGACCAGGGAGCGAAATGCCGCCTCGTCCAGCGAGCCGTTCTTGAAGGGCGTGACCAAGGCGGTGAACGATCCCCGGAATTTTGTCTTGGCTGCCATGGACTTCCTCCGTACGCGGCAATCTTGAGCGCAAGCCGCATTCATATCGGGTCTATCCCGTCGGTAAAAGACCCGCCTCCCCGTGACGCACCGTTTAGGCCGCGATTTTGCCGCGGTGGTGGTGCAAACCGGGCGAAGGTAAGCGGCTGTTGGTAATTTGTCCGCATATTCAATCAAATATAGCCAGATCTTGTACAGCTAGGTCTTGAGCCAATTGACTGATTCGGGGCGACGAAACGCCGTGACCTCATTTCCGCGCGCCGCATGGCGATCCACCGGCCTGATCGTGTGCCTGATGGCAGGGCTGTCGGCCGGCTGCGCCGCCTGGGCCAAATCCAATGAGACAACCGCGGAGACCGCCAAGGAAACCGCCAAGGAAACCGCGAAACCCGCCGCCAAGCCAGCCGCCAGGGACGCTGCCAAGGGGGCGTCCAAGGGAACCGGCAAGGAATCTTCGAAGGACGCTGCCAAGGGCGCAAGCAAGGGCGCGACCAGTGCCCCCGCCAAGGATGCCGCGAAGAAGCCTGCTCGGGAAGCCGGTAAGGAACTCGCGAAGGACAAGCCCAAGCCTGCCACAGCGGCTCCCGCGCCGAAATCTCAGCCGACCGCTGGCGGCTCGGTCCCGAAGACCGCACCTGCGCCGGCTGCGACAGCCACCGTCAGACCGACCGCCCCGGCCCCCGCCAAACCCGTCGCCGCTCCGGTCCTGGCTCCTGCGACCCGCCAACATGCCGCCCCGCGCAAGCCGGTCACACCGGCTGCGGTTGCCGCGACCTCCTCGACCTCGCAAGCCGACAAGGACACGCTGGAAACCGTGATCGAGCTCGTGCGCAAGCGCAAGTCGGGCGACGCGACCAATGCCGCGGCCGCGATCTCGGATCCCGTCGCGCGAAAGCTTGCGGAATGGATCATCCTGCGCAGCGAGGACAATGGCGCGACTGTGGAGCGCTACCGCGCCTTCCTCTCCGCCAATCCGAGCTGGCCGTCACAGACCTTCCTGCGCCGGCGCCTGGAGGCCGCGATGTGGGACGACCGGCGCGACGACCAGGTCGCGTGGTCGTGGTTCGAGAACGAGTCCCCCGTGTCCGCCAAGGGCCGCTTCACGCTCGCCAAGGCGATGCTGGCGCGCGGCGACCGCGCCAATGCCGAACGTCTGGTGCGCGATGCCTGGCGCAGCGACCCGATGTCAGAAGAGACCGAGAACAACGCACTCGATCAGTTCGGCGCGCTGTTGACGCCCGGCGATCAGAAGGCGCGGATGGACACGCTGCTCTACGGCAGCGAGAACGAGGCCGCACTGCGTGCTGCAAAGCGCCTCGGGGCCGGCTATGTCGCGCTCGCCAAGGCCCGCATCGCCTCCCTCAAGAAGGCGCCGAACGCGCGTGCGCTGCTCGAAGCCGTGCCGCGCGAGCTGCACGGCGATCCCGGCTTCATCTTCAGCAAGATCCAGCTGCTGCGCCGCGAGGAGAAATTTGCGGAAGCCGCCCAGCTCATGCTGTCTGCACCGAAGGATCCGGGCCGGCTCTACAATCTCGACGAATGGTGGATCGAGCGGCGCCTCCTGGCGCGCAAGATGATCGACACCGAGGAATTCCGCAGCGCCTATCTGATCGCGCGCGATGCCGCCCTGCCCTCGCGCGACATCTACAAGACCGAGCAGGAGTTCACAGCCGGCTGGATCGCATTACGCTTCCTCAACGATCCCGCGGCTGCCACCCAGCATTTTGCCCGAATCGGGATCGGCAGCGTCAATCCGACCACGCTGGCGCGCGCCGGCTATTGGCAGGGCCGCGCTGCGGAAGCTGCAGGCCGCCAGCAGGAGGCGCGCAACGCCTACACGCGGGCCGCCGAGCAATCGACCAGCTATTACGGCCAGCTCGCACGCGCCAGGCTCGGCCTGCCGCAGATCGAGCTCAACGCTCAGCCGCGCAGCCGCGGTGCCGAACGGCTGGAGATCGTGCGCGCCGCGCAGCTGCTCTACGAGCTCGACGAGCGCGAGATGGCGATACCCGTTCTCGCCGACATGGGCGAGAACGGCGATCCCGAAGCGCTAGCCGGCCTTGGCGAGCTCACCCAGCGCCACAGCGACGCGCGCGGCATGCTGCTGCTCGGCAAGGCCGCGCTCAATCGCGGGCTGCCGTTCGATTTCTATGCCTATCCCGTCAACGGCATTCCGCAGTTCACGCCGATCGGCCCCGAGGTCGAGCGCAGCATCATCTACGCCATCGCGCGGCAGGAGAGCGCCTTCAATCCCTCGGTCGTCTCGCCGGCCCAGGCCTATGGGCTGATGCAGGTGACGCCGGACGCCGCGCGCTACGTCTGCAAGCGGCACGGCGGGACCTACGATCTGGGGCGTCTGAAGAACGATTCGGCCTACAACGCCACGCTCGGCTCGGCCGAGCTCGGTGGGCTGCTCGAGGACTATCGCGGCTCCTACATCATGAGCTTTGCCGCCTACAATGCCGGCCGCGGCAGTGTGAAGAAGTGGATCGATCGCTACGGCGATCCGCGCGACCCCAAGGTCGACGCGGTCGACTGGGTCGAGCTGATCCCGTTCTCCGAGACGCGCAATTACGTGCAGCGGATCATGGAGAACCTTCAGGTCTACCGCGCCCGCTTCGGCGGCGGCACGCGGTTGCAGATCGAGGCCGATTTGCGCCGCGGCGCCGGCAGCGTGGAATAGAGGCATCTTCCCTCGACTCGCTGCCGGGAAGCCTTTTGGTGGCGACCGCCAACGTCGCCGGGACTTGAGCCACCGAAGAAGAACTGGCGTGCAATCGTCAGCCGGGCTTTCTCGACACGCGCCTCGTGAGTGCCAGTATCTTCGAGATTGCCAGAGCCCTTGGAACTGTCAGAACCTTGTGGAGCTGCCAAGCTCTTCGGCCTGCAGGGTCGCGGTCAGATCGGTGAGCTCTCCGTTGCCCTGCGGCTCCAAGAAGGCATCGATCCCTTCCGGCTGAACACCTGATAAGCGGGGGTTCGCAAGTCCGCGATGGTTCAACGACGGCCAGAACCGCGCGCCTCGGTCGGGGCTGGCGTGCAGCGCAGAGATCCCCTCTCCCCGACGCAGCTTCGATCAGGTCACGACGAACGATCGAGCAATGGACAGCGACGCTCCAACGCGGTCGCCATGGGGCGGAGGCAAAAACAAGCATCACCGGCAAAAGAAAAAGCCCCGGCGGTTTCCCGCCGGGGCTTTCTATCAGGTGGTTAGACCGAACTTACCAGTTGCGCTGAGCGCGGAGGAGCAGGGTAACGGTGTCCTGATCCTTCAGCTCGTAGGCTGCAAGCGGCTTGCCCGTCGTACCGGACGGAGTAACGGTGCCAATGACACCAGAATACTTCTGGTCGATACGGGTCCAGGCAACGTCAGCCGAGAACGTCAAGTTCTTGACCGGGGTCCAGCGGGTGATGAGACCCACCGAGCCGACGGCGAAGTCCGGGTTACAACCCGTCACACCGGCAATGCCGCCGAACACGCCACCAGCACCACCGGCGCCGCAGATCGTGGTCTTGGCCAAGGAACCGAACTGGGCCTGGGCGTAAGCACCGTAGATCGCGGTGTTCCAGTAGGGGTCCCAGTTGTGGGTGTACGCACCGCGGAAGCCCCAGGTCTTGACCGTTTCCTGCTGGCTGCCCGTGACGAACACGGTGTCCGGAGCATTGGCGAAGCCGACGCTCTGGTAGGCAACGCCGGAGCTGCCAAACATCGAGTAGCTGCTGCCCGCGAGGTTCTGGAAGTTGTAGCGGGTCGCACCGTCGGTGTAGACGCCCTGGATGTTGATCACGTCACCCGCACCGGTCGGGATGTTCTTGATCGACAGAGCGAGCTGAACCGCCCAACCCCACTTGTCATCGGGATGACCGGTGGGTTCGGTCGCGCCGTAGTAGGCAACGTGGTTGTCATGTGCAGCCACCGACGCCTGGAAGAGACCCCAAGCCTGGTCGACGCGGACCATACCAACGAGGTTCGGCGAACGCGTGCCGCCGATGGCGTTGGAGCCATACGAGCCACCAAGAATGCCAGCCGCAGACGCGCCGGTCATGTTCAGGTTGCCGGCGTCATAGTAGGCCGCCCTATCTTCAGCCGAGAACGCTGCCGTCACGCCCTGACCGAAGTCAGCGGTGTAGGAGAACTGGTTGACACCAGTGACCGTGCCGCTGCCGCCGACGAGACCGTCGTAGTTGTTGCCCGGGTAGTTGGTCCAGGGCGCGTCGAACTGCGACACGGCCTTACCCATCGTGAAGCCAGCGAACTGGATGAAGGCGTAGTACACGCCGAGCGAGCCGCCCGAGGTGCCGCCGTCGTTTCCGTTGATCGAGGAACCGACGAGAGCCGGGGCCGCACCCGAGGTGTTGAGGGCCAGCGTGCTGCTGTAGGCGGTCGTGCCGGTCGCGCTGCCGGTGCCGTTGTAGTTGCCGGTCGTCCAGGAGAACACGCCGTCGAAGAAGGTACGGACAACGCCGTACTCGGTCGCGGTGCGCGTGTCGATGTTGAGATCTTCACGAGCGCGCATGGTGTAGTAGTTCGTCAGACGGTTGCGGGAACCGTTATTGCCGGTGAACTGACCGCTGTAGTCCGAGTTGGTGTTCAGCGCGACTTCAGCGCGCAGATAACCACCCAGCTTGATGCAGGTGTCCGTGCCGGGGATGTAGTAGAAACCCGCACCGTACAGGGAGCAGATCTTCACGTATTCGACCGCTTTGGCCTTCACGGGGAGATCGGCTGCCTGCGCTCCGCCGACAGCGATCAGACCCGCTGCGGAACCGAGCAAAAGGCTCTTAACCAACTTCATGTTAAACCTCCAAGTTTGCCATAGGGAAGGTTCCGGATCCGCTGGGTGAAGACACCCTAAGGTTGGTTCCCTTGTCCCTTAAATTCACCGCTTAGTCGCTTCGCGCCTTCGGACACACCCGCTGAACGCGAGGGACTTAAGCGAACCACCTAAGACGGGACGACCTCGGGATGCCCCCCTCCGTCGCTCAGTCACAATTACCGAACGCCCTTGCACACACAACAACAGAACGCTTCAGAACGAGCCGGTGGAGCGTGTTTTCCGGCGGGTGTTGCACAAATAACACGCAGATGTGATCAGAACGACTTTGTAACGCTTTGAAATTGTAGGATTTTTTCGACGGGTTTCATTTGCCGTCAAAAGTTCCGGCACCGGCCCCTCACACCCGGGGAGACGCTCTGCTGTCGGTCTGAGGCGTCCGAATCGTGGAATCAACCAGGGACTCGGAGCGCGCCACTCCTTAGGAATTGGCTCGCCTAACCATCAAGTGGCTGCGACCGCCGTCCTCATCATCCCCGCGCTTGAACATCGATATGATCCGGCGGCAAGCCTGCCTGATGTCGTTGATACATAGCCTCGTAAGCTGTCTCCAGCCGCCTTGCGTAGAGCGCCGCATCAAACAGTGATGGGGTCAGGTGGTTCCCTTGCAGCCGTCCGCGAATATCCGCCAGCTTCTGTTTATCAAGCGCCAGCTCGATCGCGAGTGCTTCATAATCCGCACGCGTTCGCGTGATCAGCTCAGGCAGGCCGACAGCGCTCAGCAAGCTTGCCGCCACGCGGCCGGCGAAACTGTTCCCGATGTGGGCCACCACCGGCAGACCAGCCCACAGCGCGTCGCTGGCCGTCGTATGTGCGTTGTAGGGCAGCGTATCCAGGAAGAGGTCGGCGAGGCGATGGCGCCCCAAATGTTCGGATGAAGACGCAACGCGCCTTGCAAACACCAGGCGATCCGGGTCGACGCCCCTGCCCTTGGCTTCCTTCCGCAGATTCGATTTTGCGATCTCGCCGACGTCGGACAGCCACAAGACCGACTGGTCCACGCTCTTCAAGATATTCATCCAGGAGCCAAAGACAGCCGGATTGATCTTGTAGGCGTTGTTGAAGCAGCAAAACACAGTCCATTCCTGCCGCAAATCGTGGTCGGCCCGATCGGGCGCAGCATCGTCGATTGTCCCGACGCGATTATCACGCGGCATGAAGCTGCCGGGCAAACGAACGACCTTCTCGTCGAAGAATTCGCTGTTTTGATCTGGCAGCACGATCGGATCGGCAATGATGTAGTCGGCTAGCTCCCCGCTCCCCAACGTCCCCGCGAACCCAAGATAGTTGACGACGATCGGAGCCGGACTGGCCGCGAACAACGACAGCCTGGCATTGTGCGTATGGCCAGCAAGATCGACAAGAATATCGATCTGCGCATCGTCGATCGCTTTCAGGACTTCACCGTCGAGCTTGTGCTCGCAATCGACAAAGCGATGAAATGACTTTTCGAGCCGCTTGCGCAGATCGCTGTTGTCGTCAGGACCGATTGAAAACGCATACGTCTCGAAGCGGTCGGGATCGTGACTCTCGAATATCTCGGCGGTGAGGTACCCGACCGGATGCTTGCGAAAATCAGGCGAAACATATCCGACCCGGATCTTGTCGTGGCGACGGATTTCACCCCCCCGATCTCGTTTTGGAGGCATGCGGGAGCTTTGCCCTCACCAACTCCTGGCGCAGCTGAGCTGATCATCGGGAGAATCCGTCAGGGACAGCAAAGCAAAGGGAGAGCTATTGGCCTTCCCGAGCCGTATTGCTGCCGTCAACCGGCCGATCTCTTCGTCCAGATTGTCCCAATTGCACAGGTTCATCTTCGCAAGGAGACGCAAACCCTCGATGCCCTCCAGGTCGGGCCTGATCGACACCGCCTTGTCGAAGGCGATGAAGGCTTCGTCATGGCGCCCGAGCTCGGTAAAGACGTTGCCACGGCCAATCCAGGCCCCCTCGATGTCGGCCTTGATCGCGAGCGCCTTGTCATACGCGGCAAGAGCCTCCTCGTAGCGCTTGAGCCCCCACGCAACATTGCCGCGACCAAGCCACGCCTCGGCGAGATCAGGCTTGATCGACAGCGCCCGGTCGTACGCAGCGAGTGCATCGTCACGGCGCTTGAGCTCGGTGAGAACATTGCCGCTGCCAAGCCAGGCTTCCGCCAGATCAGGGCGGATCGACAACGCCTGTCATAGGCAGCCAACGCCTCGTCAAGGCGCTTGAGATCGAAGGACACGTTGCCCCGACCAAGCCACGCGTTCTCCAGGTCGGACTTGATCGAGAGCGCCCTGTCATAGGCTGTCGAGGCTTCGTCGTAGCGCTTCAGGCTCCAGAAAACATGCCCCCGGGCAACCCACGCGCTCTCGAGGTCGGGCTTGATCGAGATCGCCTTGTCGTACGCAGCCAGCGCCTCGTCGTGGCGCTTGAGATCGGTGAGAACTTCACCTCGGCCAACCCATGCACTCGGGACATCCGGCCTGGCCAACAGCGCCTGGTCGTACGTGGCAAATGCGTCGTCGTACCGCCTGAGATTCCGGAGTGCGTTGCCTCGACCAAGCCATGCAGTCTCCAGGTCAGGCCTGATCGACAACGCCTTGTCGTAGGCGACGAGGGCATCCTCGAAACGTCTGAGCTTTTCAAGGCAGCCGCCCTTGCTTGCGTAGGCATCGGCAAAGTTCGGATTGTAGAATGTCGCCTTGTCGAATTGCTCAATCGCTTCGCCATAGCTTCTCGCGAACTCGGCCAGGATCGTACCTCTGTTGTGATACGAAAGGGGATTGCGCGGATTCACCGCCAATGCGCGCGTGAAATAGGCCAGGGCTTCCTGAGGCCGATTCAGCGCTTTGAGCGCATATCCATAATTGCTGAGGGCCTCGTCGCTGCTTCCGTTCAGGGCCACGGCCGCCCTGAGATGCATCTCGGCCTCCGCAAATCGACCTTGTACGAGCTTCACCACGCCCAGGAGATGTTCGACTTCGAAGATGTTCCTGGCGGATTTTGCGATCTGCTGCAGTATTCTTTCCGCTTTGACCAAATCATGGGCGTGAAAGGCTTCGACAGCACGTCGAAATTTGGTCTGCAGTTCACCCGCCAAGTCCATTCCTCCCTCGGGACGTCGGTCAATCATACCATCGGTCCCGACATTGCAAGATGAGACCGTAGCGGCATGAGAACGTAGCGGCGTAGCCCGGCAGCCCTTCCCCGCTTTGGTCTCGAGGGCGCGGTTCCAACCGAAAGAGCAATCGCGCCAGGACAGGCTCTCCTTGATTGCGGCGACCTCCGGCGCGACGGGGTAGCCCCTCAGCCGGCGAGCGAGTTATCCCGACTAATAGTAAGAGCGCCCTTCCCGCAGCCTGACACGGGACCCCGTCGGCCGATCTGAGGGCAATCACCGCTCCATAGCTTGTGGCGAATGGCGGAGAGAGACAATCAAATCAATCACTTGCAAATGAAACACTTGATAGAGGCGGTCGGCGACGAAGGCAATCGTCCCACGCGCGGGCCATCCGATCAAATTTGAAAGCAAAATCAATCGTTTATGCGGATGAAGGGAGCCTTTGTCCGCGCCAGAACCGCTCTAAATACGGGCGCCAGAACCTCCGGCTTTGTGTCCGTTATCGCGGCGTTGCGTTCTCGCGCGGAGAGCAAACCGCTTGGTTTCGGAATTCGCTGGGAATATTCGAGCAAAAACACACGCTTCCAAATTGACCAGCCCGAGTAATTAGATGCATAAGGCTCGCACCGGAGAGGTGGCCGAGTGGCTGAAGGCAACGCTTTGCTAAAGCGTCATACGGTCTCAAGCTGTATCGAGGGTTCGAATCCCTCCCTCTCCGCCACCCCGCCGCGGAATCCGAGATCTGTGCGTTCCTTCACCTGACACGCGACGGTGGCCACATGCCTCTCCGAATCCGGTTGGCGGACCACGAGGGAACCTGATTCAGCACAAATCAGCTTCACCTGTGAAACCAAGAACGAGATTCTCCGCTCAGTGGGCGGAGACCCACGCCCTCGCCTCGCGCTGCGCGGCCGAGATGTCCGCGTCCGACATCTGCCCGGCGACTTCCTGGCGCAGCGTCACGGCGTCCTTGCGGCCCTTGAGCGCGGCGAGGTTGAACCATTTGTGCGCGGCGACGAGATCGACGAGACCGGAGCGTCCGCTCGCCCAATACAGGCCGCGCTCGAACAGCACGTCCGACAGCGCGCCTGCGTCGATCGGCGTCGCGGTCTCCAGATCGAAAGTACCCTGAAACATAACGCATCCCCTTTTTTCTTATGCCGCCTCGTCCCCCGAGCGCGGCTCCCGTCCGATCAACTGTTCAACTCATCCCCGAGGCTTGTTGCCCGTGCCGTTTGCCGGCTTGTTGGAGGTAATGATGGCGGGCAAATTTGAATGGCAGTTTAAGTATCGCGATGAAGCAGACGTAAACGCGCCCGCCCCAGGCGCGCACGACAAATGCAAGAAGTCCCGGTTTTGCAGGCACTTCTGCAATTCGTCAGATTCGGTTTACCTTGGGATTTTGGGAGAACGATAACCATCGCGCACGGTGACGGGCGTGCAGTGATGTCCCCTCCGCTCTCGTCACCGGTATTCCAGAGACAGCAATGGTCCCACGAGAAGCTGCGGCGTACTGGATCCCGGTCGGAGCCGGGCGATGACACCGCGAATGAGAAGCGGCGCGCGAACAGCGTGCAATTGCGCCGCAGCCTCCCTGTTCAAGCAGGGCGCGCCTATGAAGAAACATATGGCGGGAAGCTCGACTGCGGCCATCTTTCGAGACGCCCGCCTGCGGCGGCCCTCAGGATGAGGGACGAGTATGCGGCAACATCAACGCAGATGGATGCAGCTGAGGCTCATCCCGAGGAGGCCGCGAAGCAGTCGTCTCGAAGGACGAGGCGCTCGCTCAGGCATCGCTGAGACGTCATATGCGATAGCCCTGCCTGCTCAAGGGCAGCACAGCCACGCCGCGATCAGATCAACAATGTGGGGATATGGGAATGCCGGCAATACCCCGGCCTCATGAGAACGAGGGCGTCGGCGAACACGTCAGGACCAGCTTCCACGTTGGCCCGAAGGCCACTTGTGAAATTGCGGAGCCCCTTACGGAGAACCGCACGAACGAAGAAAACTTGTTTCTTCTGCCGGACCGGCCTTTGGCGAGCGAACCCGCGAAAGAGAACGATCCGACCGTTGACCTGATGTCTCGCCGACACCCTCTATCGTCGACCAGAACCTTCGAGAAGGCGCTGATGACGTGCCGGCTCTCTAGGAGCCGGCAACTTCAAAAAGCGAAGTTACTTCTTCTTGGCGACCTTGCGGGTCTTCTTCGCAGTCTTCTTCACTGCGCTCTTCGCCTTCTTCGCCTTCTTCGCCTTCTTAGCTTTCTTGGCCATGTTGCCCTCCGATGTGTGAGATGGCTTAATCGCTGCATGCAGTCGGGGATCGAGTGCACACTCATCCCGAATACACCAACACAACGAAAAAAACAGCGTCTCGCTTAAAGAAGTGTTGACGGCGAAACGCGCCTGCGCTGGCGAACACGATGCAAACGGACTGCACGATGTGTGCATGCGAGCGCAGAGAGTCCCCGCGGCATCGACGTTCGCAAAAGATGCGACTGCAGAAAAACACTATGCAGCAAGTATTTTTCTGCACGCGCGCATCGCGCACGATCGATGTAATGACCTGTCGCGTCAATCGCGCGAGCGCCTCGCGAGGGCGCTTCGCGGACTCTGAGTCGCGACTTTTGGCAACGAAAATATTTTCATGATTAACGGCGCGAGCGCTCGTCGGAGCGTGTGCAAGTCGCCGTTTTGCGCGAATCGCGTGGCGGCGATTCGGTCGGCGTATCGCGTTCGATCGGGATGAAGTTCGTCGCCGAGGATGCGCGCGAGCGTCGCATCGCGAACCGAAAGCGAGGTGACGACGCCTGTCCGTCACCTCGTTCGAACGTGCGAGGTCAGATGCCGAGCTTGGACTTGAGCAGCTCGTTGACGCTCTGCGGGTTGGCCTTGCCGCCGGATGCCTTCATCACCTGGCCGACGAACCAGCCGAGCGACTGCGGCTTGTCCTTGACCTGCGCCGCCTTGTCGGGATTGGCCGCGATGATGTCGTCGACAACCTTTTCGATCGCCGAAAGATCCGTGACCTGCTTCATGCCGCGGCTTTCGACCAGCGCGCGGGGATCGCCGCCCTCCTGCCAGACGATCTCGAACAGATCCTTGGCGATCTTGCCGGAGATCGTACCCTCGCCGATCAGGTCGATGATCCCTGAGAGCTGTGCGGCATCGACCGGAGAGTCCGTAATATCCCGGCCTTCCTTGTTGAGACGACCGAACAGCTCGTTGATCACCCAGTTGGCGGCGACCTTGCCGTCGCGCGCGCGGTTGGCGAGCTTTTCCAGCACGGTCTCGTAGAACACCGCGCTCTCGCGCTCGGCGACCAGCACGCTGGCGTCGTAGGACGACAGGCCGAGGTCCGCGACGAAGCGCATCTTCTTCTGGTCCGGCAACTCGGGCAGCTCAGCCTTCAGTTCGTCGACGAAGCTTTGCGAGAACTCCAGCGGCAGCAGGTCGGGATCGGGGAAGTAGCGGTAGTCGTGCGCCTCCTCCTTGGACCGCATCGACCGCGTCTCGCCCTTGTTGGGGTCATAGAGCCGGGTCTCCTGGTCGATCGCGCCGCCGTCCTCGAGGATTTCGATCTGGCGCCTGGCCTCGTACTCGATCGCCTGGCCGATGAAATTGATCGAGTTCATGTTCTTGATCTCGCAGCGGGTGCCGAGCGGCGCGCCCGGCTTGCGCACGGAGACGTTGACGTCGGCGCGCAGGGATCCCTTCTCCATGTCGCCGTCGCAGGTGCCGAGATAGCGCAGGATCGAGCGCAGCTTGGTCACATAGGCCTTGGCCTGCTCGGCATCGCGGATGTCGGGTTTGGAGACGATCTCCATCAGCGCCACGCCGCATCGGTTGAGGTCGACATAGGACATGGTCGGCGACTGATCGTGCAGCAACTTGCCGGCATCCTGTTCCAGATGCAGCCGCTCGATGCCGATGGTGGCGGTCTTGCCGCCGTCCAGTTCGACCACGACCTCGCCTTCGCCGACGATCGGCGACTTGTACTGGCTGATCTGGTAGCCCTGCGGCGAGTCCGGATAGAAATAGTTCTTGCGGTCGAACACCGAGCGCAGATTGATCTGCGCGTTCAGCCCGAGCCCGGTCCGGACAGCCTGTCTGACGCATTCCTCGTTGATGACGGGCAGCATGCCCGGCATCGCCGCGTCCACCAGCGACACATGCGTATTCGGTTCGCCGCCGAACGCGGTGGAGGCGCCGGAGAACAGCTTCGCGTTCGACGTCACCTGAGCGTGGACCTCCAGGCCGATGACCATCTCCCAGTCACCGGTTGAGCCCTTGAGAAGCTTGTGGGGTGCGGCAGGTGCGTTCATGGCTTCACTGGTTCCTTCATTGGTCCCTTGGCCGCGCGCGCTTCACCGGCTTCGAGAAGTCCGTTGAGCGACCGAAGCACCTCGGCCGGTTGGCGCAGCGCGATCTCGCGGCGGCCCATCACCTCGATCGCTCCGAACAGCGCGTCGACTTCCGGCGAGGAGGCGAACACGAAGCCGTCGAACGACGTGCTCTGCTCCTCGAAATCGCTGGAGATCTCGACGCGGTAGCCGTGCGCCTTGAGACGATCGACGACTTCGTAATGGAGGGCCTGCGAATGGGTTGCGATGAAGAGATAATCGACGCGGCGCTTGGCGAGCACGCTCTCCGCGCCCTGCAGCATCTCGACCTCGAAGGCCTGGATATCGGCATGCAAGATGTCGAGATGCTTGATCTTCCTGTCCCTGAAGAAGGCATCGACCTCGAATTTGCCCTTGCCGACGAAGGCCTTGACGAACTCGGCTCGCAAACCATTGCGCGCGAAATTATCCTGACCGGTCTTGAGACATGCGGGATCCGGCTCGACCAGAATGACCTCCGCCTTGGGCCGCGCCTTCTTGAGCCACATCGAATAGTGGCCCCAATAGGCGCCGAGCTCGATCATGGACGGCACCTCGCCGAGCCGCTTCAGCAATTCCTGGAAGACATATTCTTCCAGCGGCTCGTGGACGCCGCGATTGATGATGAGCACACTGCTGAACGGGCCGTAATACGCTCCGGGCCCGATGCCCGGAACCTTCAAGCCGTTATGCAGATAGACCTGGTCGCCTTCGACGAGGCCTGCCATCGGGACGCGTTTGATCAGGAGGTTGAGCGGATCGGAAACGATCTCGCGAAAGCGGCCGAATAAATCCTCCGGCTTCGCCTTCGGCCCCGTGAAACCAGGCTCGCTCATCCGGATGCACTCCCACCCAGCGCATCGACGATGCGCTGCCATTCTGCTTCTAGCGAATCCGTTGCCACGGGCTGGCCAGCCTGGCGGTACCAATAGCCGGCATTGCCGAGGTCGCCCTCGACCCGGTGCAGATAGGCGTGCACCCAGGCGGCCTCGCGGCTGCTCTCGTCCTGGACGATTCTGTGCGCCTGGTCCCAGTCGCCCTTGGCGGCCCACCACAAGCCAGCGAGCGGCGCGCTGAGATCCGGGGGCGGCGCGGCGCCGTCGAGGCTGCCGATATACGCCGCCATGTTCACCACCATTTCGCCGGCGTGAAGCGGCCGGCGGCCTGCTCGATCACCTCGCCGAGCGAGAACAGCGTCTCCTCGTCGAAGGGCCGGCCGATCAGCTGCAGGCCGAGCGGCAGGCCCTGCGCATCCTTGCCGGCGGGCACGGCAATGCCCGGCAGGCCCGCCATGTTCACGGTCACCGTGAAGATGTCGTTGAGGTACATCTCGACGGGGTCCGCCCCACCCTTCTCACCGATGCCGAAGGCCGCCGACGGCGTCGCCGGCGTCAGGATCGCGTCCACGCCCTTGGCGAAGCAGTCCTCAAAGTCCTTCTTGATCAGCGTACGCACCTTCTGGGCGCGCAAATAATAGGCGTCGTAATAGCCGGCCGAGAGCACGTAGGTGCCGATCATGACGCGGCGCTTCACCTCCGCGCCAAACCCTTCGGCGCGGGTGTTCTCGTAGAGTTCGTTGATGTTCCGGCCCTGCTCGCGCAGGCCGTAGCGCACGCCGTCGTAGCGCGCGAGGTTGGAGGACGCCTCCGCCGGCGCAACGATGTAATAGGCCGGCAAGGCGTATTTGGTGTGCGGCAGTGACACTTCAACGAGTTCGGCGCCGGCCGCTTTCAGCCAGGCCGCACCCGCTTCCCAAAGCTTTTCGATCTCGGCCGGCATGCCGTCGAGACGGTATTCCCTGGGAATGCCGATCTTCATGCCCTTCACGGACTTGCCGATCGCGGCCTCGTAGTCCGGCACGGCCATGTCGACCGAGGTCGTGTCCTTCGGATCGTGGCCGGCCATCGAGCGCAGCAGCATCGCGGCATCGCGCGTGCTGCGCGCGATCGGACCAGCCTGGTCGAGTGAGGAGGCAAAGGCGACGATGCCCCAACGCGAGCAGCGGCCATAGGTCGGCTTGATGCCGACGGTTGCGGTGAACGCCGCCGGCTGGCGGATCGAGCCGCCGGTGTCGGTCGCGGTCGCACCCATGCACAGCAGCGCCGCCACGGCGGAGGCCGAGCCGCCGGACGAGCCGCCCGGCACCAGCGTCGTGTTGCTCCCATCACGCCGCCAGGGATTTCCCACCGGGCCGAAGCACGAGGTCTCGTTCGACGAGCCCATCGCGAACTCGTCATTGTTGAGCTTGCCCAGCATCACCGCGCCGTCGCGCCAGAGCTGCGAGGTGATGGTGGACTCGTAAGTCGGCACGAAATTGCCGAGGATTTTCGAGCACGCCGTGGTGCGCACGCCCTTGGTCGCGAACAGGTCCTTGATGCCGAGCGGAATGCCGGCGAGCGGCCCCGCATCGCCCTTCCCGATCCTGGCGTCCGCTTCGCGCGCCATGGACCGCGCCTGGTCCGGGGTCTCCATGACGAAAGCATTGAGCACGCGCGCGGCTTCGATCGCGTTCAGATGCGCGTCGGTCAGCTCGAGGGACGTGAAAGTCTTGGCCGCGAGGCCCTTGCGGGCCTCGGCGAGCGTCAGCGATGTCAAATCGGTCATTTATTGATCGGGCTGCAGAAGAACGGAGACAGGGACTTGTCGTTGGCCGGGTCGTCTTTCTTGGCGGCCGCTTTCGCAGCCGCTTCGATCTCGTCGAGCACGGCATTCACGGCGACGTTGGGGTCGGCAGCCTTGCCCTGCCGCTCCATTTTGTCGAGATAGTTCATGTAGGCCTGATAGGCCTTCTCGTCGTCGCAAAGCATGCACATCGGACTTCGTCCTGAGACTCTTTTGACGCGTTTTCTTTACGCGAATCGGCTTCCACTTCGCTCGAAAACGCTACGTAAATTACTCAACAACCTTCGGCACCAGGAAGAAGTGACCTTCGGTCGCGGGCGCGTTGGCAACGATATCGTCGGCGATCTCGCCGTCATTGACCAAATCCTGCCGCTTCTTCATCTGCATCGGGGTGACCGAGGTCATGGGCTCCACACCCTCGACATTGACCTCCGAGAGCTGCTCGACAAAGGCGAGCATGGCGTTGAGCTCGCCCTGCAGATGCGGAACCTCGCCCTCGGAAACCGCAATGCGCGCCAGATGCGCGATGCGGCGGACGGTAGCGGCGTCGACGGACATTATATAAGGCCTCTCACGGCAAAACCTATGTGCCGTATAGCAGAGGCCGCTTTTGCGCCGCAACCGGCGGCGGGATCTATCCGGCGAGAGCTTTCAGGCGGGCCAGGGCCGATTTGGCGAGATCGCGGGTCAGTTCAGCCGCCGGGACCTCGCGGCCCAGGGCGATGGCCTGCCCGGCCCAGAGATTGGTGAAATCCACCCTGCCCTGCTTTTCGGCAGCCGCCTTCAGCGGTCCCAGCGCCGTTGCGGCATGAGGAAATGGCGGTGCGTCCGGCGAAATCGGGCCGGCCTCGCGCATCAGGCGGTTCTGGACGCCGCGCGCCGGGCGCCCCGTCATGACATTGGTGATGACGGTGGAATCATCCCGCCCGTCGGCGAGCGCCGCGCGGGCCGCCGCACTGACCTTGGATTCCGGACAGCGCAGATAGGCACTTCCGATCTGCACGCCTGCCGCGCCGAGCGCGAACGCCGCCGCGATGCCGCGGCCATCCGCAACGCCGCCAGCCGCAATCACCGGGACCTTCACCGCGTCGACCACCTGCGGCACCAGCGCAAAGGTGCCGGGCTGTTCCGAGATCTTGTCGGTCAGGAACATGCCGCGATGGCCGCCGGCCTCCGCGCCTTGTGCGATCACCGCGTCAGCGCCGTGCTGCTCGAGCCAGATCGCTTCCCTCACCGTGGTCGCCGAGGAGATGACGAGACATCCTGCCGCTTTGACCCGCTTGAGCAGCGCGGCCTCCGGCAGGCCGAAATGGAAGCTGACGATCTCGGGCTTCAGCTCCTCCACCACCTCGCAGAAGCCGGCGTCGAACGGCGCGCGGTTTGCGGCATTGATGGGTGCGGCGGGATCGAGGCCATGCTCATTGTAGTAGCCCGCGAGGCGCTGCTTCCAGCGCGCCTCCGCCTCGGCCGAGAGCTCGACCGGTGTGTGGCAGAAGAAATTCATGTTCACTGGCGCGGAGACCCGCTGCCGGATGATGTTGACCTGCTCGCGCGCCTTGTCCGGCGACAGCATCGCGCTCGGCAGCGAGCCGAGCCCCCCGCCTTGCGCAACGGCGATCACCAGCTCCGCGTCCATCACGCCAGCCATCGGCGCCAGCACGATCGGGAATTCGGTCTTGAAGAGATCGATCAGTCGACGGTTCGGCCACATGGTTGTTCTCTCGCAGTTTAGGCGGACACGCTGGAATTTCGCCGGCCGGCTAGCAGTTGCTCGGCCTCGGTCGCGATCCGTTCGACGATTTCGGCGGCGGACGGAATATCATGGATCAGGCCGACAGCCTCACCGGCAAAGACCGCGGCGACCTCAAAATTGCCCGCTGCCCTTGCCGCGGCATAGTCGACGGTCACCTCGGCGGCGCGCTGCAGCAGCTCGACCTCGCGGCCGGTCCAGCGCCTGATATGATCGTTGACCAGCGTTCGCGCGGTGAACGGCGCCGGCCAGAACAGGCTGCGCGACCAGTCGACGATGACGCCGCGCGCCGTGTCATTGGGATCAGCGTCGCGAATGCGCTGCTTGGCCTCCTCCGCACCATTGGCCTCCACGCTCGCATAGAAGCGCGTGCCGATCAGCACGCCGGAGGCGCCCAGCATCATCATCGCCGCGAGCCCGCGACCATCGGCAATTCCGCCGGCGGCAACCACCGGCACGCGCCCGACGGCGAGATCAACGATAGAAGGTACGATGTCGACGGTGGTGCGCGATGCGCCATGGCCCCCGGCTTCGGTCCCCTGCGCGATCAGGATGTCCGCACCGGCGTCGAGCGCCTGCTTCGCCATGTCCTCGCTCTGCACCTGGCAGATCAAGCGCGCCCCGGACGCCTTGATGCGCGCTGCAAATGGTGCGGGATCGCCGAATGACAGCATGATCGCTTGCGGATGGGCGTCGAGTGCGATGTCGAGAAGTCTTGGTTGTTTTGCCAGGCTCCAGGTGATGAAGCCGATACCGAACGACGCAAAGCCGCTCAGCTGCCCGGTCTCGGCCTCGAGCCGCTCCTGATCGCCGTAGCCACCACCCAGGATCCCGAAGCCGCCGGCCTCGCTGACAGCCCGCGTCAGCCGGCTGCCGGCGATCGTGTCCATCGGAGCCAGCAGGATCGGATGCTTGATCCCCAGGAGCTGGGTCAGCGGCGTGGTGATCGGCATGGCTCCTCCGCTCTCGACACGAACATTAGTCCAGAATACCATTCTCTAAAATTGAATTCTAACGAACGCTACCATCTCAAAAGCGAAACGATGCCATGGAACTCAGCGACATCCAGACCTTCGCCGCCGTCGCCCGCACCGGGGGCATCACCCGCGCGGCCGAAGAGCTCAACACGGTGCAGTCGAACGTCACCCAACGCGTGAAGGCGCTGGAGGCGGAGATCGGTACGCCGCTGTTCGAACGGCATAGCCGCGGCATGACCCTGACCGGCGCGGGCAAGCGCCTTTTGCCCTACGCGCAACGGATGTCCGCATTAGCGCGCGAGGCCGTGCTCGCTGCCTGCGACGACGGCGAGCCCAAGGGACCGCTCGCGATCGGCTCGATGGAAACGACCGCGGCCGTGCGGCTGCCGCCGCTGCTGGCTGATTTTCATCGCCGCTTTCCCGCCGTGCGGCTGAGCCTGCGCACCGCGCCCACGGCCGACCTCGTCGCTTGCGTGCTCGAAGGCACGCTCGACGGCGCCTTCGTTGCAGGTCCGATCGCGCATGCAGATCTCACCACGACGAGCGCGTTCCGCGAAGAGCTGGTGCTGGTCAGCGCGCGGCGCTGGGCCACGCTCGCCGAGCTGCGCGCCGGGACGCCGGAATCCGGCCCGACCGCGCTGACGTTCCGCACCGGCTGCACCTACCGGCAGCGGCTGGAGCAGATCTTTGTCGAGTTCGGCTGGCCGTCGGCCGCACGCTTCGACCTCGGCACGCTTGACGGCATGATCGGCTGTGTCGCCGCCGACATGGGCGTGACGCTGCTGCCGCGCGCCGTGGTCGAACGCAGCGCGATCAGCGGCAGCGTATCGATCCACGCGCTGAGCCATTCTCACGCGCAGGTCGAGACGCTCTTCATCCAGCGTCGTGCCGGACATCAAACCAGTGCGCTGAACGGATTTGCCGCCTGCCTGAAGCAAGACGACGATGTCATCGCGGCCTGAGATGCCAGCGCCGCAGCGCCACAACGGCCCAGATCGCTTCGACCACGCCGAAGGGCCAAGCCCCCTGCAGGAAGCCGTAAGCCGAACCGAGCACGCAGGACATCGCGAACAGCAGCACGAACCAGTGGCTGCGGTCTTCCAGGGCGTAAGTGACCAGCATCGCTGTCACGGCGACCAAGCCGAATAATGTCAGCGCATCCATAGTTACAGGTTCACTCCGCAGCCTGACGCGTGATATGCGCTGATCCCATGCCGGCTCTTATCCTGCCTCTCATCGATGCTGCAACCCACTGGCCCGAACGCGGCGGGTTGGTCGGCCTTGATCTCGGTACCAAGACCATCGGCGTTGCCGTCTCCAATCCGGACCGTCGGTTAGCGACCGGCGTCGAGACGATCCAGCGCAAGGCGTTCAAGCAGGATGCCGCCCGGCTGCTCGCGATTGCCAGTGAACGTAAGGCCGTCGGCTTCGTGCTCGGCCTGCCCATCAACATGGACGGCAGCGAAGGCCCGCGCGCGCAATCGACCCGGGCGTTTGCCCGCAACCTCGCCGGCCTGACCGCGCTGCCCATCGGCCTCTGGGACGAGCGTCTGTCGACCGCCGCGGTCGAGCGCGAGCTGATCGGCATGGACGTCAGCCGCGCCAAGCGCGCCGAAGTGATCGACGAGCACGCCGCGATCTTCATCCTGCAAGGCGCGCTCGACCGCCTCGCCAATCTGCGCGCAGCCCCGGGGCCCGGCTGATCCATGGCCGTCGTGATCGCGGCGCTCCTTCCCGTCTTTATCCTCATCGTGCTCGGCGTGGTGCTGAAGCGCACCCTGATGCGGCTCGACACGCAATGGAACGGGCTGGAGCGGCTGACCTATTTCGTGCTGTTTCCGATGCTGCTGATCCAGACGCTGGTGAAGGCCGACCTGTCCAGGGTGCCGGTCGCCGGCGTCGGCGGCGCGCTGCTGCTCTCCGCGCTCGCGATGTCGCTGCTCTGCCTCGCGCTCCGCCCGGCCCTGTCGCGTCTCGATATCGACGGCCCCGCCTTCACCTCGATCTTCCAGGGCGCGATCCGCTGGCAGACCTATGTGGCGCTGTCCGTCTCCGCCAATATGTTCGGCGAGGTCGGGCTGGCGCTCGCCTCCGTCGCGATGGTGGCGATCATTCCGCTGGTCAACGTCCTCAGCGTGGCGGTGCTCGCGCACTACGCCGCTCCGGAGAAGCAATCCGCGCGCGCGATCGTCATGACGGTTGTCCGCAATCCCCTGATCTGGGCCTGCGTGATCGGTCTCGTCATCAATGTCATCCACCTGCCGCTGCCCAGGATCTGGCATGAGGTGGCAGACGCACTCGGCCGCTCCTCCCTCGCCATCGGCCTGCTCGTCACCGGCGCCGGCCTGCATCTTGAAGGCCTGCTCCGCCCCAGCGCAGGCGCCGCTATCGGCGTGGTGTTCAAGCTGGTGCTGATGCCCGTGGTCGCCCTGGTGCTCGCCGTCTGGTTCGGACTGTCCGGCGACAGCCTCGCCATCGTCGCGATCTGCGCCGCGGTGCCGACTTCCACCAGCGCCTATGTGCTGGCCCGACAGATGGGCGGCGATGCCCCGCTACTGGCGCAGATCATCACGCTGCAGACGATCCTGGCGGCGATCACGATGCCGATCGCGATCGCGCTGGTGGCCTAGAACTCGTCATTTGCGAGCGCAGCTCTCCTTCTCGTCATTGCGAGGAGCCCTTGCGACGAAGCAATCCAGAGTCTCTCCGCGGACAGATTCTGGATTGCTTCGCTTCGCTCGCAATGACGGAACGTGCGCGCCCGTCGGGCTAGCTCCCCAGCCACATCGTCAGCACCACCGCCGTCAGATTGTTCAGCGCGTGCAGCACGATCGTGAGCCAGAGCGAGCTGCTGCGGTAGCGCATATAGCCGAACCAGAGGCCGATGGAGAAGACCTCGGCGAGGAAGTACAGGTCGTATTGCAGATGCACGACCGTCCACAGCAGCGACGACAGGATGATCGCGCCGGGCACGCGCAGGAAGCTCGCCGACCAGCCGCGGTAGAGGAAGCCGCGCGCCAAAACCTCTTCCGACATCGGCGCTGCCACGCTGAAGGCGAACAGCAGGAAGAAGGCTGCGCCCTTGTCGCGACCAGATTTCAACAGATCGGTCATGAAGCCCGGCGTGGCCTCGCGGCCGAGGCTCCGCGACATCGTCTCCCAGGCCACGACGATCAGGATGAGGCCAACAGCGCCAAACAGGAGTTGCTTCCAGGACGGCCAGCGTAGCGCGAGATAGTCGACGAAGGAGGCCTTCTTGATGCGGATGGCAAGCCACACCGCAGCCAGTGTCGCCGGCAAGCCCAGTATCACCGACAGCGCGAGCGCCTGCGGCTCGCCGCCGACGAGCTGAAGCGAGGCGAGGTCCATCGGCAGGCCACGCTGCACCGCCAGCAGAACGATGGCGCCGATCTGCCCGACGAACATTGCAGCGAAGATAACGATCCCCCACAGCGCCGTGCCCCAGAATTTCCAGACGCGCGGCGCCTCGTGCGCAGGCGTCACGGTCGGCGGCGGATGATCGGGATTGAGCGAATCCATCAAAGCGCTTTCATTGGGAGGCATTCCGGGCGGGTCGGTTGCGATCTACTTCATCCGCGGCGGAATCGGGAAATCATAGGCCGCCCCGCCCGCCCCCGGCAGTGAAAAGTGCCACCACTCCTTCGCATAGTTCACAAAGCCTTGCCTCGCCATCGCAGCCACGAGCCGCTTGCGCCAGGCGCGCTGGTCCGGACTGATCGACGGTGCGGCGGTATGCCCTTTCGCGTCCGTGCAGTCGTAACCCGTGCCCATGTCGACACTGCCCTCGGGCGGTCGCGCCTCGACCGGCGCGGTACAGTCGGCGTAGGCCTTTGACGGGTCGTATTTGCCTGAATTGTCCGCCTTGAGATCGACCAGCGTGAGATCGAGCGCGGCGCCCGTCGAATGCTGCGAGCGGCTTGCGATGTAGCCGAGGCGGAACAGCTCGGTCTTGGGAATTTTGGGATTGTAGCGCCGCTCGGCAACCGTCTCCTGGCCGTTCTGCGACCACCTGACCATGTCGAGCGAGGCCCGCGCCGGCCGGTAGCAGTCGAACATTTTCAGCGAGAGATTTTGCGCCACCAGTTCCTGCTGCACCGCCTTCAACCGCAGCCCAATCTCCCGCTTCACCACGCATTCGCCGACGCCGTAGCCGGCGAGCGGACGGCCGACGAAATTGTTCGAGGTGGCGTAGCGGATGTCCTGGATGATGCTGGGGTCGATGTCGCGCAAATAGACGAAACCGCGGGGAAGCGATTGGGCGCGGGCGGTGCTGATCGTCATGAGCGCCAGGAGCGCTGCCAGAATTGATTTCACGAAATGCATCCCAGTCGTCATGGCCGGGCTTGTCCCGGCCATCCACGCCTTTTCTGCGACAGCACCTTAAGAAAGTGGATGCCCGGGACAAGCCCGGGCATGACGAAGAAGACGGAGACAGCTCACGCCACAGCGATAAGACCGACAGATCGGGGGATAACTCCCCGCCCGGGCTTTGGCCCTTGCCCCCCCGGCCATCCCCGCCTATAGCTCTCGCTTTAATGACATCGAAATCGACCTTCGTCCTCGGCCACCGGCATTTGCTGGGCATCGAGGGCCTTTCCGCGGCCGACATCACCGGCCTCCTCGACCTGTCCGAAGAATATGTCGAGCTCAACCGCCAGGTTGACAAGAAGCGCACCGTCCTGCGTGGACGGACGCAGGTAAACCTCTTCTTCGAGGCTTCCACCCGGACCCAATCCTCGTTCGAGCTCGCCGGCAAACGGCTGGGCGCCGACGTCATGAACATGTCGGTGTCCTCCTCGTCCATCAAAAAGGGCGAGACGCTGGTCGACACCGCCATGACGCTCAACGCCATGCACCCGGATATCCTGGTGGTGCGCCATCACGCCTCCGGCGCGGTGGAACTGCTGGCCCGCAAGGTCGACGGTTCCGTGATCAATGCCGGCGACGGCGCGCATGAGCATCCGACACAAGCCCTGCTCGACGCGCTGACCATCCGCCGCAACAAGGGTCGGCTCGAGGGCCTCGTGGTCGCGATCTGCGGCGACGTGCTGCATTCGCGCGTCGCCCGCTCCAACATCATCCTGCTCAACGCGATGGGCGCCCGCGTCCGCGTCGTGGGCCCCTCCACGCTGCTGCCGCCCGGCATCGAGCGGATGGGCGTCGAGGTCGCGCGAGACATGCGCGAGGGGCTCAACGGCGCCGACATCGTCATGATGCTGCGGCTCCAGCGCGAGCGCATGAACGGCTCCTTCGTGCCGTCGACCTCCGAGTATTTCCATTATTTCGGGCTGGATCAGAAGAAGCTCGCCTACGCCAAGCCAGACGCCCTTGTCATGCATCCCGGCCCCATGAACCGCGGCGTCGAGATCGACACTGCGGTTGCTGACGGCGCGCAGTCCCTGATCCGCGAACAGGTGGAAATGGGCGTGGCCGTGCGCATGGCGGTGCTGGAAGCGCTCGCCCGCAACCTGCCGAACGCGTGATGCTCATGTTGACCGACCGCCGACCCATCCTGCTTGCCAACGCCCGCGTCGTCGACCCCTCCCGGGATTTTGATGGCCCCGGCGACGTCCTGATTGCCGACGGCATCATCCGGGAGACCCGCCGCGGCATTGGCGCTGCCGGCGTCCCCGAGGGCACCGACGTCGTCAACTGCGCCGGCAAGATCGTCGCACCCGGCCTGATCGACATGCGCGCCTTCGTCGGCGAGCCCGGCTTCAGCCATCGCGAGACCTTTGCCTCTGCGAGCCAGGCGGCTGCGACCGGCGGCATCACCACCATCATCTGCCAGCCCGATACCTTGCCGGTGATCGACAACTCGGCGACCGTCGACTTCGTGATGCGTCGCGCCCGCGACACCGCGATCGTCAACATCCAGCCGATGGCGGCGCTGACCAAGGGCATGCACGGCGAGGAGATGACCGAGTTCGGCCTCCTCAAGGCGGCCGGCGCGATCGCCTTCAGCGATTGCGACAAGAGCGTGATCAATGCGCAGGTGATGCGCCGCGCCTTGACCTACGCGCGCGATTTCGACGCGCTGATCGTGCACTACACCGAGGATCGCGATCTCGTCGGCGAAGGCGTGATGAACGAGGGCGAATTCGCCTCGCGACTCGGACTGATGGGCATCCCGAACGCGGCGGAGGCCGTGATGCTGGAGCGCGACATGCGCCTGGTCGCGCTCACCGGCGGCCGCTATCACGCGGCGTCGCTGACCTGCATCGAGTCGCTCGAAATCCTCCGGCGCGCCCGCGACGCCGGCCTCGCCGTGACCGCCTCGGCCTCGATCAACCACCTTGCGCTGAACGAGAACGACATCGGCCCTTACCGTTCGTTCCTGAAGCTGTCGCCGCCGCTGCGCACCGAGGACGACCGCCGCGCGCTGGTCGCAGCTGTGGCCTCCGGCCTCGTCGACGTCATCATGTCCGACCACAATCCGCAGGACGTCGAGGTCAAGCGCCTGCCTTTCGCGGAAGCTGCCCCCGGCGCCATCGGGCTGGAGACCATGCTCCCGGCGGGCCTTCGCCTCGTGCACAATGACGAGCTGGACCTCAAGACGCTGATCCGGGCGATGTCGACCCGGCCGGCCGAGATTTTGGGATTGCCTGGCGGAACCCTGCGCACGGGCGCCCCGGCCGACGTCATCGTGATCGACCCCGATGTCCCCTGGGTGGTCGATCCGGCCGACCTCAAATCGCCCTGCAAGAACACGCCGTTCGATGAAGCGCGCTTTACAGGGCGCGTGGTGCGCACCATTGTCGGCGGACGGACGGTGTACGAGCATGTCTGACGTGCGGAGCTGCAGCCAGGGAATTTGCAGACATGGCGCTTGAATTGTTCCTGCCGGTGGCTTTTGTCATCGGCTACCTGCTCGGCTCGATTCCGTTCGGACTGATCCTGACGAAACTCGGCGGCACGCAGGACATCCGCTCGATCGGCTCCGGCAGCATCGGCGCCACCAATGTGCTGCGCACGGGGCGCAAGGGCCTTGCCGCCGCAACCCTGCTGTTCGACGCGCTCAAGGGCACCGTGGCGGTGGTGATCGCGGGCTACATCGCCGGTCCCAATGCCGCGATGCTGGCCGGACTTGGCGCCTTCCTCGGCCATCTCTTCCCGGTCTGGCTTAAATTCAAAGGCGGCAAGGGTGTCGCCGTCTATATCGGCATCATGCTCGGGCTGTTCTGGCCGGCTGCGGTGGTGTTCTGCCTGCTCTGGTTGGCGACCGCCTTCACCGCCCGCTATTCCTCGCTCTCGGCCCTGGTCGCCTCGTTCGTCACCCCGCTGTTCCTGTTGTGGTTCGGCCAACCCGCACTCGCTGCACTGGCGGCGGTGCTGACGCTGCTGCTGTTCTACGCCCATCGCGAGAACATCAAGCGACTGCAATCGGGCAAGGAAAGCCGGATCGGCGAGAAGGCATAAGCCGGGAATCCACGGATACCGCGGCACCCCTTCTGCATTATATCGCAAATGGTGTTCGCAACTTGCAGCCGAATCACGGCTGTATGGACGAACGGGTTCCAGGCCTTGGCCCTGATCGTGGGCATGGCTCTACGCGGTTGCTCAGAATGAGCGAGAAAATTGTCAGCGCGCACGTTGAAGGTGGCTTGCAGGGCACTGCGGCAAGCCGGATGCTCTCGACCACGGATATCTGGTCCGGTGCGCCCTCGCCGCTTCCTGCTCCCAAGTCTGTGCCCGTTTCGCCACCAGCGCCGCAGCCTGCTCGCATCGCGCAAGCTCCTGTGACAGTTGAGGCCGTGATCGCCGCGGGACCAGTTGCACCCGCGCAACCCCTAGCCAACCAATGGCCGCCGCAAAAGCTGTCGCTGGCGCTTCAGGGCGGCGGCACCTTCGCCGCGTTCACCTGGGGCGTGCTGGAGCGGCTGCTGGAAGAGCCATCCATCGCGATCGACACCATCAGCGGCGCCAGTGCCGGCGCCATCAACGCGCTGCTGCTCGCCTCCGGTTTCGCCGAGGGCGGCCGCGAAGGCGCGCGCGCGCGGCTGAACCGGTTCTGGATCCGGCTGATGCACGAGGCCTCGTTCCGATCGCTGATGCTGATCGGCGGCTTCTCGCCGGCGGGAAGCTCGGTCGCGTTCGGTCCGACGCTGCGCTCCGGCCAGTTCGATCCGTTCGATCTCGATCCGCTGCGGCAGGCCCTGTCGCGCGACATCAACTTTTCCGCCTTGCGCGACCCGCGCTGCCCGAAGCTGCTGATCGCGGCGACCCGGATCCGCGACGGGCAGCAGCAGATATTCCGCAACGACGTGATCAGCGCCGACGTCGCGCTGGCCTCGACCTGTCCGCCGCTGGTTCATTGCGCGGTGGAGATCGACGGCGAGGCTTATTGGGACGGCGGCCTCGGCGGCAATCCGCCCCTGCTGCGGCTCGTGCAGGAGACGACGAGCACCGAAATCCTGCTGGTCCAGGTCACGCCGGCGCGCGACAGCTACGTGCCGATCACGCTCGCCGCGATCGACCGCAGGCTGGATCAGATCGCGGCCAACGCCGCCCTCAATGCCGAGATCGCAGCGATGGAATGGGCGCAATCGCAGGCCGCATCGTCGCTGCGGCTCTCCAGGATCGCCGCGGAAGATTTCGTCGACGGCCTGGCGCAGCGCTCGTCCACCGACCTCGGCCGCGGCTTCATTCGCGCGCTTCACCGCAGCGGCCGCGAGGCCGCCGGGCGCTGGCTCAAGCAAGGCACCGATCACAGCGCAGCGCCGGCCGCATCCGGCCAGCGCATCGTTCCCCGCGAGCCTGCGCTAGCCTGATTTCGCCAGCGCCTGCTCCAGGAACCACGCCGTCGCCAGCGCATGCGCGTCGTTGCCGAAGCGTGCGATCACCTGCACGCCGATCGGCAGGCCATTGACCTTGAGCACGGGCACGTTGACGCAAGGGTTGCCCATCAGCGTCCAGAGCCTGTTGTAGCGGGGGTCGCCGGTGCTCGCGAGCTCCTTGGCCGGCGGCGTGCCCGGCGCCGAATAGGTCAGCAGCACGTCGAACCGCTCGAACAATTCGCCGATCTCGCGGCGTCCGCGGCGGCTGATCCGCCGCGCGTCGTCATAGTCCTTGGGTGTGAGACCGACCGTCGCATCGAGACTGGCGCGCAGCATCGGCGCGATCTCGTCGTGGCGTTCGGAAAATTCCCAGGCGAGCGCGCGATGCGCCTCGAAGTCCTGGATCACAGGATGGATGCGCCAGGCCTCCTGCACCGCCTCCGGCAGATCGATAGTCTTCACGCTGGCGCCAGCCTTCTCGGCGGCCTTGATCGCGGCTTGCAGCCCCTCTTCGGCGGCCGGCTCCACGGCACCGGCAAACTCCTGCCTGACCACGCCGATGCGCGGCGCCTTCGCCGGCACGATGCCGGCAAATTCGGTGCGGCCGGTCATCGCCAGCAATCCGCGCGCGAGGTCCTCCGCGCGCGCGCCGAACAGGCCGACCGTGTCGAGCGCCCACGAATAGCATTTTACGCCGACCGTCGGCAGCATCCGGAACGACGGCTTGATCGCGGCGGTGCCGCAATAGGCAGCGGGGCGGATCACTGAGCCGCCGGTCTGGGTGCCCAGCGCCAGCGGGATCATGCCGGCGCCGACGGCCGAAGCCGAGCCCGAGGACGAGCCGCCCGGCGTATGGCCGAGGTTATGCGGATTGAGCGTCGGGGTTGGATCGCGCGAGGCGAACGCTGTGGTCGTGGTCTTGCCGATGATGGTGGCGCCCGCACGCTTCAGCATCATCACCACCGGCGCGTCGGCGCGCGGTTGCCAGCCGCGATAGATCGACGATCCCATCTCGGTCGGGAAATCGGCGGTGTCGATGATGTCCTTGATCCCGACCGCGATACCGCGCAGCGGCCCGGCGCCTTGCGCCTTCGCGGAGCTGTCGTGACGGACGAAGGCGTGGACCTCCTTCTCCCGCGCCTCGATCGCCGCATGCGATTGCGCTATGGCGGACTCGGGCGAAAGCTCGCCCGCTTCGATGCGGCGCTGGAGGTCGGCGAGTGAGATCATGGCAATACCCTTCTTATTGGGATCGCTTTTAGCATCGCGACGAAGCCGCGCAAGCGCACGCCGCTGTTGCCCACGCCCTCAGGTTGTTCCATGCTGTGCCTGCAAGGAGCCGCCGTGGACGCCATCAATCCAAGTGTAGAGCTGACCGAGGCCGACCGGATCGACCGCCTGCGGCTGATCCGGTCGGACAATGTCGGGCCACGCACGTTCCGGTCGCTGGTCGATCATTTCGGCACGGCGCGCGCGGCGCTGGAGCGGCTGCCGGATCTGGCACGTCGCGGCGGTGCGCACCGATCGGCGCGCATCTGCAGCGCTGACGAGGCGAAAGCCGAGCTTGCCGCGAGCCGCAAGTTCGGAATTGCCTGGCTCGCGCCCGGCGAGGACGGTTATCCGGCGCGGCTGGCAACGCTCGACGATGCGCCGCCGCTGCTCGCCGTGCGCGGCGACACTGCAACGCTGATGCGGCCGATGATCGCGATCGTCGGCTCGCGCAACGCCTCCGGTGCAGGCTTGAAATTCGCCGGTCAGCTCGCCCGCGAGCTTGGCGAGGCCGGCTTTGTCGTCATCTCGGGGCTCGCCCGCGGCGTCGACCAGGCCGCGCACCGCGCCAGCGTGGAGAGCGGCACCATCGCCGTGCTTGCCGGCGGCCATGACTGCATCTATCCGCCGGAGCACGGCGATTTGCTGGCCTCGATCCTCGACCGCAAGGGTGCCGCGATCTCCGAGATGCCGCTCGGCCACGAGCCGCGCGCCCGCGACTTCCCCCGCCGCAACCGGCTGATCTCGGGCGCCGCGCTCGGCGTCGTCGTGGTGGAGGCGGCGCACCGTTCGGGCTCGCTGATCACCGCACGCATGGCGGCCGAACAGGGGCGCGAGGTGTTCGCGGTGCCCGGCTCGCCGCTCGACCCGCGCGCGGCCGGCACCAATGATCTGATCAAGCAGGGTGCGACACTCGTCACCGAAGCCGCCGACGTCGTCAACGCGGTCGCACCGATCATGGAGCGGCCGCTGATGCGCACCGCGAACGAGCCCGACAGCGAGCCGTTCGAAAGCGATCCGCAAGGACACGACCGCGATCAGATCACCGGCCTGCTCGGCCCCGCCCCTGTCACGATCGACGATCTCGTGCGGATGTCCGGCGCCTCGCCGGCCATCGTGCGCACCGTGCTCTTGGAGCTCGAGCTCGCCGGCCGGCTCGAACGCCACGGCGGTGGCTTGGTCTCGCTGCTTTAAGGAGTGTTCCGCTCGTCGAAGCGCGTGCGCGCCGAGGCGATCTGCTCTTGATGCGCGATCGCCCATTCGCCGAGTGCCCTCACCGGCTGCTGCAGTCCGCGGCCGAGATCGGTCAGCTCGTAATCCACGCGCGGCGGAATGGTCGGGAAGATCGTGCGTGTGACCAGCCCGTCGCGCTCGAGCCCGCGCAACGTCAGGGTCAACATCCGCTGCGAGATGCCGTTGATCATGCGCTTGAGCTCGTTGAAGCGCTTGGGCCCGTCGCTCAGCATCATGATCACGAACACGCTCCATTTGTCGCCGACGCGCGCGAGGATCGAGGCGACGCCGCGGCAGTCCGCGTGGTCGCGATCCGGCATCGGCGGGGCAGTCAAATCGATGTGCGCAGGTTTCAAGGATGTGCCCATGGCTCAAAAAGGTGCGTTCTTGCGGGGATTTCGATAGTCACTCATGTAGCTCTGGTTACAAACATATACCAGGGTGATCCCGAATGAAACTCCTCCACATCGACTCCAGCGTGCTCGGCCCCCACTCCGTTTCCCGGCAGGTCTCCGCCGCCATCGTCGACCGTCTCAGGCAGGCGACACCGTCGCTCGACATCGTCTATCGCGACCTGACGCAGAGCCCGCTCGCCCATCTCTCCGGTTCGCATCTCGCGGCCGCGCAAGGCGCGCCTGCGCCGGCGGAACTCGGCCCCGACCTCGCCGCCAGCAAGGCCGCGCTGGACGAGTTCCTTACCGCCGACATCGTCGTGATCGGCGCGCCCATGTACAATTTCACCATTCCGAGCCAGCTCAAGGCCTGGATCGACCGCATCCTTGTGGCGGGGAAGACGTTCAGCTACGGCGCGGACGGACCGCAGGGCCTTGCCGGCGGCAAGCGCGTGATCTTCGCGATCTCGCGCGGGGGCTATTACGGCGCGGGCACGCCCGCCGCGTCGCTGGAGCACCTCGAAAGCTATCTGCGTGGCGTGTTCGGCTTCATGGGCATCCATCATCCCGAATTCATCAGCGCCGATGGCATCCAGGTCGGGCCGGAGCATCGCGAGAAGTCGCTCGCAAGCGCGCTTGAGGCGGCAACCAGCCTCCGCGCGGCCTGACGCAACGCGCACATCGTCAGCCGCCGCAACATCGCTTGCGGCGGCTGATCGACCGGTGCGCGATCGGCGAAGCTAAAACCAGGCGCCCTGAATGCCGAGGATGACGGCGACGAGCGAAACGAACAGGCCGATGCCGGAGAAAAGAGCGACCCCGATGAATTCGGAGGTGTCGGAACGCTTGGCGGGAATGGTGGAGTTTTCGGTGTAAATACGCGGTGCTGAAATCGGGGAAATAATACGAGCTGCCTTTGGCATATCGGGCTCCCTTGAAAATGAGTCTTCGTGACCCCCTGCCCGTAAAAGGGTCTTGGCAGCGCAAGCGAAGGTTCAACGCCTCACGCAAGGTTCAGAAAATACAGCTCGCGAGACGTGGGAACCGGTCGGCGCAACCGGTTTGCGTGCGCCGACCGATTCAATTTTCACTTCAATTGATCAGCCGCGATAGATCGGCGCGCCGCTCGGCGAGGCGACTGCGCCGCCGTCGACGAAGATTTCCTGGCCCTGCACATGCGCGGAATCGTCGGAGGCGAGGAACAGCACCGTCTTCGCGACGTGATCTGTTTCACCAATGCGCCCCAGCGGCGTCGTCAGCGCGATCCGCTTCTCGAACGCCTTCTCGGCTTCGGGCGTCGCGGTCGCAGGTCCCCAGATCGGCGTGCGGATCGCACCGGGCGCGACCACGTTGACGCGAATGCCGCGCGGCGACAGTTCTGATGCCATGATCCGCGCCATCGCGCGCACGCCGGCCTTGGCGGCGCCATACGCCGAATAGCCGGGAATGCCGAGCACGGAGATCACCGAGCCGCTGAGGATGATCGAAGCGTTGTCGTTGAGATAAGGCAGCGCGGACTGCACGGTGAAGAACACGCCGGTCAGATTGGTGCTGATGACCTTCGCGAAGACCTCCAGCGTGGCCGATCCCAGCGGCGTGCCGCCGGCGATGCCGGCATTGGCGAACACGATGTCGAACTTGCCGAACTTTTCGGCGCCCTTCTTGATCGCAGCTTCGGTCGCCGCAATGTCGGTGGCGTCCGCGGCGAGCGCGAGCGCGTTCGGCCCGAGCTCCTTCGCGGCCGCCTCGAGCGTCTCCTTGTTGCGCCCGGTGATCACCACCTTGGCGCCCTCGGCCACGAACAGCTTTGCCGTTGCCAGCCCAATGCCGCTATTGCCGCCGGTGATCAGGGCCGTCTTGTTCTTCAGTCTCACGTTCGTCTCCAGTGGTTGCATCATAAAACTATGATTGCCATCTAGGCTATCTGGTTTTAAGGTGCAACCACACGAGCGCGTGAACGGCGACTGGACCGTGCGATCGCGAAAGGACTGGACCATGGTGAAACGAACGAGCTTCGAGGGCGATGCCTGTCCGATCGCGCGCTCGCTGGAAGCGATCGGCGACTGGTGGTCGCTGCTGATCATCCGTGAGGCGCTGTTCGGCCTGCGCCGCTTCGGCGAGTTTCAGAACAAGCTCGGCATGGCCAAGAACATCTTGTCGGCCCGGCTGCGCGCGCTGGTCGACCACGGCATCCTGACCACGGCCCCCGCCTCCGACGGCAGCGCCTACCAGGAATATGTGTTGACGGAAAAGGGCCGCGGCACTTTCCCGATCCTGGTAGCCCTGCGGCAATGGAGCGAGGAATTCGACGATCGGCCGTCGGAGATCTCGACCATCCTGGTCGATCGCGAGAAAGGCCGCCCGGTGAAGAAGCTCGAGCTACGCGCCGAAGACGGGCGGCTGCTGACGCAAGCCGATACCATGCTGAAGCCGCGGCCAGCGCCGCGACGGCGGTCGGCCTAGTAACGTCGAACTGCCACCACCCCGTCATTGCGAGCGCAGCGAAGCAATCCAGACTGCCACCGTGGAAAGACTCTGGATTGCTTCGCCGCGCTCGCAATGACTGCGTGGGGGACTTGTACAAAACATCGACGGCGTCAAAGATGGCTAGACACAGCAAGTGGCACCACGATGCCCCTCCTCGCCATCGTCTATTTTTCCATCTCAGGCACCACCGAGAAGCTGGCGCACGCGGTCGCGCGCGGTGCGGATGGCATGGCGGATGTCACGCTCTGTCGCATCACCGGCGGCGACACGTATCAGGCCGGTTTAAGAATGAGAGCTTACTGGAGACGATTGACGGCGCTAGCGCCGTTGCGTTTGGCAGCCCCACCTACATGGGCGGACCCGCCGCCCAATTCAAAGCTTTTGCAGACGCTTCGAGCGACAGATGGAGCAAGCAAGCCTGGGCCAACAAGATCGCAGCAGGATTCACGACGGGCGCCTGCGCTGGCGGCGACCAACTCCACACACTGTCCTACTTTTCCATTCTGGCCGCGCAACACGGCATGCTCTGGTGCGGACTGGATATTCCGGGTGGCGAGGACCCGAGCGGTCGGAATCGTTTAGGCAGCCAGCTTGGCTTGGCAACACACTTGATTGACGGCTCGTTGCCTCAGAGCGACCTCGGCACGGCCGAATATCTCGGCCAGCGATTGTCCAGAATGGCAAGCCGCAACGGCTAACCTCACCCGTCATTGCGAGCGAAGCGAAGCAATCCAGAGTCTTTCAGCGGTGGGATTCTGGATTGCTTCGCTGCGCTCGCAATGACGACTTTGGTGCAGCGTGCTCCAATCTCTCGCCGTCATCCTGAGGTGCTCGTCCTGCAAAGCAGGGCGAGCCTCGAAGGACGACAGCCCGGCTGCATCCCGGCCGCTCATCCTTCGAGGCTCCCTGCGCGATGCTTTGCATCGCGCCACTCGCGCCTCCAGCGACGAGCGCTACGCGCTCGCGCGGGGATGACGGGTCTGATACTCGCCGGGTGCCCTCACGACAGCCTGCGCTTGCTCCGCAGCCGCAGGTGCTCGTCGGCCTCCAGCTTGGTCATTCCCAGGAGATAATGCAGCACGTCGAGCTTGTGCCGCTCGGCGAGCTTGCGCAGTGCCCCGACCTGCTCGGCGATGAAAGCGACCGCCTCCTCGACGCCGCCCTCCCCCGGTTCCTCGTGACGCGAGCCTCCCGCCGCGCGCGATGCGGCGCCCGCCCGTTTCTTTCCTGGCTTAGTCACCAGCCCCCACCCGAATCCATGCCCCGCGGAAACATTACGCCGACATCGGCCGCAACTCAAAGGTGGTATTTTGCAACTTTCTCGATATGAAACTTTTCCCATCGGGATAGCTTTCAACACCCCTCGATTTGACAGCGACGGCCTCACCACCCATGTTCGGGACGAAAGGGCCGACCCGAATCTCATCGAATTCGGCCCCAAATTTCCCCATAAGTTACTGGAACTACATGAATATCGTCATTGTGGAGTCGCCGGCGAAAGCCAAGACGATCAACAAGTATTTGGGCTCGTCCTACGAGGTTCTGGCCTCGTTTGGCCATGTCCGCGACTTGCCGGCGAAGAACGGCTCCGTCGATCCCGACGCCAATTTCAAGATGATCTGGGAGATCGACCCCAAGGCGGCCGGCCGGCTCAACGACATTGCCAAGTCCCTCAAGAACGCTGACCGCCTGATTCTCGCCACCGACCCTGATCGCGAGGGCGAGGCCATCTCCTGGCACGTGCTGGAGGTTCTTAAAGAGAAGCGTGCGCTCAAGGACCACAAGATCGAGCGCGTGGTGTTCAACGCCATCACCAAGCAGGCGGTCACGGACGCCATGAAGCATCCGCGCCAGATCGACGGTGCGCTGGTCGACGCCTATATGGCGCGCCGCGCGCTGGACTATCTGGTCGGCTTCACCCTCTCCCCCGTGCTGTGGCGCAAGCTGCCGGGCGCCCGCTCGGCGGGCCGCGTGCAGTCGGTGGCGCTGCGGCTGGTCTGCGACCGCGAGCTCGAGATCGAAAAGTTCGTTGCGCGCGAATACTGGTCGCTGATCGCGACCCTGCTGACGCCGCGCGGCGACGTCTTCGAGGCACGTCTCGTCGGCGCCGACGGCAAGAAGATCCAGCGCCTCGACATCGGCACCGGCGCGGAAGCCGAAGACTTCAAGAAGGCGCTGGAAGCAGCCGCCTACGCGGTGACCACGGTCGATGCCAAGCCGGCCCGGCGCAATCCGCAGGCGCCCTTCACCACCTCGACGCTGCAGCAGGAAGCCAGTCGCAAATACGGCTTTGCGCCGGCGCACACCATGCGCATCGCGCAGCGGCTCTATGAAGGCATCGACATCGGCGGCGAGACCACCGGACTCATTACTTATATGCGTACCGACGGCGTGCAGATCGACCCGTCCGCGATCACCCAGGCACGCAAGGTGATCGGCGAGGATTACGGCAACGCTTACGTTCCGGACGCGCCGCGCCAGTACCAGGCCAAGGCCAAGAACGCCCAGGAAGCCCACGAAGCGATCCGGCCGACCGACATGTCGCGCCGTCCCGACAGCATGAGCCGCAAGCTCGAGTCGGACCAGGCGAGACTCTATGAACTGATCTGGAAGCGCACCATCGCGAGCCAGATGGAATCGGCCGAGCTGGAACGCACCACGGTCGACATCACGGCGAAGGTCGGCGGCCGCACGCTCGACCTGCGCGCCACCGGCCAGGTCGTCAAGTTCGACGGCTTCCTCGCACTTTATCAGGAAGGCCGCGACGACGAGGAGGACGAGGACTCCCGCCGCCTGCCTGCGATGAGCCCGAATGACGCGCTGAAGCGGCAGTCACTCGCCGTCACCCAGCATTTCACCGAGCCGCCGCCGCGCTTCTCCGAAGCCTCGCTGGTCAAGCGCATGGAAGAGCTCGGCATCGGCCGGCCCTCGACCTATGCCTCGATCCTCCAGGTCCTCAAAGACCGCGGCTACGTCAAGCTCGAAAAGAAGCGCCTGCACGGCGAGGACAAGGGCCGCGTCGTGGTCGCGTTCCTCGAAAGCTTCTTTGCCCGATACGTCGAATACGACTTCACCGCCAATCTGGAAGAGCAGCTCGACCGCATCTCCAACAACGAGATCTCCTGGCAGCAGGTGCTGAAGGATTTCTGGACCGGCTTCATCGGCGCGGTGGACGAGATCAAGGATCTGCGCGTAGCCCAGGTGCTCGACGTGCTCGACGACATGCTGGGCCAGCACATCTATCCGCCCCGCACCGATGGCGGCGACATCAGGCAGTGCCCGAGCTGCGGCAACGGACGGCTCAATCTGAAGGCCGGCAAGTTCGGCGCCTTCGTCGGCTGCTCGAACTATCCGGAATGCCGCTACACCCGTCAGCTTGCCGCCGACGGCGAGGCCACGGCCGATCGTTCGCTCGGCCAGGACCCTGATACGGGTCGCGATGTCTGGGTCAAGGCCGGCCGGTTCGGCCCCTACATCCAGCTCGGCGAGCAGAAGGATTATGCGGAGGGCGAGAAGCCGAAGCGCGCGGGCATTCCGAAGGGGACTTCTCCTGGAGATGTCGAGCTCGAGCTTGCGCTCAAGCTGCTGTCACTGCCGCGCGAGATCGGCAAGCACCCGGAAACCGGCGAGCCGATCACCGCGGGTCTCGGCCGCTTCGGGCCGTTCGTAAAGCACGAGAAGACCTATGCCAGCCTCGAGGCCGGCGACGAAGTGTTCGACATCGGCATCAACCGGGCAGTGACGCTGATCGCGGAGAAGATCGCCAAGGGCCCGAGCCGCCGCTTCGGCGCCGATCCCGGCAAGGCGATCGGTGATCATCCCACACTCGGCACCGTCACGGTGAAGGGCGGCCGCTACGGCGCCTATGTCACGGCGGGTGGCGTCAACGCGACGATCCCGAGCGACATCGAGAAAGACGCCATCACGCTGCCGCAGGCGATCGCGCTGATCGACGAGCGCGCGGCCAAGGGCGGCGGCAAGAAACCGAAGAAGGCGGCGAAGCCGGCCAAGGCCAAGAAGGCTGCTGCCAAGGCCGGCGACGACGCCGCGCCAAAAACCAAAAAGCCGGCCGCGAAGAAGGCGGCCAAACCCAAATCCGAATCCACCAGCAAGGCGCGCGCCGCCGTGTCGTCGACGGCCAAGACTTCGGCCATCAAGACGTCGCCGACCAAGGCAGCTGGCGCCAAAGCTCCGGCCAAGAAAAGTGCCGGCACCAAATAGAGGCTAAGTGAAACGCAAGAATGACCGTGGCTTTCCCGACAGGGCAGCCATCGTCGCCTTCATCAAGGCAAATCCCGGAAAGGTCGGAACCCGCGAAATTGCGCGCGAGTTCGGCCTGAAGAACGCCGACCGCATCGAGCTCAAGCGCATGCTGCGCGAGCTCGCCGACGACGGGCTCGTCAAGAAAAAGCGCCATACGATTTCAGAGCCGGACAGCCTGCCGCCGACGCTGGTCGCCGACATCACCGGCCGCGACGCCGACGGCGAGCTGGTCGCCTCCCCCACCGAATGGGACGAGGTCGAAAGCGGCGAACCGCCAAAGATCCTGATCACGATGCCGCGCCGGCCAAAACCCGGCACAGCGGCCGGCGTCGGCGATCGCGCGCTGCTGCGCGTCGAGCGCTCCGACGAGACCGAAGGCACGGCCTATCGCGGACACATCATCAAGGTCTTCGACAAGACCAAGAGCCGCATCCTCGGCGTCTTCCGCAGCCTGCCCGAGGGCGGCGGACGGATCATCCCCGTCGACAAGAAGTCCGCCGACCGCGAGCTGAACATCGCGCCGACCGAGACACACGGCGCGCAGGACGGCGATCTCGTCAGCGTCGACATCATCCGCTCGCGCGGCTTTGGGCTGGCGTCAGGCCGCGTCAAGGAGAAGCTCGGCTCGGTCAAGTCGGAGAAGGCGATCAGCCTGATCGCGATCTACGCGCACGACATCCCGCTGCAATTCCGCCCCGCGGCGGAGCGCGAGGCCGAAGCGGCGGAGCCGGCCAATCTGAAGGGGCGCGAGGACTGGCGCGACGTGCCGCTGGTCACCATCGATCCCCCGGATGCCAAGGATCACGACGACGCGGTGCACGCGCAGCCGGATCCTGATCCCAACAACAGAGGCGGCTTCATCGTCGATGTCGCCATCGCCGACGTGAGCTTCTACGTGCGGCCTGGCACCGCGCTCGACCGCGACGCGCTCGACCGCGGCAACTCGGTCTATTTCCCCGACCGCGTCGTGCCGATGCTGCCCGAGCGCATCTCCAACGATCTGTGCTCGCTGGTGCCGGGCGAGCCGCGCGGCGCGCTCGCGGTGCGGATGATCATCGCCCCCGATGGGCGCAAACGCTCGCACAGCTGCCATCGCATCCTGATGCGCTCCGCAGCCAAGCTGAACTACGCCCAGGCGCAGGCCGCGATCGACGGAAGGCCGGACGACACCACCGGCCCCCTGCTCGATCCGATCCTGCGGCCGCTCTATGCGGCCTATGCCTGCGTCAAGCGCGCGCGAGACGAGCGCGATCCGCTCAATCTCGATCTGCCCGAGCGCAAGATCCTGTTGAAGAGCGACGGCACGGTCGACCGCGTCGTCGTGCCCGACAGGCTCGACGCGCACAAGCTGATCGAGGAGTTCATGATCCTCGCCAATGTCGCGGCAGCCGAAATGCTCGAGAAGAAGTCGCTGCCGCTGATCTACCGCGTGCATGACGAGCCGACCCTGGAAAAGGTCCACGCGCTCGCGGAATTCCTGGCGACGCTGGACGTTCCGTTCGCGAAAGGCGGCGCGCTGCGCCCCGCTCTGTTCAACCGCGTGCTGGCGCAGCTCGAAGGCCACGACCACTTTCCGCTGGTGAGCGAGGTCGTGCTGCGCGCCCAGGCGCAGGCCGAATATTCCTCGGAGAATTACGGTCATTTCGGCCTGAACCTGCGCCGCTACGCGCATTTCACCTCGCCGATCCGCCGCTATGCCGACCTCGTCGTGCACCGCGCGCTGGTTCGCGCGCTCGGGCTTGGCGAAGGCGCGCTGCCCGACACCGAGACGCCGGAAACGTTGAGCGAGGTCGCAGCCCACATCTCGGTCACCGAGCGGCGCGCGATGAAGGCGGAGCGCGAGACCGTCGACCGCCTGATCGCCCATCACCTCGCCGATCGCATCGGTTCGAGCTTCCAGGGCCGCGTCTCCGGCGTCACGCGCGCCGGCCTGTTCGTCAAGCTCGCTGAGACCGGCGCCGACGGCTTGATCCCGATCCGATCCCTCGGCACGGAATATTTCAACTATGACGAGGGCCGGCACGCCCTGGTCGGCACGCGCAGCGGCACCATGCATCAGCTCGGGGATGTCGTCGACGTCCGCCTGATCGAGGCAGCTCCGATCGCGGGCGCGCTACGATTCGAGCTGCTGTCCTCGACCGGGGAGACCGCGCCGCGCGGCCGCAGGGGATCCGGTCCGCAACGCCGCCCCTCGTTCAAGGCGCATCCCGGCCGCAGTCCCGACAAGAAGCGCAAGCCGAAGAAGCCGGGTAAGGGCAAAAAGGCCAAGGGAAAAAGCAAGGGCAAGGGTCAGAAGGGTAAGGCATGGTGAGCACAGCCCCGAAGATCTGGACCCGCGAGACCGGCCTCGTCGAGAAGCGCGACGTCTTTGCTGCCATGAAGCGCGGCTTTCGCGGCTGCTGCCCCCGCTGCGGCGACGGAAGACTGTTCCGCGCCTTCCTGAAGACCGCGGACAATTGCTCGGTCTGCGGCCTCGATTTCACCCCGCATCGGGCCGACGATCTGCCCGCCTATCTCGTCATCGTCATCGTCGGCCATATCGTGGTGCCCAGCATCCTCTGGATCGAGACCAACTACACCACGCCGGTCTGGATCAGCTTCGCGGCCTATCTGCCCTTCACCTTCGTCGCCTCGCTCGCACTGCTGCAGCCGGTGAAGGGAGCCGTGGTCGGATTGCAATGGGCTCTGCGTATGCACGGGTTTGACGAGAACCCGACGGATGGTATTCCGCCGGTGTAGGCAAAATAAACAAGAAGCAGTTTGGGTGAGGACATGACGGATACGTTGCAGGCAGCCGACAAGGCCAAGATCCACGAGGGCAAGGAAGCCGACCATCATCCCTATTTCCGCCCGCGGGATGCGGCGACACTGATCCTGGTCGATCGCAGGGGCGCCATTCCAAAAGTCCTGGTCGGCAAGCGCCACGACAACGTGGTGTTCATGCCCGGAAAGTTCGTCTTCCCCGGCGGCCGCGTCGACAAGGACGATTATCGCGTGCCGTGCGCGGCGCCTGTAACCGCCGAGCTGGAAGCCAATCTCGCCAAAGGCAGTCCGAAGACGCCGGCCTCTCGCGCGAAGTCGCTGGCGATTGCCGCGATCCGCGAGGCCTGCGAGGAAACGGGTCTCTGCCTCGGGCGCAAGGCCGAAGGCAAGGCCAAACTCGAAGGCGCCTGGAAACCGTTCGCCGATGCGGGCCTGTTGCCCGACCCCTCCAGCCTGTTCCTGATCGCGCGCGCGATTACCCCGCCCGGCCGAGTCAAGCGGTTCGACACGCGCTTCTTCACGGCGGACGCCTCCGCGATCACCCATCGCGTCGACGGCGTGATCCATGCCGATGCCGAGTTGGTCGAGCTGGTCTGGGTCGAGCTCGGCTCGAAGCCGCTCGCCGATCTGCATCCGATGACGCGCAACGTGCTCAACGAGCTCGACGCGCGCCTCGCCACCGGCCCGCTCCGCCATGATGCACCGGTGCCGTTCTTCCATTTCTACGGCGGCAAGATGCAGAAGGACATTTTGAGCTGATCAGTTTGTGACGTCCGCATCGTCCGCATCAGGCTCGGTGCCGACATAGTCGCGCGCGGGAACGTTCAGCACTCGCCCGAGCTCGCTGGCGAACCGACTGGCTTCCTCGCGCTTGGTGAAGCTCATCAGCGTGATCAGCTCGGTCCCTTTGTTGCCGCAGAGATTGACATCGTATGTCGTCAGCGCCGGATCGTCCTCGTCGGTAATGCTGATGAAATGATAATCGGCGAGATCGCGATGGTTGCGAAAATTCAGCGGGCCGAACTGCCTGGTGATGACGATCTGGCGCAGCGTCTCGTTCAGCACGACGAAGGTGCGGAAGGTGAGCAGGATGATTCCGGGGATGCCGACGAGCAACCCGAGTCCCGTGAACACCAGCACCGGCATGAGATCATCGGCGAGCCGGCCAAAACCGGAGAAATCCTGCCGCAGGCCGAGCGCGACATTCCACAGCAGATACAAGCTCGCCGCCAGCAGCGGCAATGACAGCAGTCGCCCGACCCAGGGCATGGGCCGGTCGATGCGGACGATGCGCCCGTCCACGGTCATTGCACCTGCCATCGAAAGTCTCCTCGGGAGCGAAAGTCATGGCTTGGTCGGAGTGAGCCGTGGATCGGTTCGATGGGACTCCTCCGTCGTTCCGGGCGTGGCCCGGGATGACGCGAATGTGCTGAGCTGACATCGAAAAACAAAATAATCTTCCCGCCTCCCCCGATGGCGGAGTTCCGCGGCGTGCCTATGTCTTCCGGAACGACACCAAAAATGGATACCGGGCGATGGCACAACGGCAACTCAAGCTTGGCGCGTTCATGCGCCCGATCAGCATCCACACCGGCGCCTGGCGCTATCCCGGGGCCTGGCCCGACGCCAATTTCAACTTCGGCCACATCAAGACGCTGATCCAGAAGCTCGAGGCCGGCAAGTTCGACGCCTTCTTCATGGCCGATCACCTCGCCGTGCTGAACATGCCGGTCAATGCGCTCAAGCGCAGCCACACGGTCACCTCGTTCGAGCCATTCACGCTGTTGTCGGCGCTCTCGGCCGTCACCGAGCGGATCGGCCTGATCGCGACGGGCTCGACCACGTTCGACGAGCCCTATCACGTCGCGCGGCGCTTCGCCTCGCTCGACCATCTCAGCGGCGGCCGTGCGGGCTGGAACATCGTCACGACCTCGAACCCGGATGCAGCGCTGAATTTCGGCCTCGACGACCACATGGAGCACGCCGAGCGCTACAAGCGCGCCCGCGAGTTCTACGACGTCGTCACGGGCCTGTGGGACTCCTTTGCCGATGACGCCTTCGTGCGCGATGTCGAAAGCGGCGTGTTCGTCGATCCCGCCAAGATGCATGTGCTCGACCATCAGGGCAAATATCTGAAGGTGCGCGGTCCCCTCAACATCGCCCGCCCGGTCCAGGGCTGGCCGGTGATCGTACAGGCCGGCGCCTCCGACGACGGCAGGCAGCTTGCGGCAGAGACCGCCGAAGCCGTCTTCACCGGCGGCGGCAGTCTTGCCGACAGCCAGAAACTCTATGCCGACATCAAGGGCCGCATGGAGAAGGTTGGCCGCGATCCCGAACATCTCAAGATCCTGCCCGGCGCCTTCGTCGTGGTCGGCGACAGCGTCGACGAGGCCAGGGAGAAGCGCGCCCTGCTCGACAGCCGCGTGCATTACGACAGCGCCATCGCCTCGCTCTCGGTCATCCTAGGCACGGATGCCTCAGGCTTCGACCCGGATGGCCCTCTCCCCGAAATCCCCGAGACCAATGCCAGCAAGAGCGGCCGTCAGCGCATGGTCGATCTCGCCGCGCGCGACAAGCTCACGGTGCGCCAGCTCGCCCAACGCGTCGGCGGCTATGGCGGGCTATCCTTCGTCGGCACGGCCAAAACCATTGCCGATCAGATGGAGGAATGGCTGGTCGGGCGCGGCTCCGACGGCTTTAACATCATGTTCCCGTTCTTGCCCGCCGGCCTAGACGATTTCGTCGACAAGGTGGTGCCGGAGCTGCAGCGCCGCGGGATTTTCCGGAAAGAGTATGAAGGGCCCACTTTGAGAGAGAATCTGGGCCTGCCGCGGCCCAAAAACCGGTTCTTCGAGGCGTAATCGGGCCGATTTGGGCGGTTTTCGACCCCTAAAATCTTGACATCAGGCTGTTTCTGGCTAGGTTGCCGGCCAACGCGGGCCATTTGGCCGGCTCCAGATTCCCTTCATTCCTGAGGTTCTGAACATGGCCAAAGCGGTCACCATCAAGGTCAAGCTCGTGTCCTCGGCCGACACCGGCTTCTACTACGTCGCCAAGAAGAATTCGCGCACCATGACCGACAAGCTGGTCAAGAAGAAGTACGATCCCGTGGCGCGCAAACACGTCGAATTCCGCGAAGCCAAGATCAAGTAAGATCGCGGGACGCTGAAGACTTTTGCGGGGCCCTTGCGGGCCCCGTTTTATTTTGACCCCTCTCGCGTGTCCCGGATGCGCAGCAGCGCCCCGTGGACGTGACGCTGCGCTGCGTCCGGGGCACGAGGGCTGAGCTCGGCACAGCGAGTCATCGCCAGATTTTGTTCAACCCTCGGTTGCTCGCTCGCGAATGTATGTTAGCGTGCACTTGTCGGGCGGGAATGTCCGTCCCGGCTTTGGAAGGACATGGTCATGAGATTCTCATCAAGCCTTGTCGTGCCTTCAACCATCGCTGCCTTGTCAACAATCTTGCTGTGCGCGCCGGCAGCGTCGCAAATCCCAACCGGCTCCGCCGCCACGATTCCCCCCGTCACGGTCGACGCGCCGAAACAGGTGGCAAGGCCACACGTGTCGGAGCGAGGAGCAAACACAATTTCCCCTCGTCGGACTACCTCAACAGCTCAAACGTCAGCCGCGCTCACACCTGCGTATGCGCCGGGTTCTGTGATGGGGAGGATTGCCGGCCTGGAGAAAGTCGCCAGCAGTTGCAACGGAGGCTGTGCATCAAGCTTCCCAAGCGGCAAGGATCCGTGGGTTGGATGCAGCGAGTCAGGCGGCAACATAGACTACGGTCCTTTCTCGCCAACCTGCCGCGACACCATCACCCACAAATCCTACCTGGATTGCGTCGACACCAGGACGTTCCTGGGCGACAACCGAAACAAGGCCCACTGGTTGTGCAGCAGCCTGGCCGCCGGCAACAGGTTTAAGGTCGCCGATCTCAAGCGATCAGCACGCACGCGTTAGTCCATCCTCTCCGCAGTCCTTCTGTTGCGATCGAGCTTCAGCTCACTCGTGTCCAGACCCGGACGCAGCGCGTGGCGTTGCGTCCGGGCATGAGAGCAGGGTTACGTGACTAACCCAAAGATCCTGCGCATTTCGACCACGACGGACCAAGTGTGACGCACCTCGCAGAGCGCCTTCACCACCTCCGATATCTCCAGCGGGATCGTTGCATGAACCTGGTCCATTCCCGTGAAGAGCCATTTGCCGTTGCTAGATCCGCTGCGCTTCGCCGCCGCCCTCGGCGTCGCCATGTTTCACCAGATGTTCTGGTCCTGGGCCTGGACCTCGATCGGCGTCCCCGGTTTCGAGCGCACTGTCGCCGCCGATGTTCTCTACCCGTCCGCCGCGCCCTACACGTGGTTCGGCTGGGTCGGGGTCGAAATCTTCTTTGTCATTTCCGGCTTTGTCATCGCGAATTCCGCGAGCACGTCGTCGCCGGGCGGATTTCTTCTTGGTCGCGCCCTCAGGATTTATCCCGCGGTCTGGGTTTGCGCCACCGCGACCTTCCTCATTCTGCTCCTCTTCGGGAGCGGACCGGCATCCGAACTCATTCTGCCCTACATCCACGCCATGCTGATGGTCCCCAAGGGAGTCACAGGTCAGTGGCTTGACGAGGTCTACTGGACCCTGGCAGCCGAGACGGCATTTTATGGTCTCGTGTTCTGCGCGATGCTCACCAAGAAGGTCACCCTGCGGCACCTCGCCTGGGGTCTCACCATCTACAGCGCAATCTTCAATGCCGTCGCGCTACTCGTGCTGTCATGCACGACGCCATCCGACTTGCCTTATCTCGTCATTCTGATGTTTCGGGTGCCGTGCGCGGCATTCCTGCTGACGCATGGCTGCTTCTTTGCGCTGGGGATCTGGCTGTTCATCTCCGCGAACAGACAATTGACGGCGCTCGAACAGGTCGCAATTGCCATCACGTGTCTTTCGGGCGCGGCGGAAATCTACTTCTTCGCCTCGTTCTTCTTGACGTCCATCCCCGCCATCTCGGATCAATCGGCTCTCGTGCCGATCATGGTCTGGGCTGCGGCAGTGCTCCTCATTGCCATCGCCGCGAAGCGGAGCAGGCGCTCTGCGGGCAAAGCTTCTCCTGAAACACCAGCCTATTTGAGAACGCTCGGACTGATCACCTATCCGCTCTATCTCACGCATAACGTCATCGGCACCGCGATCATTCGTGCCCTGGTCGATGCCGGCTGGGATGCCACCTCGGCCGTCTGGATCGCGCTGGGCCTGCTTGTTCTGGTCTGCTGGCTCATTTGCGCGAAGATCGAGCCCGCCGTCAGATCCGCGCTGATGCAAACCCTTTCCCATTTCGGAAAGCTGCCGGAAAGACAGCCGACGTCGAGGCGCCCGGCATTCGCTCGAGGGCTGCGCCTGCGTCCCGCACGTTCCCTCTCGTATCACGGACGCGCTGCAGCGTGAAACGCTGCTGCGCAGAGTTTGGACGCAGACAGCAACACAGCACGACCCACGATCAGGGCGCTGCGACCGCCACCGTTTCTTCGATGATCCTCAGTTGTCCATTTTCGCTGGTGAGTATGGATGAGTAATAACCGTGAAACGGACGGTCTCCCATCTTGGCCTCCCATGTCCCGGCGTTGAAGACGAAGGCGCCCTCGGGGCGAGAGACGGTTCGTTGAACCGAATAGTCATGCAGTCCGAGCTTGAGGGCGTCGCTGAAACTCCGGCGAATGGCATCCCTGCCCTGAAAGATACCGCTGGGTGTCACCCGCACAGCGTTCTCCGTAAATGTTGCGGCCATACTGTTGAGGTCACCGCGATTATACGCTTCTGAAAAATGCTTGTGCATCTCGTCCATGGCGGCAGCGTCAAGCGTCTCTCCCGCAATCGTCATGCGCGGAATGGCGAACAGCAGGCAGAGCATAAAACTCGCTGATCTGAAGGCCATGTTCCCTCCGTTGGGTTCACTATTGTGAATTGAAATCGCTCAGGTCTGTTCGACAACCGAGTGTTGCGGCACCTCAATAGGTGGCCCAGTCCCGTGCTAAACTTGCGCCTCCGCTTTCGCACTCTGGCCATTTCGAATCAGGCGCGGCTCCGTTCCCGCCAAAAGTCTTTGGATGTTCGCACGATGGCGGATGATCACGTAGAGGCCGCCTCCGATCACCAGCAACCGGTACGGCAATGGGTGCTCGACCGCGCAGACAAGAACGATTGCCGTCAACGCCGCGAGCATCGAGCTCAAGGAAACGATCCGGGTGATAGCCAGCACGAAGCCAAAGGCGGCTGCAGCCCCCAATCCAACGGGCCAGGACATCGCCAGCAACACACCGACTCCGGCGGCAGCCGACTTGCCGCCCGTGAAGTTCAGCCAGATCGATCGGCTATGTCCCAACAGCACGGCAATTCCAGCCAGACAAACAGCCCATGGCACCCACAGCTGCAGATCAGAAGCTGTCGGCGACGAGGATAATTCTGCATAGAGCCAGGGACAGAACGAGCGCGCAACAATGATGGCACCCACGCCCTTCAGCACATCGCCGACGAGCACGAACAAGGCAGGCCATTTGCCGAGAGTGCGCAAGACATTCGTTGCCCCGGTGGACTTGGAGCCATGCCTTCGGATGTCGATACCCCTGAGCAGTTTCCCCGCCAGATACCCCGTGGGGATCGAGCCGAGCAGATAGGCGATCAACAACCCAACCGCGCCCGCTGTCCAAAACGCCATGGGTTTATGTCCCGTTTCCTGAACGCTGTTTTATCCCCGACTTCGTCTGACCGCTATGGGTCTGAAGCGCCGCGGACGCTCGTGAGCACCCGCTTCCCTACGCCGTCCGCAACATTGGCGCCGGCGGCTGCAACGGCCGGATCAGCGCGAACGCGATCGACGGTATCTACAGGTCGAAACGCGATCATAATGTCCGGCTGCCCGCGCGACAGGATGGTTCCTTTTTTCTCGCCGCCGGTGTTTCATCTGCACGGTGGAGAACGGGCATGCAGGGATCGCTGGGGGAAAAGATCGGTGAAGGCGCCTTCTCCGAAGCCTACGCCTGGGCGCCCGGTCAGGTCGTGAAGCTATTCAAGGCCGGCGTCTCTCATCTGCTCGGCCGGCATGAGGTACGCATGATCCGCGCCGTGCGGGCCGCCGGCGTCCCGGTGCCGGCGGTGTTCGGCGAGGTGACGCTGGACGGGCGCTTCGGCATCGTGCTGGAGCGCCTCGACGGACCAACCCTGTGGCATCTCTCGCGGACCGGCGCGGTGACTTTCGAACAGGCGGGCGCGATCGTCGCGGCTCTGGCCATGACTCTTCACAAGACGTCCGCGCCGCCGGAGCTCCTCTCCGTGCGCGCGTATATGGAGAGCGAGTTGCGGCACGACGACGGCAAGGTCCCGAAGCACATCGCCGCCGATATCCTCGCCCTGATCGATCGCCTGCCGACCGGCGACGGGCTTTGCCATTGCGACCTTAGCCCCGGCAACGTGATCATGACGGCGGAAGGCCCAAAGCTTGTCGACTGGACTTTCGCGATGCGCGGGCCCGCCGCCCTCGATCTTGGGTTCTTGCATGTCATCCTGTCCGAGCTCGCACCGGAACTAGCCGATAATCCGGAGCGGCCGCGCGCGACCAATGCGGCGGCGCAATCCGAATATGCGCGGCTGGCCGGCATGTCTCTGGCGGAGCTGACGGCGGCAATGGAGCCGTATTTGCCTATCGTCCGCACCTTCGTCGTCCTCGGAAACGTGGTGCCTGCGCTGCGGGAGCAACTGATCCAGCGCATCGAAGCGGGGCTGCGCGCGAAAGACTGAACCGTCCGCAACCTGGATTCCTGCTCGCCCTCTCAAGGCGCTCTCGATTACCGAGCAAATCTCGGCAGCCAATGGAGCCCGTTTGGCACAATCGAGTTGCATCGGGAGGCGGCCGTCGCGCTTGGTACAGCCAAAATCGACATTCTTGGTACTGTTTTATAGCCGGGCGCAACGCATCTATTCGCTGACACCAGCGATCGGAGCGATCCCGATCCATCAGGATGAGTGGGAGCCCCGGTCAATGCGGACAGCGGAGATTGCGGACACGGAGACAGGAGTTCCACACGGCCTGGCATTCTGTGGATAGCCGGTGCGTCCACGCTCGCTGCATTATTCGACCAAGAGACAAATGACAGAGGAGATAATTCCCATGAAGGCGATCGTCGTAACGGACCAGGCCGCAGGAACGGCCGGGATGAAGCTCATGGACAGACCCGAGCCGCAGGCAGCGATAAACGACGTCGTCGTTCAGGTTCATGCGTCGGGATTCGTACCGACTGAGCTGGCGTGGCCGTCGACCTGGACCGATCGCCTCGAACGTGACCGAACACCGTCGATCCTTGGGCACGAGCTGGCCGGAGTGGTCTCCGCCCTCGGATATGGCACGACGGGGCTGTCAGTCGGACAGCGGGTGTTCGGCCTCGCGGACTGGTATCGAGACGGCACACTGGCCGAGTATGTGGCGATCGAGGCACGCAACCTTGCACCGCTGCCGGGCGACGTCGACTTTACCGTGGGTGCGAGTCTGCCGATCTCGGGCCTGACGGCCTGGCAAGGGCTGTTCCAACACGGCCGTCTTCAGGCGGGGCAAAGCGTCCTCGCACACGGCGCGGCCGGCGCAGTCGGGTCGATGGTGACGCAACTCGCACGAGAGGCCGGCGCCTACGTCATCGGCTCTGGACGCGCCGCCGACCGTCAGACAGTGCTCGACTTCGGCGCGAAGGAGTTCGTCGATCTCGACAACGACACCCTGAAGGACGTGGGCAAAGTCGATCTGGTGTTCGATGTCATCGGCGGTGACATCCAGAAGCGATCCGCAGCACTGATCCGAGCCGGAGGAACACTGGTGACGATCGTGGGGCCGGCCGAGACGCGGCCCTCCGATGGCCTGGCGGTCGACTTCGTCGTCGAGTCCGATCGTGCCCAACTGAGTGAGATCGTCCAGCGGGTGCGGGACGGACGCCTGCGGACGAATATCGGCAACGTCTCGACCCTCGACGATGCCGTCGCCGCATTAAATCCGACCAAGCGACGCAAGGGGAATACGATTATCCACATTCGTCCCTGAGAGACGCACGCCCATTGATGCACGCAGCTGCCCGGCGGTCACGGCCAAGCAGCGCGGCGTCCGCTGTAAACTTCAAAGCGGACACCCATGAGGACACGCCCAGCCTACGCCGTCCGCAACACCGGCGCCGACGGCTGCGACGGCCGGATCAGCGCGAAGGCGACCTGGATGATGCCGCCAGCCAGCCCCAGCGCGACGCCGATGCGCCAGGCCATCGTGTACGAGCCGAGCGCGTCGTAGAGCAGCCCTCCTCCGTACGCGCCGAGAAAGCTGCCGATCTGGTGGCTCATGAAGGCGAGGCCCTGGATCATCGCCTGCCAGCGCAGGCCGAACATCTCGGCGACGGCGCCCGCGACCAGCGGGCCCACGCCCATCCACAAGAAGCCCATGATCGCGCCGAACAGCAGCGTCGAGGCAGGCGTTGCCGGCAGCATGAAATACCAGGCCAGCGCCAGCGAGCGCAGGACGTAGATGCCGCCGAGCAGCGCGAGCTTGTTCCAGCGCTGGCCAGCCCAGCCGAAGAACAGCGAGCCGAGCACGTTGAAGCCGCCGATCATGCCGAGCGTCTGCGCGCTCAGCATCGGATCGAGGCCGCAGATCGCGAGATAGGACGGCAGGTGCGTGGTGAGGAACACAAGCTGCATGCCGCAGACGAGATAGGCGCAGGTCATCACCACGAACGACGCATTGCCGAAGGCGGTCTTCGCCGCGGTCATGGCCGTGGCATCGACGATCTCGTCAGTCGCGGGCTTCGGCAGCGGGACCGCGTCAACGCGCCCTGCATACCAGGCCGCCGGGATCATCAGCACCGACATCACGACGAAGCCGGCGAGCCCGACGCGCCAGCCAAAGCCCTCGTTGAGCATCTGCCCGAGCGGCGCCGATAACAACGCGCCGAGCGAGCCCGCGCCGGAGACGATGCCAAGCACGGTGGAACGCACCGTCGCGGGTACCGCGCGCGCCGCCACCGACATCGCGATCGCCGCCGCGGTGCAGGCGAGCGAAGTGCCGATCAGCACGCCGGCGCCGATCATGATGGCGACGAGACCGTTCGCGGTTGCCATCAGCACCAGGCCCGCGATGTACATGAATGAGCCTGCAATCATGATGGGACGGAAGCCGTAGCGCGTGGTCATCGCGCCGGCGAGCGGCTGGAGAAAGCCCCAGGCGAGGTTTTGCACGGCCAGCGCCAGCGTGAAGTCGGAGATCGAAAGATGGATGTCGTGGGTCAGCGGCTGCATGAAGATGCCGAGGCTCTGCCGCAGCCCCATGCTCAGCGTCAGCATGATCGAGGCGCCGATCAGGATGGGCAATGTCGGGCGCAGGACCTGCAACAGGGGCATTTTCGTCTCCCTCAACGGCGCGGCGCGAGCGCCGTCGTCTGCAATATCGGTTGATTTTGATTACACAGACCTGTGTACTTAGGCTATGGTTAGCGTGCGCTGTCAAGCGAACAGGACATTCACCGCCGCATGGCTCCCCCGCCCGCCCCACAGACGATGAAAGAGCGGATCCTCGAGACCGCCGACAAGTTGTTCTATCTGCAGGGCATTCGCGCCATCGGGGTCGACACCATCGCGGCCGAGATCGGCATCTCCAAACGCACGCTCTACAACCACTTCCCCTCCAAGGACGCGCTGATCGCGGCTTATCTGGACCGCCGCTTCGTGCAGCCCCGCCCCTCGGACAAGCCCGCGGCCGAGCAGATCCTCGCCACCTTCGATTCGCTGGAGCGCCGCTTCGCCGCAAAAGACTTTCGCGGCTGCCCGTTCGTGAATGCGGTCGCCGAACTTGGCCCAGCGGACCGCGCCGTGAAGAAGATCGCCATCGCCTTCAAGGAAAGCCGCCGCGTCTGGTTTCGCGACCGCCTCAACGAGCTCGGCGTTGCGAACGCGGAAACACTCGCAACGCAGCTCGTGCTGCTGGTCGACGGCTCAATCGCGCAGGACCTCGTCCGCGACGACCCCGCAATGGCGCGTGCCGCGAAGGAAGCGGCGACAGTGTTGCTGCGGAATGCCGGGGTGGATGTGGGAGATGAGGCTGCGGTGAAGCCAGGCAGGCGGCCGGCTCGGCATCCCTGAAGCAGCTGCAAGATCATAACCCGGTTCGCTCGCCGCAAGAAGTCTGATCAGGCAAGCACGTACCCCAACGTCCGTTTGCCGTGCTTCACCTTCGATCCCTTGAAGAGAGCGAACTCTTAGTCCGCTTTTGAACCAGAAGCTGACTTCGCTCAGCCCTTCTCTCGTAGGTCCAGAAACCGCCAGGGGGACCTCCGCCAGAAAACCTCTCCGGGGTGTCTCTCGACCAACGCGGGTGTGTTGAGTTTGAGGGTCTTCACTCTTGCGTCGGGGTAAAGCGGTGTTAGTGAACAACAGAACACGCAAAGAAGCCGGCGCAAGGCCGGCTTCTGCGTATTCTAGTGCTGAAAGAAAGCGAAGCTCAATACCTCGCGGCGGCCGGGCCACCGAAGCGGTAGTTGAGGCGCGCCGTGACCACGTCGACGTCTTGGCTGATGCGATCAACCCGGACGAGGGTCCCCGCCGGAACCAGCAGACCTGTCGACGACATCGTTACATCGCGGTCACCCATGAACATGTGATTGTACTCCACGCCGACTGACCAGTTCGATGCGAAGCCGTACTCCAAACCAACGCCGACGGTGCCGCCCCAGCGGGTCTCCGTAGCTGAATCGAAGGCCAGGTCGCCGGGAATGGTTCGACCTGTGTACTTGTCGCGGGTGACGGCCGCGCCGCCCTTCACGTAAAGTAGCGCATTGTTCCAGGAATAACCGACTTGTCCGGTGAAGAGGCCGAAAGCGTCGATCTTGGATTGGTTCCGGGCGATGATGAAGGTGCTGGAGTTCGATCCGTTGAAGTCTGCCCAGTTTCCCTGTGCTTCAAGGCCGAAAACGTAAGGTCCAGTCTGCCAACGGTAGCCGATTTGACCGCCGACCGTGCCGCCAGATGCATCGTGGCAGCCTTCCGCCCCGGCAGGAACAACCGCAAATGCACCGAACTGGGTCATATCCCAGCACTTGCGGCTCGTACCCCAACCGCCGTTAGCGCCAATGTAAAAGCCGCTCCAGTCATACATCGCAACCGCCATCGGAGGCGCCTTGGTGTACGGACGGGCCGCCAGATCGGCCGCGCTCGCCGGAGCTGACAGACCCAGAACGAGTATCCCGGCCGCCGCCGCTAGAAGCCTTTTCATACGAGTGTCTCCCCAGGAAAATGAGTTCAATGAATCGGTGCGTTCGCCCACCTGCCGATTGCAAGCTACGGCATTCGCTCCTCGGTTGCTGTAGTCGGCTTGCAACACCGGCTTCCAAAAAAGGGCCAGAAACCTCCCACTTGGTCAGCAATCGCGCGGAACCAAAACTCCGCTTGGGTGCATACCGGCTGGTCTAGTGCATCCGAAACGGAGATTGCCACGATGACGACCATCCACATGGACTCCTCCGTCAGCCAGACCGCCATCCGCGCCGTTATGAACGGAGGAGTTCTGGCCTGCACAAAGACCAGCGACAAGGACGTTTATTCTCATTCAATTTGGGCGACCGAAAGCAACATCCGGCAGTTCACGATGCATGAAGGGGACAGCATCGTCATCCCGCCCGGTTCGAGCGTGACGATATGGATATTCCGCACGCAGCCGGGAAAATCGACCTGGACCATGGACTTCGAACTCAAGGAAAAGGCTGCCTGACAAGCCATACGAAACAGCCGCTCTCGGCAAACCGGGAGCGGTCACCTGCATGACCGAACTGAAAGGAACCATCGTCATTTCGGCGTCGTTGACCTTCTTTACACCGGAGAAGGTCATGAACCGAAAATCGCTTCTTCTTACAGCCGCGCTGTCCTTCGCTGTTGCCGCTCCCGTCTTCGCCCAAGGCGGCGGCGGCGGAGGTGGTGGTGGTGGTGCCGGCGGAGGCGCGGGTGGCGCGGCCGCGAGCGGCGGCGCGTCCGGATCATCTGCCAGCTCAAGCGCAGGCACTGGCACGTCTGGCGCCGTCAGTGGAGGCCCCTCGGCGCCATCCGGCATGGGCACAAACGGAACCTCAACCGGGGCTCACACCAACAACTCTCCAACCAATCCGAACGTTCAGCCCCCGACGCCGAACGGGAATACCGCGAGCACACCGGCCGCACCGGCCAGCTCGGGCACGGGCGGCACCGCGTCCGGGTCGACACAGACGGGCACGCCAAACGGGACCGACAGGTCCGGCATCACGGCAACCAACGGTGCCAATAGCGACAACAAGGCTCAGATCAGCCCCGCGGAGCAAGCAAGGACGGGGATCAAGACGCTTCCACAGGATCAAACTCCAGGAGCCGTCAGTGCGCCGGGCGTTGGTGTCGGTCATGCGGCGAACGGCTTGCCGATCGGCACGCCCGGGTCGGGGACCAGCAACGTCGATCAGAAGTAACCCGGAGTTTCTCCATCTCCACAGGGCCCGCTACGGCGGGCCTTTTCTGTGACGTCCTGAAGGGAGTGGAAGGCCTAGGGCTGCGAGGGCGAGACATGGCGTAAACTTGGCATCAAGCACCCCTGCCGATACACTGGTTTCTTATTGGGGCGCGCCCATGATTAGATTTTCGTCGTTGCTGCCATTTTCACTTCTGATCATCTGTAGTCCGGCCGCGGCTGACGAGATGAATATCCAATTCGCGTTTGCACCTCTCCGGCCCTGCACCACCGTCTTTCCAAATCCCGAAATCAAGATGAAAAGTGTTCCCCCCCGGCACGCGCACGATCGTCGTCAGGTTTCGCAGAGAGAAGAACTACGAGATGGGCGGCCAGGAGATCCCATTTCCCTCAGATAACATCGTGAAGCCGGAGAGCTTACGAACCTGGGGCCCCTGCAATTCCGGCCTGTACACTTACGAGATCATCGCAAAGTCCAACACGGGCGCGGCCCTGGCCAAGGCAGAATGGTCGGAGCCGTATCCTCCCTGACTTGAAGGGTGGACGCCCGCTTGTCCGGACGCGGCGTGCCGAATTCCCCGCCGGAGTCTGTCATCGAGCTCGCCGAAGGCGAGACCCGGTGGCGGGGAATGACGGCTGAGTTCGTGGGGCGTTCGGGATGCTAGCAGGATGCTCCTGTTTTGCCCGACGAGTCAAACGGCGTTGGCGGCTGCATCAGCCATTTTGCCACCCGCGTAAGCCATTGATCCGACTAGCGTCGGCTACTGTGCATGGGGTTGTTTTCGCGTTTTTTTTGCGCCGGCCGGTGCGAGCGGCCTCACGCCGCGTGCGACACCACGCGATTGCGGCCGTCGTGCTTGGCGCGGTAGAGCGCGGTGTCGGCGCGCTTGAGCACGTCGCCAACCGCCTCGCCCTTCTGCTCCAGCGTGGTCAGGCCGATCGAGATCGTGACCTCGATGCGCTTGGTGCCCTTGTGGATCGCAAAGGGCTCGCCGGCGATCGAGCGGCGCAGCCGCTCGGCGACCATGCCGGCGACATGGAGATCGGTCTCCGGCATCACGATGACGAATTCCTCGCCGCCGTAGCGGCAGGCAAGGTCAATGCCGCGGATCGACTTGCGGACCCGCACGGCGAATTCGCGCAGCACGTCGTCGCCGGCGTCGTGGCCGTAATTGTCGTTGATCGACTTGAAGTAGTCGATGTCCAGGATCATCAGCGCCAGCGGCTTGCCGCGCGTTGCGGCCTGCTCGGCCAGCGTCGCGAGATGGCTCTCCATGTAGCGGCGATTGTGCAGCCCGGTGAGCGCGTCCGTGATCGCCATCTCGATCGAGTTCTGTACGTTGTCGCGCAAATGGTCGGTGTAGCGGCGCCGCCGGATCTGGGTGCGGGCCCGCGCCAGCAGCTCGATCTTGTCGATGGGACGCAGCAGGTAGTCGTTGACGCCGATCTCGAGCCCACGCAGCAGCCGCGTCGAGTTCTCGGGGTCGGCGATCGCCAGGATCGGCACATGCCGCGTGCGCTCCAGCGAGCGCGCCTGGCTGCACAGCCGAAGGCCGTCGAAATTGTTGAGGTCGAGCGAGACGATCAGCAGATCGTAATTGCCCTCGGCGGCGTGGAACAGCGCCTCCGTCGGGTTCGGCTCGACATCGATGGTGTGCTCGGCGGCGAGGATCGTCGCCAGCCGCTCATAGGAAGACTGGCGGTCGTCGACCAGCAGAATGCGGCCGCCCTTGCCGGTGTCGGAGATTGCACTGCGCTCGGGTGCCTGCATGCCGATCTCGAGCGAGGTGATGGCGCGCATGCGCAGCTCGTCCGTCATCATCTTCAGCCGCGTCAGCGAGCGCACGCGCGCGATCAGCACGACATCGGAGACGGGTTTGGTCAGGAAATCGTCGGCGCCGGCCTCCAGCCCGCGGTTGCGGTCGGCCGGGCTGTCGAGCGCGGTGACCATCACGACGGGAATGTGATGCGTGGCCGGATCGGTCTTGAGGCGGCGGCAGACCTCGAAACCGTCGATGTCCGGCATCATGACGTCGAGCAGGATGATGTCGCATTCGGCGCGGGCGCAGATCGCCAGCGCCTCGGTGCCGTTGGCGGCGGTCATCACGTCGAAATATTCGGCGGACAGGCGGGCTTCGAGCAGCTTGACGTTGGCAGGGACGTCGTCGACGACGAGAATACGCGCGGACACTGTGAACTCACTTCCTATCCGATGAAACGTCGGACCGTCTCAATGAATTTGCCGACCGAGATCGGCTTGGACAAATAGGCCTCGCAGCCGCCCTCGCGGATGCGCTCTTCGTCGCCCTTCATCGCGAACGCCGTGACGGCGACGACGGGAATGCTGCGCAGCTCCGGATCGTCCTTGATCCAGCGCGTCACCTCCAGGCCCGAGACCTGCGGCAATTGGATATCCATCAGCACGAGGTCGGGCCGCATCTTGCGAACGAGGTCGAGCGCCTCGTAGCCGTTGCTGGTGCCGGTGGTCTGGTAGCCGTGCGCCTCCAACAGGTCGCGGAAGAGCTTCATGTTGAGCTCGTTGTCTTCCACGATCAGGACGGTCTTAGCCATCCCGCCCTCCTGATTGGTCCGCAGACCGATGCATGTGACGCCTCAGGCGCCGGTCGCCGGCGCTTCGAAAACTGGATTCAAACTAGCCTCGAATTCGCTTGAGTTTCGTTAAACCCGAGGGCCGACTTTCTGCGATGTGGTTTCCAGTTGCTTGTCGGGGGTCGCAAGACTTGGGCAAGAGACTTGGGAACGAGACTCGGGCATGGTGACCCCAAAGTAGACACCGAAAGTTAACGGAAAGGCAAACCGGCCACGTGAAAAAGCCTGTTCACAACCCGCGCGAAGTCGCTGAAATCGTTGCGCTTCAGGCGCTGTCTTTCGTCGCGGGCGAGCCGGAGCGGCTGGGCCTGTTCCTGGCCGAGACAGGGGTCGGCCCGGAGATGCTGCGCAATGCGGCCTCGGACCCCAATTTCCTGCTCAGCGTGCTCGATTTCGTGATGCGCGACGACGCCACCGTGAAGGCCTTTGCCAGCACTGCGGAACTGCATCCGACCAACGTTGCCGCAGCGCGGCAGGTTCTCGGCGATGCGCTCGGCGACTTCAATTGGGAGCGCGACGTGCCGTGACCTCCCTGGAGACGGCCGGACCCCGCTGCTTCTGCCGGGATCGTTCGGCCGATCTGGATATGGGGGTGCGGCGCTGTTCCGCGTGCGGTTCCCCCCGCCTCGCCCGCCACCGTGCGCTCGCAAGCCTGACCATCGCCCATATCGACTGCGACGCCTTCTACGCGACCGTCGAGAAGCGCGACAATCCCGACATCGCCGACAAGCCCGTCATCATCGGCGGGGGCAAGCGCGGCGTGGTGTCGGCCGCCTGCTACATCGCGCGCACCTATGGCGTGCGCTCGGCCATGCCGATGTACAAGGCGCTGGAAGCCTGCCCGCATGCCGCCGTGATCCCGCCGGACATGGCGAAATATGTCCGGGTTGGGCGCGAGGTGCGCCAGGCCATGCAGGCGCTGACGCCGCTGGTCGAGCCGCTCTCGATCGACGAGGCTTTCCTCGACCTCTCCGGCACCGAGCGTGTACACGGCATGATCCCGGCCAAGGTGCTGGCGCGGTTCGCACGCAGCATCGAGCGCGACATCGGCATCAGCGTCTCGGTCGGCCTCTCCTGCAACAAGTTCCTGGCGAAGATCGCCTCCGACCTCGACAAGCCGCGCGGGTTTGCCGCGCTCGACCAGGAGGAAGCGCGCGAGATGCTGGCCGACAAGCCGGTCGGTTTCATTTTCGGCGTTGGACCCGCAACGCAGGAGCGTCTGGTGCAGCGCGGCTTCCGCATCATCGCCGACCTGCAGAAGGCCGACGAGATCGAGATGATGCGGCGATTTCCAAGTGACGGCCGCAGGCTGTGGCGGCTCGCGCGCGGCATCGACGACCGCCGCGTCGAGCCTGATCGGGGCGCCAAGACGATTTCGAGCGAGACGACGTTCGAGACCGACATCCGGGATTTCGCGACGCTGGAGAAGATCCTGTGGCGGCTGTGCGAGAAGACGTCGTCTCGCCTCAAGAGCAGCGAGCTCGCCGGCTTGACCGTCACGCTGAAGCTGAAGACCGCCGATTTCCGCCAGCGCACCCGCTCGCAGTCGATCACGGCCCCGACGCAGCTTGCCGCAAAGATCTTCTCGATCTGCCGCGAGATGCTGGCGAAAGAGATCGACGGCACCGCCTTTCGCCTGATGGGCGCCGGCGTCAGCGCCCTGCGCGAGGGCTCGGTTGCCGACGACACCGACATGCTCGACCGCCGTGCCGCCCACGCCGAGCGCGCGGTGGACAGCTTGCGCAAGAAATTCGGCAGCGCCGCAGTGATCCGCGGCATCGCCTACGAAGGGCCGGAAAAGGCGCAGGAGTCATGACAGGCGAACGCGATCTCGACGCGCTGCTGAGAGACATGAAGCCGGATCGGCGGCCGGGCATTTTCGTGTTCTGCACCATCCCGACAGACCAGTCGATCCCCGCGGCGCTCAGCCCTTTGCTGACGTTCCGCGAGCAGGAAGGAACGACGCTCGTAATCACTCGCGAACAGGCCGAAGCGGCGGGACTACGCTACGCGTTTGCATCGTGCCTGATCACCCTGACGGTTCACTCCGCACTCGATGCGGTGGGCTTTCTGGCCGCAATCACGGCACGCCTCGCCACAGCCGGCATCAGCGTGAACGCCGTTTCGGCGTTCCACCACGATCACCTGTTTGTGCCGGCTGACAGGGCGGACGACGCGATGGTTCTACTGCAAGAGATGTCCAAGGCTACGCACTCGTAGCCCGGATAGAGCGCAGCGCAATCCGGGCTACGGGAAAGATCTCAATCCGCGACCGCCACCGCCTCGATCTCGATCATCCATTCCGGCGCGGCGAGCGCCGAGACGCCGACGAGGGTGCTGGCCGGCGGCGCCATGCCTTCGAAAAAGGCCGTGCGGGCCTTGCCGATGATCGGGCGCAACTCCGGCTTGTAGTTCACGACGAAGGTCGTGATCTTCACGATGTTGGCGTAGCCCGCGCCGGCTGCTTTCAGCGCATGCCCGAGATTTTGCATCACCTGCGTGGTCTGCGCGGCGATGTCGCCCTCGCCGACGATCCGCCCCTCCTCGTCCACCGACACCTGGCCGGAGATGTAGATCGTCCGCGCCCCCGTGGCGGTGACGACATGCGAATAGGCAGGATTGTGATGCAGGCCGCTGGGGCGGAGATGATCGAGCTTGGGCATGGTGAGCCTCCCGGATGTTTGTGGTTGGGAGGAGCGTAGCCAGAGACCGCGTTGCAGGCCAGCCCTCAATTGCAGGGCTTGCTGTCCTTCGCGTCGAACTTGCCCATCGCGCCCGAAATCACAAAATCGTTGTAATCGAGCACAAGCTGGCGCGAGACGCCGTTCTCGTAGAGCTCGAACGCCATCGCGTAGACCGGCGTCTGCTCGCCTTCCTTCTGCTGGGCCTCGCGGTCGAAATAGCTGACGGTGACCGGCCAGCGCTTGAGCGACTTCATGTGCTCATCGGATGTTGAGGGATCGGGCGAACCTTCGCGCTCGGCCGGGATCGGCTGGCCGATCACGGTCAGCGTGTTGTAGACCTTCTGGCCATCGTCGGAGCCGTCATAGACGGAGAGTTCGAGCAGCGACTTGCCGTCCTTCGCGGCGGCAATGATGCGCTGGATCTGTTCGGTCGGAAACACGATCTTGCCGTCGAGCGTAAAGCTCTTCGGTGCCGGCAGCTTCAGCTTGACATTGATGTGGTCGCCGTCGCGCTCCGCCGAACCGTCGACCCGGCCGGCGTCAGCCTCGTTCATCCGCGTCTCGATCTTGAAGCGGTAGCTTTTACCGCCGGCGTCTTCCCAGGAATTGGAGCGGAGGTCGCTGAGCGTGACCTTGCCCTCGCCGCTGTCGAGTTCGGAGACCTGGCGGAATTCGGAGGTGTAGCCCTCGCACGAACTTCCCGTGAAATTGTAGAGGATGCGGCCGCGCGCGCTGTTGATCGAGTTGGAGCGCGATTTCACCAGGCTCAAATCATAGAGCGCCTGATGCGCGAGGAACGGACCGTTCGCGGCCAGCGCCCCGCCTCCGGGGCCGAGAGCGGCCGCCGCGAGCGCCGTCACACCGAGCGAAGTCCGGAAAAGGTGCAGCATGTCTGGTCCCTTGGGGAAAGCGCAGATTCGACATTTTAATGAACGTTCCATTGCGTCGCAACTGAGGCCGTTTCACGTAAAGTTGCGGCCCCCGCGTTGAACCTCCTGCCCTGCCTCAACAAAATCCCACCCCGAGGGTTGCTTGCATGTGGCGGCACGATGAGCGAAACAGGGCCCGCCCCGGGCTGCATCGGATGCGCCGGGGCTGATGGATTTTGGACAACGAGGTCGGACATGGCGGGAACGGTCGAGCAGAAGCTGGCGGAACAAGGCATCAAGCTGCACGAGGCCCCCACCCCCGTGGCCAATTACGTGCCGTTCGTGCGCACCGGTAATCTGCTGTTCGTCTCGGGCCAGGTCTGCTTCGATCCCGCCGGCAAGCTGATCGCCAAGGGCAAGCTCGGCGCCGGCGTGACCATCGAAGACGGCGCCGCCGCCGCCCGCGGCTGCGCCGTCAACCTGCTGGCCCAGGTCAAGGCGGCGCTCGGCGACCTCGACAAGGTCGTGCGCGTGGTGCGCCTCGGCGGCTTCATCAACTCGGCGCCGGACTTTCTGGACGGGCCGAAGGTCCTCAATGGCGCCTCCGACCTGATGGTCGCCGCCTTCGGTGACAAGGGCCGTCATGCCCGCACCACCGTCGGCGTCGCCTCCCTGCCCGCGGATGCGGCGGTCGAGGTCGAAGGCGTGTTCGAGGTCGCCTGAGGCGAATGCGCGCTCCTGATTGGCTGACAGCCCGCCCGGTCGCCCATCGCGGCCTGCACGACATTTCCCGCGGCATCGTCGAGAACATGCCGGGCGCGGTGCAGGCTGCGATTGCGGGCAATTTCTCGATCGAGGTCGACATCCAGCTCTCCGCCGACGGCGAGGCCATGGTGCATCACGACCATGCGCTCGGCCGCCTTACCGAGGCCACCGGCCCGCTGGTCGAGAAAACCGCCACTGAACTGAAGGCGCTCACGTTCAAGGACACAGCCGAGCGGATGATGTCGCTCAGCGACCTCTGCGGCTTGGTCGCCGGCCGCGTGCCGCTAGTGATCGAGGTCAAGAGCCATTTTGATCGTGACCGCAAGCTGGTGAAGCGGATGGCCGAGGTGCTGGCGTCCTATGACGGCCCCGCCGTCGGAATGTCCTTCGACCCGGACCAGGTGCTGGCGCTGCGCGAGCTGCTGCCCTCCCGTCCCCGCGGCATCGTCGCGCAGCGGAGCTATCAGGACGAATACTGGGCCTACCGGACCCAGGAGCAGCGCGATAGCATGCTGTACCTGCGCCACGGCTTCCAGACCCAGCCGCACTTCGTCGCCTTCAGGGTCGACGACCTGCCCGCCCCGGCCCCCTGGATGGCCCGCAATTTGTTCGGCTGCGCTCTGCTCGGGTGGACCGTGCGTACGACCGAGCAGCGGACGCGGGTCGCGCAACATGCGGACCAGATGATCTTCGAGGGCTTCGTGCCGTAGGCTTGATGTTTCCCACTCTTGCAGTCGCTGCTGCAATGCACGATCTTGGGCACGATGGCACCATCCGAAATCACCCTTGAGGCCGTACCTTCCATTGGCGAATTATCGCCGGACGACTGGGATGCCTGCGCCAATCCCGGCAAGTCTTGCAACGGGCATGACAAGGGAACCTCATCCGGGCTTCCAGGCGATTCTCTCGGCCTCTCAAAGCCTGCCTATAACCCCTTCGTCTCCCACGCGTTTTTATCGGCCGTTGAGAAATCGGGTTCGGCCTCGATCCGCACCGGCTGGGGACCGCGGCATCTCGTGGCTAAGATCGACGGCCGCGTCGCCGGTGTCGTGCCTTGCTACCTGAAATCGCACTCGCAAGGCGAATATGTCTTCGACCGCGGCTGGGCCGATGCCTATGAGCGCGCCGGCGGGCGCTACTACCCGAAGCTGCAGGTTTCGGTTCCCTTCACGCCGGCCACGGGACCGCGGCTGCTGGTCCGCGACGGCGTCGACCACGCGCGTATCACGGAGGCACTGGCGAGCGGGCTGGTGGCGCTGTGCGGCGTCAGCAAGGCTTCCTCGGTCCACGTCACCTTCGCCCGCGAGGCGGAGTGGAAGCTGCTGGCTGAGCACGGCTTCCTCCAGCGCACCGACCAGCAGTTCCATTGGCACAACGAGGGTTTTGCGAGTTTCGACGATTTCCTGGCGACGCTGAACTCCCGTCACCGCAAATCAATCAAGCGCGAGCGGCGCGATGCACTGGCTGCCGGGATCACCATCCACTGCCTCACGGGCAAGGACATCACCGAAGATGCCTGGGACGCCTTCTTTCAATTCTACATGGAGACCGGCTCACGCAAATGGGGCCGGCCTTATCTGACGCGGGAATTCTTTTCGCTGATCGGCGAGACCATGAGCGATGACGTGCTGCTGGTGATGGCGCGCCGCAACGATCGCTGGATCGCGGGCGCGATCAACTTCATCGGATCGGACACGCTGTTCGGCCGCAACTGGGGTGCGGTAGAGCATCATCCCTTCCTGCATTTCGAGGTCTGCTACTATCAGGCGATCGACTTCGCCATCAAACGCAGCTTGGCGTATGTCGAGGCGGGCGCACAGGGCGAGCACAAGATCGCACGCGGCTACCTGCCACGGACCACCCACTCCGCTCACTTCATCGCCGATCCGGGCTTGCGCCGCGCCATCGACGATTACCTCAAGCGCGAGCGCGCCTATGTCGCGGAAGCCGGACGTGAGCTGGCCGAGCTCGGCCCGTTCCGCAAAGGCGCCGACGAGGTGCCTTGACGGTTCGCTGCGGCTGGTGACAGTAATCGCAAAATTCTAGGGAGCCGCCGCCATGACCGCCTACGACCCCGACAATATCTTCGCAAAGATCCTGCGCGGTGAATTCTCCTGCCACAAGGTTTACGAGGATGAGCACGTGCTCGCCTTCCTCGATATCATGCCGCGGGTACCTGGCCACACCCTGGTGATTCCAAAAGCCCCTGCCCGCAACATCCTCGACATCAAGCCGGACGACTACGCGCATGTCGCCCGCGGCGCGCACAAGATCGCAGCCGCGGCGATGACGGCATTCAAGGCCGACGGCATCACCGTGCAGCAGTTCAACGAGGCGGCCGGCGGACAGGTGGTGTTTCATCTCCACATGCACGTGATGCCGCGCCACGACGGCGTGGCGATGCTTCCGCCCGCCAGCCGCAAGGAAGACGTCAAGGTCCTGGAAGAGAACGCGACCAAGTTGATCGCGGCGTTGAAAGCGGGCTGACGCTCTCCACGCGTCATTGCGAGCGCAGCGAAGCAATCCAGACTGTGTCCGTGGTGGCGGTCTGGATTGCTTCGTCGCAAGAGCTCCTCGCAATGACGGAGGAGAGACTTCACTCCGTCTGGAAATCCCCCGGCTGCGGCGCGGCCAGCGGCGTGAACTCGCAACGATCCGGCTTGATGTCGATCAGTGGCGTGTTGTCGAGGCAATCGAGCCCGCGCACCAGAATCGCGTTGCCCTCGATACCGACGAGCGTCACTATCGACGTGCCGATCGGATTGGGGCGCACCGGCGAGCGCAGCGAAAACGTGCCGCGCGTCTTCTCGTTGTTCTTCGGGCTTTGCAGGACAATGTCGCGGCGCGACTTGTCGAGCCAGTAGAGCACTTCGAGATTGCCGTAGAAATCGACGCCCTTGATCGCCGGCACGAACGGCTCGAAGATCTCGAGGCGGCATATCGGGCCGTCATGCCGGCCCTGTCGCGGGGTCTCCAGCCGCGAGTTCCAGGGCGTGCGGATGCGGCCGATGAAGACGAGGCCGGCATCCTGCGTCGGCGGCAGCTCGATGGAGACTTCACCCTCGCGGAGCTCGTTTTCGCGAACCATATTTCCAATTCCCTGCTGTTCGCCGGTGGTTTTAGCCCAACCACCACTTGCCGGCCAGCATGAAGACTTCGCCCGCGACCACGCCCGCGAAGATCGAGCGGCGGGTCAATAGGAAGACGACGAGGCCGGCGCCGACCGCACCGTAGCGCAAGGCATCCGGCACGCTCGCAAGCGCCCCGGGCGGCTCGACCACGATCTGGGCGATGACGCCGGCCAGGATCGCGGTGGCGACCGCCCGTACCCAGACCAGAAGCTCGGAGCCCTCGTCGATGCCGCCGCCGAACCACAGGCCCAGCATGCGCCATATCTGGTTGGGAACGACGCCGGCCACGAACAGCACCGCCAGCGCGTGCCAGTCGCCAATGAGCTGCGCAAAGCTCATGCGCGCACCTCCCGCCACCAATGCACGCCATAGGCGATGGTGCCCGCCACGAGGCCGCTGACGAGGATGTCGAGGCCGGAATTCATCTTCGCGGCCAATGGATAGAGCAGAACCCCCATCGCGAGCGCGACGACGTCGGCGACCTCGCGGCTGTTGCGCGCGGTCGAGAACAGGAAGGACAGCGGCGTCAGCAAAAGGATCGCCGCCCCAAGCGTCTGGGTCAGATTCGCGGCAAGGAAATAGCCGACCGTGTTGGCGGTGAGACACACCGAGACAAGTCCGAAGCCAAGTCCGTTGACGAATGCGATCCGGCGTTCACGCGGCACCTGCGGCAGGAAGCGATGGCATTCGACCCACAGTGTCACCGCGGTGAGGTGCGCCGCGAAAAACAGCTCGCGCCGCTTCGTCGTCGGCGTGCGCATCAGCGGCAGCACCGAGACCACCATCGGAAACAGGCGGACGGCGCTGACCGTGACTGCGATCGCCGACTGGATGATCGTCGCGCCTGAGCCGAGCGTGGTGATCAGGATGATCTGCGCCGGCCCCGCCCAGACGAACAGTGTCGAGCAGAGCGCCCATAGCAGGCTAAAATGGGTGTCGTGGGCGAGCGCGCCAATGCCGAGATAGGTCGCGAACAGGACGAGGGTGAGGATCGTCTGCGTGATCGAGCGCAGTCCCCACGCAAAGGCGCGCCAGGGACTTTGCCATTGAGGTGAATCGAGCGGAGGAAGCGCCACGGGAGTCTTGGCCGGGTGAGGAATCGTGCCTGCATAACGGGCAATGCGGCGCCTCGCGTCAAGGAAGCGCGCGGCGGGGCTGGCATGCACGCTGGGACAGATGCCCTATCCGCTCACACCGCGATTCTTCAGAACGAAGCATGCCCCGCCAGCCTTGCGGATGCGGCCGCAGAGTTCATCCGCCTCGCTCCGCGTATCGGCGCCGATGCGCACCTGGTAGAAGGCGCGCGTGCCACGGCTGCGCATCACTGAGCTCAGCAGGCTCGGATCACGTTCGCCGATCACGGCGCCCAGCCGCGTGACCGCGCGGGAATACATCGCCAACGCCCGGTTGCGGTCAAAGCCCGCGGCGAGCTGCACGCCCCAGATCTTTGCAGCCGCAAGCTCCACATGCTGCTCGAGCTCGGCGACGAAGGCATTCGGCGCGCGCTTCAACAGCGCCATCAGATCGCGGCAGCTTGTCGGCGGCGCGCTCGGCGGCCCCTTGCCGGTCGCGCCTGCCTTGGCCCAGGCATCGACGCTCGTGCCAGTGATGGCAAGAACGTAATTGCGGGTCTGCTCCGGCATGCCGCCGGTGCCGGCGAGCCATTCCTGCACCCGGCGCGGCCCGGCATTGTAGGCGGCCGCCGCCAGGCCGAGATTGCCGAACTGGTTGCGCAGCTCGTTCAGGAATTCGGCCGACTTCGGCAGCGCCTGCACCGGATTGAAGGGATTGAGCAGCCCGCGCTCGCTCGCGGTGCCCGGCATGAACTGCGCGATCCCCTGCGCGTGTTCGCCGCTGCGCGTCATGGGCCCCACCGCATCGGCCTGGAAGCGGCTCTCCTGCCAGATCACGCGGGCGAAGAACTCCAGCGGCAGATTGGCATCGCGCGCTGCGGCCTCGACGATCAGGCAGATCGATTCGCGCGTGTCGCTCTCGCGCGCATCCGCGGGCTTCGCCGGCGGCGTCGCGAGCTCTTCGACGCTGGGGACGGCGACATCGGTCTTGGCGGGCGAACTGTCCCATGCCGCGGCCTGGGTCGCCGAGACGAGCAGCGCGGGGATGATGCACATCGCCATCTGCACCCATCCTGTGCAGGCATGGCGGTGGCGCGCCTCGGCGCGGCATGCGACAATGTGATCTGCCATGTTGTGGCATCGTGCCATGGTTCGACGAGTTGCCAATATATGCTGCCTACCCTGCTTCTCCCAATGCGTTACCCCGCCAAACGGATCCGCGCGATCCTTGTCCTCGCCGCGCTCATCTTGAGCGTCGCGCCAGCCGCCGCGCAGGTGGCGTCTCAGGACGCGTCTCAAGTCAATTGGCGGATGACCACGGAATACCCTGAGAATAACATCTCCGGGATTGGACTCTCGACTTTCGCCAGCCGCGTCTCCGACCGTACCCACGGTTTCGTGACCGTGACCAACGCCTTCGACAACCAGCTCAAGATCAACTCGGGCGAGATGCCGCGCGCGGCGCTGGACGGCCGGATCGCGGGCGGCGATGCCTTCGCGGGCGCGCTCTCGGGCATCGATCCCGTGCTCGGATTGTCCACCCTGCCCTTCCTGGTGCAATCGGTGGATCTCGCCCGCGCCACCAATCTGCGGGCGCGCCCGCTCTATGAGAAGGCGCTCGCGGCGCGCGGCCTCAAGCTGCTGTATGTGACGATTTGGCCGGCCACGGGCCTCTGGTCGGAGCGGCCGCTCGAAGGCGCCGACGATTTGCCGAAACTGAACTTGCGAACCTACGATGCCAACTCCACCGAGGTCATGCGCGCGGCCGGCGCGAACGCGCAATTCCTGCCGATGGACGCGGCGCTCGCCGGACTGAGGGAACACCGGCTGAATGCCTTCCTCACCTCCGGCGACGGCGGCGCGGGGCGCAAATTGTGGGATTTCCTGCCGCATTTCACGGCCATCAACTACGCGATGCCAATCTCGATTGCCTTCGTCCGCAGCGACGCCTTTGCCGAACTCTCCGAGCCGATGCAGCGCGAGGTGCTGGCCGCGGCGGCCGAGACAGAACAGAGCCAGCTCGCGCTACTGACCCACCGCACCATCGAGAACTATGCGCGGATGCGCGACAATGGCGTCCATATCGCCGAGCCGGCGCCTCCGTTCCTTGTCACGGAGCTTCGGAAGGCAGCAACGAACGCCATCGCCGCCTGGGAAACCCGGGCAGGCGCGGAGGCGACCGCCATCGTCGAATGGGCGAGACAGCAATGAGGGAGCGTTAGCGGCATCAGCAATGAACGCTCCGCTGGCGTCGCTGCCTACTGCCTTAGTTTTTGACCGGAACCGGGATTTCGCCCCGGATGGCGCGGTCGAGGGCATCGATCAGCGCCTGGATCTCGATGAACTTGTTGCGCGCGCGCTCGGCCGTGTCGCGCACAAAGGGAGCGGCCAGCACTTTCGCATGCGCGTCCCTGTCCTCGATCATGCGATCACGGGCCTTCTTCAGGGTTTCAAGTCGCTCGCTCATCCGGCCTCTCCTGGAAAATTGTCTCGATCTCTCGTCCGGGTTCGCCGATCAACGAGAACGCGGCGAACGAGCACCTCTCAACAGCCGCGACAGATGTTCTTCAGCTTCGCTGCGGTTCTGGCTTCTTCCGCCACGAACGGGTCCTTGTAGGCAGCACGCGATCCATCGTTCTCCGCAGCAGCGGGCTTTTTTTCCTTCGGAGGAAACGCAGCATCGTAGCAGGCGAGACGTCCGCTCGTGCTTTCGATCGCGCGGCAGTCCGGTCCTGCCGCGACAGCGCCTTGCGGCAGTGTCGCAAGTATCAATGTGCCAAGCATCGACGCGACAAGAAGCGCTCTCCGGCGGATCCGGTAAACCAGACGAAAACGACTCATGCACGCTCCTGCTTAGTCGGCGGGAGCGCTGGTGACCCTCAGTCACCGGTCGATGCCAATGGAAGGCGGTGATGGCGCGACTCTACGCTTCCCTCCCGTGAATAGCGAGCTTTAAGGGATACGCGGTATCGGGAAGGCGAATTTCGGCGTGACAATGGTTGGGCGTTTGCCTTGGTCCGCGGCCTCGTTTAGGTCTGGCATAGACGGCGGTATCAACACAGGCGCGGCAACATGGTGACAATCTATTTCGATCTCGACGGCACGCTGACCGACCCGAAGCCCGGGATCACGCGCTCGATCCAATTCGCCCTGGAGCGACTGAACGTCGCGGTGCCGAGCGAGGACGAGCTGACCTGGTGCATCGGCCCGCCGCTGCATGCCAGCCTGCAAAAGCTCACGGGAAGCGCGGAACTCGCGGACCGGGCGCTGCTGCTCTATCGCGAGCGCTTCAGCGATGTCGGCCTGTTCGAGAACGAAGCCTATGCCGGCATCGTGGACACGCTGACAACGCTTGCCGCGACGACACCGCGCATGTTCGTGGCGACCAGCAAGCCCGCGGTCTACGCCACCCGTATCGTCGAGCATTTTGGCCTGAAACCGTATTTCGAGCGCGTGTTCGGCTCCGAGCTCGACGGCACGCGCGTCGACAAACGTGACCTGCTGCGCTACGCGCTCGACGAAGCCAAGGTCGATCCCGCCAGCGCGATCATGATCGGCGACCGCAGCCATGACGTGGTCGGCGCCCGCACCAACGGCATGACTGCGATCGGCGTGCTCTATGGCTACGGCAGCGAGGCCGAGCTGCGGGACGCCGGCGCGCATCACATCTGCGCCGCGCATCCCGAGCTGCTCGGTCACTGCGTGATCTAGCCGATCAAGCGCTGACGGTCTCCACCGCCGCCAGCATGCCGGTCCTGGCGTGACAGTTCAGGTACTCGAAGAACTGCTCGTCGGCAGCAGCCACGGTGACCTCGTGGTAGAGCCGCAGTTTTGCCGAGGGGCCGAGCGTCGACAGGTACTTCATCGCGGCGCCGAATATCCTGACGTGGGTCGGATGCGATTCCGCCCACCGCTCTAGCGCCGCCAGGCTTTTCCACCAGCTTTGACCATAGGACTTTTCACTCGCGTCCCCACCGGCTGCAAGCACGCGCATGTAACGGTTGGCGTAGCAGCCGATGCCGAGGCCGTCATCGCGCAGGAAATCCATGCCCTCGCGCAACACCGGTTCGACGTCGTCGAGATAGAGCTTTCGCTCCGAGGTCTCGGTATCGCTCCAATCCTGGCCTGATCGGATCAGACAGAGATTGTCGTGCGCCTGCACGCGCAGCCGCGCGCCGTCGCGGATCAATTCGGGATTGCCGCCCGGCGACATTGGATCGGTCTGCGACAGCGGGATGCGGTCACGCATGCCGCCCCAATAGGCGTGCTCCTGCACCTCGCCGCTCATGCCGCCAGCAATAGCGGCGACGCCCTCCGGCTGGCCGAGCGAGGAAAATAGCGTCTCGTGCCGCTCCACAATGGGGCGCAGCACCTCGATGAAAGCGCCGATGCCCTCAGGCTGCGCTCCGGTCCAGGCCTCGCGCGCCGGTGCAAACCATTTGTCGAACCGCGCAATGTCGTCCCAATAGGCCACCGAGACGACGTTCTCGTAGCCGGCCTGATCAACATATTGCGCGCGGTCCCAATGCGAAGGACCGCCTTCCGCGGCAAACCGCGCCGCGATGTCGGCGAGCGCGTCCGTTGCAGCCGCCGACGCCGTGCCGCGATACTGAAGGCCGAAATAGGCCATCACGACCCGGTTCACTCCAGGCTTATAGCGCGCCACGAAGGACGGGTATGGCGGCTGGTAATCGTCCGGCACGCGCTTGTGGCGCGTGCGTGGGGTCTCGAGATGCAGAGGAATTGCGGATTCCATGATCGTGCCTCCCCTTGATTCCGGCGATCAGCTCGCCGCCGCGGCAATGTCCGTGGGCTCGACGGTGTCGACCGGCAGCGCAAACTGCTCGACGCGCTGGTATCGCTTCTTATTGAGCAGGAGCCGCGTCACATCAGGGCGCGAATAGTGCCCGGCTGGATCAGCGGCGTTCTTGGCGACACCGATGGCGCCAAGATCGATCTCGGCAATCAAGAGGCCCTCCTGGTCCGGCGCGAGCTTGTCGCCGATCTGGCTGCCATCGGGGCCGTAGATCGCAGCGAAGCCACCGCCGGCATGCAGCAGCGCGTGCTTGTCCGGCCGATCACAGAGCTCGTCGATCATCGCTTGCGAGACCGTCGCGCAAGGGGCGAGCACGAAGCAGGAGCCCTCCACGGCATAGACGCGCGAGGCGGCGTTATTCACCTCGGCGCCGAGCGCCGGCGCGAAGGGATCGTAGAGCGAAAAGCTCGGCCAGGCCGCGACATGGACCTGCTCGTTCTGGGCATACATCGCGTATTTCGACAGCGGCTGCAGATGCTCCCAGCAGCACAGTGCGCCGATGCGGCCGATGTCGGACCGCGCGTGCACGGCGAGATCGCTGCCGTCGCCCTCGCCATAGACAGTGCGCTCGGCATGGGTCGGCCGCAGCTTGCGGCGCTTTGCGATGGTCTCGCCGTCCGGCCCGATCAGCCATTGCGCCAGATAGAGACTGCCGCCGTCGCGCTCGGACAGACCGAGCACGGCAGTGAGCTTGGCCTTGCGCACGGCATCACGCAGCCGCTCGGCCTGCGGACTGTCGTAGGACAGCGAATTGTCGAAATAGCGCTGCACGAAGCCGCGGCCGATCGCCCAGGCCGGCGAATCCATCCAGATGTGCCAGGGGTAGCCGGGGATGAAGGCTTCCGGAAAGGCGATCAGCTTGGCGCCCTTCTCGGCGGCGTCCCTGATCAGGGCGATCGACTTGTCGATCGAGGCATCGAGATCGAGCCAGGCGGGCGCCGCCTGCACCACCGCGACCTTGTATTTCGGATGTTCGATGCCCATTCCCACCTCCCTTGCCGGTTGATCGGAAGCCAGGTCCGATGCAGTCTATTTGACCAAGCCGGGCGGCGGGCGCTCGACCACGGCGGAACAAAAACTCGACCGGACGGAATCGTCGGCCCGGTACGGGATTTGCCTCCGTCAGTGGGGACCTGCGCCGACACGCAATTTTGCGGGATGTGAAAGGGAGGCTCTGCAGATGCCAATCCAGTTCACCACGGACGACAGCCCAGGCCACCGCCGCCTTGCGCTCTGGCAGGATATCGTCTGCGACGTTTTCGTCGGACTCGACTGCAAGTCCGATCTTGGCAGCGCCTTTCGCGGCTCGGTCACCCGGGCGCCACTGGGCAAGGCGGAATGCTCCGAGGTCTGCTCCGACCGTCAGCACGTGTTGCGCACGCCCTCGCGCATCGCGCGCTCAGATCAGGATTTCATCCTGATCGCGCTCGGCAATCGCGGCGCCGGCGCTGTGGTGCAGGACGGCCGCGAGGCCGTGGTGCATCCGGGAGAATTTGCGCTCTATGACACCACCCGTCCCTACGAGCTGAAATTCGACGGCATCTTCACGCAGACCATCTTCAAGGTGCCGCGCGAGATGCTGCAGCGCCGGCTCGGCGCGACCGAAACCCTTACTGCCAGCGCTTTCGGACCAGACTCGCCGCTGCAGCGGATCGCCTACGATTTCATCTACCGGCTCTGCCAGAGTGCGGATCAGATCGATCCGCACCACGCCGCCGCTCTGTCGGAACAGGCCGTCGATGTCCTGGCGATGGCACTTGGCGAGCGGCTGGGCAAGACGCCGCTGCCGTCCTCGACCCATCGCTCCGCCCTGCTCTACCGGCTGAAGGCGCATATCCGGGCTCATCTTGCCGATCCCGATCTCTCGCTCTCCGAGACCGCAACGGCGCTCGGCATCTCGTCCCGCTACGTCAACGATCTCCTCGCCGACGAGGATACCTCGTTCCAGCGCTACGTCCTCGGTGAGCGCCTCGCCCAATGCAGGCGCGACCTCGCCTCTCCCGTGCTCGCTCACCGCCACATCAGCGAGATCGCCTTCGCCTGGGGCTTCAACGACCTCTCGCATTTCGGCCGCGTCTTCCGCGAGCATTTCGGGATGTCACCGCGTGTCTTCCGGCAGAGCCAGTCGCGGCATTGAGGTCCGGTTAGCCACTGGCCCGAGCCTTCGCTTCAGGCGAAGGCGGTGCTCGTGAATTCCAGATTGTCAGGTGCAGCTGCCGGGATCAGGCTCTGCACATGAGAAACAACGCGACGATAAGCGGATCGGAAGTCTTGCTCGGCGTGATCGCGATCCGGCTCGCGTTCCTGGTCGTGGTGGGCTGGAGCCTGACGCTCCTGCCGCAGCAGGCGCGCGAGAGCGAGGTCGCCTGCCTTCGATCGCCACTAGCGAGGAGCGCGGCTCGGCTTCCCGCGACGACGGTCGGTCCGCGCGTGATTGACGCAGCATTCGATGACATGCGTCTGCACGACTAGGCCTCCCCCAAGCAAGGCCGGTATGTGAGCGCGGCGTAGGACACGGCACGTGCTTGCACTACCATCCGGCACAGAGGTCGCGGGGATCAATCAGCGGCCAGCCGAGGAGCAAATCGATGGAATACCGACGCTTGGGCCGCTCGGGCCTCATGGTGCCCGCCTTGAGTCTTGGGACCGGCACCTTCGGCGGCGTTGGCCGCCTCGCTGCGTGGGGCGCGACTGACGCGACCGAAGCGCGGCGCCTTCTGGATATCTGCCTCGATGCCGGCGTGTCGATGTTCGACACCGCGAACGTCTATTCGCTCGGCGAGTCCGAGCGCGTTCTTGGCGAGGCCATCAAGGGCCGCCGCGACAAGGTTTTGGTCTCGACCAAGGCGACGTTCCGTTTTGGCGACGGCCCCAACGACATCGGGTCGTCGCGCCAGCATCTGCTCGCGGCCATCGATGCTTCGCTGAGCCGGCTCGGTACCGATTACATCGACCTGTTCCAGCTCCACGGCTTCGACGCCTTCACCCCGCCTGAAGAGGTGCTCGCCACTCTCGATGTGCTCGTGCGTGCCGGCAAGATCCGCTACGTCGGCGTGTCGAATTTTTCGGGCTGGCACCTGATGAAATCGCTTGGCGTTGCCGACAAACATGGCTTGCCGCGCTACGTCGCCAACCAGACCTATTATTCACTGATCGGACGCGACTACGAATGGGAGCTGATGCCGCTCGGCCTCGACCAGGGCCTCGGCGCAGTGGTCTGGTCGCCGCTCGGATGGGGGCGCCTCACCGGAAAGATCCGCCGCGGCCAGCCAAAGCCTGACGTAAGCCGCTTGCCCAAGACGGCTGAGTTCGGCCCGCCCGTGCCGGACGAGCACGTCTATCGCGTCGTCGAGGCAATCGACGAGGTCGCCAAGGAAACCGGCAAGAGCGTCTCGCAGATCGCGCTGAACTGGCTGCTGCAGCGTCCGACCGTTTCGACGCTGATCATCGGCGCGCGCAACGAGACGCAGCTGCGCGAAAATCTCGGCGCGGTCGGCTGGTCATTGACCAAGGACCAGATCGCAAAGCTCGATGCGGCGAGCAAGGTGACGCTGCCCTATCCCTACTGGCACCAGCGCACGACTTTCACCGACCGCAATCCACCGGCGGTGTAGCGGCCGGGGCGCCGGCGCAGTCCGGCTTGAGCTGCATCAAGCCGGTCCGCGCCGACAGTGGCATCGTGCGCACCCGTGAGGCAGCCCGATGCGCCGATTTGCCATGAAGGCCCTGTTCACCGCTCTCAATCTCAACCGCGCCGAGCGGAGCGGAATCGATTGGGACCGCACCATCCGGATCGTCTCGACCGCGGTGACGGTTGGGCTCGTCGCGCTCTATGTGTTCGGGAAGTCGACCTCGCGCTGGTGAGTCCGCGAAGGCCGTTCCGACCCATGCCCGCGGTGCCGGGAGACCCGCTCCCGACGCAGGAACCGCCCGTATCCTGCCGGGTTGCGATGCATCTCGCAATTTCCTATCCGGAGACGAACCACGGCTCGAATCAAGCACGCCGCCCTCATGTCGCCAGCCCCCATGGAGCACGCCGACGGCCTGCCGCAGCCGCAGCGGGGCCAGGCGGTCCTGACCATTGCGCTCGGCATCATCATGGCAGTGGTCGACAGCGCCATCGCCAACGTCGCGCTGCCGACGATCGCGGCCAACCTCGACGCGAGCCCGGCGTTCTCGATCTGGATCGTCAACGGCTACCAGCTCGCGATCACGATCTCGCTGCTGCCACTGGCTTCGCTCGGCGAGATCGTCGGTTATCGCCGCGTCTATCTGGTCGGGCTGGTGCTGTTCACGCTTGCCTCCGCATTCTGCGCGCTGGCGCACACGCTGCCGCTGCTCACGATTGCACGCATCGTGCAGGGCTTCGGCGCGGCCGGAATCATGAGCGTCAACGCAGCGCTGGTGCGTTTCACTTACCCCCGCAGCCAGCTCGGCCGCGGCATCGGGCTCAACGCTCTCGTCGTCGCCTTCTCGGCCGCGGTCGGCCCGACGCTCGCAGCCGGTATCCTGGCGTTCGGCAGCTGGCCCTGGCTGTTCGCCATCAACGTCCCGCTCGGCGTGGTGACATTGGTGCTGGGCCTGCGCAGCCTGCCGCACACCAGGCCTGCGAGCCATTCCTTCGACTGGCAGAGCGCGGGGCTGTCCGCGATCACTTTCGGCGTCGGCATCGCGGCCGTCGATAGCGTCGGTCATGGCGAAGCGGCGATCACCTGCCTCGTGCAGTTCGCCGTAGCGCTCGTCGCCGGCGCATTGCTGATCTACCGCGAGACCCACATGGCCTCGCCGCTGCTGCCGATCGACCTATTGCGTATCCCGGTGTTCGCCCTGTCGATCGCGACCTCGATCGCCTCGTTCTGCGGGCAGATGCTGGCCTTCGTTGCGATCCCCTTCTACCTCCAGAGCCGCTTCGGCTATTCGGCGGTCCATATGGGCCTCTTGATCACGCCATGGCCGATCGCGGTGGCGTTCGCAGCCCCCCTCGCCGGCCGCCTGGTCGAGCATTATCCGGCCGGCCTGCTCGGCGGCATCGGCCTCACGCTGTTCGCCTGCGGCCTCGCTGCGCTCGCTTTGCTGCCGGCGGCGCCCACGCCGCTCGACGTGATCTGGCGAATGGCGCTGGCCGGCGCCGGCTTCGGCCTGTTCCAGACCCCCAACAACCGCACCATGATCGCAGCCGCCCCGCGCGAGCGTGCCGGCGGCGCCAGCGGCATGCTGGGCACGGCGCGGCTGCTTGGGCAGACCACCGGCGCAGCGCTGGTCGCGCTGTTCCTCGGCCGCTATCCGATCGAGGGAACCAGGATCGCGTTGCTGACAGGCGTCGGCTTTGCGCTCTGCGGCGCGGCGCTGAGCATGTTGCGGCTGTCGCCCGCGGGCGCGCGCGGCGCCGAGCATGTTCGGGTGCAGGACGACCAGCGCCTGCGCGGCGAATAGCGCGTGACCATTTGGGAAGGCCGATTTCGGCTGGGTCCGCCCCTCCTCACATCTTCACCATCTCGGTGCGATATTTCGGCAGCAGTGCTGCGATCAGCTTGCCTTTCTCGGCCATCTCTTCCGGAGTCGGCTTCGGCGGTGGCGACGTGCGGCCTTCGACGGGAAAGCCAACCGCCAGGAAGAATTCGTCCTGTCCCGCTGGCGTGCACATGCAGAGCATACGGGCCATCTTGCCGGACACGTTCTTGAACGCGTGCGGCGCATTGGCCGGAACGTTGACGGTCGACCCCGCACTTACGGTGTGGGACTTACCGCGAAAGGTGAATTCAAGTTCGCCTTCGAGCAGCGTGAACATTTCCTCGAAATCGTGGCGGTGCGGCGGGGGCCCGCCGCCGGCGGGCACCAGCATGTCGACCAGGCAATAGCGTCCTGCGGTCTGCGCGCCTGACACCAGGACCGTGTAGGTGCCGCCGGCCACGGAGATATGCGGCACGTCAGCGCCGTCGGGATTGGCGACCGTCAGGGCGCGCGCGGGATCGTCGGCGGGGATCGAGGAAGCTGACGGCGAGTTTGCAGAAGGCGTGTCGGTCATGTCGGATCTTCTTGCTTATATTTGACTGCCAATAAGAAAGGCCGGCTTTTCAGCCGGCCTTTTCAATTCATCGCGTGCGGATCAAGCCTTGACCAGCGGGCTCTTGGTCGGCCCCTTCGAGCCGCCGGGGCCACCGGGCTTGGACTTGCCCGACGGGCGCTTGCGGGCACCCGGGAGCTTCTCCTGCTTCGGCGTGACCGGCCCCTCGACGAACTCGAAGCCGATCTTGTCCTTGGTCTCGTCGGCCTCGTCCTTGACCAGGACGACGCGGACATGGCCGCCACCCTTGAGTTTGCCGAACAGCACCTCGTCGGCCAACGGCTTCTTGATGTGCTCCTGGATCACGCGAGCCATCGGACGTGCGCCCATCTGCTCGTCGTAACCATGCTTCACCAGCCAGGTCTTGGCGGGGTCGGACAGTTCGATGGTGACATCGCGATCGCCGAGTTGCGCTTCGAGCTGAAGCACGAACTTCTCGACCACCGTACCGATCACCTCGACACTGAGATGGCCGAACGACACGACGGCATCGAGACGGTTGCGGAATTCCGGCGCGAACTGCCGGTTGATCGCCTCGTGGTCATCGCCTTCCCGCTTCGAGCGCGTGAAGCCGAACGCCTGCTTGGCGAGATCGGACGCGCCCGCATTCGTGGTCATGATCAGGATCACGTTGCGGAAGTTGACCTGCTTGCCGTTGTGGTCGGTGAGCCGGCCGTGATCCATGATCTGGAGCAGCACGTTGTAGAGATCGGGATGCGCCTTCTCGATCTCGTCCAGCAGCACCACGCAATGCGGATGCTGGTCGACGCCGTCAGTGAGCAAGCCGCCCTGATCGAAGCCGACATAGCCGGGAGGCGCGCCGATCAGGCGCGACACCGTGTGCCGCTCCATGTATTCGGACATGTCGAAGCGCAACAGCTCGACGCCGAGCGACGCCGCGAGCTGTTTCGCGACCTCGGTCTTGCCGACGCCGGTCGGACCAGAGAACAGATAGCAGCCGATCGGCTTCTCCGGCTCGCGCAGGCCGGCACGCGCCAGCTTGATCGAAGCGGCGAGCGACTCGATCGCCTTGTCCTGACCGAACACGGTGCGCTTCAGGGTCTGCTCGAGATGCTTGAGCACCTCGGCATCGTCCTTCGACACGCTCTTCGGCGGGATCCGCGCCATCGAGGCAATCGTGGTCTCGATTTCCTTGATGCCGATGGTCTTCTTGCGCTTGTTCTCGGCGACCAGCATCTGCGCCGCGCCGGATTCGTCGATCACGTCGATCGCCTTATCCGGCAGCTTGCGGTCGTGGATGTAGCGCGAAGAGAGCTGCACCGCAGCCTCGATCGCCTCATTGGTGTATTTCAGCCGGTGGTAGTCTTCGAAGTACGGCTTGAGGCCCTTGAGGATCGCGATCGCGTCCTCGACCGTCGGCTCGTTGACGTCGATCTTCTGGAAGCGCCGCACCAGCGCGCGGTCCTTCTCAAAGTGCTGGCGGTATTCCTTGTAGGTGGTCGAGCCCATGCAGCGGATGGTGCCGGAAGCAAGTGCGGGCTTGAGCAGGTTCGAGGCATCCATCGCCCCGCCCGACGTCGCGCCCGCACCGATCACGGTGTGGATCTCGTCGATGAACAGGATCGCGTTGGGATGCGCCTCGAGCTCTTTCAGCACCTGCTTCAGGCGTTCCTCGAAGTCTCCGCGATAGCGCGTACCAGCGAGCAGCGTGCCCATATCGAGCGAGAACACGGTCGCAGCCGCCAGCACCTCCGGCACCTCGCTGTCGACGATGCGCTTGGCCAGGCCCTCCGCGATCGCGGTCTTGCCGACGCCGGCCTCGCCCACGAACAGCGGATTGTTCTTCTGTCGGCGGCACAGCACCTGGATCGCGCGGTTGATCTCGGAATTGCGTCCGATCACCGGATCGATCTTGCCATCCCGCGCCTTCTTGTTGAGGTTGACGCAATAGGTCTCGAGCGCCTCGCCCTTCTTCTTGGCGTCCTCGCTGCCCTTGGTCTCCGTCTCCTCGTCGACGCCGCGCACCGGCCGCGCCTCGGAGACGCCCGGCCGCTTGGCGATGCCGTGGCTGATGTAGTTGACGGCGTCGTAGCGCGTCATGTCCTGCTCCTGCAGGAAATACGCGGCATGACTCTCGCGCTCGGCAAAGATCGCGATCAGCACGTTGGCGCCGGTCACCTCTTCGCGACCGGACGACTGCACGTGGATCACCGCGCGCTGGATCACGCGCTGGAAGCCTGCGGTCGGCTTGGCGTCGTCGGCGCCGTCCGTCACCAGGTTCTCGAATTCGGTCTCGAGATAATTGACGAGGCTCGTACGGAGCTTGTCGAGGTCGACGCTACAGGCGCGCATGACGGCGGCTGCATCGGAGTCGTCGATCAGGGAGAGCAAAAGATGCTCGAGCGTCGCGTATTGGTGATGACGCTCGTTTGCGATCGCCAGTGCACGATGCAGGGATTGTTCAAGGCTTTGGGAAAAAGTCGGCATTCGCGTCCTCTATGGCCCCCACCATCATGATCGCCATCGCCCGGTCAGGCAACAACAACCTTTGTCACATATAGTTATACAAGATCGCGGCGAAAGACCGGTTCCGCGACTCAGGCGGCTGCACAGCTGAGGTATTTTCGATGCAAAACCCGTTCCGGTTTGGGTACGATCGGCACCGGTCCGAAATTCCGTAGTTTTGCCGTCTGCAACGAACATCGCTCGCAGACATCACGCGGCAATCACATTGCAGCATGCACAAGCCGGCTTCGAACGCGCCGTAACGTGTCGTGTCTTACTTCTTTTCCATCACGCATTGCAGCGGATGCTGGTGCTTGCGAGCGAAATCCATCACCTGCGTCACCTTGGTCTCGGCGATCTCGTAGGTGAACACGCCGCATTCCCCGATCCCGTGATGATGAACGTGCAGCATGATCTTGGTTGCAGCCTCGGCGTCCTTCTGGAAGAATTTCTCCAGCACATGAACGACGAATTCCATCGGCGTGTAATCGTCGTTCAGGATCAGCACACGGTACAGGTTCGGCCGTTTGGTCTTCGGCTTGACCTTGGTGATGACGGACGTGTTTGGCGCGGAGGGACCGCCGGAACGGTTCTCGTCGTTGCTCATCAGGGCAGCGTGGGCGGCGGCGGCCGCGGACGGATCTGGTCTGGAAGACAGTTGCGGCATGGCTCAGGCGTTCAAATTCCCCACGGACGCGTATGACGGTTTGCCGCGCAGCCCCGGCTTTTGGAGCTTCGCACAGGCGCACCGCCTTGTTGGATCGCCGCTTCCAGCCGGTCCGGTCCAAGCCGGATCGGCCTCACCGAATATGGGCCTGCCCCCGGCTCGCCGCAAGCGTGCGACAGCTCGGCCGATGCGGCCATGGCCGTCCCGATTCCCGGTCCGGGCGATCCTTGCCAAGGTTAATCAATCCGGACTGATTTGACAAAAGCTTCCGCCCCGCCCGTTTAGAAGATGTTGACCAGGAACCCGGCCGGCAACGTGGCTGCGGCGGTTTCGCGCGGGCTATCTCCGGTTTTCTACGGACCGATTTACCCTGCGTTCAACGGCGTGGCGCGAAAACGGGCAAAGTCACAGATTTCCGGGAATCGTCATGTCTCGCCTGCCATTCGTCAGCCGTATTGATCGACACCTCGCCCGGTTTGCAGCGGCCGAACAAGGCAACATCGCCGTGATCTTCGCCATCGCGCTGCTCCCGGTTTTAGGCTTCGTCGGAGCTGCAATCGATTACAGCCGCGCGGCCCAGGCTCGTTCCGCAATGCAGGCGGCCCTCGATTCGACCTCGCTGATGGTCTCCAAGGATCTGTCGTCCGGCACCATTACGACGTCGCAGATCAGCATCAAGGCGCAGGCTTATTTCAACGCCCTGTTCACCGCCACCAACGCCCTGCCGTCGGTCAGCATCGCGGCCACTTACACCGCAAGCACCAGCATGGGCTCCACCATCCAGGTCACCGGCACCGGCACCTACACGACCACCTTCATGAAGGTCGCAGGCTTCCCGACACTCGACGTCGGCGCCAATTCCACCAGCGCCTGGGGCCTGGTGCGCATGCGCGTGGCCTTGGTGCTCGACAACACGGGGTCGATGGCCGACGACGGCAAGATGGCGGCGATGCAGACCGCCGCGAAGAGCCTGGTCGACCAGCTCAGCCCGCTCGCCAAGACCGATGGCGACGTCTACATCTCGATTGTTCCGTTTGCCAAGGACGTCAACGTCGGCGCCAGCAACTACAGCAAGTACTGGGTCGATTTCAGCGATTGGGACGCGGCCCGCGGCACCAGGTTCGCCAACCACAACACATGGACGGGATGCGTGGTCGACCGCGACCAGGACTACGACACGAAGAACACGACGCCCACGAGCGGTAACGCGGGAACGCAGTTCCCGGCCGAACAGTACTCCTACTGCGACCCCGGCAGTTCGTCCTATCTGCAGCCAATCATGCCGCTGAGCTACGACTGGAGCTTACTCAAGCGTCGGATCGACGCCATGAAGCCCACCGGCAACACCAACCAGGGCATTGGCCTCGCCTGGGGCTGGATGACGCTGTCGGCTGGCGGTCCCATGAACGCGCCGGCCAAGGACCCCAACTTCACCTACAAGGATGCGATCGTGCTGCTCTCCGACGGTCTCAATACGCAGAACCGCTGGTACAGCAACGCCTGGCAAATCGACGCGCGGCAGAAGAAGCTGTGCGACAACGCCAAGGCGGCGAACATCACGATCTATACGGTGCAGGTGAACACCGGCAGCGATCCGACGTCCAGCGTGCTGCAATATTGCGCGAGCGGCACCGACAAGTTCTACCTGGTGACGAAGGCAGATCAGACCGTCTCGGTGTTCAAGGACATCGGCACGTCGTTGTCCAAGCTGCGCGTCGCGCGCTGAGATCGACACGCCACGACAAACAAAAAAGCCCGGCTGCTTCAGCCGGGCTTTTGATTCCAGGACGTCAGGAAACGTTAGCTGGCGGCCGGAGTGAACTTCGACACGATGGTCTCGACCGGCTTGAAGGCCTGCTTGGCGAGGTCGCTGTAAAGGCCGGCGATCTTCTGCGATTCCGCGACGAAGGACTCGTAGGCGGAACGGGCGAATTCGGTCTGCGCTTCGACGGCCTTGTCCAGCGACTTCACGCCGGAAAGCTTCTCGACGAAGGACTTGGTGTCTTCGAACGACTTCTTGGTGTAGTCGCCATAGGCGCTGGCGATCGCCTGAAGGCCGTGCTGCATCGAGGTCGCGGAGGCGACGTACTGCTCGAAGTGCTCTTTCCCGTAGCCTTGAAAGTCTTCAACCTTGAACATTCGGAATCCTTTTCCCTAGCTCTCGTCGGGAAGCCCCGGCTCCCTGACCCTGCTCACAATTAGTGCAACGCACAAAAAAGTCAAGAATTTTGTGCGACGCACAAAAATAAGGACAAGTTCGCACCAATTCCCGGGTTTTCCCGCAAGGGTTCTTTAAGCTTTTGGAAACCGCAGCGCCCTACTTTGATTCCCTGGACGTGTTCAGCTTCCACAAGCGGCCAAAAGCCGTTGGAGAACATCGCCTTAGCCAGAATAGCGGCTCAGGCCCAACGTCCGCCGCAGCGACACCTGCGGAAGGACAGCCTGAGCAGGTAATGATCCCGGGTCCCATGGGCACAATTTCGCCTCACGAGCCGGTGATCAAGTCAGAAACGGGGACGGGGTTTCATGCTTCGTAAAAACTTGTCTTCCTCGCGCTTGGCGCGGGTTGGCGTTTTTGGGCTTCTTGCGGTCACCAGTGCGGTCATCTTCACCACAGATGCTGCCGAGGCGCGGCGCCACCGTCGTCACTACGCGCATCCCCGCGTGCAGCGCGATGTGTCCGAGAGTTCCAGCCCGAAATTCGCGTCGATCATCGTCGACGGCAATTCCGGGTCCGTGCTTCAGGCAACGAGTCCCGACGGGATCCGCCACCCGGCTTCGCTGACCAAGATCATGACGCTCTATCTGCTGTTCGAGCGCCTCGAGTCCGGGAAGTTGAAGCTCGACACCGAGATGCCGGTGTCGCAGCACGCCGCCGATCAGGATCCGACCAAGTTGAACCTGCGTGCCGGCCAGACCATTCGCGTAGAGGACGCAATCAAGGGTCTCGTCACCCGCTCCGCCAATGACGCAGCCGTTGTGATCGCTGAAGCGATTGGCGGCGACGAGGACGACTTCGCCCAGATGATGACGCGCAAGGCGCGTTCGCTCGGTATGTCCAGGACGGTTTACCGCAACGCCAACGGTCTTCCCAACGACGAGCAGGTCACGACCGCGCGCGACCAGGCCACGCTCGGCCGCGCCATCCAGGAGCGCTTCCCGCGCTATTATCGCTATTTCGCGACCTCGACGTTCAACTGGCGCGGACAGTCGATCCGGAACCACAATCATCTGCTCGGGAATGTCGAGGGCGTGGACGGCATCAAGACCGGCTACACCCGCGCCTCCGGCTTCAATCTCGTGACCTCGATGCGCCGGGGCAACCGCCACCTGATCGGCGTCGTGCTGGGCGGCCGCAGCGGCGGCTCGCGCGACGCCATCATGCGCAACCTGCTCGCGGAGAACCTCGATAAGGCCGCGACCACCCATACCGTCGTCGCGGTCACCGAGCGCAACGGCTCCGACGCCGCTGCCGAAGTCGCTGATGCGTCGGATACCCCGGCACGCTCCGCTCCGCAGGTTCAGGCTGCCCCTGCTCCCGAAGCAGCCCCGTCGCGTCTCGCCGCGCGCCTGTCGACGCTTGCGGCTGCGACTGCCGCGGTGCCGCCGGCTCAGCCCAGATCTGAAGCCAACAAGCCTGAAGTTCGGTCGACTGAATCCAAGATCGAGCCTGCGCCGCTCACCAATGGCGTGATCTCGAGCCAGCACCTCTCGATCATCCCCGGCTCGTCCGAGCCGATGAAGCCGGTCCGGGTCAAGACCGTGCAGGTCAAGGCCGGCACCGTGAAGGTCGCCTCCGCCGCCCCGGCTCAGATCGCACCGCAGGTCACGAGCACGATCGCGTCCCGCTCCGACGTCGCCGAAACCTCCGGCGCCGTCGTGGCCCGGGCAGACCTCATCAACAAGCCCGAGGTTGCCAGCCAACCGGAGGCGCCGAAGGCCGAGATCGCCCGTACCGAGCTGCCGCGTCAGCCGGCGGGCTTCGGCACCGGCAATGGCATCCTCGGCGTATTGCCGGCCGCCGCCGCCGCCGCACCCGCCCCGGCTGCTACGAAGCTTGCGTCAGCCGACCCGGCGCTGCAGCCGGTCCAGATGAGCACCACCGCGAAGCCGGTGGTCACCCACAGCGGCTGGATCGTCCAGGTCGGCGCGCTCGAGAGCGAGAACGAAGCCCAGCAGCGAATCGACGCGGCGCGCAGCTCGGCTCGCGGCCTGCTCAGCAAGGCCGATCCGTTCACCGAGCCAGTCGTCGCGAAAGACAATCGCAAGCTCTACCGCGCCCGCTTCGCCGGGCTCGACCGCGACCAGGCGGAAGCCGTCTGCCGCACCCTGAAGCGTGCCGATATCTCCTGCATGACCGTCCGCAACTGATCTTTTCGCGCCGTTCCAATCAAAATGCCCGCGCCTTGCGCGGGCATTTTCATTTTCGGGATGCGGTGGCCGACGAGGCTGTTCCACGACAACCTCTCGTCAAGGATTTACGGTTAAAACTTTACGCAAGGGATCGACCACGCCGACAATGGCGGGCATCGGGGCGACGGCAAACAGAGCAAGCGGGGCTCACACGGGACGAGCGTTTGTAGCGTGGTGCCGGAGTTAGCCGTTATGCGTGCGAAGCAGAGTATCCTTGGCCTCGTTTACCCGGGCAGCGAGATACGTCGAGCCCCCCTGGTCGGGATGCAATTTCTTCATCAGGGACTTGTGAGCCCGGCTGATTTCGTCACGGCCCGCCCCCGGCTGCAGGCCAAGGATCTGATAGGCCTCCTCCGTCGTCATTTTGCCGGTCGCCACCGTGCGGCGCTGCCCCCCTGCCGCGTCGCCCTGCGCGTTCTGACGCCAAGCGGGAAACCGGCGGTCCAGATAGCTTTCAAGTAGGGCCACGCTCTCGGCGTCGAACGCCGGGACCATTGCCAGCAGGGCCGCGAGATCGAACTCATCGAGATCGCGCCCGGCGTGAGGCCCGGCGACGATCCGGCCTCCGAGCTGGCCGGAATCGTGATCGAGCCGCATATCCAGAAATTGCGAGCGCACGCGCGACGCCTGACCGGCCGGGCGCGTCGCGCCGGCGCCGAACAGCCCGCCGATATTGCCGAAGCCGGCGTTTGCCATCGGTGTCCAGCCCAGGAGCCCGGCGCCGAATATCCCGAGCGGGATCGCCACCACCAGTTCGCCCTTCAATCCCGTGAACGCTGCGACAGCCAGCGCGACCACGCCGCCACCGAACCTGATCGCGCGTGCCAGCACGGCCGGATTGGCCGAACGGAACATCTGGAGCAGCAGATAAAGGGTGATAACAGCGATAGCACCGGCAATCAGGGTCATGGCCTGAATATAGTCGGCCTATCGCCAAAAAGCATCGAGTCCTTGGCCCCGCAGACCGCTGCAGCGCTACTTCATCTGGCCGATCAGCCTGGCCGCGCCACTGGCGGTCTTCGCCAATTGCAACAGCGCCTCGCGTCCGCCGGCCGCGTAGGCGGCGGCTGCGCGCAACAGCTCGCGCAACTGCGCCGCCGCACCCGGATCGAACCGGCACCAGGCGCCGCCGGTCAGGCGCGCGATCTCGCGAAAGGCCTGCTCGGCCACCGCGTCATGGCCTTCCTGAAATACGAACACAGGCACCTTGAGCATGCCGAGCTCGCCGGCCTTGGCGCAGAGCTCGTCGACGTTCTCCTCCACGGCGTCGCCGACGAAGACGACGGCGCGCACGCCGGATGCGACCGCCTCGCGCCGCGCCTCGCTCAGCACCTTGGCGATCTGGGTGTCGCCGCCACGGCAATCGATCTTGCCCATCAGCGTCGCCAGCCTGGCGCTGTCGGAGATCCATCCCGTGGCGCGGCACTCGTTGAAGCCGCGATAGTAGACGAGCCGGATGTCGAGACTGCCGAGCGCGGCGGTCTCACGGAACATGTCAGCCTGAAGCGCACAGGCCATGTCCCAGGTCGGCTGCCGGCTCATCGTCGCATCCAGCGCGAAGATCAGCCGCCCTTTCGCACCGGGCGCATGTGGCGACAGCGCGCGCGCGTTTGCGACGAAGGCGGCGATGTCCTCCGAGGTCGAGGTCCCCGCCTGCGGCACAGCGCCGCCTGGTTGCGTCGAGACGGCATCGCGGCCGCGCGGTTTGATGGGTTCGCCGGACATTCCTTGACCTTGGCGTGAACGGCTAATGTGGTCAGCGCATGCCGCCCGGTCAATGTGCAAAGCCCCCGCAGGAAGCCGGCGGAGGCTTTGAAAATCGGTATCGACGACGAGGAAGGCGTCAGCTCTTGGCAGGCGCCATCAAAGCGACCGGCCCGGGCTCGAGAATCTTGGGCGGGGACGATTGGGTGTCGACCGGCGCCACTTCACTGTCGGTCGCGCTCAGGAACTTGTCGAGCATGCCCTGGATCGAGTTCTTGGCCGCGTCCGGACCGGTGTCGCGCATGTCGTTGTGCTGGAATTCGGTCTTCACGACCTGGATGCCGGCCTTCTCGCATTCCTCGTCGGTCGGGATCACGCCCGCATCGGCCTTGAACTGCGGATCGGTGGAGCGGAACGACAGAATCTTGAACTTGCCGGCAGTGACGAAGGGCACGCGAAGATTGTCGAGCGTGACGACCTTCTTGACCTCATCCGGATACTGCTTGGCGAAATACATCGTGATGTCGCCGCCCATGGAGTGGCCGACCATCGTCACCTTTTCGTAGTCCGCGTTGGGCTGAACCTTCTTCATCTCCTGCATGGCGAGATGGATGTTGGCGACGCCGCGCAGGATCTGCGGCAGCCGGCCGACATAGATCTCACCGGGCTTGGTCACCATCGGAGGATCGGTCGGCAAATCATGCTGCGGGCTGACGACGAGATAGCCGCGCGCGGCGAAAATATTGGCGAGGAAGCCGTACTCGGTGTTCTTGACAGTGTTGCCGTGGTTGATCACGGCGACCGGCATCGTGATCATGCCGGCGTTGGCCTGCATTTCCTTGTCACGACGGATCGCGATATCGACGGGCACTGCACGGTTGTCGCGCGAGGCATCGTAGAAGGTGATGGTTTCGTGCCTGATTGCCCACTTGCTCGCCGTGAAATAGGCGACGCCGCAGAGGGCACTGACCGAAACCAGAACGGCAATTCCACGCTTCATTTTCGTCCTCAGCCTCAGGCTCTTGCGGCCTGAATCCCTGTTGAAAATCGTGTTCTTCCGGAGCGCTTTGGCCCCTGGTCGCCTATTCCCTAATATATGTCACAGCCGCGTGACAGGAAGGCTAAATATTGTGAACTGGCAGCCCTTTCATTGTGCGGCGCACACGTTTGTTGGGCACCTCGCTCTCATACGGCTACGTCAGGGTGCACGTCACCTTCCGACGCAACCTGTCTCGATCGGGTTCAATTTTGCAGTAAACGCGGGGTGAAAACTGTTGAGCGCGGGCTGGGTTCCCACGGGAGACCGGCCGCTTTGATCGACCGGAAGTAGCCATATACCGCCGCCTCAGGCGCCGAGGATGTCGTGGACCTCGAGCGGCTTGTCGACCTGGTTGAACCACTCGGCACGGTTGGCGGCGCGGCGGCGTCCGCGCTCATCGAGCGGAAGCTTGAGCTGGCGGAGCAGGCTCGTCACCTCCTCCCGCGCGGTGAGATGGCCGAGATTGGGCCGCATGCCGAGGGTGGCCTCGTCGATCTCGTCCAGCGCGGTTAGGCCGCGCGGGAAGAACTCGCGATAGACGACGCGTTCGGCGAATCCGTCGACGTAGCGGAAGCCCAGCCGCATCGACAAATCCTTCAACCCCTCGGCAACCAGCTGCTTGTTGCGGGAGCCGAGCATCGACAGGCGGTTGCGCACGACGATCCAGTCGGTGGTCGCGCCGTCGAGTTGGCGGCGCTTGCGCCTGACATCCCGCACCATCTCGGCGTAGTGGCTCTCGCCCGTCACCGCGTAATTGGCGGGGTCGACGGTGCCGAGCACATCGAAATCGAGGAAGCTGTCGTTGATCGGGGTCACCAGCGTGTCGGCCATCGAGTGCGCAAGCCGCATCAGGTAGCTGTCGGTGCCGGGCGTATCGATGACGATGAAGTCGAAGCTGCTCTCGACCGCCGAGACCGCCTCCATGAACTGAAGGAACTCCGAATTCTCGTTCTCGGCGACCTGCATGGTCTCGCCGAGCTTGATGCAGCGATGCAGCGGCAGTTCGAGGTCGAGCTTGGTGCGGCGCGCCCAGGCGGAACGGTTGTTGATGTAGTGAGTAAAGCTCTGCTGACGGCAGTCGAGGTCGATGGTGGCGACGCGCTGGCCGGCTTTCAGAAGCGCGACTGCGATGTGCAGGGCGGTCGTCGACTTGCCGGAGCCGCCCTTCTCATTGCCGAGCACGACCACATGCGCCGAGCCGGACTGGCCTTGGCTAGCTTGCACAAGCATCGCGATCCTCAACACCCCTGACGAATATCTTCGAGTTGGCCGCGTCTGCGGTCAAGTGAAATGCGTGACAGGCAATACAAATCGCGGCGCGCCGACCTTCATCATGAATCGCCGCGCCGCTTCGCGTCTGTGATCCAACCCACAATGTCGCGACCTCTTACGCGGCTTTGCGCGGGATGCTGTGCCGCATCCGGATGCGTGGCGTCCATGGTCGCCGCTTGTTAAGGTTAGCCCGCCGGGCGCCGGGACGCGCCCGCCGATTCCCCAACCCCGTCGAGTTCTGATGTCACGCAGCCCCTTGATCGCCCGCACGGTCCCCACCTTGCGACGCGCCGTCGACAATCTTCGCAAGCGAAAGGCCACGGTCGCGCTGGTCCCGACCATGGGAGCACTCCATGACGGCCATGTGTCGCTGGTGCGCCTGGCCAGGCGGCGCGCGAGCCGCGTCGTGGTGTCGATCTTCGTCAACCCGACCCAGTTCGCTCCGACCGAGGATTTTGGCGCCTATCCGCGAACCTGGAAGGCCGATCTCGCCAAGCTCGCCGCCGAGGACGTCGATATCGTCTGGCATCCCGGCGCCGAGGCCATGTATCCGGAGGGCTTTGCCACCCGCATCGTACCGGAGGGACCGGCGCTGGCCGGCCTCGAGGACCGCTTCCGCCCGCATTTCTTCGGCGGCGTCGCCACCGTCGTCGGCAAGCTGTTCACGCAGTGCCGGCCGGATGTCGCGATCTTCGGCGAGAAGGATTTTCAGCAGTTGCGGGTGGTGGCGCAGATGGCCCGCGACCTCGACCTCGGCGTCAATGTGATCGGTTCCCGCACCGTGCGCGAGCGCGACGGGCTCGCGATGTCCTCGCGCAACGTCTACCTGTCACCACAGGAGCGGCAGACCGCGACCACGCTGTACCGCGCCATGAAGGACAGCGCCGGGCGCATCCGCGCCGGCGAAGCGGTCGCAGCCGCAATGGCACGCGGTGCCACGATGATCACGGCGGCCGGCTTTGAGCTCGACTATTTCGAGGTGCGCCATGCAGCGACCCTGGCGCCTGTCATCTCGCGCAAGGACGGCCCCTTGCGCATCCTGGTCGCGGCCAAGCTCGGCACGACCCGGCTGATCGACAATATCGCGGTGTAACCGCCAAGGTTGATCTTGCACCTTTGCTCGCCCGGAGGGATGATCGGCACGAGGAAGCGAGCCGACTGGCGGGGCATGTCATCTCAGCGTGAGGATCGTGAGCTGCGTGCTGGCGCTCGTTGCAGCAGGCGCCGTACAGGCCCAGCAGCGTCCGCCGATCGGCGCCTTCGGCTCGCCGCCCGACGCCATGATCTTCTACGTCGCCCATGGCCCGGCCGATGCCTGCGGGCCCGGGTGTTCCGACTGGATTGCCGCGGAAGGGGCTGTGCAGTGGGATAGCTACAAGCGGCTGATCGCGATCCTCGACCGTCAGGCCGGGCGCAAGCTACCTGTCGTGATCCATAGCTGGGGCGTATCCAATCTCAAGGTCGCAAGCAGCCTCGGCCGCATCCTGCGCGACCGCGGCCTCGACGCCACCGCCGGGACGACCGAGGTCACAGCCTGCGCCGGGAAGCCGGACGCCGAATGCTTTACGCTGAAGCGTCCGGGCGGACCGCTCGATGCAAGCTTGTCGGCGTCGAATCTGATTTGCGATTTTGCCTGCGTGCTCGCGCTGGCGGGCGGCGTGCATCGCAGCCTGCCGCCGGGCACGAAGGTTGTGCTGGGCAGCCGCTCCGTCCGTAACCGGCTCGCGCCCAACATCCCGGCTGAGCAGCGCGAGAGCCTCACGGAGTATTTTGGCGAGCAACACCGGAAATATCTGAACGAGATGGGCATTGCGCCCGATCTCGCTCGACATTGTGGATGGCATCGGCGAAGGCGGGCGCCCCGTCGTCATACCGCCGTCCGACTGGGCGCGGCTGCACATCGTGACGCCGTCGCAGTGACGCCTCGCAGTGACGCCTTGGGAGTAGCGGACTACAACAACCCGAGATCGCGCAGCTCGCGCCGCATCGGCTCCGGCATCGCCGCGATCGAGCCGGCCGCGGACTTACCGAGATCGGGCGGCACCGAATCGTCGGCGAGATAGCGCCAGCCCTGGAACGGGCGCATCGGCCGCGGCGACACCGCGATCACCTTCGGCTGCATCACGATCCGGCAGCGCCCGATGCCGTCCTTGTCGCGGAACGGCTCGATGCCGATGATCTTTTCGCGCGCGGCGACCTCACCCTTGATCACCCAATAGAGCGAGCCGCCCGACAGGATCTCGGCGTCGCGCTTGGGCACCATGCGGGTGATGTGGATGTGATGTTGCGGCAGACCCTTCTTCTTGGCGGTCTGCATCCGTTCGGCGGTCCACTCCTTCAATTCCTTGATGGATTCGCAGCCGACGGCGAGCTTGATCAGATGTAGTGGCATGCCCCCAGCATTAGCCGGGCAGCCACGCATTTGGAATGCCGATCTACTCGTTATCCGCAGCCGGGGGAGCTGCCGCCGGCGGCGTGAGCGGAACCGGTGCTGCCGCCGGCGCCCGCGCAGCCTTCGGCGCAGGCGGCTTCTTCGCGGCGGGAGCTGCGGTCTGTGCCGAGGCCGCTGCCGGGGCGCGCGGAGCCGGCGCGGCCGCTGCGTTCGCGGTGGGGGACGCCTGGCGCGTCGGCGGCTCCGGGTTCATGATGCTAACCGGCGGCGTCGACGAAGCACTCGGGAACTCCGCATTGGTCGGCTTGCCCGTCGGCATCGACGGCGGCAGTCCCGCAAGCGCGGCAGTGGCCGGCAACGATTGCGCTGCTGCAGGCGCATTCCAGGTCGGCGCGTAGCGCGCGACCAGCGTGTCGAAGAGACGGGAATCCATGTTGGCGGCGACCTGCTGCTGGTCGGTCAGCGAGCGGAACGCGCCGCAGTCGAACTGCGTGCAGCCGTCGCGCGCGACCAGCACCTGCGCGACCAGGCCGTAGCGATCACGCTCCAGCGATTTGCGCAGCAGCTTGATGTCGGGCGTCAGGCTCCTCTCCGCGGTCGCGGCATCGCCGAGCGCCGTCAGCCGGTCGATCCTGGCCGCGGTCGTGGAGACGGCCGCAGCCGCCGCGTCAGGCGCGCCGAACAGCGCCTTCTCGCAGCCAATGGCCACGGCTTCGCCGGCGAGATCGTCGAGACAGGACAGCGCCGGCAGGCTTGCAGTCATCGCGGCCTGCGCGCGCGCCTCGGTCGGCGTGGTCTGCCCCGCCGGTCCATCGACGCGCACCACGGCAGCCAAGGCGATGGCAATGGCGAGTAGTGCAACAACGGTCAGCGCACCGTTGGCGACCGATCGCTCGGCGCGCAGCAGCGTGACCAGGAGGATCAGTCCGAAGAAGCCGGCAGCCGCCAGCATCATCCACATTGGAAACGCCGGCGAGCGCCAGATTTGGTCGAGCGACGAGGCCCATGCCCAGTTCATGCGCGACGTCCCCTCACGCGAGCAGAGAGCGAATGGTCAAAGCGAGCACCGAGAGTCGGCTGCTGCCCCCGGCCCACCTTTTGAAGGTGAAGCGGGCCTTTTGACGGCGGCAGAATACAATTCCCCGGGACGCGCCAATGCGCGGATAGCGGCGGCCTTCAGGACAGCGCGAGCTGGCTTTCCTTGGCGACGCGTTCGAAGGCTTCGGTCGAGCTCTTGATCCGGTACTGACAGTCGTCACCATCGGTCGGCAAGAGGCGGATGACCTCATACGAGCCGCTGGCAGCGGGGCGTGCGACATTGCTGGCGGTGAACAATACGCGCGCGCCAATAGGGAATTTGTGCTTCAACACCCTCTCCATCACTCAAACAACGCCTGCCACGCCCATGGTCCCACTGCGTCGGCCGGCCGGAAACCCGGCCGTGGTATAGCATGCGGCGGGCGTTTTTGGCCAGCAGTATGCAACATGGCAAACGTGCGAATTTTGCAGTTATTTCAGAGTGATGCCGCCAGCCGATGATACCGCTGGAACCGGTTCTTCAGGCGCTATGGGGCAAACGGCCGTCGGGGCTGGCGTGATCCACCGCCTTGGGCAGTTCCTGGGCCAGAATCTGACCTAGCTGGTCGACCGGGATGTTGTACCGCGCAGCCAATTGGCGGACGATATCGCTGCCGAGAACGCCGCGGAGCTGGTCGGCCGAGATCGGCAGGTTCTGGCCGTTGCCGAGCCAGGATTTGACCTGGTCACCGAACCCCGCCTGGAGCTTTGCGACGATCGCGCCGAGACCGCCTTGATTGTTGCTGCCGAGCACCTCGCTCAGCACGTCGGGCAACACGGCCGCGCCGAGCTGGCCGAGCGCGCTACGCAGCGCCGGATTATTCTCCAGCGAGTCCAGGATTCCCATGATGTCCCCTCTCCTTGCCCGTAGCTCCGCCGCGATTGAGCGCCGCCACGCACTGCGCCGTCAAGCCGCGCTCAATCACATTCGCGACTACACGTTCTCGAACTTTTCGATGATGAGAGTTTCGGCGAGCGCGTCCCGGGTCCATTCCTGGAACGCCGGCAGCGCCAGCATCGTGTCCATGTAGGCCCGAGTCTCCGGCGTGACCTCGATTGCGTAGGTGCGGAAGCGGTGCACGACCGGGGCATACATCGCATCTGCCGCGCCGAAGCGCCCGAACAGGAACGGTCCATTGGCGCCATACCGGGTCCGGCATTCGCGCCAGATCTCCTGCACGCGCGCGATATTGGCCTCGGCGTCCGCCGACAGCGTCACGGGGTGCACCGGGCGGTGCAGGTTCATGCCGCATTCGTTGCGAAGGGCCATGAATCCGGAATGCATCTCGGCGCACACCGAACGGGCATGGGCGCGGGCGGCGGCGGCGTCCGGCCACAGCTTCACTTCCGGGTGGCGCTCGGCAAGGTATTCGATGATGCTGAGCGAATCCCACACCGTGATGTCGCCGTCGACCAGCACCGGCACCTTGCCGGCGCGGCTGAACGAGATGATCTGCTCCTTGTCCGCGGGATTGTCGGTGTAGAGCGGGATGAGGGTCTCAACGAACGGGATGTCGTTGGCGCGGAGCGCGAGCCAGGGCCGCATCGACCATGACGAGTAATTCTTGTTGCCGATTGCGAGTTTCAGCGCAGCCATGTCATCAGTCCTTCTCGATACGCCCTTTAGCGAGCCGCTTTTAACGCCATCGCCTGCCGCCAATCAATCGTTGCTGCACCTCGCCATGCGTGGCAAGCGTTGCGATCCTCGCCAGGAGACAGACATGAGCAGGCATTGGGTCGACATCACCGCCGTCGGCTTCTTCATCATCGAGTGGCTGGTCTACGCGCTGACGCTGGAGCATTCGGCCTATGGCCGCGACAGCCTGTCGGCGCGCATGAACCGCTACCGCGAAGTGTGGGTGCGCCGGCTGCTCGACCGCGACGCGCGCATGGTCGACATGCAGATCATGGCCTCGCTGCAGAACGGCACCGCCTTCTTCGCCTCCACCAGCCTTATCGCGCTCGGCGGCGCGTTGGCGCTGCTGCACGCGACCAACGACGCGATCACGATCTTGAGCAAGCTGCCGATCGATCTCAGCACCTCGCCGGCGATGTGGGAGCTGAAATGCGTTGGCCTTGTCCTGATCTGCGTCTACGCCTTCTTCAAATTCGCCTGGTCGTACCGCCTGTTCAACTATGTCGCGATCCTGTTCGGCGGCATGCCGGCGGCCTCGCAGCGTGACACGCCGGAGGCCGAAGCCCATGTGATCCGCACCTCGCGCCTGTTCGAATCCGCCGGCCGCCACTTCAACCGCGGCCAGCGCGCCTTCTTCTTCGCACTCGGCTATCTCGGCTGGTTCGTCAGCCCCTGGCTGTTGTTCGTGACCACGGCCGCCGTGGTGATCGTGACCTGGCGGCGGCAATTCGCCTCGAGCGCGTGGGAGGCCATGGCGCCGGAGGTGGTGGATGGCGAGGAGACGAGGCGCGGTCGTTGACGCGCTTGTGTCCCGGACGCGCTGCAGCGCTCTTGCGCTGCGTCCGGGGTACGAGGGCGGAGTGTGGCGGACAAGTCGCTGCGCTCGCATTGACGCAGTATGAGGCGGCAGCGCCACTTTTCCAGCTCGCATTTTGAATTGCAGACATAGCTTCGCACTCTCGCGGCGCATTTCGCCCGTATCTTTGCCTGGTCACCTCCCCCTCTTATCCAAGGGCACAGGGAAGCCTGCGATCATAATCCTAAGCCGGCGTCTCGGCCTGTGCAGCGATTGCCTCATGGGAACTCCTGAAGTCGCTTTGATCTGTCTCAATTCTCTGACTTGAGCGGGCATCAGCTTGAGGGAGTCGCGTCCGTCGCTTCGCCGCGCCGGCCGGGCGGTTGGGCGCTTCCAGGGAGCTCGATATGATCAAGTCGCTCGGAATTGCCACGTCCGCCTTCTTCTTCGCAGTATCGGCTCAGGCGATGACACCTGCCCCGATTTCACAGCCCGAAAGCCTGATTACGGAAGTCGCTGCTGCCTGCGGCGTCGGTAGGACACGTATCAACGGGTGTGCGTGGCACGGACCACCGTCCGGCATACCCGTCGGGCGGTTCGCAGATGTGTGAGAGGGACGACGTGCTGATTGGTTGTCCTCAAGGACAATACGCAGATTGGTGCGTCGCGATTAGAGTTCTGGAGTACCGACCCCAACGGTACATCGACGCCCCCACCGGCCTCAGTCTTTCCAGACTGAGGCCGTCTTGCGCCTGAAAGGTTGGACGGACCTGGTCACCTTGTGGGATTTATCGACGCGGGGAACAACTCCAACTGCAACGCTGATGCCGGCACGCCAACAATCAGCCTTCGAGAGCCGGTCATCGTCAACTGACGAAGCCGACGCTGCAGGTGAATAGCGCAAACACAAAAAGCAAATGTTTACGCAATTTACCACTCGACCATCAACGCGATGGTCTTCATTTTCTGGTCTGATAATTGCCTTGCGCACCTTGTTTGGTCGGATGCTCGGAGTGGTCCTGTCGTAGTGGAGGTGGCGGCATGTCCGAAATGGTCGAAGTGCTCGCCGGAACGAGCTTATTTCTACTCGCCTTCTCGCTGCTGATATTCGACATCCCCCGCTACACCTTATCGTTGGTGTCTCTTGCTCTGTTCAGCTCGAAGCGGCGAAGCGCCAGTGGGACGGTTTGCCAAGCGAGGGTAAGCGTGATTATCCCGACGTTCAACGGCGGCTCCGGGCTTGCTCCTTCGATCAGTTCGCTGCGCCGGCAAACCCTCCGACCTGTCGAAATCATCGTCGTCGACGACGGCTCCACCGACGAAACACGTGCGGTCGCGGAGCGGGCGAGAGCGCAGGGGCAGGTTGACATGGTCATCTGCCATGGGACGCGCTGCGGCCGCAGCGCCGCCATCAACGCTGCAGCACGGTTTGCCCGCGGCGATCTTCTCTTGACCGTAGATGCCGACACTGTCTTCGAACCGAACGCGGTTGAGCGCCTCGCGGCTGCGTTCAGCGATCCGCTCGTCGCCGGCGCAAGTTGCAGCATCGCGATCAGCAACGAGCGCGACTCGATATGGACAGGACTTCAAAGCGTCGAATACCTGATGTCGATCACCGCGGGGCGGTCGATCCTAGACGTGGTGGATGCGATCGCGTGTCTGTCCGGCGCCTGTTCCATGTATCGCCGGGATATTTTCGCGCAGCAGGGCGGGCTCGACGTCGGCCCGGGAGAGGATATGGAATACACCTTGCGGCTCCGCAGGCTCGGCTATGTCATTCGCTTCGTGTCCGACGCCTGGGCGGAAACAGCCGCCCCCGCAAGCGGCATAAGTCTGCTGCGCCAGCGCGCGCGCTGGGATCGCGATGCTCTGCGCATCCGTTTCATGATGTATGGCGAGCTGAGTTTTCGCCACCCGCTAGAGCGTTTACCGGACACAATCCAACGGCTGGACTTCATCGTCTTCGATCTCGTTCCGACGCTCAGCCTGCCATTCTACTTGGCCTACATTGTGCTGTTGTTCGGCTCGGATGCCGTGTTGTTTCTTTCGGCGATATACGTGCTGCTGCTCTGGATCTCGGTCTTCAATATGGCACTTGTGTTCGCCCTATTCCATCGATCCGTCGGAACCTTCGGCTGGAAGATGGCGCTGATCTTTCCGCTTTACCAAGGCGTCTATCTGAAGTGCGCGCGGTTCTTTTCCTACTCTTCGGAAATCATCTTTGCCTCGTCGCGGAACGATGATTTCGTGCCGCCGCGCGTTCGCCGTGCACTATTCGGCGATCGGACGAAGGAAGTGGCCAAATGACCATCACGCTAACACGACTCGATCCCCATATCCCCGACCCCATCGAGAGCCGTCGGCGCGCGGCGGGACGGGCTGTCCGCGCCGCCTATGCGACAATCGTATTCGGCATACTCGCATTCTTTGTCGTCTATTTTGGGAGGCCAATTCTCTATCTCGGCGGGCCGGGCAGCGTGTCCTCACCAAGATATTTGATTTCACTGCCTTACATCGTGCAGATCAACAGCATCACCGTGCTGAGAGGTGCATCGGTCAAGGCCGGCGAAGAAATCGGAAGGGTTCGGTCTCCGCAGCACGATGAAATTGTCGCCACCTATATGCGCTCGCTCGCGGACATCGCCGGCCGCAGAGCGGAACTGCGTGTCAAGGCCCGGGTTGCGCGCGAATCTCTCGACGCGGCGCGCTCACATCTGCGGCTTGCTGAGGAAGCCGTCGAACTTATCGCAAACTCATCAGCCGCGAGCCTGAATTACCGTATAGACATGTCCCGGGAGCGCGCCTTGGCGAACAAAGCCGTGGTCTCGCAGGAGGCGGAAGCCGCCGAAGCCAGCACTCAATTGGCCGCTCTCGACGAATTCAGCCGGCAACTCGGTGATCGCCTCGAAAAGGTTGAAAGCAGCTTTGCAGATGGGAGAGTCTTCGCGCCCATAGCTGGCATAGTCGCGAACAATCCTGCGCGCGCCGGCCAATCGCTGGTGGCGGGCACTCCGATTGCAGAAATTCTCGACCCCACTGATGTCTTCGTCGACTGGTACGTTCCTAACGAACGCCTGTCCGATCCAAAAGTCGGCAACGAAGTGTTTGTCCTGTTCGGCAACCGGCGAATTCTGGGCGAGATCATTGAAATCCTGCCGGTGTCAGATGTGTACCCGGGACCGGGCTCGTCAGTGGCGCGCGAGCGTACCGCCTCGCAAATCGCGCGAATTAGGTTCAGCCCAGGCGCGCATCTCCCGGCGCTGAACTCGGCCGTCGACGTCCACATGCACTATACGCAACTCAGCGCGCGGATCGCTTCCGTGCTGGTGGGACTATTCGGGCTCGACGAGCTGTGAGAGGGAGCGAGGTGCAGCATGCAGATCGAAGGGACTCAAACGAATTGCCCGGCTTGCGGCTCATCCGCTCTGATCTCGTTTCCGGTATTCCACCACATGATCTGCGCCTACGTTGGTCCGGAGTATGACTTCGCACCAAGCATCGCGGGATATACGTGCCCGAAGTGCTGCCGCGACATTGTGTCGGCTGACCCAGCATGCGAGATCCTGGGCACTAGCGCGCGGTGCACAAGGTGTTGGGTTGAGATGGTGGTGTCCCCAGCGTGTGCTCCGGCTGGCTTGTAAGGACTAGCGGCGATCTCGGGCTTGTCCGTCGCCAGACGCAAAGTTGGACGTACGGTCATTCTATGCGCTGAGCAGCAAGTCCGGATGGAGCGCAGCGGCGTAATCCGGGAAGGTGCCGAATGCCGGGCGAGCGGCCCCGGATTACGCTTCGCTTCCGCCTTCGCTCTTAGAGCTACGGCGGACAAGCCATCCGGGCTACATGATGACCTGCTATCCGCCGAAATCCCGTGGGCTGAACGGCAGGTCCATCACCTTCCATTCCCCGTATTTGTCGGCCGGCAGCATCTTGTAGGGCTGGCAGGCCTGAAGCGCGCTCATGGCGGACTTCACAAGCGCCACGCCCTTCGCGGACGGCGGGGCTTCGATCAGGATCGGCTCGCGCGCCAGCGTGCCGTCGGTGGCGAGCACCGTGCGCAGCTTGATGTTGACGTTGTCGGTCGGCGCGACCCCCGCCGGAAGCTTGGCGCAGCTTCGCAAGTGACGGCGCAGCTCGGCGATGATTTCGGCCGGCAGCTTGGCCGCGATTGAATCCTTGGCATCGCCGCCATCGTCCTTGGGGGCGTCCTTCGGCAGCTCCGTCGGCAATTCCGGCGGCAGGCCCAGCATGACGCCGTACTTGACGGTGACATCGGGCTCCGGCGCCTGATAGGCCGGGGGCGGCGCGGCCTGTGGCTGCTGCATCGCTTGTGGCAGGAGTTGCGGCGCCGGGGGCTGCGGCGTCGGGGGCGTCGCCTGAGGCGGCGGCGACTGCGATGGCTGAGGCTGTGGCTGTTGAGGCTGCGGTTGCGTCTGCGTGTTTGCCTCGCGCTGCTGCTGAGGCGTCTGTAAAGGCTGTGGCTGCGGCTGTTTTTGCTGCGGCTGTTCGGGCGAGGCCTGCTGCTTCGAGGACGGTGCTGCGGCCTGCTGCTTCGCCTCGGGCTTCGGCGCGGCGGCCGCCTTGTCCTTGTCGGTGAAATCCAGCTTCGGCAGTTTCAGGTCAGGGGTCGGCTCCGGCGGCTTCGCCTTGAGTTTTTCCTCGGCCTTCTCCTCGGCCTTGGCCTCCTCCTGCTTCACCTGCTCCGGCGTCACGATGCTGACGGAAACCGATTCGGGCGGGCTGGCGTGAAACGGATGGACTTCGCTGATCACGATGATCAGCGCGACCAGCGTCAGATGGGCGATTGCCGACGCTGCAATGTCCGTCCGTATGATCTTCCGCAGTTCCATCGCCTGACTTCAGGTTGCCAAGCTGGTCCTAGCATACGGCAGCCCCCTCTCAATCCCATTTTGGCGCGAAGCCGAAATCGGTCAGGCGGCCCTTGGGACTGGCCAGCGCGGCGATTTGGGCCATCTCGTCGTCCGAAAGCTCGAAATCGAAGATCTCGATGTTTTCCGACAGGCGTTCGACGCGCGAGGTGCGCGGGATCGCAGCGACATTCTGTTGCAGCAGCCAGCGCAGGCAGATCTGCGCCGGCGTCTTGTGATGCAGACGCCCGATCTCGGCGAGCGTCTGGTCGCTCTTGATCCGCCCCCTGGCGATCGGGCTGTAGGCGACCAGCGCGAGCCCGTGCTGATCGCAGGCCGCCCTCACCTTCGCCTGGTCGAGATAGGGGTGGTATTCGACCTGGTTGCAGGCCAGCGGCTCCGGCGACAACGCCACCGCCTGTTCGATCAGCGCGACGGTGAAATTGGAGACGCCGATGTGGCGGGCCAGGCCCATGCGCTTGGCATGCGACAGTGCGCCCAACGTCTCCTCCAGCGGCACGTGCGAATTGGGCCAGTGCAGCAGCAAGAGATCGACGGAGGGAAGCCGCATGCGCACCAGACTCTCCTTGACCGAGCGTTCGAGATCGTGGGGCGCGAAATGATTGGTCCAGACCTTCGTCGTCAGGAAGATGTCGTCGCGGCGCACGCCGGAGGCGCGCAGGCCGTCGCCGACCTCGCGCTCATTGTCGTAGACCTGTGCGGTATCGATGTGGCGATAGCCGAGCCGCAGTGCCTGCTCGACCACACGCGCGCACATGCGCCCGCTCAGCTCCCAGGTTCCCAACCCGATCGCCGGTATCCTTGCGCCATTGGTCTCGACGAACAGCATGAGGAATCCTCTCTGTCGCGGTCGCCCCAAATCATCATCCAGGCGTCATTATGAACCCGGCTGGCGACACTGCCAACGGGCGACGGCGGCGGCCGAGCCGGATCTTCGGCGCAATGCTAACGGGAGGTTCGCGCCAAGCCCTGACTCAAGCCATGACGTCAGGCTTTGAGCTCAGGCTTTGGCGAGCGCCTGGAACACGGTGTCGGGCGCATGCGCGATCACGGCGAGCAGCGCGCGGGCGGGTCCCCGCGGGGCCCGCTTGCCCTGCTCCCAGTTGCGAATGGTCTCGACGGGAACGCCGAGCTTGGCCGCGAACTCCATCTGCGTCAGGCAGGCGCGGCGGCGTAAATCGCGCACGGCGAGCGAGCTGGCTTCGGCCGGCGCTGCGTTGGGTACCGGCTGGATTGGAAATGGCTGGACCGGAAACTCCTGCCCGTCCCGCAACTCGACAATCCGTCCGTCCGCCTTCAGCCGCACACGCATGCTCATTCCCCCAAGCAAGGCGATGATGCGGCAGGCCGCTTAAGTTCGGATTAAAGATGATGGCCAGTAGCCCGGATGGAGCGCAGCGCAATCCGGGGCGTCTCTGGAGCCGATGCAGCGGCCCGGATTACGCTTCTCTCCATCCAGGCTACGGATTTCAACAGCTCCTACCTGAGCCCGAACCACAAGGTCGCAATTCCCAGGAAGGAGAAGAAGCCGACGACGTCGGTGACCGTTGTCACGAACGTGCCTGACGCCACCGCCGGATCGGCTCGCACACGTTCGAGTGCCATCGGGATCAGGATGCCGCCGAGCGCGCCGGCGAAGAGGTTCACGATGATCGCGAGTCCGATGACGATGCCAAGGCCCGGGATCCTGAACCAGGCCACCGCAGCGACGCCCGTGATCACGGCAAAGGCGAGACCGTTGACGAGGCCGACCAGGCCCTCGCGCACCACGACGCGCCATGCATTGGAGGAGCCGAGCTCGCGCGTCGCCAGCGCCCGCACCGCGACCGTCATGGTCTGGGTCGCGGCATTGCCGCCCTGGCTTGCGACGATCGGCGCCAGCACGGCGAGCGCCACCATCTTCTCGAGCTGGCCCTCGAACAGGCCGAGCACGGAGGACGCCAGAAAGGCGGTGGCGAGATTGACCAGCAGCCAGTTGAACCGCGCGCGTGCAATGGTGAACACCGTGTCGGACAGCTCTTCGTCGCTGTTGACGCCGCCGAGCGCCTTGAGGTCCTCGTCCGCCTCTTCCTCGATGACGTCGACAACGTCGTCGACGGTGATGACGCCGACGAGGCGGTCCTGGGTGTCGAGCACGGGGGCCGCGACGAGGTTGTACTTGCCGAACATGCGGGCCACCTCCTCCTGGTCCTCCAGGACGGAGACGCGGCGGCGATCCTCGTCAGTCAGCTCGGCAAGCGCCACCGGGCGGCGGGCACGCAGCAGCACGTCGAGCGAGACCGCGCCCTGCCAGTGCTGCTCCTTGTCGACCACATAGATCTCGTAGAAGCGGTCGGGCAGATCCGGCGTCTCGCGCATGTAGTCGATCGCCTGTCCCACCGTGAAATCCTGCGGCACCGCGATGAACTCGGTCTGCATCCGGCGACCGGCGGAATTTTCCGGATAAAGCAGGCTGCGCTCGAGCACGACGCGCTCCTTGAGCGGCAGCTTCTCGAGGATCTCCTCCTGATCGGCCTGATCGAGCGTTTCCAGCAGCTCGACCGCGTCGTCGGATTCGAGCTCGCGCACACCTTCCGCGACCGTCTGCGGCGGCAGTTCCTCGAGGATCTCCTCGCGCACGCCCTCGTCGAGCTCGTTCAGCGCGGAGAAGTCGAAATCGCGTCCCGTCAGCTCGACCAGGCGGACCCGATCGTCGGGCTCGAGAGCCCCGATGAGATCGCCGAGATCGGCCTCGTGCAGCTCGGCAACGCAGGCCCGCAGCGCGGCGCTGTCGCCGGCCTCGATCGCATGGGCAATTTCCGCGACGAATTCGTGACGAATTTCGCCGTCTTCATTGCGCATCGGCACGTGGTCGAGTACCGAGTCAGTGGCAGACGCGGCCCCGTCCAGATGTTCATCCATGGCGCGCCTCGCCGTTTGAAAGGTTGGATCAGGTGGTCTGAGCTGTTGGTTCAGGCAATACCCACAAGGCAACTCTGAGCGCAATGACAAAGATGCTCCGACTGAGGTGGACCTTGATGTCGGCAGGCGCAGCCCTCGCCGCCCTCACCGGCATCGCCTCGACTGAAGCCGCCGAGTGCCCGCGCAAGGACGCGCTCGGCACCTCCCGCATTCTGAGCGTCGACGCCAAGACCACGCCGCGCGTGGGCCTGAAGAGCTTTCCGCAAACGTTGCCACTCGCCGATCACGAGGTCGTGCTGACCTTCGACGACGGGCCGCATCCGCCGACGACGTCGAAGGTATTGGCGGCGCTGGCGCAGGAATGCGTGCGCGCGACCTTCTTCCTGATCGGCCTGCACGCCTCCGAACACCCTGAGATGGTCAAGCGCATCGCCCGCGAAGGCCACAGCATCGGCCATCACACCTTCTCGCATCCGTTCATGGCGCGGATCCCGCTCGACAAGGCGAAGAGCGAGATCGACCGCGGCATTGCCGCCGATGAGATGGCGCTGCACGGCACCCCGACGACGACACCCTCGACGCCGTTCTTCCGGTTTCCCTATTTCGAGGCCACCCAAGCCGAGCTCGACCTGCTGCAGTCCCGCGGCATCGTCGTGTTTGGGGCTGACCTGTGGGCCAGCGACTGGAACGAGATGACGCCGGAGCAGGAATTGAAGCTCGTCACCGAGCGGCTCGCCGCCGCCGGCAAGGGGATCATCCTGTTCCACGATCCCAAAGCGCGCACGGCCGCGATCATGCCGGCCTTCCTGCGGTATCTGAGGGAGAACGGCTATCGGGTGGTTCACGTCGTGCCGGCGGGCACATCGCAGAAGAGTGCCGACGCGCATTGATGCCGGAATGTCACGCCGGCGCAAAATGGGGTGATTTGGGCCCTATTAACAGTCTGTTCATGCTACGCCATGCAAGTATTGAGGGGACTTGCAACGGCAAAGGCTCTTGCGCCTGAACCGTTTGCTGATGTCTCCGACCTACTATGGCGGCAATCGCTTAAGAGGGCAGACGGGGTTCATGATCGGAAGTAGCGTTGTTGCTCGGACGCGATCGTGGATCGTCCTTCGCCTTGGTGGATTCCTCGGCGGATTTTTGGGTGTCCTGACCATCGGCTCGCCGGCCCTTGCGGCCGACTGCCCCGGCCGTCCGGACGCACTCGGGACCTCCCGCACGCTCGTGGTCGATCCGCACGAGCATCCCCGCATCGGCACCATGCAGTACCGCGAGACGCTGCCGCTGAAGGACCATGAAGTCGTCCTGACCTTCGACGACGGTCCGTTGCCGAAATATTCCAACCAGGTGCTGCAGATCCTCGCCGACGAGTGCATCAAGGCGACCTTTTTCATCATTGGCGAACAGGCCAAGGCGAACCCGGAAGGCGTGCGCAAGCTGGTCGCAGCGGGCCATACCGTCGGCACGCACAGCATGAACCATCCGCTCACAATGGACCGGATGCCGCTCGACAAGGCCGAGGCGCAGATCAATGGCGGCATCGAGTGGACATCGGCCGCAATGACCGATCCGTCCAAGCTCGCGCCGTTCTTCCGCATTCCCGGCCTGATGCGCGCCGACGGCGTCGAGAACGTTCTGATCTCGCGCGGGATCCAGGTCTGGAGCGCCGATTTCCCGGCCGACGACTGGCGCCATGTGTCGTCCGATCGCGTCTATCAGCTCGCAATCCAGCGGCTTGAGGCCAAGGGCAAGGGGATCCTGCTGCTGCACGACATCCAGGCCCGCACAGTGGCGGCGCTGCCGAAGATCATCCGCGACCTCAAGGCGCGCGGCTATCGCATCGTGCATGTGGTGCCCGCGACCCCCGAGCAGCCGGCGACGCCGACAACGCCGGTCGAATGGCTGCTGCATCCGCCGACCGAGACCACACCGATCGCGCGCTGGCCGGCCGTGCCGAACTTCGTGTTCGCGCAGACCAAGATGCTTCCGGCGCCCTCGCTGGCCGACCTCAACGCACAGGCCGCGCACCAACCGCTGCTGCCGCACAAGACCATGGCGCTCGCCAATGTCGCGGCCACCCTGCCCGTGCCTGGCCGCGATCTCTTTGCGATCCCGGAAGGCTCGGTCGAGGTGCTGCTGTCGACGACCTTGTCGCGGCGCGCCGCGACGCGCCTGGCGATGGCAGCCGAGACGCCCCGCGCGGCCAAGAGCAAAGCGGGCAAGTCGCGCGCTCCCCGCACCGCGCACGCTGTTCATGGCACACCGAAGCATGCCGCAGAGGCCGAGGGCGCTGCCCCCAAGAGCACTGCGCCCAAGAGCGCCGCGCCGCGCCCGACCCGTGTGGCGAGCCTGAAGAAGCGCGCGCAGTAGAGCTTACTGTCGCATGATGTTGGCGACGCAGAGCAAGACGATCAGCGCCAGGAAGAACAGGTCCATATAGGACTTGACCTCGCCGTCGCGCCGCAGCCGGGCGACGTCAACCACGACCTGCCTGCGCGCGTTCGTTCCGCCCGCGCCGTCATTGATCGGCCCTTGCAGCCGCTTGGTCTCAGCCTCCAGCCGCTCGATCTTCTGGTAGAAGTAGAACGCCCGCAGCGTCGAAGCTGCGCGCATGCCGGTATAGACCAGCACCAGGATCGCGATGATCGCCCGGTTCTGGTACTTCTCCATGAAATTCAGGCTGAAATAGACCATCGCCATGAATGCGAAGTTGGTCACGAAGCGATAGACGAAGCTTAAAAAGACCATGCGGGCTCAAGCCTTGGAGGGTGGCGCAACCGGACCGTGTTGCAAATGCGGGGATCAGGAGCCCAGACCGGAACAGCCGGCCTGAATGCCATGCAGGCCCGTCTACGTCAACTTTGTTTCAACAAAGATACTATTGCCCCTGCAATGCCGCCTTTTAGCCACGGGCGGCCATAATGCAAGCCGGAGCAAGGCCGCCGGTGCCTTCCGCGCGCCTGTTGGCTGCAACGGCTCCTTGGAGATTTGGCGGAAGTCCCGATAGACTGGGGCCGCCACATGTGGGGTCTGCCGATGCCGAAGAAGGGAATCACCGGCCACGACGACTGGGTTCTGACCGAGGCGCTGGCGACTGCCTTAGTCGCGCTGGAACAGCTCGACACCAAGCACCAGCCGAGCGCGCATATGGACGACATCCGCAAGATGCTCTCGAACGGCAAGGAGCCGGCGGCGGTGAGCCTGCATCTCGCACAGGCCAAATGCCGGCTGTTTCCCGACCTCGATCCGCTGGAGATCTACCGGGAATACGGCATCGGCGAAGAGTATGGCTGAGAGCGCCGTTGACCGGCCGGACCTAAGGTCCGCCGGCGACAGATCCGGCGATCACCATGACCAACGCGGCCAAGTCGATCTTGCCGTTGACGATCAGCTCCTCCGAGGCTTTCGCGTCGTCCGCGCGTTCGACCTTCAGCGATTGCGGCCGGTTGGCCGCCTGCCGCTTCAGCTCCTCGACGATGGCTTCCGTGAGTTTCTCTTCCAGCATGGGCTTGTCCTCAGGCCGCCATCGCACGGCAGGATTGTGCGCAGGAGCGGCACATGGCGACGCACTCCTCCATGCCGCCGACCCGCTCGCAATCCTCGGCGCATTCGCTGCAGATTTCTGCGCATTCGCCGCATGTGTGCCGGTGATGCGGCGTATTGATCAGCATGAAATGCGCCGCCGTCCGGCACATTTCGGCGCACGCCATCATCAGGCGGAAATGCTTGGGCTCGACGTGCTTGCCGCCGGTCTCGAGGCAATGGTTCATCGCGGTGCCGAGGCAGGTCTGGTAGCAGCTCATGCAGAGCGCGATGCAGCGCGTCATGTCTTCGGATTGAGCCATCCGGTTTTCTCCAATGCTCGCCCCCTGCATGGGTCAACCAGTGGGATGTTGCGATCGTTCCTGCCGTCCTGCCGATTGTGACACGGGGGAACTTCGCGAAGCTAGCCGTAACGCCTCGCGCGCACCGCCCGGTAGCGAGCATCGGTCTGCGGCTTGATGAACAGCGCCGCCACGCTTGGATGGCGTTTGCGTATCTCGGCCTCGATCGAAACGACGCATCGCTCGATGTCGTCGGCGCGCTTGTCATCCGCAAATTCGATGCTGAGGGCCGCAACGATCTCGACCGGCGACAGCTGCACCGTCAGAAGACCGTTGGCCCTGAGCACGCCGGGCGAACGTCTTGCGATGTCGAGGACCGATCGCGCAAGTTCCGGATCGGCAGGCTCGCCGATCAGCAGGCTCTTGCTCTCGCGCGCGAGACCGATCGACACGATCGCCAGCAAGATCCCGATCAGGATCGAACCGATCCCGTCCCAGACCGGCTGGCGCAGCCATACGGCCGCCGCAGTGGCCGCCGCGGCAATGGCGATGCCGACCAGCGCCGCGCTGTCCTCGAGCAGCACCATGAATGCCGGAGGATCCTTGCTGCGAACGAAAGCCTGGTAATAACCGAACCGCCGGCCGTCCGGGCCGAAGCGCCGCAGGGCAACCAACCAAGAGCCGCCTTCAAACAGGAACGACAGCCCGAGCACCACGAAGCTGACGATCGGACTTTCGATCGGCTCGGGTGCGGCGACATGCAGAATGCCCTGATACAGCGAGACACCGGCGCCCAGGGCGAAGATCAGCAGCGCAACGATGAAGCTCCAGAAATACAGCTCGCGCCCATAGCCGAGCGGATGGGATTCGTCGGGCGAACGGCTCGCGCGCCGGTAGCCGTAGAGCAGCAGGATCTCGTTGGTCGTGTCGACGAGCGAATGCACCGCTTCGCTCGTCATGGCCGAACTTCCTGTCCAGGCGGCGGCGCCGATTTTGGTGACCGCGACCAGGACATTGCCGAAGAGCGCCGCACAGACCGCGGTCTTCGAGGATGATTCTGTTGCCAATGTCCGATACCCCATTCCTCATGCCAGCCGCCGCGGCAAGCTGTGATGGATGGTGCAGGCGGCGACCGCGGCGTGGCCGAACGCGACCGAGATCTGGTGCAGGTCGGTGACGACGTCGCCGATCCCGTAGAGCCCGTCGACCGAGCTGCGCTGATGGTCGTCGACTTTCAGGTAACCCTCCCCGGTATGTTCGGCCCCCAGATTCATCGCAAGATGCGAGCGCACCTCCGCACCCATCACCGGGTAGACCATCTCGAATTGCGCCGTCCGGCCGTCGGCGAAGACGGCTTCGACTCCGTGGTCTCTCCGCCTCAGGCGCAGGCCGGGGGCGACGACGATCTCGACACCCGCGTCATTCAGCTCCGGTGCCGCGGTCTTCCCGTCATCCTCGCCCGTTGCCAGCAGCGTCACGTCGCGCGAGTAGCCGCGCATGAAGAGCGCCTTGCCGGCGGCGCGGTCAAGCGGACCGACGATGCCGATACGACGGCCGATCGCCTCGAAGGCGTCGCAAACGGGACAGTAGCGCAACAGCCCGTCTGCGACCCCCGCTCGCCATTCGTCGAACGGCGGATGGGCGTCGACGATGCCGCTGGCAAGGATGACGGTGCTGGCAGCATGCGCGCCGCCGTTCCAGATCGCCTGAAAACCGTGATCGTGTCGTCGCAAGCCGGTGACCTCGGCATCAACGCGCGTGACCGCGAGCTCGCCCAGTTGCGCGGACATGCGCGCGAGCAGGTCAGTGCCGGACAGGCCGTGGACGAAGCCCGGCACATTGTGACTGCGCGGGATCAGCGCCGCCCGGCTCGCGCCTGCGTCCACAACACAGACGCGGCGCCGAAATCGCGCGAGGTAGATCGCAGCCATCAGCCCGGCGGGGCCGCCGCCGACGATCAGGCAATCATACGGCTGATCATTCGCCGTCATTTTGGGTTTGGATCGGACAGGCCCGCACCGGGCTCGCGAAGCTGTCCACTCCGCGCCAGGCGGACCGCATTGCCGAGTGCGCGCGCGACGTTCTGCACCTCTGTCTGGAATGCCCTGTCGTCGTCGAGGTCGCAATGCGAGGTGGCGTATGGCTCCATGTAGCCGACATAGCCGTCGAGCTCGGCGAAGCGGCCCGCCGAGATCAGCTGCATGTCGGTCAGCCAATCCGACAAGGCCCGGCGCACACCCTCGGCACCGACCGCATCGCCGTGAACGACGAGGCCGAAATGACGGCCGGCGAGATGGCGCGGATAGGACCAGCCCTTCAGCTCCAGCGCCTTGGCTTCGTCCGCCTTCTTGCCGTGAGTCGAGGTTGGATCGGGATTGCCGCCGTCGGCGCAGACCATGCGATCCATCATCGCCTTCAGTCCGGCGGGGACATGATACCAGTTCACCGGCGTCACGATCAGGATGCCGTGGGCCGCGACCCAGAGCGGATAGATATCGTTCATCCAGTCGTCGGTCTGCCCCAGCGAATAGTTCGGATAGCAGCTGCACGGCCAGTGGCAGAGCGGCATCGCGGTTCCGACGCAGGATTTACAGGGATGGATCGTCTTGCCGAACTCCGAAGCCAGGCGCGACAGATCGAGGATGTCGACGGCAAAGCCAAGCTCGGCAAAGACCGGCTCGGCGAGCTCGACCAGACGCCAGGTCTTGGACATCTCGCCGGGACAGGTGTGCTCGCTGCGGGCCGAGCCGTTGATGATCAGGATGCGCGGCGTCTCGTCCGCATCGTCATGGCGTCGCTGCGCCGCCAGGATCTTCGCGCGCGCATCAAGCCAGTCGACGGCGATGTCGTAACCGGGATCGGCGAATCCCGCGCCCGCCTTTCGCGTCAGCGGGGCCTTGCGTGAACCGCTGTAGGCATCCCAGGCCGCGCCGACGATCGCGTCGAGCTCGCGCTGGAGCGGTGCAAAGGCGGGATCGACGAACCGGCTCCGGTAGCGGCGCTCGAACGCCTCGCGCGAGAGCTTGACGGGCGGCATCCCCTTGCGAATGTCGGCTTCCGTCATGCTGGCTCCTCGCGAGGTCGGTACAGTCGACCAACCCGGGGCGCAGCGCGCGGTTCCTCGTCGCTCTCCTCTCGTCGCTCTACTGGCGAACAACTTCCAGCGGCACATCGAATTGCGCGATGCGCTGGTCCAGCCGCCACAGTTCGATGCGGTGCACCAGCACGAGCGAGGCGGCCTCGCGCTTGGCCTGCTCATCATTGTCGCAGACCAGGTTGATGCATCCAAACACATGCCCGTCCGGATCGATCTGGAAAGCGCGGTAGTGCTTGATGCTCCGCATCATCATCATCCTCGTCTCGGGTAGACGGGTTCGCTCAACCAGTCCGTCAGGTTCGAGGTCACTTCGTTCTGCATGGCGCGCCGAAGCAGCATGTCGCGCTCCTTGCCGGGCGGCAGGCTGCGCGCGCGCTCGCGGGCGGTTTCGGCGAATGCCGCTAATCGCTCCTGGAGCGATTGGGTTTGTTTCCTGCGGTTGCGTTTGGCGGTCATTGTACTTTCACAAACCCCTTTGGATGGAAGAAAATTGGCCCCGGCGGGAGGTCGGCGCCGGGGCCGGAGTTTCGTGCCGGTTGGGGCGGCCCAGACCGGCAGTGTTCGGAGCTTCGGCCGCAACCGCAGGTTCCTGCATTTCAGTAAGTTAACGGTGCGTGATTTTGCGGTGCGAAGGACAGCGGCCGAGCAGCGCCGGACGCGCGCAGCGGGGCGCCATCCGGGCGCGTGCTGCACGTTCACTTCGTCGGCTCCTATTCCGGCGGCACAAGGTGTTGGGCGGGCTGCTCTTCGCGATCGTCGCGAAGAGCCTTGAGCTCGGCACGCAACATCGCACTTTCCATCACCACGCGGCGCACCTCGCGCTTCGCATTTTCAAGCTGATCCGCGACCGCTCTGTGCTGCGCCCGAAGGACGCGGCTTGCTTCGATCGCGCGCTCAGCGCGGGAAAGGAGGACGTCGTTCATGGAGCGAGAGTATAAAAGCTTCGCGACGAAGGCGCCTTTACGTAAGTTACGTAAGTTGCTCAAAACCAGCCGTCCGCTCAAAAACAGCCGTCCGCTCAAAAACAGCCGCGAACACTAACCTGGATCAAGTACCTCGGAACACCCGATCGGATACGGGACCAACGACCGTTCCCAGGCGAGAAAGCGCTTAGGCCCGTCGATAGAGTTGCAGATAGCTCGGCGAGAACAGCGCCGCGTCCTTGAGCGCATCGAGATCGGTGATGGTCAGCGTGCGATCGCGCAGCACGATCAAGCCGGAGGCACGCAACTCCTGAACCGTGCGGTTGAGATGGACCACCGACAGGCCGGTGGCGTCGGCAAGATCCATTTGCGTCACCGGCATCACGCAGGAATTGCCCTCGACCATGCCGACAGGACGCAGCCGCTCGATGATTTCGCAGAACAGATGGGCCACGCGTTCAAAGGCCACCCGGCGGCCGAGGTTGATGGCCCATTCGCGCTGGATGGCGTTGTTGACGAGCGTCTCGCACCAGAACGCTTCCGCGAGCCCACGGTCGCCCGCCACCAGACCCTCGAACCGCGCGCGCTTGATTTCGGTGTAGACGACCGGCGTCATCGCCGCGATGGAATGATCCATCACCGAGAGCAGGAACGCGTGCGCGTCGCAACTCTCGCCGGGAAAGAGAAAATTCACGATCTGGCGCCTGCCATCCTCGAGCGTCTTGTAGCGGCAGAGCCAGCCCGACAGCACCAGGCGCACGCTGTCGACCGGATCGCCCTCCGAGATCAGATCCTCGCCCGCCCCTGCGCGCTGGATTCCCTCGAGCATTGCGTATTCGAGCGAGGTGCGGGCCTCGGCCGACAACGATCTCAGCACGTTCAGCCGGCGAATGACCGGATCCAGCAGGCTGCGATCTAGCGTCGACAAGGGCATCAGTTGGCTACCGCCGGTGTATGAAACGCGCGCTTGCTGAGGGGAATGGTGATCGTGCATTCCAGTCCCCTCGGATTGAATGCCATCGTGGTCTGCCCCTTGAACTCGAACGCGAGTGTGCGCTCCAGGAGCTCGGTCCCAAATCCCTTGTGCGGCGGCGGCGCAACCGGCGGCCCACCGCGCTCCCGCCACTCGAATACCAGCTCCGCCGGCTCGGTGCCCTGCTCAATGCGCCAGGAAATCTCGATGCGACCCGTCGGCCGGCTCAGGGCGCCATATTTCAGCGCGTTGGTCGCGAGCTCGTGAATGGCAAGCGCGAAGGTTTCCGCGGCCTTGGAGTGAAAACGCACCGTGGGCCCGCTGACACGCACCTGCTCGCCTTCTCTCGCATTATAGGCCAGCAGCTCCTCGACCGCGAGGTATTCGAGATCAACGCCGCCCTCGGGGTCGCGGGTCACCAGCGCCTGGGTACGGGCGAATGCGTTCAGCCGGCCGTCGAGGTGGGAAGCAAACTCCTCGACCGTCGAGCTCGTATCGGCCGTGCGACGCGCGATCGAGCGCACCACGCCGAGCGTGTTGCGGACGCGGTGCTGGAGCTCGGCCAGCAGCAGGCGCTGCCGCTCCTCGGCGCGGGTAATGGCGGTGATGTCGACGAAAGTGATGACGACCCCGGCGATGAAATTGTCGATACTGCGATAGGGCAGGATGCGCACGATGTAGCGCGTGCCGCCGTCGGGGTCCCTCAGCTCGCGCTCGGCGATGGCGAGCGTGCGCAGCACGCCCCGAATGTCGTCATAGAGCTCCTCGATCGGGATGCGCGCCTTGATATGCGCGATGGGACGGCCCGTGTCGGTTTCGACGAGATGCAGAATTTGCGTGATCGCCGGCGTGAAGTTCATCACCCGCAAATCGTTGTCGAGGAACACGGTCGCAATCTGGGTGCTCTCCAGGAAATTCTCGAGGTCGCTGGTGGCGCGCGTCAATTCCTGGACGCGGTGGGCCAGCTCGCCGTTCACGGTGGTCAGCTCCTCGTTGACCGACTGCAGTTCCTCGCGCGAGGTTTCGAGCTCTTCGTTTGCGGACTGAAGCTCTTCGTTGAGCGACTGGTATTCCTCGTTCGAGGACTTCAGCTCCTCGTTGGTGCTTTCGAGTTCTTCGATGGTCGCCTGAAGGCGCTCCCGCGTCGCCCGCAGCTCGCCTTCGATACGCTCCACATGCTCGGTCTGCACCAGCGCATTGGGCTGGCCCTCTTCGGGATCAATGGCGCGGACCGGGCCTTCCTTGAACAGGACGACGAAATTGCGGTGGCCGCTGCCGCCATCCTGAATCGGCTCCACCGTGATGTCGACGAGAACGCGATGGCCGTTGGCGCCGAGTTGCACCTGCACGACATGGGCGGCCTCGTTGGTCTCCGTCGCGCGAATGAGCACCGCGCGCAGTTCCAGGCGGAGATCGCGGTGGACGAGTTGGAGCAGGTCTAGCGTAGCGACCCCTGCCGTCGGTTCGATGAAGCGGCCGGTGCGCCCGGAAAAATGCAGGACCTGAAAGTTGCCGTCGGTGATGACATAGGCCGGCGAGTAGCGTTCCGCGACCCGCTGCGCGCGGCGCTCCAGCCCGACGTCGGGGCGGAACGAGCGCGCCGGCACCACCTCGAGGGTTGCCCTCCCCGCAGCGGTCGTGATTGGAAATTCCGGCGGCAGCCGCGTTCCGGTCTCGAGCTTCTTGAAGATGCGGGCGCGGCGGTCGATCGGCACGAACAATTTTGGATGCCGCGTCACGTTCTCGGAATTGCCGAGGAACAGGTAGCGATCCGGCAGAAGTGCGAAATGGAATAGCGGGATCACCCGGTTCTGCAGTTCGGCATTGAGATAGATCAGCAGGTTGCGGCAGGAGACGAGATCGAGCTTGGAGAACGGTGCGTCCTTGATCACGTTATGCTGCGAGAAGATGCACATTTCGCGCAGCTCCTTGACCACGCAATAGGTGTCACCCTCGCGCACGAACCAGCGCGCCAGCCGCTCGCTGGTCATGTCCGCCTCGATCTTGGTGCGGTAGCGGCCGACGCGCGCGGTCGCCAGCGCCCGCCCGTCGATATCGGTAGCGAAGATCTGAACCTGCGGCGCGGAGTCCATTTTTGCCATGTGCTCGCGCAGGAGGATACCGATCGAATAGGCCTCCTCTCCAGTGGCGCAGCCGAGCACCCAGACGCGAACCTGCTGGCCCGCGGTCTTGCCTTCGAAGATCTTCGGGACGATCTGGCTCTCCAGCACCTCGAATTCGCGCTTGTCGCGGAAGAATTCGGTGACGCCGATCAAGAGATCGTTGAAGAGGTGCTGCACCTCGTCCTGGTCGTTGCGCAGGAAATCGACATAGGCGGAAATATCGGCGATCTGAACCACCTGCATGCGTCGCTGCACGCGGCGCAGAAAGGTATTCTGCTTGTAGCCGTGGAAATCATTGCCGGTCTTGCTGCGCAGGACGTCGGCAATGCGCGACAGCGAGGTCGCCGCAGCGGCCAAGACCTCGTCGAACCCCTGCTTCTCTTCCAGCCGCCGCAGATGACGGGCATAGACCTGGATGTGCTCGGCGATGTCTTCGGCGGTCAGCACGTAGTCGGCGATCGCGGCCGGCGTATCGGCGTCCTTCAGATGATCCGCCTCGTCGCTCGCGCCTTTTTCGGCGATCGCGAGACCACCGTGATCCTTCAGCGTCGCAGTACCCAGCGTGCCATCGCCGCCGATGCCTGACAGGATCACACCGATCGATTGCTCGGCGCGTTCTTCAGCCAGCGACACCAGGAAGCTGTCGATGGTGGCCCGCTCGCCCGGCGCCTGCTCGGCCTCTCGGACTGCGAAGCGCCCGCCACGGATGGTGGTGATCATCGCCGGCGGGCATAGGTAGATCGTGCCGCCCTCGATGGTCTGGCCGTCGCTGATGTCGGCGACCTTGCCGCCGCTGGAATTCTGCACGATCCGGCGCAGCCGGGGTTCATCGAGCGCCTCATGATGTTGAAGCGCCAGCACGACGGCCTGGTCGGCCCCAAGGGTCAACTTGCCAAAGAAGCGTTCGATGCTGCCCAGAGCGGTCGGCGGGGCACCCACCCCGATGATCAGCGGGGAGTTGATCTGGCGCTCTCTTTCGACCGACTGGTCGCCGACTTCATGCATGGTCTTCGGTGGCTCTCATTCAGTGCCGGGACCGGATGCCCGCTCGCCGCAATAGCAGAATTGACGTTATCTCAACAGGTGAAAGGCGGAAATGCCACGCTGCGTTCCATACAGCGAGCGTCGTTGTCAATTCCCGACCACGGGCCCATAGTTGCGTGCGGCAGGAGCCCTAGGATGCAAACGTCCGACGAACTCGCGGCCCTGATCAGGCGGGCCGAGGATGCCACCGCGACCGCCCGCCGGCTGCTCCGCGAGAACGACCGTTTGCGCCGCAACGTCGAGCGGCAACTCGACTTCATGTATGAACTCGGCGCAGATCTCGGGCGGCCTGCCGCCCGGATCACTCCGGACCGACTTGCTGCCGAAGGTAGGCAATCCGCTGCTCGATCAGGACACGATGGCGCAGCCATTCGGTCAGGGTCTGCTTCAGGGCCTCCGCCAACCGCTCTGCCAGGGCCGCCTCATGGCTGCCGGCACTGAGTGCACGAATCCGATCCTCCTGGTCTCGGATGCGCTGCCAACCCTCATCGATATCACGATCGGCCTTGATCAGATGGCGGCGCTCGGTATCGAGCTGCTCGGTCCATTCGGCGAGGGAAATGTTCATGGAGCCCCTCAAGCCTCCCGGTTGCGAACCGGAGGATCGAGCGACTTTAGCACAACCCGCCGGATCATGTCGGCATATTCGCGATATTCGGCAGCCCGCGCCTGGTACATCTCGGCAACCGCGGGCCGGCCACTGCGCCGGCCGTCGGCGGCCATGCGCTGCACTAGCTCCGCCCGCTCCTCGATGATACGCAGCGCGACCCGCAGGGCTTCATCCACTTGCCCTTCCTGCTCCTTGGCGAGGATGTCGGCGGTGTAGGCGTGACCGACCTGGCAACGGAAGCGCATCGGGTGCGCTTCCTTAATCTCGGACAGCACCCCCCCGCAGGCCGGACAGGTCAGCGCAACCGGATCAGCCACCGAGATGAGCTTGTCACTGCCGATCCGCTCGCCGGCCGCGATCTCGACCTCGAGCCGGATCTCCGGCGGGATCGGCAGCGCGGCGCCGGCAACTTCCCTGGTGAGATCGGACAGGACATCACCCATTCCGGCGCCTGGGACGCAAAGATCGATGATGGAGGCCTCCAGGGCGCTCCTTGGCATCTCATCGGCGATGGCGTCCGAGGGGTCCTGAACCACGGATATCCCGCCGCAACGCTTGATCGCGTTGAGACCGGCCGCACCGTCGGACAACAGGCCGCTGAGCAGCACGCCGATCACGCGCGGGCCGTAATTGATGGCGGCCGAGCGAAACAAGGCGTCGATGGCCGGCCGCACCATGTTCTCGCGCGGACCCCGCCCGAGGAACACGCGATCCTCTGACAGCAGCAGATGATGGTCGGGTGCGGCCAGATAAACCTGGCCCGGCTCGATCTTCATGCCGTTTTCGGCCTGCCGGACCGGGAGCGGGCCGGCGCTGCTGGCGACCGTCGAGAGAATGCCGATGCCTTGCGCCGGGATGTGCAGCACGATGAACACCGCCGCGGGCAGATCCGGCGGCAGGCGGCCCAGGATCTGCTTCAGCGGTGCGGTCGCGCCGGCCGAGCCACCTATGACGATGATGTCGCGGTTGCTCATGGAACCCACTTTCGGTTGTAACGTTTGTACCAAGGCGGGTCACCGCCCTATGTTCCTACGGACCGGAAAGGAAGGCATGGGAGGCGTCATGGTGATATCGCCCACGTCGTCAGATCCGCTGCCGCCGCTCAGCGGGCGGCGGATCTTCGTTGTCGAGGACGAATATTTTCTCGCCGATGACATTGGCAAGGCATGTCGCGCGCTCGGCGCAGACGTGGCGGGCCCCGTCGGCGATCTCGCGGACGCACTCAGGATCCTGCACGACGGCAGCATCCTGGATGCCGCCGTGCTCGACGTGAACATCCGCAGCGAGATGATCTTTCCTGTCGCGCGCGAACTGAAGGCACGGAACATACCGTTCCTCTTCACGACCGGATACGACAAGGTCACGATCAGTCCGGAATTCCACGACGTGTTGATCTTGGAGAAACCGATCGATCTGCCGGCGATGGCCCACAGGCTGGCCGCACTGATCGCCGACCCGCAGGGGTGAGCCGAACGGCGATCAGAACAGATGCGCGAAAGCGATCCACGCGGTCACCCCCATGCACAGCAGCACCGCAGCATAAGGCAGCGCAATCCGCATATCGGCAGGCCTCCCGCCATTAGTCCATCATCATCCAAACGATCGCCACCATCATCACGACGAAACCCGTGATGGCCGTTGCGAGAAAGGCCTGTTCGACGCGATCCATCTGCATGACAGGCCCATTGCTCCAGCCCGACCAATCTGACGGCTCAGGAAGCCTTGTGCATTAGGCTATGTGAATCGGGGCCCTCCTTTGTCGATCCGGGGGATCGGCCGCGCCGCTTAGCGTAGATCGCGGCGGCGTCGTTCTACGACTTGGCCGTTCCCGGCTCCGCCATCTTGCGATGTTGCTTGGCCAACATCTCGTTCGGCGTGACGTTGGCGATTGTGGTCTGGATCTTGTTTTTCATTCCGGTCACGATGTCGGACTCGCCGCGCAACATGGCGTCGAAGCCGGCCTTCGCGACGTCGTAGGCGCTATCCTTCGGCTCGGTGCCGACCTTCGTGTCCATCATGTCGGCGCGGCGAAAGAACTCGGTTTCCGTGGCGCCCGGCATCAGGCAGGTGACGGTGACGCCGCTGTCGCGCAGCTCCTCGCGGAGCGCGAACGAGAATGAATCGAGGAATGCCTTGCTGGCGTTGTAGACCGCCTGGAAGCTGCCCGGCGTGAATCCAGCGATCGAGCCCGTGATCAGGATACGGCCCGAATTGCGGCGAAGCATCTCGTTGCCGGCGCGATGGATCAGATACAGCGTGCCGGTGATGTTGGTGTCGACAAGGTGCTTGATCCTGGCAAAATCCTGGTCAAGGAAGGCCTTACCGAGGCCGACGCCGGCATTGGCCAGCAGCGCGTCGATCGGCCGGTCGCCGACCGCGGCGCAGAGCTTGTCGACGCCTTCGGTGGTGGCGAGATCGGCCTCGACCGCCTCGACGCTGGTACCGAGCCTGCGGAGATCCACGGCCACCCTCTCGATCTCGGGCTCATCGGCAGCGATGACAAGGTTGAAGCCTCCTTGGGCACAACATCTGGCGAGTTCCAGGCCGATGCCGGTGGAGGCGCCGGTAACGACTGCAAGTTGGTTCGCGGCCATGAGCGTATCCTTCGCTAGTCCTTGAGTGGGATTGATGACGCTCCAATCACCGCGGTGGCCGCTCGTTCCTATCGGGGACGCACTCTGGTGCGGCGCAAAGATTCTGCACCGTGCGATAGCAACCATCGTTCGCTGTTCGACTTGGATGCCTCGTAGCTCGCGGGAGGACAGAGATGAAGGCGCTGGTTTGGCACGGCAAGGAAGACATTCGCTGCGACACCGTCACCGATCCCGAGATTCAGGATCCGCGCGACGCGATCATTAAAGTCACGAGCTGTGCCATCTGCGGTTCGGACCTGCACCTCTTTCACAACTACATACCGGGCATGCTGCCCGGCGACATCATGGGCCACGAGACCATGGGCGAAGTGGTCGAGGTCGGCTCGGGGGTTGATGGCAAGCTGAAGAAGGGCGACCGCATCGTCGTGCCCTTCACGATCATTTGCGGCGAATGCGACCAGTGCAAGCGCGGCAATTTCTCCGTCTGCGAGACCACCAACCGCAAGCGCCATCTCGCTGAAAAGGTGTTCGGTCATTCCGGCGCCGGCCTGTTCGGCTATACGCATCTGACCGGCGGCTATCCCGGCGGCCAAGCCGAATATCTGCGCGTGCCCTTTGCCGACGCCACCCACATCAAGGTGCCCGCCGGAATTCCCGACGAGCAATTGCTGTTCCTCAGCGACATCTTCCCGACCGGCTGGCAGGCCGCCGTGCAATGCGACATCGAGCCGACCGATACGGTCGCGATCTGGGGCTGCGGTCCGGTGGGGCAGATGGCGATCCGCAGCGCCATCCTGCTCGGCGCCAACCAGGTTATCGCGATCGACTGCCTGCCTGAACGGCTCAGCATGGCCGAAGCCGGCGGCGCGACCACCATCAATTTCGAGAACGAAAGCGTCCTGAAGCGGCTCGAGGAGCTCACCGACGGCAGAGGCCCCGAGAAATGCATCGATTGCGTCGGGATGGAGTCGCATGTGATGGCCTCCCTGCCCGACACGCTGCTCGACCGCGCCAAGCAGATGATGATGGTGGAGAGCGACCGGCCGCATGTGCTGCGCGAGATGATCTATGTCTGCCGTCCCGGCGGCATCCTTTCGGTGGCGGGCGTGTACAGCGGATTCTCCGACATGCTTCCGATGGGCGCCTTCATGAACAAGGGCCTGACGATGCGCACCGGCCAGACCCACGTCAACCGCTGGACCGACGACCTGCTCCATCGCATCGAGGAAGGCCAGATCGATCCGTCCTTCGTCATCACCCACACCGTCCCGCTCAGCCAAGGCCCCGATATGTATCAGGTGTTTCGCGACAAGCGCGACTCCTGCGTCAAGGTCGTGCTGAAGCCCTGAGGAGCAAGATCCATGTTTCATTTCTCCAACATCGTTCGCACCAAGGGCGATCCGAAGATCGTCGAAGGCGGCCCGAGCCTGAAGCGGCCCGAAGACCAGCTCGCCCGCGCGCTGGGCTGGTTTAGCATCGGCCTCGGCGTCGTCGAATTCTTCGCGCCACGGCGGGTCACGGAAACGCTGGGAATGGAAGGCCATGAGACGCTGGTCCGCGCCTTCGGCGTGCGCGAGATCCTGGCCGGGATCACGACGCTCTCGGTCGAGAAGAACGCCGGCCTGTGGGCCCGCGTCGGCGGCGACGGCCTCGATGCCGCCGCGCTGCTTTCCGGGTTGACCGCGGATAATCCCAAAAAGGGCAATATCGCGCTGGCGCTGCTGATGGTCGGCGGAATCGCGATGCTCGACTACCGCGCCGCGCAGGACACCAAGCCGCGGCGGCCGCCGCGCGACGCCCGGCGCAAGCTGTATCCGAACCGCAGCGGCTTTCCCAAGGGCATCGAGAGCGCCCGGACCGCGGCAAAACAGATCGCGGCGCACGCCACGGCGGGACGGACCTGATGACGCACGACGAGGTGATGCAAGGCAATGAGCGACGAGTCCCGTGATGAAGGTGCCTGGTGGAAATCCGCCGTCATCTACGAAATCGCACTGATCTCGTTCCAGGACTCGGACCGTGACGGCAAGGGCGACCTCGCCGGTCTGACATCGCGCATCGACTATCTGAAATGGCTCGGCGTCGACGCGGTGTGGCTGACGCCGATCTACAAGAGTCCGTTCCGCGACCTCGGCTACGACATCTCCGACTACTGCTCGATCGACCCTGCGTTCGGCAACTTCGACGCGTTCGACCGCCTGCTCAAGGCCCTGCACGCGGCGGGGATCCGCGTGATCCTCGATCTCGTGCCCAACCATACTGCGAACGATCACGCATGGTTCGTCGAGAGCAGCAGCTCACGGAATAGCGCGAAGGCCGATTGGTACATCTGGGCCGACGCAGCCGAGAATGGCGGTCCGCCCAACAATTGGCTGAGCCGCTTCGGCGGCAGCGGCTGGGAATGGTGCGAGGCGCGGCGGCAATATTACTACCATTCCTTCCTGGTCGAGCAGCCCGATCTGAACTGGCGCAACCCGCAGCTGCGCGCCGCGATCGCCGATGTCATGCGCTTCTGGCTCGATCGCGGCGTCGACGGCTTTCGCGTCGATGCCAGCGCCGTCCTGATCAAGGACGCGCTCCTGCGCGACAATCCGCCGAACCCCCGAGCGAAAGGCAAGCCGCCGCCGCAGCGCCAGACGCCGGTCTTTACCGACGATCGGCCGGAGACGATGGACTGCATCGAATTCATCCGCGAGGTGATCGACGGCTATCCGGGGCGGATGTTGTGCGGCGAAGTCCAGGGCAAGACCGACCGCATCGGACACTTCTACGGCAACGACCGGCCGCGCCTGCATCTGCCGCTCAATTTCGCACTGCTGGACTCGCAATGGGACGCACTGTCGCTGCAAGCGACGATCGACGCGTATTTCAACGCCATCCCGGATCATGCATGGCCGGTTTGGGTTGTCGGTGGTCACGACAAGCAGCGGATTGCGAGCAAAATCGGCGACGCGCAGATGCGGGTGCTGGCGATGCTGCTGATGACGCTGCGGGGAACGCCGTTCTTCTTCATGGGCGACGAGATCGGCCGCAAGCGCGTTCCCATTCCGTCAGACCGCGTCCGCGACCCCTTCGAGAAGCTCGTGCGGGGCTACGGCCTTTGCCGCGATCCGGAACGCGCGCCGATGCGTTGGGACGACAGCACCAACGGCGGCTTCACCACCGGCAATCCGTGGCTGCCGCTGGAGCCGCCTGACGGCGCCGCCAACGTGGCCGGGCAGCGGCGCGACCCGCGTTCGATCCTGGCGCTGTTTCGCGCGCTGATGATGTTGCGCCGCGAGCACGCGTGCCTGCACCACGGCGGTTACGAGCCGCTACGCGCGCAGAACGACGTGCTTGCCTACAGGCGGACGGGTGACGGCAGCGACATTCTGGTCGCGCTCAACATCGCCGCCGAGCCGCGGAAATGGCATTGGCAAGGTCGCGGCCGCTTGCTGATGTCGACGCATCTGGACCTGCCGTCCGAGCCGCTGCCGGGTGCCACCATCCTGCTCCGCGGCAATGAAGGCGTGATCATCGCGATCGAGCCACGGTGAGGCCGAGGAACCATCCGCGCGGCAGGGAGTCTCATCAACGCTTCCGACGTCCCCCCTGCCGGAGGCTGAATAGACGAAACCGCGGCCCCGGCGCTCATCCCCCTTCAAGCGCCGGGGTCACGGCGTGAGCCTGGAGGCAGACCATGAGCAAGACCAAGGGCCTCGGTCAGCGGATCGCTGGCAAGGCGAAACAGGCCGTCGGCGAGATCGTCGGCGATCAGGATCTCCATGAGGAAGGCAAGGAGCAAGCGGGGCGCGGCCGGGACGAACAGAGCAAGCCGAGCGAGCTCAATCCGTTGAAGAAACTCAATCAGCTGACGTGAACGCCGCCGCGCCGTCCGCCATTTCCAGTTCAATTCGCCCCGGTGATGAAGCCGCCTCACGGCGGCGCTCCCGCTGGATCGCCGCTGCCCAACTCGGCCTGATCAGCAGCACCTTCTCGACCATCGTCAGCCAGCTCTTCGCCGCGCGCATCGGACGCGATGCCGCCGTCGACTGGATGACGGTCGCCGCCATTCCCGCGCGCGATTGGGCGATCAGCGCAGAGCCGTCGTGGAGCGCGATCCTTGCCGGGATCGCCTTCCACCAATGGGCGGACTTCTCGTGGGCGCTGGTGTTCTTCGGTGTGCTCGGACGCTTGACCGCCGACCTGCGGCCGCTCACGATCATGCTGCTCGCCCTGCCATGGGCCGTGTTCTCGTCAAGCATGGAATGGTTCGTGCTGGTGCCGCTGTTTCCGTTCTGGCAGCCGCTGTTCACGCTGCAGCAGCCGTACTGGATCGGCCTGCTCGTCCACAGCTCCTCGGCCGTGATGTACCCCCTGTTCGCCAGGCTGCGCTGGACGGGGGGAGCTGCACCCGCGCGCGATGTTCGCTTCACCAATGCCTGGATCACCGGCGCGCTGGCCTTGATCGCGCTGCTCGGCGCGACCGCGTTGTTCGGCAGCCATGGTTACGAGCCGCCGTGGATGGGCCACGACAGAGACGCGGACCAGACTTACATCCGTCACATGACCGCGCATCACGCCCAGGGCATCGCGCTGGCGCGGATCGCCGCGGAGCGCGCGCAGGACCCGCACCTGCGAAAGCTGGCGATGCTGATGGTCGCGAGCCAGACCGGCGAGAACCAGATTTTCGAGACCTGGTGGCTGAGCTGGTTCGACACCGAGATGCCCGATTGCAGCACGGACGAACGTGCCGCGATGCCGGGCTTCCTGACACAGGCCGAGATGCGACAGGTCAAGACCGCGCCGGCGTACCAATTCGACACGGTGTTCGTCGAGACGATGAGCAAGCATCACGCCGGCGCGGTCAGGATGGCCGACCAGATGTGGCATAGCGGCGGCGATCTGCGCCTGCGTGTTATGGCCCACGCCATCCGCCACGAGCAGCAGGGCGAGATCGCGCTCATGCACCGCGCGAGCGGCGTTGCTGCCGTCGCCACCGCGTTCCGCAACATGCTCGGCGACAACGTCAATTGAGTAGATTGCACCCTACTCGCGCCAGAACTCCGCCAATTCCTCGGCGGTCATCAGATCGACCTGTCCATGAAAGCGGGTGCGGTACATCGTCATGAGCGCATCGTGGCCGACATCGGACGAGCTGCACAGCGCATCCTCGACGATGACGACCCTGAAGCCGAGATCGACGGCGCTCAGGACCGTCGAGAGCACGCAGACGTCGGTCTCTGCGCCCGTGATCACGACCGTGCCGACGTTCTTGTCGATCAGCAGGCCGGCGAGGCCGGGATTGCTGAACGCCGAATAGGCCGGTTTGTCGATGACGGCCGCCGGAGGAACGAAGCGGCTCAGGGCCGGCACGAGTTCGAGACCAGATGGCGGAAGATGCTTGCGGGTCGCCTCGCGCCAGTGACGAAAATAGCTCTGCCACTGTCCGGGCCGATCCTCCGGATCTTCCGGCGTGATGAACCGCGTGAAGATCGTTCTGGCCTGATGGCGCGAAACGATCGAGGCGATCGTCGGCAACACCCGCGCCATCCATGGCGTCTCCCAAAGGCCACCCGGAGCGAAGATGTTCTGCATGTCGATGCACAAGTGAACGGCGTCGCTGATGCCGGTCACTTCCGACGCGCTGTCTCTCATCGTCCTTCACTCCTGTGGGCGCGATCGACGGCATTCACGACGCCGAGATCGGAGCCTCTCCGCCCTCGACGATCTCCGGAAGGACGTCCTTGAACAAACGCACCGGAATGGATTTCGCAGCAGGGACCTTGCTGCCCTCCGCCTGATGCCAGAGCGGAATGAGCACGTTGCATTCGGGATAATAGGCCGCAATGCTCCTGCGTGGGATGCCATAGGGGACGATTTGGAGCTCGCTCAAGCTGCGCGTGACGCCATCGCCCGCCTCCGTCACCAGCGTGACGGTATCTCCCGATTTTAGCCCGTCTTCCTCCATGTCAGCGGGATTCATGAACACGACGTAGCGGCCGCCCTCGATGCCGCGAAAGCGATCGCCTTCGGCGTAGATCGTCGTATTGAACTGCCCGTCCGCGCGCAGTGTCATCAGCTCATAGACGCCGTCGGTCTCCCGGGGCGGCGCGAAGGCCGACTTTGGAACGGTGAAGTTCGCCTTGCCGTTCGGGGTCTTCCACTTCCGATCGCGCGCCGCGAGCGGCCGCGCAAAACCGCCGGGTTCGAACATGCGCGCGTTGAAGTCCTTGAACTGGTCGGGATAGGTGCGCTCGATGGCGTCCCGAACCCGCGAATAGTCGGCGACCCAGGCGTCCCAATCGATCTTGGGGTTGGGCTTCAACGTTGCCTTTGCCAGGGCGGCGACGATCGCCGGCTCCGACAGGAGATGGTCGGCCACCGGCTTGCGCTGGCCGCGCGATCCGTGAATGCAGGTGGTGGAATCCTCCATCGACACCGCTTGTGCGCCGCTGGCCTGCCGGTCGATCTCGATCCGGCCGAGGCACGGCAGCAGATAAGTGACCTCGCCCGGCACGAGGTGGGTCCGGTTGAGCTTGGTCGCGATCTGCACCGATAGGCGCAGGCCGGACCATGCGGGCTCCATCAGGGACCGCTCGGGAACGGCGCGCAGGAAATTGCCGCCGAGGCTGACGAAGCCGCGAACGTCGCCTTTCAGAATGCCCTGGCAGGCGTCGACGGTGGACAGTCCCTCCCACCGCGGCGGCTCGAAACCGTAGAGCTCCGCAAGCTTGTCGAGCGGCACCAGCTTGGTCTTCTCGGAGATCCCGACCGTGCGCTGGCCCTGCACGTTGGAGTGGCCCCGGATCGGCGAAATGCCCGCGCCGGGCTTGCCGATATTGCCGCGGAGCAGCAGCAGGTTGACGATCATCTTGTTCGTCTCGACGCCGTGCTTGTGCTGGGTGATGCCCATGCCGTAATTGGCGATCACGGCCTTGGCCTCCATATAAGTGTTCGCGGCCTCGCGCAGGGCACCGCGCGAAAGCCCGGAGGCCCGTTCGATCTCCTCCCAATCCTGTGCACGGCAGAATTCGGCGAACTCCTCGAAGCCGGCCGTGTGCTGCCGGATGAATTCGACATCCACCACGCGCGCAGTTTCATTTTCCCGAGCGAGGTCGTCCGCCTCGATCACCCATTTGCAAATCCCGACGATCGCCGCCGCGTCGCCGCCGACACGCACCTGATAATATTGCGAGCTGATGCGCGTGCCGCCTGCGATCATCTGGACGGGATTTTGCGGATTGACGAAACGCTCCAGGCCGCGCTCGCGCAGCGGGTTGAACGTTATGATCGGCACGCCGCGCTGCGCCGCCTCCTGGAGCGGATGCAGCATGCGCGGCGCATTGGTGGTGGTGTTATGGCCGAAGAAGAAGATGCAATCGGTGATCTCGAAATCCTCCAGCAGCACCGTGCCGACCGGAACTCCGATCACCTCCGGCAGCGCCACCGACGTCGTCTCGTGGCACATGTTCGAGCTGTCGGGGAAATTGTTGGTGCCGTACATGCGGCCGAACAATTGGTACATGTAGCTGGTTTCGAGCGAGGCACGTCCGGACGTGTACATCACGACGGAACGGGGATCGAGCCGGTTCAGCTCGGCGCCGATATCCGCAAAGGCCTCGTCCCAGTCGACCGCTAGATATTTGTCGCTTGCCAGGTCGTAACGCATCGGCGTCGTCAGGCGCCCCTGCTCCTCCAGTTGATGATCGGACCAGGTTCGTAGTTTAGTCAGCGTATGTTGCGCAAAGAACTCCGGTGTCGCGGTCTTGCTAGTAATCTCCCAGGCGGTCGCCTTGGCACCGTTCTCGCAGAACTCGAATGGACGTGGCTTGGCCGGCTTGGCCCAGGAGCAGCTCACGCACATGAATCCGTCGGGCTTGTTCTGCTTGAGCAGGATCTCGCTGCCGAGAATGGCGACCTCTTCCTGCGTCAGGATGCTTGCAACGGCTTTAAGTGAGCCCCAGCCGCCTGCCGGCGCATCATTGTTCTCGACCTTTGCCTTTTGCCGCATGGCGTTTCCTTCAATTGCAAGCCCTGCACGCAGAACCCGAGATGGGATGGCAAGTTCCAACCGTTCGGAACCTTGCTCCGGTTCGTGCGTCGATGAATCGACGTAGGACGAACACCCATGCACGGCTCTCGATCCGGCGCACACGATCGCGCATCCATGCCCACGCCATCCGTGAGAATGCCCCGGCTCACGTCGCGCGGGACGCACGATGAGCGGATGCTGGCCGAGGAATGTCCCGTGGCACTCGTCTACGACGGAACGACCGTCGCCGTTGTGATGGCAACTCCCGCCGATCTGACCGACCTTGCTGTGGGATTCAGTCTGACCGAAGGGATCATCGGCGACATCGGCGAGATCCAGGAGCTCACGGTCGTTCCCGGTCCCGACGGGATCGAACTGCGGCTATGGCTGCGACCGAATGCCGGGCGACGGCTGAAGGAGCGACGGCGACATCTGGTCGGGCCGACGGGTTGCGGCCTGTGCGGCATCGACAGCCTGCGCGAAGCCGGCCGTATCGCTCAGTGCGTCGAGCAACCGGCGAGCCTCACGCCGGAGCAGATCAGCACGGCCATTGCAGTCCTCACCGAGTCACAGATCCTCAACCACAAGACACGCGCCGCTCATGCCGCGGGTTTTTTCCGGCCAGGCAGCAAGACCATGATGGTGCGCGAGGACGTGGGGCGCCACAACGCCCTCGACAAGCTTGCCGGCGCTCTCGCCATCGAAGGTGCATCCGGCGGCGCCGGCGCTGTCATCCTCACCAGCCGGATATCGGTCGAGATGGTGCAAAAAACCGCCGCGATGGGCGCCGGCATCGTCGTCGCCATGTCTGCACCGACTGCGCTTGCGGTCCGAACGGCGGAGGCCAATGGCATCACGCTTGTCGGTATCGCACGGGGCGACGAATTCGAGATCTTCAGCCATCCGGCGCGGGTGTTCATGCCCGCGGCCACGCAGATCGAGCCGGAGTTTCGACCGCAGGCAAACTAAGGGAACCCGGGCATGAGGGATAGCGAACTTCGTCGCGCTCACCTTGCTCGACATATGTCGATGGTGGAATCGGCTTGCGGTGCTTCCTCACGAAGCGTAATTTTCAACTCTACGTAGCTCATTCGAAAGCATCTATCGGGTTCGGCCAAGCGGGAGACAGCAATGGCGGATGTCCCATGGCACCTTTCCGGTGACTATTTCGAGAATTGCAATTGCAGCATCGTGTGCCCCTGCCTGGTGTCGGAGGCGCCGCCGTTGACCGCGCGACCGACCGAGGGCTTCTGCAACGTACCGCTGATCTTCCACATCGAGACCGGCCGCTATGGCGAGATCGCGCTCGATGAGCTGAATGTGCTCGTCATCCTCCACGCACCTGGGGTCATGGCAGACGGAGACTGGTCGGTGGCCGCCTATGTCGATCAGCGCGCCAACGATGACCAGACCGAGGCCCTGGCTGCAATCTTCACCGGCGGTGCCGGCGGTCCCATGGCCGCGTTCGCGCCTCTGATCAGCAAGAACCTGGGGGTACGCAAGGTCCCGATCACGTTCCGGATCGACGGCAAGACGCGGTCCGCGGAAATCCCCGGCATCCTGCACATGTCCGTCGATCCGCTACCGACCATGCATCCGAGCGGCGAGATGTGGGTGAACATCGGCCATCCGGTCAGCCCCGACGCCATGGTGATGGCGGTCGGTGCTGCCGGCAATACCTTCAGCGATCATGGCATGCGCTGGGATAATTCCGGCAGGAACGGCCTCTATGCGCCGATCCGCTGGTCGAACCAAGCATGATGTAAACTCCATATACCGCCCTGCATCGGCGGCCGGCAACGTCGATCGCACAACATCGATCGCAAATGACGGACAGCCCCTTGGAAGCCGTGCTGCGGCGCGATCGCTGGATCGTCGGCGGCGCGATCGTCCTCATGGTCGCGCTGGCGTGGAGCTATGTGCTCTGGCTCGCCAACGCCATGGACATGGGCGGCATGGACATGACCGAGTTCCGCATGATCCCGGCTGGGATCGGAACCATGCTGCCAGCCGAAGAGCCGTGGCGAACAATCGAGTTCGCCTATGTGTTCCTGATGTGGGCGGTGATGATGGTCGGAATGATGGCCCCGTCGGCCGCGCCCATGATCCTGATGTACGCCCGTGTAGGTCGACAGGGCAAAGCGCAAGGCAAACTATTCGCAGCGACCGGCTGGTTTGCCGCCGGCTATCTCCTGGCCTGGTGCGGCTTTTCGCTGGCAGCCACCCTGCTCCAATGGGCGATCGAGCGGGCTGCCCTGCTGGATTCCCGGATGGCGATCGCGAGCAACCTGCTCGGCGGCATCGTGCTGATCGCGGCGGGCGCCTATCAATGGACACGGCTCAAAGACATCTGCCTCGCCCAATGCCAGTCGCCGTTTCTGTTCCTGATGCGCCACGGCGGCTTTCGCAGCGACCTGCGGGGTTGCGTGCTGCTGGGCTTTCGGCATGGAGGTTATTGTGTCGGCTGCTGCTGGGTATTGATGGCGCTGTTGTTCGTGGGCGGCGTGATGAACGTGCTCTGGATTGCGCTTTTGTCGTTGCTTGTACTTTTGGAGAAAGTCACGCCGGTGGGACGCTGGATCGCGCGCGCTGCCGGCATTGCCTGTGTGGCCGCGGGCGCGTGGCTCCTGCTGACCTTGCCGAAGTGATTGCGAGGCGCGGACGACGATCGCGCCGACTCTCGGCCGCGAGATCGAACATCGAAGACTGGGGGAGGCCCCGTTCCAGGATTCGCAGCGCGAACACGGCGGGCACCGCAAATCGCGAAACAATCTTTCGCGTGTCTGTTTGCTTGGTGCGCTCGGAGGGACTCGAACCCCCACGATTTTACTCACTGCCACCTCAAGGCAGCGCGTCTACCAATTCCGCCACGAGCGCTTTTGGGGATGCCGGCTTGAGGCTTGAAGGCCAACCGGATCAACGGCGCCGATCTAACAAATCCATCAGAGGGGTACAAGCCTCCAAAGGCCCTGAATTCCACAAGCCTGGCAGGAAAGTTCCGGCTCTTCGCGCCGGGATCGGCCTTTTCCGCCTGCCCAGGCGGCTGCGCGTGCCCGGGCCGCTACCGCGTGCCCAGGCCGCTACCGCGTGCCCGGGATACGGGGCAGCATCTGCTTGACCTCGACCGCGATCCGGTTGCGGTCGACCAGCACGACGCCGGAGGCGACGGGCAAATTATTGGCCAAAACCTTGACCTCGTCGGCCTCGGTTGCGTCCAGCTCGATGATGGCGCCGCGGGAAAGACGTAATACTTGATGGATCGGCATGGTTGTCGTCCCGAGGACGACCATGAGATCCACGGTGACTTTGTCGAGAGTAGGCACTTCAGCACCACCGCAACCTGGGACTAGGACTAGGGACTTGGTATTTGCGCCTGGGATCATCACCCGGTTATGGTTAGCCAATGGTTAATTCACCCCAAAACCCCCGCGAAGAGCTCGATTTGACGGCGTTTTCCGCCTCCTCCGGCGAGCCCGTGGAGTGGCGGATTTCGGACGCGCCCGTGCCCTATCCGGAGGCCGTGGCCGAAATGGAAGCGCGCGTCGCGGCGATTGCGGCGGGTGAAGCTCCGGAGCTGGTCTGGCTGCTGGAGCACCCCCCGCTCTACACGTCCGGCACCTCGGGCAAGGAATCAGACCTGCTCGATGCCCGATTCCCGACCTTTGCCACCGGGCGGGGCGGCCAGCTCACCTATCACGGGCCCGGCCAGCGCGTGGCCTATGTCATGCTCGACCTGAAGCGCCGCCGGCCGGATGTCCGGGCCTATGTCGCGAGCCTGGAAGAGTTGATTCTGCGGACGCTCGCCGCGTTCAATATCCATGGCGAGCGGCGCGAGGACCGGGTCGGCGTCTGGGTCAAGCGGCCCGACAAGGGACCCGAGCACGAGGACAAGATCGCGGCGATCGGCGTCCGGCTGAAGCGCTGGGTCTCGTTCCATGGCATCGCCATCAATGTCGAGCCGGAGCTGTCGCATTTCGACGGCATCGTGCCCTGCGGCGTCGCCGATCCCCGCTACGGCGTCACCTCGCTGGTCGACCTCGGCCAGCTCGTGACGATGAGCGATGTCGACGTGGCGCTTCGGCAAGCCTTCGAGGAGCTGTTCGGGCCGACCCAGGCGCTGATGCCGGAAGCGGCGGCCTAACTTCCGGTCTTCCTCATTCTCCGCAAACCCGGAATCAGCTACGCTTGATCTCGGTGTCGCCCACGCCTCCCCCCTCCGCCGGGAAAGTACATTTCATACCGGGCGAATTGATCATCGGACCGACTGTTCGAGCGCCAGGCATAAGGAGGGGATGCGTTTCAGCTCGCAATGGGAGGTTTTTGCGATGAGACTGTCTGCACCCATTTATCATCTGAAGCGAAGAGCGAAGCGCCTGTCCCGCGAGGAAGGCATTCCGCTGCACGATGCGCTCGACCGCATCGCCGCGACGGAAGGCTTTTCCGCATGGAGCATGCTCGCGGCGAAAGCTGCCGCAGCGAGGCCGGCCAACCGGCTTTTCCCGCAATTCCAACCGGGGGACCTGGTGCTGGTTGGCGCGCGTCCCGGCCAGGGCAAGACCCTGATGAGCCTGGAGCTTGCCGTGGAAGCGATGCGGTCAGGCCATCGCGCCGCGTTCTTCTCGCTGGAATACACCGAGAAAGACGTCTTCGATCGCTTTCGGGCGATCGGCGTGGACCTGGCGCAATTCGAAAAACTCTTCGAGGTCGATTGCTCCGACGCCATCAGTGCCGACCACGTCGTCAAGCAGATGGCCGCAGCACCGCGCGGCACCGTCGTGGTGATCGACTATCTGCAACTGCTCGACCAGCGGCGGGAAAATCCCGACCTTTCCGTTCAGGTGCGCGCGTTGAAATCATTCGCGCGCGACAAGGGATTGATTGTCGTCTTCATCTCGCAGATCGACCGTTCCTATGATCCCTCGCTCAAGCCCTGCCCTGACCTGGACGATGTCAGGCTGCCGAACCCGCTCGACCTGAAGCTGTTCGACAAGACCTGTTTCCTGAACAAGGACGAAGTTCAGTTTCGCATAGCGAGCTGACGATCAGGAGGCTCAACCGGTTCAGGCCGCGGGTGAGATCGTTCACCCGCGGTCCGCGGTTTCACGCCTTCTCCGGCGAAACCTCGAGCTTGCCGGCGACGTAGCGCCGCTCCTGGGTCAGGCCGCCAAAGCCGTAGGCATCGCCCTTGACCTCGTCGACATGCAGATAGGTCTCGTGATGCAGCGGGCCCAGGATCCCGGCCATGCGCTGGAACATCGCGGCGAGATAGGCGGCCTTCTCGTCCTTGGTGTTGGTGCCTTCGCTGACGTGGATGTCGATCCAGTAGCTCGCGAGCTTTTGCTCTGCGAGCGACTTGCCACCGGCGAACCAGTCGGCCGCCTCCACCGACTTCACGATGATGGCCGTGACCTCAGGATCCTTGTGCAGGATTTTTGCGGTGAGCTCGGACACGGCGCTCGCGATGTCGGCCTTCAGCGAGGGCGACTGGCGGGAGGTGGTGTAGGACACGGTGATCAGCGGCATGGTCGTTCTCCTCGGAGGTCGCGCAGGTGTTGCGCGGCGTTGGTGAGAAGCTAGACCCGCCCTCGACATTTTGGTATCTTATCTCTGTTGATACCAGTGATAAGAGATAATAATGACAGCAACGCTCGACATCGCCACCGTCCAGGCCTTCCTGCTGGTTGCCGACCTCCAGAGCTTTACGCGGACCGCCGAAGCGCTTGGCACGACCCAGGCGGCCGTCAGCCTCAAGCTGCAACGGCTGGAGACGCTGCTGGGAAAACGTCTCGTCGAGCGCTCGCCGCGCGCGGTCCGTCTTACCGCGGATGGCGCAGCGTTCCTCGAGCGCGCCCGCGCGCTCATCGCGGCGCATGATTGCGCGCTGTCGGGCGAGGGGTCAGTCGCGCAGTCGCTCTCGCTCGGCATCTCCGACCATGCCGCGGGCCCGGAGTTGGTACCGCTGCTCGAACGCCTGCATGCGATGTCCTCGAACCTCACGCTCGCCGTCACCATCGGCTTCTCCCGCGAGATGCAGGAGGCCTATGATTCGGGCCAACTGGATGCGGTGATCGTGCGCCAGGAAGGCAGCCGGCGCGGCGGCGAGAAGCTGGCCGAGGACGAGTTCGGCTGGTTCGCGTCACGACGCTTCACAGTGCCAAAGGGGCAGCCCTTGCCGCTCGCGACGCTCGCCCCGCCCTGTGGGGTCCGCGCCATCGCCGTGCGCGCGCTCGATAAGGCTGGCCTGAAATGGCGTGAGCGCTTCGTCGGCGGCGGCGTCACCGCCGTGGTTGCAGCCGCGCTCGCCGGACTTGCAATCGCGCCGCTGGCGCGACGGATCGCGCCCCCCGGGCTGGTCGACATCGGGCCAACCCACAAGCTGCCGAAACTCGGCAGCTCGAAGGTGATGCTACATTCCAAGGTCAGCGATCCCGCCAAGCTGGCGGCGCTGCGCGCAGTCGCGGCAACGTTCCGGAGCGTGGCGGCGATCTGACGCCGCGAGGCTTTACAAGATTGCTTCGAACGCACTGCGCAGCGTCTCGTGCCGGAACACAAAACCGCGGCTCAGCGCCTTGTTGGGCAGCACGCGCTGACCGCCGAGCAGGAGCTCGTCGGCGAAACCGCCGCCGATCCGGCGCAGCAGGCCGCCGGGAATCCGGAACACCGCGGGCCGATGCAGACGGCGGCCTAGCTCCTCGCTGAACTTTGCGTTGGTGACGGGGATCGGCGCGGTGGCGTTGACGGGGCCGGCGAGATCGGGCGTCGCCATCACATAGGCGATCAGCCGGATCAGATCGTCGCGCTCGATCCAGGACATCCACTGCCGCCCGTTGCCGATGGGACCGCCGAGCCCGAACTCGAACGGCGTCAGCAAGCGCGTGACGAAGCCGCCTTCGGTGCCGAGCACGAGGCCGATGCGCAAATTGACCACGCGGACGCCGAGATCCTCCGCCGGCCGCGCCGCCGCCTCCCAGGCCGCACACAGCTCGTGGCTGAAGCAGGCGTGCGACTTCGCCGATTCCGTCAGCACCTGGTCGGCCCACAGGCCATACCAGCCGATCGCAGAGCCGCTGACGAGCACCTCGGGCTTGCGTTCGAGCCGCGCGATCAGCTTGACGACCTCGCCGGTCATGTCGATGCGCGAGCCGAGAATCTTCGCGCGCTTCGCCTCGGTCCACAGGCCGTTGCCGATCGGCTCGCCGGCGAGATTGACGACAGCGTCGACAGGCGCGTCCGAGGCGATCTGATCGAGGCTCGTGATCAAAGTGACCGGCGGCGGCAGCATCTCGGCCTTGGCGGGATTGCGGATCAGCGCAATGACGTGATGCCCTGCTCCGCTGAGGCTCGCGGCGAGGCGGCTGCCGATGAAGCCGGTGGCGCCTGATATCAGCACCGTCTTGCGGCCGGACAGCTTTTCGACGAGCCCGTGCGCGGGAGCGCTTCTCATGCGGCTGAGCCGGCGCATCGCCGCAAAATCCCTGACACCGCACAGCGCCGCGCCGACCGCACAGGCCGTCGCGGCAATGCTGAGCAGGCCCTGATACACGACCATCACGCCGAGGGGCTGCGTGGCCCAATCGATCAGCACCGGCAACAGCAACACCAGGATGGCGCCGTAATTAATCGCGAGCAGCGTGTGATTGACCCGCTCGCTCGGCGGCAGATTTCGGCTGAGATCCTCCTCGACGAAATCCATCAGCGTGATGACGATCTCGGCGACCAGCACCGCGACGATCAGCAGCGCCAGCGCGCCATGGACTTCGAGCCAGCCGAGCACGAGGAACAGCAGCGCATAAAGCATGTTGCGAATGCCGTGCAGCTTCAATTCGAAACGCTGCGACGGACGCCAGGCCAGGCGCTCGGTGAATTCGTGGTGATAGAAGGTGTCGAACACGCCCATCACGATCTGGATGGCGATGAGTGTCCACATGAGCTGTGTCATGACACGGCCTCCCTGAACATTGCGGACTGGTGGATCAGCGCGCCGTAACGCGGATGAATGACGTCGAGGGTAAAGCGGAAGGCGCCCTCGCCGAGATCGCTGTGTGTCACCGTGAGATCGCCCGGCGTCAGCCATCGCGGCAGGGGAATCCACAGGCGTCCAAACTGGAGCCCGTAGCCGGCGCTGCGAAACGTCAGCGCCTGGTCCTCGACCGCGATGCGGAGCGCCATCGAGACGCCGAAGCCGACATATTCTTCCAGCCCGGTCGGGCCGGCAAAACGTTTGGCGGAATGGATCACTTGCGGAAAGCCGCGCTTGCGCGCGCAGATGCGGGTCCAGGTCTGGCCGCCCCCGGCGTCTTCGGTCACCGTGACGATGATAGGGACGCCGGTGTCGCGGCCGGTCGGCAGCGGACCGCCGATCAGGCGCGCGGCTTGCGCGAACCACCAGCCGATGTCGCTGAAGCAGATCTCGTCGACTACACCGACATAGACGACGCTGTCGCCGTCGGCGACGCGTTTCGAAAAACGTCGCCAGGTCGCCAGCGGCAGCCGGCCCCAATCCTCATCCGACAGCAGCGCGCGGAAACGGCGATCGTCGAGCAGTTTCGTGTGAGCGAAGGTCGACGCGTTGGAGCCTGATAATCTCGCCGACGTCATCGCACCCTCCTCAAACCTATTTGGCCTTGCCCAGCGGCAGCAGATTGGCGATCTTCTCACCAAGCCGCATCAGGGCGGCCAGCCGCGGCCGCGGCACCTTCAGCATCTGCATGAACCAGTGGTCGGCGAGCTCGGTGAAGGCGAGCATCTCCTTCAGCCGTTTGCTCGCGACCGGATTGATGGTCGGATCGTCGGCGGCATCGGACACGCAGGCTCTGAGCGCTGTGATCGCCGGATCAAGCTCCCGCTCCTTGCGCCGCGCCGCGATCCTGGCCGCGACCTCCCAGATGTCGGTCTCGGCCTCGTAATGGTCGCGGCGATCGCCGAGAATCGGGACGCGCCGGATCAGGTTCCAGGCAAGCAGCTCCTTGAGCGAGTTGGAGACGTTGGAGCGGGCCATGCCGAGGGTGTCGGCGATGTCCTCGGCCGTCATCGGCGCCTCGGCCAGATAGAGCAGCCCGTGGATCTGGCTGACCGAGCGATTGACGCCCCACTCGTCTCCCATATCACCCCAATGCAGGATGAAGCGCTCGACGGCGGCTGGGAGTTTCTTTCTTCCGGTTGTTTCTGTCATAACAGAAATATCTGACGGATAGGATCGGCTGTCAAGAGCATCCGATAGCTTGCGTGCTGCATACGGCTCGCAATATTGCTTAAAAAGGTTCCAAACTCGGGGAACAATCCGCCATCTGCGGCGTTTGCTCCCGTTAAGGCAGGGTCCGGGAATGGTCGAGAAGTTCAGTCAGCAGAGAGACTTGTTCGAGAGTGAACGCAGTTTCCGCCTGTTGGTTGAAGGGGTCGCGGACTACGCCCTGTACATGCTGGATCCCACCGGGATCATCACCAGTTGGAACATCGGCGGCGAGCGCATCAAGGGCTATTCGCCCGGGGAGATCCTCGGCCAGCACTTTTCCCGTTTTTACACCGAGACCGACCGCGCCAACGGCAAGCCCGCCCGTGCGCTCGGGATCGCCCGGGACAAGGGCCGCTACGAGGAGGAAGGCTGGCGCGTCCGCAAGGACGGCACCTTCTTCTGGGCGAGCGTCGTGATCGATCCCATCTACGAGGACGGCAAGCTCGTCGGCTTCGCCAAAATCACACGCGACATCACCGAGCGCCGCAATACCCAGATCAAGCTCGAGACGATGCAGAAGCAGCTCGCCGAATCCCAGAAATTCGATGCGCTCGGCCAACTCACCGGCGGGGTCGCCCACGACTTCAACAATCTCCTGATGATCATCAGCGGCAGCCTCCACATGCTGAAGCGAGGGGCCGACGACGAAGCCAAGCTTCAGCGCGCGATCTCGGCCATCGAGACCGCCACCAGGCGTGGCGCCGCGCTGACCAACCAGCTCCTCACCTTCGCGCGGCGGCAGAGCGTCAATCCGCAGGCGATCGACTTCGCCGATCGCATCGCGGCGATCCGCGAGGTGCTCGATGCCGGGGTCGGCAGCTCCGTGCGCCTGGCTTTTGACGTCAGCGGCGACGTCTGGCCGATCAGGACCGACGTTTCCGAGCTCGAGACCGCGCTGCTCAACCTCGTCATCAATGCCCGCGATGCGATGCCCGACGGCGGCACGGTCACGATCGCAGCGCGCAATCTCGTGCTCGACGAGGACCCCCTCGTGGGCGAATTCATCGCGATCGACGTCAGCGATACCGGCCTCGGCATTCCCTCCGACGTTCTCGACAAGATCTTCGAGCCGTTCTTCACGACGAAGCCGATCGGAAAGGGCACCGGCCTCGGTCTCTCCCAGGTGCACGGCTTCGCCCATCAGGCCGGCGGCACGATCCGGGTCGCGAGCGCGCTCGGCAAGGGCACGACCTTCACCATCCTCCTGCCGCGTGGAGAAGACGAGCCATCGCGCGAGGCGGCGGGAGAACCGGCGTTCCAGGGCAGCGGCACGGTGCTGCTGGTCGAGGACAATCCGGACGTCGCCGCCGTCAGCATCGGTCTTCTGGAGCAGCTTGGCTATCAGGTGCGTCGCGTCGCGGACGCCGAAGCCGCCTTGAGCGAGATCGAGAAGAACGGCGTCGACTTCGTGTTCTCGGATATCGTCATGCCCGGCAAGATGGACGGGCTCAGCCTCGCCCATCACCTCCGCCAGATCCGTCCCGGCCTGCCGATCCTGCTCGCCACCGGCTACAGCGAAGTCGCCGCAGGCGTGCGCGGCGATTTCCCGATCCTGCGCAAGCCCTACGAGATCCACGAATTGAGCGAAGCGATCGCCAAGCTGCCGCGGTAATTCTTCAGCTACACCGTCGGCAACACCGAGAACGCCTCGCCTGCCCGGCGCAAGTTCAGCTCATCGACGTCGGCCGTCTCGCTGGTGACGCTGTCGACGCGCGAGGACGGCGGGCCGTGGCGGCACAGCGCCACCATGTCGGCGACGTGCTTCGGCGGCCCTGCGAACAGCGCTTCGACGCTGCCGTCGCGGCGGTTGCGGACCCAGCCCTCGAGACCGCAGGTCGTCGCCTGATGCTCGAGCCAGGCACGATAGCCGACGCCCTGCACGCGGCCGCGGATCATGACCTGGAGGATCGCCCGGCTCATTTTGTCAGTCCGAGGACATCGGCGCTGCGCGCCTTGACGTCGGCCTCGCGCGTGAGGCGGCTGATCAAGTCCGACGACGGCAGGCCTTTGAGATTCTTGGGCGCAGTACCGTCGCGCAGCGCCTTCTGCGTCTCGTAGACCGCCTGCGTTGCGGCCGCGATCGGCGCATGGCCCTGAAGTGCGATGCGCACGCGCTGGCCAGCGAGGTATTCGAGCACGTTCAACTCCTCCGGCGCGCCGCCGAGCACGATCGGCAGGCGCGTGGCGGATGCGATGGCCTCGAGCTCGGCGCGCGACTTGATGCCGGTGAAGAACAGAGCGTCGACGCCGGCAGCTTCATAGGCCCTGGCGCGGCGGATCGCATCCTCGATCGAGGTGATCGAGGCCGCACCGGTGCGGCCCATGATGACGAGCGAGGGGTCGCCGCGGCCGTCGAGTGCCGCCTTCATCTTGCCGACGCCCTCCTCCAGCGAGATCAGCTGCGTCTTCGCTTCGCCGAAGCCAGCCGGCAGCAGCGTGTCCTCGATGGTGAGGCCGGCGGCACCCGCCGTCTCCAGCTCCTGCACCGTGCGGCGCACGTTGAGCGCGTTGCCATAGCCGTGATCGGCATCGACCAGCACCGGAAGTGCCGCCGCACGCGACATCCGCCGCATCTGCTCGGCAAGCTCGGTGAGCGTGATCAGCGTGATGTCGGGATCGCCGAGCACCGCGAGCGAAGCCACCGAGCCGCCGAACATGCCGAGCGGAAAACCGAGATCCTCGGCGATGCGGATCGAGATGGCATCGTAGACCGAGCCGGGATGGACGCAAATCCCGCCCGACAGGATCGAGCGCAGTTTTTCGCGGCGGGAACGAAAGGCCATGGTGATGTCTCTGTTAGGTCACGGAGGCCGCAGCATACTCCGTCATTGCGAGCGAAGCGAAGCAATCCAGAAATGTATCCGCAGAGACAGACTGGATTGCTTCGTCGCAGAGCCTGTCATCGGGCCGCGCTTCGCGCGGACCCGGTGGCTCCTCGCGATGACGTTACGCAAACTCCAAAATCAGCGCGTCCACCGCAAGCGTCGCGCCGGCGCTGGCGTGGATCTTCTTCACGGTGCCGTCCTGCTCGGCGCGCAGCACGTTTTGCATCTTCATGGCTTCGACCACAGCGAGCGTCTCTCCGGCCTTGACCTCCTGCCCTTCGATCACCGCGATCGAGACCACGAGACCGGGCATCGGACAAAGCAGCTTCTTGCCGGTGTCGGCAGCCGTGGTCACCGGCATCAGCCGCGCCGAGGCTGCTTCCGCTTCGGTCCAGACATAGACCGGCACCTCGACGCCCTGATGCGCGAGGCGAATGCCGTTCGCGATCGGGCGCACCTGCACCGCCACGACGTGTCCGTCGATGGTGCCCTGCCAGACCGGATCGCCCGGCTTCCACGCCGACTGCAACAGATGCGGATTGCCGGCCTTGCCGTCGGCATCGACGAAACGCACCGCGACCGCCTCGCCCTCGCGCGCGACCTCCAGCAGGATCTCCTGGCGGTCGAGCCAGACCGCACGGCGACGCTCGCGTTGCACGATGCGGCCGCCCATCTGACCCGAGATCTGCCGCTTGCGCTCGCCCAGCACGTGATCGATGGCGGCGCCAACCGCGGCAAGCCGCCGTGCGACCTCGCCCTCCGGCGCGCGCACGGCAAAGCCCTTGGGGAATTCCTCGGCGATGAAGCCGGTCGAAAGCCGGCCTTCGCGCCAGCGCGGATGATGCATCAGTGCCGACAGGAACGGGATGTTGTGGCGGATACCGTCCACATAGAACGAGTCCAGCGCGGTGGCCTGCGCCTCGATCGCGGCAGCGCGCGACGGCGCGTGGGTGACGAGCTTGGCGATCATCGGATCGTAATGGATCGAGATTTCGCCGCCCTCCTGCACGCCGGTGTCGTTGCGCACGGTGATGCCGTCCTGGCTCGCTTCCGCCGGCGGTCGGTATTTCACCAGGCGCCCGATCGAGGGCAGGAAGTTGCGGAACGGGTCTTCGGCGTAGAGGCGCGACTCCACTGCCCAGCCCGTCAGCGTGACGTCCTTCTGCGTGATCGCGAGCTTCTCGCCGGCGGCGACGCGGAGCATCTGCTCGACGAGGTCGACGCCGGTGACGAGCTCGGTGACGGGATGCTCGACCTGGAGGCGCGTGTTCATCTCCAGGAAGTAGAAGCTCTTGTCCTGCCCCGCGACGAATTCGACGGTGCCGGCGGAGTCGTAATTCACCGCCTTGGCGAGTGCGACCGCCTGCTCGCCCATCTTGCGGCGGGTGGCTTCGTCGAGCAGCGGCGACGGCGCTTCCTCGATGACCTTTTGGTTGCGGCGCTGGATCGAGCATTCGCGCTCGCCGAGATAGATCACGTTGCCGTGCTTGTCGCCCAGCAGCTGGATCTCGATATGGCGGGGGTCGACGATGAACTTTTCAATGAAGACCCGGTCGTCGCCGAACGAGGCCTTGGCCTCGGCCTTGGCGAGGTTGAAACCCTCTGCGACCTCGGAGGTCGAATGCGCGATGCGCATGCCCTTGCCGCCACCGCCGGCGGAGGCCTTGATCATCACGGGATAACCGATCTCGTCGGCGATCTTGACCGCGTGCGTGGCGTCCTCGATGACGCCGAGATAGCCGGGCACGGTCGAGACTTTCGCCTTCGCGGCGGCTTTCTTGGATTCGATCTTGTCGCCCATCGCCGCGATCGCGCCCGGGTTGGGGCCGATGAAGACGATGCCGGCCGCCTCCAGCGCGCGCGGAAACGCCTCACGCTCGGACAGGAAGCCGTAACCGGGATGCACGGCCTCGGCGCCGGTCTTGCGGCAGGCCTCCACGATCTTCTCGATCACCAGATAGCTCTCGGCCGCAGCCGGCGGGCCGATCAGCACGGCCTCGTCGGCCATCTCGACATGGAGGGCGTCACGGTCGGCCTCGGAATAGACCGCGACCGTCTGAACTCCCATGCGGCGAGCGGTCTTGATGACCCGGCAGGCGATTTCGCCGCGATTGGCGATCAGAATGCGTTTGAACATGCTTTTCTTGAGTCTCGACCTTGGGCGGGACCCTTCCCTGGCCGTTGGAGCCTATGGGACGGGCCGTGTGGCTCCCGTGGTACATCAAAATAGGCCGGAGGCAACGGTCAAAATCCGGGTCCTTTGGCGTACCAGCGCAAGACCAAAGCTAGACCGAAACGGCTCTGGCGGGCCCCTGGGCGGCCTACGGCTTCCCGGCCTTGCCCACATTCCGGACCAGGCCGTGAATGAAGCCGAGCTTCTCGACGACGACCGGCGAGAGGATGAACGGATAGAGGTCGCGCATGCCCATGGCGCGGTTGACGCTGTTCATGGCGAAGGTGAAGGGCAGCCATGCGTTGACGATCGCCTCGACGTCCCTCGCTTCGTAAGGGTTGAAGCGGATGCGCGTCGTCAACTCCCCGTCGCGATCGACCTTGGGGCGCACCTCCATGCCGAACTCGCTGGCCATCTCCAGTGTGTCGACGATGTGAAGATAGTGGGCCCAGGTCTCGGCGAAATCCTCCCACGGATGCGTCGTCGCGTAGGCAGAAACGTAGTTCTGCTGCCAGTCCGGCGGGGCGCCTTCGGCATAGTGGCGCTGCAAGGCCTGGCCGTAATCGGTGGAATCGTCGCCGAACACGGCACGGCATTCGTCCAGCTTGCCGCCGTCGCGCACCAGCACGTCCCAGAAATAGTGCCCGACCTCGTGGCGGAAATGCCCGAGCAGCGTCCGGTAGGGCTCGCCCATCTCCAGCCTGCGCCGCTCGCGCTCGATGTCGTCGGCCTCGGTCAGCGCGATCGTGATCAGGCCGTTGTCGTGACCGGTCAGGACCTTCTGCCCGCTCTGCGGATCGTCGGCTAGGAAATTGAAGATCAGGCCATGTTCGGGATTGTCCTGCCGGGTCTGGAGCGGCAGCTTCCAGCGGATCAGGGAATAGAACAGCCGGTGCTTCGCCATCTCCAACTCGCGCCAGCCGGCGAGTTGCGCCGGATCCGACAAGTCCGGCACGACGCCGTTATGGCGGCAGGCGCGGCAGTAGCCGGTGGTATCACCCGCATCAGTCAGCCAGTTGCAGGCATCATGCTCGGCATTGCTGCACAGCATGCGGCTTTCGCCCTTGGTCGCCAGCGTCTTCCAGGCCTCTCCGTCGGGCTCGATCGCCGACATCGTCTCCTTCTCCGGCAGGAACGCGACGCGGTGGCCGCAGCGCTCGCAGGCGCGGTTCTCGAAATAGATGACGTTGCCGCAGGCCTGGCAGACAAAAAGCTTCAAGATTTAGCCTCTTCGGAAAGCAAGTTTTTATGAATGAAAGTTGCGGCGCCTCGCGGATACGCGCGCGGAGGGCTCATCGTTCCAAGGTTCGGAACAAATAGCCAGACCCGGCGTTCTTTCATGCCCACCACACTGCATTCGGCGACGTCTTTCTTTCCATATACCCTTTGGGCAATGGCCATCACGCTTCGTCTGTGTGAATATCCGTCCGCCACGTGCGCTCTCGCATCACCCCGGCCAACGCCTTGAACGATCCTTTGCCCGAGACCATCGCCGCCGAAAGGCTGCGCCAGCACCTGGAAGACGTCGCGCGCGAGCGCGACAACGCCTATCGCGCGCTCCAGGAACGCGAAGCTGAGCTTGCGCGCATCCAGCGCATCGGCAAGGTCGGCGGTCTCGAAGTCGACTTCCGCGAAGGCTTCAAGAACCGCCGTTCGCCGGAATATCTGATGCTCCACGGCCTGCCGCCGGAAGCCGCCGACGAGTCGCACGAGGACTGGATCAATCGCATTCATCCGGACGACCGGGACGCTACGGTGAAGCACTTCATCGATGCGCTGTCCGGCAGCAGCGAGGACTACACCGCCGAATACCGCATCATCCGTCCCAGCGACAGCGAGACCCGCTGGATCCGCGTCGTCGCCAAGATCGAGCGCGATCGTGACGGCCACGCCCTCCGCCTCGTGGGCGCCCATATCGACGTCACCGACCAGATGCTGGTGCGCGAGACCCTGCGCGAGAGCGAGGAGCGCTTCCGGCTGATCGCCGACAGCGCGCCGGTGCCGATCTGGGTCACCAAGCTCGACCGCACGCGGTCCTTCGCCAACCAGGCCTATGTCGATTTCGTCGGCCTGCCCTATGACCAGGCCATCTCCTTCGACTGGCGCAAGGTGCTGCATCCGGACGACCTGCCGCATGTGCTGCAGCAGTCCGTCCAGGGTGAAGCATCGCTCAAGCCGTTCGTGCTGGAAGCCCGCTACAAGAACGCCGACGGCGAATGGCGCTGGCTGCGTTCGGAATCGCAGCCGCGCTGGGACCCGACCGGCAGGCATATCGGCTTCATCGGCGTGGCTCATGACATCACGGTGGCCAAGCAGGCCGAGATCGAGCTCCGGCAGCTCAACGAGACGCTGGAAGAACGCATCGTCGAGCGCACCGCCGAGCTCGAATCCAACGAGGCGCGGCTGCGCGCGATCCTGGAGACCAGCAACCAATACCAGGGCCTCGTCAATCTTAGGGGCGAGCTGCTTTACGCCAACACGACCGTGCTCGACGCCATCAAGGCGAGCCCTGCGGACGTGATTGGAAAGCCGTTGTGGCAGACGCCCTGGTTCAGCACGACGGAGGGCATGAGCGCGCGGGTGCGCGAGGCCTTCGACACCGTGCTCAAGGGCGAAGCCGTGCGGCTGGAGATGCGCCTGCGCCTTCCCATCGGCGAGCGCGATTTCGAGTTCGGCATGCGCCCGGTGCTCGACCGCCACGGCAACATCACCGGCGCAGTGCCCGAGGCAGTCGACATCACCGAGCGCCGCCGCGGCGAGGAAGCGCTGCGGCAATCGCAGAAGATGGAGGCGATCGGCCAGCTCACCGGCGGCGTCGCGCACGACTTCAACAATCTGCTCACCATCATCCGCTCGGCCACCGATTTCCTGCGCCGCCGCGAGCTGCCGGAGGAGCGCCGCCGCCGCTATGTCGATGCCATCTCCGACACCGTCGAACGTGCCTCCAAGCTGACCGCTCAGCTGCTGGCGTTTGCGCGCCGGCAGCCGCTGAAACCGCAGATCTTCAACGTCGGCAGCCAGGTTGAAGGCGTCGCGCAACTGGTCCGGCCGCTGGTCGGTGGCCGCATTGAAATCGCGGTGGAGGTTCACGATGGCGACTGCTTCACGGTCGCCGATATCGCGCAATTCGAGACCGCGCTGATCAACCTCGCCATCAACGCCCGCGACGCGATGGACGGCGAAGGCCGTCTCACCATTGCGGTCCGGAAAGTCCAGGGCATCCCTAACCTGCGCGCGCAATCGGCGCGCGGCGGCGACTATGTCGCGATCTCGGTCGCCGACACCGGCAGCGGTATCGCGCCCGAAAACATCGAGGCGATCTTCGAGCCGTTCTTCACCACCAAGGAGGTCGGCAAGGGCACCGGCCTCGGCCTGAGCCAGGCCTTCGGTTTCGCAAAGCAGTCCGAGGGCGACATCGCCGTGACGAGCACGCATGGTGAAGGCGCTACCTTCACCATCTATCTGCCGCGGGCGCAAAGCCCCGCGACAGCTCAGGAAGCCGCGGCGCTGACCTATGAGGCCGCGGCCACCGGGCGCGGCTATCGCGTGCTCGTGGTGGAAGACGACGACGAGGTCGGCCGCTTCTCCACGGAGCTGCTGGAAGACCTCGGCTATGTCGTCCGCCGCGCCGCCAACGCCAATGCGGCGCTCGCCATCCTCGGCGAGAACGAGTTCGCCGTCGACCTCGTCTTCTCGGACGTCATCATGCCCGGCATGAACGGCGTCGAGCTCGCCGGCATCATCCGCGAACGCTATCCGGGCCTGCCCGTCGTGCTCACCTCTGGTTACAGCAACGTTCTCGCCGAGAACGCCGATCGCGGATTCGAGCTGATCCAGAAGCCGTATTCGGTGGAATTGCTGTCGCGCATCCTGCGCAAGGCGATCACGGCAAAGCCGTCGGTGACGCGGTGAGTGTAAATCCAAGAACGCTACGTCATCCCGGCGCAGGCCGGGACGACGGCGGGATGTTGGGGTGCGGTTGCCCGCATAACGACCGCTGAATGGCATCCCATCGGATATTCATCGGCTGAAACTCGGCCCCACCACGCTGGCGCCGGCGCGGTGCTGCCGGCAATCGACTTTTGAGGAGCCCTCCGATGCGCGGAACCAGGGCGGCATCACAACGGTTGCTGCCGGGGTGAATTTGAGCCTTGATCGAGGGACCGATGTCGAGCCGGAATCGCGATCAAGGCCCCGATCAGGCGAGGCGTGCCGGCCGCGCGTTGGATGCAGCGAATTTTTTCCTCGCCGACGTCCGCGACGGGCTCGGGCCTTATCTCGCCGTCTATCTCCTCACCGAGCAGCGGTGGGACGAGGCGCGCATCGGCCTCGTCATGTCGATTGCGACGATCGCGGGCATCGTGGCGCAGACGCCGGCCGGCGCGCTGGTCGATGCGACGCGGTCCAAGCGGCTGGTGATGGTGATCGCCGCGATTATGGTCACGATCGCCTCGCTGTCGCTGCCGTTGTTTCCCGGCTTCATGCCGGTCGCGATCTCCCAAGGCATCGCGCAGGCCGCCGCCGTGGTGTTTCCGCCGGCGATCGCCGCGGTCTCGCTCGGCATCTTCGGCCAAGCCGCCTTCACCCGGCGGATCGGCCGCAACGAGACGTTCAATCACGCCGGCAATGCTGTCGCGGCCGGGCTCGCAGGTCTCTCCGCCTATTGGTTCGGACCGACTGTCGTGTTCTTCCTTCTCGGCGCCATGGCGATCGCGAGCCTCGTCAGCATCCTCGCAATCCCCGCCCGCGCCATCGATGACGATCTTGCCCGCGGGCTCGACGACGCCGATGCGGACGAGCAGCCTGAACGTGCCTCCGCTCTCAGCGTACTCCTGACCTGCCGTCCTCTGCTGGTGTTTGCGATCTGCGTCCTGCTCTTTCATCTCGCCAACGCCGCGATGCTGCCGCTGGTCGGCCAAAAGCTCGCCTTGCAAGACAAGAACATGGGTACCAGCCTGATGTCCGCCTGCATCGTCGCGGCGCAATTGGTGATGGTGCCGTTCGCGACGCTGGTCGGCGCGAAGGCCGACCGCTGGGGCCACAAGCGCTTCTTCCTCGCCGCGCTCCTGATCCTGCCGCTCCGGGGAGCGCTCTACACGCTTTCGGACAATCCGTTCTGGCTGGTCGGCGTGCAGCTTCTCGACGGCTTCGGCGCCGGCATTTTTGGCGCGATCTTTCCCGTCATCGTCGCCGACCTCATGCGCAACACCGGCCGGTTCAACGTCGCGCAAGGCGCCGTCATCACCGCCCAGAGCATTGGCGCGGCGCTGTCGACGACGCTCGCCGGCTTCGTCGTCGTTGGCGCGGGTTACAGCGCGGCCTTCATCACGCTCGGCGCGGTGGCCGCAATCGGCGCCGCCGTCTGTTTTGTCGCGCTGCCCGAGACGCGGCAAATCGCAGACGGCGATCCGCTCCCCCGGGGGAAGACAGCGACGGCGGCTTCCGCTATCGCTGCCGAATGAACCGACACATCTCAAGGATCGACCGTGCCGTCTGACGCCATCCTGGCCTGGAGCATCATCGTCGCCGCGACCGCAGGCGTCATCATACGGCCCTTTCGCCTGCCGGAGGCGATCTGGGCCGTCATTGGCGCCGGCGCACTGGTGCTGCTCGGCTTGCTGCCGTGGCGGGATGCGCTCACGGGCATCGAGAAAGGCGTCGATGTCTATCTTTTCTTGATCGGCATGATGCTGATCGCCGAGCTGGCGCGGCTCGAAGGCCTGTTCGACTATCTCGCAGCGCTCGCCGTGGAATATGCAGGCGGCTCGCCGCAGCGGCTGTTCCTGCTGATCTACATCGTCGGCACGCTCGTCACCGTGCTGCTCTCGAACGACGCCACCGCGATCGTGCTGACGCCCGCCGTCTATGCCGCGACGCGCGCGGCCGGCGCCAAGCCGCTGCCTTATCTGTTCGTCTGCGCCTTCATCGCCAACGCCGCAAGCTTCGTGCTGCCGATCTCCAACCCGGCCAATCTCGTCGTGTTCGGGGCGCATATGCCCGAGCTCACCGAATGGCTGCGCCTGTTCGCCCTGCCCTCGGCGGCCTCGATCCTGCTGACCTATGTCGTGCTGCGGCTGACCCAGCACCGCGCCCTGAAGGAAGAGACGATCGCGCGCAGCGTGCCGCATCCAAAGCTCGGCCGCGGCGGCAAGCTGACGGCCATCGGCATCGTGGCGATCGGCATCGTGCTGGTCACCGCCTCCGCGCTGGACAAGCAATTGGGCCTGCCGACCTTCGTCTGCGGCGTGGCGACGGCCGCCATCGTGCTGCTGCTCAGCCGGCAATCGCCGCTACCCGTGCTGCGCGGCGTCTCCTGGAGCGTGCTACCGCTGGTCGGCGGGCTGTTCGTGATGGTGGAAGCGCTGATCAAGACCGGCGTGATCGGGCAGCTCAGCGCGCTGCTGCACGAAGCCGTCGGTCAATCCGTGACGAAGGCGGCCTGGAGCGTCGGCATCGCCACCGCGATCGCCGACAACATCGCCAACAATCTTCCCGTCGGCCTCGTTGCAGGCTCAGTCGCCGCCGGCGATCATTTGCCCGCACCTGTCCTGAGCGCCATCCTGATCGGCGTCGACCTCGGGCCCAATCTGTCGGTGACCGGTTCGCTCGCCACCATCCTGTGGCTGGTGGCGCTGCGGCGGGAGAAGATCGAAGTCGGCGCCTGGCCGTTCCTGAAGCTCGGACTGCTGGTGACGCCGCCCGCCCTGATCGCGGCGCTTACGGCCGCGATCCGGTAATCGCGCGCAGTTTGCGGCGCATCAATGTCGCCGCTGACGCCGGCCCTAGACTGCACCTTGTCGCGCGGCCTGATACCGCGCGGCAAGGAAGGTTCATCATGCAGATCCAGTCGAAGGCATTGCCGCAGAGCTTCTCCCTGCGCCGTACGTTTCAAGGCTTCACCACAACGGACCAGCGCCGGGGCCAAACATCCCACCCGCTATTGGTCTTTTCGGTCGTGGTGCTGCTGACCCTGTTCGCGATCGTGGAGATCGACCTGCACAGCGCACAGCTTCAGGCAATCGGCCTGCTCAGCCATGGCGCCGGGATCGATTCCATCTTCCTGAGCCCGTAGCCGTTCGCGCGGGCGCGTCCAAGGGAAAAGCCCGATCGCGGCCATCGCGGGCAGCGACCGGGAACGCATCGTCAGTCGTTCTCGTAGCCGTAGACTTCCGGCAGGATGAAGATCGCGGCGAGCAATCCGATCAGCGGGAAGATCGCGACCATCAGCGTGGCGTTCGCCTGCCCGATCGCAGCGAACACCGTCGGGAACAGGAAGATCGCCAGGAACGACGGCAGCTTCACGAACATGTAGGCGAAGCCGCTGGCGGTGCCGCGATATTTCGGCTTGGCGACCATAGTCGGGATCGTCATGCAGTTCGACGCATCCCAATAATGGCCCCACAGCATCGCGGCAGCCGCGAACGGCAGCAGGATCTTGTTGTCGGTGTAGAGCGCGAAGGCTGCGACCAGCAGCGAGACCAGCACGATCGAGAAGCCCGCGATCGAGATACCGCGATGGCCGATCTTCGGCGTCAGCAGCGGACCGACCCAGCCCGACACGGCGGCGAAGGAGAACAGCGCCATCGTCACCAGATTGATGCCGAGCACGCTGGACACGCCGACCATGACAAAGAGCACCGGCAGGTAGAACGCGAAGGTCGAGAACTCGCTGGCTTGCGCGAAGCAGGCGATCCAGCCGTAGATCGTGGCGCGCCAGCGGATCGGATCCTTCTTGAGGTCGGCGAGGAATGCGCGGGTGGAGACCTTGGGCACCTCCACGTCATGGTCCGGCAGCATGGCGAGATCGTCGTTGAACATCTCGCGCGCCACCTGCTTGGCCTCGCGGTAGCGTCCCTTCTGCACCAGCCACACCGCCGTCTCGGGCACGTCGTGCCGCATGATCAGGATGATCAGCGCCGGCAGCGCGCCGAGGCCGAGCGTCACCCGCCACAGCGTCTCGTGGTGAATGTCGAGCAGCAGGAAGATCACGATGACGCCGATCGTCAGGACCTCGCCGACCGCGAACATGAACTGCCAGCGGTTGCCCATGACTTCGCGCTCACCCTTGGCCATGGATTCCATGATGTAGGTGTAGCCGGTCGAGATGTCCGAACCGAGCGGAATGCCGAGCAGGAAGCGGATCACGACGAGCCAGCCGACGCTGGGCACGAAGGCCTGCGCCAGCGCCAGCACGATGAACAATACCATCGTCACCAGGAACATGACGCGGCGGCCGATCTTGTCGGAGAGCCAGCCGCCGAGCAGTGCGCCGATCATGGCGCCGCCTTGCGTACCGGCCGCGGCCAGGCCCAGCATCAGCGGATCGGGATTGAACTGCTCCTTGATGAAGATCAGCACGAAGGCGATCGAATAGAGGTCCCAGGCTTCGACCAGGATCGAGGCCATCATCAGCCAGCCGACCTTGTTGCCCTTGGGACTGTAGTTCGTGATGAGATAGCGGACCGCGGCTTCGCTCGCGGTCGGTTGTGGCATCGCCATCGTCGACATCTTTGGTCCTCTCTTCAAAACTCTCTTACGTGCCAAGCAGCGGCTCGATGCTGCAATCGAGCAGGCGCGGGTCGATCCCGACCTCCATGCCGGTGAACATCTCGCCCATGTAGTCGATCAGTGCATCGCTCGCCTTCACCGCGTCCTCGACACGACGATTGGCAACCGCATTAAGAATAGCCAGATGATGATCGATTGTTCCTGACAGCTCGGCCTGTCCCGGCATGAACCGGTGGTGGATGTAGCCGATGCGCCGGTACAGCGTGTGCAACGGGCGCAGCGTGTGCACCAGAAACGGTTCGCCTGCCGCCTCCAGCACCAGCGCGTCGATGCGGCGGTCGATATGATTGAACTCGTCGAGGGTCAGACTGGCGCGGCGCTCGCGCAAAAGTCGCTCGATGTGCAGCGCCTGATTGCGGTGCGAGAGGCTGGCGCGATCGGCCGCAAGCCGGATCACGAAGCGCTCCATGTCGCGGCGCAAGGCCAGCAGCATGCGTTCGCGTGCCAGATCGATCGGCGCAATGCGCAGACCGTGGCGCGGACGGATGATGATCAATGTATCGGCGGAGAGACGATTGACGGCGTGATGCACCGGCGTACGGCCGAACCCGGTGATGTGCTGCAATTCCAGCATCGTCATGAACTGGCCGGGCTTGAGCTCGCAATGGACGAGCAGCTCTTCGATCCTCTGATAAGCGAGCTCGAAGAAGTTGAGACGGTTGCGCCGGGAGGGCTTGCCCTCGCCGTCGTCGTTCCTCACCACCTCGAGCGCGCGCTTGCGCGTTGCCATGTCGTCTCCCCCCTCAGCCCGCGCCATCGTTGCAGAGCGGCGCCTAGTTCGTGATATCCCTAAAACATGTTGTGATATATTACAAGCGAGCGTAAGACTCCGCGCGTGCCCGCACCATGCTGCGGTGCAGAATGACAACAAGACGGCGCTGTGCGCGCCTGCGATGGGAGGAGTATTGCCGTGAAGATCACGTCGATCGAGACGCTGCGCACCGAAGAATTCTCCAACGTCATCTGGGTGCGCGTCCACACCGACACGGGCATGATCGGTCTCGGCGAAACCTTCTACGGCGCCGGCGCAGTCGAGGCGCAGATCCACGACACCTTTGCCGACCGCCTGCTCGGCCGCAATCCGCTTCATATCGAGGCGATCCATCGCGACATGCTGAATCTGCCGATGGCGCAGTCGTCCACCGGCGTCGAATATCGCGCGGCTTCGGCAATCGACATCGCGCTTTGGGACCTGTTCGGCAAGGTCTGCAATCAGCCGGTACACCAGATGCTCGGCGGCCTCTGCCGCGACAAGCAGCGCATCTACAACACCTGCGCCGGCACCCGATATGTCCGCTCCAACAATATCAGCCCGGTCGCGAATTGGAATCTCGGTGGCTCCAAGGGGCCCTACGAAGACCTCGATGGCTTCATGAACAACGCCGATGCGCTCGCCGAAAACCTGCTGGAGAGCGGCATCTCCGCCATGAAGATCTGGCCGTTCGATCTTGCGGCGCAGGAGAACAAGGGTCTCTACATCTCCGCCGCGCAGATGAAGCAGGCGATCGAGCCGTTCGAGAAGATCCGAAAAGCGGTCGGCGACAAGATGGAGATCATGGTCGAGCTTCACTCGCTCTGGAACCTGCCGACCGCCAAACAGATCGCGCGCGCGCTCGAGCCCTACAAGCCAACCTGGTACGAAGACCCGATCCGGATGAACTCGCCGCAGGCGCTGGCCGAATACGCCCGCTGCACCGACGTCTGGGTCTGCGCCAGCGAGACGCTCGGCTCGCGCTTTCCCTACAAGGACATGCTCGACCGCGACGCCATGCACGTGGTGATGGCGGATCTGTGCTGGACCGGCGGCCTCACGGAAGGCCGCAAGATCGCGGCGATGGCCGAGACCTATCACCGGCCCTTCGCGCCGCACGACTGCATCGGCCCGATCGGCTTCATCGCCGCCATCCACATGTCGTTCAGCCAGCCCAACACGCTGATCCAGGAATCGGTGCGCGCCTTCTACAAGGGCTGGTACAATGAGCTCGTGACCACCATGCCCACGATCAAGGACGGTTTTGTCTATCCGATGGAAGGCCCCGGGCTGGGCGTCGACCTTCTGCCCGCCGTATTCGACCGCTCCGATTTGACCGTGCGCCGTTCCAACATCTGAGGATCTTTTGAGATGAGCACCGCCCTCTTCGACCTTTCCGGCCGCACCGCGCTCGTGACCGGCTCCTCCCGCGGCCTCGGCCGCGCCATCGCCGAAGGCATGGCCAAGGCCGGCGCCAGGCTGATCATCAACGGCGTCGATCCCAAGCGCGTCGAGCAGGCCGTCGCCGAGTTTCGCGCCGCCGGCCACCAGGCCGAAGGCGCCGCTTTCAACGTCACTGACGAGCCCGCGATCGTCGCCGCCTTCAACGACTTCGACAACAAGGGCATCGCCGTCGACATCCTCGTCAACAATGCCGGCATCCAGCACCGCAAGCCGCTGGTGGAGTTCACCACCGACGAGTGGCGCAAGGTGATCGAGACCAACCTCACCAGCGCCTTCGTGATCGGCCGCGAGGCGGCCAAGCGCATGATCCCGCGCAAGCACGGCAAGATCATCAATATCGGCTCGCTCGGCAGCGAGCTCGCGCGTCCCACGATTGCGCCCTACACCGCTGCCAAGGGCGGCATCAAGAACCTGACCCGCTCGATGGCGGTGGAATGGGCCCAGCACGGCATCCAGGCCAATGCGATCGGCCCCGGCTACATGTTGACCGACATGAACGAGGCGCTGGTCAACAACACCGATTTCAACAATTGGCTGATGGGCCGCGTCCCCTCCAAGCGCTGGGGCCGACCGGACGAGCTGGTGGGCGCAGCGATCTTCCTGGCGTCGGATGCCTCGACCTATGTCAACGGCCAGATCATCTATGTCGATGGCGGTATGATCGCTGCGATGTGAGCCGCGAAACGCTGAGGGAGCCAACCATGCGCGCCGTCGTCATTCACGCACCGAAAGATCTGCGGATCGATAGCTATCCGGATGCAGCGCCCGGTCCGGGTGAAGTCCGCGTCAAGATCGCGAACGGCGGCATCTGCGGGTCCGATCTGCACTACTATCATCACGGCGGCTTCGGTGTCGTGCGCATCCAGCAGCCGATGGCCCTCGGGCACGAGATCGCCGGCGTGGTCGCAGCCATCGGTGACGGCGTCGCGAACGTGAAGCCGGGCACCCGCGTCGCGGTCAATCCGAGCAAGCCGTGCGGCCAGTGCCTGCATTGCCAGGAGGGTATGCGCAACCAGTGCCTCGACATGCGCTTCCTCGGCAGCGCGATGCGCTTTCCCCATGTGCAGGGCGGCTTTCGCGAATTCATCACGGTCGATGCGGCGCAGGCCGTTCCGATCGCCGACAAGCTGTCGCTGGCGGAAGCCGCGGTCGCCGAACCGCTCGCGGTGTGCCTGCATGCCGGCAAGCAGGCCGGGCCCCTGCTCGGCAAGCGCGTGCTGATCACCGGCTGCGGCCCGATCGGCGCGCTGATGATTTTGGTCTCGCGCTTCGGCGGCGCCGCCGAGATCGTCGTGACAGATGTTGCCGACGCGCCGCTTGCGGTCGCCAGGAAGCTTGGCGCCACTCACGCCATCAATGTCGCGGCCGATGCCACGGCGCTCGATCCCTGGCGGACCGGTAAAGGTGTGTTCGATACTCTGTTCGAAGCCTCGGGCAACCAGGCCGCACTGCGCACCGCACTCGATGTGCTGAGGCCCGGTGCCATACTGGTGCAGCTCGGCCTCGGCGGCGAGATGACGCTGCCGATCAACTCCATCGTCGCCAAGGAATTGCGGCTCCGCGGCACATTCCGCTTCGATCCCGAGTTCGAGCTGGCGGTGCGGCTGATGGGTGACGGACTGATCGACGTGAAGCCGCTGATCACGGCGACCATGCCGTTCGAGAACGCGGTCGCAGCGTTCGAGCTCGCCAGCGATCGCTCGCAGTCGATGAAGGTGCAGCTGACGTTCTGAGCGAGGACCGCTGCTATTGGATCTCGATCAACCGGTCGCTGACCAGCCGCACCGCGCCCCGTTTCCACGAATAGTCCGCGCCCAGGCGCAGGCCGCTGTCGCCGCGTGCGAGCACCGCGCCGGTCCTGGCGTCGCGCACCTGGAAGCCCAGCGTGTATTCGGTGCGGCTGACCCGCCGCACCACGCCGATCAGCGACTGGTCCGCGCCGAGCTTCTGCGCAATCGCCGCCTCGCAGCCGTCGCAGTCGCGCAACGCACGCGCCTTCAGCGCCTCGCCGCCGACATCGACGATGCGGTAACGGCCGGATTGACCCAGCGCCTCGCGCACGCTGCCGGTGACCTCGGCCAGATATGACGCATCCGATGTGGCCGGCGCGCCAGCCGAAGCGGCGGTCGTATCCTCTAGCTCGAAATCGAAGACGGCCATGGCAATCGGCGCAGGCGTGGCGAGTGCGGCCATGATCTCGCGGGACACGAAGATCTCGGCGCGCTCCCATGATTCATCATTGTCGCCCCGGAAGGTGTAGAGCTTGTCCATCACGACCTTCCTGCCGCCGACGTCGATCACGGCGATCTTGGCCCATTGCACCAGCGTGCTCGTCTTCTGGATGCCGCCGATCACCTTGAACGCCGCGCCGTCCTGGGCCGACGGCACGAGCCGGTAGCGCCGATCTCCGCCGATATCTTGCCGGAGCGCGGCCATGAAGGCCGCCAGCCGTCGCTCGTGGGCGGCGGTCTGGTTGGCGGGCTCTGCTGACGTATCGGTATAACTGAAATCGTCCATGGCGATGCCGATGGCGGTCTCGGCGCCCGCCAGCGCATAAGACACCGGAAGGACGACGAGGAGACAGACTGAGAGGATCAACCGGCGCAGGTGCATAATGTGCCTCGTATGACGGAGCGGCGCGCCAATCTGGACGGCGCAATCAGGCCATGCAGCGGCGCTGGTCCCGGCGATGGCCGGGAAAATTTCACGACGGTGCACCGCACTGGCGCCTGGCGGCTTTGCGCCGGATGCGTTCTGCCGTTTAATGCGGACGCGACAAACCCGTTCGCACCAGGTGCCTGCCGATGTGGAACCGCCCGAGGTTCGATCTCAAAGTCCGTCTGACGTTGCGCGTGGCCGCGATATCGGCCGCCTGCTTCGCCGCCATCTCCGCCTATTTCCTGATTACGGCCGACCGCGCGGCGCATGCGCGCCTCGACGATATCGCCGCCATCGTGGCCAAGACGCTGGAGCTGCAGCAGGGCAAGATCCAGTGGGTCGCGAGCCCGCGCTCGGACTTTCCCAACCTCGACCCCGTTTCGGCTTATGTGATGACGCCCGGCCTGTGCCTGGCGTTCCGCGGCACCAGTGGCGACGTCCTCCAGCGCTTCTGCAGCGGCGCGCCCGTTCCGGCGAACCCGCCGCCGCAAGCCTTCGCGGCCTTCTATCGCGGCTTGTTCGATCCCGGCCGAGAAGCGGCACGGCCTGTGATCGTGCGCGGGACGAAGCTCGGCGAGGCCGTGGTCTCGGTCGAGCCGGCCGTGCAGACCGCGGAGGCTTGGCACGAGGCCGGCCGCCTGATGCTCGCGCTCGCGATCGCGCTGCCGCTGCTCTGCGCGCTGGTCTACGCCGCGCTGGCACGCGCGCTGCGCCCCACCCGCATGATCCGCACCGGCCTCGAGCGGATTGCCGCCAACGACCTCACCACGCGGCTGCCGCCGTTCGACCTCGCCGAGCTCTCCGCGATCCGCGACGGCTTCAACCATCTCGCCGAAAGCCTCGAGACCGCGCTTGCCGAACGCAGCGAGCTGACGCGGAAGCTGATTGCGCTCCAGGACGAGGAGCGCCGCCATCTCGCGCGCGAGCTGCATGACGAGTTCGGCCAGTCGCTCGCCGCCATCCGCGCGCTCGCCTCCTCCGCCCGCCAGACCGCCGCACAAGAGTGTCCCTCCCTGCTTGGCGAATGCGACGGCATCGCGCGGACCGCAACCGGCATGATGGAGACGTTGCGCGGCACACTGTTCCGGCTGCGGCCACCCGATGTCGAGGAGCTCGGGCTCGTTGCCAGCCTCGAAGGCCTCGTCGCGGGCTGGAACGGGCGCAGCCGCGGCGAGACGCGCTTCTCGATCCGGTTCGACGGCGCATTCGAGACCCTGCCGGCCACGATCAGCGCCAGCCTCTACCGGATCGTGCAGGAGGCGCTCACCAATGCCGCCAAGCATGCCGTCGCCACGCGGGTCAGCCTGGAATTGACGATGGGGGCGAGCGAGATCGCGCTTGCGATCGACGATGACGGACGCGCGACCGATTCCGTCGCGAAATCGGGAATGGGCCTGCTCGGCATGCGCGAGCGCGTCGCAGCTTTGCGCGGCCAATTGAGCTTCGAGGCCTCGCCGAACGGCGGCTCCGCACTGCGCGTGGTCATTCCGCTCGCCGCCGATCGGCCGCCGCTGGAGCACGCCGCATGAGCGCGGCCGACGCCACCATTCTGCTGGTCGACGACCATTCCGTCGTCCGCGAGGGCTACCGCTCCGTGCTCCAGAAGCAGCCGGGACTACGCGTCATCGCCGAAGCCGCCGACGGCGCGGAGGCCTACCGTCTCTACAAATCGGAGGCGCCCGACCTCGTCATCATGGATCTGAGCATGCCCGGCATCGGCGGCATCGAGGCGGTCCGGCGGATCAGGCAGTGGGACAAGGGCGCGAGAATCCTCGTCTTCACCATGCATGAAAACGCCGGCTTTGCCGTGCAGGCGATCCGCGCCGGCGCCAGAGGCTACGTCACCAAGACCAGTCCACCAGAGACGCTGGTGCGCGCCGTGATGGACGTGCTCGCCGGCAAGATCGCGATCAGCCCCGACATCGACCATGAGCTCGCGCTGAGCCGGCTGGCCGGGGAAAGTTCTGCCGCCGACGTCCTCACGCCGCGTGAGTTCGAGGTGCTGCGGCTGCTGCTCGCCGAGAACACGACAGAGGAGATCGCGGAGACACTCCATGTCAGCCCCAAGACGGTGGCGAACCTGCATTCTCTGATCAAGGACAAGCTCGGTGTCGGCTCCGACATCGAGCTGGTCCGGCTGGCGCTGCGCCAAGGCATCTTGACGGAGGTCGATCTCGGCGAGGCCTGATCGCTCAGGCCAGATAGCGCGTGAGATAGCCTTCCATCGCGTAGAGCGCACAGAGCGCGAGGCTCGACCACACGGCGGCGGTGAAATACAGGAACATCCAGGTCAGCTCGCCCTTCCAGTGCGCGATGTCGTGGGTCACGACCCAGCGGGTCGAAACGTCATGCAAGCCTTCGAGGAAGCCGAGCAACCTGTTGCCCTCTTCATGCCCTGCCCGCCAGCGGCTGAGATACATCGGCACGTCGACGGTGACGAGGAAGGCCAGGAAGCAGGCGATGCCGACGATGCCGGCAATCAGCGCCCACCGCACCGGCCCCTGGAATTCCGGCATCAGCCGGCACAGCGCGATGCCCGCGAGGAAGAATGTCACGGCCCAAAGCGAGTTCTCGATTGCGTTGAAGAGGAAGTTGGTCGTCACCACCGCATACCAGGAGAAGCACTCCGCGATGATGATGATTGGCACGATCACCCACGCGATGTTCACGACCGTCTCGGCGCCCGTCATGGTCCCGAGTTGATGCAGGATGACCGCCCATTGCGCGGCGAAGCACAGTTCGGCCACGGTCGCGACCGTGCGGCCGACGAAGACGCTGGAGAGCCAGGTGTCGAACAGGCAGATGCGCTGCACGTCGGCGCGCGGCAGGAAGGAACGGAAGGCGCAGCCGAAGACATAGCCGGCGCAGAGCAGGAACATCAGCCCGATGTCGGAGCCACTACTGAGGCTGCCGGAGGGCGTCGGCGAGAACGCGCGGTACAGCATGAACCAGACGAGAATGTTGGCAGCACTGGCCAGCGTCAGGGACCCCCACCACCACGCGAGGGGATTCGTCCGCGCCTGCCACTGCAACATGAATCGCTCCGATGTAATCGATATGACATTCAGTCGTAATAAACCTGTCACAACAAGCCACGGAATCGCGACGAAAATCTGTGCGCGGCGGAGCCCTTCGCGCACATTTTATCCTCGCCGGCAAAGCCGCTCCGTGTCCGGATAGTGGACATAACGGCACATTTTCTGAATCTATTGGACAACGGGCGAGACCGGGTTCATTAAGCCCGCATGGCCAGAACCGCGTCCAAACCGATCCGCGCCTCCTCGTCCGCCGCCGCCGTGCTGGCGGACAGCGTCGATGACGCTGCGTTCGCGACGACGCTGGCAAAAGGTCTCGTGGTGCTCGAAGCGTTCAAGGCGGGGGCGACGCAGCTCGGCAACATGGAGCTGTCGACGCTGACCGGGATTCCGCGCCCGACGGTGGCGCGACTGACTCATACGCTCGCCGAGCTCGGCTACCTCCGCTACGATGCCGAACGCGCCAAATATCGCGTCGGCGCGCGTGCACTTCGCATGGCGCATCCGCTGCTCGCCGACATGCAGTTCCGCCAGGTCGCGCGTCCGATGATGCAGGAGCTGGCACAAAGCGTGCGCGGCACGGTCTCGATCGGCCTGCTCGATGCGACCTCCATGATCTATGTCGAGACCGCGCGCTCTGGCGACGTCGGCCCGCACGTCCCCGACATCGGCATGCCCATTTCCGTGGTGATGACGGCAATGGGCCGTGCCGCGGCGGCGACCTTGCCGCAGGCCGATGCCGCGTTGCTCGAAGAGCGCATTGCAAGCGAGGATACCGAGCTGTGGTCGGCCTTCCGCGAGACATACCGCGCCGGCCTCGCACAATGCGCCAGCCGCGGCTTCTGCACCTGCTTCGGCGAGTACATCGCCTCGATCCATGCGGTCGCGGCGCCGCTGTTTCATGCGCGTGAGGCGAAGCAGGCCTTTTCGATCAATTGCGGCATTCCCGCATTCCGGCTCCAGCCCGGCCAGCTGGAGGGCGAGATCGGCCCGCGCATTGCCGCTCTTGCCGACAGCATCCGCACCATGATTGGGGCGGCGCCGGCCACCGAAACACAAAAGCAAAACAAAAAGAGCGCCAAGCGATGAACAAGACAATCGGCGCTCCGCCACCGGGAGGCCACCATGACCGTCACACGGCGAACATTTTTGGGCACCCTCGCCCTTTCGCTATCCGGACTTCCATTCTCTGCAAACGCTGAGGACGCCTGGCCGTCGCGTATGGTGCGGCTGATCTCGCCTTACGGGCCCGGCGGCTCCAACGACATCTCGCTTCGGTTGCTGGCCGAAGAGTTCGGCCGCAACCTGCACCAGCAGTTTATCGTCGAAAACAAGCCGGGCGCCGGCACGCGCATCGCCAACGACACGGTCGCGCATGCGCCGGGCGATGGCTACACACTCCTCTATGTCGCGGCCCCCTACGCCACCGCCGAAGCGCTGTTCGGCAAGCTGACCTATGAGCGCAAGGACCTGCAGCCGGTCGCGATGGCGGTGATCGCGCCGCTGTTCCTGATCATCAGCGCGGACGCGCCGTTCAAGACGCTTCCCGAATTGATCGCCTACGGCAAATCGAAGCCGGATGGCCTGACCTTCGCCTCGCCCGGTGCCGGCTCGCAGCCACATCTTGCCGGCGAACTCCTGTTCAGGGATGCCGGTGTCAAGGGGCTCAACATCCCCTTCCGTGGCGATGCCGCGTCCTACACCGAGCTGCTCGCCGGCCGCGTCGATGCCACGCTGACGGCGCTGCCGACCGCACTGCCTTACATCCAGAGCGGCAAGTTCATTGTGCTCGGCGTTGCATCGGCCGAACGCAGCGCGCTCTATCCGCAGGCGCCGACCTTGCGCGAGCAGGGTTTTCCCAACGTGGCTGCGGCCGGCTGGTACGGCTTCATGGCGCCTTCGACGACGCCGCGCGCCATCATCGACAAGCTGCAGGCCGAAGTGCTGCGCGCGCTGGCCGAGCCGGCGATCAAGGACAAGCTGACCGCCCAGGGCCTCGAAGTGCGCGCCGGCACCGCGGCCGAATTCGGCCAGTTCATCGACAACGAAACAAAAAAGTGGACCGGACTGATCCGCGAGGCCGGCCTCAAGGGCGAGTGACAGTCACGAACGGGGAATGGGAATGAAAAAACTACTTCTCAAACATGTCGCGGCAGCCGCGATCGCTCTCGCGCTATCGATCCCGGGAGCACAGGCGCAGAAGAAATACGATCCCGGCGCTTCCGACACCGAGATCGAGGTCGGCCAGACCGTCCCGCTCAGCGGGCCGGCCTCGGCCTATGCCGTCATCGGCAAGACCCAGGCCGCCTACATGAAGATGATCAACGACCAGGGCGGCGTCAACGGCCGCAAGGTCAATCTGATCCAGTATGACGATGCCTATTCGCCTCCGAAGACGGTTGAGCAGACCCGCAAGCTGGTCGAAAGCGACGAGGTGCTGCTGACCTTCCAGATCATCGGCACGGCGCCTAATGTCGCCGTGCAAAAATATCTTAACGCCAAGAAGGTCCCGCAGCTCTTCGCGGCAACGGGCGCGGCGCGTTTCACCGATCCGAAGAACTTCCCCTGGACCATGGGCTTCAACCCCTCCTACCTCGTCGAAGGCCGGATCTACGCGCAATATATTCTGAAGAACCATCCGAACGCCAAGGTCGGCGTGCTCTATCAGAACGACGATCTCGGCAAGGACTACCTCGCCGGCTTCAAAGCAGGTCTCGGTGACAAGTCGAAGATGATCGTCGCCGAGACGTCCTACGAGATCACCGAGCCGACCATCGATTCGCAGATCCTGCGGTTGAAGGATGCAGGTGCCGACGTGCTGTTCAGCGCCACGACGCCGAAACAGGCCGCGCAGGCGATCAAGAAGGTTGCCGAGATCGGCTGGAAGCCGCTGCACATCATCGACATCAACGCCTCCTCGGTCAGCGCGGTGCTGAAACCCGCCGGACTCGACAACGCCAAGGGCGTCGTCAGCGTCGGTTATGTCAAGGATTCGGCCGACCCCGAATGGAAGGACGATCCCGGCATGAAGCGATATCTCGCCTTCATGGCCAAATACTACCCGGAGGGCGACAGGGATTCGAACCTGAACGTATACGGCTATATCACCGCGCAGCTGCTGGTGCAGGTGCTGAAGCAATGCGGCGACGATCTCACGCGCGAGAACGTGATGCGCCAGGCCGCCAGTCTGAACAACATCACACTCGACCTGACGCTGCCGGGCATCTCGGTGACGACGACGCCGACCGACTACCGCGTCAACAAACAGTTCCAGATGGTGCAGTTCGACGGCCAGCGCTGGCAGAAACTCGGCGACATCGTCACGGACGAGGCGAAGGAATGAAGCGCCCCTCATCCTGAGGGGCGCGCGCCTTGAAGAATGAAGGCCTCACCGATGGTCCTCGTGCTTCGAGGCGGCCGCTCCGCGGCCTCCTCGGCATGAAGGAGGAAGGTGGCTGCTCGCCCTATCTCTTCATCCCGCCCACATAGGCCGCGAGCTTGTCGAGCGTCTGGTAGCCGTATTCGACGGCACCGAAGCTGATCATGCCGTCGCGCTGCGCCGTGCTCGACGCCAGCTGCCGCATCATCAGAACCGTCTTGCCGTTGCTCTGTTCGGCGAAGGTGACGGTGAAACGGAACATTCCGGGATCCTCGTCCTGGTCGTCGCCGTGATCCATCTCCAACAGCGACGGTCGCTCGATGCGGCGGAAGCGCATGCGGTTCGGGTAGACCGTGCCGTCGGGGCCGATCATGTTGAAGCGCCAGACGCCGCCGACCCGCACGTCGATCTCGAAGGTATCGAGCTTGAAACCCTTCGGCCCGAACCATTGTGGCAGGTGCTTTGGGTCGGACCACGCTTCGAACACCAGATCGCGCGGCGCGTCGATCACGCGCGACATCACGATCTCGCGGTCGAGCGACCATTGCGACAGGGCGGGATTGGCAGAATTCGTCATCGTCAGGAACCTTTCCGTTTGGTTGTCTTGCCGGTCGTCTTGTTACTTGTCTTGGACGGCCGCTTGGCAGCGGCCCTGTCTTTCTTCAGCTTCATCACATAGGCTTCGAAGCGATCAAGCCGCGCCTCCCAGATCGCGCGCTGATGCTGGAACCAGTCCTCCGCAGTGAGGAGCGCGTCAGGACTGAGGCGGCAGGAGCGCACGCGCCCCGATTTCTCCGACAGGATGAGACCGCTCATCTCCAGCACGTGGATGTGTTTCATGAAGCTCGGCAGCGCCATCTCGAAGGGACCGGCAAGCTCGCCGACCGACGCCTCACCTGCGCAGAGCCGCATCACGATCGCCCGCCGGGTGGGATCGGCAAGGGCCGCGAAAACCTGATCGAGTTGGGATAATTGGTTAGCCATGAGGCTAACTATAGGACTGTCGCCATCCGGCGTCAACATTGTTAGCCAATTAGCTAAGTTAATTTTGCCGACTGGTAGCCTAGATGAAGCGAAGCGTAATCGGGGACCGCTCGCTCGGCTGCGGCACTTTCCCGGATTGCGCTTCGCTCCATCCAGGCTACGGACTGTCGCAAGGCTCCGCAGACGGAACCCACCACGCGCGATCGTGAATAGGGGGGCGCGGTCCTTCCCGCTACAAGAGACCGGGGGCGCATCGAATCCTGCGCCAGAGCCGTGCCGTCTGTTGTCACCTCATCGTACCTCACCCGACGGGCGCTGGCCCGGGCTGCGCTCGTTCCGCTCGCGCTTGCCTGGCCGCGCGGCGCCGCCGCGGATTCCGACATGATCGCGCAGATGCGCGACATCGTCGCGAACGAGCTGGCGCCGACCGCAACGCCGGACCAGCCGGGCGGTCTGGCCGCCGCGCTTTATGCCGGCAACCATGTCGAGTTCTTCAACTACGGCTTTGCCGACGACGCCACGCGAAGGCCGGTCACGCCGGACACGCTGTTCAACCTCGGTTCCCTGCGCAAGCCGTTTGAGGCGACACTGGTCGCGCTCGGCACCCTCCGCGGCGAGCTGCGGCTCGACGATCGTCTGGTGAAATATCTCCCGGAGCTCACCGGCGACTATATCCGCCGCGTCACCGTCGGCGAGCTCGTCACGCACACCTCAGGCATGCTGCTGCCGACCGACCATCCGCCCTGGCCGAGCGACACTTTTTCCCGCGCGCAGCTCATCGAGATGTTCAACAGCTGGAGACCGCAAGCCGGCGAAGCGCCCGGCAAGCAGCGCATCTACAGCCACGCCGGCTACGTCCTGCTTCAGCTCGTGCTCGAGCGCTGTTGCGGCGCTCCGATCTCGACCCTGCTCGAACAACGCATCCTCAGGCCGATCGGCATGAATGCGACCTCCGTGCCCGAACGCGGCGAAGACAGCCGTGCCGTCATGGACGAGGCCTGGATGCAGCGCGCGGTCCAGGGCTATTCGGATCAGGGTATGGCGATCGGCCCCATCGGCAACCAGCAGAGCTATTTTGATTTCCCCGGCACGGGCCAGATGTTTTCCTCGCCGCGGGATCTCTCGATCTTCGTTGCCGCCTGCGTCGACGGCCGATCGATCGATCCGCATTTGCGCGAGGCATTGCGGATGACACAGCACGAGATTTTCCGCGTCGACGAGAAGTTCGGACAGGGAATGGCCTGGGAGACGGTGCATCTTCCAGGCGTCACCGTCGTCGACAAACCGGGTGGGCTCAACAACGCCTCCGGCTATATCGGCCTCGTGCCCGCACAGCGGATCGGCATCGTGTTGCTGGCCAATCGCGGCGAATACCCGCACGAGATCGCCCGCTACAAGATCCTGCCCGCGCTGGCGAAGCTCATGGGCCCGCACTGAACACATCCCTTAAAACAGAAAGCCCCGGCTGAGCCGGGGCTTTCCACGCCAGATCAGGAACGGGATGAAGCTCAGTACCTGGCGACGACGGGTCCGCCAAACTTGTAGTTCACGCCGACGCGCGCGATGTTCGATTTGAGATCGACCGAATGGGTGAAGACGTTGGCCGGAAACGCGCCGCCAAGCAGATTGGTGCTGGTCACGGTGCTGCGTCCGAGATCGACGTAGAGATATTCTGCCTTGAGCGACCAGCCGCCGCCGACGGCATATTCGGTGCCCACACCTGCGGTCCAGCCGACCCGCGTGTCGCGGATCGCGGCCGACTCGGTCGCGGCGGCGAACGTGTCGGTGAAGTTGAAATTGCCCTTCACCTGGGCGATGGCCGCGCCGCCGGTGGCGTAGAGCAGCCAGGTCGGAGCCACGAGGAAGCCGATGCGGCCGCGGATGGTGGCAAGCCAATCGGCCGAGACTGACGACGACACGGTGAAGCCGGTCGGCGCGCAGCAGGGATAGAACGCCGAACCCGTCGCACTGCCCTTGAAGCCGAAATAGTTGATGTCACCTTCGAGACCCAACACGGCGTTGTTGACCTGCCAGTTGTGGCCGGCGGTAAAACCGCCGGTGACGCTGGAGCTGTTGACCCGCTGGGCGCCGACTGCCGCAATCGCAGTAACACTGGTGTCCGCGAAATAGCCGGCGGGAGCGAACACGGTCGAGGTGGCCGGATCGGCGCTGCCCCACTGCCCGCCGACATTGCCGCCGACGTAAAAGCCGGTCCAGTTGTAGGCCGTCGCCATCATCGGCGCCTTGGTGTAGCGCGCCGCGAGGTCGGCCGCCTGCACGGATGCGGAGCCCAAGACAACCGCGGCAACCGCCAGCAAAAACTTCTTCATTCCGGTCTCCTTACCCCACGCGATTGATCTCGCGTTTCGGAACGCGCGCGGGCGGAAGTTGTCCGGCGCTGATCGGGCATAGGCTGCCGGTCCCTCGTCTTGGGCTGCGGCGAAGTTCATAGAGACTGTGACGTAGTGTGAGCCGTGCGGCGCGCGAACGCGTGACGGGTGTGACTCGAGAGCCACGCATCACCCTGCGGCAGCGGCGGGCCACGCACACCACTGTCGCATCGCGACACCCCGCGCGACGCGATTCGAATCCCCGCCTCTCAGACCGAACGCGTCAGTCCGCCGTCAACGCGGATGTTCTGTCCCGTGATGTAGGCCGCGCCGTCGGACGCCAGGAACGAGATCGTCGCGGCGATCTCCTCGACCTTGCCGTAGCGCCGCATCGGCACGCTGTCGCGGCGTGCATCTAGCTCTGGCAGGCTGTCGATCCAGCCCGGCAGCACATTGTTCATGCGGATGTTGTCGGCGGCGTGGGTGTCGGTGAAGATCTTGGTGAAGGCGGCAAGGCCAGCGCGGAACACCGCAGAGGTCGGAAACATCGCGCTCGGCTCGAATGCCCAGGCGGTCGAGATGTTGATGATGGCGCCGCCCTTTTGCGTTTGCATGATTGGCATCACCAGCCGGGTCGGACGGATCACGTTGAGCAGATAGGTGTCAAGGCCGGTGTGCCATTGCTCGTCGGTGATCTCCGTGATCGGCGCCCGGGGCCCGTGGCCCGCGCTGTTGACGAGCACGTCGATGCGTCCCCATTTGGCCATCGCGCCGTCGACAAGCCGCTTCAGATCGTCGTTCGACTTGTTGGAACCGGTGACCCCCAATCCGCCGAGTTCGGCTGCCAGCGCCTCGCCCTTGCCGGAGGAGGACAGGACCGCGACGCGAAAGCCGTCGGCTGCGAGCCGGCGCGCGGCCCCTGCCCCCATCCCGCTGCCGCCGGCGGTCACGAGTGCGACCTTCTCTGCTGCCATCTCTGCTGCCATGACCGATCATCCTCTGTGATATCGTGGAGGCGAGCCGCAGGCCCGGCCAATCATGAGGCCTTCTACCGCCGGACCAGCCGAAAGGTCCACCGTCGAAAGCGACTTGAAAGATGAGCGATTTGCAGATCCGCAATTTGCGCCCCGAGGAGATCGCCATCGCGGTCGACTGGGCCGCGGCGGAAGGCTGGAATCCGGGCTTCTCCGACGCCGCCTGTTTCGCGATCCCGGACGCGCATGGCTTCTTTGTCGGCGAGATCGACGGCGAGCCGGTCGCGACCATCTCCTGCGTCAACTACGACGATCACTTCGCATTTCTCGGCTTCTACATCGTGCGATCGGATCATCGCGACAGAGGCCACGGCCTGCGCATCTGGAACGCTGCGATTGCGCATGCGGGCGCTCGCGTGATCGGTCTCGACGGCGTCGTGGCGCAGCAGGACAATTACCGAAAGTCCGGCTTCCAGCTTGCGTACGCCAATATTCGTTATGGCGGCATCGCCGCCGCACCATCGAGGCCGCCCGCCGATGTCGTTGCGCTCGACACGATCCCGTTCGCGCTCGTTGAAGCCAACGATGCAACGGTGTTTCCGGCTCCGCGCAGTGCCTTCCTGCGGGCCTGGATCGGCACGTCAGGACATGTCGGTCGCGCATTGCTGCGCGATGGCAAGCTCGCGGCATGGGGTGTGATCCGGCCGTGCCGGACCGGCCGCAAGATCGGCCCGCTCGTCGCCGACGACCGCGCGGCGGCGGAGGCGATCGTGCAGGCCTTGCTGGCGAGCGCGAACGGCGGCGAGATATTCCTCGACGTCCCCGCCGTCAATCGCGAGGCGATTGCGCTCGCGGAATCGCTCGGGTTGAAGCCGGTGTTCGAGACGGCGCGGATGTACACGGGACCTATCGCGCCGCTGCGGATCGACCGCGTCTTCGGCGTGACCAGTTTCGAGCTGGGCTAGCTCAGTAGCAGCGCATGATATTCACGGTGTGCTCGCCGCCGCCGCGGCCGGGCACAGTCACCTGCTCCGTCGGACAGCTCGGCACGTAGGGCCGGTCGGACGGCACCACGTTCGGCGGGAAGCGATGTGTCCAATCCCAGGGAACGTCGTACGTATAGGTATAGCGCACGTCGCTGGAAACGGGTTGGGCGGTCTCGGCAAAAGGCTGACCGTAACCTGCATTGTCATAGTAGAACCCGCCGCCGCCTGGCCAGTAGACCCAAGGCGTGTTGCGGCCACGGAACCTGGCGCCCGGCGCAATCGGCGGACGCGCCGCCGGACCGGAAGGCGTGGCGGCATGTCCGACGGTGCCGCCGGGTCGGGCAAAGCTGTCGCTGGGGGCAAGGAGCAGCGCGGCTGCGCTGAGCGAGGCGAGCAACGCCCCAAATGATCTGGACATCATGATACGCACCAACTCGTTTGGCTTCGCGGATAGCGGCTCCCCACGACACGCTAGGCCGGGCTGTCGCCCACCCGCAAACGTATAATTAATTATTGGTTAAGGCACGGAATTAACGGGGAACAGACTGCGGCAAGACGCCCGGGATTCCGGCTGATGTCGAACGTGTTCCGGAAAACGGACTTCATAACCAGTTGATCGGAGTTGATCGGTTCGATCGACGACACCCGGAACGCTCCCGCACTGCGGTCGTTGGCTCCCTACACAAGCAAGGAGCATCTCCAATGCAGAATAAGTCGAAACTCCTCTGCCTGATCACGGCTTCACTCGTCGCGGGCACGTCGGCCGCCTCGGCCCAGGGCTATGATTGGAACGGATCGCGCGCGGGATGGGACCGCACCGCCCCGGCCTACCAGCCGGTTCAGCCCCGCGCGTACTATCCGGATGTCGCTGGACCATACGGTGCGCTCAACGGCACCAATCATCCGGCGCCGAGCTCGACGCAGGGCGATGTCGGCCCGGAGGGCAATAACAACGGTACACTGACCGGCGTCTATCGCAGCTGGTAACGCCCGCTCACGATCTGGCCCATCGTCCATCGCGGACGGTGGGCCTTCGTGCGTCAGCGGCCCTGCTGCTTGCGCAGCCAGTCCAGCATATCCTGCGCATTTCCGGTGCCCTGCGTCACGATGGCGGTGTTGCTACCGCTGCGGCGATAGACCGTGGTGCGCCCGGGCTCCTTCTCGATCTTGACCTCAGCCTGCGCCGGATCGCCGCTCTGGGTGATGACGGACGTGCCGTTCTCGTCCTGAACTACGGTCGTGTGGCCGTCACCTGACTCGCCGGCTCCGGCCGGCCCTGCTGCTATTGCCATCATGATGCTCATTCCTGCTGCAAGTGCGATGAACCTCATATTGCACCTCGCCTTCACGATCACCGGCTGAACTGAAATATCGACAGCCAGTTGAAGCGCCCGAATTGTCGCACCGTTCCCGTGTTCATGTCTCCGATCTGGAGCAGAAGGGCGTTGGTGGAATTGCCGACCTGGGTGATATCGGCAATGTTGCTCACGCCCGACTGGCCGATCGCCAAATTGGTCGTGCCACCCACCTGGATCACGTCGACATAATTTCGCGTGCCGTTCTGGATGATCGTCGCATCGACCGTTCCCGTGCCACCGATCTGGATGACACGCGCGATATTGATGCGGCTGTTCTCTTCGATCGTGACCGGCTGGACATTGTTGCCGAACTGCACGACCGTTTCGACGCTCACGTTCCGGTTCGTTACGCCGCGCTGGACGGATCCGGCGGATGCCTCGGACGCGACGCTGACGGCGAACAATGCCGCCAATGCCAGGAGTAGCCTAGCGCATTTCATCGCTTGCCCCCATTAGATTTCTGACGCTGAGGTCGCGACCGGCTCAATGGCTATTCTGGACAACAGTCGCCGAGTTGAACGCACCGAACTGGGACAGGAAACTGCTGGTGGACTGGCCTGCCTGGCCGACAAACGCGACATTGTTCACGCCCGCCTGCCCGACCGATGCCGATGTCGTCCCGCCGAATTGCAGGATTCCGGTCGCGTTGTTCGTGCCGTTTTGAGTGACGGTCGCGCTGGTGCTGCCGCCGATCATGAACACGCCGGCCATGTTGAGCTGGCTGTTCTGGTTCAGCACGACCGGCGGGCCGCCGAGCGAAACGATGGTCTTGATGTCGGCGGTCTGCGCACCGGCCGATCCGGCGCCCACGCAACACAAGGTGAGAAATGCGCCACAGGCGGCGCCTGAAAAATGCCTCATGACATGCCTCGCGACTGAAAATTGATTTGCGATCAAGGAGTCTGCTGCAAAATTGTCGAGCCGTTCAGGATTCCGAGCTGTCCGACGGCCGCCGCGTTGTTCGCGCCGATCTGGCCGATCAGGCTCGAATTAAAGCCACCGGCCTGGCCGAGTAACGCGGTGTTGGATGCCGTCGCGGTCGTGCCGCCCTGCCCGATCACCGAAGTGTTGACGGTAAGGAGCGAACCCGTCTGCAACGTGGTCGCAGTATTGGTGGCGCCGAATTGCATCGTGATGGCGCTGTTGTTGGTGCCGCCACTCTGCGAGATGAAGGAGTTGTTGGTGGCGCCGAATTGCAGCACGCTGGCCGAGTTGCCGGCCTGGGCATTGACGGCGGTCAGCAAGCTGAACGCGACGATCGTGGCAACTAGATATTTTTGATGCATGACATTTCCTCCGCGAAAGTCGGCGGACAAGCTCTCACCGAGTCGTCCGGCCCGAGGCGGTGCTTTCAAGGATGGCGCGGACGCGCCGCAGTTGACGCGTCCGGCCAAACGGGGCTGGCTTAGTGCGCCGTCTGCGAGACGGTGCTGCCGTTGACGCCGAACACGCTGAGCTGTCCGACGGCAGCGGCGTTGTTCTGGAGCGCGGCAGGCCCGAACGAGTTCTGGGTGATCGCGCTGCCGTTGTTGCCGAACGCCACCTGGCCGGTCGTCGCCGAGTTCTGCACGCCGACCTGGTTGACCGTGCTGCCGTTGTTGAGCGAGGCCGCGCTGGTGCCCTGCATCGTGGTCGCGCTATTGATGATGCCGAGCTGGCTGGTCGACGAACTGTCGTTGGTGAGGCCCTGCTGCGAGACGCTGGAACCGTTCACGACGCCCACTTGCACGGTGGTCGAGGTGTTGGCGGCCTGCGCGGCGGAGGACAGGGCGAGCACGGCAACGGAAGCAAAAAACAATTTGCGCATGGAATATCCTTTCTGGCTAAGATCTCTGACTGGGTTCGGATGCCGTCTTGGAGGAGGCCGACATCGCAGGACAGACTTTGAACCGATCGTGCTGCGTGCGACAGACTGCAGTTCATGCTAATCGGTACGGACTAGACGTTGCGCGGCGCCTTAGGTGTCCGCGCACTAGCTGTACGGTTGTCCCGTGCCGGTTCGTGTTGTCTCGTCTTCGCGTCCCATGCTGTCGACCAACCGCACCACCTCGATCGGCGAGCGAAGCTCCAGCTTCCGCATCATCCTGGTGCGATGGACCTTGGCCGTCACTTCGCTCACCCCGAGCCTCGCCGCGATCTGCTTGGCGACGAGACCTTCGGCCATCAACAGCATGATCTCGCGCTCCCTCGCCGTGAGCGTCTCGACGCGCTGGCGCGCTTCGCGCACGCTATCTTCGCGTTCGAGCCGCCTGCGGTCGCGCTCGATGCCGTGCCTGATAGCGTCGAGGATCTCCTGCTCGCGGAAGGGTTTTGGAAGAAACTCGACTGCGCCGCGCTTCATCGCCTCGACCGAGACGCGGACATCGGAATGGCCACTGATGAAGACGATCGGGATCAGCACGCCCGTCTCGGCGAGCCGGCGCTGAAGCTCGAGGCCGGTCGGCGCGGTGCCGGGAAAGCGGACGTCGAGCACGAGGCATGAAGGCCCGCCGGAAATAGTCTCCCCGAGAAACTCGTCGGTCGATGCAAACAATTTTACCTGATGCCCGGTCTCCTCGCAGAGACTTCCGATCGCGGTTCGAATCTGGATCTCGTCGTCAATGACATAAACTGTAGCTTGACCTGAACTCATGGCAACGGGCTCCCCGGCTTGGGGCTCGATGAACAAGCAACGAGCCATCCATTCTTCTTGCAAGCGAGATCAAGGTGCTTGGATGAATTCGCGGGGATCGAGCGAGTCGCTCCGGTCCGCCGCTTCGACGTCTTAGGGCCAACACCCGTTCAAGACGAGTGAAGGCGTTCACATATCGGGTTTCGTGATTGGGGGGATTCGCCCTGGCGACCTGCGGCATCATGGCGATGCGCGATATCGACAATACGACGATCTGGCGTCGGAACTTCGGTATCGCCGACTGCGTCATGGCGTCGCCACCCACGTGCCGACTTGAACGCCGGGCGCTGGCCGCTTCGGCCAGAGCAGACGGGACGTTCAGTCAGCTTGTCGAGTTCGATACCGCGCGCATGATATCGATACGCTCCGTATGCATTTCCGGCAAGTCACGAAAGATAGCACCCCGCAGACTTTACTTCTGGATCATCAAGCGCGCCCGACCGTCGCCCCGGCAGCGGCGACACACTGACGATCGACTGCGTTTTCTGAGATTTACAACCATAGCGCGATCTTTCTCCGTGCCGCCAACGATGCCATTTCAAGAGGCGGGTTTTTGATATGCGATTTGTGCCAGTTATTGCCTTGCTCGGAACTGCATGTGGCCTCGCCACGGTCTACGCCGCGGGGCCGGCCGTCATCGGCGACGCGGCCGGGGCCGCGGCGGCCCGCGCCTACGAATCGACCCAACGGCTGCTCAAACCTGTCGGGCCCGAAGCACGAAGTTTCGGATCGGACGCCCCCGTGTTCCGCTATGCCTCAATCCAGCGCGGCAGCATCGAGCAGACCATCACCGTCACCGGAGCCCTGCAGCCGGTCAAGACGATCGAGGTGGGTTCCCAGTTATCCGGGCAGCTCGCCCGGGTCTATGTCGATTTCAACGACACTGTCAGCAAGGATCAGCCGCTCGCCCTGATCGATCCGCGCAGCTTTGCGGCCAAAGTCGATGAAGCCAGGGCGGCCGTGGCGGTGGCGAACTCCTTTGTCGACATCGAGCGGGCCAAGCTCGACCGCGCCAGGATCGATCTGCAAAACGCCAGGGGCAGCAGAGACGTACTCGTGGCCAAGCTCGACAGCGCGCAGGCGGTCAAGGCGTCGGCGCAGAAGACCTTGCAACGCAAGCTGGCTCTACAGTCACAAAACGTCGTGGCGATAACGGCGGTGGATGACGCCCAGACGGAGTTCACCGCGAGGCTTGCCCAAGAGCGCGAAGCCGAAGTCCTCATGTCCCTGAACGCCTACTCAGTCGACGGCGCGCAGGCCGATATCCGCCGGATCGAGGCGGAATTGCAGCAGGCACGAATGGCCGTGCCGGAGAAGGCGGCCGTTCTCGCTGCGGCCCAGGCCGATCTCGACCGCACCGTGATTCGCTCGCCGATCGATGGCGTCGTCGTCGGCAGGTTCGTCAACGAGGGCCAGACGCTCGCGGTCGGACTGGAATCGCGGACCACGTTCGTGGTCGCGCACCGGCTGGAGGACATGGAAATCCACGCGCAGGTCGACGAAGCCGATATCGGGCGCATCGCGCCCGAACAGCGCGCCCATTTCACTGTGGACGCCTACCCGGACCGCCGCTTCGAGGCGGTGGTGCGGCAGGTGCGCAAGGCACCGCAGAACCAGCAGCACGTCGTGACCTACACCGTCGTCCTGGCGACCTCCAACCTCGACGGCGCGTTGCTGCCCGGCATGACGGCCCTCGTGAAGATCGTGATCGAGCGGCAGGACGACGTGCTGAAAGTGCCGCTTGCCGCGTTGCGCTTCCAGCCCTCCGGCACGCAGCCGGATGCCGCGGCGCGCAGCGGGGTGTGGGCACGCACCGCAAGCGGCTCACTCCGGCGCATTCCCGTCACCGTCGGCGCGACCGGCACCGAACAGGTCGCGCTCAGGAGCGGAGACCTCGTCGAGGGCAGTCAGGTCGCTGTGGGCCAGGCCATCCGGCCGGCCGGCATGGAGTTTCTCGGCATCAGGTTCGGATCATGACGGCCCACCCGCCCCTCATCAGCCTGCAGTCGGTCTCCAGGACCTATCGCGCCGACGGTGTGGCGGTGGCTGCGGTGCGCAATGTCAGCTTCGACATCGAACGAGGCGAGATCGTCGCGGTGATGGGACCGTCCGGCTCGGGAAAATCGACGCTGATGAACATGCTAGGGCTGCTCGACCTGCCGAGCGAGGGCGCGCTCTATCTCGAGGGAACCGACGTTGCCGATCTCTCGGAAGACCACCGGTCGTCCCTGCGCGCCCGCAGCATCGGCTTCGTATTCCAGTCCTACAATCTGCTCGCGCGCCACAATGCGATCGAGAACGTGGCCCTGCCGCTGGTCTATTGCGGCATCGGCCGCAAGGAACGTCTGGCCCGCGCCGAGCAGAGCCTGGAGGCCGTCGGCATGGTGCACCGGGCCCACCACTTCCCGCGGCAGCTCTCGGGCGGCGAGCAGCAGCGCGTCGCGATCGCGCGCGCCCTGATCGCCTCTCCGCTGATCGTGCTCGCCGACGAGCCGACCGGCGCGCTCGACAGCCGTACCGGCGCCGAGATACTGGCCCTGTTCGCCGCGCTCAACCGGACCGGCCAGACCATCGTGATGATCACGCATGATCCAGGGATCGCGACCCAGTGCGGGCGCACGATCCGCCTGCATGACGGCGAGCTCGTCGGTGACGAAACGCTGGTCCCGATCCTGCCGAAACGGAGCGCTGCGCCATGACGATGCTCCAGGGCTTCCAGATCGCGTTGCACGCCTTGCGCCTCAATCCGTTGCGCAGCATCCTCACCATGCTCGGCATCGTGATCGGCGTTGCCTCCATCGTGACCGTGTTTGCGATCGGGTCCGGCGCGCAGCTTCGGCTGCAGGAGCAGATCCGCTCGATCGGCGCCAACGTGCTGATGATCAACCCCGGCGCGGTCTACCAGGGCGGCGTACGTCTCAAGGATGGCAGCAAGCTCACCATGACCGAGAGTGACGTGCAGGCGATCCTCGAGCAGATCCCCGAGATCCAGGCTGCGGCCGGCTCGATTGCAGGAACGGCCCAAATCATTCACGAGAGCAAGAACTGGAACACGACCATCAACGGGACGACGACCGGGCACTTCATGGTGCGCGACTGGCAGCTTGCGACCGGGCGCTATTTTTCGGGAAGCGAGGAGGCAGGAGCCGGCAAGGTCGTGATCCTCGGCAGCACGGTGGCGCATGAGCTGTTCGCGCCCGGCGAGGACCCGATCGGCGCACAGATCAGGATCATGAAGGTGCCGCTCGAAGTGGTCGGTGTTCTCGACCGCAAGGGACCGGCGCAGGACGACGTCGCCTTCGTGCCGCTCACCACGGCCAAGTTGCGCTTCCTCGGCAGCGCAAGCAACATCAACCGGGATTCGGTCGCCTACATCATCGCCAAGGTCGCCGCGGACGGACAGATGGCGGGGGCGCGAACGGAGATCGAAAACCTGCTGCGGCAGCGCCACCGTATTCCCGCTGGCCAGGAGGACGACTTCAAGGTCCAGGATCCGGCCGCCGCCATGGAAGCGCAGCAGGGAGCGATCCGCACCGTTGCGCTCCTGCTCGTCGCCATCGCCTCGGTCTCGCTGCTCGTTGGCGGCATCAGCATCATGAACGTCATGATCGTGTCGGTCACCGAGCGCACGCGTGAGATCGGAATCCGCCGCGCGCTTGGCGGGCGGATGCGGGACATCCGTCTTCAGTTTCTCTGCGAGGCCCTCGTGCTCTGCCTGCTCGGCGGCGCGATCGGCGTCGGTGCCGGCGTCACGCTCTCGATGACGGTCGCTCGCATGGCAGGATGGATCACCTCGATCGACGGCCAGGCGATCGGCCTTGCCCTCGCCTTCTCGATCGCGACCGGCCTGATCTTCGGTTTTTATCCCGCCCACAAGGCATCCAAGCTCAGCCCGATCGAGGCACTCAAGACGGAGTGAGAATATGCTGGGGTGTTCGCATCGACCAAAGGCCACGGAGGAGCAGTCATGAGTCCGGATCCGAAACATTCGATCACACCAACGCCACGCGAGCGGGACCTGATGATGCTGATCGCACGCGGCTTGCAGAACAAGAACATCGCGTACGAGCTCAAGATCTCGGAGAACACGGTGCGCGCGCATATCGGCAACATCATGCGCAAATACCGCCTCCAGAACCGGACCCAGATCGCGATCATCTTCGCCCTGCAGGCGGCGCCGCCATCGCTTCGCCGCAACCTGGCCAATGGCGGCCGCAATTCGGCGACGGCAACGCCGGCCAAGGCGGTCGCGCAGAATACGCCGGTGCCGACGGCGCCGGATTGAACGCTCCGGGCACAATTCCTTGCGTCATTTCAGACGAAACACCCAAGTCCGGGGTCAACGGACCGGCGGTAAAATATTCCTCTTTATTAGAATTCGGATTTTTGTTAGACATTTCTCACTCCGGCCCAAGGAAGAGGGGCGTATCGCGATCGTCACGAACGCGGGCCGGACGGCGGTGGACGTTAGTCACATCGGCGCGAACGGCTTTGCAGGGCGGGTAACCGTGAGTGAAGGCCTCGCGCACACGACCGGTGTGATCGGCGTACGGCAAAATCGTGTGGTCCTGGCGCCCGAGGTCTGTGCGCCAAGCGTTGCGGTGATGTGGTGGCTCAACCGGGCACACGCATCAGCCATCCGCAAGGCGACGGGGGCAATAGTGCATCGCTCCCCGGGGAGAGCGCGACATAAGCCGTAAAGCCACTGCGCAGGGAAGGCCGGATGTTGGGCGACACCTGTATGCCGCTGTGCAATCTTGTTCACGACAATCTCGCACAGTGGACCGCGGGTGCCAGCCGGCACCCGGTCTTCCCTGCGCCCTCTTTCAATTGAGGGTGAGGCGACGAAGCAAAGCTCGGGCAAAACAATCCGCGAGAGGGCGAAGGTGTGTCTGCCACTCGGAATGCGAATCGAAGCGCGACGCTGCCAGCCACTCACTCCGTCATTGCGAGCGCAGCGAAGCAATCCAGTCTGCCGCCGCGGAAAGACTCTGGATTGCATCGCTGCGCTCGCAATGATGATGCTGAAGCAGCTGCCCGCCAAAATTCCTGTCTCGTACCCCGGACGCTGCGCAACGCCTCTTGGCCGTGCGCTGCAGCGCGTCCGGGACACGCGGACCGTCCCTGCCCTTCTTTACATGCCGCTCCGCTCTTGTAACAAAACCGTCATGCAGCGAAACTAAACGAAGCCGGGGGCCGCGGTTGGCGGCCAAGCCGCCTCGCAGGGAGAGATTTTGATGCGCCGTTCACTGGTGTTGCTGTCAGCCGGACTGACAGTGTTGTCCGCCGGACTTTCGACCGGACCTGCCTCCGCAGAGAACAACACGCCCCGCAACCTGATCCTGTTCATTCCCGACGGTCTGCGGGCGCTGAAGGTAACACCCGAGACCGCCCCGGCAATGGCCGAAATCCGCGACAAGGGCGTCAATTTCAAGAATTCGCACTCGCTATTCCCGACCTTCACCATGGCCAACGGCTCGGCGATGTCGACCGGCCATTATCTCGGCGACACCGGCGTGTTCTCCAACACGATCTGGACCAACTATACCTCGGTGCCCGCAGGCGACACCGTCGTCCCCTTCATCGAGAACGACGCCGTGCTCGGCGACATCGACGAGCATTTCAAGGGCGACTACCTCAACGAGGACACGATCCTGAAGCTGGCCCGCGACAAGGGCTACAGCACCGCCGCGCTCGGCAAGCATGGTCCGACCTATCAGTTCGACCACACCGACAAGCCCGAAAAGGCCGGCCTGCATTCGGTCGTGTTCGACGACGCCACAGGCGGCAAGAACGGCGTGGCGCTGTCGGACGAGATCAAGGCCGCTCTCACCAAGGCAGGCCTGCCCCTCGCCACGCCGCCGCGCGGCGACAACTCCAAGGCGGGCGATGCCAAGACGCCCGGCACCACGGCGGCCAACGTTGCGCAGCAGGCCTATTTCGCCGACGTCGCGGCCAAGGTCGTGCTGCCGATGTTCAAGGCGCGCAACAAGCCGTTCGTGCTGGTGTTCTGGTCGCGCGACCCCGACGGCAGTCAGCACAACACCGGCGACAGCCTCAACCAGATCATGCCCGGCATCAACGGGCCGACCTCGATGGCCGGCATCAAGAATGCCGACAACAATCTCGCCCAGCTCCGCAAGGCGCTGGACGAGCTCGGCCTTGCCGCAAACACCAACATCATGGTCCAAGCCGACCACGGCTTCTCGACCATCTCCAAGGAAAGCAAGACCAGCCCCTCGGCCAAGGTCAGCTATGACGACACGCCGAAGGACTTTTTGCCGATGGGCTTTCTGGCGCTCGACCTTGCCAAGGCGCTCGACCTGCCGCTGTTCGATCCCAACGACAAGAACGCCAAGGTCGAGGGCAACAAGCACCCCAAGGCCGGCAACGGCGTGCTCGGCAAGGATCCGGAAAAGCCCGATCTCATCGTCGCCACCAATGGCGGCTCCGACCTGATCTATTTGCCGAACAAGGACAAGAAGCTGGCGGCCAAGACCGTCAAGGTCCTGCTCGAGCAGGATTACGTCTCCGGCCTGTTCGTCGACGACTCGCTCGGCCGCTTCCCCGGCACGCTGCCGCTGTCGAGCGTCAACCTGCGCGGCAAGGCGGCGACGCCGACGCCGGCGATCGTCGTCAACTTCCGCTCCTATGCCAGCGATTGCGGCGAGGCGCCGACCAACTGCTCGGTGCACGTCGCCGACACCGTGCTGCGCCAGGGCCAGGGCATGCATGGCAGCTTCAGCCGCGGCGACACCATGAACTTCATGGCCGCGATCGGTCCGGACTTCAAAACCGGCTATGTCAGCGAGATCCCGGTCAGCAATGCCGACGTCGGCATGACGGCCGCCCAGCTCCTCGGCCTGCGCCCATCGCAGAACGGCGGCCTCGTCGGCCGTGTGATGTCCGAGGCGTTGCCCAACGGCCTCGTTCCGAAGGCGTACAAGGGGGTCGAGAAGTCGAAGAAGTCAGAGAACGGCCTTCAGACCGTGCTTAACTTCCAGCGCGTCGGCAGCCAGCGCTATTTCGACACTGCCGGTTTCCCGGGCCGCACGCTCGGCCTCGAGTTGGACACCGGCAAACAAAAAACGGCGGGGAAATAACCCCGCCGTTCAAATGCGTCCTCGTGAGAGGCACGGAATTTCACATGCCGATGTCGAACACGTTCGGCAATTGGCCCGCCAGAGGCAGCGCGGTGGCGCCCAGGAAGGTCGCCACCATCGCCATCAGGCGACGGTTGTTCTGGCGCTTGCCGCGCATCTGGCCGGCGATCCACTCCAGCATTTCGCTGTTGACCTTGGAGGCATAGGACGGCGCCCACCCCTCGATATCGGACTCGGCCGACAGCGCGACGCTGCGCGGCGGCACGTTCAAGCCCGAGGCGCTCGCCGCATAATGGGCGACCGCCTTGGCCAGCAAATCGTCGAACCGGCCACCATCGGTGCGCTCGGTTGCGGCTTCGTTGATCTCGAACAGCGCTTCGGCTTCAGCACGGCTGACCGGCTGGTCGTTGACGGCCGAGGCGGTGAGAATGCGGACGCACCAGGCGGTGTCATCGGCATCGAGCGAGCGGGAGAAGTGCACCCTTCCCTTGGTGGTCGGGCCTTCGCCCGTGATCACGCCGTCGCGCACGATGGTCAGTGCATGGGCCGAGGTATCGCGGCAGGACGGTTCGAGGGACGGCGACTCAACAGACTTATGCGCAGCGGCAGACATAGTTCACTTCCAGATTTCTTCTGATCGGCCAGCATTTTCATGCCGGCGTAAAGGGGTGGTTAATGATTCGGTACGGGGATCGCGACTTTTCGAGATAGTTGCCAATTGGTCGCTGTCAGGACCATTTTGGTTCTGGAAGCGACGGGGCGAGCGTGATGGAAGTCATAAAAGGCTTTCTCGGGGCAATTACGCCCGTATAGCCCCGGTGGAGATGTTTCGCCGCAGGCGCCGCTGTAACAAAAAGGTGCTAGGAAATCAGGCCTTCAAAGAAGGAATTCACATTTTACTTGAAGCGGTTCAGTTAGCGTTCACTTGGGATCGCGAAGACCTTATAATGGTCATGACGGTCAAAGATGAATTCTCAAGTAAATTCAATAGCATGAGGTAGAACCATGACACTTCCGATCGGCGCCACCGCCCCCGATTTCGAAGCCGAGACCACCGAAGGGAAGATCAAGTTCCACGACTGGATCGGCAATAGCTGGGCGCTGCTGTTCTCGCACCCGAAGGACTTCACGCCGGTTTGCACGACCGAGCTCGGCGCGCTCGCCAAGCTCAAGCCGGAATTCGACAAGCGCGGCGTCAAGCTGATGGGCCTCTCGGTCGATCCGGTCGATCGCCACGCCAAATGGTCGGAGGACATCAAGGAGACGCAAGGCGCGGCCCCGAACTATCCGATGATCGGCGACACCGATTACAACGTCTCCAAGCTGTACGGCATGCTGCCGGCCGCGATCTCGGGCGATCCCCTCACCCGCACCGCCGCTGACAACCAGACCGTCCGCAACGTCTTCATCATCGGGCCGGACAAGAAGATCAAGCTGGTGCTGGTCTATCCGATGACGACGGGCCGGAACTTCCAGGAGATCCTCCGCGTCATCGACTCGCTCCAGCTCACCGCCAAGCACCGCGTCGCGACCCCGGCCGACTGGTCGCAGGGCGACGACGTCATCATCGCGGGCTCGGTCTCCAATGACGAGGCCAAGACGATCTACCCGCAGGGCTGGAAGGAGCCGAAGCCCTACATCCGGATCGTGCCGCAGCCGAAATAACCCAACTGTCATTCCGGGCGATGCGTCAGCATCGCCCGGGATGACGATGTTAGCTCTTACGCCGCGCGCACGCGTTCGAGGAAGCCCTCGACCTCAGCTTTCAGATGCAGGCTCTCGCCCGACAACGCCTGCGCGGAGGCAAACATCCGGCTGGACGTCTCACCCGTCTCGTTCGCACCCTGGGCGGCCTGACGGACGTTGACGGCGACATCGGCCGTGCCCGATACCGCCGCGCGAACGCTGGCGACGATGTTCTGGGTCGCGCTCTTCTGCTGCTCGACCGCCGCCGAGATCGAGCCCGCGATGCCGCTGATACGCTCGATGGTCTGGCTGATCGCCTTAATGGCGACAACCGATTCCTCGGTCGCAAGCTGCATGCTGGCGATCTGGTTCGAGATCTCGTCGGTCGCCTTCGCGGTCTGGCCGGCGAGCGTCTTGACCTCCTGGGCTACCACCGCAAAACCGCGGCCGGCATCGCCCGCGCGCGCGGCCTCGATGGTCGCGTTCAGCGCCAGCAGATTGGTCTGCTCGGCGATCGAGGTGATCAGTTTGACGACATCGCCGATGCGCGCGCCTGCCTCGGAGAGCTGCGCGATGCGCTGATCGGTCGCCTCGGCCTGCCGCACGGCCTCGGCGGAAATGACGTTCGATTCCTGCACCCGCCGGGTGATTTCGGAGATCGATTGAGACAGCTCGTCCGAGGCCGACGCCGCCGAACGCACGTGCTCGGAGGCATTTTCGGAAGCTCCGGCCGAGCGCGCCGACAGATCGGCGGTGGAGCGCGCGGTGTCGGTAAGCTGCCGCGCCGTCCGCTCGAATTCCCCTGACGATGTCAGCACCTTGTCGAGAATGCCGCCGACACCGCCACGGAACTCCTCGACGAAATTGCGCAGCTCGGATTTGCGCTGCTCGGCGGCTGCGGCCGAAGCCGCCGCCTGCTCGCTGCGCATCCGCGCCCGCTCCTGCGAATTGCTCCTGAACACCGCGACCGTGCGGGCGATTTCGCCGATCTCGTCGGCGCGATTTTCGCAATCGATCTCGACGTCGCTCTGGCCTTCGGCGAGCGCGGTCAGCGAGCGCGTGACCGAGGTGAGCGGCTTGGTGACACGGCGGACGACCAGCAAGGTCAGGACCAGCACCAGCAACGCGGCGAGGCCGGCGGCAGCCGCCATGCTCTCGATCGTCTGGGCCAGCATGCTCTCGAACTGGGCCATCGGGATGCCGACATAGAGGATGCCGGCGACCTTGCCGCTGGCGTCGGCGACCGGGAAATAGGCGGTCATAAAGGACTTGCCGAACAGGGTGGCCGGGCCCTTGTAGGCCTCGCCACGACGCAGCAGCGCCTGCGCCGGGTGATCGGCGGCAAGCTGGGTCCCGACGGCACGGTCGCCATTTTCCTTCTTCACGTTGGTCGAGCGCCGCACGAACTGCCCGCTCGCATCGTCGAACACGAACAGGGTCGCGTTGCCGCCGACATAGGACACCGCGCGATCGACGATGGCGTGATCCTTGAAGTCCGGCATCTTGGGAATCTCGGCGCGCGCGACCGCGCCATCCCGCATCGTGATCTTCGCATCGGGAACGATTTCGGCAAAGGCCAGCGCCAGCGTGCGCAAACTCACCTCGATGTCGCGGAGCGCGCGATCGTTGAAAGCGGAGCTGAGCGACCAATAGCCGGCGCCGACCACGAGCGCCGTATTCATAGCGATCAGCAGCACGGCGCACAGCAGCGCCTTGGTGCCAAGCTTGAATTGCGGCAGAAACTTCGCCGTTGCTCGTCCGTACATGAATGAAATTACCTCCGTAATTCCTGCATATTCGTGCAATCGGCTTACGGTCACATTAACGGCGGTTCCAATCGCCGCCGCGCGACATGCTTTCCAAATCGTTAACGAGGCCACCCTGACCACGCCCAGAACTACGCCAAGGACCACGCCAAGTGCTCCGCCCATCATCGTCTGGTTTCGCGACGACCTCCGCCTGTCCGACCACCCGGCCCTCCACGCTGCCGCCAAGGCCGCTGCGACGACCAGGGCGCCGGTGATCTGCCTCTATGTGCTGGACGACGCGGCCGGGCGAGCGCCGGGCGCCGCGGCGCGCTGGTGGCTGGCGCAGTCGCTGAGGGCGCTCGGCGCCGACATTGCCACGCGCGGCGGATCGCTGATCCTGCGCAAGGGGCCGGCGGCCAGGGTGATCGCGGAGGTGGTCCGCGAGAGCGGAGCCCGCACTGTCTACTGGAATGAGATCGCACAGGCGTCGCATCAGGCGATCGAGCGGCAGCTCGAAGCAGCGCTGGCAAAGATCGGCGTGGACTCGCAAAGTTTCCCGGGCGACTTGCTCGTTCCGCCCGCGGCGATCCGCAACAAGGAAGGCCGCGGCCTGCGCGTGTTCACGCCATTCTGGCGGCGCGTGCTGGCGCTCGGCGATCCGCCGAAGCCATTGCCGGCACCGAAGGAGCTGCGTCCTGCGCCTACAGTCGCCAGCGAGGCGCTGGAGACCTGGAAGCTCGAGCCGCGCAAGCCCGATTGGGCCGGCGGCCTGCACGAGACATGGACCCCCGGCGAAGCCTCCGCCCGCGCCCGCCTGCGCAATTTCCTCAAGCACACTGCACAAGGCTATGTCGGCGATCGCGACCGCCCGGACCGCGAGGGCACCTCACATCTGTCACCGCATTTGAGGTTCGGCGAGCTCAGCCCGCGCCAGGTCTGGCACGCCGCGCGGTTCGCCGCGGCGGAGAACCCTGCGATCGGACCCGGTGTCGACAAGTTCCTGAGCGAGCTTGGCTGGCGTGAGTTCTGCCGGCACCTGCTCCACGACCACCCCAACCTTGCCACCAAAAACCTGCAAGCGAATTTCGACGGCTTCCCATGGAAGCCCGACGCCAAGGCGCTCGCCGCCTGGCAGCGCGGACGCACCGGCTATCCCATCGTTGACGCCGGCCTCCGCGAGCTCTGGCACACGGGCGTGATGCACAACCGGGTGCGAATGGTGGTCGCCTCATTTCTGGTCAAGCACCTCCTGATCGACTGGCGCGACGGCGAAAGCTGGTTCTGGGACACGCTGGTCGATGCGGATGCCGGCAGTAATCCCGCCAACTGGCAGTGGGTCGCCGGCTGCGGCGCCGACGCGGCGCCCTATTTCCGCGTGTTCAATCCGGTGCTCCAGGGCGAGAAATTCGACCCGGATGGAGCCTATGTCCGGCGCTGGGTGCCCGAGCTAAAGGACGTGCCGGCCAAGTTGATCCACAAGCCCTGGGAGGCCACGCCGATCGAGCTTGCGAGCGCCGGCGTCACGCTCGGCAAGACCTATCCGCAGCCGATCGTCGATCATGCCAAGGGACGAGAGCGCGCGCTCGCCGCCTACGCCAAGATCCGCAAAGGTTGAGCGTTGCTTTGACACAATTATGAAACGCGCTATCGTCATCGCTCCATGCAAACCGTGGGGGACACTATGGACGACGACAAGCCGATCACCGAACAGGCGATGGACACGATCACCGCCGCCGTGGAAGCGACCAAGGACGCAGCTGTCACTGCGGTGAAGAAGGTCAGGAAGGCCGCCAAGAAGGCTGCGAAGAAAGTAGCGCCGAAGAAGGCTTCCAAGAAGAAAGCCAAGAAGGCTGCGAAGAAAACTTCGAAGAAGGCCACCAAGAAGGCTTCGAAGAAAGCTGCAAAGAAGTCGTCGAAGAAGGCCGCCAAGAAAACGGCAAAGAAGACTGCCAAGAAGGCGACCAAGTCGAAAAAGAAGGCCAAGAAGGCCAAGCGCTGATCTCACCGCCGAGGTCTCCGGGGGCGGACGCGCCCGGAGACGGCTCCAGCGATGCCCTACCCTCGCCGCTTGGCTGCACGCCGGCCCGGGTGATGCTCGCCCTGCGGATCGCGGAATTCGCTGCGATGACCGCGCCGGTCCTCGGCGTTGAAGCGCCGACGCTTCTCGGGCGAGCCGAACGCCTTGATCACCTTCCTGCCGTTGACCTTCTTGATGACGTAGCCACCCTCGGTCATCGAGAACGGCTCTTTCAGCGTTCCCTTGTGGTCGAACTTGGTGCCCCGGGGATGCTTGAACGGTTCGAACCAGGACGGATGGACGAAGTTCGACATCTCGAAGCCGGCGACGAAGAAGGTGTCCTCTTCCACGGCGTCACAGACCTCATAGGCATATTGGGTGTTCGGGTTTTTGTCGGCCCAGAGATTGGCCATGGGATCGAGCACCATCTCGAACAGCTCGTGCGAGGCCGCCACGCTGACCGGCTCATCGCCCAGCGCCCTGACGAAGATCTTTGAGATCGGCTGGCGGCGATGCGTCAGCTCATGGCGGCCGAGCATGTTCTTGTGGGAGGCCTCGTCAAAATAGACCAGCTGCCACTCGCCCGGCTTCGGCTTTTCGCTGACATAGAGGTCGACCGGATAGCCCCACACCGGCAGGAAGTGCTTGTCGTAGCATTTCTGGAGCGCCGCTGTGAGCCTGGCCATCTTGCGGCCGCTGATCGTCGGCTCCGCGTAGTTGATGCAGGCAATCCGGACCGGCTTCAGGGACCTGCCAAGCAACGCGCGTCTCGCCTTCTTCATGGAAATCACCTGTAAAAGGGCCACTGAAATGCGCCGACCCTAGCACGATCTTGCCGCGCACGTCAGGGATGTATTCCGGCGGCCCGGCCCGCCGGTCCTAGAAGCGTCGGTTGACCACAAACACCGCAGCCGCGCACATCACCATGCCGGCGATCGCCAGCGCATCGAGCTTTTCTCCAAACAGCAGATAAGCCATCAGCGCCGTCACGGCGGGCACCAGATAGAACAGGCTTGCAACAGAAGTGGCGGCGGCATGGCGGATCAGCCAGTACAGCAGCCCGATCGACCCGATCGAGAGGGCCACGGCGAGCCAGGCCAGCGCCAGCATGAACTCGCGCGTCCAGTGCACCACGCGGTCCTCGAACAGGAAGGCGCCGATCGCGAAGAAGATCGTGACGGAGACGTACTGCACGAGATTGCCGGCGCGCCAGTCGATGTGGTTGCAATAGCGGCGCTGATAGAGCGTGCCGAGCGTGATGCTGATCAGCGAGACGACGGAGGCAAGCCAGCCGAGCCCGGCTTCGCCGGTCATGGGACGGCCGTGCAGGATCAGCACGACGCCGCCGAGGCCAAGGACGAGCCCCGCCCATTGCACCGGCGTCACCTTCTCCCCGAGCCAGCGGTTGGCGATGGTCGAGGTCAGGATCGGCTGAAGGCCCGGAATGAGCGCGGAGAGCCCTGCCGGAATCGAATGCGCGATCGCGATTGCGGTGCCGCCGAGATAGAAGCCATGGACGAGAATGCCCGCGACGGCGCTGTGCGCGATACCGATACGGTCCGGCCATTTCGGCCGCGCAATCGCGACGATGATTCCCATCAGACCGACCACGAACGCCATGCGGATGGCGAGATAGGTCAGGGGATCGGCATTGTTGACGACGTATTTGGTGCCGATGAAGCCCGTGCTCCAGAGCAGGACGAACAGGATCGGCGCGGCGCGGGCGGTCAGGGCTTCTTGATTATGATTCATTGCCGCCTCATTGCCCCACCCGGGGCCAATGCGGCAATGCGAATTTCGGCCAATTTCGTCCGGACGATGCTGCGCTGCGACGGACCAGACGGCTCAGCCGCTCACCATTCGTCCGGACAGGGATCGATGATCTTCCAGAGCTCGACGCCGTTCTTGATCTTTTTCATGTCGGTGGTGAGCCCGCCATTGCGGCGGATCCAGTCCTTCACCGTGTCGGGGTAATAGGCCATCAGGTCGGACGTCCCCTCCGCGCTGGTGACCTTGATGCCGAACGTGAAGGCCTTGTCGTAGTAGGCTTGGTGGAAGCCGAGGCTGGCGCGCGGCGTCACGCAGATCTTGTTCATCGGCACGATGCCGAGCACCAAGGTGCAGGCCGAATTGCAGATGCCGTCGATAATGACGCGCTCGCCCTTTTCGCGGACGCGTTTGTACTTGGCCTTGTACTCCTCGACATAGCCGCCGTGGTCGCGGGTAATGTGCAGCTCGGCCCGCGCCGGCGTGGCGGCGACGACCGAGAGCAACAGCAGGCTCAGAAGCGTGATGCGCATGGCGAGGTGACGGCGAAAGCCTTCAGGAATGGACCGGCCTCGAAGGACCCTCAAGATGATCCCCGGGCCGGCAACAGGATATTTAACCGAATTCTCTTTGGTCATACTTGTGTGGGGAATTCGTTAAGCATCTCGAAAAGGCCAAAAATGGGCAAGTCCGGACCACAGAACCGGCAATTCTGTCACACCCACCCGGGAATCTGCGGGATTGGCCCCGATTTCCGGGCTGCAGACGGGTGTTCCGGCCGCCCGAACTGGCTATAAACGGCTGACCTATTCGTGCGGGTTCCGGAGATTCGAGATGAGCAAGTTGAAGCTTGTAGCCGCGATTGCTGCCCTGTCGGCCGCGATTCTTGCCCCTGGCCTCGCAGAGGCACGGGGACATCACCGGTACCACCGCTATACCACGAACCCGCTGCCCTACCCGATCAGCTATCTCCACAATTACGGGCCCGGCATCACGCCCGGGACGTTCGCCTTTTACGACGGCCCGTCGACCAACCATTGCTACCAGAGCGCAGCCGCCTATGTCGGCCAGGACCGCCGCCGGCACCCCTGCTACTGAGGGGCGCAGGCGCGCCGCGGGGGCCGCTATTTGGCGGCGCCCGACAGCAGCAATTGCTTCTCGATTTCGTAGACCGGCAGTTTGACGAGGTCCTTGCCGACCTCGCCCTGGAGTGCCTTGCGCACCACATCCGAATAGTCGGCGCGGATCATCCCAAGCGCGCGCGGCGAGGCCACCATGGTCAAGGCCGAGGTCTCGCCTGAGCTGACGGCGGCATCGAGCCGTCCGGCCAGGCTGCGCAGGAAGGCGCGCTCGGCCTCGTCGTGCCAATCAGTCTGCTCCACCGAGCTGCGCGCGGTGCCGGCCGCGCCATGGAGCCTGCCCGGCGCGTCGGTCCCTTGCGCGCTGGTCGAGGAATTGGGCTGCTCGTGCACCTCCCTGGTGTGGAGGTTCGGAAACATCTCGTCGCCGAGGTTTTCCAGAATGAGCGCCTTGCGCCCGTCGCACACGACCAGCCAGTCACCCTTGTCGATTCTCATTTTGTCCATTGCACAGCTCCAAAGCGACCTCGCGAGCCTGCTCTTCGAATTGCTCGAAAGGTTGGCCACGAGGCCAGCTTACGGACGAAGCCGCACCAGTGAATTGCGCGGGATCAAGGATGGTGGCGATGTCCTGCGGAGCGCAAACGCAAGCGCAGCATTGGTCAAGAGCGCGAACCTGGGATAGTCTGGCGGAGCTAAAGGTCAGGCCTGCGGCGGGCTGGCTGAGAAGACCTGTTCATCAGCATTACATTTCGCCCCCGCCACAATTTGATCAGAACAAACTTCGATATCCCTGTATTGCGTAAGCGGAGAAAGACATCATGAAGCTTAGAATTGGCCTCGTCGCCGCGACCCTGCTGGGTGCGTTGGTCGCATCATCGGCGGCGTCCGCCATGCCCATCGCGCCTGCTCCTGCGACGCCGCAGGTTTCCGACGTCGAGCAGGTCCGCATGGTCTGTGACGCCTGGGGACGCTGTTTCTGGCGCCCGAACTACTATGGATACTACGCGCCGCGGCCCTACTACGGTCCCCGATATGCACCGCGCCTTTACGGTGGGCCTCGCTATTACGGACCACGCTATCGCCGCTGGTAATTCTAAAGGGGCCCTCCGGGGCCCCTTCGCTTTTGCGAGATCAAGGATGTTGGTCTGGAGTCATTCCAAAACTGATCTAGATCAAAGACGAAATCCGCTACGCCGTCATTCTCCGACGATGGTCGATTTGATCGTTTTTCGATGTCCCCAGACGGGCATGAACGTGCAGACACATCTTGAGAAGCAACAGAGACAGGAGGCGCAGAGCTTTGCCTCCTTCGCCTGTCCCGCCTGCACGCGGCTGCATTTCATCGACCTCGCCTCCGGCCAGCCGATGACTCGAGACCGCTGACGACGACATCGATCCGCCGGCTTCATGCCATGATGTCCGCAATACTACGGCCCGGAATCCGGTTTACTGAAGCGCGATGTTTCGCCATTGATGGCGATGTTCCGACGTTCATTTGATTGTCATATTGCAGCAGCCGGCCGCACGCATGTTGTTCGACGCCCTCGCCCCATCCTCGGCGCTTCAATTGATCGGCTTTGCCGACGTCGATGCGTTTCGGCCGATCGAGTCGATGGAGGATGCGAGAAGCATTCCGCTCGACGTCCGGAATTTCGCGGCGGCTCGCGCTGTCGTCTCCCTGCCCGGCTGCCGCATCGTCATGATGCGCTCGTTCGCGCGCATCCTCGACGCCGCCTATCGGATGCCCGGGGGGATGGTGATCCTGCCCATGACGGACGACCTTCAGGTCAATTCCAAGGGCATGGATCTGGACGCGCGTTTCTTCATCGCGCTCCGCGGCAGCGATGAATGCCATTTCGTCGAGCGCCGGACCAATCATCATGCGATGATCATCTTCTCACCCGGCATGAGCGACCGGGGCTGGTTCGATCAGGCGCACGATTTGCGGGCCTATGGCGCGAACCGCCCCGCTTTGCTCCACATACGGCAGCTCCTGCTCGACATTCTGCGAACCGCGTCGGTGCAGCCGGCCCTGTTCGAAACGACCGAGGTCGCCGCCCATCTCCAGGAAGGCCTGCTGCTCGCACTCGACGATCTGTTTCGCATCGATCCGCTCTCGGACCGGAGTGCGTCCGTCCAGGGCGAGCGATCGATCAAACTTGTGCAACGGATCGACGATTACGTCGCAGCACATCCAACTGCTCCGATCTATACCGCCGATCTCGCCGGCGAGTTTGGCGTCTCGATCCGGACGCTCGGCGGCGCCGTCAGCAAGGTGCGTGGCATGAGCCTGCATCAATACATTCGCCTGAAAAAATTGTGGGCGACGCGGTCTCGCCTTCTCAAGGGCAGCGGCGCCACCGTCGCCACATGCGCGCGCGCCCAAGGCTTTCACCATTTGGGGGAGTTTGCCGCAGCTTACCGTGCGACCTTCCATGAAGCGCCGTCCGACACGCTGGCCCGGGGCCGGCAAGCCGGTCCGACGGCTGGTTGACCAGACCCGGCTCCAGTCTTTCCAGTGCGGCGCGCGCCTAAAGGGAACCAGTTCCCTCGAACTGCATTATCCGAGCGGTGCGCCGGCAGCGCACTGAAGCACCCCGCGCGCCCTACGTGCGGGGTTTTTCTCGCCGTCAACCAAGTGGTTCAGGAAGAAAATGTCTATTAGCCGCAACGTATTGTTTCTGATCATCGGTGCTCTGGTCGTCACGGCGGCCGTGCTCGGCTACAATCTCTACCAGACGAAGCAGCCCGATGGCCTGCAAATCAATGTCGGTCCCAACGGGCTGAAGATCCAAGGCAAATAGAGGCGGCTCACGGCCTTGCGCCCCTATCCGAATACTGTGGCCTGACAATTGGCGCGCTCGGAGAGATTCGAACTCCCGACCCTCGGAATCGAAATCCGATGCTCTATCCAGCTGAGCTACGAGCGCCTTGGCCCAGGCAATGGGCCGCAACCGAGACGCCCCAGATCGCTGCTGGCGGGCCAGCAGGTCGGACGACGTTCGGATGGGTTCGAATTAGCAGAGAGGCCGGCCAATAAAAAGCCCTTCCCGCCCGATTCGAGACGGGTCAGACCCGCCCTTACCAGGTGCTGTTGAAGAAGCCGAAATGCGGCTGCTGCGCCATCACCATCATCGGCCGCCCTTGCTGCGGCACCGGATGCGTTCTGGCGACCTTGCGCTTGGGCTGCTGCGCCGAGAGCTGAGAGGATTGGGTCTGAGGGGGCTGGGCCTGCGCCTGAACTTGCGGCTGAATTTGCGTCCTGGCTTCGGTCTTCTTGGCCGCAGCGGTATCGGCCTTCGCGGCCGGCGTGAATTGGGCGAACGTCTCGCGGACCCGCGCCTTGGCTGATATCTCTGCCAAAGCGGGTGACATGCTCTCCACGGGCGGCTGGGGAGCCGCGACGGCGGCGATCTTCACCGCAGGGGCGGCAAGCGTCGGCTGACTGGTGTCGAGTACGACACGCTCTGGCAGGTGGCGATCGGACCGGATCCGAATCAACGGCTGTTCGTTGCTTGCAGTTGCGATAGCCTGCGTCACAGGCGAAGTCGGCAGAACGTAGTTCGCCGCGAACAGCAGTGCGAGCAAGGCTCCACCGACAAAGAAGAAATACCGAAAGATGGGCATTGGCCGCGCTCCGCCCGCCGCATCCCCGCGTGGGCTCTCCGCCTTAACAGGCGATCATTTAATTGGTTCCTGGCCCAGCCGTTCGGTTCAAATGGCGACGCCAAGTTTTTCGGCCAAGCCCCCGGGACAGTAACTTTTCCGCTACCCGGCACTGCCGGCCTTATGTCCGGCGTGCTGCCACAAGCGAACACTTCGCCTGATCGGCATTCACGTTGACGAAGCCGACAGGAATGCGCGCAAAAGTCTTGCGGCCCTTCATGCTGACCGGATCCGCCAGAACGCGGGTGCGGTCGGTGAGATGACTGCCATCGCGCCGCGCAAAAGCGCAGACGATCTCGACATCCTTTACGGCATAGTCGTTGTCGTTGCGCAGCGTGAGCGTCACCAGCGCCTTCGAGCCAAGGCCACCGCGGCGCCAGGTCTGAGATGAAATCCTGATCCGGCCGAGTTCTGCCATTGTCGGAATCGGAGCTTCGGAAGGCGGCGACGCGGTGGCCGCATCGCCCGAAGGCTCCGTCGCGACCGCTGCCATCTCAGACGTCACCGGCTCTGCACTGTTGCCTCTGGAGAGGGGGAGCAGCATCCAGATGCCGCAACCGACGATGATTGCCGCCAACAGCCACAGCAAGCCTCGCCCAAATGAAACGCTCGCGATCGTCACCGCCCGCGCCAGTCGTTCGCCGGTCCCGGCGAAACGCCCCAACCCGATGCGGTCTAACCCAGCGTTCATGGTCGCCTCACCGATCGCGGCGGAAGCACGTTCGACAACGGATTCGGCCACTGCTTACCTTAATCGGGAAGGCGAACTAAGGTTCCCGCGCAGCTGCCGAGTCGGCAAGAGCGGTGGCGGTCACGGGCCGAGGCCGCTAACATGCGCTGCAACATCAATATCCGTCGGGAGAACACGAAATGCCAGTCGTCACTTGGGATCACGTCCATCTGCGCAGCCCCGATCCGGAGGCCACGGCGGCCTGGCTGCGGGACATCCTCGGTGGCGAGATCGTGCAAGCGCCCGGACGGATCGACGTGAATCTCGGCGGCGCAAGGATCTTCATTGCGCCGCTCGAGGGCGACAATGCGGTCAACCCGCCGCCGCCGCACCCGCATCAAGGCCTCGACCATTTCGGTCTCACGGTGAAGGACATCGACGCCGTCGCCGCCGAGCTCAAGGCCAAGGGCGTCACTTTCACGCGCGAACCGACCACGATCCGCCCCGGCGTGCGCATCTGCTTCATCCGCGGCCCCGAAGGCATCTCCATCGAGCTGCTCGAGCGCGACAAGAAATATACCTGACACGGCGCGCGCCGCATCGGCTCACCGGGCGACGTTGCCGCCCGGCGTGCCTCAAGTCATGCTGCCGGGCATGAAGCAGCGAACGGCGACGCCCATGTAGCCGTAGATCGGCCAGACCATGGTGCGCCCCACCCGGTTCGCTCCGAGATCACGGCCTCCTCGGGCACCTCGACCCAGACGAGCTCCTGCGGTCGGCCGTCGATCACGTAGCCATAACGCGGGACGCGGACCCGATAGTGCCCGTCCTTGCTGTCCCAGTCGGTGTCCGAGAGCGCCGAGCCGTCGGCATCGGAGCAACAAGGCCCCTTGCCGCTTCGCAGTCCGTCGAACCAGGCCTTCAATTCGGCATTGGTGTTGACGAACTGGCCGCGGTCGCGCGCGTGCCCGAAGGGGGCCGCGAGTGCGATCAGGGCCAGGACGCATGCTAGGCTCGCCACGGTTCGCCAGCGTGCCGCGCCGCCGATCCGCCGTTGTCGTGTTTCGCAAATCGTCGGACGCACACCGTACAGACGCGGCTTCTCGCCGCCGGAATCGATCCAGTTGCTCACGTTTGTCTTGCTCCAGCACCCCGCGGCCAGTGCAACAATGGTTATGCATTTCGCGGGCCAACTTGATTCGCAACGACTGGCCTCGCTTCATGATCAGACCGTCATGGCAGTGTCATAGACAAGCCGGGACAATTACGGCTCACGGGCAAGCTCGCAAGGTCGGCAGCCAAACTGCCGCGTTGCGTGGCTGCATGCCCTTTGGCATAAATGCACTACCGGTTACGCCATTGGGCGATGGCGGCCGGCCTTGGGACGTTATGAAGAACGGCCTCTATTCGATTCACGTGAACCTGCTCGATGGTCGGGTCGGCAAGGGCAGCGGCGTGATTCTGTTTCGCGACGGCAAGATTCTTGGCGGCGATGCCTACCTCTATTACACCGGCAGCTACACGGTGAAGGACAACACCTTCAAGGGTGAGGTGCTGGTCCAGCGTCACACCTCGCCGCGGGGTGACGACAATCCGCTGTTCGGCGGACCTGCCGCGGTTGGCATCGGCGTCAGCGGCACGTTCACGGAGACGCGCGGGGACATGACGGGCACCGCGTTGGTCGGAAAGGCCAGCCAGATTTTCGGCGCGACGTTGCACAAGCTTGCAGAGGCCGACTAGAGCTTCGGTTCTGATTGAATCAGAACTGAAGCTCTCAATTGTTGTTTCGACGCGTTTTCTTCACGCGAAGCCGGCATCCACTTCGCTCGAAAACGCGTGAGCTATTCCGCGGCCTGCTCGAGCGGCGCCACGCGCGGCAGGATGATCTGGATACGTGTGCCGTTGCCCGGTTCGGAATCCAGATCGAGCCGTCCGCCGAGCCTGTTCGTGACGATGCTGTAGACGATGTGCAGCCCGAGACCGGTGCCGCCCTGGTCGCGCCGCGTCGTGAAGAACGGATCGAAGGCACGGCGGCGGACATCGAGCGACATGCCGCAGCCATTGTCGGAGAAGATGATCTCGACATTGTCCTTGCCGGACTCGCGCACCTGGATGTCGATGGTCCCCGGCCGGCCGTCCGGGAAGGCGTGCGCCACCGCGTTGAGAAACAGATTGGTCAGCACCTGGCCGTACGGTCCGGGATAGCTGTTCATGGTCAGATCGGGCTGGCACTCGACATTGAGCGTCAGATTGTGCTTGCGAAGGCCCGGCCGCAGACTCATCACCACCTGCTCGGTGAGGTCACCGAGATCGAAGCTGCGCTGGTCCGAATAGTTGCGGTCGGCGGCGACCTGCTTGAACGACTGGATCAGCTCGGCGGCGCGATTGAGATTGGAGACGAGCTGCGAGGACGCATCGCGGCTGGTGTGGAGAAAGTCGTTTAGCGCAGAGCGGCGCAGCTCGCCGCGCTCGACCTCGGCGGTGAACATCGCGGTCTTGCGCTCCAGCGCGGAGGCGACCGTGAGGCTGATGCCGACGGGATTGTTGACTTCGTGCGCGACGCCGGCGACGAGGCGTCCGAGCGCCGCCAGCTTCTCCGCCTCGATCAGCGAGGCCTGGGTCTCGCGCAGATTGCGCAGCGCGGTCTCGGCGGATTCCTTGGCTTTCCGCATCTCCTGCTCGCCGCGCTTGCGCTCGCCGATGTCGAGCGCCACGGTCACGATCCGCTCGATCTCGCCTTCGGCATCGAGCAGCGGCAGCTTGTTGACGAGCCATTGCCGCATGTGGCCGGACGAATCAATGTACTCCTCTTCGTAGAAGCCGAGACCTTTTCGCAGCGTCAGCACGCGCTTGTCGCTCTCGTCGGACTTGGCCGCGCCGTAGCGCGACATCAGGTCGGCCGTGGTGCGGCCGAGCGCATCGCCCGGCTCGATTCCGAAGATGCCGGCCATGTAACGGTTCATCAGCACGTAGCGCAGGTCGCGGTCCTTGACGTTGATGACCGCGGGCACGGTGTCGATGACCTGCTGGAGCAGGCGCCGTCCTTCGGCGATGGCGTCTTCCGCGCGCTTCTGGTCGGTGATGTCGCGCAGCGTGCCCTCGTAGCGAACGATATTGCCCGCCTCGTCGCGGACGCCGGTGGCACTGTCGGACAGCCACAGGATGTCGCCGCCGCGCTGGCGCACCTGGTATTCGAACTCGCGCACCATGCCGTCGCGGGCCATCAGCCGCTGATATTCGACGCGCGCCTCGGGATTGAGATAGATGGTGTGGGCGATGTCGTTAATGCTGTCGATCAGCTGCTGCGGACTGTCATAACCCATCATCCGCGCCAACGCCGGATTGGCGTTGAGGAGGTCGCCGGCAGGCGTCGTGACATAGATGCCATCGACCGAACCCTCGAACAGTTTCCGGTAGCTCTCTTCGGCGAGGCGCTGCTCGGTCAGTGCGCGCACCGCCGCCTCGCGCGCCGTGTCCGCCTCCTCCAGCGCGCGGCGGAACACTTCGGCCGCGCGTGCGATATCGCCGATCTCGTTGTCGAGGTCCGCGGACGGGATCGAGGTGTTCTTCTCGCCGGCTGCGAGCGCGCGGATCGACCGCGCGATCTGGGCGAGCGGACGGACTGTCCGCCGCACCACGAAGCCGGCCGCGAGAATGCCGATCAGCACGCCGATGGTACCGAGCACGATGCTCTGCCAGCGCGCCTCCGTCAGCGTGCGGGCGAAGTCGCGCGACAGCACGTGACCGCGCCGGGCGCTGACCTCGCGCAGCAATTCGGTGACGCGGCCGATCAGCCGGCCCTCGGTTCCCAGCACCTCGCGATCGATGTCGGCGATCTGCCGTTCACGGACAGCGACGGCGATGATCGCCTCGGCGTAGTCGTTGACGGCCGATCTGAGCTTGGGATCAGCGACTCCCATCGCCCGCATGCTCTGCGCCGCCTGCTCGGCCGCAGACGGGTTGCGCGCAAGCAAACCGAGCGCGATCCGACTCTGCGCTTCCGACAGGCGGGACGCCAGCTCTCGGTCCCCGGTGCCGGAGACAGCCGCGTCGAACTGGTCGCGGAGCGGCGGCAGGCCGGCGAGCAGCTGGGCGCGGCGGTCGATCAAGGTCGAAATCCGCTCCAGCCCGCTGCGATAGGTCGCAAGCCTCTCGCTGACCCCGTCGATCATGTCCTGCTGCTCGGGCACGAGCTCGATGCGGGTCTTCTTCAGGATGTCGCTGAGCGTCGAGGCCGCCTCGCCCACCTGCTTGAACTGGATGCCGGCGCCGGGATCGGTGACGAAGTCGCGCGCGGCGAGTCGCAGCTCGTTCATGCGGCGGTCGATGTCCTCGGCGAGGTCGCCGACGCTCTGGAGCCGCTGCAGCTCGGCAAAAGTCGTGTCGATATGCCGGATCGCGATCACGCTCGCGGTCGAGGTGACGATGATCACCGCCAGCACCAGAAGGAAGCTGCCGAAGGTGAGCTGGCCGATGGAGAGCGAGAATGTTCGCTTTTTCTCAGGGGTCGGCGTCAATTCGGCGGACATTGGTGATGTGAGGACCCGGCTATTGGAGCTCCAATATACGACGTATTGCGGTCCCGGGGGAACATGCGTCTGGCCACCGAATATCCTTAATATTGCAGCCGTGCCGGACCCCCTCCGCCCCGGCTTTATGACGTTTTGATGCCGGCCGGCCGCCTGGCCGGGATAGTCATGGCGGCGACGCCGAGGACGACGCAGGCAAGGCCGATCCAGGCGGTCCGGCTCAGGCTCTCGCCGAGGAGGGCGACGCTGATGGCAACCCCGATCGGCACGCGGAGATAGGCCTGCGCGGTGGTGCCGACCGAGCCTAGGGTCTGGATCAGGCGGAAATAGATCACGAAGGCCGCGGCCGTCGAGAAGGTCGCCAGCGCGAGCAGCGCCAGCACGGAACTCAGCGAGGGCGACAGCGTCCAGGGCTGCTCGACGATGAGCGAGGCCGGGATCAGCGCCGCCGCCCCCGCCAGCAACGAGCCGGCCGCGGGCGCCATGGGATCGAGGCCCTTGAAGCCGCGACCGAAGATCGCGGCGCAGGCGTAGCAGATGGTGGCGGCAACGATAGCGGCCTCCGCGATAAGGCCGCTTCCGACATTATGGAAGGCATCGACGCCGACGATCAGCAGGATGCCGGCCATGCCGGCAACCACGCCGACCAGCTTTCGCGGTGTCGTCGCTTCGTGACGCGTCACGACCGCCGTGAGCAGGAAGGTGAAGATCGGGCCGGCCGAGTTGAGGATGGTCGCAAGCGCGGCATCGACGTGGCGCTCGCCCCAGGCGATCAATGTCCAGGGGATCACGCTGTTGAGCACGGCCTGGAAGGCGAAGCGTCGCCAGGTCGCGGCATCATTCGGCATCCTGATGCCCCGCGCCCACATGATCGCGAGCAGCAGCAGGCCCGCAATCGTGGTGCGCGCTGCGATCAGCGTGATCGGCGGAATGGTGGCGACGCCGAGCTTGATGAAGGTGTAGGAGCCGCCCCAGAGCGTCGCGAGCGCGAGCAGCAGCGCCAGCTCGACGACAATGTTGTTGTCCTGCCGGTTGTCCATGTCGCGCGCCTCGTCCTGTTGTCAGGAACGGAACGTAGCGCGTCTGCCCTCGCGGATACTTCGTTGTGTGTCGAAGTATCCTAGCCGAGCGCCCCGACCTCGAACACCTCGCCGTCATAGCCGGCCTCGCGGGGAATGCGGAGCTGACGGCCGGTTTCGGTCTTGGTCATGACAGGCATCACCGTGACGACAGACATGCCGCGGGCGTGCTCGAGCGCGGCGCTGACGCTGCCCTGCTTGGCGAGCCGGATCAGATTGCGCGTGGTCGGGAACGGCAGCTTGAAGCGGCCGCTCTTGCCGCCCTCCACCGCCTCGCGCGGCGAGACCCAGATCGAGTCGGTGGACTCCCGTCCGTCATGTGCGCCGAGTTGGTCGGGAGGTGCTGCCGCAAGGAAGAACCAGGTGTCGAAACGTTTTGGCATCCCCTCGGGCGTGATCCAGTGCGCGTAAGGCACCAGCGTATCGAGCGCGAGCTGGAGGCCGTTGTCGGCCAGAATGCTCAGGAAGCTGACCTTGTGCTCGTTGAGCGCGACGCGATGCGCATCGGCGATCTCGCCGGCGCGCCTGGCATCGACCGGCGTGCCCGATCCTTTCGACCGCGCCAGCAGGATGCCGCTTTCCTCAAAGGTCTCGCGGATCGCGGCGATCCGAAAACCGCGGTCCGCTTCGCTCAAGCCCTCGCCGCCCGAATACAGGTCGGAGCGCTTGACGATCTCCTGATCGCCGGCATCGACGCTGCCGCCGGGAAACACCAGCGCGCCCGAATTGAACTCGATCTGATGATGGCGGACCATCATGAAGACTTCAATTTCATCGCGGCTTTTGCCGTCGACCTTCGTGCGGTCGCGCAGCAGAAGGATGGTCGACGCAGGGCGCGATGCTGATGCCTCGGCCATTCGACTAACCTGCCGCGCTGGATTGCGGGCCGAGATTGGCGCGCTTGTCGACGCGGGCGACGCGCGACAGCAGGTAATCGACCTCTGCCTTCGCCGTCGGGGTGATGGTGGCGCCGGGCTTACGCTGGGCGCTGGAGGCGATGATGCCGCGCTTCTGCAGCACGTATTTGCGCACGGCAAGGCCAGCGCCGGGCTGCTGCTCGTAGCGGATCAGCGGCAGATGCGCGTCGAACAGATCATGGGCGGCGTCGCGCTTGCCTTCCTTCGAAAGCCGCACGACGTCGATCAGGAGTTCGGGGAAGGCATAGCCGGTCATGGCGCCGTCGGCGCCGCGCTCCATCTCGAAGTCCAGAAAGAGTCCGCCATTGCCGCAGAGGATCGACAGCGGCCGCAGCGAGCCGTCCTTCTGGAAATTGCGCAGCGTCGAGATCTTTTCCAGCCCCGGCCAGTCCTCGTGCTTGAGCATCACGCAATTGGGATTGTCGGTGACGATCTTGCGGATCACGGCGGGAGTGAACACCACCGACAAGGTCAGCGGATAGTCCTGGAGCACCCAGGGCACGTCGGGGCCGATAGCCTCGGCCGCCTGCTTGTAATAGCCGATGATCTGGTCGTCGGTCCGCAACGACGGCGGCGGTGCGATCATCACACCGGCCGCGCCTGCCTCCATGGATGCCTTCGCCAGCGAGCGCATGGTGGCAAAGCCCGGCGCGGAGACGCCGACGATCACCTGCATTGTCTTGGCGCGCTTGACGAAGCGTACCGCCACCTGCTCGGCCTCGGCGGCATCGAGCTTCGGCGCCTCGCCAAGAATGCCCAGCACCGTGACGCCGTCGCAGCCGACCTCCTCGTAGAAATCGGTCAGGCGGTCGATCGAGCGCTCGTCGATCCGGCCGTCATCGTGGAACGGCGTCGGCGCGATTGCGAAGGTGCCCTTGGCGTCGGCGGTAAGTTTCATCGTTGTCCTTGTTTCTCTCTGTCGATGGCTAAAACCGCCGCGCCCCCATCTTGATCTGCTCTTCGGAGAAGAAGATCTCCTTGGCATGATCGGCGATGTCCTGGGCCTTCCAGCCCATGTGCGGCGGCTTCCAGCCGTCCATTTCCATCATCCGCATTTCGCGCACGCCGCGGGGCCCGGACACGCCCAGCACCTTGCCGGTCTGGCCGCCGGACAAGTCGCTGACCATGTATAGCACGGCCGGCGCGATGCCGTCCGGCCCCAGCGCCGCACCGGGGTTCTCCTTATAGCGGGGCAGGTCTGCGGTCATGCGGGTCAGCGCGCCCGGCGCAAGCGTCCAGATCCGGATGTTGTATTTGCGGCCCTCGATCGCCAGCACGTTGGACAGGCCCCAGATGCCGCCCTTGGCCGCGCCGTAATTGCTCTGGCCAAAGTTGCCGATCAGGCCCGAGGTCGAGGAGGTGTTGACGATGACGCCACCGCCATTTTCCCGCATCCAGCGAAACACCGGCATGGTGCAACAAAAGGTGCCCTTCAGATGCACCTTGATGACCTTGTCCCAGTCGGACTCGCTAGCCTTGGCGAAGGTCTGGTCGCGCAGAATGCCGGCATTGTTGACGAGGATGTCGGCGCGGCCGAAGTGCTTGATGGCGTCGTCGAACACCGACTGGCCGCCTTCCATGGTGGAGATGTCGGCGCCGTTGGCGACCGCCTTGCCGCCCTCGGCCTTGATCGCATCCACCACGAGCTGCGCCATCGATGTGTCGGCGCCGGAGCCGTCGCGGGGGCCACCGAGGTCGTTGACGACGACGGAGGCCCCTTCCCGCGCGAACAGCTTTGCGTAGGCCTCACCAAGCCCGCCGCCCGCGCCGGTGATCAGCGCAACCTTGCCATCGAGTAGTCCCATGGTGGCGTCTCCCTGTTTTGTTCTTTTGCTCCGTCATGGCCGGGCTTGCCCCGGCCATCCACGAACTTGATCGCCAACCGCACGAAGAACGTGGATGCCCGGGGCAAGCCCGGGCATGACGAGATAACTCAGAGCGCGTCGAGCGGCATCATCACCCCAGCACCGTCTTGCCGTTCTTGATCACGGTGACGCCGCGCGACTTCACCTTGGCTTCGAACGAGATCACGCTGCCGTCCTTCCAGAGGTCCATGGTCACGGTCTCGCCGGGATAGACCGGCGAGGAGAACCGCGCGACGTGCTGGCGGAAGGCGGAGGCGTCGTAGTCGGCATAGGTCTGCAGCACGCCACGGCAGGTTATGCCGTAGGTGCACATGCCGTGCAGGATCGGACGCGGAAACCCGGCCTTCTTCGCGAACTCAGGGTCGGAGTGCAGCGGGTTGCGGTCGCCGCAGAGGCGATAGACCAGCGCCTGGTCGGGGCGCGTGACGATGTCGATGGTCGTGTCGGGGGCGCGGGACGGGATCTTGTGCGGATCCGGCTGGGTCAGGTTCGGCCCGCCAAAGCCGCCGTCGCCGCGGGCGAAGCGTGAGGCGACCAGAGTTGCCAGCTTCTCGCCCTTCTCGTTCTTGAGCACGGTCTGGTGGCTGATGACGACGCCCTTGTCCTTGCCCTTGTCGTAGACTTCAACGACGGAGGAATCGGCGGTGATGTGCGCGGCGACCGGCAGCAGCTGGTGGAAGGTGATGTCGCGCTCGCCGTCGACCACCATCACGCGGTTGAGATTCATCTCGCCCGGACCCGCGCCCCACGCCGCAACGGACGCGAAGGTCGGCACCACCTTGAGCGGCCGCGGCGTCAACGTGCCCTCGTTGACAAAGGCAAGCTCGTTCTCGTCCATCGGATCGGCGCCGAGGCCGATACCGTAGGCATAGAGCATCGCTTCGCGGTCGGTGTAGGAATATTTCTGGCCGAGGTTTTTGAGGCCTTTGAGTTCGTCGTATCTGGCTGACATTTTTGTTGTTTCCTCCCCGTGGTGTTCATCCTCATGGTGAGGAGGCGCTCTTGCGCCGTCTCGAACCATGAGGATGCCCGAAACGCTTTCTTTATTGTGGCCATCCTTCGAGACGCTTGCTTCGCAAGCTCCTCAGGATAAGGACCGCCCTAAGCCGGCGTGAAGAACGGCAGCGGTGCGCCATCGGTCGGCTTGAACACCACCTTCACCTTCTGGCCGATCTTCAACGTCGTCAAATCGCAATCGACGAAATTGGTCTGGAGCGACGGCCCCTCCTTCAGCGTGACGTAGCCGATCGCGTAAGGGCCGGTCGGCGACTTCCGCATCAAGCTGTAAGTGTAGATCGTGCCTTCGCCCGAAGACTCCTCCCACACCGTCTTGTCGGAGTAGCAGAACGGGCAGATCGCGCGCGGGAAGTAATGCGCTTCGCCGCAGGCGGTGCAGCGCTTGATCATGAACTTGCCCTGCTTGGCCGCGTCCCAGAACGCGGCTGTCTCGGGGTTGGTCACCGGGGCCGGATATTTCTTGGCTTCGCTCATCACACGCGCTCCAGAATCGCAGTCGAGGCGGCGTGGCGAACACCCAAAAGCCCGCCGGTGCCGTGGGCGATGGCGAGATCGCAATTCTTAACCTGCACCTTCGGATGCGCCTCGCCGCGCAGCTGCCGCACGGCCTCGAGGATCTTGGTCATGCCGCCGCGGTTGACGGGATGGTTGCTGCAGAGGCCACCGCCATCGGTGTTGAACGGCAGCTTGCCGACGCCCGAGATCAGATTGCCATCAGCGACGAACTTGCCGCCGTCGCCTTTCTTGCAGAAGCCGAGGTCTTCGAGCTGCATCAAGACGGTGATGGTGAAGCTGTCGTAGATCGAGGCGTATTTGATGTCCTTCGGCGTGATGCCGGCTTCCTCGAACGCACGCGGGCCGGACCAGATGCCGGCGGAGTATGTGAGGTCGAGATCCTTGCCGCCGCGCGGGCCTTTCATGGCCTCGCCGTGGCCGATCAGCTTGACCAGCGGCTTCTTCAGGCTTTTTGCGATCTCGGGTGTCGTCACGATCAGCGCGCCGCCACCGTCGGAGACGACGCAGCAATCCATGCGATGCAAGGGATCGGAGATCATCGGCGAGTTCAGGACGTCCTCGACGGTGACGACATCCTTGAGCATCGCATGCGGATTGTATTGCGCGTGGTGCGAGGCCGCGACCTTGATCCAGGCGAGCTGCTCGCTGGTGGTGCCATAGTCGTGCATGTGGCGCATGGCACACATGCCGTAGGCATTGTGCGTGGTCGCGCCGTAAGCCGTCTCGAAATCGGCCTCGGCGCCGGCCGCACGCGGCGGCATCGCCCCGGTGCGCGGCTTGCCGGCCAGCGTGATCAGCGCGATCGAGCACTTGCCCGCGGCGATGGCTTCAGCGGCATGGCCGAGATGGATGATGTAGGAGCAGCCGCCGGTCTCGGTTGAATCGACATGGCGGAGTTTCTTGGTGTTGAGGCCGAGATAATCGACCATCGGCCAGGCGCCGCCCGGGGCATCGCCCGCGCAGAAATAGCCGTCGACATCGTCCTTGCTGAGCCCGGCATCCTCGATCGCGCCCTTGGCGACCTCGGCATGGAGCTGCGCGGTGGATTTGTCCGGCGCGTGCCGGGTCGGGTGTTCGTAGATCCCCGCAATGTAGGCCTTGCCCTTGATGGTCAAATAAGGTCTCCGCTGGCGTTTCTCGCTTCCGTTTTTTTCTGAACCGCTGCCGCCCTGTTGGCAAGCGCGGAAATATTCCGCCGGGCGAGAGGGCAGCGGGTTCGCGCAAATCGCCGAGGTGCGGTCGGAACGCCTCTGCTTCCGGAAACGTCATTGCGAGCGCAGCGAAGCAATCCAGGAATCTCTCCGCGGACGCATTTCTGGATTGCTTCGCTGCGCTCGCAATGATGGGGGCGACGGGCAGAACCCTAAAGGTGTTTTGCCCGACGGCACAAGCGGTTTCGTTTTATCGGAACACCCTTTTCTGCGAAAACAACCCCATGCACAGTAGACCTGTGGTTGATTTCAAACAGGAATTTGGTGGGTGGATCAGCGCCCCCACCCCACAAATTCTACTCCGCCGCGATCTGCCGCGGAGCCGGCGGCGGGTTCGCGAGGTCGGCGGCGAGCTGGGCGTAGCGGGCCTTGGCGTCCGCGACGGCCTTCTCCTTCACCGGGCCATAGCCGCGGATGCGGTCGGGCAACGACAGCAGCTCCACCGCGGTGTCGATCGTGAGCGGCGACAGCAGGCCGAGCACGGTGGCGACGTCCTTCTCGTAGCCGGCGATCAGATCGCGTTCGAGCTTGCGGTCGGCGCTGCGACCGAAGATGTCGAGCGGCGTGCCGCGCAGGACCTTGAACTTCGCCAGCACGCGAAACACCGGAAGCATCCACGGGCCGAACGCGCGCTTCTTCGGGCGGCCGAGCGCATCGACGCCCCTGCTGAGAATAGGCGGGGCCAGGTTGAAGTTGAACTTGAAGTCGCCCTCGAACTGGTCGCGGAGCTGTTTTTCGAACGCGCCGTCGGTGTAAAGGCGTGCGACTTCGTATTCGTCCTTGTAGGCCAGCAGTTTTGCGTAGTTGACCGCAACGGTGCGTGTCAGCGCCTCGTCATAGCCGCCCTGCCTGGCGGCGTCGCTGACCTGGTCCACCAGCTTCCGGTAGCGCTTGGCCAGCCGGCCGTTCTGATAGGCCGTAAGATGCTTGGCGCGGTGCTCGATGAGTTCGTCGAGCGTCATCGCCTCCAGCGTCTTCGGTGCGACGACGTCGTCAGTCCCCTTCAGCATGTCTACCAGGCGCTGGGGGTCGGCGACCGCGAGCCGGCCGAGGCGGAAGGCTTCCTTGTTCATCTTGATCGAGACGCCGTTGACCTCGATCGCCTGCTCGATCGCTTCCGCCGACAACGGCAAGAGGCCCTTCTGATAGGCGTAGCCCATCATCATCATGTTGGTTGCGATGCTGTCGCCGAGCAGCTGCTCGGCCGGCTTGGTGAAGTCGAAGAACACCGAATCCTTGTGCAGCGCGGTTTCCAGCAACCCGTTCAGCTTGCGGGTCTGGAAGTTGAAATCGCGGTTGAGAACGAAGTCGGCGGTGGGAATGACGTGGCTGTTGATGATGCCGCGGGTGCGGCTGCTGTCGCAGAGCGAGATGGTGTCCTTGGCAACCGCGACCACCTCATCGGCTGCGAGCACCACATCGGCCGTGCCGGTGACGATGCGCGAGCAGGTCACCTCGGCTGGATGGTCGGACAGGCGGACGTGGCTCAGCACCGCCCCACCCTTTTGCGCCAGGCCCGACATGTCGAGGATCATCGAGGCCTTGCCCTCGATATGGGCGGCCATGCCCAGCAGCGCGCCGATGGTCAGCACGCCGGTCCCGCCGACGCCGCCGACCGCGATATTGTAGGGCTTGTCCAGGTTCGGGCGCGATGCCGGCTCAGGCAGCGCGCCGATATCGCCGACGCCCGCCGGCGCACGCTTGCGCATCTTGCCGCCGTCGACGGTGACGAAGGACGGGCAAAAGCCTTTGACGCAGGAATAATCCTTGTTGCAGGTCGACTGGTTGATGGCGCGCTTGCGGCCGAACTCGGTCTCCAGCGGCTCGACCGAAATGCAGTTCGACTGCACCGAGCAATCGCCGCAGCCTTCACACACCGAAGGATTGATGAGCACACGGCGCGCCGGATCTTCCATCGTGCCACGCTTGCGGCGGCGGCGCTTCTCGGCGGCGCAAGTCTGCACGAAGACGATCGCGGACGCACCCTTGACCTTGCGCAGCGTTTTCTGGACCGCGTCGAGCTCGTCACGATGCGCTGTCTTGACGCCGGGCGCGATCTCGTTCGCCGGATAGGCGTCGGGATTTTCGGAGACCAGATAGATCTCGCGGATGCCTTCGCTGTGGAGCTGGAAGGTGATCTGCTGCGGCGACAATTCGCCGTCGACATGCTGGCCGCCGGTCATCGCGGTCGCGTCGTTATAGAGGATCTTGTAGGTGATGTTGGCGCCTGAGGCGATCGCCTGGCGGATCGCGAGGCTGCCGGAGTGGAAATACGTGCCATCGCCGAGATTGGCGAACACGTGCTCTTCCTTGGTGAAGGGAGCAACGCCGACCCACGGCACACCCTCGCCGCCCATGTGTGTGAAGGTCTCGGTGGAGCGGTCCATCCACAGCGCCATGAAGTGGCAACCGATGCCGGCAAAGGCGCGACTGCCTTCGGGCACCTTGGTCGATGTGTTGTGCGGGCAGCCCGAGCAGAAATAGGGGGTGCGGGCGACAGGCGCGGTCGCCTGCATTTGCGATGCCTGGCGGCCGTTGAACCAATCGGCCTTGGCGCGCAGCATCGTTGCAATTTCGGGATTGAGATCAAGTCGAAGCAGCCGCTCGGTGAGCGAGCTGGCCAGCGAGGCGACGCTGAGTTCTTCGGCAAAGGGGAGGAAGCGCTTGTCGTGGTCGTCCATCTTGCCGATGATCCGCGGACGGACATCGTCGCGCCAGTTGAACAGCTCCTGCTTCACTTGATTTTCGACGATCTCGCGGCGCTCTTCGATGATGAAGATTTCCTCGAGGCCCACGGCGAATTGCCGGACGCCTTCCGGCTCCAGAGGCCACGGCATGCCGATCTTGTACAATCGAAGTCCGATCTTGGCGGCGACCTCGGGTGTGATACCGAGCTCGCGCAGCGCCTGCCGGATATCCTCGTAACTCTTGCCGGACGCCATGATGCCATAGCGGGCATTCGGCGAGTCCATGGTGATGCGATTGACCTTGTTGGCGCGCGCAAAAGCGATCGCGGCAAAGCCCTTGTAGTCCTGCAAGCGGCGGTCCTGGGCGAAGCGGTCGTCGGGCCAGCGCAGATTGAGGCCGCCTTCGGGCATCTCGAAATCGGTCGGGATCACGAACGGCGTCATCTCGTCGGTGAGATCGATCTCGGCGGTGGTCTCCACGGTCTCCGTGATCACCTTCATGCCGACCCAGCAGCCCGAGTAGCGCGACATCGCGATACCGAGAAGACCCATCTCGATCATCTCGTGGACGCTCGAGGGGTAGAGATAGGGCATCAGCGCCGACATGAACGCGTGGTCGGACTGATGCGGGACCGTCGAGGATTTTGCGCCGTGGTCGTCGCCGGCGAGACACAAGACGCCGCCGTTTTTAGCGGAGCCCGCGGCATTGCCGTGGCGGAAGACGTCGCCGCAGCGATCGACGCCGGGCCCCTTGCCGTACCAGATGCCGACCACGCCGTCATACTTGGCGCCGGGCGAGAGGTTGAGCTGCTGCGAGCCCCAGACCGCGGTCGCGGCCAAATCCTCATTCACGCCGGGCTGGAACTTGATGTTGTACTGCTCGAGATGTTTTCGCGCGGCGAACAGCTGCTGGTCATAGCCGCCGAGCGGTGAGCCGCGATAGCCGGAGATGAAGCCGGCGGTGTTCAACCCCGCCGCACGATCGCGCCGGATTTGGGCCATCGGCAGCCGGACCAGGGCCTGAATGCCTGTCGTGAAAATATGTCCGGTGTCCTGGGTGTATTTCTGATCGAGACTGATCGGACCCTGGTTGATGCCCATTATGTCCTCTTCCGCCCTTTTGAGCGCTTGGCTGCTTAAGCCGTTGCCTGCCCGTTGTTTTTAGCTAGGGCGCGCCGACCATTTCCGCCACTCTATGTCGGATATTTCACGCTCCGCATCACAATTCTGGACCAAAGGCAGCGCCGGGTAAAAATCGCAATTTCGTGGCTGCATTGGCATCCGCGATTTTCATTTTGTGTCACCATACCCCCGCCGTCGCGCAACGAATTGACGCCTGGTCATCCGGGACGGCGTCGATGGGTCGCAGGAGAGGCTTTCGATGCGGACGATTCTGGCTGGCTTGGCTCTCGTGGCTCTGGCGTTGTGCAGTGCGGTTGCGAACGCGGCCGTCGCTGCCGAGCCGTCACCGGAGCTGATCGCCACTGGCAAGGCGCTGGTGGAAGCCGGCGACTGTGCCGGCTGCCACACCGCCGATCCCGCCAAACCGTTCGCGGGCGGAAAGCGCATCGACACGCCGTTCGGCGCGATCTACGCGCCGAACCTGACGCCGGACCGCGACACCGGCATCGGCGCCTGGACCGACGCCGACTTCACCCGCGCCGTGCGCACCGGCGTCGCGCCCGACGGCTCCAACTATTACCCGGCGTTTCCCTACCCCTATTTCACGCGGATGACGAAGGACGACACGCTGGCGATCCGGGCCTATCTCGGAACGCTCGCGGCCGTCCCGAGCCGCAACAAGCCGCCGGAACTGCGCTGGCCGTTTGGCTATCGTGGCCTGATGCGGATCTGGAACGTGATGTATTTTAAGCCGGGCCTGTTCGAGCCGGACCAGAGCCAGAGCGCGGCGTGGAATCGGGGCGGTTACCTTGTCACCGGGCTCGGTCATTGCGGCGCCTGCCATACGCCGAAGAACTATTTCGGCGCGGACAAGCAGGCGCAGGCCCTCGCGGGCAACGAGGTCGGCGGCTGGTACGCGCCACGGCTCGATGGCGCCGCCCGCACGGGGCTGAAATCGTGGAGCGTCGAGGACGTCACCGAATATCTTCAGAGCGGGCGCAACGCCAGGAGCCATGCCAGCGGGCTGATGGCGGAGGTGGTCGTCAACTCGACCTCGAAGATGAGCGATGCCGACGTGCGCGCAATCGCGGTTTACCTGAAGAACCTGCCGCCAGCGCGGCGTGAGACGATCGTGACGCCGCCTGACGATGCCGAGATGAAGGCCGGCCAGGCCGTCTACGCCAAGCTCTGCATCGCCTGCCATGAGGCCGACGGCACAGGCGCACCGCGCATCTATCCGCCGCTGCCCGCCAACGCGCTGCTGCAATCGGTCAATCCGTCCTCGACCTTGCGCATCATCCTCGACGGCGCCCACACCGTGACGACCCCGCGCGCGCCTAACACCGGGGAGATGCCGGCCTATTCCAACCGGCTCTCCGACGAAGAGGTCGCAGCAGTGACGAACTACATCCGCAATTCCTGGGGCAATGCCGCGCCGCTGGTGACGCCGGCGCAGGTGGCGAGGGCGCGGAAGCAGGAGCCGTAGCTCAAGGCTCCCGCTCCTCCTCCTCCGTGAACACGAATTTCGGCATCTCCCATTTGTAGCGCACCGCCAGCAGGCGGAAGCTGATGCCGAGGACGAACGTCAAAATGGTCCAGAGCTCGGCGTTCAGCTTGAGACCGAACGCGGTGGCATAGAACAATCCCGTCACCACCGAGACGCTGGCATAGAGTTCGGAGCGGAACAGCAGCGGCACGTCGTTGCAGAGCACGTCGCGCAACACGCCGCCGGCGCAACCGGTCACCATGCCGGAGACGATGACGATCGGCAGCGTGGCGTCCATCTGCCAGGCGATGTCGCAGCCGGTCATGGTGAAGACGACGAGGCCGATGGCATCGAGCACGATGAAGGCCAGTTTCAGCCGGTGCACCAGCCGCGCCATCAGGATGGTGAGGAAGGCAGCGCCTCCGGCCAGTGCGAGGTAGATGGGGTTCTGCACCCAGGCCAGCGGATAATGCCCCAGGAAGAGATCGCGCAAAGTGCCGCCGCCGAGCGCCGTGATGCAGCCGAGAAAGCAGACGCCGAGCCAATCCATGCTGCGGCGGCCGGCTGCGAGCGCAGCGGTCATGCCTTGCGCCGCGACCGCAACCAGCGACAACAGATGCAGCACGCTATCGCTCGGCGGCAAGCTCCACATCGCTTTGTTCCCTTCCGTCAGCGGAGCTTACGCTTCAGGTTCCCCAGCGAACAGGTTCCCGATTCCCGCCGCGGGCGCAACATGCGACGAAAGCATTAAGAGGGGCGGAACAGAATCTCGCATCCACGGGTTGTCCCGCCGCAATAATCGAGGAGAACCAATCGATGGCTGACGACCGTTTTATCAACGATCCGTACCGCCCGAATCTCGCCGATGATGAGTATCGCAATGCGGCGCGACGGGATGCCCAGCTTCAGGTCGACCCGGAGCTTGGCGAAGGCCCCGCCTCCAGCGGCAAAGTAGCCCTGTTCGCAGTGGCAATCGCCTTGGTGCTGGGTGCCGTATTCTACGGCCTGAACAACACCGGCACCAGCAACCAGGCCAGCACCACGCCGGCGACGCAGACCGCTCAGCAGGCACCGGCCACCAATCCGGCCGCACCTCCCGGCATGCGCGACGTGACGCCGCGCACCAACACCGGGCCGGGCGTGACCACGGGCGCCGCACCGAGCAAGCCGGCCCCGGATACGCCGGCACCGGCTGACGGCGCGAAGTAACGAATTGCAACAATATGCGACAGCGGCGGGATTCAGATCCCGCCGCTTTCGTTTGTCTTTAGCCGAACATCTTGTTGAGCTCGCCGCCGGGATAGCCGCTGCCGAGCTCGGTAAAGGTCCCCTTCTCCGCCATTTCCTTCGCGGCCCGCATGAAGCCGCCCCAGGAGGCGCGAGCGAGTGAACCGCCGACGCTGATCCGGCGCACGCCAAGATCGGCAGCTTCCTGCAATGACAGCCCGGAGCCGCCGATCAACAGGTTGAACGGTTTGGGTGCGAGAGCCTTCACCACCGCGGCGATGTCCTCGCGGCTCTTGAGGCCCGGCGCGTAAAGGCAATCGGCGCCGGCATCGGCGTAAGCGGTGAGCCGGTCGATGACGAGCTTGAGGTCGGTCACGCCCCACAGATAGGCCTCGCAGCGGCCGACCAGGAGCACGCCGCTATCGCCGATCGCCTTGCGCGACGCCTTGATTCGCTCGACTGCGAGCGCGCGCTCGTAGATCGGCTTGTCCTTGTCGCCGGTGGAATCCTCGATCGACAGGCCGGCAACGCCGGTGCGCACACAGCGCTCGACATTGTCCGCGACCTTGTCCGGCTCGACCGCAAAGCCGCCCTCGAAATCCGCGTTCACCGGGATATCGACAGACGTGCTCAATGCCGCCAGATGCTGACAGACGTCCTCGACGCTGACATGGTTGTCGGCTTTGCCGATGGTCCAGGCAAAGCCCGCACTCGACGACGCCAGCGCCTTGAAACCAAGATGCTGCAACGCTTTCGCGCTGCCGACGTCGACCGGATTGGGCAGGATGAAGCAGCCGCTCTCGTGCAGCTTCCTGAAGGTTGCGCGCTTGTCAGCAGTTGTCACGTGCATGTTTCTCTCCCTTGTTGGCCGCGCAGAGATGGGGACGTGCCGCCGCGCGCGCTAGTGCGCGTCGTGCACCGCGCGGCTGTCCTTTGGCGCCTGCTCGCGATCATTCATGCTGTAGTCGCGGATGACGCTGGCGATACGCAAGTGATAATCGGCGAAGATTTTTGCGCGGCCCTTGGCCTGGGTGCGGCGGTGCTCCATCGTGTTGCGCCAGGCCTGCACGGCCGCCTCGTCCCGCCAGAACGACACCGACAAGATCTTGCCCTTGTCGGTCAGGCTCTCGAAACGCTCGACCGAGATGAAGCCGTCGATGGTTTGCAGGATCGGCTTGAGGTCGGCCGCGAGGTCGAAATAATCCTGGCGGTGTTCCGGCTTCGGCCAGACCTCGAAGATCACGGCGATCATGGGCATCTCTCCTGTCGTTGATGGCCTACGATACCACTTACAAAACCACTTGGCGCAGAAACGTGCGCTCTTCCGCGAGGATGAATTTGTGCTCGTCGGCGAAGTGGAAGTTCGCCATGCCTTCCGTATCCTGACGCAGCCGGGCGCGATAGGCCTCATACGCAGCCAGACTCTCGAAGGTGATCAGCGCAAACGCGATATTGTTGGTCCCCTCGTGCGGCATGAAATAGCCGATCAGATCGCCGCCGCATTTCGGGATGATGGTGAGCCAGCGCTTCGAGTACTCCTCGAACTGCGCGCGCTTGAACGGATCGAGCTGGTAGCGGATGAAGACGGTGATGGACATGATGGGCTCCTCTGGTTCCAAACCGTCATTGCGAGCGCAGCGAAGCGATCCAGGAATCCCTCTGCAGAGGCAGCCTGGATTGTTTCGTCACGGGCTCCTCCCAATGACGAGCAACCCCACGCTACGCGCTTGCCCCACCGCAATGCTTCGGCTACCATCGAAGCATGAAATCAGGTCCTGACATCGCCATGATCGCCGCGCTCGTCGGCGATCCCGCACGCGCCAACATGCTCACGGCGCTGATGAACGGCCGCGCGCTCACCGCGAGCGAGCTGGCGCAGGAGGCCGGCATCACGCCGCAGACCGCGAGCTCGCATCTTTCCAAGCTCGAGGCCGGTGGCCTGATCGAGCCGGAGAAGCAGGGCCGCCACCGCTACTACCGTCTCACCGACGACGACGTCGCCGGTGTGCTGGAGGGCCTTGCGGGCCTCGCCGCACGGACCGGCCATATGCGCGTGCGCACCGGGCCGAAGGATCCGGCGCTGCGGCGCGCGCGGATCTGCTACGACCATCTCGCCGGCGATCTCGGCGTGCAGATGCTCGACACCCTGCGCGCGCAAAACCTTGTCAGGCAGAAGAAGCAGGAGATCGAGCTGACCACCGAGGGCGAGCGCTTCCTGGCGAAGCATTTGCAGATCTCGCCCGACATGCTCGCCCATCCGCGCCGCCCCGTGTGCAAGGCCTGCCTCGACTGGAGCGAGCGGCGCCACCATCTCGCCGGCACGCTGGGCGCCGCCATGATGCAGCGTTTCGCCGAGCTGAAATGGGCCGCCCGCGACGCCACGCCCGGCAGCCGTGTGGTGAATTTTACGCGCACCGGCGAGAAGCAGTTCGCCGCGTTGTTCGGTGACGGGCGGGACTGATCACGCGAAACGCGTGCGATAGCACAATCGCGTGTGAACGGGTGCCGTCATCGGAGCCAGGCTTGACCCGGCCCACTAGGTCTTTATGCGAACGATCGTTCCGTAACTCTCAGAGATCCCCCATGATCCGCTTCGCTTCGGCCGCGCTCGTCGCCGTCCTCATCGCCTCTCCGCTCACCTCCACCCACGCCGCCGACACCGTCCCGCGCGAACCTTACGGCATCGCGCTCGAAGGCTTTGCCTATCCTTACCCCGTGCACCTGCTGCCTGTTGTCAATGACGGCGAGCAGCTCAGCATGGCCTATATGGATGTGCCGGCGGCGCAGCCGAACGGCCGCACCGTGGTGCTGCTGCACGGGCGCAATTTCCCGTCGAGCTACTGGGCGCCTGTTATCAAGATGCTGAGCGAGGCCGGCTTCCGCGTCGTGGTGCCGGACCAGATCGGCTTCGGCAAATCCTCCAAGCCGGCGGGCGAATTGCATTTCGACAATCTGGCGCGCAACACCATCGCACTGCTCGATCACCTCAAGATCGGCAAGGCCGAGATCGTCGCCCATTCGCTCGGCGGCATGCTGGGCGTCCGCATCGCCCGCGCCTATCCCGACCGCGTCGCCCACCTTGTTCTGACGGCCCCGATCGGGCTGGAAGACTACCGCCTCTATGTACCGCCGACGCCGACCGAGAAGATCATCGAGACCGAGGACAAGCTCACGGCTGATGGCTATCGCAAGCAGCTCCAGACCAATTATGCCATCAAGCTGCCGCCGGACGCGATCACGCCGTTCATCGACGCCCGCTTCAACATCAAGGGCAGCCCTGATTATTCGCGCTGGCTGCGCGCCTTCGTCAATTCCGGCCAGATGATCTATCGCGAGCCGGTGGCGCACGAGATCGCACTGATCACCGAGCCGACGCTGTTCATTATGGGCGCCGACGACCACAACGCACCGGGCCGACCGAACGCGCCCGAGGCGCTGCGCGCGAAAATGGGAGAGAACGCCGAGCTGGCGAAGGCACTCGCCGCGAAGATGCCGAATGCGCGAGCCGAGGTGATCCCGGACACCGGCCATCTCGTCTTCCTGGAGGCGCCTGAGAAGTACAAGGATCTGGTGCTGGGTTTTCTCGGCCGGTAGCGTCATTGCTGTCGTCCGGAGCCGCGTGCGGGGAATGTTCATGCCGCATTCAGGTCATGATTGGCAGATTTGGCTGGCGTCGTTTCGGCATGTTGCGATTTTAACGTGTCGAATCGTGTCTTTTGATTCATGGTGCGCCGAAAGCGCCAAGCCCTCCTAGAACCTGCCCCAATCCTGCCCCCAAAACCTACCCCAAGGACGAGAAGGAAGATCAAATGAAATACCTGTTTGCCGCCGTGATGCTTGCCAGCGCGGTCGTTGGTTTCAGCGAGGCGGCCAGCGCCGCCGGCGGTTGCGGCCCCGGCTGGTATCGCGGCGCCTATGGCGGCTGCCGCCCGATGCGCGGTCCGGTCGTTGTCCGCCCGGGTCCGATCGTGGTTGCGCCAGCCCCTGTCGTGGTCGTGCCGCGCGCGCGCGTGTGCCCCTACGGCTTCCGCTGGTACGCCGGCCGCTGCCGTCCGTTCTGATCTCGTTTTTCGCATTGCGAAATGGCCGCGCGGCGAAAGCCTGCGCGGCCATTTTCGTTTTGAGCGCTGACGTCGCACCGGGGTGTTTCGAATCAGAACGGGGACCGCGATCGCGGTCCCCGTTCAAGCCTCGCTTAGCGCGACGCTTACCAATGGCGGCGGTGCCAGCGTCGGCGATGCCAGCCCCAGTGACGGCGGCGCCAACCCCAATGACGGTGGTGGCCGTGCCAGTGCACCTGCTCCGGCTTCAACTGCGCGGCTTCATCGCTGCTCGTGACTGCGGGATGAGCGTCGGGATTGCCTTGCGGCTTGCTGGGATCACCGAGCGGCTGCGGCGCCAGCGGCGCGGCCTGTGCGGCGGTCGTGAACGCCGCAGCTCCGGCCGCGACACCGATTGCAAATTTCAAAAAGTTCCGGCGCTCCATGACTTCTTTCCTCTTGGATGGTCGTGCCAGTGATGCGGAGGCGAGTGTCGCGGTGATGACATGAACCGAAGCTGAATCGCGCGTTCAGCTTCGTTGCGCAGGTGACAGGAGAACTCGCAGCGCAGTAGCCGGGTGCTCTATTTCCCGAACTCCTGCGCCAGCACCAGCAACTCGCGCGTGCGCGTCACGTCGGGCCAATCGCGGTTGAAATCAGCCACCAGTTGCGTCAGCGCATCGCCCTTCAGCATGGCCTGCAGCGCAGCCTCGCTCTCGAACTGATACATCGCCTGATGCAGGGAGGGATCGTCGAGGCTCCAGAACCGCCAGGCCTTGCTCACACCGAAGGCCTTCATCGCGTCGGGCAGATGTTCCGTCTCGTACCATCTGTCGAAGGCGGCCCGCGTGCCGGCATCGGTGACGGTGGCGCGGACGACGAAGAAGGCTGACGGCATCGGATTTCCTCCTGTTGTTTGGAATGAGACTAGCCGATGACGTCGACGACGACAAAAAAAGGACGGCACCGGTGTCGGAACGCGCATCGCTCGCCCGTCCTATGCCCGAACAGCAGACGGAGACACCACATGCCCAACCTCACGCTCACCACCTTCGACTGGGTTCCCCCGCCCCCGCGCGGTTTCGTGCGCGACCTTCGGGTGCGCTGGGCGCTCGAAGAGGCCGCATTGCCCTATCGCGTCGCGAGCGCGCCGTTCGACGGGCGCGGCGCCGAGCATCTTGCGCACCAGCCGTTCGGGCAGGTGCCGTGGCTGACCGACGGCGATCTCTCGATCTTCGAGAGCGGCGCGATCCTGCTGCATCTCGGCGGCCTCAGCGCGAAGCTGATGCCATCAGATCCGCGCGGCCGCAACGAGGTCACGGAATGGCTGTTCGCCGCGCTCAACTCGGTGGAGATGGCGAGCCTGCCCTGGACGATGTCAAAGTTCATGGGCCATCCGAGCGATACGGCCGCGTGGAAATTCGTCGACGACTTCCTAAAACTCCGCCTCAAGCACATGGAGGCGGTGCTGGCCAACCGCGAATGGCTGGCAGGCACGTTCTCCGTCGCCGACATCCTGATGTCGGACGTGCTGCGCGTCGTCGATCAGTTCGATGGGCTCGCGGACAGTCCCGCCTGCCGCGCCTACGTCGCGCGCGCCACCGCCCGCCCGGCCTTCGCCAAGGCCCACGCAGACCAGATGGCGCATTTCGCTGCGGCGGACGCGACCCGCTGACGCCGCACCCGCGTGAGGTGTGACGTGCCTCACATAATGAATCCGGCGATGGCCGGAGGGTCACGGCCATCAAATCAACCCTGCGGAAGGTGACACATGGCCCGCATCGCATATCTCAGAGACCAGCTTGCCCGCGCCGAACGGCTGGCAAAGGCGATCCTCGACCGGCAAACCGCGGAGCAGCTTCAGGCGTTCGCAGCCGAATGCCGCGAGGAGCTGCAGGTGCTGTCGCGCAGGGCTGCGGCGTAAGGCTGCTCGGTTACACGAGCTTCATCGGCGTATCGGCGACCACGCGAAGGTCGATGCGGCTGATCAGTTGAGACCGAAGCGCCTCCGCATCACCGATCGCGCTCTCCGTCTGCCGCAACGTGCTGACGTTCGAGCCAAGCGAGACAATTCCGCCGAGCACCAGAGCGATCGAGCCGAGCGCGGCGGTCTGGCCCATCCCGAGCAAGCCGAGGATCGTGATCAGCAACAGCGCAGCGCCGCCGCCGATGGCGAGCTTTGATGCCAGGATGTACTTCCGGCATCGCTCGGCGATCTCGGCCAAAGCCTCGATACGCGCTTCGATGTCGGATATCTCGTCGGTCGGATCGCTGTCGGTCATTGGATTTGGATCGAGGATGCCAACTCAGAAACAGAATCGGTAGCCCGCATGAGCGAAGCGACATGCGGGACTTGGATAGAAAACCCGGATGTCGCTACGCTCATCCGGGCTACGCCTCGCGCTCACAACGGCAAATTGTCGTGCTTCTTCGCCGGCGTTTCCACCTTCTTGTCTTTCAGCATCGACAGCGCCCGCGCGATGCGCTTGCGGGTCGAGTGCGGCATGATGACGTCGTCGATGTAGCCGCGCTCGGCGGCGATGAAGGGGGAGAGGAAGCGGTCTTCGTATTCCTTGGTGCGCGCGGCGATCTTGTCGGGGTCGCCGATGTCGGCGCGGAAGATGATTTCGACCGCGCCCTTGGCGCCCATCACCGCGATCTGGGCGGTCGGCCAGGCATAGTTCATGTCGGCACCGATCTCCTTGGAGGCCATGACGTCGAAGGCGCCGCCATAGGCCTTGCGGGTGATGATGGTGACCAGCGGCACTGTGCACTGCGAGTACGCGAACAAGAGCTTGGCGCCATGCTTGATCAGGCCGCCATATTCCTGCGCGGTGCCCGGCAGGAAGCCCGGCACGTCGACGAAGGTGACGATCGGGATGTTGAAGGCATCGCAGAAGCGGACGAAGCGCGCCGCCTTCCGAGAAGCGTCGCTGTCGAGCACGCCGGCGAGCACCATCGGCTGGTTGGCGACGAAGCCGACGGTGCGGCCGGCGATGCGGCCGAAGCCGGTGACGATGTTCTTGGCAAAGGCGTCCGCGATCTCGAAGAAGTCGCCCTCGTCCACGACCTTCAGGATCAGCTCCTTCATGTCGTAGGGCTTGTTCGGATTGTCGGGGATCAGCGTGTCGAGCGACATGTCGACCCGGCCGATGTCGTCGAAACTCGGCCATTCCGGCACGCCGTCCGTGTTGTTGGATGGCAGGAAGTCGATCAGGCGCCGCATCTGCAACAGCGTCTCGACGTCGTTCTCGAAGGCGCCGTCGGCGATCGAGGAGCGCGTGGCATGCACCGAGGCGCCGCCGAGCTCTTCCGCCGTGACGACCTCATTGGTGACGGTCTTCACCACGTCCGGGCCGGTGACAAACATGTAGCTGGTGTTCTTCACCATGAAGATGAAGTCGGTCATCGCCGGCGAATAGACGTCGCCGCCGGCGCAGGGGCCCATGATGACGGAGATCTGCGGGATCACGCCGGAGGCAAGCACGTTGCGACGGAACACGTAGGAATAGCCGGCGAGCGCCGCGACGCCTTCCTGGATCCGGGCGCCGCCCGCGTCATAGAGGCCGATGATGGGCGCACGCGCCTTCATCGCCATGTCCTGGAGCTTTGTAATCTTCAGCGCGTGCGTTTCCGACAGCGACCCGCCGAACACCGTGAAGTCCTTGGCGAAGACAAACGTCTTGCGGCCGTTGACGGTGCCCCAGCCGGTGACGACGCCGTCGCCGGGCACCTTGTTCTTCTCCATGCCGAACTCGGTGGAGCGGTGCTCGACGAACATGTCGAATTCCTCGAACGATCCCTTGTCGAGCAAGAGCTCGATGCGCTCGCGCGCGGTCAGCTTGCCGCGGGCGTGCTGCGCCTCGATGCGCTTCTCGCCGCCGCCGAGCTTTGCGCCGGCGCGACGGTCTTCAAGGGCGTCCAGGATATTCTTCATTTGCTCCCGCCAGTTCTTAGCCTAAATGCGATTGCCGGGGGTTCTAACACGGCATTTTGCGGGCCGGGAAGCGGCTTTCGGTCCCGCAGGGCTGCCTTGCCGCAGCGGGAAAGCGCAAGGAATTTCAAAGTTTTGCCTGGGAGACGAGCATGACCGAAGGAGCGGCCGAGACCGGCGCGGCGACGGGCGGCGTCAACATCCTGCTGCGGCTGGAGGGCCTGACCCTGTTTGTGGGGATGGTGATGCTCTACTGGGCCTGGGACGGCTCATGGCTGGTGTTCGCACTGCTGTTCTTCGTCCCCGATCTCAGCTTCCTGGCATACCTGTCGGACGCCAAACTCGGCGCGATGGTCTACAACGCCGCCCACAGCTACATGGCGCCGGTCGCGCTGCTGACGCTCGGCTTCGGCCTCGCCTCGCCGCTCACCCTGTCGATCGCCTTGATCTGGCTCGCCCATATCGGCATCGACTGGGCGCTGGGCTATGGCCTGAAATATTCGGCCGGGTTCGGCTTCACCCATCTCGGCCGGATCGGCCGGCAGAAGGATACCTGACGCAGTTGCAAATCTGGCCCTGCCCGGTTGACCGGGCGCGGCGATTCAGGCTTGCTCCAGGCTTGCGATCAGGCGCCGAATGTTGCGTGAGCTCAGTCGGTACGGCGGCGGTCATCATTTCCGGCTGCAAGCATCACCTCATGTCCGCGACGGTCGTTCCACTGCCGCCGAACCCATCGTCCGAAACCACCGACTTCCTGCGGCGCATGGCCAGCATGGTGTCGGGGCGGAACGGCGAGATGCTGTTGCGCGCGGCCGCGCTGATCGAGTCGCTGACGCAACGGGCGATGTCGGCGGAACGCCTCTATCACCGGGAGCACGAAGAGAACACGCGCAACAGCGAGCTGCGCGAGGCCGGTGAAATGGCGTCCGACGCCATGGTCAAGCAAATCGACGGGCTGCGCAGCCAGCTTGCCGAGGTCACCGCGGCCGCGGCGGCCGAGCGCGCAGCATTCGATGCCGAGCGCGGCAACCTGCTCGGCCTGATGCAGCAGGCCGAGAGCCATATCGGCCAGCTCACAAGCGAGCTGGAGACGCTGCACGCCTCGGTCGACAGCTTCAACGAGACCGCAATCTCCGTGCCGATCGAGGTGCTGCGGCTGGCGCGCACCCAGTTCGATTTCCTCTCCGCCGGCTTTGCCCGCAAGGGCGACGTCATCTCGCAGGCGATGAGCGAGATTGGCGGTTTTGCGATCGACCAGGCGCTGACGGTGAAGAAGGCCGATCCCGCCTGAGGCGAACCGCCGGCTTGCGTCAATTTGACAGCGCGCAGGCCTGTTGTTCTACTCACTGAAAATCACGGGGGAGTATCCGATGCCGACGGCATTCCGCGTCGCCATGGCGCTCTGCATTTCAACGCTGTTCGTCGGCATCGGCGCCAACGCGCAATCGCTTCCCAGGGAAGTCGCCACCCGCGCCGAGATCTACCCGATCCCCTCGCTCACCCTCTCCGACCAGCAATTCCTCAGCGGTGATGCCGCGGCCGGAAAGCCGGTGACGGTCGCCGGCGAATTCCGCGTGGCGCAAGGCAGCGGAAAACTCCCCGTCGTGGTGCTGATGCACGGCTCGAGCGGCGTCGGCGCCACCACCGAGGCCTGGGTGCACGCGTTCAACGCCATGGGCATCTCGACTTTCGTGATCGACGGCTTTACCGGCCGCGGGCTGACGGTGGTGGGGCCGAACCAGGCCCTGCTCGGCCGGCTCAACCTCGTCATCGACATCTACCGCTCGCTGGAGATCCTCGCAAAACATCCCCGCGTCGATCCTGATCGCATCGTGCTGATGGGCTTCTCACGCGGCGGACAGGCGACGCTCTATGCGAGCCTCAACCGCTTCCACAAGCTCTGGAACAAGTCCGGCATCCAGTTCGCCGCCTACATTCCGTTCTATCCCGACTGCTCGACGACCTATCAGAACGACACGGACATCGCCGCGCGCCCGATCCGCATCTTCCACGGCACGCCCGACGACTACAATCCCGTGAAGAGCTGCAAGGCTTTCGTCGAGCGACTCAAGACGGCTGGCCGCGACGTGGTGCTGACCGAATACCCCGACAGCGCGCACGGCTTCGACAGCGGGCTGCTCGGCGTCAATACGGTTGCCGTATCAACAGGTGCGCAGACCGTGCGCAACTGCCAGATCCGCGAAGGCGACGGCGGAGTCTTGATGAACGGCGATACGAAAGCGCCGTTCACCTACCAGGACGCTTGCGTCGAGCTCAATCCGCATGTCGGCGGCAATCCAGCCACTGCCGCCGAGTCGCGCAAGGCCGTGGAGGAGTTTTTGCAGGCGCTGTTCAAGCTGGGGTAGCGCCGGGAAGCAGCTCGGCCTTGGGAGCCGGCGTCGGCGCCACATACTCCGTCATTGCGAGCGAAGCGAAGCAATCCAGAATCTCGCCGCGGAGGCAATCTGGATTGCGTCGTCGCAAGGGCTCCTCGCAATGACGGAGGCTACGGCTCGCCCGGCTTGAACGGCTCCTGCTTGTCCGGCGGCACGGTCTCCTCCGCCATTGCCAGCAGCATCGCGACCGTCACGTAATTGCCGGCGACTGCGGTGAGGTCGACAATCTGCTGGTCGTTGAAGACCTTCTTCGCGCGCGCATAGGTTTCGTCGCCGATCTTCTTCGTCGTGGTGAGCTCGGTGACGAAATCGTACACGACGGCCTCGTCCTCGGCCATGTTCGCAGGCCGCTTATTCGCCTTGAGCTCCGCGATGATCTCGGGCGACAGACCCGCCTTCGCCGCGAGCGGCGCATGGGCGTACCACTCCACCTGGGAACGCCATTGCCGCCCGATGATCAGAATCGCGAACTCGTTGAGTTTTGTCGGGACCGAGGTCTCCCAGCGCAGATAGTGGAACAGGTCGAACAGGCGCTGGCCGAGCACCGGGCTGCGGATCATCGGATTGTAGGGACCGCCGATGCCGACGCTCGAGACCTTCATGATCTGCTCGCCGAGCGGCTTCTGCTTGGCGTCGAGCTGGTCCATGGTGAGCTGCGGAAAGCGCGGCTCCTTGCTGGTGGCGGGCGCTGCAAACATCGTGGCGGCGAGCCAGCCGCCCGCCGCGGCGAGTGTGAGCGACGACAGCCAGAGTGGCGTTGAGTTCATGTTGTCCTCCCGGTTTTTCTTGACCGGGGGATGCTAGTCGAGCAACACCAGCGTGATAGCGCTAGATCGCGCCGATCTCGGCAAGGCAGGCTTGCGTCAGGGGCATGCGCTCGCCGACCAGACGCGGCTCCTTGCAGTCCATATTGAGCGCGAACACGGTTTGCGCTTCGCCCTTCTCGGCCCAGCCCACCATCCAGCCCAGCGACGGCTCGCCGCGCTCGGCGCCAAGCAGCCCGGACTTGGCGCGAATGACGCTATCGCCGACCTTGGTCACCGGCAGGATGTCAGCGACAAGATCCTGACTGCGCTTCGAAATCGGCAGCGCGCGGCGGCGCAGCCTGTCGACGAAATCGACCTGCTCGACCGGATCGATGCGCAAGGCGCCGGTGAGCCAGAACTGGTCGATGCCGCCGCCGATGTCGCGATTGCCGTAGTCGAACAGATCGACATACTTCTGCATGCGCTCTTGTCCGATCCGGCGTGCGATCTCCTGATAGACCGGCACCGCGCTGACGAGAATCGCGCTGCGCAGCGTGTGGTCCTTGTTCCAGGCCTCGATCGGACGCTTCACGCCATCCCAGGGAAATACGTCCTTGTCGGGGTCAGTGACGACGCCGGTTTCGAGCGCGATCAGCGAGTTCGGAATCTTGAAGGTCGAAGCCGGCGGCTTGGCCTCGCCCGAACGTTCCTTGTCGCTCGCAACAACCAGATAGTCCTCGACCTTGTAGCCGACGAACGTCCCGGCCGTGCCGAGGTCGGTGAAGCGCTTTGCGAGGCTGTCACGGATCTCGTTGCGCGGCGGCGCGACATGGGCGAATGCACGCGCTGGCAAAGCGGCAGCTGCGGTGAGAAGGCCGAGGGTGGAACGGCGGGTGAGCACTGGCGGTGTCCGTTACGCGATGACGATGGCCGCGACCATGCAGCCGCTATCGTGGTGAAACGATGACGGCTACCGCCTGCCCGACAGCCGCAGCACGAACACCAGCACTTCGGCGACGGCCTTGTAGAGGTCGGGTGGGATCTCCTCGCCGAGTTCGACCTTGGACAGCGCGCCGGCCAGGATCTCGTTCTCCTCGATCGGGATGTCGTTGGCCTTGGCGATCTCGACGATTTTTTCGCCGATGGTGCCCTTGCCCTTGGCGACGACGACCGGCGCGTTGCTGCCCTTCTCGTAATGGAGCGCAATCGCAAGCTTCGACGGATCGCTCATGTGGCGCGATCCAGGAAGTGGCCGGCGCGGGCCGGTGCGGGCTGCGGCGGGGTGCCATCGCGAACCAGGATGTCGCCGGGCTTGAGCTCGGCCCTGGTCAGGGCCTGGTTGAGCTCGCCGATTCCGGCGCGAAGCTGCTGTGCGGTCGTCGGCCGCTCCGCCCACATCCGCACGAAGGTCTTGTCACCGTTCAGCGTAATCAAAGCGTGCACGGGGCCGGCTGGCTCGACATTGAGTGTAAAGCGCGCACGCCAGGCGCGCCTGGCGGGATCGGCGGATTCATTGCCGCCGTCGCGCGAGATCTCGAACTGCGCCATTGCAGTGCCCTGCGGCGTTGCGAACGGAATCTCGAAATTCCACTGCGGCACGGTCGGATCGATCCTGTGACCGCTGGCGTCGGTGCGATCGGGGAGCGAAGCGACCTGGAGCAAGGTCTGGCGCGCGAGCGCGGCATCGGTATCGTCGAGCAGGCGGTGCACCGTCGCAGCGAGTGGCGTATCCGGTGCGACTGACGACGAGGCGATGGACTGCGGCGATGGCAGCGCGCCGCGAACCGGCGGTGGCGTCGCGCGCGCCGCGGCTTCGAAAACATGTCCGTCGGGCACAGCCTTGTTCGAGCCCGGCAAATTGCCCGTCATGCGCGGCAGATCTTGCGTGATCTCTTGCAGGAGGCTCGCGGCAAGGCCTGCGGTCATGGTCCGCGGCATCGCGGCCTGCGGCGCGCCGCCAGCGGCGTCCGCCAACACAGAGGCTGCGAGATTGGCGCTACGCGGCGGTTGGGCGATCCCGGGTTCGGTTGACGGCGTTGCGGCCTGTGCAGCCTGCGTCTGCGCGGCAGCGACCTGCGGTGTCGCCACGGTGCCAGCTGGAAGGGCGGCACCTTGCGCCTGTGGCGCGGTGGCCTCGAGCGTCGTCAGCGTCTGCCGCAGCACCAGCAGCGCAGCTTTCAAATCCGGCATCGTGCCGGAGGACGGAGTCGCGCCTGCGGCGAGCGAGGCTTCGAGGAGCAGCCCGGACTTCTGGAAAGCGGACTCGATGTCGCCGCCTTCCAGTCCGGTGTTGAGCGGCGTCTGCTGCGCCAGCACGCCCAGCATCGCCTGCTTCAGCCCCGCCGGAAGATCGCTGCTGGTGACGACCGCGGCCAGATTGGCGAACAGCGGCGCCTGGCTGCCCTGCTTCGTCACGGCCTCGGCCGAGGCTTCTGTGACGGCGACCTGCTCGGTCGGTGTGAGGGCATTGCGGGCGGCGCCCACTGACGGCACTAGCGGCGGGCTGTCCACCAGTGAGGCCGCAGCCGGCGTCAACGTGACCTGATCGGCGGCCGCCTCGCCTGCGCCGCCCATGACGGCGAGCCGGATGGTGCCGCCGTTCTGCGACACCGCAAGCTGGAGATTTTGGCCTGGTGTCAGCGCCACCTCTGACATCACATCCATCGAGAGGTTGGCGATCGCGATCCGCACCAGATTATCGCCGAGCACGCTGACCACTCGGGCGTCGACCACGCTGCCGGCCTGCAGCACAAGATCTGGCGTCGCCGCGTCAGCAACGGGGCTGGCGGCACTGACGGGAAGAATCGAGCTTATCGGCGTCGGCATCGTGGGGCCCAGGGAACGCTGGCCCCCACCCTAAGGCCGCCCTCGTAAACCTCTCGTTAAGGACCTTTGGCCGCAGGCGGCTTCACAGCGGCCAAAACCGCCACGGCAGCCTCGAAATCCCGCAGTCGGGCGGCGCGGCGGCCGGCCGCTTCTTCGTCCACGCCCCATTTCTCGGCGTTCCAGTCCTCATCAACATAGGCTGCCGCCCAAACCTGGTCGGCGTCGCGCACGCCATGGGCAAGCGCCAGCGCCAGCAGCGCCGAGCCGGTCAGGGTGGTGATCACGTGGAGGGCGGCGACCGACCAGGCGTCCCCTGGCAAGGCCCCACGCGCGGCCTGGAGCGCCTCATCCGGCTGCGTCACATGCATGACGCCTTCGGACAGGATGAAGTGCGCCCCCAGCGTCTCCGCGGCCCAGAACAGCACGGGATCCCAATGCGCGGCTTCGCGGGCGACAAGCCCCTCGGGATGGCCGGCGCGATAGAACAGCAGATCGGACTGGAGGTATTTTGCAAGGTCGTCCGTGACGAGATCGACGCGGTCGACGACGCCCTCGACGACGCTGTTGGCGATCCGCGTCAGCGGCATGGTCATGGGCTTGATCGTCTCGTCCTGATCCGCCCACTCCGCAGCCACTGCGTCGGCCAGCGCGCGCGAAGGGATGATCACCTGGCGGCCGGACGGCGTGCGGATCGGCTTGCCATCGAGGGTGATGGCAAAGCCGCCCTCAGCCTCAGAGACCCCCACCTCCTTGTAGAAGCGCTTGCGCAACGGCACGCGCGCGGCCTGGCGGACCAACTCCTGCGGATCAAGCGGGGATCGCCCCGCAGCTTCATCAAACAATTCGCGCATCTGGTTCCGGTCCCTGTTCAGTCACCAACCCTTCCGCCGCCGGCCCGTTCAATTACTCTTCAGGCGCGTTCTCGATCGGATCAAATCTCGTTGCATCGAGCCCGAGCAGGTTCCACGACTGCTGCATGTGCTGCGGCAGCGGCGCGGTGGCATCGATGAAGCCGCCGCGCGGATGCGGGATGACGATACGGCGCGCGAGCAGATGCAGCCGGTTTTGCAGGCCGCCCGGCAATTGCCAGTTCTCGATGTTGAAATATTTGGGATCGCCGACGATGGGGTGGCCGATATGTTCCATGTGGGCGCGCAGCTGGTGGGTGCGCCCCGTCACAGGCTTCAGCGACACCCAGGTCAGCTTGTTGCCGGCAGTCTCGACCACCGCATAGTAGGTCACCGCATGGCTTGCGCCCTCGTCGCCATGCTGGGCGATGCGCATGATGGTGTCGTCCTCGCTCTCCTCCTTGGCGAGAAATGTCGAGATGCGGCCCTGCTTCGGCTTCGGCAGGCCCGGCACCAGCGCCCAATAGGTTTTTCGCGCCGACCGCGAACGGAATGCGCCGGTGAGATGCGAGGCGGCAAAGCGGGTCTTGGCGACCAGGAGACAGCCCGACGTCTCCCTGTCGATGCGGTGCACGAGGCGCGGCTTCTGGCCCTTGGAATCGCGCATCACCTCCAGCATCTGGTCGATGTGTCGCGTCATGCCCGAGCCGCCCTGCACGGCCAGTCCGGCCGGCTTGTTCAGCACGAGAACGTCGTCATCCTCGTAGATCGTCATCTCCTTCAGCGCGGCAAGCGTCTTTTGCGCCGCCTCTGACTGCGGGTTGGGTGCCTTCGGCGTGTCGAGCTTCAGCGGCGGAATCCGGACGCTCTGGCCCTCCTCCAGGCGGTCCTTGCTGTCGACGCGCTTGCCGTCGACGCGCAGCTCGCCTTTACGAACGACGCGCTGGATGTGGGAGAACGACAGGCCGGGAAAGTGCGCTTCAAGGAAGCGATCGACGCGCATGTTGTTCTCGTCGGCCGTCACCTTGACGGTCTGCACCTTGGTCGGCAGCAATGCCTCGACGGGAGGCTTTGCCGGCGCAGCCTTTTCCGGTTCGGCTTTGGGCGCGCGCCGCTCGACGCGCTCGCTCGCGAAGCGCGGCGGCTTCGAGCCCGGCTTTCCGCCCGGCCGAGGCCCAGCCGCCTTCGCGCTGCGCGCCTTGAACGGGCGCGCCTCCTTGCGCTCATCGCGCTCGCGAGGTTTTGGGTTCATTCTCTTGATGCGGCGGCTCATGTGGTTTTTCCAAACGTTCGTGTCGACTGTGTATCGGCGCGCCGGTGCAGTGACGCGACTTCCGCGCCAATCTGCTTCTCCGCCAGCCGCAGGTCATCTCGCTGTTGCAGGTTCATCAAGACGGCGCCTGGCACGAGCGAAGTCATACCAACTCGACTCGTAGTGTACGGCCAACCGCACTTGCGGCGCGCTGCAGTGTATCCAGCGTCACCGAGGGGGTCGCGGGATCAAGGAGCCGATCGAGCTGACGACGACTGGTCTTCATGCGTTCGGCCATCGCCGTCTTCGTGATTCCCTGCGTCTTCATCGCCTCCGTCAATTGCTCAGCGATGAGCTCCTTGAGAGCACGCTCCTCACAAGTCCCAAGTATACCTTGCTCGGTAAGAAACTCGTCGAACGTTTCTTTGCTCACGTGCGCTTTGCTTTTCGTCATCACGTCACCTCTCGCCTGCGCTTTAGCGCAAGGTCAATATCCTGCTTTGGCGCCTTCTGCGTTTTCTTGATAAAGCCGTGAAGCAGGATCATCTGACCGTCTTCCAGACAGAAGATCACTCGCGCAATCCGGTTGCTGCCGAGATCGCTTCGAACTTCCCACAATCCCTCCCCTAGCGGGGCGCAATGCGGGCGTCCGATCGGCCAACCGAATTCGACTTTCTGAATATCCTTCCCGACAGTTCGTCGATCTTCAGAAGGCAAATCCAATATCCACTCGCGAACAGGATTCCGACCTGTCGAGCTAACGTAGAATCTCGCTGGAAGCTTCTTCGTGCGATCGATCATTCGGCTGCGCTTGTGTGTCATTTTTGGCACGTAAATGCAAGCGCCTTCTGGGTGCTGCAGAACCTACTTCCCACCCCGCTCCTTCCGCAACTTCGCCCAATAATCCAGCCGCTTCCTGATCTCCCGCTCGAACCCGCGGTCGGGCGGGTCGTAGAAGGTCTGGCGACCCAGCGCTTCCGGGAAATAATCCTGTCCGGAGAAGGCGTCGGGGGCGTCATGGTCGTATTCGTAAGATGCGCCGTAGCCTTCCGATTTCATCAGCTTGGTCGGCGAGTTGAGGATATGTTTCGGCGGCAACAGCGAGCCGGCCTGCTTTGCGACCTGCATCGCCTTGCCGAAGGCGGTGTAGACGGCATTCGATTTCGGCGCGGTGGCGAGATAGACCACGGCTTGCGCGATCGCGAGCTCGCCCTCGGGATGACCGAGGAAGTCGAAGGTGTCCTTGGCTGCGTTGGCGATGACCAGCGCCTGCGGATCGGCAAGCCCGATATCCTCGACCGCCATGCGCACGACACGACGGGCCAGAAACAGCGGGTCCTCGCCGGCATCGAGCATGCGCGCGAGATAATACAGCGCGGCATCGGGATCGGAGCCTCGCACCGACTTATGCAGCGCCGAGATCAAATTGTAATGGCCGTCGGCCGACTTGTCGTAGATGGGCGCGCGACGCTGCAATATTTCCTGCAACTGCGCGGCGTCGAAAATCTCGTCCTTGCGCGCGGCGCGCCAGACTTCCTCGACGAGCGTCAGCGACGCGCGGCCGTCGCCATCGGCCATGCGCACCAGCACGGCGCGCGCTTCCTCGTCGAGCGGCAGCTTGCGGCCCTCGACCTCCTCGGCATGCGCAAACAGTTTTTCGATCGCGGCCGCGTCGAGCGAGCGAAACACCAGCACGCGCGCCCGGGACAGAAGCGCCGCGTTGAGTTCGAAGGACGGATTTTCGGTGGTGGCGCCGACCATCACCACCGTGCCGTCTTCCATGACGGGCAGAAACGAATCCTGCTGGGCCCGGTTGAAGCGATGCACCTCGTCGACGAACAGCAGCGTGCCCTTGCCTATCTCGCGGCGTGCACGCGCCGCCTCAAAGGCCTTCTTCAAATCTGCGACGCCGGAGAACACCGCGGAGATCTGCTCGAAATGCAGATCGGTGGCGTCCGCGAGCAGCCGCGCCACCGTGGTCTTGCCGGTGCCGGGCGGGCCCCAGAACACCAGCGAGCCCAGCGTGCGCGTCCCCAGCATGCGCGTCAGCGCGCCGTCTGGACCCAGGATGTGATCCTGGCCGACGACCTCCGAGAGCGCGCGCGGCCGCAGCCGATCCGGCAGCGGATGCGGAGCCTCGTGATCGAGCCCCGCCGCGGCGAAGAGGGTTGCCGTCTCCTGTGGTCGCTTCGGACTCATCCGCCCAGCGTGACGTTGATCTGCTGGCCGCCACGCACCAGCGTGATGCGCCAGATGCGCTGGCGCTCGGCCGCCGCCTTTTCGAGATCGCTGGTCTTGCTGATCTTCTGGTTGTTGACCGCCAGGATGACGTCGCCCTTCTGGAAGCCGACATTCGCGGCCGCGCTGTCGCCGCCGAGATCGGTGACCACGACGCCTTCGGTATCGGCGTCCAGATGCAGCTCGTCGGCAAGCGCCGGGGTGATGGTCGAGACCTTCGCGCCCTGGAGAGGCGAGCGCGCGGTGATGACGAGCTCGTTGCGGCCGGCATCGGGCGCGGCGTCCAGCGCCACCGTCAGCTTGACCGGCTTGCCGCCGCGCTGCACGTCGATCTGCGCCGTGCCGCCGAGCGGCCGTGTGGCAAAGCGATAGTCGAAAGCGTTGGGATCATCCACGGTCTGGCCGTCGATCGAGACGATCAGGTCGGAGGATTTCAGCCCGGCCTTGGCCGCCGGCCCGTTCGGGACGACGCTTGCGACCAGCGCACCGGTCGGCGAACGCAGGCCGAGACTCTCGGCGATCTCCGGAGTCACCGCCTGCAATTTCGCCCCTAACCAGGGCCGCTTGACCGCCTTGCCGCCACCCTTGGCGGAGGCGACGACGACGCGCACCATGTTGGCGGGGATCGCGAAGCCGATGCCCTGCGAGCCGCCGGAGCGCGAATAGATCGCGGTGTTGATGCCCGCGAGCCTGCCGTTCATGTCGACCAACGCGCCGCCGGAATTGCCAGGATTGATCGCCGCGTCGGTCTGAATGAAGAACTGGTAGTCGGTGATACCGACCTGCGTGCGCGCCAAGGCCGAGATGATGCCGTGAGTCACGGTCTGGCCGACGCCGAAGGGATTGCCGATCGCCATCACGACGTCGCCTACCAGCAGTTCGTCCGAATTGGTGAATTCGAGAGCCGGAAACTTCTCCTTGGTGTCCTTCAAACGCAGCACGGCCAGATCGCTGCGAGAGTCCTTCAGCACGATCTCGGCCTCGAACTCACGCTTGTCCGACAGCGACACCTTGACCTGGTCGGCGCCTTCGATGACGTGGACGTTGGTGACAACGAGCCCCGACGCATCGACGATCACGCCCGAACCGAGCGAGCGCTGCACCTGCTCCTGCTGCTGGCCGGGCACGCCGAAGAAGCGGCGGAATATGGGGTCGTCGAGCAGCGGGTTGCGGTTCTGCACCACCTTGGCGGCATAGACGTTGACAACCGCCGGCTGCACCCGCTGCACGATCGGCGCATAGGACAGCCGCAGTTCGGCGGGCGAGGACGGCACACGGCGGTCCTGCGCGGCGGCCGGATTGAAGTTGGCCGAAAAGGCTATGCACAGTGCCGTGACGACGGCGGTCCAGGTCGATCGAAACATTCCTACCTCTTGGAAAAGACGCCGGAATATAGGCGCGTTCGCCCCCCATTAGAAGGGCGCCCGGCGGCATATTCAGGGGCCTTTTCGGTGTGGCCGGCCTGCAAGCTCCGCGTGCGAAATCGCAATTTGCCGGGGCTGCCGATTGGCACGATGTGCGTCATCTTGCATGGTGGCGCAAGGCGGATTCGGTTGCGGCGAATTTACACCAGTGGGAACCGCGCAACCGGCCGCAGCGTCGCGGGGTAGTCATCGATCACACCTAGGCTCTCCGCCAGCGACTTGGGGAAGTTCGTCAAACGATGGAGTCATGACGTGAGCAGGACAAGAATTGCAGCCACGGCGATGGGTCTCGCCGCCGCACTGGCAGCCTCGCAGGCCCGGGCCCAATCGGCGAGCAGCAGCGACCAGGAGATCGCGCTCCTGAAGCAGCAGCTGAAGATGCTGGAGCAGAAGCTCGACAAGCTCCAGAGCCAGACCGCCGCGAATACTGCGGCCACAGCGAAGGCCAGGCTTGAGGCGAAGGCGGAGGCAAAAGCCGAAGCGCGTTCCGAAGCGAAGGCCGCCGTCGCCAACGCCAAAGCGGCGATCCCGCTCAAGGGACCGGCGCCCGCATCCGGCGTCGTCGTGACAATGCCGAACAACCGACCGACCATCTGCACTGCCGATGGGGCTAACTGCGTCGGGATCACAAGCCGCGTGCATTGGGATGTCGGCGGCTATGACTATCGGCCCAACACGGCGGCAACCGTGCCGCAAAAGCTCGACAGCGGCGAGAACGTCCGCCGCGCGCGCATCGGTGTCGCCGGCAAGTTCTTCCACGACTGGAATTTCGCGCTGGTCTACGACTTCGGGGGCTCTTCCGACGGGTTTGGCGGCGCAGCTCCGGGTTCGCTGCCCGGCGGCGGCGTCTCTGGCGTCGAGAACGCCTATCTCAGCTATACCGGCCTGAAACCGTTCGGCGGCAAGATGGCCATCGAAGGCGGCATCATGGACCTGCCCTACACGCTCGATGAGGCCACGAGCTCCAACGACATCATGTTCATGGAGCGCGCCTCGGCTGGGATCGTCGCCACGAGCATCGCCGCGGGCGACTTCCGTTCGGCGGTCGGCACGCGCTGGTACAACGACGAGTTCTGGGTCGGCGCCTATGTCACCGGCCCCGCCACCGGTGCGATCCACTCAGCGTCGAGCGTTGCGCCGAACGGCGCCACGGAACAATACGGCGCGGTCGCGCGTGTCGCCGGCCAAGTCGTCAGCGGCAAAGACTACTCGGTCCATCTCGGGAGCAATGCCGAATGGCTGATCCAGCCGACGCGCAATCTGGTGACGGGTGCACAGACGGTGACGCTGACCGATCGTCCGGAACTGCGCATCGATCCCACGGCGCTGGCTACGACCGGCGCGATCGCCAATGCCTCCGGCGCGCAGGTCTACAGCGTCGAAGCCGCCGCCACCTATGGACCGCTGATCCTGCAAGGCGAGTATTTCTGGTACAACATCGATCGCAGCGCCAATACCGGCCTGCCGCCGCTGGGTGCGCCGAGCCTCAAATTCCAGGGCGGCTACGCGCAGGCCGGCTACGTGCTGACTGGCGAGGGTCGCAGCTATAATGCGGCGAATGCGGCCTATGGCGGCGTCAAGCCGGCGCACCCGTTCTCGCTCGAGGGCGGCGGCTGGGGCGCGTGGGAAGTCGCGGGACGCTTCTCCACGATCGACCTCAACGATCAGCTCGGGACCGCCACCGGCATCGCAGGCGGCCGGCAGACCGTCTACACGGCGGCGCTGAACTGGTATGTCAACGGCAACGTCCGTTTCATGCTGGACTATCTGCATGGCACGGTGTCGAGGCAGGCCTCGCCGGTCTCGACCGCCGATGTCGGCTCGAAGTTCGATGCGGTCGCCATGCGGACGCAGTTCGCGTTCTAGGTATCGCCTGTCGTCCCGGGGTACGCGAAAACGCGAACCCGGGACCCAGCATCTGCAACGCTATCTGAAGGAGACAAGCCATGAAGGCCGTCGGCTACAAGAAATCGCTTCCGATCGAGGATCAGGACGCGCTGATCGATTTCGAGACCGCAAAGCCCGAGCCCGGCGGCCGCGACATCCGCGTCGCCGTGAAGGCGATCTCGGCCAATCCGGTCGATTACAAGGTGCGCAAGCGCGCCGCTCCGCCCGAGGGCGAGACGAAGATTCTGGGCTATGACGCGGCCGGCGTGGTCGACGCCGTCGGTCCCGACGTCACCTTGTTCAAGCCGGGCGACGAAGTATTTTACGCCGGCTCGATCCTGCGCCAGGGCACCAATTCCGAATTCCATCTCGTTGACGAGCGCATCGTCGGCAATAAACCGAAGAGCCTGTCGTTCGCGCAGGCAGCCGCCCTTCCCCTCACCTCCATCACCGCCTGGGAGCTGTTGTTCGACCGGCTGGGTGCGGTGCCCGGCAAGAGTGTCGATCCACGTACGCTACTGATCACGGGCGGCGCCGGCGGCGTCGGCTCGATCCTGATCCAGCTCGCTCGCCGCCTCACCGGGCTGACCGTGGTTGCAACCGCAACGCGGCCGGAATCGCAAAAATGGTGCCTCGATCTCGGCGCGCATGCAGTAATCGACCACGGCCAACCGATGAAGGAGCAGATCGAGAAGCTCAAGCTGCCGCCAGTCGCGCTGGTGGCGAGCCTCACCTTCACCGACCAGCACTACAAGAGCATCGCCGATTCGATGGCGCCGCAGGGCAAGTTCGGCCTGATCGACGATCCGCCGGAATTCACCATGAGTGCGTTCAAGGGCAAGGCAATCTCGGTGCATTGGGAATCGATGTTCACGCGCTCCTCGTTCCAGACCGCCGATATGATCGCGCAACATCATCTGCTGAACGACGTCGCCGACCTCATCGACAAGGGCGTCTTGCGTACCACGCTCGACCAGACCTTCGGCACGATCAACGCGGCCAATCTCAAGCGCGCGCACGCGCTTTTGGAGAGCGGCAAGTCGCGCGGCAAGATCGTGCTGGAGGGGTGGTAGGTCTTAGCTCGAAGCGGGCGCCGCTTTCGTCTCCGGCGGACGCGTCGCCCGCTCGATAAAGCCCTTGGCGAGCGCGTGGTAGATCCCTTCCTCGCAGATCAGCCGTGAGGTGGCGTGTGCGATCAGGGCAGCGGCCATTAACGGCACCACCATGGCGTGGTTGTCGGTCATCTCGGTCACGATGACGAAAGCGGTGATCGGCGCCTGCACCACCCCTGCAAAATACGACACCATGCCGAGCAACATGATCGCACCGAGCGGAGCGTCGTGGAAGAAGGACGCGATATTGCTGCCGAGGCCGGCTCCAACGGCGAGTGACGGCGAAAAAATTCCGCCGGGTATGCCACTGATCGCCGCGAAGGTGGTGGCGAGAAGCTTGAGGATGCCGAAGTCCTGCGGCAGCGGTGCGCCCTGCTCCAGGGCCGTCTTTACCTGCTGGTAGCCTGTGCCATAGACCGTATCGCCGGAGACGATGCCGCAGATCGCGACCGCCAATCCGCACGCGAGCGCGAACCACAAAGGGTGGCCCTTGACCGCACGCCCGAACGGATGGGCCGAGCCCCGCGCCATGGTGATGACGATGCGGCTGAAGACGCCGCCGGCCACGCCGCCAACCACGCCGCACACCGGAACCGCGAGCCAGTCGGCGCCGGGGGCCAGCGACATCGCACTGCTGCCGAAATAGGCGTAGTTGCCCATCAGCGCGAGCGAGGTCAGGCCGGCCGCGATCACCGCCGCGATGATCAGGCTGCTGGTACGCGTCTCGAAAGCACGGCTCATCTCCTCGATGCCGAAGACGATCCCCGCCAGCGGCGTGTTGAAGGCGGCCGCGACGCCAGCAGCCGCGCCGGCCAGGATCAATCCGGGCTGGCGGCGTGGCGAGACGCGGCCGAGCGCGAACATGATGGAAGCGCCGACTTGAACGCTCGGTCCTTCCCGGCCGACGGAGCCACCGCACAGCAGACCGAACAAGGTGAGGATCACCTTTCCGATCGCGATTCGGATCGAGACCAGGCTCTCGCGCGCCGTCTGGTCGGTCAGATGCCGTGCGGCGATCGCCTGAGGAATGCCGCTGCCCTGTGCGTTCGGGAACAACCGGGTGGTCAGATAGGCCGAGAGCATGAAGCCGAGAGGTGTCACCGCGAGCACGGCGTAGCGCGATTTGGCTAGCAGCAGCGCAAAGGCGTGCTGGGCGAGATCGGCAAGCTGCGCCAGCGCCACCGCCGCGGCGCCAACCCCGATTCCACCGAGCACGAAGATCGCCCGCCGCTGCCATCGCGCGGATGTCAGCCTGAACAGGCGTTTATGGCGGGTCGAGAGGGGCCAGAGCATAAAACCGAGGTTTAGCCGGTCCCGCCGCGAATTGAAGAGGCAAGCGAGCAGACCAGCTAGACCGGAACCATGCCCTCGACGAACATCAACCGCCGCTCCAGCGCGGTCTGCCGAAGCTTTAGCGCCTCCGCATATTCCGGCGACGCGTACCATTCGCGCGCGCGTTCCATCGAGGTAAACTCCACGATGATGATGGTCTTGGGCGGCGGGCCGCCCTCCACCAATTCGGCGGCGCCGCCGCGGACGAGATAGCGGCCGCCATATTGCGCGATGGTAGCAGCAGCCAGCGTACGATAGGCCTCCATCGCGGCCTGATCACGCGCCTCGACCTCCGAGATCACATAGGCCGGCATGAGACGGCCTCAGGCAATCGTGTTGACGATGCCGCCTTCCGCGCGCAGCGCCGCACCGTTGGTCGCGGAGGCTTCCTTCGAAGCCGCATACACCACCATGTTGGCGATCTCGTCGACGCTGGCGAAGCGTTGGAGCAGCGAGCTTGGGCGATGCTGTTTGACGAAATTGGCCGCGGCCTCATCGACCGACTGCCCGTTCTGCTTGGCGAGATCCTTCACGAAGGTCTCGACGCCTTCCGACATGGTCGGGCCCGGCAGCACGGAATTGACGGTGACGCCGGTCCCGCGTGTGAGCTGCGCCAGGCCGCGCGCGACCGAGAGCTGCGCCGTCTTGCTCATGCCGTAGTGGATCATCTCGACGGGAATGTTGAGCCCTGATTCCGAGGAGATGAAGACGATTCGGCCCCAGTTGCGCTTGAGCATGCCCTTCATATACGCGCGTGACAGACGCACGCCGCTCATCACGTTGACCTCGAAAAAGCGACTCCAGTCTTCGTCCGGAATGTCGAAGAAGTCTTTCGGCTCGAAGATGCCGGCATTGTTGATAAGGATGTCGACGTCTGGCAGCGCCGCCGCCAACGCCTTGCAGCCCGCCGCGGTCGAGACGTCGGCGGCGATGCCGCGGACCTTTCCGCCCGCCCCTTCCAGCTTGCGCACGGCCGCATCGACCTTGACCTGGCCGCGTCCGTTGATCACGACGCTCGCACCGGAGCCGGCAAGGCCCTTGGCGATGGCGTGGCCGATGCCGGCGGTCGAGCCGGTGACGAGGGCGGTCTTTCCGAAAAGGTCGATCTTCATGCGATGTCTCCATTGAAACTGACGGAGATATCGTGCGCTGCGCGGGCGGGTGCAATCGCCCCTCACCGACGCGTGAGGATTTAGTTGCGAGGCGGAAGCGCCCGGAGAAACGCGACGATGGCATCGAGATCCTGGGCCGTCATGCTGGCATAGGCAGCATAGGCCATCGGCGGCTTCAGTTTGTGGCCGTCGCGTGCGATGCCTTGCGCAATCGCACGTTTGATTTCGTCGTCGCTCCACCCGCCGATGCCCGCGGCTATATCCGCGGTGATGTTGGCGGAGACGGATTCGCCCCACGGCCCCTTGAATGTCCGGCCGCCCTTGCCGCTCGCTCCGGCGAAATCGTGCACGACGGAAGGGCCGTCCGGCGTGTGGCATTCCAGGCAATGGGCGATGGTCAGGAGATAGCGGCCGCGCGCAAGCCTGTCGGAAAGCTCAGCCTCGTTCGCCTGCTTGCCGGCGTAGATCGGCGTCTCCGGCTTCGGCGCGCTTCTGTATTCCGGCGGCGGCGTCTCGTGGCGTACGGCCGGCACCGAGCGCAAATAAGCTGCGAGCGCGTCGAGATCGCGGGCCGTGAGCACGGTGTAGAACGCGGTCGGCATGATCGGCGCGACCCTGGTTCCGTTCGGCCTGACGCCGCTGACGAGAAACCGCTTCAGCTCGGCGTCGGTCCAGTTGCCGATTCCGGTGTCCTTGTCCGGTGTGATGTTGGAGCCAGAGACCTTGAAGGCGGGCTCGTCAAAAACCTGGTTGCCCCCGGAGAGCGCCCGAGAGAGATCGAGCCCTTGCGGCCCTCGCGGCGTGTGGCAGTTGTGGCAAACCATCACGCTGTTGACGAGATAGGCGCCGCGCTCGACAAGCGTCTCGCCAGAGGCCGGCGACATCAGCAGCGCCAGCGCAATCCCTGACACAATCCTCATCGAGAGCCCCCCGGCCGGAATCGCGTTCAACGAAACGATGCGCGGTATGAGATGCAGCCGCGCCATACAAAAAAGCGGCGCCCGAAGGCGCCGCTTTCTGAAAACTCTCTACCGGTCGGCTTACGCCGCCTCGGCTTCCTTTTCCTGCACCGGACCGGAGTCCTGGCCCTTGGCATCGACGTCGCGGTCGACGAACTCGATCACGGCCATCGGGGCGTTGTCGCCGTAGCGGAAGCCGGCCTTGATGATGCGGGTGTAGCCACCCTGGCGATCCTTGTAGCGGGGCGCGAGCGTGTCGAACAGCTTCCTGACCTGATCCTTGTCGCGCATCTCGGAGATGGCCTGGCGGCGCATGGCCAGCCCGCCCTTCTTGCCGAGGGTGATAAGCTTCTCGACGATCGGACGCAATTCCTTCGCCTTCGGCAGCGTGGTGACGATCTGCTCGTGCTTGATCAGCGCGGCGCACATGTTGGCGAACATCGCGCGGCGATGCTCGGCGGTGCGGTTGAGCTTGCGATGAACCTTGCCGTGACGCATTTTATCTATTCCTTGAATTTCATTCGTCGCGACGGTTCGTCGGACCAGTTGCTCAGGTGGGCTGCCTGCGTTCGCCCGCTAAGGCGCGATGAATTCGCGCCTCAGCCTGTCGTCGTTCGGATCAGTAATGATCCTCGAAGCGCTTGGCGAGCTCGTCGATGTTCTCCGGCGGCCAGCCCGGCACTTCCATGCCGAGATGCAGACCCATCTGGGCCAGCACTTCCTTGATCTCGTTCAGCGACTTGCGGCCGAAGTTCGGAGTGCGGAGCATTTCGGCTTCCGACTTCTGCACGAGGTCGCCGATGTAGACGATATTGTCGTTCTTCAAGCAGTTGGCCGAACGCACCGACAGCTCGAGCTCGTCCACCTTCTTGAGGAAGGCCGGGTTGAAGGCGAGGTCCGGGATGATCTCCTGGGCGACTTCCTTGCGCGGCTCTTCGAAGTTGACGAACACGTTGAGCTGATCCTGCAGGATGCGCGCAGCGTAGGCCACGGAATCATCCGGCGTCAGCGCGCCGTTGGTCTCGATCGTCATGGTCAGCTTATCGTAGTCGAGGATCTGGCCCTCGCGGGTGTTCTCGACCTTGTAGGAGACCTTGCGGACCGGCGAGTACAGGCTGTCGACCGGGATCAGGCCGATCGGCGCGTCCTCGGGACGATTGCGCTCGGCGGGCACGTAGCCCTTGCCGGTGGCGACCGTGAACTCCATGCGAATCTCCGCGCCCTCGTCGAGCGTGCAGATCTGCAGGTCCGGATTGAGCACGACGACGTCGCCGACGGTCTGGATGTCGCCGGCGGTGACGACGCCCGGGCCGGACTTCTTCACGACCATGCGCTTGGGGCCTTCGCCCTGCATCTTGATCGAGATGTCCTTGATGTTGAGCACGATGTCGGTGACGTCCTCACGGACGCCCGCGATCGAGGAGAACTCGTGCAGCACGCCGTCGATGTGCACCGACTGCACAGCCGCGCCCTGGAGCGACGACAGCAGGATGCGGCGCAGCGCGTTGCCGAGCGTCTGGCCGAAGCCGCGCTCGAGCGGCTCGGCGACGATGGTCGCGAAACGGTTCGAATCGCTGCCGGGCTGCACCTGGAGCTTGTTCGGTCGAATCAGTTCTTGCCAATTTTTCTGGATCGTCACTGTTTCACCCATACAGGCCAGTCAAACTGCCGTTGCAGATACTGGCGTTGGAGAAAGGCCACAGGTCGCACCTGCGGCTTCTTAAAAAAGTCATCACGGGCGACGATGCGCCCGCAACTTCGTATCAAACGCGCCGACGCTTGCGGGGACGGCAACCGTTGTGCGGGATCGTGGTCACGTCGCGGATCGAGGTGACGGTGAAGCCCGCGGCCTGGAGCGCCCGGAGCGCCGATTCGCGGCCCGAACCGGGACCGGCGACTTCGACTTCCAGCGTGCGCATGCCGTGCTCCTGCGCCTTCTTGGAGACGTCCTCGGCGGCAACCTGTGCGGCATACGGGGTCGACTTGCGCGAGCCCTTGAAGCCCATCGTGCCGGCGGAGGACCAGGCAATCGTGTTGCCCTGCGCGTCGGTGATGGTGATGGTCGTGTTGTTGAACGACGAGTTCACGTGCGCGACGCCGGAGGCGATGTTCTTGCGCTCACGACGACGAACGCGGGTGGCTTCCTTGCCCATAGACTACCTTTCCTGAAGATCTCAAACGCCGCCGTAATGCCAGCGGCTACACCTGTAGAACGAAAGGCGTGTGGCGAACGGGTCATCCCCGGGTCGCCACACGCCGTAATTGGATGCGAAAACTTACTTCTTCTTGCCGGCGATGGCCTTGGCCGGACCCTTGCGCGTGCGCGCATTGGTGTGCGTACGCTGGCCACGCACCGGCAGGCCGCGACGATGGCGCAGGCCGCGGTAGCAGCCGAGATCCATCAGACGCTTGATGTTGATGCCGACCTCACGACGCAAATCGCCCTCGACGAGATAGTCGCGGTCGATCACTTCGCGGATCTGGAGCACTTCGGCGTCGCTGAGCTGATTGACCCGACGATCGTCCGGGATTTTGACCTTCTCCATGATCTCACCGGCGATCTTCTGGCCGATGCCATGGATGTACTGGAGCGCGATCAGCACGCGCTTGTTGGTCGGGATGTTCACGCCGGCAATACGGGCCACGGCCTTCTCTCCTGTCGCCGATCCCTCGTCAGGAATCGGGCTTTAAGTGCTTGGTTTCTCGGGCAGGTGTTCACAAACGCGAACACGACGCCCACCCCTAGTCTTCCTGGGGCCCGGCATCGTTTGAAACTATCCGACTTGGATGCGGGGCTTATTAGGGGATTCAGGGGGCTTTCGTCAACCGCTGCTAGCGCTTAGCTCGCCTTTTCGTGACCTTTTTTGCGGCCTTTTTGGCACCTTTCTTGACAGCCTTCCTGGCGGTCTTTTTGGCTGCCTTTTTCTTCACGGTTTTCTTGACGGTCTTTTTGGCCGCCTTCTTAGGACCCTTCGCGGCCTTTTTGGCCGCTTTCCTGGATTTGGCGGCCTTTTTGGCCGCCTTCGCCGGCTTTTTGGCCGATTTCTTCGCCGCCTTGGCCTTTTTGGCCGGGGCCGCCTTGGCCGCGCGCCGGGCGGAGGCCTTGCCGTGCGTCTTGCCATGCGTCTTGGGCTCGACCGCCCCTAGCGCCAGGAGCAGGCGATGGATGGCGCGGGTGACCTCGTCGATCGCCATCATGCCGTCGATGGTCGAGAGCTTCCGCCGCTCGGAATAGTAGTGAATCAGCGGTTCCGTCTGGTTGCGGTAGCTGGCTAACCGCTTGGTCAGGACCTCCGGGGTGTCGTCGAGTCGGACCTCCTCCCCGCGCTCGCGCATCTGGGCGACGCGGGTCTCGACACGGTTCAGGAGTGCACTCTCGTTGACGCGGAGCTCGATCACGGCGTCGAGCTTAAGGTGCTTGTGCTTGAGCAGCTCATCCAGCGCCTCCGCCTGCGGCACAGTGCGCGGGAAACCGTCGAGGATAAAACCGTTTTTGGCATCCGGCTGATCGATTCGATCGGAGATGATTCCGACCACGACATCGTCGGGCACGAGGCCGCCGCTGGCCATGATCTCCTTGGCCTTGAGACCGACCGGCGTTCCGGCCGCCACCGCGGCACGCAACATCTCGCCGGTCGAGAGTTGGACGATGCCATAGCGCTGCACCAGCAGCTGCGCCTGGGTGCCCTTGCCCGATCCCGGCGGCCCCAGAAGTATAATTCTCATCGGCGTACGCCCCCCGATTGGTGCGCGATACGTCGCGCACCTGTGTTTTGAAGTCCAGTTACAGTGCAAATCATAATCAGCGCCGCACCGCTACCCATATCATAGGGGAGCAAATGGCCGGACGCCAAGAAGCCTTTGAGATCAGTGATTGCGCTTCAGTGCGAGTGGCTCTGCCGATGCCACCGAATGGCTGGCTGGCCGCTCCCGCAGGCGCCGCGCGTTACTCGCGCGGCGAATCGGCGGCGCAATTGCGCCGCCTGAGAGGACTCCGCGCTTAACGGCGCCGGCCGCGCAGCTTCGATTTCCGGATCAGACCTTCGTACTGATGCGCCAGGAGATAGCCCTGCACCTGCGCCACCGTGTCCATGGTGACGCTGACGACGATCAGCAGCGAAGTGCCGCCAAAGTAGAACGGCACCGAGGCGTAGGAGATCAGGATTTCCGGAATCAAGCAGACGATCGCCAGGTAGACCGCGCCGAGCACGGTGATGCGCGACAGCACGTAGTCGATATATTCCGCGGTACGCTCGCCCGGACGGATACCCGGAATGAAGCCGCCGTGCTTCTTCAGATTGTCTGCGGTCTCGGTCGGATTGAACACGATCGCGGTGTAGAAGAAGGCGAAGAACACGATCAGCGCCAGATACATGATCAGGAACAGCGGACGGCCGTGGCCGAGCTGGGTGTTGATCCACTGGAACCATTCCGGCCCGCTCCCCGCGTTGAAGTTCGCAACCGTGGTCGGCAGCAGCAGCAACGAGGACGCGAAGATCGGCGGGATCACGCCCGAAGTGTTGAGCTTGAGCGGCAGATGCGAGGACTGCCCCTCGAACATCTTGTTGCCGACCTGGCGCTTCGGATACTGGATCAAGAGCCGGCGCTGGGCGCGCTCCACGAACACGATGAAGGCGATCACGGCCACCGCCATGATGATGACGACCAGAATCAGGCCGGTCGACATCGCACCCTGACGGCCGAGCTCGAGCATGTTGGCGAGCGCCGCGGGCAGCTCGGCGACGATGCCGGAGAGAATGATCAGGGAAATGCCGTTGCCGATGCCGCGCGAGGTGATCTGCTCGCCCAGCCACATCAGGAACATGGTGCCGCCGGTCAGCGTGATCGCGGTGGACAGACGGAAGAACATGCCGGGGTCGCTGACGACGTTGCCGGCGCCTTCGAGGCCCACCGCGATGCCGTAGGACTGGAACGCGGCCAGGATCACCGTGAGATAGCGGGTGTACTGGTTCAGCAGCTTGCGGCCGGACTCGCCTTCCTTCTTCAGTGCCTCGAGCTGCGGCGAGACGGTGGTCAGAAGCTGGATGATGATGGAGGCCGAGATATACGGCATGATGTTCAGCGCAAAGATCGCCATGCGGTGAATGCCGCCGCCGGCGAACATGTTGAACATGCCGAGGATGCCGCCCGCCTGGGAGCGGAATACCTGCTCCCAGATGTTGGGATCGATGCCGGGCAGCGGGATGTAGGTCCCGAGCCGATAAACGAGCAGCGCGCCCAGGGTGAACCAGATGCGCTTCTTCAGTTCGTCGGCCTTGGCAAACGCACCGAAATTAAGATTGGCTGCCAGTTGTTCCGCTGCAGAGGCCATCTTGGACTTTCTCCCGCCGCTTTTTGCGCCGTTATGCCCGCGGCCGGGCTACATTATACCGGACACCGGACATTATCTGGGGCTACGGCTTCGATAAGTCCATCGTCCCGCATGCGTAAAGGCCCGCGAGCCGCGGGCCGATGACGCAGTTGTTACGCCGCCTCGCCTTCTTCCTTGGCAGGCGCGAGGATCTTCACCGAGCCGCCGGCCTTCTCGACTGCCGCGATCGCGGTCTTCGAGGCGCCGTGCACTTCGATGTTGAGCTTGGCCTTGAACTCGCCGCGGCCGAGCAGCCGCAGGCCGCCCTTGGCGCGGCGCAGCACGCCGGCCTTGACCAGGGATTCGACGTTCACGACGCTGCCGGCATCGATCTTCTTGGCATCGACCGCGTCCTGGAGCCGGTCGAGATTGATCTCGGCGAACTCGATGCGGAAGATGTTGTTGAAGCCGCGCTTGGGCAGACGGCGATGCAAGGGCATCTGACCGCCTTCGAAACCCTTGATGCGCACGCCCGAACGCGCGGTCTGGCCCTTGCCACCGCGGCCGGCCTGCTTGCCCTTGCCCGAACCAATGCCGCGGCCGACGCGCATACGCTTCTTGCGTGAGCCGGCATTGTCGGCGATATCGCTGAGCTTCATCGCCCTGCTCCTTGTTTCTTGCGCATGACCTTCACCGAAAACGGGTCCCCGCTTTTCGGGATCGTGCGCCTTTGCTTACTTCTCGTCGACGATGCGAACGAGATGGTGAACCTTCAAGATCATGCCGCGCACCGCCGGGGTGTCCGGCAGTTCGCTGGTGCGGCCGATCTTGTTGAGCTTGAGCCCGATCAGCGTCGAGCGCTGCGAGTGATGGCGGCGGATCGCGCTGCCGGTCTGCTCGATCTTGATCGTCTTTGCGGTCGTAACGGCACTCTTTGCCATGGGCGTCTACTCCGAAAAGCTTCCGTTATTCGGCAACCGCCTCGGCGTCGCCACCGATACGGCGGGACTGGAGGGTGGACACCTTGATGTTGCGGCGGGCAGCGACCGAGCGCGGCGAATCCTGATGCTTCAGCGCATCGAAGGTCGCGCGAACCATGTTGTACGGGTTCGACGAACCGATCGACTTCGCAACCACGTCCTGGACGCCGAGCGTCTCGAACACGGCGCGCATCGGACCGCCGGCGATGATCCCGGTACCGGCCGGAGCTGCGCGCAGGTAAACACGGCCCGCGCCATGACGGCCGGCGATATCGTGATGCAGCGTGCGGCCCTCGCGCAACGACACGCGGGTCAGGTTGCGCTTGGCGGATTCGGTTGCCTTGCGGATCGCCTCAGGCACTTCGCGCGCCTTGCCGTGACCGAAGCCGGCGCGGCCCTTCTGGTCGCCGATCACGACCAGCGCTGCGAAACCGAAGCGCTTGCCACCCTTGACGACTTTGGCGACGCGATTGATGTGGACGAGCTTGTCGACGAACTCGCTGTCGCGCTCTTCCCTGCGTTCACGTCCGCCGCCGCGTTGATCGCGTCCACCACGTTGTTCGCGTTCTGCCATGGTTTTTCCAGTCCTTCAGAGGCTTACGCCTCAATCCTCAAATTCTGTTAGAAGCTCAGCCCGCTCTCACGCGCCGCGTCGGCAAGAGCCTTGACGCGCCCGTGATAGAGATAGCTGCCGCGATCGAACACGACTTCCTTGACACCCTTCTCGGCGGCGCGCTCGGCCAGCAGCTTGCCGACCGCCTTCGCCGCATCGATGTCGGCGCCGGTCTTGCCGCCATCGCGCATCGACTTCTCGAGCGACGAGGCAGAGGCCAGCGTCTCGCCCTTCAGGTCGTCGATGACCTGGGCGTAGATGTGCTTGGACGAGCGGAACACCGACAGGCGCGGACGGCCGCCACCCGAGCGGCGCAGCTTCAGACGTACACTGCGCTTGCGCCGGGCATTCGTAACCTTGGCTTTCGACATGACCGGCTCCGTTACTTCTTCTTGCCTTCCTTGCGGAAGATGAATTCGCCAACATACTTCACGCCCTTGCCCTTGTAGGGCTCCGGCGGACGATAGGAGCGAATCTCGGCGGCGACCTGGCCGACGCGCTGAATGTCGCTGCCGGTCACCGTGATCTCGGTCGGCTTCGGCACGGTGATCGTGATCCCTTCCGGGATCGCGTAGACCACATCGTGGCTGTAGCCGAGCGCGAGCTGCAGGTTCTTGCCCTGCAGCGCGGCGCGGTAACCGACGCCGGTGATTTCGAGCTTCTTCTCGAAACCCTTGGTGACGCCTTCGACCAGATTCGCGACCTGGGCGCGAGCGGTCCCGTAAAGGGCCCGCGCGCGGTTGGTCTCGACCCGCGGGTTCACCTTGACCTGGCCGTTGTCGAGCTTCACCTCGACGTCGCTATGGACGACGAACTGAAGCTGGCCCTTCGGCCCCTTCATCTTGACGGTCTGCCCGTCGACGGTCGCGGTCACACCCGACGGCACCGCTACCGGCCTTTTGCCAACACGTGACATGGATCAAAAATCCTTCTCAGAACACCGTGAAGAGAACTTCGCCGCCCACGTTCGCTTCACGCGCACTGTGGTCAGCCATGATTCCCTTCGGTGTCGACAACACCGAAATGCCGAGTCCGTTATTGACCCGCGGCAGGTTCTTCACCGAGGCGTAAACGCGACGCCCAGGCTTGGAGACACGCTCGATCTCGCGGATAACGGGCTCGCCGTCGAAATACTTCAGCTCGATCTCGATCTCGCTGCGGCCCGAGGAGTGCTCGAGCGTGGCGTAACCGCGGATGTAGCCTTCGCTCTTCAGCACCTCGAGCACGTTCTCGCGCATCTTCGAGCCAGGCGTGGAGACCTTGTTCTTGGAGCGCATCTGCGCGTTGCGGATGCGGGTGATCAGATCGCTGATTGGATCGTGCGTAGACATCTAAACGACCCTCCTTACCAGCTGGACTTCACGAGGCCCGGGACCATGCCCTTGGAGCCAAGGTCCCGCATTGCGATGCGGGACAGTTTGGTCAAGCGATAGTTCGAGCGCGAACGGCCCGACAGCTCGCAACGCAGACGGATGCGGGTCGCCGACGAGTTGCGCGGCATTTCCGCCAGCTTCAGGGTCGCGGCGAACCGCTCCTCCATCGGCAACGTCTTGTCGGCGATGATCGCCTTCAACCGCTCGCGCTTCGGAGCGGCGTTCTTCGTCATCCGCTTGCGCCGGTTGTTCTTCTCGATTGAACTCTTCTTTGCCATGTTTGGCTCCTGGGTATCCGCGTTTGAGAGGCTTTAGGTCAGCGTCTCACTGCCGGAACGGGAAATTGAAAGCGGTCAACAAGGCCCTCGCCTCGTCGTCGGTCTTGGCCGTGGTGCAGACGGTGATGTCCATACCGCGGGATTCCGTGACCTTGTCGAAGTCGATCTCGGGGAAAATGATGTGTTCCTTGAGGCCGAGCGAGTAGTTGCCGCGGCCATCGAAGCTCTTCGGGTTCAAGCCGCGGAAGTCGCGGACGCGCGGCAGCGCGACCGTCACCAGGCGATCGATGAACTCGTACATGCGGGCCTTGCGCAGCGTGACCTTGCAGCCGATCGGCTGGTTCTCACGCAACTTGAAGGTCGCGATCGCGATCCGCGAATAGGTCACGATCGCCTTCTGGCCGGCGATCTGGGTCAATTCCGCAGCGGCGTTCTCGGCCTTCTTGCGGTCGTTGACGGAATCGCCAACGCCCATGTTCAGCACGACCTTGTCCAGGCGCGGAACCTGCATGACGTTCTCATAACCGAACTTCTCGGTCATTTCCGTCCGGATCTTCGCGTCGTATTCCGCGCGCAGGCGCGGCGTGTAAGCGGCCTCAGCCATCGATCTCAGCTCCCGAGCTCTTGGCGATGCGGACCTTCTTGCCGTCCGCCAGAATCTTGAATCCCACGCGGGTCGGCTTCCCGTCCTTGCCGACATACGCGATGTTGGACAGTTGGATCGGCGACTCTTTCGAGATGATGCCGCCCTCCTGGGCCTGCGTCTGCTTCTGGTGACGCTTGACCATGTTGATGCCGCGCACCAGCGCCGTACCGGCGTCCGGACGCACTTCGAACACCTCGCCGGTGCGGCCCTTGTCGCGGCCGGTCAGCACGACGACCTTGTCGCCCTTGCGGATCTTCGCAGCCATCACAGCACCTCCGGCGCGAGCGAGATGATCTTCATGTGGTTCTTGGCGCGCAGCTCGCGCGGCACGGGCCCGAAGATACGGGTACCGACCGGCTCGGACTGATTGTTGATCAGAACGGCGGCGTTGCGGTCGAAGCGGATGACCGAACCGTCGGCGCGGCGGATGTCCTTGCGGACGCGCACCACGACGGCCTTCATCACGTCGCCCTTCTTCACCTTGCCACGCGGAATCGCTTCCTTGATCGAGACAACGATGATGTCGCCGATCGTGGCGTAGCGGCGCTTGGAGCCCCCGAGCACCTTGATACACATGACACGGCGTGCGCCAGAATTATCGGCCACGTCGAGGTTGGTCTGCATCTGAATCATTGATGCACCTCGTCCTCTTCTATTTGCGCCAGCCCAGCCGGCGCTCAACATTTACCTGAAGTCAGTTGGCTAAAGCCAACAGATCAGGCGCTTTTCTTGTGTTCGCCCCGGATCACGACCCAGCGCTTCAACTTCGAAATCGGCTTCGATTCCTCGATCCACACCATGTCGCCCGGCTTGAACTCGTTGCTCTCGTCGTGCGCGTGGTAGTTCTTCGAACGGCGGATCGTCTTCTTGTAGATCGGGTGCGTGAAGCGGCGATCGACGCGCACCACGATGGTCTTGGCTTGCTTGTCGCTGACGACCACGCCCTGCAAAGTACGTTTCGGCATCTTCGTAAGCCTCTTACTTCTTCTTCGCGCGCGTCTGCGCGGCGACGGTCTTGATCCGGGCGATGTCACGGCGGGCCTCGCGCAGACGCGAGGTGTTCTCGAGCTGCCCGGTGGCGCGCTGGAAGCGCAGGTTGAAGCGCTCCTTCTTCAGATTCAGGATGGCGTCATCCTGCTGATCGGGGCTCAACGCGCGGATGTCTTCGATTTTCATCTGGGCCATGGCCATTACTCCGCAATGCGCTCGACGAAGCGCGTCTTGATCGGCAGCTTGGCTGCCGCCAGGGTCAGCGCTTCACGCGCCGTCTGGGTGTTGACGCCGTCGATCTCGAACAGCACCCGGCCCGGCTTGACGCGCGCGACCCACAATTCCGGCGCGCCCTTGCCGGAGCCCATGCGGACTTCGGCAGGCTTCTTCGACACGGGAACGTCGGGGAATATGCGGATCCAGACGCGGCCGGCGCGCTTCATGTGGCGGGTCAGCGCGCGGCGAGCGGCTTCGATCTGGCGCGCAGTGACGCGCTCAGGCTCGGTCGCCTTCAGACCGAACTGGCCGAAGGCCAACGTCGCGCCCGAAGACGCAACGCCGTGGATACGGCCCTTATGCGCCTTCCGGAACTTCGTTTTCTTAGGTTGCATCATGGCTTCAAGCCCTCAAATTCTCTGTGCTGGCGTCAGGCTGCAGCGTTGTCCCGGCGCTGCCGGCCGCCGCGATCGCCGCCGCCACCAGTCTCACCTTCGGCCATTCTCTTGTCCTGGGCCATCGGATCGTGCTCGAGGATCTCGCCCTTGAAGATCCAGACCTTGACACCGCAGGTGCCGAAGGTCGTGAACGCGGTCGCAACGCCGTAGTCGATGTCTGCGCGCAGCGTGTGCAGCGGCACGCGACCTTCGCGGTACCACTCCATGCGCGCGATTTCCGCGCCGCCCAGACGTCCCGAGCAGTTGATGCGGATGCCTTCCGCGCCGAGACGCATCGCCGACTGCACGGCGCGCTTCATGGCGCGGCGGAACGCCACGCGGCGCTCCAGCTGCTGCGCGATCGACTCGGCCACCAGCGTCGCATCGAGCTCCGGCTTGCGGATTTCGACGATGTTGATGACGACGTCGGACGCGGTGATGTCCGCGACCTTCTTGCGCAGCTTGTCGATGTCGGCACCCTTTTTGCCGATCACCACGCCCGGACGAGCCGAGTGGATGGTGACGCGGCACTTCTTGTGCGGACGCTCGATCACGATGCGGGCGACGGCCGCCTGCTTGAGCTCCTTGTGCAGGATCTCGCGGATCTTGACGTCCTCGTGCAGCAGCTTGCCGTATTCCTGCTTGCCCGCGTACCAGCGGGAATCCCAGGTCCGGTTGATGCCGAGACGCAGACCGATCGGATTGATCTTTTGACCCATCGTGTTCTCCTGCGTCCCTTAAGCCGCTGCTGCGGCTTCGACCTGACGAACGATGATCGTCAGCTGTGAAAATGGTTTGTAGACACGGCCCGAACGGCCACGGCCGCGGGCGGCAAAGCGCTTCATCACGAGGCCGTTGCCGACGAAGGCCTGCGCCACGACGAGATCGTCGACGTCGAGGTCGTGGTTGTTCTCGGCGTTGGCAATAGCCGATTCCAGGCACTTCTTCACGTCAACCGCGATCCGCTTGCGCGAAAACTGCAGGTCGGCGAGCGCAGCAGCCGCCTTCCGGCCGCGAATGAGCTGGGCGACCAGGTTGAGCTTCTGCGGGCTCACCCGCAGCATCCGGGCGACCGCCTTGGCCTCGTTCTCGGCGAGGCTCCGTTCGCGCTTAGGTTTGCTCATCGTTTAATCCTCAAGCCTTCTTGGCTTTCTTGTCCCCGGAGTGGCCATGGAAGGTCCGGGTCGGCGAGAACTCGCCGAACTTGTGACCGACCATTTCCTCGTTGACGGCCACCGGCACGTGCTTCTGACCGTTGTAGACGCCGAAGGTCAGACCGACGAATTGCGGCAGGATCGTCGAGCGACGGCTCCAGATCTTGATGACGTCGTGACGGCCGGACGAGCGCGCGGCATCTGCCTTCTTGAGCAGAGAACCCTCGACGAACGGGCCTTTCCAGACTGAACGAACCATGTCCGGCGTTCCTTACTTCTTCCGCTTGTGGCGGCTTAGGAGAATGAATTTGTTGGTCGACTTGTTAGAGCGGGTCTTCTTGCCCTTGGTCGGCTTGCCCCACGGAGTAACCGGGTGGCGGCCGCCCGAGGTACGACCTTCACCACCGCCGTGCGGATGGTCGATCGGGTTCATCGAGACGCCGCGGTTATGCGGCTTGCGGCCCAGCCAACGGTTGCGGCCGGCCTTGCCGATCGACGTGTTCATGTGATCCGGGTTCGACACCGCGCCAATCGTGGCGCGGCAACGGCCGTGCACCAGGCGCTGTTCACCCGAGTTCAGGCGGACGATCACGTAGTCCTGGTCGCGACCGACGAGCTGGGCGTAGGTGCCCGCGGAACGGGCGAGCTGGCCGCCCTTCCCGATCTTGACCTCGATGTTGTGGATGATCGTGCCGACCGGCATGTTGCCCAGCGGCATGACATTGCCCGGCTTCACGTCGACGTAGTTGCCGGCGACGACGGAATCACCGACGGCCAGGCGCTGCGGCGCCAGGATATAGGCCTGGGTGCCGTCTTCGTACTTGACCAGCGCGATGAACGCGGTGCGGTTCGGATCATATTCCAGCCGCTCGACCGTCGCGGGCGCATCGACCTTGTCGCGCTTGAAATCGACGGTACGCAACGTCCGCTTATGACCGCCGCCGCGGAAGCGCACCGTGATGCGACCGGTGTTGTTGCGGCCGCCAGAGGAGTGCTTGCCTTCGGTGAGCGCCTTGACCGGCTTGCCCTTGTAGAGGGCCGAACGATCGACCATGACCAGCTGGCGCTGGCCCGGCGTCGTGGGATTGAATGTCTTCAGTGCCATCGTCGTACGACCTTACAGACCGGTGGTCACGTCGATCCGGTGACCCTCTTCGAGAGTCACGATCGCGCGCTTGGAGTTCGACTGCGAGCCGAGGTTGCCGCGGAAGATCTTGGTCTTGCCCTTGCGGACCAGCGTGTTGACACTCTTGACCTTGACGTCGAACAGCTTCTCGATCGCTTCCTTGATCTGCGGCTTGGTCGCCTTCGCGGCCACCTTGAACAGCACCTTGTTGTGCTCCGAGGCGATCGTGGCCTTTTCGGTCACGACCGGCGACAGGATCACGTCGTAGTGGCGAGGCTCGATGTTCTTCGTCATTTGAAGCGCGCCTCCAGCGCATCGATGGCGGCCTTGGTCAGAACGAGTTTCCGACGGCGCAGGATGTCATAGACGTTGATGCCCTGGATCGGCAGCACGTCCATGTTCGGGATGTTGCGGGCTGCAGCGGCGAAGCCGTTGTTGAGCTCGGCGCCGTCGATGATCAGCGCGTTGGTCAAACCCAGACCGGAGAAATGACCGAGCAGCGCCTTGGTCTTGGCGGCTTCCAGCGCGGCTTTGTCGATCACGATGAGATCGCCGTCCTTGGCCTTGGCCGAGAGCGCATGCTTGAGCGCGAGCGCACGGACCTTCTTCGGCAGGTCGGTGGCGTGCGAACGCACCACCGGACCGAAGGCACGGCCACCGCCGCGGAACTGCGGCACGCGAGCCGAGCCGTGACGAGCACCACCGGTGCCCTTCTGCTTGTACATCTTCTTGCCGGTGCGCCAGATCTCGGCGCGGCCCTTGGCCTTGTGCGTGCCGGCCTGGCGCTTGTTGAGCTGCCACTGCACGCAACGTGCAATGATGTCCTGGCGCGGCTCGAGGCCGAAAATGGTGTCGGAAAGCTGGACCGAGCCGGCTTCCTTACCTTCGAGGGTGGTGACCTTCAATTCCATCTCACGCCTCCTGCGCAGCCGGAGCAGCGTCCGCTTCGCCAGCAACCTTGAACTTGCCGGGCTTCGGAGCTTCCTTAGGCAGCGGCTTCTTGACGGCGTCGCGCACGCGGATCCAGCCGCCCTTGGAACCGGGAACGGCGCCTTCGACGAGGATCAGGCCGCGCTCGACATCGAGCTGAACGACCCGAAGGTTGAGCGTGGTGATGCGATCGACGCCCATGTGACCGGGCATCTTCTTGTTCTTCCAGGTCTTGCCCGGGTCCTGACGGCCACCGGTCGAACCGATCGAACGGTGCGAGACCGAGACGCCGTGGGTGGCGCGCAGACCGCCGAAGTTCCAGCGCTTCATACCGCCGGCAAAACCCTTACCGACCGAAGTACCGGTGACGTCGACGAACTGACCGACGACAAAGTGGTCGGCCAGGATCTCGGCACCGACGGGGATCATCTGATCCGCGGAGACGCGGAATTCCTCGACCTGCCGCTTCGGCTCGACCTTGGCGACCGCGAACTGGCCGCGCTCCGCCTTGGGCATGTACACGGTCTTGCGGCTGCCAGAACCAAGCTGGAGCGCGACATAACCGTTTTTCTCTTCGGTGCGGTGGCCTACGACCTGGCAATTGCCGAGCTTCAGCACGGTCACGGGGATATGTTCGCCGGCCTCTGTAAAGACCCGCGTCATCCCGACCTTTTGTGCGATCACTCCGGAGCGCATCGGCGTGCTTCCTGTTCTTTCTGTCCGCTAGTGGCGAACGTGATCCAAAAATCTTAGAGCTTGATCTCGACGTCGACACCGGCGGCCAAGTCGAGCTTCATCAAAGCATCGACGGTCTGCGGGGTCGGATCGACGATGTCGAGCAGGCGCTTGTGAGTGCGCATCTCGAACTGCTCGCGGCTCTTCTTGTCGACGTGCGGCGAACGGTTGACGGTGAACTTCTCGATGCGGGTGGGCAGCGGAATGGGTCCGCGGACCTGCGCGCCGGTGCGCTTCGCCGTGTTCACGATCTCGCGGGTCGACGTATCGAGGATACGATGGTCGAACGCCTTGAGACGGATACGAATGTTTTGGCCGTTCATTGCCGTGGTCTTTCTTCAGTGGGGTGGCGAATAGCGAATAGCGAATGTCACATTCGCTATTCGCCGATCCCTATTCTCGTAATTACTCGATGATCGAGGCGACGACGCCGGCGCCGACGGTACGGCCACCTTCGCGGATCGCGAAGCGGAGCTTCTCTTCCATCGCGATCGGCACGATCAGGTGCACTTCCATCGCGATGTTGTCGCCCGGCATCACCATCTCGGTGCCTTCCGGCAGATGCACGACACCGGTCACGTCGGTGGTGCGGAAGTAGAACTGCGGACGGTAGTTGGTGAAGAACGGGGTGTGGCGGCCGCCCTCTTCCTTGGTGAGGATGTAAGCCTCAGCCTTGAACTTGGTGTGCGGCTTGACCGAACCCGGCTTGCACAGCACCTGGCCGCGCTCGACGTCCTCGCGCTTGGTACCACGAAGCAGCGCACCGATGTTATCGCCGGCCTGGCCCTGATCGAGCAGCTTGCGGAACATTTCGACGCCAGTGACCGTGGTCTTCTGCGTGGCGCGCAGACCGACGATCTCGATTTCCTCGCCGACCTTGACAATACCGCGCTCGACACGGCCGGTCACGACGGTGCCGCGGCCCGAGATCGAGAACACGTCTTCAACCGGCATCAGGAACGGAAGGTCGACCGGACGCTCCGGCTGCGGAATGTAGGCGTCGACCTGCTTCATCAGCTCGAGGATCGCGTCATGGCCGAGCGTCTTGTCGGAATCTTCGAGAGCGGCGAGCGCCGAGCCCTTGATGATCGGGATGGTGTCGCCCGGGAATTCGTACTTCGAGAGCAACTCGCGAACCTCGAGCTCGACGAGCTCGAGCAGTTCCGGATCGTCGACCATGTCGCACTTGTTGAGGAACACGACGAGCGCGGGAACGCCGACCTGGCGGGCGAGCAGGATGTGCTCGCGGGTCTGCGGCATCGGACCGTCAGCGGCCGACACGACCAGGATCGCACCGTCCATCTGGGCGGCGCCGGTGATCATGTTCTTCACGTAGTCGGCGTGGCCGGGGCAGTCGACGTGCGCGTAGTGGCGGTTCTTGGTCTCGTATTCGACGTGCGCCGTCGAGATCGTGATACCGCGCGCCTTCTCTTCCGGCGCCTTGTCGATCTGGTCGTACGCCGTGAACGTCGCGCCGCCGGCTTCGGCGAGGACCTTGGTGATCGCCGCGGTCAGCGACGTCTTGCCATGGTCGACGTGACCGATGGTGCCGATGTTGCAGTGCGGCTTGTTACGTTCAAACTTTGCTTTGGCCATTTGACTCTCCGTTCAATCGTCAGTTCGAGACCGACGACAATCAGGCAAACTTCTTCTGGACTTCTGCCGACACGTTGGCCGGCGCTTCTGCGTAGTGGTCGAACTGCATGGTAAAGGTCGCGCGACCCTGGCTCATCGAGCGCAGGTTATTCACGTAACCGAACATGTTCATGAGCGGCACCATCGCGTTGATGACGTTGGCGTTGCCGCGCATGTCCTGACCCTGGATCTGACCGCGCCGGGAATTCAGGTCGCCGATGACGGAGCCGGTGTAATCTTCCGGGGTCACCACTTCGACCTTCATGATCGGCTCGAGCAGGACGGACTTGCCCTTCTGCAAGGCTTCGCGGAATGCAGCACGCGATGCGATTTCGAAGGCGAGCGCCGACGAGTCGACGTCGTGATACTTGCCGTCGACGAGCTGAACCTTGACGTCGACCACGGGGAAGCCCGCGACGACACCAGAGCCCATCACGCTGTTGAGGCCCTTTTCGACGCCGGGGATGTATTCCTTGGGAACCGCACCGCCGACGATCTTGGACTCGAACTCGTAGCCCTTGCCGGGCTCGTTCGGCTCGACCACGATCGACACTTCCGCGAACTGACCGGTACCGCCGGTCTGCTTCTTGTGGGTGTACTTGACTTCGGCCCTCTTGGTGACGCGCTCACGGAACGCCACCTGCGGCGCGCCGATGTTGGCATCGACCTTGTAGGTGCGGCGGAGAATATCGACCTTGATGTCGAGATGGAGTTCGCCCATTCCCTTGAGGATGGTCTGGCCGGACTCTTGGTCGGTCGACACGCGGAAGGACGGATCCTCCGCAGCGAGCTTCGCCAGCGCCACGCCGAGCTTTTCCTGGTCGGCCTTGGACTTGGGTTCGATCGCGATCTCGATGACCGGCTCGGGGAATTCCATCTTTTCGAGGATCACCGCCTTGTCGGGATCGCACAACGTGTCACCGGTGCGCGCTTCCTTCAGGCCAGCCAATGCGACGATGTCGCCGGCATAGGCTTCCTTGATGTCTTCGCGGTTGTTCGCATGCATCAGCAACATGCGGCCGATGCGCTCCTTGCGGTCGCGCGTCGAATTGATGACGCCGGTGCCCGACAGCAGCGTGCCGGAATAGATGCGGCAGAAGGTGATGGTGCCGACGAATGGGTCGTCCATGATCTTGAAGGCCAACAGAGCCAGCGGCTCCTTGTCGTCCGGCAGGCGAACGACCTCATTACCGTCTTCGTCGACGCCCTTGATGGCGGGCACGTCAACCGGCGACGGCAGATAATCCACGACCGCGTCGAGCAAAGGCTGCACGCCCTTGTTCTTGAACGCCGAGCCGCACAATACCGGGAAGAACGCGCCAGTCAGCACGGCCTTGCGGATCAAGCGCTTCAACGTCGCCTCGTCGGGCTCCTTGCCGTCGAGGTAAGCGGCGAGAACTTCGTCGTCGAGCTCGACGGCGGCTTCCAACAGCTTCTCGCGATATTCCTTGGCTTTCTCGACCATGTCCTCGGGAATATCGATGTCGACGAACTTGGCGTCGAGCTTCTCTTCTTCCCAGACCACGCCCTTCATACGAACGAGATCGACCAGACCCTTGAAGTTGTTCTCGGAGCCGATCGGAAGCTGGATCGCGATCGGCTTCGCGCCGAGACGATCGACGATATCCTGCATGCACTTGTAGAAGTCGGCGCCGGTCTTATCCATCTTGTTGGCGAAGACGATGCGCGGAACTTTGTACTTGTCGCCCTGGCGCCAGACCGTCTCGGTCTGGGGCTCGACGCCCTGGTTCGAGTCGAGCACGCACACGGCGCCGTCGAGCACGCGCAAGCTGCGCTCGACTTCGATGGTGAAGTCGACGTGGCCGGGAGTGTCGATGATGTTGAGACGCTTGCCTTCCCAGAACGCGGTGGTCGCGGCCGACGTAATCGTAATGCCGCGCTCCTGCTCCTGCTCCATCCAGTCCATCGTCGCGGCACCTTCGTGCACTTCGCCGATCTTGTGGCTCTTGCCGGTGTAATAGAGGATGCGCTCGGTGGTCGTGGTCTTGCCGGCATCGATATGCGCCATGATACCGAAGTTACGGTAGTTCTCTATGGCATGAACGCGGGGCATGGAGTGTTCCTTAGATTCCGTGTGTCGCCGTTACCAGCGATAGTGCGAGAAGGCGCGGTTGGCTTCCGCCATCCGGTGCACGTCTTCGCGCTTCTTGACGGCGTTACCCCGGTTGTTCGACGCGTCCAGGAGCTCCGCAGAGAGCCGCTCGGTCATCGTCTTCTCGTTGCGATCGCGCGCAGCCGAGATCAGCCAGCGAATGCCCAGCGCCTGACGGCGCACCGAGCGAACTTCGACCGGAACCTGATAGGTCGCGCCACCGACGCGGCGGGAGCGCACTTCGATCGTCGGCATGACGTTCTCGAGTGCCTGCTCGAACACGCCGAGCGGGTTCTGCTTGGTCTTGCTTTCGATGAGGCCGAACGCGCCGTAGACGATGCCTTCGGCGACAGACTTCTTTCCGGCGTACATCACCGAATTCATGAACTTCGTGACGATGATGTTCCCGAACTTCGGATCGGGAAGGACTTCGCGCTTTTCGGCAGAATGGCGACGAGACATGGACCTGGTTCCCGCTTACTTCGGACGCTTGGCGCCGTACTTCGAACGGCGCTGCTTACGGTTCTTGACGCCCTGGGTATCCAGAACGCCGCGGAGGATGTGGTAGCGCACGCCGGGCAAGTCCTTGACGCGACCGCCGCGGATCATGACCACCGAGTGCTCCTGGAGGTTATGGCCCTCACCGGGGATGTAGCCGATCACCTCGAAGCCGTTGGTCAGGCGCACCTTGGCAACCTTACGAAGCGCCGAGTTCGGCTTCTTCGGGGTCGTGGTGTAAACGCGCGTGCAAACACCGCGCTTCTGCGGCGACTGCTGCAGTGCCGGCACCTTCTTGCGCGACTTCTGCACTTCCCGCGGTTGAGCGATCAGCTGGTTGATCGTCGGCATCCTGGCATTACCCTTTGTGTTCTGCCGCGGCCCGTCACCGGGTCCGCAAATTCTTTCGAGCTACCCGCCCGACGAGGCCGTCTTGCGCGGAACAATCCGCACAAAGCGAAATCGCGCCAACCACCCATCAACGGGCGGAAAGCGCTTCGACGCCACAGAGGACCGCAGTAGTTGAACCGGTCAGCTTGAAGCTGCGGCCCGCGCACCGAGGTCATGCATCCGAATTCGATCTCGAGAGAACATGCTCAAGAGAACTAAAATCGCACTGGCATTGCCTAGCTATGATCGACAGCGTTTGAGCGGCATTCGTCGAGGTTGGTGCCTGTCTTGGCGATCCCAGGGGATCAAACAGGTGGCCCGTTCCGACGTTGGCGATGCTCACCGCCTGTCGTTAAGTGAGGGGGTTCTATAAGTGGGAGTCGGTCAAGTCAAGGCGAAACGTCAATCAGAAGCGCTTCCCGCGCCTGCTGAAATCGCTTCACGGGCCGCTCGCTGCACCTTCGCGAGATGGAAACGAAGAGCGCGTTCCGCCACCTCCAAACCAATTTATACCCGGGCTAAATATACTTTTGTAACCTTTGGCTAAGGCTTTCTTTCCGGTTGGAGCGCCAATGTGCCGCCTTGGCAGAGATTAGCACCATGCGGTACACCGACATTGCCATTATCGGCGGGGGATTGTCCGGCTCAACCGCCGCCGCGATGCTCGGCCGTAGCGGCATTTCGACCATTCTGATCGATCCGCATGAGAGCTATTCGGCGGACTTTCGGGTCGAAAAACTGAGCGGTCACGTGCAGGTCGGGCGATTCCTGCAGACGGGAATCGCCGAATCGGTGCTGCGCCGCGCGACCTATGTGGGTGAGAACTGGATCGCCCGCTTCGGCCGCCTTCTCGACAAGGCGCCAAGCCGCCAGTTCAACATCCTCTACGATGCCCTCGTCAACGCGGTCCGCGACGAAATTCCTGCCGGCGTCGAGCGCATCTGCGCCAAGGCCATCTTGGTCGAGACAAGCGCGGAGCGGCAGAGGGTCACTCTCTCCAACGACGAGATGATCTCCGCCCGGTTGGTCGTGCTCGCCAACGGCCTCAATGTCGGGCTGCGCCACCAGCTGGGAATCGCCCGAAAGATCGTCAGTGCCTGCCATTCGATTTCGATCGGGTTCGACGTGGTGCCCGCGGGACGGGACTCCTTCGACTTCCCGGCGTTGACCTATTTCTCGGAACGGCCGAGCGACCGCATCCCCTACCTCACGCTTTTTCCGATCGGGACGCGGATGCGCGCCAATCTGTTCGTCTACCGCAGCTTCGACGATCCCTGGCTGCTTGAGCTGCGCCGCGCGCCCGCCGAGACGTTGAACGCCGCGCTGCCACGGCTCAAGCGCATCACTGGACCGTTCGACATTCCCGGTGAGCTGAAAATCCGCCCGGTCGATCTCTATGTGAACGATGCCAGCGGTCTACCCGGCCTCGTGCTGGTGGGCGATGCCTTCTCGACCTCCTGCCCTGCCGCCGGCACCGGCTGCGACAAGGTCTTCACCGACGTCGAGCGGCTCTGCAACCTCTACATCCCGCGATGGCTGGCCTCCGACGGGATGGATACAAGCAAGATCGCCACCTTCTACGCAGATCCGGTCAAGCGGGCCTGCGACGATTGGTCGGCGGCGAAGGCGTTCGACTTCCGCTCAGTCTCCATTGCGACGAGCCCCTATTGGACGGCGCAGCGCTGGGCACGCTTCATTGCCTGGTCGGTTCAGGGGCTATTGCGGCCGCTTGGAGGAGCCTTCGATCTGGAGCCGAACTTCCTCGGTCACTCCTCCTCATCGTCCTCGTCGAGATCGTCTTCATCCTCGTCGTCATCGTCGCTGTCCTCGTCGACGTGAGCCGGCGCGCCATGAGGTTGGTGGATCTGGTCGTTCCACAGCTTGCGATAGGTGCCGTTCTTGGCGAGCAGTTCCGCATGAGAGCCGCGCTCGATCGCCCTGCCTCCTGAAATCACGATGATCTCGTCCATCTCGACCACCGAGGTCAGGCGGTGGGTCGACCAGATCATGGTGCGGCCCTTGGCAACCTTCAGCAGCGTGCGGTTGATCGCAGCTTCCGTGGTCTGGTCGAGCGCCGACGTGGCTTCGTCCAGCAGCAGCACGGAAGGATTACGGATGACCGCGCGCGCGATCGCGATGCGCTGGCGCTGGCCGCCCGACAAGGTATCGCCGCGCTCGCCCACCGGCGTATCGTATCGCTGCGGCAGGCTCATGATGTAGCGGTGGATCTCGGCCTTCTTGGCCGCCTCCTCCACTTCCTCGTCGGTCGCGCCCTCCTTGCCGAGCCGGATGTTCTCTCGGATCGACATGTTGAACAGCATGTTCTCCTGGAACACCACCGCCATGCTCCGGCGCAGCGAATCCAGCGTCACCTTGCGGACGTCGACGCCGTCGATGGTGACGCGCCCCTCGTCAGGCACATAGAGCCGCAGGATCAGATTCAGCAGCGTGCTCTTGCCGGAGCCCGAGGGACCGACAATGGCAATGCGCTTGCCGACACTGAGCTTGAGACTGAGATTGTCCAGCACCGGCGTCTGGCTGCCTTCGTACTGGAAGGTCACGTGGTCGAATGTGATGTCGTTGGTGATGCGCGGCAGATCGGGCGCGCCGGCACGATCGGCGCTGCGCGTGGGCTCGTCGAGCAGCTCCTGCATGTGACGAATCGCGGCTGCCGAGGAGATCGACACGGGGATGAAATGCATCACATGGGCGATGTTGTAGGACACCTCCCAGAACGCGCTTTCGAAGGTGACGAAGGTGCCGATGGTGATCTGCCCTTTGGTCGCCAGATATGCGCCTATCGCGAGCACGACGAGATGCAGGAGCAGCACCGAAATGGTGACCGTCCGCTCCACCATGGTCGACAGGAACGCCGCCGAGGCCATCTTGTTTCGCGTCTCGTCGTTGCGGAATTTGAAGAACCCGAACATCCGGCGTTGCAGGCTGAACGCCTTGATCACGGCCTGCGCCGCCACGTTCTCCTGCACCATGCCGAGCAGCGCGGACTCATTGAGCTTCTGCTCGTAATTCGCCTGAACAGCCTTCGGTGTGAGCATGCGGGGACCGATCAGCGTGATCGGGAACACCAGCAGCGCAACCGCCGCGAGCTGCCAGTTCAGGAACACCATCAGGATGATGCCCGCGATCAACTCCAGGAACGGCAACGCCGCACTGTTGGCGAAGGTCTTGACCGAGCCCTCGAAGGCCGCGAGGTCGACCGAGAAGCGCGACAGGATCTCGCCGCGCTTGGTGCGACCGAAATAGGCCGCCGGCAGGTCCTGGACGTGCTCGAACAGCCGTTTGCGGACGTCGGAGATGATGCACGCCGCGAGCCTCGCATCCCAGCGCTCGTACCAGACCGCGACGATCGAGGTGAAGATGCCCGCGACCGCGAGCACGCCGAGGATCTTGTACAGCGCCTGGAAATCCTCCTCGCCGAGCGCGTCGTCGATCAGGTACTTCAGGCTGAGCGGCATGATGACGTTGAAGAGCGTCTCGACGAAGACGCCGAACGCCACGAACGACAGCATCTGCTTGTAGTTGACCAGGAACGGCTTGACGAAGCCCAGGATGGTCGCGAGCGCGCCGGCGGCCTCGCGCGCGGTAAAGACGACGAGGTCCTCGTCCTCATCATCGTCATCGAGCTCCAGTCCGTCATCCTCCTCGTCTTCATCGTCCTCGTCGTCTTCGAGGTCCGGCTTGGCGGTAGGGACGAGCTTCTCGTCGAGCTCGGCCGCCTCTTCCGCGGCGAGCTTCTGTTTGTCGGGCGGGAGGGGCTTGGACGCCATGAAACCAACCGATGCTGACGGCCGGCATGACCGCGGAAAGCAGGAAATAGCGGAAACCGCTCTTGCATCGATTCTATGCGATCAGGATGAATTCGGCAAAACAATTGGCGAAGGCGCCCGTTTCAGGCGGCTAGTCGTCTTCCTCGTCCTCGACCTTGTCGAAAAAGGAATAGCGCAGGGAATCGGCGTCGGCGTACCACCGGCCCGGCCCCTTGTTGGCGGCGAGCGTCGTCTCCCAGAGCGCGTCCGTGCAGTCCTTGCGGTGCATCGACAGCTCGAAGCCGTTGCCGAAGAACAGTTCGGACCATTCCCACCAGGTGCCGAGCTTCTTGACCCCACGCAGGAGGTCGTAGCGGTCGATCAGTGCCGGCGCCATGTCCGAGGTGACCGAGCCGAACACGAGCCCCGTCTTGACCACACGGTTCAGCTCCCTGATCGCACGGACCACCTGTCTTGGGGAAACGTGGCAGAGGCTGGTCTCGAACACGAAGTCGAACGCACCGTCCTTGAATGGCATGTCGGTGATCGAACCGAGCTTGTTGTACTTCTTCAGCGCCTTCGGCGTTCTGGCGTGAATGGTGCGGTTGTTCTCGATGCCCCAGGCATCGATGCCGCGATCGCGCAGCGCGCCGACAAGCTCGCCGCTGGCCGAGCCCGCGATCAAGAGCTTAGTGCCTTTGGCCTTGCCCCAGACAATGCCGATCAGTTTTGTGAGATAGTCGGGATCGGTGAAGTGTTGCCAGGCTTCGCTGTAAGGACCCTGGCCGCGATAATTGTTGAAATAATCGCGATCGATCTTGTCCGAGAGCGGCTTGTCGTCCTGCGAACGCTCGCGGCGCAGCCGCATCATCTCGGTCAAGATGATGTCGGTCGCTGCGTCCGAGGAATCGAGCAGGCCGTTCAGCGTCGAGTCGAACAGATAGTCGCCGACCACCACGATTCCGGGATGTTCCTTCGGCTCCGGCCGGTGATTGGTCATGACATCGCGCACGGGCAAGCCGCCCGGAATCGCGTTCACCGACGACAGCCAGCGGTGGATCTTGCCTTCCATGAAATGGGCGCGCGCATCGCCGAGCGATGCCGGCAGCGATTTCAGCGCGGCATCGATCAGCTCCTGGTCGGAGAGATTCGCAAAGGCCAGCGCGTCGGAGCCCGGAATCAGCCAGTTCAGTACGCCGTGCTTGCCCACATCATGGCGCGCGCCCTCGTTGTAGACGCAGCAACCGCCAAAGGCTTCCGACATGAACCAGGCGCCGGCGATCTTGTCGCCCCAGAACGGCGTGTCGAACAGGATCGAGACGCGCAAATAGTGCGCGGGACGGTCGAAGTACGAGACGTGCTTGACCATCGACTTGCGGAGCTGTTCGCCCTCCCAGCCGACGGTCCCGAGCCAGGAATGCGGCAAGCAGACCAGCACAAGGTCGAAGTCGCGCGTCTCCGGCCCCTTACCGTTCATCATCTTGAGCTGATAGCGGCCGGTCGGCGCCTTGCCGACGGTGAGGACGCGGTGATTGAGCTGGATGTCAGCATTGACCTCGGACTGGAGGCACTCGATGAGCTGCTCGTTGCCGTTCTGGATGGAATAGAGGCCGATATAGCCGTCGACATCCATCAGGTAGTTCTTGAGCGCGTTGAGCCCGTTGGTGTTGTGGCTCTCGGTCGCGAGGTCCGAGCGCGCCATCACCTTGAAGAATCGCTTTGCGGTCTCGTCCTCGACCTCCTCGTCGAGCACCTGTTCGGCGGTCTTGTAGGCCCAGGGATTCTCGTTGTCGTGAGCGCCGACACCCTCGTAATACTCGATCGGCGTCATCGCCTCGGCGCAGCGCTTACGGAACGCCTCGATCGCGGCCGCGGTCTTGGCGCCGTATTTACGGCGCATGCCAGCGACGTCGTTGAGGAGCTCGCCGCCGAACTGCACCTGCTCGGCATCCATCGGAATGGTCTGCAGGCCGAAATGCTGGATCAACTCGCGCAACGGATCCGGCCCGGTCATCGAGTAGTCGTAGATCTCGGCAACGCCGGCCTCGTACATCGCGGGCGCGGAATCGAATTTGCGCGTGACGATCTTGCCGCCGAGCCGGTCGGATGCCTCGTAGATGGTGACGCGGCAGAGATCGCCGAGCTTGCGCTTCAAATACCAAGCGCTCATCAGCCCGCCGGGGCCGCCGCCTACGATTGCGAGATCAAGCATGAGAATTCCGTGGTCTCCGGCCCGCCCCCTTCACGGGACCACCGGTCTAAGCTCTCCTAGCAGAAGCGCTTTTGCGCCTGAAGGAAAGATGAACAAAGGTTGATCCTGCACCGCAACAGGGAAACAAAGCAGCAAAAAGGCCGGCTTTCGCCGGCCTTTTCAGTGTCCTCGGTATTCCTACGGATGAACGATCATTCCGCAGGTGGCAGCGCCATCGGCTCCACTTCCGGCGCCGGCGGCACGACCGCCGCCTGCTTCTCGCGCTCGTCGAGGATCATCTTGTCGCGCTTCACGGCGACTTCGCGGATCTTCGCCATGGAGGCGCCGGTGCCTGCCGGAATCAGCCGGCCGACGATGACGTTCTCCTTGAGGCCTTCGAGCGGATCGACCTTGCCGTTGACCGCCGCTTCCGTAAGGACGCGGGTGGTCTCCTGGAACGAGGCCGCCGAGAAGAAGGAGCGGGTCTGAAGGCTCGCCTTGGTGATGCCGAGCAGAACCGGCGTCCCCGTGGCGATTTTCTTGCCCTCTTCCTTGGCCTTCGCGTTGATCTGGTCGAACTCGATCTTGTCGATCTGCTCGCCCGAGATCATGTCCGTGTCGCCCTGGTCGGTGACTTCCACCTTCTGGAGCATCTGACGAACGATCACCTCGATATGCTTGTCGTTGATGAGCACGCCCTGGAGCCGGTAGACCTCCTGGATCTCGTTGACCAGATAGGCTGCGAGTTCCTCGATGCCCTTGACCGCCAGAATGTCGTGCGGCGCCGGGTTGCCTTCTACGATGAAGTCGCCCTTTTCGACGATGTCGCCGTCCTGAAGGTGGATGTGCTTGCCCTTCGGGATCAGGTACTCACGCGGCTCGTCGGTCTTGTCCATCGGCTCGATCGAGATGCGACGCTTGTTCTTGTAGTCGCGCCCAAACCGGATGGTGCCCGCGATTTCGGCGATGATCGCCGCATCCTTCGGACGCCGAGCCTCGAACAGTTCCGCGACCCGCGGCAGACCGCCGGTGATGTCGCGCGTCTTGGCGCTTTCGGTCGAGACACGGGCGAGAATGTCGCCCGCCTGGACCTTGGCGCCGACATCGACCGACAGAATGGCATCGACCGACAGCATGTAGCGGGCATCGCCGCCACGGGCGAGCTTGAGCACCTTGCCGTCCTTGCCCTTGATCACGATGGCGGGACGCAGGTCCCCGCCGCCGCGCATCGAGCGCCAGTCGATGACCACGCGCTTGGCAATACCGGTGGCCTCGTCCAGTGTTTCCGAGATCGACTGTCCCTCGACCAGATCCTCGAAGCCGATGGTGCCTTCGACCTCGGTGAGAAGCGGACGGGAGTAGGGATCCCACTCTACGATGCGCTGGCCGCGCTTGACCGTATCGCCTTCGTCGACGTGCAGGCGCGAACCGTACTGAATACGGTGCGTCGCACGCTCGGTGCCGTCGGCATCGACGATCGCGATCACCATGTTGCGAACCATCGCGACCAGGTGGCCGTCGCTGTTGCGAGCGATGGCCTTGTTCCGGATCACGATCTTGCCGTCGAAGTTGGATTCGACGAAAGATTGCTCGTTCAGCTGCGCCGCACCGCCGATGTGGAAGGTGCGCATGGTGAGCTGGGTGCCAGGCTCGCCGATCGACTGCGCCGCGATGACGCCGACCGCTTCGCCGTGGTTGACCGGCGTGCCGCGAGCGAGATCGCGGCCGTAGCACTTGCCGCAGATGCCGTTGACGAGCTCGCAGGTCAGCGCTGAGCGGATCTTCACCTCCTGGACGCCGCCCTGATGGATGGCATCCAGATGGCTCTCTTCCATCAGCGTACCGCGCTTGAAGATCACCTTGCCCGTGCTGTCACGCACGTCTTCGCAGGCCGTGCGTCCGAGGATGCGCGAGCCGAGCGAAGCGACCACGGTGCCGGCATCGACGATGGCGCGCATCTTGATGCCGAGCTTGGTGCCGCAATCGTCCTGCGTGATGATGCAATCCTGCGCGACGTCGACGAGACGACGGGTCAGGTAGCCGGAGTTCGCGGTCTTCAACGCGGTGTCCGCGAGGCCCTTGCGGGCGCCGTGGGTCGAGTTGAAGTACTCGAGCACAGAGAGGCCTTCCTTGAAGTTCGAGATGATCGGCGTCTCGATGATCTCGCCAGACGGCTTGGCCATCAGGCCGCGCATGCCGGCGAGCTGGCGCATCTGGGCCGGCGAACCGCGGGCACCGGAGTGAGCCATCATGTAGATCGAGTTGATGTCGGCATCCGCCCCGCTCGCCGTCTTCTTGGTCGAGGAGATCTCCTTCATCATCGCCTTGGCGATTTCTTCCGTGGCCTTCGACCAGGCGTCGACAACCTTGTTGTACTTCTCGCCATGGGTGATCAGACCGTCGTTGTACTGCTGCTCGAAATCCTTCGCCAGCGTACGGGTGGCGTCGACGATCTTCCACTTGGAGTGCGGCACGACCATGTCGTCCTTGCCGAACGAGATGCCGGCCTTGAACGCGTTGTAGAAGCCGAGCGCCATGATGCGGTCGCAGAAGATCACCGTCTCCTTCTGACCGCAGTGGCGGTAGACCTGGTCGATGACGCCGGAGATCTCGCGCTTGGTCATCAGCTTGTTGATGATCTCGTAGGGAACACGCGGGTTCTTCGGCAGCAAATTGCCCAGCATGACGCGGCCAGCGGTGGTCTCGATCCAGCGCTTGGAGATCTTGCCGGTATCGTCGATGCCTTCCCACCGGTACTTGATCTTGGTGTGGAGGTGGATGACCTTCGCGTGCAGCGCGTGCTCGAGCTCCGCCATCTCGCCGAAGATCTTGCCCTCGCCGGGCAGGCCTTCGCGCATGATGGAGACGTAGTAGAGACCGAGCACGATGTCCTGCGACGGCACGATGATCGGCTGGCCGTTCGCCGGATGCAGGATGTTGTTGGTCGACATCATCAGGACGCGCGCTTCCAGCTGCGCTTCCAGCGACAGCGGGACGTGCACGGCCATCTGGTCGCCGTCGAAGTCGGCGTTGAACGCGGCGCAGACCAGCGGGTGGAGCTGGATCGCCTTGCCCTCGATCAGCACGGGCTCGAACGCCTGGATGCCGAGGCGATGCAGCGTCGGTGCGCGGTTGAGCAGCACGGGATGCTCGCGGATGACCTCGTCCAGGATGTCCCAGACCTCGGGCCGCTCCTTCTCGACCAGCTTCTTCGCCTGCTTCACGGTGGTGGACAGGCCCTTGGCGTCAAGCCGCGAGTAGATGAACGGCTTGAACAGCTCGAGCGCCATCTTCTTCGGCAGGCCGCACTGATGCAGGCGCAGCTCGGGACCGACCACGATCACCGAACGGCCCGAATAGTCGACGCGCTTGCCGAGCAGGTTCTGACGGAACCGGCCCTGCTTGCCCTTGAGCATGTCGGCGAGCGACTTCAGCGGACGCTTGTTGGCACCGGTGATGACGCGGCCACGGCGGCCGTTGTCGAACAGCGCGTCGACCGCCTCCTGAAGCATGCGCTTCTCGTTGCGGATGATGATGTCCGGCGCGCGCAGCTCCATCAGCCGCTTCAAGCGGTTGTTGCGGTTGATGACGCGGCGGTAGAGGTCGTTGAGGTCCGAGGTCGCGAAGCGGCCGCCGTCCAGCGGCACCAGCGGACGCAGGTCCGGCGGAATCACCGGGACCACGGTCATGATCATCCATTCCGGCTTGTTGCCGGAGTGGCGGAACGCTTCCACGATCTTCAGGCGCTTGGCGAGCTTCTTGTGCTTGATGTCGGAGTCGGTCTCCTGCATCTCCGCGCGCAAGGTCAGCTCGAGCTTCTCGAGATCCATGCCCTTGAGCAGCTCGCGGATCGCTTCCGCGCCGATCATGGCGGTGAAGGAATCCTGGCCGTATTCGTCCTGCGCCTTCAGATACTCGTCTTCCGACAAGAGCTGACGGTCCTTCAGCGCGGTGAGGCCCGGCTCGAGCACGACGTAATATTCGAAGTAGAGGATCCGCTCGAGATCCTTCAGCGTCATGTCGAGCAGGAGGCCGATGCGCGAGGGCAGCGACTTCAGGAACCAGATGTGGGCGACGGGGGCCGCGAGCTCGATATGGCCCATGCGCTCGCGCCGAACGCGCGACAGCGTGACCTCGACCGAGCACTTCTCGCAGATGATGCCCTTGTACTTCATGCGCTTGTACTTGCCGCACAAGCACTCGTAATCCTTGATCGGCCCGAAGATGCGGGCGCAGAACAGGCCATCGCGCTCGGGCTTGAAGGTACGGTAGTTGATGGTTTCCGGCTTCTTGATCTCGCCGTACGACCAGGACAGAATCTTCTCGGGGCTCGCGATCGAGATCCGGATCTGGTCGAAGACCTGAGCCGGCGTCGTCGGATTGAAGAGATTCATAATTTCTTGGTTCATCGTCTTCTCCTCGCGTGCCGGTCGCCTCCGGCAGCAAATTCGAAAATCACTATGCGGGGCGCCCTGCCCTCGCGATTCGAGGACTGGGCGCCGATGCCCGGCCATTCAGGCCGGGCATGAGGGTCGTATTACTCGGCCGCTTCCGCCGTCCCCGGTCCGACCTTGGAATTGTGCAAGTCGACGTTGAGGCCGAGCGAGCGCATTTCCTTGACCAGCACGTTGAACGATTCCGGAATACCGGCCTCGAAGGTGTCGTCGCCACGCACGATCGCCTCGTACACCTTGGTACGGCCGGCGACGTCGTCCGACTTCACGGTCAGCATCTCCTGGAGCGTGTACGCCGCGCCGTAAGCCTCGAGCGCCCACACTTCCATTTCACCGAAGCGCTGGCCGCCGAACTGCGCCTTGCCGCCCAGCGGCTGCTGGGTAACGAGCGAGTACGGACCGATCGAACGCGCGTGGATCTTGTCGTCGACGAGATGGTGCAGCTTGAGCATGTAGATGTAGCCCACCGTCACCTTGCGGTCGAAGGCGTCGCCGGTGCGGCCGTCATAGACGGTCGACTGGCCCGAAGCGTCCAGACCGGCAAGCTTCAGCATCTCCTCGATGTCGGCTTCCTTGGCGCCGTCGAACACCGGCGTCGCGATCGGAACGCCGCGGCTCAGATTGTGGCCGAGCTCGATCAACTCGTTGTCGTTGAGCGACTTGATCGTCTCGTCCTCGCCGTAGACCTTCTTCAAGGTTTCCTTCAGCGGCCTGATGTCCTGCTTCGACAAATAGGCATCGACCGTCTGGCCGATACGCTTGCCGAGGCCGGCACAGGCCCAGCCGAGATGGGTCTCGAGGATCTGTCCGACGTTCATGCGCGAGGGCACGCCGAGCGGATTGAGCACGATGTCGGCATGCGTACCGTCTTCGAGGAACGGCATGTCCTCGATCGGCACGATCTTCGACACCACGCCCTTGTTGCCGTGGCGGCCGGCCATCTTGTCGCCGGGCTGGATCTTGCGCTTCACCGCGACGAAGACCTTGACCATCTTCATCACGCCGGGCGGCAATTCGTCACCGCGCTGAAGCTTTTCGACCTTGTCGAGGAAGCGCTGTTCCAGCCCCTTCTTCGACTCGTCGTACTGCTTCCGCATGGCCTCGATCTCGGCCATCAGCTTGTCGTTCGGCGAAGCGAACAGCCACCACTGCGATTTCGGGTACTCCTCGAGCACCGCACGGGTGATCTTGGTGTCCTTCTTGAAGCCCTTCGGACCGGCGATGCCCTGCCGTCCCTCGAGCAGCTCGGCAAGACGGTTGTAGACGTTGCGGTCCAGGATCGCCTGCTCGTCGTCGCGGTCCTTGGCCAGACGCTCGATCTCTTCCCGCTCGATTGCCAGCGCACGCTCGTCCTTGTCGACGCCGTGCCGGTTGAACACGCGCACTTCGACGATGGTGCCCTGCACGCCCGGAGGAACGCGCAGCGAGGTATCGCGGACGTCGGAAGCCTTCTCGCCGAAGATGGCGCGCAGGAGCTTTTCTTCCGGCGTCATCGGGCTTTCGCCCTTCGGCGTGATCTTGCCGACGAGGATGTCGCCGGCGCGCACTTCCGCGCCGATGTACACGATGCCGGCTTCGTCGAGGTTCTTCAGCGCTTCTTCCGAGACGTTCGGAATGTCGCGGGTGATTTCCTCGGGTCCGAGCTTGGTGTCGCGGGCCATCACCTCGAATTCTTCGATATGAATTGAGGTAAACACGTCTTCCTTCACGATCCGCTCGGAGAGCAGGATCGAGTCTTCGAAGTTGTAGCCGTTCCACGGCATGAACGCGACGAGCACGTTCCGGCCGAGCGCGAGCTCGCCGAGATCGGTCGAGGGACCGTCGGCGATGATGTCGCCCTTCTTGACGATGTCGCCGACCTTCACCAGCGGACGCTGGTTGATGCAGGTCGACTGGTTGGAGCGCTGGTACTTCATCAGCCGGTAGATATCGACGCCCGACTTGGTCGGATCGAGATCTTCCGTGGCGCGGATGACGACGCGGGTGGCGTCGATCTGGTCGATCACGCCCGAACGGCGCGCCGCGATCGCAGCACCCGAGTCACGCGCAACCACGCCTTCCATGCCGGTGCCGACGAACGGCGCTTCGGCGCGAACCAGCGGCACCGCCTGGCGCTGCATGTTCGAGCCCATCAGCGCGCGGTTGGCGTCGTCGTTCTCGAGGAACGGGATCAGCGCGGCCGCGACCGAAACGAGCTGCTTCGGCGACACGTCCATGTAGTCGACCTTGTCCGGGGTCACCGGCAAGACTTCGCCGGCGTGACGGCAGACCACGAGATCTTCGGTGAAGCGGCCCTTCGGGTCGAGCGGCACGTTGGCCTGCGCGACTGTGTAGCGGCCCTCTTCCATCGCCGAGAGGTACACGACCTCGTCGGTGACGCGGCCGTCCTTGACCTTGCGGTAAGGGGTCTCGACGAAGCCGTACTTGTTCACGCGCGCGAAGGTCGCGAGCGAGTTGATCAGGCCGATGTTCGGACCTTCCGGCGTCTCGATCGGGCAGATGCGGCCGTAATGCGTCGGATGCACGTCGCGCACCTCGAAGCCGGCGCGCTCGCGGGTCAGACCGCCCGGTCCAAGTGCCGACAGGCGGCGCTTGTGGGTGATCTCCGACAGCGGGTTGGTCTGGTCCATGAACTGCGAGAGCTGCGAGGAGCCGAAGAACTCGCGCACCGCGGCGGCCGCCGGCTTGGCGTTGATCAGGTCCTGCGGCATGACCGTGTCGATGTCGACCGAAGACATGCGCTCCTTGATCGCGCGCTCCATGCGGAGCAAGCCGATGCGGTACTGGTTCTCCATGAGCTCGCCGACCGAACGCACACGGCGGTTGCCGAGATGGTCGATGTCGTCGATCTCGCCCTTGCCGTCGCGCAAATCCACCAGCGTCTTGATGACGGAGAGGATGTCTTCCTTGCGCAGCGTGCGCTGGGTGTCGGGCGCATCGAGGTCGAGGCGCATGTTCATCTTGACGCGGCCGACCGCAGAGAGGTCGTAGCGCTCGGCGTCGAAGAACAGCGACTGGAACATCGCCTGCGCCGAATCCAGCGTCGGCGGCTCGCCCGGACGCATCACGCGGTAGATGTCGAACAGCGCGTCCTCACGCGTCATGTTCTTGTCGGCCGAGAGCGTGTTGCGGATGTAGGCGCCGACATTGACGTGGTCGATGTCGAGCAGCGGCAGCTCCTTGTAGCCCTGCTCGTTGAGAGCCTTCATCGACTTATCGGTGATCTCTTCACCAGCTTCCGCGTGGATCTCGCCGGTCTTGGGATTGACAAGGTCCTCGGCGATGTAGTTGCCGACAAGCTCCGCATCCGAGAGGCGCAGCGCCTTCAGCCCCTTCTCCTGCATCTGACGCGCACCGCGCACGGTGAGCTTCTTGCCGGCTTCGAGCACGACTTTGCCGGTATCGGCGTCGATCAGGTCGTTGATGGTCGAGTAGCCGCGGAAACGATTGGCGTCGAACGGAACACGCCAGCCCTCCTTGATCCGCTTGTACTGGATCTTCTTGTAGAAGGTGCTGAGGATCGCCTCGCCGTCGAGGCCGAGCGCGAACATCAGCGACGTCACCGGAAGCTTGCGGCGACGGTCGATACGCGCATAGACGATGTCCTTGGCGTCGAACTCGATGTCGAGCCAGGAACCGCGATACGGGATCACGCGGGCCGCGAACAGCAGCTTGCCCGACGAATGGGTCTTGCCCTTGTCGTGATCGAAGAACACGCCCGGCGAACGGTGCATCTGCGAGACGATGACGCGCTCGGTGCCGTTGACGATGAAGGTGCCGTTCATCGTCATGAGCGGGATGTCGCCCATGTAGACGTCCTGCTCCTTGATGTCCTTGACCGACTTCGCGCCGGTTTCCTCGTCGATATCGAACACGATGAGGCGCAGCGTCACCTTGAGGGGGGCCGCGAAGGTCATGCCGCGCTGGCGGCACTCGTCGACGTCGTATTTCGGCGGCTCGAACTCGTACCGGACGAATTCCAGCATCGAGGTGCCCGAGAAGTCCGAGATCGGGAACACCGAGCGGAACACCGCCTGCAAGCCCTCGTCCGACCGCCCGCCCTGGGGCTCGTCGACCATCAGGAACTGGTCATAGGACGCCTTTTGAACCTCGATGAGGTTCGGCATCTCGGCCACTTCCTTGATGTGTCCGAAGAACTTGCGAACGCGTTTGCGACCGGTGAATGTCTGCTGCGCCATCGTGGCCTCTCATTTTCGTCGCCCGATTTGGGCGCGCCCTCCGGAACGCGGCGACCGCCGCTCCCCGGGTTGAATTTTTCGAACCCGTCTTGGGGGCCGGAGACTCAGTTTCAGGCAGGAATGTCCTGAATCTGTTCTTCAGACCTTCAAAACGCAAAACGACGCGCGGGGCGCAGGAGCGCGCCCGCCCGTCACAACCAACCTCTTCACGGACTGCAAAAGCCCGAAATAGCTTGCTCTCCCAACGGCTTACAGGGAATCCGGCATCCCTGCCCACCGCGCTTTCGTGCTGCCGACCCGATATGGGGCGACATTAGTGCAGATTCGAGGGGTAAACCCTCAAATCCCCACACTTTTTCGTGTTCGGCCTGCGTCGGGTCGTTCCGTCGCACGCCTTTTGCATCTGGCCCACCCTTTCAGGGAGTGGACCGAGATCCCGGTTGCGATGATGCTGACCGGGATCTCGTGCCAGTAAGCGCTGCTTACTTGAGCTCGACCTTCGCGCCAGCCTTCTCGAGCTGGGCCTTGAGCTTCTCGGCTTCGTCCTTGTTCACGCCTTCCTTGACAGGCTTCGGCGCGCCCTCGACGAGGTCCTTTGCTTCCTTGAGGCCCAGGCCGGTGATGGCGCGGACTTCCTTGATGACCTCGATCTTCTTGTCGCCGGCGGCGGCAAGAACAACGGTGAACTCGGTCTTCTCTTCGGCCGGAGCGGCGGCGGCGCCACCACCAGCCGGGCCAGCCACGGCGACAGCCGCGGCAGCCGAAACGCCCCACTTCTCTTCGAGGAGCTTCGCGAGCTCGGCAGCTTCGAGCACGGTGAGGCTCGAGAGGTCGTCAACGATCTTCTGCAGGTCAGCCATTGTTCAGTTTCCTTGAATGTAAGTCTGGTTCGGGTTTGAGTTTTGCGAAGGGCGTCAGGCCGCTTCGCCCTTTGAGGCATAAGCCTGGATGACGCGCGCGAGCTTGCCCGCGGGCGCGTTGGCGAGCTGAGCGATCTTAGTCGCCGGGGCCACAAGCAGGCCGACGATCTTGGCGCGCAGTTCGTCAAGCGACGGCAGCGAGGCAAGAGCCTTCACGCCGTCGACATTCAGGACGGTCGTTCCCATCGAGCCACCAATGATGACGAACTTTTCGTTCGCCTTGGCGAATTCGACGGCGACCTTTGGCGCCGCTACCGGATCGTCCGAAGTGGCGATCACGGTCGGTCCCTTCAGCATGGGGCCGATGGCAACGACGTCAGTGCCTTCAAGAGCAATTTTGGCGAGACGGTTCTTCGAGACCTTCACCGAGGCGCCAGCCTGCTTCATCTGCGAGCGCAGCTTCTGCATCTGGGCAACGGTCAGGCCGGAATATTGGGCAACGACCGCGACGCTCGTGGTCTTGAAGACCCCATTGAGCTGTTCGACCGCTTCCTTTTTTGCCGCTCGTTCCACAGCAAGCTCTTTCCGGTTGGCGGTCATCGCGAAAGCGGGACCGCCGGGTTGCACCCATCGTCCCGCCCAAACCTGAACCTCAGGGCCAAACCCATCGGACACGCCGGGCAAGACGACAATTCAAAGCCTGCCCTCCGGGAGCTCGTTGGAGCCCACGGCGTGTCGAGGTCCGAACCAAACTCATTCCGCAACCGACCCTAAGGCGGTCACGACGTGAAATCCGGTCTTCACCCGTCTATGCAGGCCATGCGATTAAGCCGTTGAGAAATCGAAATTCCCCGCGGGCGCCTGCAGTCTTGGACAGGACAAGGTCAGCCGGCGAACCGCCCGACCTCTGCCCGCATCCCACACCCGACGAGTTTCCCTCCTTTTCCGGCAAATCCTCACGGACGCCCTGAAAAGGAATGATCTCCATCGCTTGTTTTCGGAATGCGTGCACGAACGCGCCAGCCGAGGCCGGCACGTCCGGAAGCGGTTCTTTAACCGCTCGGGGCCGGCTTGCCAAGAGCAAAATTCACACCAGTTCCAATCCGTTGCCGCTGGCGCTTGACCCGGGCCGACAAGGGCCGATTCAGGCTCCTTTGACCGCGTAAGGCAGCGGCTGGCCCTCGAAAAATGCTGTCAGGTTCGCCAGCACGCAGTTCTGCATGGCGACGTGCGATTCGAGGGTGTGGCCGCCGACATGGGGGGCGAACACGACGTTGGGCAGCGCCGTCAGCGCATCCGGGGCGTGCGGTTCCTTGTCGTAGACGTCGAGACCGGCTCCGGCGATGGTCTTTTCGGTGAGCGCCACCATCAGGGCTTTCTCATCGATCACGGAGCCGCGGGAGATGTTGACGACATAGCCGTCCGCCCCGAGGCGCTTGAGGATATCGGCGCCGACGGCATGCTGGGTCTCGGCCCCTGCCCGGACCGCGATCATCAGCACGCTGCACCAGTCGGCGAGCGCCTCCAGCGTCGGGAAATATTGATAGGGCAGATCGTATTTGCTGCGGCTAAAATAGCCGATTTCGCTCTCGAAGGCGGCGCAGCGCGCTGCGATCTTGCGGCCGATTTCGCCCATGCCGTAGACGCCGATGCGGCGGCCCGGCATCCCGGCCTGCGGGCGCATCATCGGCGAGGGCTTTGACGCGGCCCAATCGCCGCTTCGGACGTACTGGTCGGCAACCAGGATTCGCCGCGTCGTCGCGAGCATCAGCGTCATCGCGATGTCGGCGACCGAGGCCGCATTGGCGCCCGGGCTATGTCCGACCGCGATGTTGCGGGCAGCAGCGGCCTTCAGGTCAACACCGTCATAGCCAGTGCCGTAGCAGACGATGGCACCGAGCTTCGGAAACAGGTCCATCGCCTCCGCGCCCAGCGGCGTGCCGCCGGCGGTGAGCACTGCGCGGATATCGCCGAGCGCGTCGGCCGAAAACATCTCCCGCGCCGGCTTGCCTCCGGTGTCGAGCAGCTCGAACCGCTCGGCGAAGCGCGCCATCATCGTCTTGGGAAAGCGCGAGTAGATCAGGACCTTGTCAGTCATTGTTCTTGTTTCCGGTGAACGCCGTGACAAACGACGAGGGGCGGAATCGGTTGCCCAATTCCGCCCCTCGCCTCATGTCGTTTCCAAACCTTAGCCGAGAATGGTGCCCGGCTCGACCTTCACGCCGGGACCCATCGACGAGGACACCGCAACGCGCTGGATGTAGGTGCCCTTGGAACCGGCCGGCTTGGCCTTGGAGACGGCGTCAGCGAGAGCCTTGATGTTCTCGACCAGTTTTTCCTCGGTGAACGAGGCCTTGCCGACGCCGGCCTGCAGGATGCCGGCCTTCTCGACGCGGAACTCGACCGAGCCGCCCTTGGCGCCCTTCACAGCGCCGGTGACGTCCATGGTCACAGTGCCGATCTTCGGGTTCGGCATCAGGCCGCGCGGGCCGAGCACCTTACCGAGGCGGCCGACCAGCGGCATCATGTCGGGGGTTGCGATACAGCGGTCGAAATCGATCGTGCCGTTCTGAACCTTCTCGACCAGGTCCTCGGCGCCGACGACATCGGCACCCGCAGCCTTGGCCTCGTCGGCCTTGGCGCCGCGGGCGAACACGCCGACGCGGAGCGTACGGCCGGTGCCGTTCGGCAGGGTCACGACACCGCGGACCATCTGGTCGGCGTGACGCGGATCAACGCCGAGATTGATCGCGACCTCGATGGTCTCGTCGAACTTCGCTTTCGCGCGTTCCTTGACCATCTTGATGGCGTCCGCGAGCGGGTAAAGCTTTTCGCGATCAATACCTTCGCGGGCTTTGTTCAAACGCTTTCCGATTGCCATGAGCCCTTACCCCGCCACTTCCAGACCCATCGAACGGGCAGAGCCCTCGACCATCTTCATGGCCGACTCGATCGAGTCGCAATTGAGATCCTTCATCTTCTTCTCGGCGATCTCGCGCACCTGCGCTTTGGTCACCGCACCCGCCTTGTCACGGCCCGGCGCCTTGGAGCCGGACTGAATCTTGGCAGCCTGCTTGAGGAAGAAGGACATCGGCGGCGTCTTCATCTCGAACGTGAACGAACGATCGGCGTAGATCGTGATCACGACGGGAATGGGGGTATTCTTCTCTTCCTTCTGGGTCTGGGCGTTGAACGCCTTGCAGAACTCCATGATGTTGAGACCGCGCTGACCGAGCGCGGGACCGATCGGGGGCGAAGGATTCGCCGCACCGGCCGGGACCTGAAGCTTCAGGTATCCGGTCACTTTCTTTGCCATGTATCACTCCTGTTGGGCCGGCCTGGGCCGGCGGTTTCAGGTTCGTGGTCTGGGTCGGATGCGGCTGGCAACCGCCCTCTCCCTCCCACGGCCTCTTGCTGCGCGAGACCGAAGCCTCACGCCTACCCGATCAGACCTTCTCGACCTGACCGAATTCCAGTTCGACCGGCGTGGCGCGGCCGAAGATCGACACCGCGACCTTCACGCGCGAGCGCGCCTCGTCGATTTCCTCGACCACACCCGAGAACGAGGCAAACGGGCCGTCGGCCACGCGCACGTTCTCGCCGATCTCGAACGACACCGACGCCTTCGGCCGTTCCACGCCCTCCTGCACCTGGTGCAGAATCCGCATGGCCTCGGCTTCCGAGATCGGCATCGGCTTGTTTTCCGCGCCGAGGAAGCCGGTCACCTTCGGCGTATTCTTGATCAGATGGAACGCCTCGTCGGTCAGCTTCATCTTCACCAGCACGTAGCCCGGGAAGAACTTGCGCTCGGCGTCGATCTTGCGGCCGCGGCGCACTTCCGTGACCTTCTCGGTCGGAACCAGCACCAGCTCGAACAGCTCCTCGAGCCCGCGCTGCTTGGCCTGCTCGCGGATCGATTCGGCGACCTTCTTCTCGAAGTTCGAATAGGCGTGGACGATGTACCAGCGCTTGTCAGACAATTGAGCCGTTGCTGTTGCCATCAGTGAATGCCCAGAAGGAAGGTGATGAGGACGCGGATGATCTGGTCGGCGGCGAAGAAGAAGATCGAGGCCACGGCGACCATCACGAACACCATGATGGTGGTGATCGTGGTCTCGCGGCGGGTCGGCCAGGTGACCTTGGCGGTCTCCGAGCGCACTTCCTGCAAGAACTTGAACGGGCTGACTGCCATCGTTTGATGTCCAACGTCCGTCGACAGACGCGAATGAATTTCAGGGATCCGAACAGCCGCCGTTGGCCCAGCCCTCTGTCGAAGGATGAGCCGGAAGTCGGGCTCGATTATTCGGGGATTTCAAAGCCGCGCCGGAAATCCGCGTCTAACGGGCCGGCTGCGAGTGCGCGGTATCTACTGCGGATGGGACCAAAGGTCAAGATAGAGAGGGCCCGCGCGAGTAAACCAACTTCCGCGGGCGACCGACCAGAGATCAGGCCGATCAAGGGCTTATCTGCCGCCTGCAAAGCGCCTTCCCAGGGCCTCAGCCGGTTCCTCGCAGAACGAGACCACCGGGCCCGTCCCCCTCACCTGCGGCCTCTTTGGCGACCCCTCAAGGTCAGTCGGCCCGATCGATCGTCGAAATGCCCGGCAACGGCACGACGAACTTTCCGCCCTCGGCGAAATAGCCGGCATGCTTGGCCCGGATCGGATCCACATAGCGCCAGGCGAAGACGACGACGAACGCCGGCTTGCGCTCGTAAAGGGCGGCGGGCGGCAGGATCGGGATGTCATACCCCGGGCCGGCCATCACGCTCCCCTTCTTGGGGTCGTCGTCCACCAGGAAGTCGATCTTGTTCTCCAGGCCGAACTGCGGCAGCAGGGTCGTGGTCCCGACCGAGACGCCGTAGCCGGCCACGAGCTGGCCGCGCGCATGGGCGGCATCGGCCATCGCGACCAGCTCGTCGCGGATGGCGGCGATTCTCTTCGCATAGGGCACATAGTAGGCCGGCCGGTCGACGCCGAGCCGGTCTTCCTCGGCGATGAAGCGCGCGACCTCCGCGGACGGCTTCTTCGCGCCGCCGGCACGCTGCACCGTCACCCGGATCGAGCCGCCCTTGGTCTCGATGTGCTGGACGTCGATCAATTCCATGCCGAGCCGCGCGAAGAAGCGCGTCAGCGGCTTGATGTTAAAATACGACAGATGCTCGTGATAGACGGTGTCGAGAAGGTTCTTCTCGGTGACGTCGACGCCATACTGCGTTTCGAAAACGAACAGCCCGTCCGGCGCAAGCACGTCGCGAACCCCGATCACCAGCGGGTCGAGATTGTCGACATTGGCGATCATGTTGTTGGCGATCACGACACTGGCCGCGCCGTGGCTTTGCAGGATGCGGCGACCGATAGTATCGGTGAAGAAATCGCCGATGGTCTCGATCCCCGCTTCCGTCGCACGCCGCGCGATGTCGACGGCGGGATCGACACCCAGCACCCGCATGCCGCGCTCCCTGAAGGAACCGAGCAGCGATCCGTCGTTGCTGCCGAGCTCGACGACCAGCGAGCCCGGCGCGATGGCGAATCGGCTGACGACGTCGTTGGCATAGCCCGCGAAGTGCTCCCGCAGGCCAAGCGAGAGCGAGGTGGTATAGACGTAGTTTCGGTATTGGATCTCTGGATTGCCGACGTGGAGAATCTGCAGATGGCCGCAGTCCGCGCACAGGTGCAGCGCCATCGGCACCGCGGCCCGAAAGACGGGATCGTCGACGCTTGCGTCCGGCACCTGAAAGTTCGGCGTGCCGATGGGCATGCCTGCCATCGGCACGACGAGCTCTTGCTTGTCCGAATGACAGAGGCGGCAGGTATGGCGGACGTAGAACAGGTTTTTCATCGTAGGACCGTAAGACGGAGACATGCGAACAGGCGAGGCAATCTCACCCGTGGTGATCAGATAGAGGGCGCCGCCTCAGGAGGCCGGATATTCCGCGCGACCGATGATGAGGTCGATCGCGGCCATCATCCAGAACTGATGCGTGGTCTCGACAATATTGTAGCTGCGACTGTCGACGTAATAATTGACGTCGCCGAGATTGCGCAGCGGATTCTCCGCGGTCATGCCCGACAGCGTGATCACATCGAGCTTCATCGTCCGCGCCTGCGCGACCGCATTGAGAATGTTCTTCGAGCGTCCCGACGAGCTGATCGCGACGAGGCAGTCGCCGGCGCGGGCGCTCAACCTCACGGCATGCGCAAGCCAGTCCTCGAAACCATAGTCATTGGCGAGGCACGACATCATGCTGGCATCGCTGAAGCAGAGTGCCGGCACCGATGCGTTCTTCGCCAGATCGATCGCGAGATGGGAGGCGATGCCGGCCGAGCCTCCATTGCCGATGAAGATGACGCGGCCGCCCTGCTCGCGCGCGCACAACCAGGCCGTGCGGGTGGCGGAAATCCTGGCGAAAACACCGTCGTCAATCGCCGTCGCGCGATGGAGGCGTCCTACGTAGTCGTCAAGGAAAGCCTTGTGATCGGGATCGACGGACTCGGCAGGCATGGGCTCGCAGCTCGACGGCGACATGACGCCCTGATACCGGCTATCACCAGTGATTGCAAAGGTATATTACCTTCGAAGTTGACCAGCAGCCGATTCGGTTTCCACCTTCACTCAACATTGGCGGGCCTGTTTCGCTGGGCATTCGCATCACGGATGTTCCTATGAAATGCATCGTTACCGGTGGCGCCGGCTTCATCGGCAGTCACCTCGTCGACCGCCTCCTCGACGACGGCCACGAGGTCGTCGCGCTCGACAATTTTGTGATCGGACGTCCCGAAAATCTGGCCTCGCGCGTCGATTCTGATCGACTGAAGATCGTGCGGGCCGACGTCACCGAGCTCGAATCGATCAAGCCGCATTTCGACGGCATCGACTGGGTATTCCATCTCGCAGCGCTGGCAGACATCGTTCCCTCGATCGAGTCCCCGATCCCGTATCACCGCGCCAACGTCGACGGCACCGTCAACGTTCTCGAGGCTGCACGGCAGGCGGGCGTCAGTCGCTTCGTTTATGCCGCGTCGTCGTCCTGCTACGGAATTCCCGACGTCTATCCGACGCCGGAGAGCGCCGAGATCCGGCCGATGTATCCCTATGCCCTCACCAAGAATCTCGGCGAGCAGTGCGTCATGCACTGGTGCCAGGTCTACAAGCTGCCCGCGGTCGCGCTGCGCCTGTTCAACGTGTACGGGCCGCGCCATCGCACCACGGGAACCTACGGTGCGGTGTTCGGCGTGTTCATGGCGCAGAAGCTCGCCGGCAAGCCCTTCACGGTGGTCGGCGACGGCGAGCAGACCCGCGACTTCACCTTCGTCAGCGACGTCGCCGACGCTTTCGTGACCGCCGCGCGCTCCGATGTCTCGAACGAGAGTTTCAACGTCGGCTCCGACAACACCTACAGTGTCAACCGGCTGGTCGAGCTTCTCGGCGGCGACAAGGTCCACATTCCCAAGCGTCCCGGCGAGCCCGATTGCACCTATGCCGACATCACCAAGATCAAGCGTATCTTGACATGGGCGCCGAAGGTAAAATTTGAGGACGGGGTCGCGACGATGCTGAAGGCGATGGATCAGTACAAGGACGCCCCCCTGTGGACGGTGGACAAGATCGCGGACGCCACGAAGGACTGGTTCAAATATCTCGGGGACAACAACGACGCGGCGCCCGGCGTGCCGCAGAAGGCAAGCCAGTGAACAGGTTCGCCGGGTATCGTTGCCGCGAATCGATCAATTCCGGGCCGCCCGGCTGAGGCCGGCTGGCGCTTTAGGTTATTCACATGGGCAATATTCCGACCGGCAATCCCGCGTTGAACGACCAACTGGCGGCGCACGAAAAGATCAAGACGATCGAGGAACTGGGCGAGATCGCGCGGTCCGCGCAAGCGCGAGGCCGGAAGGTTGCGCTCTGCCACGGCGTCTTCGACCTCGTGCATCTCGGCCATATCAGACACATCCAGGCGGCGCGCAACGAGGGCGACGTCGTCATGGTGACGATCACCGCCGACCGTTATGTCAACAAGGGACCGGGTCGGCCGATTTTCCCCGAAAACATGCGGGCCGAGATGCTGGCCTCGCTCGCGACCGTCGATTGGGTCGGCATCAATCACACCTCCAGCGCCGAGCCGATCCTGGATACGGTGCGGCCGGACATCTACGTGAAGGGATCCGACTACGAGAATCCCGAAGACGACGTGACCGGCAAGATCCGGAGCGAGCGCGACGTCGTCGAGCGTCACGGCGGACGCATCGTGTTCACCCGGGACGTGACATTCAGCTCCTCGTCGCTGGTGAACCGGTATTTCGACATCTACGATCCGCCGCTCCGCGACTACCTGCAAAAGGTCCGTGAAGGTGGCGGCGCCGATCGCCTGCTGAAACTGATCGACAAGGTGCAGGACATGCACGTCGTGCTGGTCGGCGACACCATCATCGACGAATACCAGTACGTCACGGCGCTTGGAAAGGCATCGAAGGAAAACATCGTCGCCACGCTGTTCAAGAGTGGCGAGCAATTTGCCGGCGGCGTCATTGCCGCGGCGAACCATGTCGCGAGCTTCTGCAAGTCGGTGGAGGTCGTCACGACGCTGGGTGGCAACGACTACCCTGAGGAGTTCATTCGGGCGCATGTCCGCCCAAACGTCACGTTGACGCCGATCCGCCTTCAGGGCCGTCCGACGACCCGCAAATCGCGGTACGTCGAGCTGGGATATCTGCACAAGCTCTTCGAAGTCTACACCATGGACGACACGCCGCTCGACGAGGCCGATCGGACGGAAATCGACCGTATCACGACGGAGCGTGTGCGTAGCGCGGATGTGGTGATCGCCACTGATTTCGGTCACGGCATGATCGCGTCGAGCACGATCGACACCCTGATCGCCAACTCCAAGTTCCTGGCGGTCAATGCCCAGAGCAACAGCGGCAATCACGGCTACAACCTGATCACGAGGTATCCGCGGGCCGACTACATCTGCATCGACGCGCCGGAGGCGCGTCTGGCTGCAACCGACAAGTTCAGCGACATCGCGTCCGTGATCGAGGCCGGCCTGCACGGCAAGATCGACTGCGACAACATGATCATCACGCACGGCTCCTTCGGCTGTTACCCTTTCTCGTCGAAAACCGGCGTCACGCGCGTCCCCGCCTTCACCAAGACCGTCGTCGACACCGTCGGCGCGGGGGACGCCTTCCTGACGATCACCGCGCCGCTGGTCGCCGCCGGCGGCAATATCGAGGACGTCGCCTTCATCGGCAACGCGGCCGGCGCAATCAAGGTCGGGATCGTTGGCCACCGCAGCTCGGTCGAAAAGGTGCCGCTGGTCAAGTTCGTCACCGCGTTGCTGAAGTAGCGCGACGGCAGATACTGGAGAACGACAGTGATTGGTCAAAAATGGAATGTGATGGTCACCGGTGGTGCCGGCTATGTCGGTAGCGTGCTGGTTCCCCAGTTGCTCGCTGCGGGCCACAAGGTCACCGTGCTCGACCTGTTCATGTATGGCGAGGACGTGTTCGATGCCGTCCGCAGCAATCCCGATTTGCGCCTGATCAAGGGCGACATCCGTGACGAAGCCGCGATCAACGAGGCCCTGCGCGGCAACAACGCCGTGATTCACCTCGCCTGCATCTCCAACGACCCGTCGTTCGAGCTGGACCCGGGGCTCGGCAAGTCCATCAATTACGACTGCTTCCGGCCGATGGTGCGCGCCGCCAAGAAGGCGGGCATCAAGCGCTTCATCTACGCCTCCTCGTCCAGCGTCTACGGCATCAAGGACGAAGCCGAGGTGACGGAGGACCTGTCCTGCGAGCCGCTCACGGACTACTCGAAGTTCAAGGCGATGTGCGAGACCGACCTTGCCGACGAGGCCGCGTCCGGTTTCGTCACCTGCACGGTTCGTCCCGCCACCGTCTGCGGCTACGCACCGCGGCAGCGGCTCGACGTCGTCGTCAACATCCTGACAAATCTCGCGGTCAACACCGGCCGCATCCGCGTGTTCGGCGGAACGCAGCGCCGGCCCAATTTGCACATCGAGGACATGTCAGCGGCCTATCTGTTCCTGCTCCAGCAGGATGACGCAAAGATCGACGGCAAGACTTACAATATCGGTTACGAGAACCATTCGCTGATGAAGATCGCCGACATCGTCAAGTCGGTGGTCGGCAGTAATGTCGACGTCGTCGTCGAGCCGACCGACGATCTCCGCTCCTACCACGTCTCGTCGGAGAAGATCCGCCGCGAGCTCGGCTTTGCGCCGACCCACACGATCGAGCAGGCCGTGTCCGGCCTCGTGAACGCCTTCAAGGGCGGCCGCCTGCCGAACTCGCTCAACGACCCCCGGTACTTCAACATCAAGATGATGCAGAACATCAGCCTGAAGTGAGCGGCGTGCGGATCGGCATCGATTTCGACAACACGATCATCTGCTACGACAAGGTCTTTGCCGCCGTCGCACGTGAGCGTGGGCTGGTGCCGGAAGGGTGGGAGGGGCTTAAGACCGACCTGCGGGATCATCTCCGGTCCCGCCCCGGCGGCGAGCTCGCCTGGCAAGGACTGCAAGGCTTCGTCTACGGCAAGAGAATTGGCGGCGCCGAAATCTATCCGGGAGTGCGGGAATTCCTGGCGGCGTGCAAGCAGGCCGGCTCGAAGGTCTGCATCGTCAGCCACAAGACCCGATTCGGTCATCAGGACCCCGACCGCACTGACCTGCGTGACGCCGCGCGCAGCTGGCTGCGGGGGGCGGGCCTGGTCGACGCTGCGGATGCGGCGCTGGCTATCGGCGATATCTATTTCGAGGACACACTGCCCGCCAAGGTCGAGAGGCTCGTGATCCTGAAGCTCGACGTCTTCATCGATGACCTCGTCGACGTCTTCGAGCAACCGCATTTTCCGAAGGCCACGCGATCGATCCTGTTCACGCAGTCGCAGCCGCCCCACCCCGAACACTGCAAGCCAATCGCGACATGGGCCGATATCCGCCGCGAGGTGTTTGCGGCATGAGCGAGACCGACATCACCGCGCCGGATGCGATCGCGATCGGCAGCCGCCTGGCCGGTGCACGTGTTGCGTCCGCCCAGCCGGCACGATCCGGCGGCAACAACAGGGTGTTTCGGCTGGAGATGGCGGATGGACCGCCCCTCGCCCTCAAGCATTATCCGTCCGACGGACGCGATCGCCTGGGACAGGAGTATGATGCACTCTCGTTCCTGGCGCGCCACGGCATCACGTCGACACCGCGGCCAGTCGCGAAGGACGCAGATGCATTCTGCGCGCTGTACCAATGGTTCGACGGCGAGGCCGCGGCGCTGCGTCCCCAGGGCGACGACGCCGACCAACTCGCCGATTTCCTCATAGAGCTGCAGAAGCTGCGCAAAGCCGAAGGCGCGCAGATTTTGCGCAACGCCTCAGCCAGCATCTTTTCGCCGGAGGCGGCCATCGCCCAGTACGAACAGCGCCTGGACGCATTGAGGCGAGCCTCGGATAGTCATTCCGACCTGCGTGCGTTCCTCGAAGGCAGCCTGGTTCCCAGCATTGACGTCGCGATTCGGCAGCTCCGCCGGCGCTACGCGGAACTGGGTCGGGATCCCGCAGCGGACCTTGCGCCCACCCATCGCGCGCTGAGTCCGTCCGATTTCGGACTGCACAACGCACTGCGCGCCGAAGACGGGCGCTTGCGATTCATCGACTTCGAATATTTCGGCTGGGACGATCCGGTCAAGCTCGTGTCCGACACCGCCATTCACCCCGGCAGTGACCTGCCGGAAGCGAGCGCGAATCGCTTGATTGAACGGCTGTCGCGCGCCTTCGAGGCGAACGATGACGCGTTTGCGGTCCGACGTGACGTACTGTATCCTGTGTTCAAGGGAATCTGGTGCCTGATTGTCCTGAACGCCTATTTGCCGGACAGCCGCTCCCGGCGCGCAATCGCTGCGCAAGGTGGCGATGTTAGGATCCGCCTCGCCGGTCAGCTCGACAAAGCCCGCCGGCTTCACCAGACGATTCGCCCAACCGATTTACCGAAGTGACCCAGATCTCGCCCCACGCTGAAGCCGCCCTCACCTGCACGCTGGACGAGCGTAGCCTTTATCTGCGCCGACTGGTGCTCAGTTCTGTCCGCTCCGCGGGACGCGGACATGTCGGTCCGGCATTGTCGCTGATCGAGATGGTCCGCGTACTCTACGACGACGTGCTGCGGATCGATCCGAACAACCCGCGCGATCCGGCCCGCGACCGCGCGATCCTCAGCAAGGGACACGGGTGTCTGGCGCTCTATGCGCTGCTGGCCGATCGCGGCTTCTTTCCTTTGTCGGAGCTGGACGGTTTCTGCGGCCCCGACAGCATTTTGGGCGGACATCCCGAATACGGAATGGTGCCGGGGGTCGAGGCCTCGACGGGCGCGCTCGGACACGGCCTGTCGATCGGTGTCGGCCTCGCGCTCGCCGCGCGCATGCGCGAGCGCACCTACCGCACCTTCGTCCTGCTCGGAGACGGCGAGATCAACGAGGGATCAGTGTGGGAAGCCGCCATGGGCGCGGCCAAGCACGGGCTCGACAATCTGATCGCGCTGATCGACTACAACAAGCTGCAGAGTTACGGGCCCACCGATTACGTCCTGCCGCTGGAGCCGCTCGCGGACAAGTGGCGCAGCTTCGGCTTTGCCGTCCAGGAGCTCAACGGCCACGACGTCGGCGCCCTGCGCACAGTCCTGAAGCAGGTCCCAGCCGTTCCGGGAAAACCCACCGCGATCATTTGCCATACCGTCAAGGGCAAGGGTCTGCCGGCCGCGGAATCCAACGCCGATTGGCATCACAAGAACAAGCTCACCGACAGCGAGCTCGACGCCATCCGCGTCGCCGTCGGGGATTTTTGATCGGGTCCTCATGCGCAACACCGCGATGAACATGGTCCACAAGCTCGCCGCACGCGACGAGCGTGTGCTCTACATCGGCTCCGATCCCGGCGCAGGTACCTTGCGCGCGATGAGCAAGGAGTTTCCCAAGCGCCACCTGATCGAAGGCATTTCGGAAGCACACATCATCGGCATGTCCGCCGGCCTCGCGATGGAAGGCTTCGTGCCCTATGTCAACACCATCGCCACATTCCTCACCCGCCGCTGCTACGAGCAAGTCGCGGTCGATCTGTGCCTGCACAATCTGCCAGTGCGGCTGATCGCCAATGGCGGCGGGCTGGTTTACGCGCCGCTCGGCCCCACCCACCAGGCGATCGAGGACATCGCCATCATGCGGGCGCTGCCGAACATGACGGTGGTCTGCCCGTGCGATGCCGACGAGGCGGCGCGGCTGATGGAGCAAACGCTCGACTGGACCGGGCCGATCTACATCCGGCTCGGCAAAGGTGGCGACGCCGTGGTCTCGAAGGCCGAGCACGGCTTTGAGATCGGCAAGGCCATCCTGATGCGCCCGCCCGGCGACGTCGTCATGGTCACGACAGGCATCATGCTCCAGCGCGCACTCGCTGCGGCCGACCTGCTGGCAGCGCAAGGCATTCGCGCCGGCATCCTGCACGTGCACACCGTCAAGCCGCTCGACACCGAGGCGCTGCTGCAAGCGATCCGAGGCACCAGGCTGGTAGCGACGCTGGAGGAGCACGTGCCCTCGGGCGGCCTTGGCAGCGCGGTCGCGGAGGCGCTGATCGACAAGCTCGGCTCTGGCCTGCCCGCGATGCTGCGGTTGTCGCTGCCGGACCGGTTCATGCACAATTACGGATCGCAGGACTCGCTGCTGAAGAAGCACGGACTTTCCGCCGACGCCATTGCGACCTCGGTCGCGCGCGCGCTCCCCGCTTCGCACACCTCCTCTCCTCAACTTCATTCCACCTGACGGGCCCCATGCACGACGTTCGATATTCCTATCTGCTCGAGCAATTCGCCGACCCGGCACCGATCCTGGCCGAGATCGGCCGACTGGTGGCGACCGGTGACTTCACCCTGGGCAAGCCGGTCGCTGAATTCGAACGGCGCTTTTCCGAGCTGATCGGCGTGCGTCACGCCATCGGCGTCGGATCGGGCACTGATGCGCTCAAGTTGCCGCTCAAGGCGCTTGGCATCGGCCATGGCGACGAGGTCATCACGGCTGCCAACACCTTCATTGCCACGGTCGGTGCCATCGCCGAGACCGGCGCGACGCCGGTGCTGGTCGACTGCGACGACTCCTTCTGCATGAACGTCGACTACGTCGAAGCCGCGATCACGGAGAAGACCAAGGCGATCATGCCGGTTCAGTTGACCGGCGAGGTCACTGACATGGGCAAGCTGATGGCGATCGCCCAGCGTCACAACATCCCCGTCGTCGAGGATTCCTGCCAGGGCATCCTGTCTGCGTTCGCGGGAAAACGGTCCGGCACCCACGGCATCGCGGCCGGCTTCTCCCTGCATCCGCTCAAGAACCTCAACGTCTGGGGCGATGCCGGTGTCGTCGTCACCAATGACGACGGGATGAACGAGCGGCTTCGTCTGATTCGCAACCACGGCATGAAGAATCGCGACGAGATCGCGATCCTCGGCTGCAATTCGCGGCTCGACTCCCTCCAGGCGGTGGTCGGCAACTGGCTGATCGGCCAGACCAGCGAGATCACGCGCCGTCGGATCGAGAACGCGGCCTATTACGATTCGGGCCTTGCCGGCCTGCCCGGCCTGCGCATTCCGCCGCGCCGGCCCAACGTGAAGCACGTCTACCATCTCTACATGGTGTTCGCCGAGCGTCGCGACGAGCTCTACAAATACTGCCTGGACAACGGCATCGAAGCGAAGATCCACTATCCCATCCCGCTGTATCAGCAGGAAGGCCTCAAGCACCTCGGCTACGCGCCGGGCACCTTCCCGGTCACCGACCGCCATGCCCAGGAAGTCATCAGCTTCCCCGTCGACCAGCATCTGACGCGCGCCCAGCAGGACCGCGTCATCGAGATCGTTCGGAAGTTCTGCCATGGACGCTGACACCGGCCGCCGGCGCATTGGTTACGTCAATCTTCCCGCGCAATTCGAGGAAGAGCGCGTCGACATCATGCAGGCGGTCGAGGGCGTGTTCCGGCGCGGCGATTTCATCGGCGGCGCGGCCGTTGCGAAGCTCGAAGAGGAGCTCGCCACCTATCTCGGCTCGCCGCATGTGGTGGCGCTGAATTCCGGCACCGATGCGCTGATCCTGTCGTTGCGGGCGCTCAACATCGGTCCCGGGGACGAGGTGATCACCCCGCCGAATTCGTTCGTGGCGTCGACCGCCGCCATCATCGCAGTCGGCGCCACGCCAGTATTTGCGGACGTGCTGCCGGACCAGAATATCGATCCGGCCGCGGTCGAGGCCGCCGTCACTCCGCGGACCAAGGCAATCATGCCGGTGCACCTGACCGGGCGTATGGCCGACATGAACCCTCTGATGGCGATTGCGGCCAAGCACGCTCTCGCCGTGATCGAGGACAGCGCACAGGCCGTCGGCTCGACTTATGACGGGCGGATGAGCGGGACCATCGGAACGTTCGGCTGCTTCTCCGCCCACCCGCTGAAGAACCTCAATGCCGCGGGCGACGCCGGCTTCGTCGTCACCGCCGACGCCGAGCTTGCCGCGAGAATTCGCCGCCTGCGCAATCACGGTCTGATCAATCGCAGTGACGTTCAGGAATGGGGCATCGTGTCACGCCTCGACACGGTCCAGGCCGAGGTGCTCCGGATTCGCTTGCGTCACCTGCCCTCTGTCATCGAACGCCGGCGCCGCAACGCCGCGCAATACCGCGCCGAGCTCGCCGGCCTTCCCCTGTTCATTCCGGTTTGCCGCAACATCGAGTTCAACACCTTCCACACCTTCGTCGTGCAGACGGACCGTCGCGACGACCTCCAGAAATATCTTGCCGACAAGGGTATCGAGACCGCGATCCACTATCCGGTACCGATCCACCTCCAGGAAGCGGCGGCGCATCTTGGCCACGGTCGCGGCGCGTTCCCGGTCACCGAGCGGCAGGCGGATCAGATCCTCACGCTTCCCATCAACCAGTTCCTCTCGACCTCGGACATCAGCTATATTTGCGCGACGGCCCGGGAGTATTTTGCATGACGGACACGGCTTTCCTCGAGGCCGATGAGCAGGCATTGGCGCAACGCTTCATCGACGACGGCTTCGTCACCACGCCGGCCGACGATCGCGCCGGGCTCGATCGGATCCAACGGCGCGCCGCCGAGCTCGCGGCCGATTATCTGAAGCTGCCAGACGGCAACGACCCCTACGCGATGCTCGACACCATCCACACGCGGGTGAGCGTAGATGATCTCAACGGCCTGCGGCTGCACGTCTTCAACGGCCTCAACGCCGAGCCCTGGTTCCGGCCGGCCTATTTCCGTCTGGCGCGCTCGACGATCGAGACCATCGTCGGCAACGAGCTCTGCATGCAGCGCCGCGTCAATCTGAGCATCCAGCTGCCGGGCGATGATTCGTCGCTGCTCGCCACCCATTCCGACGTCTGGTCGGGCGACTCGCCGTTCGAGGTCGTGGTGTGGGTCCCGCTGGTGGACGTCCACCGTACCAAATCGATGTATCTGCTGCCGCCATCCCTGAACGGCGACATGCAGGACCGGATGGCCAGCCTCCGCAGCGCCGAGGAACTCTACCAGACCATCAAGCCGCACGCGACGTTCATCGAGATTCCCTACGGTCACGTGATGCTGTTCAATCAGACCCTGATGCACGGCAATCGCATCAACGAGGAAGCCGGCTCGCGCTGGAGCATGAACTGCCGCTTCAAGAGCATCATGTCGCCCTACGCGGACAAGCGATTCGGCGAATTCTTCGAACCGATCCTGCTGCGTCCGGCGACACGCGTCGGCATGCAATACAAGCTGCCGGGAGGCTTCCATGGCTGAGCGAGCCGGCCATCGCGGCTATATCGGGGCCCGGCCGCTGAACGGCAGCCGTACCCCGCAGCACGTCCAGAACATCGTGATCCGCGACTACGCGCGGCGGAAGAACCTGCATTATCTGCTCAGCGCCGCCGAGCACGCCATGCCCGGCAGCTACATGGTGCTCGAGGACATCCTGGACGAGCTGCCGCGGTTGCGCGGCCTGATTCTCTACAGCATCTTCATGCTGCCGCCCGACGAGGCGCGACGGCGGGAGATCTACGACCGCGTACTGAGCGAAGGCTGCGACCTGCACGCCGCCGTCGAGGAGATCACGCTGTCCTCGCGCGACAACATCCAGGCCGTCGAGGACATCCTGCTCGTCAACAAATTCGCGACCATCCTGTGACGATGCTGCGGACCGGTTGAGGACAATGGCCGAGATCAACCTGCTCCAGCCGATGCACGCATCGACCAAGCGGAACTACGTTCAGCGGGTCGTCGAGCACGACAAGGCGGAATCCGCCACTGTCGCTCGGCAATGGGGACACGACTACTGGGACGGCGACCGCCGTTATGGCTACGGCGGCTACCGCTACGACGGACGCTGGCGCCCGCTCGCCCAGACCCTGATCGACCACTATGGCATCAAACCCGGGATGAGCGTGCTCGATGTCGGCTGCGGCAAGGGCTATTTGCTCTACGAATTCACTCAGCTCGTCCCCGACCTCACCATCGCCGGCATCGACATCTCCGACTATGGCATCGCCAACGCCAAGGAGGAGGTGCGGCCGCAATTAAAGGTCGGCAGCGCCGTCGAGCTCCCCTACCCCGACCACAGCTTCGATCTCGTGGTGTCGCTCGGCGTGCTCCACAATCTTCCGCTCGAGGACGTCTTCCGAGCAGTGTCGGAGATCGAGCGCGTGGGGCGCGGCGCCTCGAAATATCTGATGGTGGAATCGTTCCGCAACGAGCGCGAGAAGGCGAACCTGCTCTACTGGCAGCTCACCTGCCTGAGTTTCCATGGTCCGGAGACGTGGGCCTGGATCTACGACAAATGCGGCTACCGGGGCGACCATGGGTTCATCTTCTTCGAATGAAGCAACGGGCCTGCGCCGGCCGGCCTCGTTGCGGGCGCAAAATCCCGAAGTGTATTATTCGGACGACGCCATCGTCACGGCGGACGACGCCACGATCGCGGAGCTGAAGCGCATCGCCGCAGGCAATCCGCGTCTGCGCAGCCGGCTGTGCACGCATCCCGATCCTTCGTCCGGCCTGCACGAGATGCTGATCGTGCATCACCGCGAGGCCTATGTGCGGCCTCACAAGCATTTTGGCAAACCTGAATCGTTTCACCTGATCGAAGGCACTGCGCAGGTCGTGATCTTCGAGGACGACGGCCGCATTCGCGACGTGCTCGAGATGGCGCCGTACGGCCGGGGCGCGCTTTGCTATTACCGGATGCCCGAGCAGGTTTTTCACTCGATCCTGATCACCTCGGAGTGGCTGGTGTTTCACGAAACCACCGCCGGTCCGTTCGATCCCTCCCGCACGGCATTTCCCGACTGGGCACCGGATGGCGGCGATGCCGCGGAAGTGCAGGTCTATGTCACTAGGACCGGTGCGCTCGCCGCGGAGCATCTGGCCCATCGCCATGCTTCACGAGCCAATCCAGCAGAGGTTCCTATTCGATGACTGATCATTGCCGCCTCTGCCACTCGACCAATTTGCGCCCGGTCATCGACCTCGGACAGATGCCGATTGCGCATCGGCTTCGGCACAGCCGCGACGAACAGGAGGAACGGTATCCGTTCGAGGTGTTCGCCTGCGGCGAATGCGGCCTGCCCCAGATCGTCAAGCCAATCGATCCCGACATTCTGTACCGGCAGTTCAACTACAATTTCAGCAGCTGGAAGCCGGAGCCGCACCAGGTCGACGAACTCGATACCATCGCCAAATTCTCGGCCCACCAATCCGTGTTCGAGATCGGATGCAATGACGGCCTGTTCATGGACAGGCTTCGCGAACGCGGTGCGAAGATTTTGGTGGGCGTCGAGCCCAACCCGGTGTCGGGCAAGATCGCCCGCGAGCGCGGCATCAAGGTCTATGCCGACATGATCAGCCCGGCGCTGTGTCACGACGCGGTCGCGGAGGCCGGCAAGTTCGACCTCGTCGTCTCACGACAGGTGCTCGAACACATCGTCGATTTCAATAATTTTTTTGACTGCGTGAAAATCGCGCTGCGCGACGACGGTCTGCTGTTCATCGACGTGCCTGATTTCGCGCCCGGCTCGACCGCGGGCGACCTCTCGGTCCTGTGGGAGGAGCACGTCAGCTACTTCACCGAGCCGACGCTGCTCGCGCTGCTGGCGCGCCAGGGCTTCGAAGCGGTCTCGGTGAAGAAGTACAATTTCAGCGGCGGCAGCCTCGCGATCGCAGCGCGACGTACGACGCGCGACGTTACGGCCCCACCCGCGCCGTCCGGCGTCGGCGAGAAATTCGGTCGGCGCGCCAGGGAGTACGGCGCGCGTCTTCGCCCGATCCTCGCCAAGGCCCGCGCCAACGGCGCCGAGATCGCCATCTACGGCGCCGGCTGCCGCGCCTGCACCTTCACCAATGCCCATGAGCTCGCGGATCTCATCGACCTCTCGGTCGACGACCAGAAGGAGCGCCAAGGCTTGTTCCTGCCCGGCACCGGCATTCCGATCCGCCCGCCGGAGGACCTCGCCGGGAAGTCGGAGCCGCTCGTTTGTCTTCTGGCCGTGAACCAGGAGAACGAAGACAAGGTCGGCAGCCGGCTGCGCGAAAACGTGAAGCGTCCGCTCCACATCGTTTCGATCTTCGCGCCATCGGACATCTGGAGCGAGCTCGATCGCCTTGAGGCCGCCGCAGGGTCGCGGCATGGCTGAGGACAAGCTCTTCAACTATTACGAACGTCAGGACGTCCTGCCGACGTTCGGCAATTTCAAATCCGCCGCCGAACTCGAAGCCTATGCCGGCCTGCGGCGTGAGTTGTTTTCCGACAAGCTGGTGCTGCCGCCGCGGCTGTTCCGCGACGCAGACGTGCTCGAATTCGGCCCCGATTCCGGCGAGAACGCGCTGGTGTTCGCCGGCTGGGGCGCAAACATGACGCTCGCCGAGCCGAACCGGCATGCGCACGCGAAAATCCAGGCTTACTTCGCGCATTTCAACCAGGCCCAACGTCTCCGCGAACTCCTATCGTTCGACGTCGAAGGATTTCACAGCGATCGCCGTTTCGACATCATCGATGCCGAGGGATTCATCTACACGGTGCAGCCGACTGAAAATTGGCTCGGCATCTTTCACCGGCTGCTCAATCCGGACGGTTACGCCGTCGTTTCCTACTACGAGCGCTACGGCGGCTTCTTCGAGCTCGCGCTCAAGGCGATTCATGCGGCCGGCAAGGTGCTGACGGGCCGTCCCGGACTCGAAACGGCGAAGCTGCTGTTCGACGCGAAATGGAACAGCATTCCGCACACGCGCAGCTTCGAATCCTGGCTGATGGACGTGCTCGAAAATCCGTTCGTCCGGCACCGCTACTTCCTCGACGCGGGCGCCTTGTGCACGGCGGCGCACGAACAGGGATTCGATATCCATTCGGCGTGGCCCGCCTATCGCGACGGCCTGGACGTCTACTGGCACAAGAAGATCCTGTCCGACGATGAGAAGCTGCGGCGCGCGACGCGCCACCTCGGCCGCAGTCGTCTGAGCTTTCTCGGCGGACGGAAGCTCTATCTGGCCGGCAAGACCGAAGCGGTCGACGCGATCTCGGCTTCGATCGAGACACTGGTTGCCGATGTCGATGCGATGATCGACGATCCCTTCGGCGACAGCCTGCCCCGTGCGATCGCGAGCCTCGCGTCACTGCGCGAGACGATTCCGGCGACAGATGTTCTCGCCGACGATGCGTCCGACATCGACGCCATCATTGCGACCCTCGACAGTTTCCACCGTATCTTTGGCGCGATCGGGCGACGGGATGCGTCCACAGTCATAGCCCTCACCCAATCCGACCAGGCGTTCATCAACACCTGGGGACAGCCGGCGCATTTCCTCGTTCTCCGGAAACGCTTCGAGGGGTCCTAGCAAGTGAGGCCAGGCATTGGCATCATCGGAACGGGCATGGTCGGTCAGATGTGCCACCTCGCCAATTTCGCCGCCAACCCCACCTGCCGCGTTGTCGCGATTGCGGATCTGCGGCCTGATCTCGCCGCCGCAGCGGCGCAGAAATTCGACATCGCCCGGGTTTACGGTACGCACCGGGAATTGCTGGCGGATAGCGAGGTGTTGGCCGTCGTCGTCGTGACGAAGCGTCGCGCCACCGGCCCGATCGTGCTGGATGCATTGAACAGCGGTCGCCATGTGCTCTCGGAAAAGCCGATGGCCTACACCACGGCTCAGGCCGTTTCACTGACCGAGGCGGCGCGGCGGTACAACCTCGTCTACAGCATCGGCTACATGAAGCGTCATGATGCCGGGGTGGCGCGCGCGATGGCCGAGTTGGCGCGCCTGCGAGCGGATCGGTCGCTTGGACGCATTGTTGGCGCGCGAGGCTGGTGCTTCGGTGGCAGCACGGGCCGGTCGCAGGACAATTTCGTCATGACCGGCGAAGTGCGGCCGGACGGGCTCGAGCTCTGGCAGGACGGCCCCGACTGGATGCCGGGCGCGATGCGACCCGGCTACGACAATTTTCTGAACGTGTTCAGCCATATCATCAATCTCGCGCGCTACGTGCTCGGATCGTCACCGACAGTTGCGGAAAGCACCGTCGAGACCTCGGGCGCGGCGACCGTGACACTCGACTTCGACGGCGTCGCCTGCGCGCTGCAACTCGCGAATGAACCCGAAGGCGTCTGGCGCGAGGGGCTGAGCATCGAATTCGAGCGGGGCACGCTGACCATCGAATTGCCCCCGCCTTTTGCCGAGCAGGAGGCGGAGGTCATCCTCGATCAGCAAGGACAACGCACGCAATTGCCGCGCGACACGAGCTGGGCGTTTCGGCGTCAGGCCGATGCATTCGTCGCTGATATCGTGGAACAGAGGACGCCGTTGGCGTCCGGCGAGGATTCCGTGGCCGACATCGCCCTTGCGGAGGCGATCTGGAAAGCGCGGGTCGGTCGCTAGGTTTCACGCCGTCCGGCGGCAATATCCGGGCGATGGCTGATCGCCCACGTTCCAGCTAAGTGTTTGATTTCGCTGGCAGGAGTGGCAGGGCTCGAACCTGCGACCCCCGGTTTTGGAGACCGGTGCTCTACCAATTGAGCTACACTCCTACGGACCCTGCGTTGTCGCCCGGATCAGGCCGCTTTGAAGCACAGGGGGCGGCCGGATTGCAAGGCCGGATTGCAAGGGTGAAGCGCGCTGGCTTCGCTTGTTTGTGCCGCGCCTTCTGGGCCACAGTCCGCTCCGAACAATAATAAGCACCGGGAGTGCCCATGACTGCCCAAGCGTCCGCGACAGCCCCTCGCCCCTCGACTGCGCCGAAGACCCCTCCGCTGCCGGAATCCCGCCCCGAGACGCTCGGGCTGTCGCGCCCTCGCCTCCAAGCCATGTCGGACGCCTTCAAGCGCGAGATCGACAAGGGAACCGTGCCCGGCGTCACCGTGCTGGTGGCACGGCACGGTCAGGTCGGCTGGTTCGAGGCGCTCGGCAGACAGAGCCCGACAGGTGCAGCGCCGATGGCGCATGATTCGATCTTCCGCATCTTCTCGATGACCAAGCCGATCGTGTCGGTCGGCATCATGACGCTGGTCGAGGACGGCCACCTGCTCCTTGCCGACCCCGTCGCGAAATTCATCCCGGAGTTCGCCAACCAAAAGGTCGGCGTGGTCAGCGGCGGCAAGCTGGAACTGGTTCCGCCAAAGCGCCCGATGACGGTGCAGGACCTGCTCCGCCACACCTCCGGGCTAACTTACGAGCACCAGGGCGACGGCCCCGTGCACAAAATCTACCAGGACTCGCGGGTGCGCAGCCGCAAGATCACCAATGCCGAGCACGCCGCCTTGGTGGCGAGCTTCCCCCTGGTCTGCCATCCCGGCGACGAGTTCAACTACAGCCGCTCCACCGACATCCTCGGCCGCATCATCGAGGTGGTCAGCGGCAAGTCGCTCGGCGCGTACCTCGCTGAGCGCATTCTTACGCCCTTGCAGATGGCCGAGACCGGCTTTGCGACAGCGGAGGCCAATGCCGGCCGGCTCGCCGAGCCGTTCGCAGCCGATCCCTGGACCGGCGACAAGGTCGCGCTGTTCAACATGCTCGAGCAGCCAATCATGGAGTCCGGCGGCGGCGGCCTCGTCTCGACCACCATGGACTATGCCCGTTTCGCGCTGATGCTGCGCAATGGCGGCACGCTCGACGGCAACAGGATCATCGGCCGCAAGACGCTGGAGCTGATGGCCTCCGATCATCTCGGACCTCACGTCGTGACCAACGGCACTCTGCTGTCACCCGGCCATGGTTTCGGCCTCGGCTTCGCGGTGCGCCGCGATGCCGGCATCGCGCCCTTCCCCGGCAGCGTCGGCCAGTTTTTCTGGAGCGGCATTGCGGGGACGTTCTTCTGGATCGATCCGAAGGAGGATCTGTTCGTCGTGTTCATGAGCCAGGGCCCGGGACAGCGCGATTTTACGCGAACGCTGGTGCGGGATCTGGTGTACGCGGCGGTGGATTGAGACGGCGCCGCTACGCGCGGCGCTGCATCCACATTTTCGCTGTCATGCCCCGGCTTGACCGGGGCATCCAGTACGCCGCGGCGGATCTCATGGGAGCGAGTTCTGCAACGAAGGCCGCGGAGTACTGGATCGCCCGCCTTTGCGGGCGATGACAGCTACTGGGGCCTCAGCTGATCGTCGCGCCGCCGTCGATCACCATGGTCTGGCCGGTCATGAAGTCGCCGGCCCGCGAGCCCAGGAACACCGCGGCGCCCGCGATCTCGTCGGGGACGCCGATGCGCAGCAGCGGCGAGCGCGCGGTCGAGGCTTTCAAATTCTCCGGATTGTCCCACAACGCTTTCGCGAAATCGGTCTTGATCAGGCCCGGCGCGATGCAGTTCACGCGGATGTTGTGCGGGCCATATTCGCAGGCCAAATTGCGCGCGAGCTGCATGTCTGCGGCTTTCGAGATCGCGTAGGCGCCGAGGATGGTCGAGCCTTTCAGGCCGCCGATCGAGGAGACGATGATGATCGAGCCGTCCTTGCGCTCGATCATCTGCGGCACCACCATCGAGATCAGCCAGTTGTTGGCGACGATGTTGTTGTCCAGGATCTTCCTGAACTGATCGTCGGAGATGCCGGCGAGCGGGCCGTAATACGGGTTCGACGCAGCGTTGCAGACCAGCACGTCGATCTTGCCGAAGGCGCGGTTGCTCTCGTCGATGAGGTTTTGCAGGTTTTCCTTCGAGGAGATGTTGGCGGCGATCGCAACCGCCGTGCCCTTGCCGAACTTGTCGTTGATGCCCTTGGCGACCTGGTCGCAAACGTCGGCCTTGCGCGAGGAGATCACCACCTTGGCGCCGTGCTCGGCCATGCGCTCGGCGATCGCAAGCCCGATGCCGCGCGTCGAGCCCGTGATGACGGCGACTTTCCCCTTCATGTCGAACAAGGTCATGTGTCTCTCCCAGAGTAGGTTTTGATTGCTTGAAGCTTACGCCGCGTCCGCGCGACCGGGCAATTGCTCAGGCGAGCTTCTTGACTTCCGGTCCCGCGGGTTGATGCATCGCCGCATGCGCGTCGTCCGCGATCCACGGCTGCTGGTTCACCATCGGCAGCCGCCAGACATCGCGTTCGGGGCTTGCGAAATAGTCGAGCCGCGTCACCGAGCAATTGTCGATATCGAACGCGAGCCCCCGCTCCGGCTGATTGTCGAGCGCCAAGCCCAGCGCCGCCTTGATGGTGCCACCATGTGCAACCGCGATCACGTCCTGCCCGGCGGCCTCATTGTTGATCCGCTCGATGGTGCGGCGGGCACGGTTGTAGAGATCCATGAAGCTTTCGCCGCCGGGCGCAGGCTCGTTGATATCGGCAAACCAGCTCGAGCCGACGGGACGGCTGGCGATGAACTCGGCGCGGTTCATGCCCTGCCAGCGGCCGAGATTTTGTTCGGCGAGGTCCGCTTCCCATTTCATCGATGCAGGCCTCGGGAAGCCCGCTGCCCAGATCGCTTCGGCAGTCTGATGCGTGCGCATCAGATTGCTCGAATACCAGACCGCCTTGCGTGGCAGCACCTTGGCAACAGCATTGAAGACGTAGGTATCGCTGGTGTCGCAAGCGAGATCGGACTGACCGTAGATGTTGCCGCCGTCATTGCGCACGGGCGCGTGACGGACCCACCACCAGCGTGTCGTGACCACTTTGGGCTTGTCTGCACCTGCCATCGAAACCCTTCCATCCCGTTTGATGTCGCTGTACGTCAGTAGTGAACGTGCCTCAAGACACTTTACCGTTTGAAATCTTGTTTGAAATTCCGTCGCGCGGCAAGCGTCGCGTGCCAACCAAAGGGAGAAACCGCATGGGCCGTCTGCAAGGCAAATCCGTCATCATCACCGGTGCCGGCAGCGGCATCGGCCGCGCGGCCGCGCTGCTGTTCACCAGAGAAGGCGCCAACCTGATCGCGGTCGATCGCAGCGAGGCGGTGAAGGAGACGGTCGACGAGGTAAAGAAGGCCGGCGGTGTCGCGGAAGCGTTGGTGGCGGATGCCGGCTCCGAAAAGGACGTCATCGCCGTGATCGACAACGCGGTGAAGACGCACGGCCGCCTCGACGTGATCTGGGCCAATGCCGGCGTCTCCGGCGGACTCGTCCCGCTCGGCGAGCAGACCGTCGAGCAATGGCAGGAGGTTTTGCGCATCAATCTGATCGGGCCGTTTCTCGCGGTGAAGCATGCGATGCCGCACATGGTGAAGCAGCAGTCCGGTGCGATCGTGCTGACCGCATCCGTCGCGGGCCTCAAGGCCGGCGCCAGCGGTCACCCCTATGCCGCGAGCAAGGCCGGCGTCATCTCCCTGGTGCAGACCACGGCGTATTCGCTCACCGGCACCGGTGTGCGCATCAACGCAGTGTGCCCGGGCCTGATCGAGACCGGCATGACCAAACCGATCTTCGACCGCGCCAAGGAGCGCGGCACCGCCGACAAGATCGGCCAGCTCAATCCACTCAAGCGTCCCGGCCAGCCGCACGAGCTCGCCGCGATGGGACTGTTTCTGGCCAGCGACGAGGCGTCGTATGTCAACGGCCAGGCGTTCCCGGTGGACGGCGGACTGACGGCGTCGATGCCGTATACGGGCAAGCCGGTTTAGCGCAACTGCTTCAGCACCGTCATTGCGAGCGCAGCGAAGCAATCCAGAATCTTTCCGCGGCGGCAGACTGGATTGCTTCGCTGCGCTCGCAATGACGGAATCTTTGGATGGCAGCGTCACGCTGCCATTCACATTCTCGATCGCAGATGCACCTTCGCATCCTCGCGGCTCGTTCGCCCGAGCTTTGCTTTGGTCGTTTCACCCAGACGGCATACGCCGCTTCCGAATTTCGGCAAAGTTTCGCCGCCGCGCGTTGGGCCACGGCTCGCGTGTTTTGCTCGACGGCAACGCAAGGCGTTGCAGGCCCGGATTTGTGCTGGTTTGCCCTACCACCCGCAACATTGGTATGGTTCGTGCAAGCACTTCAGCTTCCATCCCCCTGACAAGAACGTGAAAATGCCAAGCTCAAGACCCGACCGTATTCGCAAGCTGCTCGCCGACCTCGTCGGCTTCGACACGATCAGCGATCGCTCCAACCTGCCCCTGATCGCGCATATCGAGAGCTATCTCGCCACGCTCGACGTCAAGGGTGAGCGCATCGTCGACGAGACCGGACAGAAAGCCTCGCTATGGGTCACCATTGGACCCGAGGACTGCCCGGGCCTGGTGCTGTCGGGGCATACCGACGTGGTGCCCGTGGTCGGCCAGGACTGGAGCCACGATCCGTTCAAGCTGATCGAGCGCGACGGCAGGCTCTATGGCCGCGGCACCACCGACATGAAGGGATTCGTCGCGGTGTGCCTCGCCATGGTGCCAGAGATGCTGGAAGCGAAGCTCGCGACACCGATCCATCTGGCGATCTCCTATGACGAGGAGATCGGCTGCGTCGGCGTGCGGCCGATGCTGCGCGAGGTCGCGAAGAAACGGATCAAGCCACTCGGCGCCTTCATCGGCGAGCCGACCGAGATGAAGGTCATCATCGGCCACAAGGGCAAGCACGGCGTGCGCGCGACCTTCAAGGGGCTCGCCCGCCACTCCTCGATCGCGCCCGAGGGCGTCAACGCCATCGAATACGCCGCCGAGCTGATCGTCGAAATCCGCCGTCGCGCCGTGGCGCTCGCAGCCGTGCGAGCGGCCGACAGCCTCTACGACGTTCCGCACTCGACGCTGCTCACCAGCATCGTCCATGGCGGCGCCGCGCTGAACATCGTCCCTGATGCTTGTACGGTGGATTTCGAATGCCGCGGCATCGGCATTACGGAGTCGCGCGAGGTGACGGATGCGATCGTCGCCTGGGCCAAGGCGAAGATCGAGCCAGCGATGAAGAAGCAGCATCCGGACTGCGGCATCGATTTCGAGGAGATTCTCGACTATCCCGCGCTCGACACCGCGGCCGATGCGACAATCGTCACGCTGGCCAAGAGCCTCGCGGGGCGCAACGACCACGCCAAGGTCGCGTTCGGCACCGAGGCAAGCCTGTTCGCCAGCATGGCCGATATCCCGTCCGTCGTGATTGGCCCCGGCTCGATCGCGCAGGCGCACACGCCGGACGAGTTCGTGGAAATGGCGGAGCTGGAGAAATGCGCCGGCTTCGTGGAGAAGCTGATCGCGCATTGCGTGAAGGGGTAAGGCTTCTCCTCGTCATTGCGAGCGAAGCGAAGCAATCCAGAATGGTTCCGCGGGGGCAGTCTGGATTGCTTCGTCGCAAGAGCTCCTCGCAATGACGGGAGTATGTGGGGCAGCGCGTATCCCACGTGAGCGGTGCGCCTCATCGCTCCTGCAAGGCCAGCCGCACACCGACGGCGCAGTAGATCGTCCCGACCACCTTGCCCTGCCATTTCACGACGGCCGGATGGCGGCGTAGTAAATTGCCGAGGCGGCCGGCGCCGACGGCGAACACCACCGTGCTGAGGAGGCCGAGCAACACGAACACAGCGCCGAGCAGCGCAAGCTGCCGCGTCGTCGAGCCATGCTCGGGACGGACGAACTGCGGCAGGAACGCGAGGAAGAACAGCGCGGTCTTCGGATTGAGCACTTCGGTCAGCACGGCCTGCCGGAATGCCCGCGCTGCGCTGATCGCGGCCGCACCGCCATTCACCTCGATCGGCGTCTTGTCGAGCATGGCGCGAATGCCGAGATAGATCAGGAAGCCCGCGCCCGCGTATTTGACGACGCTGAACAGCAGCGCCGACGTTGCAATGATCGCAGAGAGGCCGACGATTGCCATGGTGGTGTGGACCACGTCACCAGCCGCAATTCCCGCTCCCGTCGCGATGCCGACCCTGGTTCCTGAGCTCGCGGCGCGCGCCATGGTGAGGAGTGTCGCCGGTCCGGGAATGGAAGACGAAGCCGAGGACGATGAGGATGTAGGTGATGAGCGTGGTGTGGTCGATCATGCGAGCAGCTCTCTCGTCGTTCTGTCCCGTGTCCCGGACACGAGAGGAACGCAAGCAAAGGCGCGGCCGCCGGCAGCGCCTTCGGAGTCCTTAAACCGCGCCGGCCTTCTGCGCATACTCCCAAGACGCTTTCGACAGCGGTACGGTGCGCTTGGCTGACTCCAGCGCCTTGGCATTCGCCGCGGTGCCATCGCGGACGCGGCCGGCGATGCCTTGCGTGATGCCGGCGAGGCGGAACAGGTTGTAAGCAAAATACCAGTTGAGGTCAGGCACCGTCATCTTGGTGACGTTGCAATAGATCTGCGCGGCTTCCTCCACGCTCGGGATGTTGAGCGCCTTGAGGTCGGCGCCGTCCAGGCCGGGCATCACCCACTGCATCAGCAGATAGGTGAAGTCGGCCATGGGATCGCCGAGCGTCGACAATTCCCAATCGAGCACGGCCTGCACGCGCGGTTCCGTCGCATGGAAAATCATGTTGTCGAGGCGATAGTCGCCGTGGACGATGGAGACGCGCGCCTGCTCCGGCACGGTCTTCGGCAGCCATTCGACGACCTTCTCGAACTCCGGAATGGTCTGGGTCTCGGACGCGCGGTACTGCTTGGTCCAGCGGTCGATCTGGCGCGCGAAATAATTGCCTGGCTTGCCGAAGTCGCCAAGACCGATCGCGACGGGATCGAACATATGGAGCTTGGCCAGGGTCTCGATCTTGCTGGTGAAGATCTTTCGACGGTCTTCCGGCGTCTGGCTCGGCAGCGTCGGATCCCAGAACACCCGGCCGTCTTCCATCGACATGATGTAAAACGCCGAACCGATGATGCTGTCGTCCTGGCACAGCGCGTAGGCCTTCGCGACCGGAAAGCCCTGCTTTCCCAGCGCCGCGATCACCCGATATTCGCGATCGACCGCATGCGCCGACGGCAGCAATTTGCCGAACGGTTTTCTGCGCATCACATAGGAGCGGTTCGGCGTGTCGAGCCGGTAGGTCGGGTTGGACTGGCCACCCTTGAACTGGAGCACGACCAGCGGCCCCTGATAGCCTTCGACGTTGTCGCGCATCCAGGCTTCGAGCCGCATCTCGTCGATACGATGACGCTCCTCGACTGGTTTGGTGCCCGAGAATTCCTCGTCTTTCCTGACGCCGTCAGCCACGATGACGCTCCCTCTTCAGTCCGGACATGATCCTAATCGGTAACCCCCAGCGCACTTGCGTCAAGCGGTCATCCGATCACGGATCATGCCCTGTCGTTTCTTCAAATCGGGAGCGCCAGCATGCTCTCCCGCTTAATGACTGGAAGAGTTTGCATACTTCCGAACCTCGAGCCTGGCAATGGCGCGATTGTGCACCTCGTCCGGGCCGTCGGCGAGACGGAGCGTGCGGATGTGGGCGTAGTCCTTGGCAAGGCCGGCTTCGTCCGAGACGCCTGCACCGCCGAAGGCCTGGATCGCCTCGTCGATGATCTTCAGCGCCATGTTGGGGGCTGCGACCTTGATCATGGCGATCTCGGCCTGCGCGGTCTTGTTGCCGACCTTGTCCATCATGTCGGCTGCCTTGAGGCACAACAGCCGCGTCATCTCGATGTTGGTGCGGGCCTCGCCGATGCGCTGCTCCCACACCGAATGCTCGACGATCCGCTTGCCGAAGGCGGTGCGCGAGGTGAGCCGCTTCACCATTTTCTCCAGCGCCTCCTCGGCCTTGCCGATGGTGCGCATGCAGTGATGGATACGGCCGGGACCGAGACGGCCCTGCGCGATCTCGAAGCCGCGGCCTTCGCCGAGCAGGATGTTTTCCTTCGGCACCCGCACATTCTCGAGCAGCACCTGGGCGTGGCCATGCGGCGCGTCGTCGAAGCCGAACACCGGCAGCATCTTCTCGACCTTGATGCCGGGGGTGTCGAGCGGAACCAGGATCTGCGACTGCTGCTGGTGCTTGGCCGCCTTGAAATCGGTCTTGCCCATCAGGATCGCGATCTTGCAGCGGGGATCGCCGACGCCGGACGACCACCATTTGCGGCCGTTGATGACGTAGTGATCGCCGTCCTTCACGATGCTGGTCTCGATGTTGGTGGCATCGGACGAGGCCACCGCCGGCTCCGTCATCAGGAAGGCGGAGCGGATCTCGCCGTCCATCAGCGGACGCAACCATTTGCGCTTCTGCTCCTTGGAGCCGTAGCGCATGAACACTTCCATGTTGCCGGTGTCGGGCGCGGAACAGTTGAAGACTTCCGAAGCCCAGGAAATGTGGCCCATCTGCTCGGAAAGCAGCGCGTATTCGAGATTGGTCAGTCCCGCGCCGCGGAATTCGTCATCCTCATGCTCGTTGGGCGGCATGAACATGTTCCAGAGGCCTTCGGCCTTCGCCTTCTTCTTGAGATCCTCGAGCACCGGGATCACCTTCCAGCGCTCGCCGCTGCGATCCTGCTCATCATAGACCGGCACGGCCGGGCGCACGTGCTTGGCCATGAAGGACTGCACGCGGTCGAGCCATTCCTTCTGCTTCGGCGACAGATCGAAATCCATGGGACGCTCCTCGTCTTTGCCAACTCGTTTTGGCGAATTTGTTTTGCGCCGGACTGTCCACCCGCATAGTGCGACCCGCAAGTGCGAATGCGCAGCTTGCGGCTCCGGAACCAATTCGCGCGTTTGCGAACGACTCCTGATTGCGGATTGACTTTCCCGGCCTTCAAACGATAGTTTCATACAACTGTTTGAATTGCAACTCCCTCCCCGAGGGGCTCCCATGGCCAGCGATCATACCCGGACTGCCATTCTCGCCGCCGCCGAACGGCTCTACGCCGATCGGGGGTTCGGCGACGTAACGCTGCGCGACATCGTCGCGGAGGCCAATGTCAACCTCGCGGCGGTGAACTATCATTTCGGCTCGAAGGACGAGTTGATCGCGGAGCTGTTCGTGACACGCTCGATCGCCACCAACCGCGAGCGCTTGCGCGAATTGAAGGCGGCGGAAGAACAAGGCGACGGCCGCGCGCCGATCGAGGTGATCCTGCATGCGCTGGTCGGTCCGACGCTGCGCGGCTGCCTCGGTCCCGAGAACCAACGCTCGAGCGCGGCGCGCTTCATGATCCGCGCCTCGATCGAATCCGTGCCGCCGATCCGCCGCATCAAGAACCGCGAGATCGACCATTTGCGGAAATTCGCCGGCGCGATGCGAAGGTCCCTGCCCGATCGCAGCGACGTCGATATCTACTGGGGCCTGAATTTCGCGCTCGCCATGGCGCACCACACCATCCGCGAGAGCGAGCGGCTGACGAAATTATCGGAAGGCAAATGCGATCTCGACGACGTCGAGGACGTGGTCGCGCGCGTCGTCTGCGTGGCGACGATGGCGCTGACGGCGGGACGGACAGAGGCGAAGGCGCCGCCAAAGGTGGCGGCGCGCTAACCTCACATCATCGCGATGCAGTCGATCTCGACGTCGAAGGGGCCGAACCATTCCGGCGTGCAGACGAAGATCCGCGCCGGCGGATCGTGCGGGAAATAGCGCGCATAGACGGCGTTGAACGCGGCGAAGTGTTGTGTCGAGGTGCAATAGACGTTGCACTTCATGACGTTGTCGAGGCTTGCGCCTGCCGTCTGAAGGCACAGCTTCATCTGCTCCATGATCAGTTCGCTCTGCCGTTCGATCGGCACGTCCGCGATCTCGCCCGTGTCAGGGTCGAACGGCGGCAGGCCGGCGACGAAGATCATGTGGCCGGCGCGCGTGACCGGCGAGACCGGGGCGTTCCGGCGGTCAAGGAATGTCGAGATCGGTTCGACGCGGAGCGCTTCGCGTTTCATTGCGGGTTTCACTTCGAGATTCATGGGCGGCCACCTTCGGTTCAAGCGAGATGACGGCTTGCTACATCATAGCGCAGCCGTCATGCTTCGCTTTCGACCGAAGTGTGTCGCCGAGCCCGCCTAGGCGTGCTGCGGCATCTCCTCGGCCTCTTCCTTGGCGAGCAGCAGCAGCATCTCGATGCCCATGTCGCCTTCCTGCGGCGAGCGGATGAACTTTATTTCGTCGGCGCTTTGCCGCAACGCGGCAACGATCGCGACGGCCTGGTTGGCCGTTGCCGCCTCGGTCGCCAGAATTGCCTTCTGGTTCTTGGCCTGAAACCCGATCGTGTAGGACATGCGTTCCCTCCCGGACTGAGTGGAAGGATCGAATCTGAGTCGCGCGCGGAGCGGAAGCCTGTGTGAGTACGGACCGGGATTATCTGGGGATGGCCCGCAAGCCTCAGGCAAGCCCGAGCATCGCGCGCGCCTCGTTGGCGGTCGCGACGCTCGCACCCAGGCTCTTGACGATGCCGGCGGCACGCCCGACCAGCTCGGCATTAGTCTTCGCCAGCACGCCCTTGGACATATAGAGATTGTCCTCCATGCCGACGCGGACGTGGCCGCCGAGCAAATAGGCTTGCGCCACCATCGGGAATTCAGCGCGGCCGATACCGAAGCCGGACCAGATCGCGCCCGGCGGCAACAGGCTGCGGGCATAGAACATCGTCTCGGGCGTTGCGGAGAAGCCGTATTTGACGCCGAGCACGAGCGAAAACAGGCCCGGTCCTTTCAGCGTGCCGTCGGCAAGGAGATCGCGGGCCAGATGGCAGTCGCCGGAATCGAACAGCTCGATTTCCGGCAGCACGCCGGCCGCCTTCATCCGCTCGGCCATGATGCGGACGCTGCGCGGGGTGTTGATCACGACCTCGCCACCGGAATTCATGGTGTTGAGATCGAGCGTGCAGATGTCGGGCTTGAGCAGCTCGATATGCTCGACGCGCTTTTCGGGCTGGAGCAGCGTGGTGCCTGCAGCGGCGACGCGAGGGTCTTCGACCGAAGGCACGAAGCGCCCGCCGGGACCGGTCGTGAGGTTGATGACGAGAGACGTGTTGCGGGCGCGAATGCGATCCACCACATCGCGATAGAGATCGATCTCCATCGAAGGCCGCCCCGTTGCGGGATCGCGGACATGGATATGGGCAATCGCGGCGCCGGCTTCGGCCGCTTCCAGCGCCGATGTCGCGATCTGCTCGGGCGTGATCGGCAGATGCGGTGACTGCTCGGGCTTTGTCAGATTGCCCGTGATCGCGCAGGTGATGATGGTTTTGGTGGCGGTCATGCGTGCTGTCCCTTTTCGTAAAACGCGCGACGAGCCCCGGACCTCTTCCTTCTCCCCTTGCGGGAGAAGTTGGCGCGAAGCCGGATTAGGGGTTCTCTCCACGAACTCAACTCACAACGGCGCGCGCGGACAGAACCTCACCCGTCTCGCCGCTATGCGGCGAGCCACCCTCTCCCACAAGGGGCGAGGGTAAGAAATCGCTAGATGATGCCCTGCTGCTTCAGCGTCTCGATCTTGCCGGCATCATAGCCGAGCTTGCCGGCGAGCACCTCCTGGGTGTGCTCACCGAGCAGCGGCGGGGCGCGGTAGTCCTTGATCGGGGTTTCCGAGAGCGTCAGCGCGTTGCGGATCAGCGAGAGATCGGGCTGGAAGGGATGATCGACCTTCACCCGCATGCCGCGCGACTGGACATGCGGATCGGAAAACACCTGCTCGAAATTGTTGATCGGACCTGACGGCACGCCGGCCTCCTCCAGCTTGTCCAGCCAATAGGCCACCGGCTGCTTCAGGAACAGGCCGGCGAAGATCGCCATGATCTCCTTGCCGTGCACGACGCGGTCGTTGTTCTTGACGAAGCGCTTGTCGGTCGCGAGCTCGGGCGCGCCGAGCACGGCGCAGGTGCGTTGGAACTGGCCGTCATTTCCGACCACCAGCATCAATTCGCCGTCGGTGCAGCGGAACACGCCGGCCGGCATGCCGCCATTGCCCCAGGTGCCGCGGCGCGGCGGCGTCTTGCCGTTGACGAGATAGATCTGCAGCCAGTGCGACAACGACGCGATGACGGTGTCGAACAGGCAGACGTCGATGTGCTGTCCCACGCCATCATTGACGTCGCGATGATAGAGCGCCGAGAGAATCCCGATCGAGGTGTTCATGCCGGTCATGTAGTCGACGATCGAGGGGCCGACCTTCATCGGCCCCTCGCCGGGCTCGCCGTCGATATGGCCGGTGACGCTCATCAGGCCGCCCATTGCCTGCAGGATGGCGTCATAGCCGGCGCGCGGCGCATAAGGGCCGGTCTGGCCGAAGCCGGTCACCGAGCAGTAGATAATGCCGGGATTGATCGCCTTGATGGTCTCGTAGTCGAGGCCGTAGCGCTTGAGATCGCCGACCTTGTAGTTCTCCATGAAAACGTCGACGTCCTTGGCGAGCTCGCGGATGATCGCCTGCCCCTCGGGCTTGGCGATGTTGACCGTGACCGACTTCTTGTTGCGGTTGGCACAGAGGTAAAACGAGTTGTTGTTGTTGGCCTTGCCCTCGGGGTCGGTCAGATAGGGCGGGCCGAAGGCGCGCGCGTCGTCACCGGTGCCCGGCCGCTCGATCTTGATCACCTCCGCGCCCAAATCGCCCAGCATCTGGGCCGACAGAGGCCCGGCAAGCACGCGGGTGAGGTCAAGGATCTTGATGCCTGAGAGCGGCAGGGCCGACATGTCGAATTCCTCCGGGAACTGGATATTGGCGCGGCGGCGAGATCGCGGGCCGCGCTCCCTGCGGATACACTATTTTGGCGGTCCGAGCACTGCACTGTGGGCATACGGCTATCCTCCCACCCGCCCGGCGCAGGTCACCCGCGCGATGAATTTCCGCAGCGCGAATATTCTCAGGTCACGGCCGCTGCAGCGACCTGCGGCCGCCGGCGGCCGAGCAGGACCAGGATCAGCACCGTGGCGCAGGAGCAGATGAAGGTGAGACCGAGCGCGCCGCGGCTACCGAACTGGGTGAGCAGGCCGACAAGGAGCGGCGGCGAGACCGCGGAGGCGAGATTGAGCGGCAGCGCAATCATCGACATCGCCTTGGCGAACTCGGCCTGATCGTAGAACACGAGCGGGATCGTTGCCCGCGCCACCGCCATCGCGCCGCTGCCGGCGCCGTAGAGCAGGATGAAGGCCGCAACCGCCCAGGTCGCGCCCTCGCTCGTCATCAGCAGCAGCATGGCGATCGGCAGCGCCGTGCCGGCGACGAGCCCGGTCGTGATTCCATCCCACCGCCCTCCGCCGAGAAAATCGAGCCCGCGCGCGCTGACCTGGATCACGCCCAGCATCGAGCCGAACGCAAGCGCCTGCGCCGGGGGAAGCCCCTCCGCCCGGAGCAACTCGATCATGATGGCGCCGATGCCGAAATTGACGAAGGCATTGAGCGTGATCGCGGCAACGACGAGGCTGAAGGTGCTCTTGGGAATCGCAGGTGGCGGCAAAGACTTCACCGACTCACCACCACGACCCGCGGCGATTTTCCGGCGCGGGGCGAGGAACGCGTAGAGCGGAAGGTTGATGACGACCATCATGGCCGCATAGACCAGGCACGTCCCGCGCCAGCCGAGCAGACCGCTGAGGAACGACGTCGTCGGCCAGAAGATGCTGCTCGACAAGCCAGTCACCAGCATCAGCGCGCCGATCGCGTTCTTGGCCTGCCGCCCGGCGACCTCGTTCAGCATGATATAGGCGCCGGTCGACAGCGTGGCGCTGCCGGCGATGCCGAGGACGATCCAGGCGGCGAAATACAGCATCGGCTCGCGCGCGAGGGACAGCAGTATGAAGCCCGGCACGGTCAGGACCGTGCCTGAGATCATCACCTTTCGTGCACCGTGCCGTGCAAACGACTTGGCGAGCCAGGGCGCGCACAGTCCCATCGACACATAGAGCACGGACGTCCCGGCGAACACCGCCGGCAAGCTCATGCCGAGATCGGCCGCGAGATCGCGTCCGACGATGGCGGGAAGACCTATCGTACCCCACCCAACAAGCTGGGAGACCGCGAGCACCAGCAGGACCCCGATGAGCCTGCTGTCAGATTTCAGAAACCGCATTTCAACCGTCGCCTGCCCGCCAGGCGCAGATCACGCCGGTGACGCCAGTCTTACGCCCGGACTCAGTGCAGGGAAACGCCGGCCGCCGAATGGCAGCAGGCGGCCGGGAGCATGTCAGGAGGCGGCAGGAGCTCCCTGCCCCGCGATCCCGAGCAGGGATCGCGCCTCGGCCGCAGTCGCCACGCGCCGGCCGTGGCGCGCGACAGCCTCACCAGCGATGGTCACGAGCTCGGCGTTGCTGGCGGCGAGGCGCGCCTTGTCGATCCTGATATTGTCCTCGAGTCCGGTGCGGACCGCATCGGAGCCCCGCGCCAGCGCCCAGCCCATGACCTCGGCCTGGTGGCGTCCGATCCCGGCTGCCGTCCACGTCGCCTTCGGGATCAGCCGCCTGAGCTCTCCCAGCAGAATGTCGAGGACATGCTCGTCCGCGGGCATGGCGTTCTTGACGCCCATGACGAACTGCACGTGCGGACGCGCGTCGATCAGCCCGGCCTCGATCAAGCGGCGGGCCCCGTGCAGATGCGACAGATCGAAGATCTCAATTTCCGGCCGGATGCCATTCGCCTTCATGCCGGTGGCGAGAGTCTCCACCAGCGCGGCGCTGTTCTCGTAGACGATGGTCGGAAAGTTCACCGATCCCGTGGACAGCGAGGCCATGTCCGGCTTCAGGTAGAGCGACGATCCGCGCGCCGAGGGATCGCGGCCCCGCCCGCCGGTCGAGAACTGAACGATCATGTCAGGACAGTGCTTCCTGATCCCCTCCTGCACCACGGCGAAACGCTCGGGATCGGAGGACGGCGTCTCGTCGTCGTTGCGGACATGGATGTGGGCGAGCGTGGCACCGGCTTCGAAGGCCTGGTGCGTCGACTCGATCTGTTCGGACGGCAGGATCGGGACCGCCGGATTGTCCTTCTTGCGCGGAACGGAGCCGGTGATGGCGACAGCGACGACGACGGGGTTCATCTTGCAACCTCATATTGATTGCGCTCACGCGCACCAAATTCGAATCGGCAGCCTGACTATGCAGTGAGGCCCTGCCGCCGCGAACATCATCGATCGCGGCGGCAGTTGCCTCTACCATACCGTCAGGTCCGAACCGTGGCAGCCCCGCTCACTGCATCGCCGGCCCGCTGGCGGTCATAATCTGCCCGCGGCATCGGAACGGCATTGGGATTGCCGAGATCGTCGATCCTGATCCGATAGGTTTCCCGCGCGGTCAGGGCCGCCAGCGCGGCGATGACCGTGATAGCGAAGGCAATCGCCCCCACCGTTAACGGGATGTTTGTCGAGCCGGGAGGCGCGACGGTCGCAAACAGGGCGGGAAGCAATGCGGTGATGGTGGTTCCGATGTTCTGCGATATCGCCATCGCCGAGACGCGGGTGCGGGTCGGAAACAGCTCCGGGTAAAAGCTCGGGAAGATCGCGTTGTAGCCCTGATAAACTACGCCCCACATCAGCAGCGACACCAAGATTGCCAGCGGCACATTCCTGATGCTGATGGCATAGAGATAGCAAAAGGCGAGCAAGCCGGAGAGAAGCGCGCCTACGATGATCGGAGGCTTGCGGCCGACCTTGTCGGAGAGATTGCCGACGAAGGGAATGACGAACACCGCCAGCATGTTTCCGAGCACGGGGATCCAGAGATAGACGTCCTTGGCAAAACCGATCCCGTAGGCCGGCTGCACCGCATAGGCCGCGCCGAAGATGGTCGCAACGACAGGAATGACATTCATCAGCGCCATGCAGATGACCCTGAGCATGTCGCGCCAGCTCAGCTTGATGGCCTGGACGATGGGCGCGCGCGGCGTTTCTCCCCGTTCGCCCTCGCGGGCAAAGGCAGGGGTCTCGTCGACTTCGCGACGGATGATGTAGCCCGCGACGATGACGAAGAAGCTGAGCAGGAAGGGAATCCGCCAGCCCCAGCTGTTGAAGGCCTCGGTCGGCATATAGGCCGCCAAGGGCAGGAAGATTGCTGCGGCGAGGATCTGTCCGGCCTGCACCCCCTGAAGCGCGAAGCTGGCATAGAAGCCTCGCCGACCGAACGGCGCGTGCTCCAAGATCATCGAGCTTGCGCCTGAGATTTCGCCGGCAACGGCAAATCCCTGCACGAGGCGCAGAAAAACGAGCAAAATTGGCGCCAGGATGCCAACCTGCTGGTAGGTCGGCAGGATACCCACGGCCATCGTCGAGATGCCCATCAGAAACATGCAGACGATGAGAACCGTCTTGCGGCCATGGGTGTCGCCCCAGTGTCCGAGCACGAACGCGCCAATCGGCCGGGCCACATACCCGACGCCATAAGTCGCCAGCGAGGCCACGATCGCGACGGTGGGATTCTCCGACGGGAAGAAGATTTGCGGGAAGATCAGTGACGCGGCGGTCGCGTAGATGAAGAAGTCATAATATTCGAGAGCCGACCCGATCCAGCCGCTGGCAGCGGCTTTCCTGGACTGACTCATCTGATGGATCGCGGTCATCTCAAGATTCCTCCCTTGGGTTTTGCTGACGTCCCGTTGACGGGCTTCGCTCAAAATTGGGCACCCCTCCCCGGCCGCTCTGCGGAGTTTCGCGAGCGCTTGTCACTGCCGATAGGTGTCTGCTTGGTGGCGACGATAGGCTATCGCCGGGCTAACACAATTACCCAGTTATTCGACAAACCTAACATGATGTTATTTGTGCGAGAGCCCACGTCCCGGCGAACACCGCCGGCAGGCTCATGCCGAGACGGCCGCGAGATCGCGTCCGACGATGGCTGGTGGGAGGTGGTTGACATTGGACCATTGCATGGTCCATTTTATGGAAATTGAGGAAGGACAATGAGATGCGGGTCTCCGTTACCGACGCAAAAGGACAATTGACCGATCTTGTCCGCCGCGCAGAGGCCGGCGACGAGGTGATCCTGACGCGGCATGGACATCCGGCGGTGCGGCTCGTCCCGGTCAAGCTTCCGCCGGACCGCGCCGCCCGCCGGACCCTGCTCGAGGCGGCACGAAGGACCGGCGGGGCCAAGGCTATTCCCGGACCGAGCGCCGCACGCAGTCAGGACTTTCTTTTCAGCGATGACGGACTGCCGGAATGATCGCGGTCGATACCTCCGCACTGATGGCGATTGTGCTTGACGAACCGCAAGCCGATGCTTGCATCACCGCGCTGGACACCGCCGACGAAATCCTGATCTCGGCGGCCTCCGTTGCAGAAAGCCTGATCGTCGCGGCACGGCGGGGCGTCGACGAAGAGATGAACAAGCTGATCAACGATCTCGGTTTGAACGTGATCTCGGTGACCCAAGCTTCGGCCGAACGCGTGGCGCAAATCTACTCGCGTTGGGGCAAAGGCATTCGTCCTGCCGGTCTCAACTTTGGTGACTGCTTCGCCTACGATGTCGCCAAGGAGCATGGCTGCGCACTTCTTTATGTCGGCGACGACTTTGCCAAGACGGATATCGTTGCGGCGGCGTAGTCGACGACCGCCGGTGCGGCGACTTACCGGCCGAACAGAAAAGCCGCCGGCAGCCGTCAGGCTGTATGGCCGGGATCGACCTGCTTCGGCGTTTTCTTGTCTCGTTGAGGTGTCATCTTGGCCGGATCCGGCGCATTCGGCACGCCGCGCGGCCCGAGCTGGTCGCGCTGGATGTCGTCTTCGGAGCGGGAGGGCTCAATGCCGTTCGGCTCACGGGGCTTGGTCATCGCAGGCTCCTGAAGTTTGTCGCTCGGAGTGTCCATCAAATTCCCAGCGCGTTTTCGCCGGCTTCGCGGCCGGGCACGCTGACATGAACTTCGTGCCCCTCGCGAAGCGCCAACGATGCTGCGGCAACCGCCGACTCGAAGGCCGCTTCCTTGGTGGAGTATCTGTTCTTGACGTCGCCGTCGTGCAGCACGCCCCATTCGTCCTGCACGGGGACGATCGTGTATTGAGCAAGGCCCATCATTTAACTCCTCGAGATCTATCGCTGCGTGAGCTGCGGGTGCGCGGCGGTCACGCGCCACACCGTGTTGCCGCTGTCATCGGCGACCAGCAGCGCGCCGGTCTTGTCGATGGCGACGCCGACGGGCCGCCCGCGCGCGTGATTGTCGCTGTTGAGGAAGCCGGTGACGACGTCCTGCGGCGGGCCGCTGGGCCTGCCGTCCGTGAACGGCACGAACACCACCTTGTAGCCGTTCAAGACCTGCCTGTTCCAACTGCCGTGCTCGCCGACGAAGGCGCCGCCGCGATAGGCCGCCGGCAAACTCGCGCTGGTGTTGAAAGCCATTCCAAGCGGCGCGACATGCGAGCTCAGCGCGTAGTCAGGCACGATCGCCTTGGCGACGAGGTCGGGACGCTCCGGCTTGACGCGCGGATCGACGTGCTGGCCGTAATAGCTGTAGGGCCAGCCATAGAAGCCGCCGTCCTTCACCGACGTCATGTAGTCCGGCACGAGATCGGGGCCGAGTTCGTCGCGCTCGTTCACAACCGTCCACAGCGCGCCGGTCTGCGGCTCGAAGCTGAGGCCGTTGGGATTGCGCAAGCCGCTTGCGAAGATGCGCCAGCGGCCGCTGGCACGGTCGATCTCGAGGATGGCGGCGCGATTGTGCTCGGCCTCCATGCCGTTCTCGGTGATGTTGCTGTTGGAGCCGACGCCGGCATAGAGTTTCGAGCCGTCTGGGCTCGCGACCAGGCTCTTGGTCCAGTGATGGTCGATCGGTCCGCCCGGCAGCGGCGTCAGCACCGTGCCCGGCGCGGTGATCTTGGTATCGCCTTCGGTGTAGGGATATTTGACGATCGCATCGGTGTTGGCGACGTAGAGATCGTTGCCGACCAGCGCGACGCCGAACGGCGAGTTGAGATGGTCGAGGAAGACGCTTTGCGTGTCCGGGACGCCGTCGCCGTTGCTGTCGCGCAGCAGCGTGATGCGGTTGCTCTCGCCGGTGTCGCCGCCGGATGTCGCCCAGGACTCGATGTATCCCATCACGATTTCCTTGGGCCGCTTGATCGGAGCGCCCTTCGGCGCCTTGGATTCCACCACCAGCACGTCGCCGTTGGGCAGCACGTAGAGGAATCGGGGATGCTGCAAGCCGGTCGCGAAGGCCTTGGCCTGCAAGCCCTGCGCAACGACCGGCGTCTCGTCCTTTTTCCAGCCGACGATGCGCGCGATGTGCATCGGCGGCAGCAGATATTGCTGGATGTCGGGAAGCGTCGGGTTGGCGCCGGTTTGCGCCTTCGGATCGCCACTGCCGTCATTGCAGCCGGCCAGACACAGCAGCGAGGCACACAACAGCACCCGAGCGATTGCGGAGTTCATCGCGCAACTCCTACGCCGTGGCGGTACACCATGGCCCAGCCGAGCCAGCCGGTGACCGGCAGGATCAATACGGTGATGGCTGAAAGAAGGAGCCCGGTCGGCCACACCGAGGTCCAGGCATCGCGGGTGTGGATCAACGCATTGATAGTCGCCAGGACCAGCGCCAGCGCGTTGCCGATCAGATGCGGCCAGGCCGGCGGCTGCGCCCGCACCAGACGATTGCCGAGAAAATCGGTCAGGCCGGCGATCGCCGCCAGTACGCCAAAGATGACGCCCACGACCAAAAGCCAGGCGGAAAAATCCGCCCACATGATCTCGGCACTGACGACATAGGCGATGTCGGTCAGCAGCGCTCCGATGAAGCAAGCGATCGGTATCGGCACCAGCATCGGATGAATCGGATGGCCCGCGATTTGTGCGGTCGCGCGCACGCGCACGTCTTGTTGCACGGTTGGCCTCTTGTCAGATCGCTGCCTCTCCCCGGTGGAAAACACCCGCTTTCCACGAAGGTTCCTGATGGTGCACCGCGGCGCCGCTGCGCCTCGACAGCGTTGCGGCGTGCGAGCACTTACCAGGAACCCCGTGCCGCTCCGGGCCTTGATCCCGGCATAGAGATGAACCTGCCCTTCAGGAGACCGCGGAGTGGACCAGCCTGGCGACGGCGCCTCCTTCAATCCAGCCTCGAAGCTCGACGGCGTCTCGCGGCGGCAGACGAAACAGATCGAATCCCAGAGCCGGCCCAGCGCAGCGCTGATCCATGAGACGATCCGCGCCGAGGGTGAGCAGGAACTGGAACGGCGATGGTGGGCCATCGTGCTGTCCGGCCTCGCCGCCGGCCTTTCGATGGGATTGTCCCTGATCGTCCAAGGCGAGTTTCACGCGCTGATCTCCGACGAGGCCACCCGGCGCCTGGTGGCTCCGCTCGGCTACACGGTCGGCTTCCTGGTTGTGGTGCTGGGACGGCAGCAGCTCTTCACCGAGAACACGCTGACGCCGATCCTGCCGCTGTTGCACAACAGGGATCTCGGCACGCTGGCAAGCGTGATCAAGCTGTGGGGCCTGGTCCTCGCCTCCAACATCGCGGGAACGTGGGCGGTCGGATCCGTGCTCGCGCACACCAGCATCTTCGAACCACGCATCGTGGACGCCTTCGTCGATCTCAGCCGCCACACCATCGAGGGCACGTTCGCGACGACCCTTGTCCGAGCGATCTTTGCCGGCTGGTTGATCGCCTTGATGGCGTGGCTTCTTCCAGCGACCAAAGGATCGCGCGCACACATCATCGTCGTGATGACCTATGTGGTCGCGCTCGGCCAGTTCGCGCATATCATCGCGGGCTCGGTCGAGTGCGCCTTTCTCGTACAGAGCGGCCGCGCGTCGCTCTCACAATATGCCTCGGACTTTTTCGTGCCGACACTCCTCGGCAATATTCTGGGCGGGACGACCCTCGTCGCCCTGCTGAACTACGGACAGGTCGCCCCAGAAATCGACGACCACAGAGAATAAAGAGCCTGCACAAAAGCTGCCGCCTCGACAGGAACGATGGGCGCGAGCCGAGCTTGCCTCAACAAATCAACATACGGCGACGAGCAGGATCAATCATGAGCACCAACATCAAGAGCCCATTCGACAAGGAACCGGCCGAAGGATCACGCGACATCATCGATCGTGAGTTGCAGCGTTCCGAAGATGCGGCCAACAACAAGATCGATCATCTCCCCGGCGTGAAGGTCAGCGGGCAGCCGCAGGGCGGCGCAGTCGATCGTGCCCGCAAGCAGCGCGAGGAGAAGGATAGCGAACAGGAATAGAGTCGCTCTGACGACCCGAAACGCCAAGTCGGTCAAGCGAGACGCATCAATTTGTTCGGGACTGGCAATGACTGACAGCCCATCGTTCCGAGGAAACGTGGTTCTGGGAAAACGTGGAACTTCCCAGCCCCGCATATGTTGTGGGCGATAAGTGATGCGGCGGCCAGTACAAGGCGGGCGCCATTTCTTGCACACGATTGCCCATCATCGAACTCAGGAGCCCGAAATGAGCCGCGGAATGCCATCGATGACCGCCCTCTTGGGTATGCTCGCAATCGCCGGTTATCAAAATCGGGACAAGCTCGCCGACATGTTTCGCAATGCTACCTCCGGTCAGCCGTCGGGTACCAAGGATTCCCTGGGCGGCATGCTCGGCAATCTTGGCGGCCTTGTGGGAGGCGGCGGTGTCGGTTCGCTGCTGAACGGCGGGATCGGCGAGTTGCTCGAACACTTCAGGCAGAACGGGCAAGGCGATGCGGCTCAATCCTGGATCAATCAGGGGCCAAACCGCGAAGTCACCCCGCCCGAACTCCACCAGGCGATCGGTCCGGACGTTCTTCAAAAACTGGAGCAGCAGACCGGCCTGTCTCAGCAGGAGATCCTCGACCGATTGTCGCGCGAACTCCCGGCAGCGGTGGACAAATACACGCCGGACGGACGTCTTCCGGCGCAATCCGCGGGATAACACTCCTCAAGACTCGAGAAAAGATATGAGCATCATTTGGACGATCATCATCGGTTTCATCGCAGGCGTCATCGCGAAGTTCATCATGCCCGGCGACAACGAGCCCTCGGGTTTCATCCTGACCACGATCCTGGGAATAGTGGGCGCATTCGTTGCGACCTATCTTGGCCAATCCCTCGGCTGGTACCGGCCAGGAGAAGGCGCAGGACTAGTGGGGGCAGTGGTAGGCGCCATCATCGTGCTTTTCGTCTACGGTTTTGTAGCTGGTCGCAGCCGTCGGGCCATCTAACCACAGTGGACGGAATTCCGCGCGTTAGCGGAGAATTCGCCCGGCGCGAAAGGCGATCGGCAAGATGAAATGGATGCTCGTTGTCTTGGTAGGAGGCATGACCCCGGTCAACACCGACCTGGTTTTCGACAAGTTTGCCGATTGCCTTGCCGCCGAGGAGCAGATGCGAAAGCACTATACGGACGCTTTCGAGGCTTGGGACCGATGGGCCGCGGCCAATATCGAGCGACGACGCGAATACTCAAAGGTGCGCGACCTCCAGGCCAAACGGCTGCTCAGCAACATCGGTACCTGCGTTCCTCACGCAGGCGGCGAGGCTGCAGCGCCTCAGCAACTGAGCAATCCGGCACCTTCTCCGCAAGCCACACCTGCGCCGCAGCCAAGTCCGAAAACGTGACGTTTGAGCCCCTAAAAGCCCCTTGGCACGCCGCTAACCCGAGACATTTTTAGGAGATCAGCATTGAGCGACAGGACCGGCAATGAACCTGCACCCTTGGTGCTTTTCGGCGTGGCAATCATTCCGATCATTGCGGTGTTGGCGTGGTTCGCCTTTTAGGCTTTGAACCTTTTCGCTGTCGCGCGTCATACAGTCGAAGCGTCCCTAAGCTTCACTCCTACCAGAAAGCCCCGCTTCCCCCAGCGGGGTTTTCGCTGTCGGCGCTGCATCAACGCACCGATTTTTTCAAGCGCCCTTTTTGGCTTGACCACTTTTTCCCGATGCAGCAGCCTAGATATGGGCAGGGTTTTGAGGAGGCACAATTGCCGAAAACCCTAGTGGAATTCAGAGCGCAGAACCTTCGTTTGCTTGAACAGCTTTGTCCGGACGATCCGGGCTACATTCAATCGTGGATCAGGAAGTTCGACCAGCAGAATGGGATCGAACCTGAAGCTCCTGCGAAGTCCCGCCGGGAGCGAGGTGTTGCTTCACCCAAGAAGGCCAGGTCCGGCGACCGAACCAATTGAGCGCGTGGTTGCCTTCGCTCGGCGCCGGACACTACGGCCAAGAGGCGTTGGGCTGGGCAGCTCGCCGCTTTTTCCGGGGAGCGCTCGCCTTGGCCTTCAACTTACCGCTCCCGGTATTCGACACACGAGTCACGCCTCCGAGTGCAGCTGCAAGAACCCTCGCGCTGAGCGAGGGCATTTGGCTCGTCAGCTTCATGCATTCTGATCTGAGATACTTCGACCTGGAGCAGAAAACACTGCAACCTCTCGACAACCCATTCGGCACGAGGCTGTCACCCACGTCTTAGGTACGTACCGTGACCCCTGTCTTCGGGCTGGCATTGAAAGCCTTGGAGCGGGTGAAGGGAATCGAACCCTCGTATTCAGCTTGGAAGGCTGCTGCTCTACCATTGAGCTACACCCGCGACAGGGGCTCCCTAACACGGCCGGGCGGCGGTCTCAACTGCCCATCAACTGCCCAATCGACTGCTTTCCAGCGCCTTCCCGGTCTTGCGAACAGCTGCTGGTTCCTCCCGACCCGCCTCCCCTTAACAACACCGGAATTGCCGCCTATATTGATGTCTTCCGCAACCAACGAAAGGAGGTGATCCAGTGTCTCTTACCAAGCGCTGTCACCTCGCTGGGATCGCCCGCTAAGCTTTGAACAAAGGCTTGGCATCGGGGCGCTCTCAGCCCTGGACCAGCGAGCAAGAAATCGGGCGCGACGGGGGTCTCCCCGCCGCGCCTTTTTCGTAGGTCACGCGCCTGCTGTTCAGGCGGGCGGCTTGCCGGCGAGCACCTCGCGGATCCTCAATGACAGGTCCGCCTTCCGGTACGGCTTCCTCAGCAACGCAACGCCGGGACCGAGATGCCCCTCGTGGTCGAGGGCGTTGTCGGTATAGCCGGACGTATAGAGCACCCTCATACTCGGGCGGAGGCGGCGCACGGCCTCCGCCAGTTCCTGCCCGTTCATGCCGCCGGGCATGATGATGTCGGTGAACAGCAGATCGAATTGGGCGCCCTGCTGCACCAGCGCAAGCGCGGTTGCGCCGTCGCCGGCTGCGAGGGTGCGATAGCCGAGGCTGCCGAGCTGGGCGATGACATAGCCCTGCACCAGCGGATCGTCCTCGACGACGAGAATCGTCTCGTGCCCGCGTGCCGCCGCGGGCGCCTGCAGTGGCCCGGTCCTCGCCTGCGCTCCGTCCGCAGAGCGCGGCAGAAACAGCCGAATCACGGTGCCGCGGCCTTCCTCACTCTCGATCGCAACGCTGCCGCCGCTCTGCTTGGCGAAGCCGTAGACCATGCTGAGGCCGAGCCCGGTGCCGCGACCGACCCCTTTGGTGGTAAAGAACGGCTCGAACACGCGGTCGCGGAGGTCGGCGGGGATGCCATGGCCGGTGTCGGCCACCGCGACCATGATGAAGGCGCCGCGCCCGGCGTCACCGTCGCCAGCGCCATCCGCGCCATCGAATTCGCGGTTCGCGGTCTCGAGCGTCAGCGTGCCGCCGCCAGGCATCGCATCGCGCGCATTGACCGCGAGATTGATGATCGCCGACGACAGCTGCGACGGATCGGCCATCGCCGGCCAGGCGTCGTCCGCGAGGCGGGTCACGATCTCGATGCTTCCGCCCAGGATCGGCTTCAACAGCTTCGCCGTCTCGAGCACGAGGCCGTTGACGTCGATCTCGCGCGGCTCCAGCGGCTGCCGACGCGCAAAGGTCAAGAGCTGCGAGGTGATCTCCGCGCCTCGCGCCGCCGCATCGTCGATGAGCTGGGCGATCGCGGCGAGGTCGGGCTTGTCCGCCAGCGCCTCCCGGATGATCTCGATGGTGCCGATGATGACTGTGAGCACGTTGTTGAAGTCATGCGCGACGCCGCCGGTGAGCTGACCGATCGCATCCATCTTCTGCGACTGGCGAAGCCGCTCCTCCGTCTCGTGCTGCTCGGTCAGATCGGTGGCCGACCCACGATACCCCATGAAGCGCCCGTCGGCGCCGAACACCGGCTGGCCGTTGACGCTGAAATGGCGCGCGCGCCCAGCCGCATCGCGGCCGCGATACTCGAACTTCCGGAACGGCTCGTGGCGATCCAGCGTCGCCAGGTGACCGCGCCATTTCTGCGGCTCGGCATCGCGGTCGAAGGCGGCATCTGAACGGCGCCTCCCGATCAGCGCCGTGTGGTCCATGCCGAAAGCATCGGCCCGATCTGAAATGTAGGTGAACACGTGATCCGGACCGGTCTCCCAGAACCAGTCGGATGCGGTCTCGGCATAGTCACGGAAGCGCTGCTCGCTCGCGCGGGCGTTCTCCTCGGCATGCCGCCGGATCTTCAGGTCACGCTCGAGATTGCCATTGGCCTCGCGCAGCTCGCCATAGGCATGTTCGAGGTTGGCGCACATGGCGTTGAAAGCAACGACCACCTTGTCCAGCTCGTCGGCCTCGTAAGGCGGCCGGCGCTCCAGGCGCAGCGGCGGCGGCGGCCGTCCGAGGCTGTACTTGCCGACGTACTCGGCGATGGCGACGAGATGCCGCGTCACCAGCAGATGAAACATGTAGATGATGAACAACGAGACCAGGAACGTCTTTGCCGCCTGGCTTGCCAGAATGACGAGGGCCCTGTTCAGCAATTGCTGATAGACGTCGGTCAGCGTCGCCTCGACCCGGAGCGTGCCGATGGCGCGCGAGGTCCCCTGCACCTTGGTGCTCAGCGGGAATTCCCGGGTCATGATCGAACGGGTGTTTCGCTCGCCGACTTCGACACGGATCGGATTAGGCCGATCGGCGATCTCGCGGACCTCCGCCGCACGGATGTCAGGCAGCCGCAGAATGCCATCGAGCTGGAGCTTGAGCTGGTTCTGGTCGAGATTCCACAAGCTCTCTCCGAGGCTGCCCGTGGTGCTGCGGCCGATCTCGTCCAGCCGCGTCTCGATCAGTCCGACCTCACGATTGTAATCCAGATAGAGCTGGAGCGCGGTCAGGGTCAGCGTCACGACCGATGAGAACAGCAGCACGGCGGCCAGCAGACGGGGCCCGACGCCGCTGCGCGACCAGTTGAAGATCCGCGACAGGAGCGCCGCGAACATCGCAGGCGCGAGCGCGGCGCCGATGCCGGTCAAATCCTGCTTCGCAGCCGCCGGCGCAATGGCGTGGCCACGCTTGGTCTCATCGTCACCTGCGTTGCCCATGCACCATGTCCTCGAAAATGGCGGCACCTGCTCAGCTTGCCGATCGCAGCCGCGAGCAAGGTGAACGGTTGAGGCCCTGCCTCAGCACGCGTACACGTGGCGATCCTGTCGGCCTTTGATCCTGTCGGCCCTTGGGCGCCTTGAGCTCGACGGGGTCATATCTTGCGCCCAGCAACAGGATTCCAGGCAAACTACCACCTCGCGTGCTAGAATAACATCGGTGAAAGTCCGGAGCCGCCGCACAACGAGAACGCGCTGTCAACGTTGCGGACCGGCACAGCTGCCATCTGAGATAGATCGCGCGGCACCGGAATCCGATGGTAGCAGAGCACGCCCAAAGGCATGGCCAGGGAGATGCGTCATGAGGCGGATAGTCGTGGTCTGCCTGTTGCTGCTCGCGGCAGGCCCGTCGCAGGGGCAAGAGGTCATCCGGCTGGCACGCATCGCCGATATCCCCGATCAATATGTCGGCGGCGAGATGCTCCGCGCGGTCTATGCCCGGCTGAACATCAAGCTCGAATTCGAGGATGTCCCCGGCAAGCGCGCGCTCACGCTGTCGAGTACCGGCGAGGTCGACGGCGAGGTCCAGCGGATCGGAACGCTCTCTCGCGACTATCCGACGCTGATCCAGGTGACACCTGCGATCAATTACATCGAGCCCACTGTCTTCACCACGAAACTGCAGTTCGACGTCGCCGGCTGGAATTCAATCAGGGACTACAGCATCGGCATCGTACGCGGCGTCGGCTCGTCGGAAGCCGGCACGCGCGGCATGACCCGGGTCACGGCGACCACAAGCCTCGACAACATGGTCAAGATGCTCGATGCCGACCGCTTCGACGTGATGGTCACCGACCTCTTCAGCGGGTTGGCTGCGGTGAAGAAACTCAATCTCCAGGCCAGGATCCGTCCGCTCTCACCACCACTCGAGCGCATCAGCATCTACCACCATCTGCATGAACGGCACCGCGATCTCGTGCCGAAGGTCGGAAGGATGATCGCGCAGATGGAGGCGAGCGGCGACCTCGCCCAGTTGCGGGAAACCCTGGTCAAGCAGGTGCTGAGCGGGATGTGACACGCAGTCAGTTCGTGCGAGCCCGCTCCCGCACCGCAACCGCGGCGATCAGCAGCCCGACGCACCAGGCCATGGCCGCCCGCGGCGGCTCGCTGCCGAGCAGCACGGTGAAGATGCCCGCAAGCAGGCATGGCGCGATCGCCTTGCCGGACCTGCTCGCGAGCGAGAGCAGGAACGGCATCGCGGCGATCGATATCTGCACGACGTTCATGGTCACAGGCTGTTTCGCAGTCGTTGGGCTTAGAAGCCGCAAACGCTCATTGCGGGCGGGCGCTTGCCGCGCCGGCTTTCGACGATGCGCTCGCCGCCGCTCTCGGCCGAGCTGCCGTAATAGCGGTGGTGGCCGCTCTGGTCGTGCAGATCCGCAGCGTCCGACTTTCCCGCCCGACGCGCGTCGCAGATGATCTTGATGGTCGACATGGCCGCCTCCGAAGTGTTCTTGGTGGCAATCAGTCGCGCCGCATTCGAGCGGCGTTCACATTTTTCGGCCGCAATCGGGTTTCGGGAAGGTTTCGTCGCCGCACCGCGCGACGCAATATTTTCCGCAGCCCCATTGTCGGCTGCGATGGTGGTGATACGTCCTTCGGACGCGCGCAGCGAAAATCAACGAGGTGACGATGCTTTACGCTATCCTGGCCTATCACGTGGAAGACGAGATCTTGTCCTGGACGCCCGAGAAGGACGCCGCGGTCGTGGCCAAAGTGATCGAGGTTCAGGCGCCCCTCCGGGCCAGCGGGCATTTTGGCCCGGCCGCCCGCCTGGATGAGACCCGAAAGGCCCGCACCTTGCGCGGCCCCGGCGCGGGCGTCGTGCTGGACGGCCCGTTTGCCGAGACCAAGGAGCAGCTTCTGGGCTTCCACCTCGTCGAATACGACACGGACGAGGAGGCGATCGCGGCCGCGCGGACGCTGCGCCAGGTCAATCCGTCAGCGGTCTACGAAATCCGCCCGGTCAAGCTTTACGTGCCGGCCGACGGGTTCGGCACGACGCCCTCCGGCGAATGAGCGGCAGGCCTATTTGTCCGTCCCGGTCGGCCCGACATAGAAGCGCTGGATCAGCAGGCCGCCGAAGGCGATGAACCACACGAACGGCGCGACTTGCGGCGCGAACGCCGCAACGACCGTGCCCGGGATAAACACCAGCAGCGGAAACAGCGAAGCCATGATCTCCTGGCGCCAGCCGCCCAGGATCCTCCACCACAGCCAGGCATTGAGGCCAGCGATCGCGGTCAGGTGCAGGCCGTAGAGCACGGCGACCGCACTGCTCGTGGGGTAGTTGGTGTAGAGGCCGTTGGTCACCGGCAGCAGCACGATCGACAGCAGGAAGAACAGATTGAGGATCACCGCGCCGCGGCTGCCGACGGGCTGGCGCGCCAGCCGCCGGTGATGGCTGATCCAGAACACGCCGGCGATGATGAAGCTGAGCGCTAGACCCGCGAGCTTGCCGGAATAGACCCGGGCGAGATCGTTCCAGTCGGGCGCGCTGGTGAACACCGCGGCCTTGGGCAGGTCGTAGGCGAGCAGCGTCATGGCGACGCCAAAGATGGTGTTGCTGAGCGATTCCAGCCGTCGCATCTCGAACTGGTCGGATTTGAGCTCGGTCATGCGGGAGACGCTTTTCGGAATGGAACCTTGGGCCGTATTGTCCCTAGGTCTTAACATCGGTCTCGTCCAGACGCATTGCGATTCGCAGCGGGATCGCCGACTCTGGCTGTTTCACCGGGGCGATTCGTGGCGACATATCTGGACACGCTCAATGCGGAGCAACGCCGCGCCGTGGAGCATGGCGTGGCCGATGGTGCGACCGTGGGCGCGCCCCTGCTCGTCATCGCCGGTGCGGGCTCCGGCAAGACCAATACGCTGGCCCACCGCGTCGCGCATTTGATCGTCGCGGGCAGCGATCCGCGCCGCATCCTCTTGATGACGTTCTCGCGCCGCGCCGCGGCCGAGATGGCCGGCCGGGTCGAGCGCATCGCCCGGAAAGTGCTCGGCGAAAACAATGCCGCGATCATGCGCGACGCGCTCACCTGGGCCGGCACCTTCCACGGCATCGGCGCACGGTTGCTGCGCGAATATGCCGAGCGGATCGGCGTCGATCCTGCCTTCACCATTCACGACCGCGAGGATTCCGCCGACCTGATGAACCTGGTCCGCCACGAGCGCGGATTGTCGAAGACCGAGAGCCGCTTTCCCGCAAAAGGCACCTGCCTGTCGATCTACTCGCGCTGCGTCAATGCCGAGATGGAGATCGAGAAGGTTTTGGGAGCGCACTATCCCTGGTGCGCAGGCTGGGCGGCCGAGCTGAAGGGCTTGTTCGCGGCCTATGTCGAGGCCAAGCAGACCCAGCACGTGCTCGATTACGACGATCTCCTGCTCTACTGGTCGCAGATGATGAGCGATGCCCTGATCGCGGAAGAAATCGGCGGCCGTTTCGATCACGTGCTGGTCGACGAATATCAGGACACCAACCGCCTGCAATCCTCGATCCTGCTCGCGCTGAAGCCGGACGGACGCGGCCTCACCGTCGTCGGCGACGACGCGCAGTCGATCTATTCGTTCCGCGCGGCCACTGTCCGCAACATCCTGGATTTTCCGCAGAGCTTCTCGCCGCGCGCCGAGATGATCACGCTCGACCGCAATTACCGCTCGACGCAACCCGTGCTGGCGGCTGCCAACGGCGTCATCGGCCTGGCGCGCGAGCGCTTCACCAAGAACCTCTGGACCGACCGCAGTTCCGCGCGAAAACCACAGCTCGTCACCGTGCATGACGAGGCCGACCAGGCCCGTTACATCGTCGAGGAAGTGCTAGCCAACCGCGAGCAAGGCGCGCTCTTGAAGCACCAGGCGGTGCTGTTCCGGACGTCCTCGCATTCGGGCCCGCTGGAGATCGAGCTCACCCGCCGCAACATTCCCTTCGTCAAGTTCGGCGGGCTCAAGTTTCTCGACGCCGCGCATGTCAAGGACGTGCTGGCGCTGCTGCGCTTCACCGAAAATCCGCGCGACCGCGTCGCTGGCTTCCGCATCCTGCATCTGTTGCCGGGCATTGGACCCGCGACGGCGCAGCGTGTGCTCGACCAGATGGCCGAGAGCACCGATCCGCTCGCCGCGCTCGGCCAGCTCCCGGTGCCGGCGCGCACCGGCGCGGACTGGACCGACTTCGTCCGCACGATCGAAAATCTGCGCTATTCGGAATGGCCGGCCGATCTCGAACGCGTGCGGCTGTGGTACGAACCGCATCTCGATCGCCTCCACGAGGATTCGGAGACGCGCCGCGCCGATCTGATGCAGCTCGAACAGATCGCGAGCGGCTATGCCTCGCGGGAGAAATTCCTGACCGAGCTCACGCTCGACCCGCCGGATGCGACCAGCGACAAATCCGGGCCACCATTGCGCGACGAGGACTATCTGATCCTCTCCACCATCCACTCCGCCAAGGGCCAGGAGTGGAAATCGGTGTTCGTGCTCAACGTCGTCGACGGCTGCATGCCGTCGGATCTCGGCGCCGGCACCAGCGCCGAACTCGAGGAGGAACGCCGCCTGCTCTATGTCGCGATGACGCGCGCCAAGGACGATCTGCACCTCGTGGTGCCGCAGCGCTTCTTCACCCACGGCCAGGCCGCCAAGGGCGACCGCCACGTCTATGCCTCGCGCACCCGCTTCATTCCGGAGCAGCTCGTCTATCTGTTCGAGCGGACCGCCTGGCCGAAGGCCGGCGCAGGCTCAGCGCGCACTGCCGCGCAAGGGCCAAAGGTCGACATCGGCGCGCGGATGCGCGGGATGTGGCGCTAGGCGCCCAGCCGATCGAACTGGACCTTGCCTGCCTTCATCACCAGCGGAATGTGCTCGCCTTGGCCGAGCAGGCAGACCACGTCGCGCAGCGGGTTGCCGTCGACCACCAGCAGGTCCGCGATGGCTTCGGGCATGATGCGGCCGAGCTTACCCTCCATGCCGAGCACCTCGGCGCCGACCAATGTCGCGCTGGCAATGACGGCGCGCGGCCCGAGAATTTCGGCGCGGATACGGAATTCGTCGCTCTGCAGACGCTGCGACGGCCCAAGCAGGTCGCTGCCGAACCCCATCTTCACGCCGGCATCGCGATAGATCGTGAGCGAACGCAGCCCGGCGTCGCGGACATCGGCGATCTTGGCCACGCTCTCCGGCGGCAGGCCATACTGAGCGCCCTCGTTAGCCAGCGCCTCGTAGGTGACCAGCGTCGGCACCACATAGGCGCCCTTCTCGGCCATCAGCTGCGCGGTCGGAACATCGACCAGATTGCCGTGCTCGATGGTACGCACGCCGCAGCGCACCGCGCGTTCGATCGCGGCAGCGGTGTAGGCGTGGGCGAGCACATAGGTCTGACGCCCGCGTGCCTCCTCGACGATGGCGCGGATCTCGTCCTCGGAGTAGCCGAAGGCACCAACCGGGTCGGTCGGTGAGGCGACGCCGCCGGAGGCCATGATCTTGATCTGGTCGGCGCCCATCTGGAGCTCTTCGCGCGCCGCCCTGCGCACGCCGTCGACACCATCGGCAACGCGCGCCAGCGCGCCGACACGCACGCAGCAGGGGCACGGTGCGTCGCTGGCGAGGTAGTCCGAGCGGGCACGCATGTCGCCGTGCCCGCCGGTCTGGCTGAGCGCACGCCCCGAGACGAACAGCCGCGGACCGTCGGTGAGACCGGTCTCGATCGCCTGCTTCAGTGCGTGGCCGGCGCCTCCGGCGTCGCGCACGGTGGTGAAGCCCCGCCGCAGCATGCCGCGCAGCAGCAGCGTTGAGCGCAGCGTCACCAGCACGTTCGGCATATGCACCTGCTGCGCCAAATTGAGCTCGACGGCGATCGCATGGACATGCAGGTCGATCAGGCCGGGCATCAGCGTCTTGCCCTTCAGATCGACGGTGCGGTCTGCTTCCACCTGGAGCGGCCGATCGGAGACCTCCTTGATCAGATTGTCCTCGACCAGCACGTGATGTCCCTCCAGGAGGTCCGGCTGAAGCGGATCGAGCAGAGCGGCATTCTTGAAGAGCACACGGGACATGACGACTTCCTGTCTTATCAGGACTGGATGAGCAGCGCGGGCAAGGCGAGCTGGGCGAATGGAAGACACGCGGCGCTATCGTCCTCGACGTACCAGCCTGCCTCATGGAGCAGATTGAGCGAGCCGAGCGTGCGCCCGCGCCAGCGCACGGGCATGTTGAGCACGCTTTCGCAGCCGAGCGAAGCGATCAGCTCGTGATCGGAGAACACCTCGCGCAGATCGTCCCGGGTCCGGCCGATATAGGCCTCGCCGCGGTCGAGCACGGCCTCGGTCCACGGCCCCGGCGCCAGGCGTTTGCGTCCGCCCGCCGGGTAAGGTCCGGGAAGATTGGAATACACCCGCGCTGCTTCCCTCGTGTCGGCGTCATAGGTCAGGATCGTGAACAGCTGGTGCCCGATCGCCGATTTCAAGGCGTCGTCCAGCGCCGAGTACAGGGCATCCGGCTGATCCGCCCTTGTCTGCGCGGCCGCCACGGCGCAGAGCAGCGGATCGGACCGGTGTTTCGTCTCCCTCATGCGACTTCACCCGCCGCGATCTCTTCCAGCGAACGGCCGCGCGTCGGCACCCCCATCAGCACCACGGTGAGCGCGCCTAACAGCAGCACGCTCGTGGTGAGGCCGAACACGCCGGCAAAGCCGAAGTTGGGATAGAGGTAGCCGACCAGGATCGGCGAGACGATCGCACCGATGCGGCCGATCGCGGAGGCGAGCCCGGCGCCGGTGGTTCTGACCGCCGTCGGAAAGACCTCGGCGGTATAGGCATAGACGCCGGCATAGGTGCCGTTCATGAAGAAGGACAGTAGAATTCCGGCGACCATGATGTGCTGGTCGCTCTGCGCGAATGCAAGTCCGAGCGCGCTGGCGCCGCCGAGCACCATGTAGGACGCAATCGTCGCCTGCCGGCCGATGCGCTCGTTGAAGTACGCGGCGCTGAAATAGCCGGGGATCTGCGCGCAATAGATCGCGATCGAATAGGCGAAGCTCTTGGTGATGCTCATGCCGTTCTGGACCAGAAGGCCGGGGATCCAGACGAAGAAGGAATAATAGCTGAACGTGATCGTAAGCCACATGATCCAGGTCATGATGGTGATGCGCGCCTGGCGGCCGGCGAGGAGCGCGGCGAAATTGGCAAGCAGCGTCCCACCCGTCACGGCAGGCGCCGTGATTTCGACGACCAGTTGCGGCAGGATGTGGCCTTGGCTCACAAATCCGGCCTCGATCCTGTCCAGCACGGCTGCGGCTTCCTTCTCCCGGCCCTGGCTTTCCAGCCAGCGCGGCGATTCCGGCAACGCCCTGCGCCACCACAACAGCATGACGACCGGCACGGCGGTGATCACCAGAACGATGCGCCAGCCGTTCTCATAGGCGGGCACGATGAAATAGCCGAGCAAGGCCGCCGCGACGAAACCGAAGGAGAAGAAGCCGGCGAGCGCGCCGGTAAAACTGCCGCGGTAACGCCGTGCGACGAATTCCGCCAGATAGGGCGCAATGATTGCGCTCTCCGCGCCGGTGCCCATGCCCGCGACCACGCGGGCGGCGAAGAAGGACGACCAGTCGTTCACCGCCGCGCTGACGATGGATGCGACGCAATAGAGCGCCAGCGCCGACATCATCACCGCGCGACGGCCGATCAGGTCACCCAGCGTGCCCGCCAGCAGCGCGCCGAACAGGAAGCCGATATAGGTGCTGCTGCCGAGCACGCCGATCTGCACGCTCGACAGATTCCAGGTCGTGCGCAGCACCGGCAGGATGAACGCCAGCACGGCTGCGTCCATCGCGTCGAACATGTAGCCGAGCCCGCCCATCAGCAGCAGATGCCCGTGGAAGCGCGCAAACGGAAGGCGCTCGATGCGCGCCGAGATCATCGACATGAAAGTCCCCTCTGTCTGGCGGCCCGGCACTCCGCTCATTCCCTGGGGAACCATAGACAAGGAGATATTATCGTCATAATTTATAATCATGATCTAGTACATCACTGTGGTGAATGTTCTGTCCTTTCGAACGCTCGACCTCAACCTGCTGAAAGTGTTCGAGGCCCTGATGACCGAGGGCAGCGTCACGCGCGCTGCCAACGCGCTTGTGATGACGCAGCCGGCGGTCAGCAACGCGCTCGCACGCCTGCGGGACGCGCTCGGCGATCCCCTGTTCGTCAGGTCCGGCACCGGCATCCGTCCGACCCAGCGCGCCGTGGTGTTGTGGGAGCCGATCGGCGAAGCGCTCGAAACCGTCCGCGGCGCGCTCGACGAGCAGGTGTTCGATCCGCGCCGTGCGCAGACCGAGTTCAGCCTGTCGATGTCGGATTACGTCGCCTCGCTGGTGATGCCGAACCTGCTGAACCATTTCGGCAATGTCGCGCCGAAGGCGCGGATCCATACCGTCCCCAACACCGTCCTGGAGATCGCCGACCAGCTCGAAGACAATCGCGTTGATTGCGTGCTCAGCGTCTATGTCAACGAGGCGCAGCAGCCGGCCGCCATCCGCTCGCGTTCGCTGTGGACCGTCGACTACGCCTGCTTCATGCGGCGCGGCCATCCGCTCGGGGCGATGAAGCGGCTGAGCACGCGCAGCTTCCTCAACGCGGGGCATGTCGATGTGAGCCTCGCCGGCAAGACCTTGCCGTCCTACGACCTCTTCCTCGCCTCGCGCGGGCTGTCGCGCAACCTGGTCGCGACCGTCAATCACTACAGCGCCGCCTACGAAATCGTGCGCCAGTCCGACCTGATCGCCGTGCTGCCGAGCGATTTGCGCTCGCAATCCCGGCACGCGCCGTTCCTGCACGCCATGCCGCTTCCGCTCAGGGCGCCGCCACGCATCGTCAGCCTGTTCTGGCACCAGCGCAACGACACCGTACCGGCGCAGCGCTGGCTGCGCGACACCCTGGTCGAGATGTTCGCCAGGTCCGACTGAGCCGCGGGCGGTGGGCCCCCGACACCATGAAAAAGAGAAACAATGGGTTTCTCGAAGCAGCATTGTGCACCAGTCCCCGCTGCTTAGCTCCAACCAAAGCAATCCCCTCCCCCAGTGACAGGCGCGCAAGCCGCGCCCGCAGAGACCGCATCAATGACCGCACCGCTCGAATTCGGACTGGACACCTTTGGCGACGTCACCAGGGACGCCTCCGGCGCGATGGTTTCGCACGCGCAAGCGATCCGCAACGTCGTCGACGAGGCGGTGCTCGCCGACGAGCTCGGCCTCGACTTCATCGGCCTCGGCGAACATCACCGCGCCGACTTCGCGATCTCCTCCCCTGAGACCGTGCTGGCCGCCATCGCGTCGCGGACCAGCCGCATCCATCTCGGCTCGGCCGTGACGGTGCTGAGCTCGGACGATCCGATCCGCGTCTTCCAGCGCTTTGCCACGCTCGATGCACTCTCGAACGGGCGCGCCGAGGTGATCCTCGGCCGCGGCTCGTTCACCGAATCCTTCCCGCTGTTCGGCTTTGATTTGCGCAAGTACGAAGAGCTGTTCGAGGAGAAGCTCGATCTGTTCGCCGCACTGCTGTCGCAGAAGCCGGTGACCTGGGAAGGCAAGCTGCGTCCGCCGCTGAAGGATCAACTGGTCTATCCCCCGGTCGAGAACGGCACGCTCAAGACCTGGATCGGGGTCGGCGGCAGCCCGCAATCGGTGGTGCGCGCGGCGCATTACGACCTGCCCTTGATGCTCGCGATCATCGGCGGCGATCCCGCGCGCTTCGCGCCCTTCGTCGATCTCTATCATCGCGCGTTCAGGGAGTTCGGCCGCCCGGCACAGCCGATCGGCGTGCACTCGCCAGGCTATGTCGCCGAGACCGACGAACAGGCGCGCGAGGAGCTGTGGCCCGACCACAAGGCGATGCGCGACCGCATCGGCAAGGAACGCGGCTGGCCACCGATGGGCCGCGACGAGTTCGTGAACGAGGCCGAGCACGGCTCGCTCTATGTCGGCTCGCCGGAGACGGTCGCGCGCAAGATCGCCAAGACGGCAAAGACACTCGGCATTTCGCGGTTTCAGCTGAAGTATTCGGCCGGCCCGCTGCCGCATGGCAAACTGATGAAGAGCATCGAGCTCTACGGGCGGAAGGTGGTGCCGATGGTGCGGGAGATGATGGGGTGACTTGCGCTCTGAGCCAGTCCGCCTGCGCCCTCCGGGCTACGGCGCGACAGCCTTCGCTCACTTCGCGCCATGACCATCGGTGCCGGCTTGCCGAGCCGTAGCTCGCGAAGCGAGCGAAGGCTGGTGGGGGAGGCAGGACTCGAACCTGCGAAGCCATAAGGCGGCTGATTTACAGTCAGCTCCCTTTGCCACTCGGGACACTCCCCCGCTCGATGGCAGCACAATCGGGCCGGACCTTGCCGGCGACCGAAGACGGCCATGGAACGTGAAGGCCGCGACAGCCCGGATGGGGGCGCGACCGGGCGCGGTTATCGGCGAAGCGATGGGGTAAAGTCAACCGAGGCGAACAGCTAAAATCGCCCCCGAAGCCACCCAAATTGCCATATTCCGGGACCCGTGACACAAGCGAGCCCATGAAGGATCGAAAATTCAACCCGAGGGGCCCCCGTGGCGGGTCTAAGCCCTTCAACAGGCCCGGAAAATCCGCCGGGCGCCCGGCCCGGCGCGATCGCGATTCGGACACCGACGGTCCCGTCATCCTCTATGGCTGGCACACCGTCACCATGGCGCTCGCCAACCCCCTGCGGCAGATCCGCAAGCTGACGCTGACCGAGAACGCCGCAAGGCGTCTGGCGGACGAGAACATCGCGATCCCGGTCACGCCCGAGATCGTCCGGCCCCAGGAAATCGACCGGCTGCTGTCGCCCGACGCGGTGCACCAGGGCCTGCTCGCCGAGGCCGACCCCCTGCCCTCGCCCGACATCGAGGATTTGGAGCAGGACGGCATCGTGCTGGTGCTCGACCAGATCACCGACCCGCACAATGTCGGCGCGATCCTGCGCTCGGCGGCGGCCTTTGCGGTGAAGGCGATCGTCACCACCGCGCGCCACAGTCCGGAAGCGACCGGCGTGCTGGCCAAGGCCGCCTCCGGCGCGCTGGAGCTGGTCCCGATGGTGACGGTGCAAAACCTCGCCCGCGCACTGACCACGCTGAACGAGCTCGGCTTCCAGACCGTCGGGCTGGACAGTGAAGGCAGCGCCGATCTTTCCGAGGTCACCCTGCGCGAGCCGCTCGCGCTGGTGCTGGGCGCGGAAGGCAAGGGCCTGCGGCAATTGACGCGCGAGACCTGCAGCGTCGTGGCGCGGCTCGACATGCCCGGCGAGATCAAGAGCCTCAACGTCTCGAATGCCGCCGTGCTCTCGCTCTATGTCGGCGCCAGCCGGCTCGGGCTGATGAAGCGGTAACAAAACAAAACGCCCGTCCGCATCGCGGACGGGCGTCTCGTTGGTTCAACCGATCAAGCGATCAGTAATAGCGGCGCAGCACGCGGTGGCCGCCATAGTACGGCGCATGGCGCGGAGCGTAGCCGTAGCGCGGACCGTAGCCATAGTGCGTGCGCGGCAGATAGCCGGCGCGCGGGCCGTAGCCGTAGCGATACGGACGGTAATACGGGCGGCGGTAGGGATAGGCGGCGGGCGCTTCGACCGCGGCGGCGCGATAGCCATAGCCGTGCCCATATCCATAGCCACGGCCGTAGCCGTAATTGGCGGGCGCAACCACCGCGTCCTCACGGTAGGTCGGATACGGCGCGAAGGCGCCCGGGCCGGTGTAGGTCGGGCCCTGGTTGACGTGATAATATTGCGTGGTGGGCTCGGCGAGACGCTCATAGGCGCCGTAACCGTAGCCGGCCCCGTAACCGCCGCAACCGGTGTTGCAGCCGGAATAGACCGGCGCGACCGGCTGGCACGGATTGAAGCCGCAGGCCGCGGCGGGCGCGGTGGCAGCGAACATCACGGCAGCCGCCGCGACCAGTCCCGAAATCATCTGACGCATTACTCTCTCCTGTTGATTTTCGTTTGTTGTTTTCGTTTCTTAACCCGGCGGCCTGCCGGGTATCTCTGCACGCGGCCGCGGCCGAGGACGCCGCGGATAGTCGTTGATCTCAGGCGCGAGGATCACCGGCGGCGGATTGACGGGCACGTCCATCTGCGGCGGCAGCGGCGCCGATTGGGCGCCCCAGCTCTGGTGATAGCTCTCGGGCGGCTTGGGCAATTTGCGGTTCGCGGGCGGCTCGACCTCGAGCCGGCCGTAGCCGGGCCGCAGGCCCAGCGTCGGGTAGTAGTGGCCGACGTCCGTGGGCTGGCGCTCGGCGACATAGCGTCTGCCATAGATGGTGGGCTGCACCTGGACGTTCTTCCCCAAGCCCCAGGTCCCCTCGACCACGGCATAGGACGCGTCGATGTTGTTGATGATGATGGGCACGCCCGGCCGACCGGGAACGACGATATCGAAGCCGCCGCCGGCAAACGCCGTCGCGGGCAGTCCGATCAGAAAGGCAGCGAGCGCTACAACGCGCATGAAGAAATCCCATTTATCCGGCGACAAACCTACCCGATGGCGACGCAGAGAGGGTTAAGGCCCTCTCACCAATTGCCGGTAAGCCTAATGTGTAAGGATTGCGCGCCGCTCAAATGCGCCAAAGCGAGCTAGCGAAGCATTAACGCCGCCGGATCCAGCAGTCTGGAACCAAGGCGCGTGCTCACTTCCGTTTGACTGTTGCTGACAAAAATCCGCCGGTTTCAGCGGAACGTCCGGCGTCCTCGGCGTTTAGCCCCCGTCAACAAAATGGGAGCCAACAATCATGAATATCAAACTTCTCGGAGCCACGGCGATTGCGGCGACCCTGGTGACGGGCTCTGCCATGGCGCAGGCCGTGATCACCAATCCCGGCCGCTGCGCGGCGCAATTTCCCAACGCCAACTGCCAGAACGTCGGACCGGGAAATCCGTACACAGATAGCGGCTATCGGCATCGTCGCGTGTCCTATCGCCAGACCAACAACGGCGATTGGAATAACGACTGGAACAGGAGCCGCACCGGCTTCTGGCCGACCGACGTCGCCGCCGGCGCGGTCGGAGCAGCCGCTGGCGTGGCTGGCGCAGCCATCGGGACTGCGGGCGCGATCGCAACCGCCCCGTTCCGTGCCACCAACGACGCCTACGCCTACGACAATGGCTGGGATAATTCGTGGAATAATTCTTGGGACAACCGCGGCTGGGACACCCGCACCTACGCCCAGCGCAACGGCTTCGTCTGCACGCCCGGCACCTGGTTCAAGGGCCAAGACGGCCGTCGCCACATCTGCCAGTAAGGCGGTTTGAACCGAATACGACAGATCAGGCGGCCTTCGGGCCGCCTGATCCATGTCTGCATCTGGGATCGCGAGTTCTGGCACTTTCCGGTCAAGTCTGGTATTGCGGCGCGCACGGGCGGAGGGCTCCGGCGTATGCTGGTCCCTGCCCGCTTCTCCAGGCGTCGCCGGCTTAGCTCAGCGGTAGAGCAGCGGTTTTGTAAACCGAAGGTCGGGGGTTCAATCCCCTCAGCCGGCACCACCGATTAGCCGACACCGCGGCCTTATAGATCGGGGCACTCCTCTGTCTGACGACGGCTAGAATCGATTTCCAAGGCAATCACGTCAGAGTTTTCCGAGCGACCGTTACACTCAACTCGAGCAGCGGGTGCTTCTCGTTCCTGACTGTAATGAGGACCTGCGCCCCCTTTGCCGACGCGACGTCTCTGGCAATCGAGGTCGCCATTGCGATCGCCTCTTTTTCGGCGGCTTCCGGGCCGGGCAAATCCACCCCATCCTCGTCGACCGCAGCGAAAAAGTCGTCCTTGATGTCGAAGTAGAACTTCATGGCTCAGAGCGACGGATTGAGATGCAGGTAAAGCACGTCGAAGTCTGCCATTTCGCGCAACCTGGCTTCATCAAGGATCGATATTCTTCCCCGCTCCAGGTCCAACACGCGCTGAGCACGCAACTGCTGAACGACGCGATTCATGTGAACCACACTGGTGCCGACGGCGTCGGCGAGGAGTGCCTGAGAGGCCGGAAAATCGAAGGACAAGCCGTCCGCTCGGCCGATCGCCTTCAATCTGGTGTAAAGCTCAAGCACGAGATGTGCCACGCGGCTCGTGGCTTCGCGTTGACCAACGTTGCAAATCCACTCCCGGAAGATCGCGGCGTCGGTCAGTGTATCGCGCCAAAGCGCTTCGGCCACGTTGGGCCGCTTTCTTATAAGTGAGCGCACCGCTGCATGCGGAATGAAGCCGAGAACGCTATCGCCAAGCGTGCTGACGTCATGGTCCATCACATGCAGAAAGAGCCCCTGCAGATCGGGAATGTCGCCGGGTTGGTGAAAGGCCATGATTTGGCGGTGGCCATTGCCGACGATCTTTGATCTCAGGATAAAGCCATCAACGACAAGGCAGCATGCGGAAGGTCGATCTCCGAGAGAAACGACCGGTTGACCGCCAGCCATCCGCTTCACCGTGATTGGCAGATGACGGATAGCGACCTCGTCCTCTTCGTCAATTTCGGTGCTAACCCGCAACCGCGCCAAGAAAGGTTCGAAAATTTCAGCGTTATTCATCGTTTACTCCGATCGGCAAACGAGTTTTTGTCACGTTCGTTCCAACCCGGGATCGCCAGCTATTGTCTCACGCGAAGCAGAGGGACTGCCGCAAATTCCAACCCTCGGCGGAACCAGACGGGAACGGCGTCAATTCATCTCGCCGCGAAGCCTTGGCGCGAAGTTTGACGCGCAACTCTCACTTCGAATGCTTCGGTGCGCTGCTTTGCTGGAAGTGCTCAGCGCCCGGTATTTCCACCCAGTCATGTTTCGACTGTTCGAAAACCGAGCGGATGGGCGCCGGGTAGTTCGGAAGCCCGATCGCGCCAACGGCAACGCCGATCATCGCAGGCAGATTGTCCGCCTTCCAATAGACCGTCGAACCGCACTCGGGGCAAAAATGGCTGCGGACCTTACCGCCGCTTGCGGCTGTCCGGACGTACTCCTTCGACGTTCCCGAGATCGTGACGCCCTCCGCCGGATAGAACGCACCGACGCCGAACGGCGCGCCCGTTCGACGCTGGCAGTCGACGCAATGACAGGCGACGACGAGGCTGGAAGGTCCTGGAAGCGACAGCGCGAGAGCGCCGCACCTGCATTGGGCATCGATCATCGGGATTCACTCCTCCCTCGTTGGTCCTGCTGTTCGGATGGAGCGCAGCGCGATCCCGCTACAATTGATCGAGCCGCCACAGCCCGAGGCTCTTGTCGCGCCAGCCACCACCGCCCTCTTCGCAACGCTCGTTGATCAGCGCGCGTGGTGCCGGCCAATCGAACGGTGCCTTCTCCATGTTCAGCGCCCGCCAGTCGCCGTCCTCGCAATCGCGATTGCCGTCCCATTCGGGGAACGTCGTGACCAGCAGGAAATGCGCGCCGCTGGCGCGAAAGTTCGCGATGGCGCGAACGATGTTGTCGAAGCTCAAATGCACCAGGCAGTCCCGGCACAGAACGATATCCGCGCGCGGCAGTGCATCGCGCGTGATGTCGGCAACGAGAAACCGGCCTGACAACTCGCCGGCCGCGACGCGCTGGCGATTGGCTTCGATCAATGACGGCACGATGTCGATGCCGGTGTAGTCGAGATCCAGCTTCATGCGGCCGATCCAGCCCGCGTCCCCGCAGGGCGCGTCGAGCAGCGAGCGCGCGCCGAGCCGTTGCAACAGCGGAGGAAGCACCTCACGGATCGCGGCGGTCGCGTGATCCTCCGAGCCGAGGCCGGACACCGAGGTCGCCGCACCCCACAGGTTCGTCTTTTCGATGCGCTCGAACCGCGCGGCCAGATCGAGGCCCGCGAAATTATCGCGGTCGGCGACGAACCGCTCATGGGCGAGCACGGGTGGACGCTTGGAGATCATGGACGGGATGTGAATTCCGACGCAGCCACAGTATACAGGCAAAGCGAGCGGTCCGAAACGGTCCGCAAGCGAACCTGCTTACGTCATCGGTCGTGTCTCGCCCCCATGCGCCCCACCACAGCCAAAGAGAAGGCCAGGATCGCCGCCGGCGCGGCGGCGGCCGTCGTCATGACGGCCGTGTTGTTTGCGATCGCAATGGGATTTCTGCTGGCGCGATGAGTGCGCAGCGCGATCGACGAAAGCCGCCGCGCTGACTCAGGCGGTGCGCACCGTGCGGAGGAATTTTCCGACTTCGTCCTTCAGCCGGTTGCTGTCGGTCGCCAGCATCTTGGCGGTGGAAAGCACCTGCGAGGAGGCCGAGCCGGTCTCGGCCGCACCGCGCTGCACGTCGGCGATGTTGGTGGAGACCTGCTGGGTGCCGTGGGCGGCCTGCTGCACGTTGCGCGAGATCTCCTGGGTCGCGGCGCCCTGCTCCTCGACGGCCGCGGCAATGGTCGACGACACCTCCGAGAGCCGCTCGATCGTCGTGGAGATGTCGCGGATCGCGTTGACGGATTCCTGGGTCGCGGTCTGGATGCCGGAAATCTGCTGGCTGATCTCGCCGGTCGCCTTGGCCGTCTGCTCGGCCAGCGTCTTCACCTCGGCCGCGACCACGGCGAAGCCGCGGCCGGCCTCGCCGGCACGTGCCGCCTCGATCGTGGCGTTGAGCGCCAGGAGGTTGGTCTGGCCGGCAATGGTGTTGATGAGCTCGACGACGTCGCCGATGCGCGTCGCCGCAACCGAGAGCTCGCTGACGCGCACCGTCGTGGTGCGGGCCTGGGTGACGGCCTCGCCAGCCATCCGTGCGGATTCCTGCACCTGGCGGCTGATCTCGTTGACCGAGGAGGACAGCTCCTCCGTGGCGGTCGCAACCGACTGCACGTTGCTGGTGGCTTCACCCGAGGCGACCGCGACGACCGAGGTGAGCTCCTGCGCACGCTGCGCGGTGGTGGCCAACGTCGAGGACGACGCTTCGAGCTCGGTGGACGCCGAGCCTACTGTCTCGATGATCTCGCCGACCGCGCGCTCAAAGCCGTCGGCAAGGTTGACCATATCGCGCTTGCGCTGATCGGAGGCCTGCTTCTCCAGTTCGACCTGCGAAGCCTTGAGGCGCTCGACCTCGATCCCGTTGGTTTTGAAGATTTCGACCGTCCTGGCCATGTCGCCGATCTCGTCGCGGCGGTCCGTCTCAGGCACCTCGGTCTTGAGATCGTTGCGGGCAAGGCCCTCCATGGCGAGCTTGAGGCGGGCAATCGGCCGTGACATCGCATTAAGGCCGATGAACAGCGCGATCGCGATCCCCAGGATCAGGCCGCCGGCGCTGACGCCGATCACGGTCCAGGTCGCGGATCTGGCATCGCGGTTGATGGCGTCCTTGCGCTTGGCGACCGCCTGTGCGGTCTCACCCACGAACTGGGCAATGCGCCCCAGGGCCGCATCCATCACCGGGTCGCACTCCTTGTGCGCGCGTTCGGATGCCTTGGCGTTCTCTTCCGGGCTGCTTGCGAGTGAGCCTGCCTTCAGCACCGGATCGCAGCCGGCGAACACGGCTTTCAACTGGTCGCCGATGCTCTTGATCTGGCTCGCGCGCGCGGGATCGTCCTGCTCGGCTGCCTCGAGGTATTGGCGGATTTCATCGCGGTTCTGGGTCGCGGTCTTAAGACGGTTGGCGTTGCCCGCCTCCGTCGCCTCGGTGAAGACCGCATAGAGCGCGGCATGATAGGTCTCTGCGCGGCGCTGGGCCCGCGTCAGGTTGAGCGCTGAGGATTGTGCTGCGGAAAGCTCGGCGAAGCCGTCGACCGTTGCCGAGAGCTCGCGCGTGCCGAAGCCCGCGACGGCGACCATGGCAAAGCCCATCACGGCGACGATCAGCGCGACCTTCCACACGATTTTCAAATTGTTCAAAACGCTCATTGCAGCCGCCCCAGTGATTTTCTGCCGATGCATATTCCCAGCACCGTGCATTGGAACCAGCTGACGTTAAGATTTGATGCCAAATGTTCCGGGTAGTCTTACGGAAAACTAACTATTTGGGCTTCCGCCGTAAGCTTGGTGTAAGCTTCAGCCTATTCCGGGGTGTGAGCCGGGCTTGGAAAACCGGAACCGGTCGGTGGCGTCGTCCGTTGTCTGCCCATGCGGATCAGGGAAGAAAACCGAAACATGTTTCTGCTGGCGACGGTGACGCTGTGCTGTAGCGCCTTGGCTGGAGCAATTGCGCTGTTCGAACCGGCTCCGGCAAAGCAGCAGGCCCAACGGGCAATGATCGATGTGACCGCTCCGACGCCGGTTCGGGTGGTCGGGGCTCCGTTCGAGCCCAACCTCAATCCGCGGGAGCGTTAGCCCTCACCCCGGCGAGACGTCGGCGCCCTCCTCGGGACGGCGTTTGGCGCGGGCCAACTCCTCAATGAACGCGATCACCTCCGCCCGTTTGTTGGGCGGCAGCGACAGGAACGCGCGGACGAGCCTCAAGCCCTCAGCTTCGGCTGAATGGTCTGCTTTGACATCCATTCCCCACTGTCGGGCGGCCGGGAAAAATATGCAATCCCCCACCCAACACCTTCTTGATTCGGCCGGCCAGCTTTGCTGGAATGCCCCCGACAGGGGTGCACCATGAAGTGGATCACGGAACGCGACGCGCTGATCGCGCAGACAATGGCCTTCGTCCAATCGGTAACCGGCAAAAAGGATGACTTGCATCCACCGGAGATCCCGATGGCGACAGTGGCCGCGTCAGTGCAGATCGTCCCCGTCAACACCGCCGTCGAGAGCAAGCCACTTCCGCCCCAACCCTTGCCTCTCCCATCGCAGCGCGCGGCGAGCCACGACGTCCGCACCGAGATGCAGGCCCGCATCGCCAATTTCCGCAAGCATCAGGAGCGGTTCGAGCGCGAGCGCGAGGAGTATTGCGCGGCCACCCTGACCAAACTGCGCGCCGCCATTCGGGACGCCTCCCCCCGGCCACCGGCTGAAAAGTAGAGCCGGGGCCTCCCGTCGCGGGCTACAGCCAGGACCACACCAGCCAGAGATTGGCCGCGCAGGCCCCGAACAGGGCCAGCGTGAGGGGCAGCAGCATGTGCCCGCAAGAGGTTTTCAGGTCGGTCGTCATGACCGAAAACATCCCCTGATTCCGCCAAATGAGTCCCGAGGATTCTTTTTTTCGGGATTCAGGACTCGTTAAGGACTCAGGCCCCGGCGACCCCGATCACGGCCGCGTGATCGACCGGCAATCGGAACCCCTCCCCCGCAAAGTCGTTAACGCGCTTTCCGGGAGCGGGAAGAATGCCCTACGCCCTGTTCTGCAACGACGCCCAGATCAGCAAGGCCTATCCTGATGAGTCCGACGTCTGGAGGCTCGCGCAGCGAAGTGGCCTCGTCGTGGACGTAATCGCGGATGACAACCGCCCCGGGCCACGCCGGGTGCTCGACAACGATTACGAGATCAAGCCGTGCCGGGCCGCACAGGGCGAGGACCCGGCCCGGAACAAGGCCGAGGCCGATCGCCAGGCGAGGATGGAGCTTGAGCTGAATTCCTGAAGACGGATCAAGGATGGGAAGCCGGAGCTCAGGAAAAGCTCAGGGCGTCGCGGTCGCGAGCGAGGCCTGCTCGCCCGCCAGAGCCACGCAGGCCTTCCGGCGATGCAGCCCACGGATCGCGCCTGTGACCTTCAGCACCTTGCCGGAGGAGCACGAGGCGTCCTTGACGAAGGCCACCTCGTAGGGTGCCAGCATCAGAGGCTCGGATTTGAGGATTGTTTGGGCAGCGCACGGCAAACTGACGAAGCACGAGAGCACCACAGCCGACACCAAGATACGCATGTCCGTCGTCCCACCAGCCCGGTAATTCTCATATAACGCGTTCCGGCGCGCGAGTTCCCTAAGCTGCAAAAATTATTTTTGCTTTACCCGAGCTCCATGACGCGCGTGAGAAGGCGCGCGACAAAACGTTTGCCTGCAAATGACGCGCCAGATGGTTGACGCAATGCAAACAGAAGGCTGGCAACCAGGGCCCGGCAAACGAAAGGCCGGCGGGAGCCGGCCTTTGTCAGATCGTGATCGTTGGTGGCGTCAGTAGCGCGAGGCTGCCGGACCGCCCCAGCCGAAGCGATAGTTCACGCCGACCTTGACGGTATGCTCGTCCTCCCGGCCGCGGACGCCCACGACGTCAGCCGGACCGGAGGTGATCGTCGTGCTGCCGAAGTTGTAGTACTGGTACTCGGCCTTGGCCGACCAGTTCGGCGCGAACATATATTCGAGGCCAGCGCCGACAGTGTAGCCGTCCTTGCTGTTCCCGGTCGCGGTGAAGGGCTGCGGCACGCCGGCGACATTCACGCCAAGACCGCCATTGCGCCAGGCATAACCGCCCTTGGCGTAAAGCAGCGCCGGTCCCCAGGTGTAGCCGATGCGACCGGTCACCGAGCCGAGCTGGTCGGTATTGGAGGTCACCTGCGTGCCCAGCGGGAACGTGGCACCGCCGTTGTTGGTCGGCAGCCAGGAATACTGCGCCTCGATACCCATGACCCAATTGGGCGCGAACTGGTAGTCGAAGCCGCCCTGGACACCGCCGAGGAAGCGCGCGTCGCTCGACTGGAAGCTGCTGTCGCCGGCAAAGGCGCCGCCGACATGGCCGCCGATGTAGAAGCCGGTCCAGTTGTAGATCACCTGCGGCGGCGTGTAGGCCGGAGCCTTGGTGTAGGTGCGGGCCTGCATGTCGGCTGCGGCAGCCGGCGCGGCCAGCGCAAGCAGGGCAACCGCACCCAGCAAAATCCTTTTCATGATCATCCCCGTTCTTTCAAATTCGACACTCAGGAAACAACGTGGCGTGAATTGGGTTGCTTCGCGGCGATGCCGGAACGTTGATCGTTCGTTACTGTGACGGAGCGGCAACAGCGCGATTTTGTTCCGTCCCGCAGGCTCATACCGACGGTTTTTTTCCGCTGGAAACAGAACCTGCCGTAACGATTAGTCGCAACGCAAACCACTCCGTTCAAGGCTCCCCGAAATGTGATCCGGCAGCTCCGGTTGGCTCTGTCCTATCACCAAGCGATGAAGGTGGGCTTTGCGCTACCGCGTCATCTTTTCAAGTTCCGGAAAGGGTACGTAAACCGCGCCCGCGCACAGCTCGCCGGCGCGATCGACGACGCGGTCCGCCCGGCCGTTGACGAAAATCACGGCGCGTTCCCTCATGGCCTTGTAGGTGCCGTCGGTCTCGCGTGGGGTGAAGTGCAGGCAGCTGACGTAGAACTGCCGACCGCCGACCTCGCGCTGCACCGGCTCGGCCATGCTGGCGTCACGCACGCCGACGGGGTTGTTCAGATAGCTGCGCATCAAGGCCAGCGTGTCGCCGCGGAAATTATCCGGGAACGGTTGTGGACCTCCGGCCTGGGTCCCGTCCATCAGGGTCGGACGGTCACCGTCGCTGCCGAAGCATCCCGTGAGCGCCAGCGGCAGTGCCAGCATCAACGCCAAGCTCACTGCGCGTTCCGCTAGTCGCCGCACCGCTTACGCTCTCCGCTCGATCAGTCTCGGAGACGTTCCAGCCCCAAGGTTGCAATGATGCATGTCTACAGGTGTTTTGCCCGACGAGTCAAACGGCTTCGTAAAATCCGCAGATGAGCCACCGATCAAACCATTGATTTATCTACCACCGGCTACTGTGCATGGGGTTGTTTTCGAGGTTTTGTTTGCGGCCGCCAAACGTGGGACGTTGCTCGCGGGCTTCAGCATGGCCGTACCGGCCCGCCGCCAGCACCTCGAGCTTTCGCGCAAGGCGTGACGAACGGGCCGGGCCTGAATTCCTCACGCGGCGGCTGGGCAATGCTAGAACGCCACCGCGCAGGATCAGTCGTTAGCTGCGCTTCTCCATCGTCGCCGGCTTGGTCACGTCCGGCTGCGTTGTCAGCGACTTCTTCGCTGAGAGATGCTTGTGGTGGTGGCGATGCGTGCGCACGGTCTTGTGCGCGTCCGGCGTGACCGCGGCGTTGGCGTTCATCGCCTTCGACTTGGCATCCACCTTGGCGTCGGCCTTGACGTCCGAAGCCTTGACATCCGAAGTCTTGACATCCGAAGTCTTGGCATCGGCCTTGAGGCCGGCGTCGGGTTTCGCGGCGGTGGTGGACACTTTGGTCTGGGCCTGGTCTGCCTTGATCACCGGCGTGGTCGTGGTGGTCTTGCCGGTCTCGGCTGCGAAGGCCGGGGCTGCGATCACGGAAGCTGCAAGCAAGGCTGCGGAAATGGTCTTCAACATGGTTGGTCTCCTCTTGGAAGGATCTTGAGGCGGGCGCCCTCTCGCCAACCCTTTGATCGTAGGTTGGACCCTAGGAGGCACGCACTGAACCCAATCTGAAGCCCGCAGCAGGCTCCCGTTCATCTGGATGACAAGTTTGTCATCTGCCCGCAGGGCGAATAGACCAGGATGCCGGGAATGTTTTTGCCTGATGGGTGTTCCGGTCTTTGGGCAATCGTGTAGGATCGCCACGTTCCATACGGGAGAACTTAGATGCGAAAACTCTCAACGCTTCTTGTGCCGGGACTTGTCGCCATGACATTGGCGGCCGGGCCGGCTCTGACCAGCGCCTATGCCGCAGGTGGCGACACCCCCTCGTCGCCGCCGGCCTCGGACACCTCGACCAAAAAGGGCAAGAAGAAGAGCTCCTCCGTCAACGATCCGAAATTCCTTGCTGCCTATCGCACCGCCTACACCACGATCTACGACAATCACGACTACACCGGCGCGATCGGCCAGCTGAAGTCGCTCAAGCGCGACGACGTCGCCGACGTCGCCAATCTGATCGGCTACTCCTATCGCAAGCTCGGCGACTACCAGTCGTCGAAGGTCTATTACGAGCTGGCGCTGAAGGACGATCCGAACCACGTCCGCACCTGGCAGTATTACGGCCTCTGGCAGCTCGAGCAGGGCAACCGCGAGCAGGCGCAGTATCACCTGAACAAGCTCGCCTCGCTCGCCGGCACCGACAGCTCCGAATATCGTTCGCTCGCCACCGCGCTCGACAAGCCGACCGGAGCGACTCTCGTCTATTAAGAACATCGCATCTCCGAATGGGACGAACGGGCACAACCTCAGGGTTGTGCCCGTTCTGCGTTCTCGGCTAGCTTTCCCACCAATCTTCCCCTCGCAAATCGGTGCGCAATGGACAATTGGCTGCGATCCGCAATCGAGTACATCGGCTCCTGGATCGAATTCCAGCACACCACAATCCAGCAGCCCGGCGTCATCATCGCATTCGCCCATCGCGGCGAGGTCGTGGCCGAGCACGCGTTCGGCCTCGCCAATCTCGACACCGGCGAGAGGCTCACCCCGCGCCACCGCTTCCGCATCGCCTCGCACTCGAAGAGCTTTACCTCGGCCGGCATCATGAAGCTGCGCGAGCGGCGCAAGCTCAGGCTCGACGATCCCATCGGCCAATATGTCGCCGGCCTGCATCCGCGCGTCGCCGAAACGACGATTGCGCAAGTACTCTCGCACAGCGCGGGACTGACGCGCGACGGCGCCGATTCCGGCCAGTTCATCGACAGCCGTCCCTATCTCGACGCGAGCGAGCTGCTCGCGGAATTGAAGCTGCCGACCGCGATCGAGCCGGGCACACGCTTCAAATATTCCAATCACGGCTTTGGGCTGATCGGTCTCGTCATCGAAGCCGTGACCAAGGAGCCTTACCGCACCTGGATCAAGCGCGAGATCATCGAACCTGCGGACCTGCGCGAGACCGAGCCGGACGCGCCGCTTCCCAAGGGCGCATCGTTCGCGCGCGGCCACACCCGCAAGCTGCCGTATGGGGAGCGATGCGTGATCCCCGGCGACAATCCCGCGCACGCGATGGCCTCCGCCGCCGGCTTCATCGCGACCGCCGCCGATACCGCCCGCTTCTACGCACAGCTCGCGCCCAATGCGAAAAAGAGCATGCTATCGGTCGCGAGCCGCCGCGAGATGACGCGAAACCATTGGCGCGTGCCGCAAAGCTTCGAGGCCTATTACGGCCTCGGCGTCAACGCCGGCAAAACCGACGGCTGGGATTGGTTCGGCCATGGCGGCGGCTTTCAAGGTTACATCTCGCGGACCTGCTGCATCCCCGCTTGCGAGCTCGCGATCAGCATCCTCAGCAACTCCATCGACGGCGCGGCGCCGTTCTGGATGGACGGCGCGATGCAGATCCTGCGCGTCTTCCAGACCCGTGGCGCACCCGACCGGCGCGTGCGCGACTGGACCGGTCGCTGGTGGACGATCTGGGGCGCGAACGACCTCGTGCCGCTCGGCAACCGCGTGCTGGTCGCCAATCCCCAGTTCAACAACCCGTTCATGGACGCCGCCGAGATCGAGGTCACCGGCCGCGACACCGGCAAGCTCGCCTGGGCCGCCGGCTACTCCAGCCATGGCGAGCCGGTGCGCCGCGTCCGCAACAAGCGTGGCAAGGTCAGCGACGTCTGGATCGCGGGCGCCAACATCAAGCCTGCGGCCGTCGTAGCCCGCGAGATCGCGCGGAGATACAAGCCGCGCAAGCGACGGCCTACTCCCGAATGAGCGTCTCGACCTCGCTCCGAAGCGCCTGTCGCGAGCCGTCGCGCGAATAGAACATGTGGCCGCCGGGATAGACCACGAACTTGACACGCTGTGTTGCGAAGGCCGGCAACTGGTCGAGCACCCGCTTCGATCCGAAATAGGGCGTGGCGAGATCGAACAGGCCGTGCGCGACCAGCACGTTCAGCTTCGCATCCGTGGCGAGGATCTGGCGCAGCTCGGAGACCGACTGCGGCGGGTTGATGCCGCGGCCGAAATCCCAGTGACCCTCGACGGCGCCGTTCAACACCTCGTAGGAGCCATCGGGCCGCCAATTGAGCTTGTGTGTCAACAGGTCAACCGCGGCACTCGTCAGCGGCGCCTGCAGCGCATCGCCGGAGGGATCACCGAACCGCGAGCTGCTCGAATCCGGATAGGGATCGAAGCCGCGGACCGAGCCATCGTAGCGTCCCGTGATCTTGCCGTTCTTGCGGTCGAATTCTCGGCGGAATTCGCCGACGTCGAAGCGGCCGGCAAGCCGGCGGCTCACCGCCTGGTCGATGCCGGTGAGCTCGGCGACCTTGTCGGCAAGACGATTGGTCGCCTCCTTGTCCGCCTCGCCCTTGACGAGGTCGGCCAGGAATTCGCCGCGCGCGTAAGCCTCGACGTCGGCGAGATCGGCGCGCTTGACCGGGCCTTTCGCCTCGCGCGTCACCGCGACATAGCTCGGCAGCGTCGCGACATATTGCAGGAGGCTGGTGCCGGTGAACTCGCGGAAGTCCAGGAGCGGCGACACCAGGATCAATCCCCTGACGCCGACGCCGTGCTGGAGCTGCAACTGGCGCACTACCTTCGGCCCGCGAATGCCGCCATAGCTTTCGCCGGCGACGTATTTCGGCGAGGTCAGCCGGTCGTGCTTCTCGAGCCAGCGGCGGATCACGAGCGCGATCGAATTGACGTCACCGTCAACGGAGTAGAACGATTTGCGCGCGTCATCGCCGGTCGCGACGAACCGGCTATAGCCAGTGCTGACGGGATCGATAAAGACGAGATCGGTGAAATCGAGCCAGGTCTCCGCGTTCGGCTTCACCTCGGGCGAGGCGGACGGCGACAGGGCTTCGCCATCGAGCGGCAGCCGCCACGGCCCCGCTGCGCCGAACTGGAGCCATGCCGACGACGCACCGGGTCCGCCATTGAACAGAAACGTCACGGGGCGCGTCGCCCGGTCGGCGCCGTCGAGCTCATAGGATGTATAGGCGATGTCCGCCACCGGCTCGCCCTTGCCGTCGAACACGCGGATCGATCCGGCGGTCGCTGCGAAATTAAGCGTGCGGCCGGGAAGATCGAGCGTCTGCTTCGTGGTCGAATCCGATGGAAGACGGTGCGGCTCGGCGGATGACGATGCATTCTGCGACGCGCTTTGTGCGCCGCCGCGACCGCCCTTCTGTCCGGCCGCTGCCGCCGCCTCGGCGCGCGGCTGCGGCGGATCGTCGGCGCGCGCAAATCCTGCGAGCGCGAATGCCGACACCACCAGCACCAGGGTCGCGCGGCGGAGCGCCGGCATATTCGTGGCCATGATCGTTCTCCCTGCCCGGCGTCGACCGCCGGTGCGGACCGCAAGGCTAGCGCGGAATTGCGACGGTTTGGGGGATCATGGCTCCAGCGGCGCCTGAAGAGCCCGGTTGGGCACAAATCGAGCCGGTTTCGTCCTCAAATCGGAATGGGCAGTTGCCGGTCTGGTGTGAAGGGCGGTCATCCTCGACAATCGGGGTCGAGATCGTTAGACGAGCCCGGCGGAACTTTCTCCAGCCAGCGGCCCTGCCCGAAGCCATGACCAAGCCAGCGCGATACGACCGGATCGCCTTCGTCGCCAGCCCGAGCAGCGAGGCGCAAGCCGCCTTCGGCCAGCTCACCAGAGACTTCGGCAATTGCGATCCGAAGGACGCCGACATCGTGGTCGCGCTCGGCGGCGACGGGCTCATGCTCCAGACGCTGCATCAGCACATGCATACGGGCAAGCCGATCTACGGCATGCACCGCGGCACCGTCGGCTTCCTGATGAACGAGTACTCGACCGTCGATCTTCGGGCCCGTCTCGAGGCCGCGCAGGAATCCGAGATCCACCCGCTCCTGATGCGCGCGACCGACGCCAACGACCGCGTTCACCTGCATCACGCCATCAACGAGGTCGCCCTGTTCCGGCAGACCTACCAGGCCGCGCGCCTGCGGATCCTGATCGACGAGCGCGAGCGCATGTCCGAGCTGATCGCCGACGGCATCATGGTGGCAACGCCGGCCGGCTCGACCGCCTACAATCTGTCCGCCCAGGGACCGATCCTGCCAATCAACGCTGCGCTGCTGGCGCTGACACCGATCAGCGCCTTCCGCCCGCGACGCTGGCGCGGCGCGCTGCTACCGAACACGGCTTATGTCGTGATCGAGGTGCTGGAGGGCGACAAGCGCCCCGTGGCGGCGGTCGCCGACCACGACGAGGTGCGCGACGTCCGCCGCGTCGAGGTGCTGTCCGACAGGACCATCTCAATGCGCATGCTGTTCGACCCCGGTCACAGCCTGGAAGAGCGCATTCTGCGCGAACAGTTCGGCTCCTGAGCCGCCTCGCCGGACTGCCGATCGCAACCCTTCATTAACCCCCGGCGAGATATGGTTAACGAAAGTTGACCGCTCCGGCCCGGGCTCCATGTTCCGCATCGATTTCAACAAGCTGCGTTTCCTCGTCTGCGACGACAATCCGCACATGCGCCGCATCCTGCGGACGCTGCTGCATTCCTTTGGCGCGCGTGAAGTCTACGAGGCCGAGGACGGCGCCACGGCGCTGGAAATGTACAGCCATTACGTGCCCGACATCGTCATCACCGACTGGGCGATGCCGATCTTCGACGGGCTCGAGCTGGCGCAGATGATCCGGCAGCCGGAATCCAAGGGCAATCCTTACGCGCCGATCATCATGCTGACCGGCCATTCCGAGAAGCGCCGCGTCACGGTGGCGCGCGATGCCGGCGTGACCGAATTCCTGGCCAAGCCGATCTCGGCCAAGGGGCTCTACCAGCGCATCCTCAACGTGGTCGCCAGTCCCCGACCCTTCATCAAGACCAAGACCTATTTCGGCCCGGACCGGCGCCGCAACATCACCTCCGCCTATATGGGTCCCGAGCGCCGCGTCGGCGAAAAGCACGAGGTGCTGCAGCAGCCCTCGCTGCTCGACAAGGCCCGCTCCTCCATCTAGCGCAACGTCTCTCACGATCAAGGCCGATATCATGGCGAAGAACAGCGCAAGAGACATCGAGATCACGGCCTTCGCCACGCATCAAATCATCACGCAGCCCAACCCGCTGCGGTCGGTCCTGCGCCGTGTCGAAGAGAAGGACATGGACGATCCGGTCGGCCGGGCCGAGCAGGCGCTCGCGGGCCTCGCCGGCGAGTTCAAGGACTGGATGGCGACCGAGATCAACCGGCTGTCGGCCGCCTACGTCGCCATCCGGCACGACGGCTTCACCAAGGACAGGCGCGACGAGTTGTTTCGCGCCGCGCACGACATCAAGGGCGATGCCGCGACCTTCGGCTATCCGGCGGCGGCCGGCGTAGCCGAGAGCCTGTGCCGTGTCATCGAGCACGCGCCCGATCTGGAAAAGGTGCCGGCCGAGCTGTTCACGCACCACATCAACGCCATCCTCGCCATCGTGCACGAGAACACCAAGCTCGACAGCATCAGCGTCTCCGCCGAGCTCAGCCGGCGCCTGCGCAAGGTCGCCGACGACTATCTCGCCGACGCCAACCGCGATCGCCCCGAGCATCTCGAGGTGATCCTGGCGCCGAGCATCGCGCCGGCGGGGTAAGGGCTCGCCTCTCTCCTCTCGTCATTGCGAGCGCGGCGAAGCAATCCAGACTGTCCCCGCGGTGGGATTCTGGATTGCTTCGCTGCGCTCGCAATGACGGAGTTTGCGGTTTAGACCTGCCCTATCTCGGATATCGAATTAGGCCGCGATCAGATCGTCATAGACAGGATCAACCATCTCCTCCGCGACGAGCTCGTCGCAGAACAGCCTTGCCTCTTCGCGCGCGGACTCGGTGGCGAAGCGGCGCAGCAGGACCATCAGCGGCTCGGTCGCGCCGCGGTCGGTCTCGCAATGGGTGAGCACGCGCTCGACCATGCGGCGGCGCAGCCGCACCGCATTGTCGTCGCTGTCGACGAAGCCTTGCTCGTGGCAGGCATCGAGCGCGACCTGGAAGGCCGCAAACGTCGCCTCGGGAAGCCCGGCGCGCCGGAGCAGCGCCTGCAGGCTATTGCCGCCGCGATCGTGCAGCAGCGCGGACACGCGCGCCAGCGGCAGCTCGGCGAGCTCAGCCAGCGCCGCATCGAACAGGTCCAGATTGCTCGACAGCAGCGCGCGCAGAATGAGACCCGCTGTGAGCTGGCCGGTGATGCGCAGGTGCCGAACAAGACCTTCCATGTCTTCGCCGCGTGAGCGCGCCGCGATATTCATGGTGGAGCGGTCGCGCGCCTCGGTCGCGATCCGCTCGGCGCGGTCGGCACTCAGCCAGTTCCGGGCCACGACGAATTGAGCCAGCGTCTCCGAGAGTTTTGCCACCAGCGCAGCGCGCGTGGCGGACGGCAGATCCTCCAGCACCAGCATCGCCTCGCGGATCGCGGCGAGATGGCCGTGACGCTCGACGATGCGATCCCAGGAGAATGGCGCAAGCTCGGCATGAGGATTTTCGATCAGCTCGAGCGCTGCCGCCGCGCAGCCGACTTCGGCAATGGCGGCGCAGACCGATACCGGCAGCGCGATGCGGCGCGCGACCGCGCACTGCACCTCGTCGTTGCCGGTCGCGACGATGTCGACGAGATCGGCGTCGATCAGCAGCGGAGAATGTTCAAGCACGGGCAACGCGACGGTCGGCTGGTCCGCCGACAGCGCCCGCACGATCGACGCCGGCGCCTCGGTGCTGCGCGCAAACGCCTCGGCCATCGCCTGCCGCACTAGCGGCGAGGGATCGTCGAGCAGCATCAGAAGCGCGCCTTCAGCGGCAATACGGTCGTCATGGGAAAGGTCTGAGATCAGCCAGGCCCGGGCCAGCGCCCGCGTCGCCTCGGCCCGCTCGCCAGCGGGCGCCGTCCTGATCCAATTGATGAACTGCCGAACAATCATGGTGCTTCCGGCTTACGCAACGAAGACGAAGCGGTGACGGCTTGTCACCTGCAACACAAAATAAACCACGACGCTTAACAAAGCGTTCACCATAACTGGCTGGTTTTATTGACGTTTTGTTAAGGGAACAAAGGCGGCCGTTCACGCGCGGGGACCTGCGCAGCAGCGTTCACGCTGCGACGTGTCCGAGACAAGGGCGTGCGTATTAGCTTGAGAACGTTCCGCTGCGATCGCTGAAGAGATCAAGCGGCTGCGGCGGCCGGACGTCGGGCGTTGCCGATGCGACCGAGGTCGCTGGTGCGACCGAGGTCGCGGGTGCGACCGAGGTGAGCGAGGCATTGTTGCCCCACAATTTCTGCACGGTCGTCGAGACCGGCTGGGTGGTGTCGCCAGGCTGATAGATCGAGCGAAACACCGGCGTGCCCGGTGCATTGTCCGCGACCGTCATTGGCGCTGTCGCGCTGACCGGCGTCACCGCGCGTGTGTTCGGAAAGGTCTGGAGATACGCAGCATTGTCGATCAGCGGCGCGGCAGGCTGTACGCCGTTCGCGCTCGCGACCTGCGTGGTCGATGGCGTGCCGCCATACATCACCATCGCGCTGCGGGTGGTTTTCGAATTTGCCGCGCCGGCGTAGCGCGCATCCAGCACCGAATAGACCTCGGAGACGCTGCGCGCGCGGCCGTCCTTGGCATAGAAGATCGAGCGATTGGCGGACGCAGCGTTAGGAAACAACCGCGCACCGACCGCTTGCGGATTGTCCTCGGCGTTGGCGATCAGCTTCGCGGCGCCGCCGACGCCCATGAAATGCGCCATGTAGAGTTCGCTGTCGGACGGCCTGCGGCCGAGCAGGCCGGTGAGCTTGAAGCTGTTCGACTGCGTCAGCGCAGCCGCCATGCTGGAGGCAGCCTCCGGATCGTCTCGCAGCTTCATGATCGATCGCTTCATCGCGGGATCATCGACGGTGTAGGTCCCCGACGACGTCCTGGTGATGGCGTCGGAATAGTTGCCATAGCCGAGCTGGGTGCCCGCTTCCTTCACCGTGCCGAGCCAGGTCTGGTCGATGAACTGGTAGAGCCCGTGCGCCGATGACGTCGTCGCCCCGGCCGTGGGATCGAAATCAGATTCCATCTTGGCGGTGGTCAGCATGTATTGGAAGCTGACGCCAGCGACGTTCGAGGCCTGCTTGATCGCACCGGCGACGCGTGCCCGCGACGGATCGAGAACCGCCGTCTGAGAGGCACTGGAATTGTCGACCGACATGATGAAGTGCCCGCACCGCACGGCGTTGAGTGCGCCGGCAATTCAGCGCCCTGTCGTCTCACCGTGGGACAGGTATGGTTAATGCGGGGTTAATCGGATCGCCAGCTCCGCCCTGCGAGTGACGGCAGGACTACTTCTTGTACACCGCGTCCGGATCGAACAGCCTGTCCGCATCGACGAAGACGAGCATAGCGCCGCCGTCTTGGGCCTCGACCTTGCGGTAGAAGCAGGACCGGCGGCCGGTGTGACACGCCGCGCCGATCTGCTCGACGCGGAGCCAGATTGCATCCTGATCGCAATCGGTGCGGATCTCGGCCACGCGCTGGGTCTGACCCGAGGTCTCACCTTTTCGCCACAAGGCATTGCGCGAGCGGCTAAAGTACCAGGCCTCGCCGGTCGCAATGGTCCTGCGCACCGCCTCGTCGTTCATGTGCGCGACCATCAGCACGTCGCCGGTGGCGACGTCGGTCGCGACGACGGTCACGAGCCCGGCCGCGTCGAACCTGGGAAGGAAGGCGAGACCTTCCTCGGTTTCATGGGAGTGAGCGGACACAATGCCCTCGCCGGTCTATTCGCGAGGTCAGCGCTGCAGGCCCCGCACCAGGGACAGAAAACGAGCTTGCTCCGCCGGATTGTCGCGGAACATGCCGGTGAAGCGGCTGGTGAAGGTGGAAGCGCCATGCTTGGCGACGCCGCGCACCGACATGCAGGTATGCTCGGCCTCGATCAGCACGGCAACGCCGCGCGGCTTGAGGATCTCGTCGATCGCCGCCGCGATCTGCGCGGTCATGTGCTCCTGGGTCTGGAGCCGGCGGGCGAAGATGTCGGTGAGGCGCGCAAGCTTCGAGAGGCCGACCACGCGTTCCACCGGCGTGTAGGCGATGTGCGCCTTGCCGTAGAACGGCATCATGTGATGCTCGCATTGCGAGGTGAACTCGATGTCGCGCACAAGGACGAAATCATCATAGCCGGCGGTCTCGCCGAAGGTGCGATCGAGTACCTCGGCCGGGCACTGGTGGTAGCCCTGATAGAGTTCGTCGAAAGCCTCGACCACGCGGCGCGGCGTGTCGAGCAAGCCCTCGCGGTTGGTGTTCTCGCCGATATAGGCGAGCAGCGTCTTCACTGCCTGCTCGGCCTCGGCGCGCGCCGGGCGCGGCTGGTCGGCGCGGACGGCGGCGGCGAGGAATTCGGAAGGATCAAGCTCCGCCGGACGGCCATCGGGCTGCCGGTCGGAGGGCTTGTTGGGGCGGATGGATTTGATGGTAGCGTCCATGTCTACTCCGTTCGACGGCCTTGCGGCCGGAGTGTCACCGGCAGACGGGGCGGCGAGCCGCCGGACGCCTGAGAGAACAGTTTCGGCGAAAAGGTCTTCGAATTAACGCCGGCAGCACGGTTCTGGATCACACCAGTGCTGCAGCGCTGGACTGTTTTTCCGCCAGTTCCGACCCTATATAGGGCCGTGGACGGCGCACGCCAAGGCCGATCCTGCTGGACTCCATCACATGCTGAACGACATTTATAACAAGCGGATCATCGAACTGGCCGGGAATATTCCGCGGCTCGGACGGTTGTCGAATCCCGATGCCACCGCCACCGCCCACTCCAAGCTGTGCGGCTCGACCGTCAAGATCGACCTCAAGATGGAGGGCGACAAGGTCACCGACTTCGCCCACGACGTGAAGGCCTGCGCGCTGGGACAAGCTTCTTCATCCATCATGGCAAGTCAGATCGTCGGATCGACTGCGAGCGAACTCCGTGAGTTACGCGAAACTGTTCGCAAGATGCTGAAGGAGAACGGCGCGCCTCCTGAAGGCAAATGGGCAGAGATCAAGTTCCTCGAGCCGGTCCGCGACTACAAGGCGCGCCACGCCTCGACGCTCCTGACCTTCGATGCCGTGGTCGATGCCATCGGCCAGATCGAGGCGAAAGCGAAGCAGCCGGCTGCGGCGCAAGGCTGAGTCCGGAGGCTGATTCCGGCGCGTGGCTAGGCCCGGAAACGAGATCAGAAATTCGAGACTACTTCTGCGATGCCGCGACCGGCGTGGCTACGCCGCCCGTCGGCACCAGGGCTTCCGCCGTCTTGGTCGACTTGGCGGGCTGCTCCGGTTCCGCACCGAACCTTGCCTGGGTCTTCGGTGCAAGCTCCGCCATTGCCGGCGCGGAGATGTCGACATGCGGCAGCACGTCGGCCACGAGATCCGTCGTCACGAGATTTGTGAGTTTGAGCTCGCCTGCATCGAGTTCGTGCAAGTCTTCCCAGGGCGGGACGCTGAGCGCGAGCGACAGCAGGTCGCCGGCACCGCCCATGTCGAACGTGTATTTGGCGAGCCGGCCGATGTCGCGCTCCACGATCATCAAATCCTGCGCGCTGTAGCTCGCTGCCTTGGCATCGTCGGCGCGATCGCCCATCCAGATCTGGTGGACCCGGACATGGGCCGCTTCCGGCACGTAGCGCTTCTTGCCGGCCAGCAACAGGAACACGCACATGGATTCGCAATAGGCCTCAGGCGAGACCGCCGGACGGACCGACTGCCCGCCGCGGTTCTGAAGGCTGATGCCGACCGTGGTCAGAAGTCCGAGATTGCGGAAGCGCCGGCCGAGCGTGATCGCGTCGTTGACGGAACCACCGCTGGAATCGAGCACCACGGTGGCGCCGCCGAGCTGGCGTCCGCGGGAAAACTCTTCGAAGTCCCTCGGCGTATCGGCGGTGATGATGCCGACCGCGCTGACCCACCCGCGGCAATTCGGCTCGCAGGCGACCCAGCCGAACTTCATTGGCAGCTTGCGCTCTTCGAGGGCAACACCGGCCCGGGCCGACGACCCGAGCGTCGCGACGGCGCCAGCCAGCACGACTCCACAAGCAGCGGTTCCCACCAGCAACCAGCCGCGAAGTTTGAGCGCCTTCAGAAGTTTCAAACTGGTCCCTTCCCCAAGTCCCAAGCTTTAGCGCAAGCCTTACGGCGAGCCGACTCAGCCAAGCCCCGTTCTGACGTTCCAATGAGTCTCACATGAACGTCACAAAAATGGTATCCGGGGGAATACAGCTCGTCCATAGGCACTTGCTGCACTGCTCCCAAAAAGCATGCAAAATATGACGCACAAACAACAGGTTACAGTTCCCTGCGTCGGAACCGCGCAGAACCTCGCCCACAATCTCAGCAAAGCGCCCATGAAGCAATCAACTTGCGAGCACTGTTTCAATCCCGTCGCGGGCGCGCGCCGGCTTCCACGCAGATTCGGCCGCGCGCTGATCTGGCTCTACCGCCACACGCTCTCGCCGCTGGTTGGCTACAATTGCCGGCACCTGCCGACCTGCTCGGTCTATGGCGACGAGGCCATCGAAAGATTCGGGCTGTGGGCCGGCGGCTGGATGACGCTCGCCCGCCTGCTCCGTTGCAACCCGTTCGGCACCTCGGGAATCGACAACGTGCCCCTCACCACACCGCAAGCTTCGCGCTGGTATCTGCCTTGGCGCTACGGCCGCTGGCGCGGCGTCAACGCACCCTGAGCATGATGCGGCGCCTCCCGTCGCTACCTTGAGTGGAACCGAAATCCTTTCCTCGCATTGATGTGATGCTCCTGCGGGAGGAAACAACAATGCGCTGGAAAATCAGCCCTCATTTTCACTTCAGGTCTGGACGGGATTCGCGGGGTGGTTCGCGAGGCCACGATCCCAGAACCCTCGACATGCTCGCTATCATCGGCCTGCTTGTGCTCGTCGTCGGCTCGGGCTGGTATCTGGCGACGAGCACTGCCACGCCGCCCAGTACGACGGCGTTCATCGTGCCGAGCCAGAGCGTGCACTGGTAGTCAGCGGGACCAGAAAAAGCGTCCGGGTGGCGGCGGGACTGGCTCGGGCGGACGTGGCCGCTTCGGACGCGGCGGTTTCGGCGGCGGCTCGGCGGACGAGGTGGTCTCCGCGCCCGGCGCCGTCTCGCTTCCCGGCACCTTCACCGACAGCAGCAAGTTCGACTCGCGCATCCGCCAGCGGTAACCGACGCCGAAGTCGATCGGCTGGGCGCGCGTGAACAATGCGGCGTAGCGCTCCTGATAGCGGCCGGGAAATTCGCCGATGGGTCCGAGATAGCGGCCGAACGGGAAGAACCGCCATTGCCGCGAATTGTAGCTCGAAAGCGGAATGCCGGAATCGTCCTGGACGATGGTCGCGCTGTTGGCCAGCAACCAATCGCGCGCGACGGTAAAGTTGCCGGAATGCAGCAGATAGGACGCACTCTTGATCAGGCTGTTGCCGGGGCCGAGCGTCTCGCAGAACTTCAGGAAGCCGGCGGCGCGTGCACCCGAATTGGAGAGATCGGTCGAGAAATAGTACAGCGTGCGCGCCTCGCCGTCGGGGCCTGCAAAGGTGATGCGGGCGCCGCGCGTCGCGTTCGGCCCTGGATTGTCGTTGCCGACATGCACGCCGCCCTTGTCGTCGAGTGCGACCATCTCGACATTGCGGATGGTCTTGCCGGAGCGGACGAGGAAAACATAGAGGATCGGCAAGGTGCCGTTGACCTGGTTGGTGTGCAGGTCGACCTTCATTTGCTTGGTGATGAAGAAGGAAAAACTCAGGATCGAGCCGAGTGAGCGCTCGACATTGTAGAGCGCGGCGCCGACCGAGCCGCGCGGCAATCGCGTCAGGTCAGCCACCGCACCGACCGGCTCCAGCGCGCCAAGCACGTAAGTGCTGGCCTTGGGATAGAAGGCGTTGGCATAGAGGAAGTCGGGACCGCTGAACAAATAAAACATGGTCGGCCTGGGCGCCGCCAGATTGACGTCGGCCCAGTTGCGGATCTTCGAGAGCTGGCGCTGCTCGAGCTGGGCGAAGGCGCCGTCGAAGAACTTTGCGTGGCGCTGCCAACCCGGGTCCTTTGTGAGCGGCACCAGCGGCGAATCGGCCGAAGGCTGCATGCCCGCGAGGAAGCGCGCGGTGTCGTCGAAGGTCGCCTCGGCGGCACGTGCGGACGAGACGGTCGCAGCCAGCAAGGCGAGAGCGACGGCCGCAATTCTCATGGGTCGAAACATGTCTATTCGCAATGTGATGAAGTGCCAGCGGCGACCGGCCGTCTGCGGAAAACAGCATAAATCAACAGGCCCGAGAGCATGACGAGCATCCCCAACAGCGATTGCACGGGCCGCTCGGTCAACAAATAGTACATCATGAACGCGGTCACGAGCAGGAAAACGAGCGGCGTGAACGGGTATCCCCAGGCGCGATAGGGCCGCGGCAAATCGGGATCGGTGATACGCAGCTTGATGACGCCGGCGACCGTGAAGAACGAGCAGAACAAGAGCGCGAACTGGATGAAGTCGAGCACGGCCTCGAAACTGCGGGTGAACAGCAGCAGATTGGCGACGGCGAGCTGAAACAGGATGGCATAGGCCGGCGCGCCGCGGACCGATCTCTGCGAGAACACGCGCAGCGCCGGAATGTCCTCCCCCATCGTCATCATCACGCGCGGGCCGATCCACATCATCGCGCTGATCGATGAGATCAGGCCGAAGCAGATCATCGCGCCGACGATTCGGCCGCCGAGATTACCGAAGATCGCGCTGCCGGCGACGCTGGCGACGTCGAGCTGACCCGCGAGCGCGCCGACCGGGGTCGAATGGAGAAACACCGCATTCAGCGCGACGTACAGCACGAGCACGATCAGCGTGCCCGCGAGCAGCGCGCGCGGCAGGTCGCGCTGCGGCATGTTCATCTCGCCGATGATGTAGGTCGCGGCATTCCAGCCCGAGAACGAATACATCACGAACACGAGCCCGATCGCGAAAGGCGCGCTGACGATGTGCGCGAGATCGCCGGCCTGCGGCGTGAAGGCGATCGGCTGCGGCACGCCGACGATGAAGCCGGCAACCAGGAAGGCAACGATCAGCACTACCTTCAGGGCGGTCGAGATCAATTGGAAGGTCGAGGAGTGCCTGACGCCGGTCAATTGCACGAGCGAGACCAGCCATACGACGGCGATGGCAAGCGGGATCGGCGGCACACCGGGGACGACCGATTTGGCGTATTCGCCAAACGCCATCGCGGCGAGCGCGACGGGTGCTGCAAAACCAACCGTTGCCGACACCCAGCCGGCGAGAAAGCCGAAGGCGGGATGATAGGCACGGCCGAGAAAATTGTATTCGCCGCTCGAGCGCGGAAACATCGCGCCGAGCTCGCTGTAGGAGAATACCCCGCACAGCGCGACGATGCCGCCGACGGTCCACAGCAGGAGGATCGAGAAGCCCGAGGGGATGTCCTTGACCTGGAAGCCGAGGCTGGTGAAGACGCCGACCCCGATCATGTCGGCCACGACGATGGCGGTCGCGACCAGAACGGAGACCCCCGACCCGCTTCCGGTCAGCCGGCCGGTCCAGGGTGCAGTACCCGCATCTGATGCCGTCATCGCCGTCCTCAACCTCAGGCGTCACGCCTCGTGGGAAGCATCGTGCAGCTCGGTCCAGTCAATTCAAGCAGGGTTAACAAGGGTTAAATGAGGCGGGGCCACTTCGGTACTCTAGCACCATTAATCCACGATCCGGGCAATAAAGCTTCGTAAACACCGGGACATCCCGCCTCCCCCCCCACAATCACGACACGATTGCGTGGTCCCTTTGAGCGTTCCGGATGTGGGGAAGTTTCTCCGGACACTTAACGTCGCCTAAACGCCCATCGGCTCAATTGCCTTAATGATTGCCGATGGACTTGTGGTCGTGACTTGGGGTCATGGGTGAATGGTCGGGGCCGTTCCGAAACCGAGAACTGACATCTGCGCCGACCAGGCCAGGTCCGGCGCGCGCGGTCGTGCGCTCCGGCTTGCCCTGATCTCAGCCTTGGTGCCGTTGTCGCTGACCCTGGTTCAATGCGGCAAGGCGCCCAATCCAGCGGCGCTCGCGGCGAACTCGCAAGCCAACGTCCAAGGCAACGTCCCCGCCAACGTGCAGGTCGTTGCGAAGACAAACCAGCAAGTCGCAAGCAGCGACTCGTTCGAGGATCGCTTCCCGGCCCCCCAGTTCAGGGAGCGCTTCCCCTCCGCGAGCGAGGGTTTTCTGCAACGGCAGATGTCGGACTTCTCACCCAAGCGCGCCGTGCAGCAGCAGCCGGAGCAGGCGCCCTACAAGGTCGCTTCGCTCGCGCCGCAGGCCCCATACCAGCGTCCGCCGCGCGAGGACCTGACGACGCTCGTCAGCATGAAGTCGTCAGCCTTCCCATATTTCGGCAACAACCCTGCTTCCGACGCGCCGTTCCTCAATATCTCCAAGGGCGATCGCCGCGGCCACCGCAGCTATTCCGGGCGCGTATTCTGGCAGGACGAGACTTACAACGATAATCGCGTCCTGATGCACGTGCCCGAACATTTCGACGTGCGGAAGCCAGGCGTGATCGTGGTGTTCTTCCACGGTAATGGCGCGACACTCGAGCGCGATGTGCGCGACCGACAGCTGGTGCCGCAGCAGGTCACCGATTCCGGCGCCAATGCCATCCTGCTCGCACCGCAGATGGCGGTCGATGCTGCCGATTCCAGCGCAGGAAAATTCTGGCAGGCCGGCGGCCTCAAGCGTTTCATCGACGAGTCGGCGAACCATCTCGCTCGCCTCACCGGCGATCCCAACAGCGCCCGCGCCTTCGCCAATATGCCGATCGTGATCGTCGGCTACAGCGGCGGCTTCCTGCCGACGGCCTGGAGCCTCGAGGTTGGTGGCATCAGCGACCGTGTCCGCGGCGTCGTGTTGCTCGACGCCGTCTATGGCGAGATGGACAAGTTCGCCTCATGGATCGAGAGCCACCGCTCGGGCTTCTTCGTCAGCTCCTACACCCACTACACCGCGCGGCGCGACCGCGAACTGATGAGCACGCTGCGGCAGAAGGGCATCACCGTCTCCGAAGACATGGACGGCCCCTTGCGTCCGGGCAGCGTGGTGTTCGTCGAAACCGGGGACGGCATTACCCATCGCGACTATGTGACGCGAGCGTGGACGAGGGACCCGCTCAAGGACGTCCTGGTGAAGATGTCGGCGACGCCATCACTCGCGCTCACGCGCGTGGCCTCCACCAATTCATCCGCATCGAGCCGGTAAGCTTCCGATATTGCGCCTGTCGGCATTTGGCTGCACGGCCCGCAACTCTCTCGAGCCTTGATCAAAATGTGATGTTGATGGCCGACGGTCCCGGGGCCGACCGGATTGCTTCCACTGGCAACAATCATACTTTGCCGACCAAGTCGTATTTGGGATTCTGCGGGGACATGCTGTGCGTCAGGGACTCTACAAGGTCGACTTCCACACGGTTCACGGCACGGGTTGCGGCGTCGTCTATGTGACCGAGGGCAAGATGCGCGGCGGCAATTCCGTTTTCGCGTTCATCGGCACCTGCACGGGCGAAGGCGACAGCATCAGAGTCAAGATCTCGACCGAGCGCCACAATGACGACCCTTGCTTCAAGGCCTTGTTCGGTCTTGACCGGATCACGCTGACGCTCGCCGGCCGGGAGGATGGCGATAGTGCGGAATTCGAAGGTACCGCACTGCAACTGCCGGGCGTTGCCTTTAGGGCCGTGCTGAGCCGGATCAGCGACTAACCGTCCGGCTCCTGATCCTTCGGGTCTTAACTGCCTCAGGTTTTTGGCAGCTTCGGAATGCTCTCGGCAAAGCCGTTGAAGCAGGCCAGCCGCTCGTCCTCTTCCTTGAAGAAACGGCAATCGGCGTAGCCCTTAGCCTTCGCCGGCTTGGGCTTCGGCGTCGGCGCGATCACGGCGTCGTAGCAATTGAGCCGGTCTTTGGTGCCATCATCGAGGTCGAGGCAGGCCTGGAGCCGCGCCGCGATCGATTGCGGCTTGCCCTTCGGGGCCGCAGCCGGCTTGGCCGCAGCCTCCTTGGTCCCGGCCTTGGTGCCCTTGGGCTTGACCTGCACCAACGGCTTGTCCCCGATCATTGGTGGCTTGTCGGCTTGCGCGAAAGCGGAAGCTGAATAGAGCACCGCGGCAACCGCCAGAATCATCCTCATCTCAGTCCCTCTTTGGTCCCCATGACCGGCCTTCTAGCCTTCCGGCGCGCGGTTTGCCAAGCACCTTGCGCACACGGACACGCTTCCGCTCAGGCCGGGGCGGCAGTTGCCGGCCGGGGCCGGGTCAGGACCACCAGGATCAGCGCCAGCACGACGAAGCCGACCGCGACGAAGCCGAGCGTATGCAGGAGTTCGCGGGCGAACAGCAGTCCGCCGACGGCAGAGCCGACCGCCTGGCCGATATAGAGGACGGAGGTGTTGAGTGCGACGGTCGCCGATGCCAGCGACGGTGCCGCCGAGACCAGCCGCACCTGCTGCATCGAATTGGTCGAGGCAAAGCCGAGGCCCCAGATCGCGACCGCACCCGCCATCAACGCGAGCGTGCCGGCGCCGAGCGCCCAGCCGGTGATTCCCGCAAGCAGCAGCCAGGTGAACAGCAGCGAGGTGCGATAGGGTCCGGAGGTATCGACGATGCGGGTCGCGATGACAACGCCGAGGAAGCCGCAGACGCCATAGAGGGCGAACACCATGCCGATCGCATCAGGTCCTGCGCCGGTCAGCTTGTTGAGCAGCGGCCCCATGAAGGTGAACACCACGAACTGCCCGGACATCTGCAACATCGTGATCGCAAGCAGAAGCAGAATCGTTCTGTTGCGACTGACCGCGCTCCAGGTCTTCAGATCCACGGGCGCGCCCTTCAAGCCCGCCGGCAGTCGCATCAGCAACAGCAGGAAGCTGATGCAGCCGAGCGCGCCGATCCCGCCATAGGCCGCGCGCCAGCCATAGCGGCTGGCGATAAACGTGATCAGCGGCAGGCCGACGGCGGCAGCGAGCGACCAGCCGAGAAAGATGTAGGCAATCGTACTGCCGCGACGCTCCACCGGCACGATCAACGCCGCCGTACCGGCGGCCTGCGGCGTGTAGAGCGCGCCGACCGCGAGCATCACCAGGCGGATGACGAGGAGGCTTGCATAATCGGGCGCAAAGGCAGAGGCGAGATTGCCAAAGGCGAGCACCGCGAGCGTCGTGGTGAGCAGCGTCCGGCGTTCGATCCGGCTGGTGAGCCAGGCCGTCAGCGGCGAGCCGATGCACAGGATGACAGCCCCGAAGGTGATCAGGAGCGCGGCCGCATGGATGCTGACGTCGAGCCCCGTCGCCAATTCCGGCAGCATGCCCGCCGGTGCCAAGACCGAGCAGCCGGTGACGAGATTGCCGAGCATCAGGGCGGTTGGCGCGAAACGGCCCGCGCATGCATTTTCCATGCAAACGCATGTAGAGCGGGCTTGCGACCAGTTAAAGGGCGTTGCCCGGAATAGTTCGTGCAGCGCCCCCGCTTTTGCGCGCCGGTTTCTTGGAAATGCCGGATTGCGCAGGCCGAATCGCCTGATATATCGCTCGTTCCCGCTTACCTGCGCTCGTTCGCAGGAGTGAGCCTCAGGAGACACGCCATGACCGACCAGCCCAACGACCAATCCAAGGACCAATCCAAGTCCGAGCAGCCCAAGTCCGAATCCGGCTTCCAGTACAGCCTCAGCAATTTGAGGCCCGTGACCCCGCCGGAAAAAATCACCCTTACCTTCCCCGACGGCGCCCGGCGCGAATACGCCAAGAGCATCACCGGCCTCGAACTCGCCAAAGGCATTTCGCCGTCGCTGGCCAAGCGCACGGTCGCGATGGCGCTCGACGGCGTGGTCTCCGACCTCGACGATCCCATCGAAGCCGACGCCAGGATCGAGCTGATCAACCGCGACGATCCGCGCGCGCTCGAGCTGATCCGCCATGACTGCGCCCACGTACTTGCCGAAGCCGTGCAGACGCTGTGGCCGGGCACCCAGGTCACCATCGGTCCCGTGATCGAGAACGGCTTCTATTACGATTTCTTCCGCAACGAGCCGTTCACGCCGGAGGACTTTGCCGCGATCGAGAAAAAGATGCGCGAGCTCATCGCGCGCGACAAGCCTTTTACCAAGGAGGTTTGGGATCGCGAAAAGACGAAACAGGTGTTCCGCGACAAGGGCGAAGCGTTCAAGGTCGAGCTGGTCGACGCCATTCCCGGCAACGAGCCGATCAAGATCTATTACCAGGGCGACTGGTTCGATCTCTGCCGCGGCCCGCACATGACCTCGACGGGCAAGGTCGGCAACGCCTTCAAGCTGATGAAAGTGGCCGGCGCCTATTGGCGCGGCGACAGCAACAACCCGATGCTGACCCGCATCTACGGCACGGCGTTCGCCAAGCAGGAGGACCTCGACGCTTATCTGAAGCAGATCGAGGAAGCGGAAAAGCGCGACCATCGCAAGCTCGGGCGCGAGCTCGACCTCTTCCATTTCCAGGAGGAAGGCCCGGGCGTCGTGTTCTGGCACGCCAAGGGCTGGACCATCTTCCAGCAGCTGATCGCCTATATGCGCCGGCGCTTGGCCGGCGACTATAGCGAGGTCAACGCCCCGCAGATCCTCGACAAGTCGCTGTGGGAGACGTCGGGCCATTGGGGCTGGTACCGCGAGAACATGTTCGCGGCGCAGTCGGCCGGCGAGGAGGCCGAGGACAAGCGCTGGTTCGCGCTGAAGCCGATGAACTGCCCGGGCCACGTGCAGATCTTCAAGCATGGCCTGAAGAGCTACCGCGACCTGCCGCTGCGGCTCGCCGAGTTCGGCGTGGTGCACCGCTACGAGCCGTCCGGCGCGATGCATGGATTGATGCGCGTGCGCGGCTTCACCCAGGACGACGCGCACATCTTCTGCATGGAGGATCAGCTCGCCGACGAGTGCCTGAAGATCAACGAGCTGATCCTGTCGACCTACGCCGATTTCGGGTTCACCGGCGATCTCACCGTCAAACTGTCGACCCGGCCGGAAAAACGCGTCGGCACCGACGCGATGTGGGATCACGCCGAGCGCGTGATGGCGACGGTGTTGCGTGAGATCCAGTCGCAGAACAATCACATCAAGACCGAGATCAATCCGGGCGAAGGCGCCTTCTACGGGCCGAAGTTCGAATATGTGCTGCGCGACGCCATCGGCCGCGACTGGCAGTGCGGCACCACGCAGGTCGACTTCAACCTGCCGGAACGGTTCGGTGCGTTCTACATCGACCACGACAGCGGCAAGAAGCCGCCGGTCATGGTGCACCGCGCGATTTGCGGTTCGATGGAACGCTTCATCGGCATCCTGATCGAGCACTATGCCGGCAACTTCCCGCTCTGGCTGTCGCCGGTGCAGGTGGTGGTCACCACCATCACGTCGGAAGCCGACGAGTATGCCAAGCAGGTGCTGGAGCAGGTCCGGCGTGCGGGACTTCGGGCCGAGATCGACCTGCGCAACGAAAAGATCAACTACAAGGTCCGCGAGCATTCGCTGGCCAAGATTCCGGCACTGCTCGTGGTCGGCAAGAAAGAGGCCGAGACGCAGTCGGTCTCGATCCGCCGGCTCGGCAGCGACGGTCAGCAAGTGACGACGAGGGTGGAGGCCATCGCCGCCCTCGTCGACGAGGCGACCCCGCCGGATGTGAAGCGGGCGCGCGGCGCGGCCTGACATCTGAAATCGGTCTAAACTCGCTTTCGGTTGCGGGCGTGCATTCCTATGTGGGGATTGCACGCCCGACGACCAGCCGAAGAGGAAACCGCAGTGCCCGACGCCATCGAACTCCTGAAGACCCGCCGCTCGGTCAAGCCGCGCGAGATGTCCGGGCCCGGCCCCTCCCCGGCCGAGCTCGAGACCATCCTCACCATCGGCGCGCGCGTGCCCGACCATGGCAAGCTCGCGCCCTGGCGCTTCATCATCTTCGAGGGCGATGCGCGCGAGCGCGCCGGCGAGGTGATCGCGAAGGTGTTCGCCCGGAAGAATCCCGGCGCGGCAGCGGCCGATGTCGAGACCGAGCGCAAACGCCTCACGGATGCGCCGCTGGTGATCGGCATCGTCAGCTTCACCAAGCCGCATCCGAAAGTGCCGGCCTTCGAGCAGGAATTGTCGGCCGGCGCCAGCGTCATGAACATTGTCACGGCCGCGACCGCGCTCGGCTACGGCGCCTGCTGGCTGACCGGCTGGTTCTCGTTCGATCGCGACGTGCTGGACGGCCTCGGCCTCAAGCCGGACGAGAAACTTGCCGGCTTCGTCCATATCGGCAAGCCGACCAGGCCGAGCGAGGACCGTCCGCGACCGGTCCTTTCTGAAATCGTGACGCGGTTTTAACCGAAGGCGTGTTGACGCCTTCGACGTCTTGCGGCTTTGATCCCGGCAAGGGAGGAAGCCCGGATGAAGCGTCGTGAATTTCTGGTCGGAGCCGCGCTGCTGGCCGGCACGATGGCGCGAAGCCGCGCCGCCGACGTCCCCGCGCCGTCGTCCGACGGGCTCGACCGTATCACCGCGTATTTTGACAACGAGGTGACGAGCGGCCGGCTGCCGGGCGTAGTGGTGCTGGTCCAGCAGCACGGCAAGCCGGTCTATCTGAAGACTTTTGGCGTGCGCGACACCAGGACGGGCCTCGCGATGACGTCCGATACGATCTTCGCCATCCACTCGATGACCAAGCCGGTCACGTGCCTCGGCGCGATGATGCTGATCGACCAGGGCAAGCTTGCGCTCACCGACTCCGTGTCGAAATACATTCCCCTCTTTGCCGACACTAAGGTGGGCCTCGAGGTCACCAATCCCGACGGCACGCTGAAGGTGGATCTCGTGGCCCCGGTCCGTCCCGTCAACATTGAGGATCTGCTGCGGCACACTTCGGGCATCAGCTACGACTATATCGGCGGCAAATGGGTTGAGCAGGCCTACAAGGCCGCCAACATCTTCGAAGGTCAATTCGACAACAGGGAGTTCGCCCAACGAATCGCGAGGCTGCCGCTGGCACGGCAACCGGGAACGCTGTGGCGCTACGGTCATTCCACCGACGTGCTCGGCAGCGTCATCGAGATCATCTCGGGCCAGACGCTGTACGCATTCCTCAAGCAGCGCATCTTCGATCCGCTCGGCATGAGCAGCACAAAATTCGCGCTGGCGACCGAGGACGAGCTCGCGCGGATGGCGCGGCCCCTGCCGAACGACAACATCCTGCTCGCCGCCGAGCGCGAGCGCCTCGACCATCCCGAATGGCAGTCCGGCGGCGGCGGCCTGCTCTCGACCATCACCGACTATCAGCGCTTCTCGCAGATGCTGCTCAATGGCGGCGAGTTCGACGGCAAGCGCTATCTCAGTCCTGCGGCGTTCAAGGCCATGACGACCGATCACGTCGGGCCGGGCTCGGGCGTCGGACGCGACTATTTCTATTTTCCGGGCGACGGTTTCGGCTATGGCTATGGCCTTGCGGTGCGGACCGATCCCGGCAACGCCAAACCGCCGCCGCCGGGCTCGCTCGGCGAGTTGAAATGGGACAGTGGCAGCGGCACCTATTTCGGCGTCGATCCCAAGCTCGATATGGTCTACCTGCTGATGCAGCAGACCCAGAACGAGCGCAGCCGCATCACGCCCGCCTTCAAGGCGCTGGTCTATGACTGTTATCCGTCCGAGTTACGCCGCCCGTGAAGCGCGCTGGCTGAAAGCGGCGAGCAGCTTTGCAATCTCGGCGCCGGGCACTTCCATCATCCTCGTCATTGCGAGCGCAGCGCAGCAATCCAGAATCTTTCCGCGGCGGCAGACTGGATTGCTTCGCTCCGCTCGCAATGACGGAGTCTTTGGGTGGCAGGGTCGCGCGTCCATTCGCATTCCGGAGCGCAGACACACCTTCGCATCCTCGCGGCGTGTTCGCCCGAGCTTTGCTTCATCGCCTCCCCCTCAAATGAAAGAGGGCGCAGGGAAGACCGGGTGCCGGCTGGCACCCGCGGTCCACTGTGTGAGATTGTCGTGAACAAGATTGCACAGCGGCATACAGGTGAAGCCAAAACATCCGGCCTTCCCTGCGCAGTGGCTTTACAGCTTATGTCGCGCTCTCCCCGGGGAGCGATGCACTATTGCCCCCGTCGCCTTGCGGATGGCTGACGCGTGCGCCCGGTTGGGCAGCCCACATCACCGCAACGCTTGACGCACAGACCCCGGGCGTCAGGACCACACGATTTCGCCGTACGCCGATCACACCGGTCGTGTGCGCGAGGCCTTCGCCCACGGTTGCCCGCCCCTGCGAAGCCGTTCGCGCCGATGTGACCAACGTCCACCGCCGTCCGGCCCGCGTTCGTGACGATCGCGATACGCCCCTCTTCCTTGGGCCGGAGTGAGGCGATGCATACGTCGTTTCCGAATTTCGGTAAAGCGGGATATTTTTGAGGGCAGGAATTGACCGACAGCTTGGGTGTTTTGCCTGACGGGCACCGCAAGGTCTTGTAACCCGGATGAGCCCAGCGCAATCCGGCTCGCGCCGCACCTGTCCCGGGTATCGCTGCGCACACCCTGGCCACGGCAGCGTGTCAAGAGCCATCACCCTGCCAATCGATCGATCACGAGATCGAGCAGCGCGCGCAGGCGAGCGAGGCGCCTGAGATCGCGGTGGTAGCCGACATAGGTGTCGCGGCCGGGTGGCGTCGCGCCGATGTCGAGCGCGACCAGCCGGCGGTCGCGGTCGCCGAGGGGACGCGGCAGCACTGCCAGCCCGCCGCCGCTCGCGCAAAGCTCCGCCTGCGCCTGCCTATTATTGCTGCGCGAGGCGATTTGCATATTCGGCAGCGTGCGCTTCAACCAGAGGGCATCGGGCATGTCGGCGAATTCGGCGTTCATGGTCACAACACGGATACCGCTTCCGTCGCCGGCGCGTGGCGGCTTGCTGCCTTTCTTGCCGTAGAGAGCGTAGGGAATGTGGAGCAGCTTTCGGGAGATCACTTCAGGCTCGTCGAACGGTTTGATGCGGAAGACGAGATCAGCCTCGCGGCGCGGCAGACTGTAGAGGCGCGCATCGGTCAGAAGCTCGACGGTCACCTTGGGATGGCGCTTGCCGAACGCGGCAATCAGCGGCGAGAGTATCACCGTCCCGAACCAGTCCGACGACGACAGACGCAGCAAGCCATCGAGCTGCGTCTCCGCGCCGGATGCACGCCGCTCCAAGGCGAGCGCCTCCTCTTCAATCCGCTCGGCATGGCGCAGCACAGCTGTGCCCTCGTCGGTCAGCACGAAGCCATCCGCCGTGCGCTGGAACAGCGTTTGTCCGAGCGACTTTTCGAGCGCGCGAAGTCTCCGTCCCATCGTCGGCTGGGTCTGGCCGATCTTCCGTGCGGCCGCGCCGAGAGTGCCTTCGCGCGCAACCGCCAGGAAGATGCGCAGATCGCTCCAGTCCACCGGAAGCCTCCTCATACAAAAACGCACGACAATCGTACATTCTCATTCCTTCCCATGCAAAAAATCATGGGCATATTGGAGGCCGACAACGGAGCAAGACGATCATGACGAGACAATCGACGATGCGCGCGGCCGTCCTGGAGACCCACAACGCGCCGCTGCGCCCCTCAACCGTCCCCACGCCCGAGATCGGTCCGCGCGAGGTGCTGGTGCGAATCCGCGCGAGCGGGATCAATCCGCTCGACACCAAGATCCATGCGGGCGCGGCGGCGCATGCGCGCCATCCGCTGTCTGCGGTTCTCGGGCTGGATCTCGCCGGTGTGATCGAACAGACCGGGCGTGACGTCTCGCGGTTCAAGCGGGGCGACGAGGTCTATGGCATGACGGGAGGCGTCGGCGGTGTGCAGGGATCGCTCGCCGAATTCGCCGCTGTCGACGCCGACCTGCTGGCGTTGAAGCCTGCCAATCTCAGCATGCGGGAGGCAGCCGCCCTGCCCCTCATCTTCATCACGGCCTGGGAAGGACTGATCGACCGCGCGGCGCTGAAGGCCGGACAAAAGGTGTTGATCCATGGCGGCGCAGGCGGCGTTGGGCACATGGCGATCCAGATCGCGCGCGCGTTCGGAGCAGAAATGTTCGCGACCGGCTCGGCATCGCAGCGCGCCACCATCGAAGGCTTTGGCGCGACCTTCATCGATCGCGATACCGCCATCGCGACTTATGTTGCAGAGCATACGGGCGGCCGCGGCTTCGACGTCGTCTACGACACCGTGGGCGGCCAGGTACTCGACGCTTCCTTCGAAGCCGTGCGCCGCTTCGGCCATGTCGTGAGCGCGCTCGGATGGGGTTCGCACGCGCTTGCGCCGCTCTCGTTCCGCGCAGCCACCTATTCCGGCGTGTTCACGCTGCTGCCGCTGCTCTCAGGGGAAGGCCGCGCGCACCACGGAGAGATCATGGCGGAGGCCACGCGCCTGGTTGAGGCCGGCAAGCTCTTGCCGATGCTCGATGCCCGGCACTTCACACTGGAGAACGTCGAGGACGCCTATGCGCTAATCCGCGATCACGCGACGCAGGGCAAGCTCGTTGTAAACATCTGACGGTGCTCGCAGAGAAGTCTCGTCGCCGGATGAAGCGAAGCGCAAGCCGGGCTGCGGAGACCCGCACGCGCTGAGGCGACTAGTCCTCGCTGGACGTCGCCAAGCGGTTGCGCAGATGGGCTTGCGACAACAGAAAGAACAATGCGCGCTCGCCATGATATTTCGCGGACGGCCGGGTGCGCTCGAAGCCATCGGCGAATTTCTTGCCGGATTGGTCGCACACCTGCCACCGCCAGCCGAACCGCTTACGCCTGGTGAGGATCACTTCGAACATGCCGACGAGCTTGGTCCCCTGCTCCTTGCCGGTCTCGCAGACGCACGAGCCTGCTCCGGCCTCCTCCATTGGAGGGATGCCCGACATATAACGCAGCAGGATGGAAAGCGAATAAAATTGATTATCGGAAATAGGTATCTTGCACTGGCTGTGAGGAAGTCGCAGCGCCGCTGGAATAAGCCGGCCATGCCGGTGTTGATCGGTCCTGCTTGGTAGCGCTGACAAAGCTATTCAAATCGCAACACGAAACGGAGTAGCGGAGAGCATCCGCTTTCGCACATGTGACGAGACTGGCGGTAATAAGATATGGGAGATCCATGCGCTGAATGAGAAGTATTCACCAGACACGAAGACCAGCGTCGGGCCGCATGCGGCATCACCGCTCAAGCACTACCGCGCGACTACTTCCACTTCGCCGTCGACGCCGTTGACGACGTTGAAGCCGCGCTCGTAGACCTTGCCCTCGTTCTTGGCGATGGCGCGGTATTCGCCTTCCGAGAGCACGACGCGCGGGAAGGCGCCGATCGATTCCTTGATGACGTCGCCGCCCGGGGTCAGCACCGACCAGGCGGTGTTGGCGAGCGCCTCGCCGCCCCTGTCGCTGACCAGCTTGAGCGTGATGACGGCGGCGCGGTGGGTGATGGTGACGTCGGTGAGCTTGCTGGCCTGAACGCGGATGTCCGAGCGCACCACCGAATTGGCATCGCCGTAGTTCGAGATGATGTAGTAGGTGCCTTCCGGCAGCAGCACGACGTCACCGGCGGCGACGTTCGGCACCAAGGAGGCGCGCTCGCCGGATTCGAACTGGCTGCCCTTGTAGATCGCGAACGAGATCTGGTTCTGCGGAATGCGGCTGGTGCCGACGCGGCCCTCGATGCGCAAGCCGCCGGCGGGCAGCACGAAGGACTCGCGGTCGGTCTCGGCCTTCAGGCTGACGGTGCGCACCGCGCTGACGAGGCCAAAGGCGACATGCACGACGTAATTGCCGGGCGGCAGCACGATGTTCGGCGTGGCGTTGCGGTCCTCGCGGATCAGCTTGAAGGTGCCGTTCTCGTCGGGACGATCGGCAAACACGCGCCAGACCAGGCCGCTGGTAATCGGCGGGGTGTCCTTGCCGTATTTCGCCGTCAGTGACAGCACGCCCTGCCCGGGCACGGCCGCGTTGAGCGGCGCGGCGGACGGCACGGTCGTGACCGCGGGCGGCGGCATGCTGGGCGTGGTCGGCTGCAACAGGGTCGGCGGCAGGCTCGGCGGTCCGGCACCCGGGCCGGAGGGCGGCGCCAGACTGACCGCGCCGCCGGGATCGGGCACCGAAGCGGGCGGCACCGGCGGTGGACGATCGGAGAAAAGCTGCGCCTGCGCAGCATTTTGGCCAAGGGCATAGAGGCAGGCAGCAAGGATCAGCGCCGGCAGCAGCGATGCGCTGCGCCGCCATCCGATGATGCCGTCACCCCCGAGAGTCATGCCACCTGCTTTTCACCGAAAACGCGGCAAATTCAAGCCTCCGAAACCCCGAGAAATACGGCCCGACACGGCTTTTGGAACCCGGTTGACGCCTGCGTGATTACCCCAGGGGCAACCGCGCCTCGCCATACTCCTGCCCCGTGCCCTTCCCAAACCGGCATAAACCATGCTTCGGCCCGGTTCTGGCGGAGCGCGACTGCGGTGCCTAGTCTGATGGCGGGTCCCGGCGTAGGAGAGTTTCGGTGCTGGACATATTGAAGGGTCGGGGTTCGAACAGCGACAAGATCGCCGAGAAAGTCGGCCTGGGCAGCATCCGCCGGCCGGTCATCGGCCTTGCGCTTGGCGGCGGCGCGGCGCGCGGCTTCGCCCATATCGGCATTATCCGGACCCTGCTCGCCAACGGAATCGTGCCTGACGTCGTGGTCGGCACCTCGATCGGCGCGGTGGTCGGCGGCCTCTATGCGGCCGGCCGGCTCGATACGCTGGAAGAATGGGGCCGCAGCCTGCAAGGGATGCGCAACATTCTCGGCTACCTCGACATCCGCCTCAACGGCTCCGGCCTGATCGGCGGCGAGAAGCTGGCGACCCGGCTCGAGGCTGCCTGCGGCCAGAGCCAGATCGAGGACCTCCCGGTCAAGTTCGCCGCCGTCGCGACCGAGGTCCGCACCGGCCACGAGATTTGGCTGACGCGCGGCCGCGTGGTCGACGCGATGCGCGCCTCCTATGCGCTGCCCGGCATCTTCTCTCCGGTCCTAATCGGCGATCGCTGGCTGGTCGACGGCGCATTGGTGAACCCGGTGCCGGTCTCGGCCGCGCGCGCGCTCGGCGCGGAAATCGTCATCGCCGCAAATCTTTCCAGCGACATCTTCACCTATTCGACGACGGTCTATTCGCACGGCGCGATGCCTGAACCGGTGATCCCCGTGGCGGAAGAGCAGACGTCAAAGCGGCGCTTCCCGAGATTCTTCTCGCCTGAGAAGACGGTGAAGCGCGAGTTCTTCGGCGGCGGCAGCGCCCGGCCCGGCCTCTCTTCGGTGATGGTCGACGCCTTCAACATCATGCAGGACCGCATCACCCGTGCCCGCCTCGCCGGCGATCCGCCCGATATGCTGATCACGCCGCGGATCGGTCAATTCGGCTGGTTCGATTTCCACCGCTCCGAGGACCTCATCGCCCTGGGCACGCGCGCGGCCGAGCGTGCGCTGGAGTCCATCCAGGAGGCAATCCACGAGCTGGCGCCCGCGCCGGAGGGCGCCGCGCCCAAAGCCGACCAGCAGGCCTGATCAGGCGGTCTTGATGTAGTCGCGCAGGGCTTCCTGCTCGGACTCGTATTCCTGCACCCGACGCTTGACGATGTCGCCGATCGAGATCAGGCCGACCACCTTGCCGTTGTCGACCACGGGCAGATGGCGGAACTTGCCGGTGGTCATCATCTCCATGAGCTCGGCGACCGTGTCGGTCTCCTTGCAGGTGACGACCTTGCGGGTCATGACCTGCGAGACCGGCTCCTCCAGTGCGCCGGCGCCGCGTTCGCCGATCACCCGCACGATGTCGCGCTCCGACAGGATGCCTTCCAGCCGGCTCTGGTTCATCACCAGCACCGCGCCGATCTTCTTCTCACCGAGCAATTTGACCGCGACCGCCAGCTTGGCGTCCGGTTCGACGCTCATGATCTGGTGGCCCTTGGTGTTGAGAATCGAACGTACCGTCATTGTCGCCTCCCTGAATCGAAACCGTCCGCTGTTCGCGGTCCGGACTTGTTCTTCGAGTCTTCAACTAACAGTTTCAGCGCCGGTTTCACGCTCAGGCGCTTTGCGAAGCATCGCCGCTAGCGGCCTGTCGCTTCGGAACATTCTTCTCGGGAATGATGGATGAATTCGGGCGGCGCCGCAAGCGCCGCTTCAAATACGTTCTGAAATGTCCTGTGATGACGCATCCGCAGCATCGCTTCGCGCGCGCGGCACGGGATCGAACAGCGTGAACAGCAAGAGGCCGGCAAGGAAGCCGCCGATATGCGCCTGCCAGGCAACGCTCGTGGTCTCGCTGTCGACGCCGATCGCGCCGACGCCGAAAACGATGTTGACGCCGAACCACACCGCGAGGAAACCGAGCACCCGCCCGTCGCGCAGCGCGCGCGACAGCGGCAGCGCCGGAACTCTTGCGGCGGTATCGGCATCCGATCGGCTGAAAGACAGGAAGCTGCCGCGAACGAAGGCGAAACGGATCGCCGCCGCCATCGCGCCGGACACCGAGGCCGAGGCGCCGATCATCGGCGCCACCGCGTGCTCATGGGTGACGAGATGGGCGAGCGCGCCGGTCGCCGCCGTCACCGCCAGGAACAGGAAGAACCTGATGGCGCCAAAGCGCCGCGCCAGCGCGCTGCCGAACGGCAACAGCCACAGCACGTTGAAGCCGAGATGGGTGAGATTGGCGTGCAGCAGCGAATAAGTGACGAAGGTCCAGACCTTGGCGCCGGCCCCACCGGGAATCTCCAGATTGAGCAGCGAGGAATCGTAGCGCTTGGGGATGAAGCCGAAGACGTCGATGGTCCAGTTCTCGAGTTCCGGCGGCAGCAGCACCCGCAGATGGATCACCGCGAGCAAGAGGATATAGGCCGTCAGCGCGAACGGCAGCGTCAGGATCGGCTCGCGCGGAGCCTCCTCAACGACGGCCGGCACCTCCAGCGAAGCATCTTGCGACGGAGGATCTTGCGGCGGAGAATTTGGCGGGGAATCCAAGGCGGCTTCGCTTTCAGGCGCGATCGGAGCGACAGGCGTAACGACAGGCCTTGGAGATAGTCGCCTTTGCCCGCCCTGCGCAAGTGCACAAAAGGAAAAGGCAGGGCCCTGGGAAAGCCCTGCCTATCCGTGTCGGACTTCCGGTACCCAGAGAGACGGGAGTATCCCCACCCCTCCCCGCGGCCGGTGACCAAACTGTTTGACGCCTGTGTACAGGCCTCGCCGAGAACCTGGAGAAAGCGGCGAAGCTTGCGACCGCGATCACCATAGCAGCGGGGCGGCGCACGGAAAGGGCATAGTTAATTTAACGTTAACGACGCAAAGGCAGCGCCAGGGACGCCGAAAACGCCGCTGCGGCATGGACGCTGCAAAGCCCCTCCTGCACAACAACACAGGGATCGCGGCTGCACTGAAGCGGGACAGGTTTGTCCCGCAAGGTTGCGCCCCGGGGTAAGCGTTCAGTCATGAAACATCCGTCGAGCCGCGAGTTCTTCGCATATTGGAACGAGAAGCGCGGCACTGCGCGGGCGCCAGACCGGGCTGATATCGATCCGGCGGCCGTGCGCGGCCTGCTCGGTGACATCTTCGTGCTGTCCTGCGAGCCCAATCTCGGCTTCCCGTTCCGCGTCGCGGGCACGCGCGTCTGCGCGCTCGCCGGGTGCGACCTCAAGGATTCGAGCTTTGCGGCGCTGTTCGACGAAGCCAGCCGCCGCGAGATCGAAGAGATCACGACCATCGTCGCCGACGAGAGCCTCGGCGCAATCGCCGGCGTCACCGCCACACGCGAGGACGGCAGCAAGGCCTATCTCGAGCTGCTGCTGCTGCCGTTCAACGCCCGCCCGCATACACCAGTGAGCGTGACAGGCGTGCTCGCGCCGTTCGACGACGAATGCGGCGCGCTTGGCCCGTTCGCCCTCACCTCCTGGCGCTATCTGCACCAGCCGGAAAAACTGTTGCCGCGCGCGATCCGCAAGCTGCAGATCGCACGCGGGCTGATGGTGTATGAGGGGCTGCGCTAGCAGTGCACCCTGCTCACGGCATCGCCAGATGCCAGGCGCCGTTCAGAAAGCCGTCGCCGGTGACGTCGCCGGGCTTGGTATCCTTGGCGAAGGTGTAGAGCGGCTTGCCCTTATAGGCCCACTGCTTCGAGCCGTCGTCGCGCGTGATGACGGTGTAGCCGTCGGCGGCGGCATCGCTCGCCTCGGCCTTCAGCACCGGCCAATTGGTCGCGCACGGACCATTGCAGGCCGACTTGCCGTCAGCATCCTTGTCGAAAGTATAGAGCGACATGCCCTTGACGTCGGTGAGCACGTTGCCTTTGCCGGTCTTGCCGGTCTTGGTCGGCGGTGCCGCGAAAGCGGCGGGAATCATCGCCAGCGATATTGCGAGCGTGAGCGCGAGGCGGATCGAGGATGTCGTCATGGTCTCTCCTGTCATGCAATGGGCTTGCATGGGTAGGACGCCGCGCGAGCCGCCGTATTCCTGAGATGGCGGCAAGGATTTTTTTCGCTGCACGCATCGTCACATCGGAATAAACTGGGATGATGGAGACGGAACGACGGGTCGACATGAGCAAGCCGCATTGGCGTCCCGCGCACGCCTCCGATCTGCCGGCGGTCAGCACGATCGCAGCGCGGATCCATCCTGATCTGCCTGAACGTCCCGAAGTGTTCGCGGAAAAGATGCGGCTCTATCCCGATGGCTGCCGCGTGCTTGCCACGGACGACGGGATCGTCGGCTACGGTCTCGCGCATCCCTGGATGCAGCACCGGATTCCGCCGCTCGACGGCTTGCTCGAGCAATTGCCCGGCGATGCGGACTGCCTCTATTTGCACGACGTCGCGGTGCTGCCCGACTTTCGCGGCGGCGTTGCGCGCGATTATGTGTTGGCGATCGAACAGCTCGCGCGCGCGTCAGGGATCGCGACGCTCGCATTGGTGTCGGTCTACGCCACGCGGCCGCTGTGGGAGCGTCTCGGCTTTCGGCCCGTCACGGCTGATGCGGAGCTGCGGGCAAAGCTTGCGACCTACGGCGACAGCGCAACCTACATGCTGCGCGACCTCGCTGCGACGTAACGCCCCTCCCCGTCGACGCCGGAAGGCGGCCGTCAGGTGCGATGCTTCTTTTTCGTCTTCGGCTTCTTTCCGGCGGCGCCCTTCTCAGACCACGACGTGACCGAGGGCTCGGCGTGGCCCGGCTTGTTCTTGTGCTTTTTCTTCTTTGCGAAGGAAGGAGCATCGTCGAATTTCGGTGTGCGCTCGCCGTACGGCTTTTCGTGCGGCTTGCCATGTGGCTTGCCTTGAGGTTTGCCTTGCGGCTTGAACCCGCTCGGCTCGCGCGCGCGGTCGCGATGATCGCTGTCGCCGCTGTCGCGCCGCGGCGCGTGGGACCGCTCTTCCGAAGCCGTTTGCCGCTGCGGCGCATCCGCCATCGGCTCGAGGCGGATATTGTCTTCCTTGTCCGGACGCTTGATCTTCACGGCGAAGGATTCCGCGACCCGCTCGGAAATTTCGAACTCGGTCGTGGTGTCCATGATCTTGATCGCGCCGATATCGTTCTTGTCGATGCCGCCACGACGGCAGATCATCGGCAACAGCCAGCGCGCTTCCGCATTCTTTTTTCGTCCGATGTTGGCCCGGAACCAGACGCTGCCATCCGCCATGCCATGTTTCGACGACGATTTGCCCGGTTTGGGACGAGCCCTTTCGGGCCGATCGTCGCCACGCGAAGCGCGGACATCGTCGCGCGGTGCGCGCGTATCATTGCGGCCGCGATCCTCGCGCGGCCGGCTGCTCCGCTCGCCGGGATCCATAATGTCTTCGGGCGACGGCAGCCGCGCGCGATAAAGCCGTGCGAGTGACGCGGCGATCTCCTCAGCGGACCGCTCGGCCAATAGGGCCTGCGCCAGCGCCAGATCGTCGGCGGTGGTCTCTTCCGTGAACAGCACGTCCTTCATGCGCTCGTGATCGAGTTTGCGGATCTCATCCGGCTGCGGCGCCGTCCCCCAGACCGCGTCGATTCCCGAAACATTCAGCAGCATTTCCGCTCGCCGCCGCCGCACGGGCGGCACCAGCAGGATGCTCGTCCCCTTGCGGCCCGCGCGGCCGGTGCGGCCGGAGCGATGCTGCATGACCTCGGCATCGTTGGGCAGGTCCGCATGAATGACGAGATCGAGGCTGGGCAGATCGATGCCGCGGGCGGCAACGTCGGTCGCCACGCAGACGCGCGAGCGTCCGTCCCGCAGCGACTGCAGCGCCGTGGTCCGCTCGTTCTGCGTCAATTCACCTGACAGAGCGACCACGGAGAAGCCGCGCTCCAGCAGCGCCGCCTGCAAATGCCGGACGCCATCGCGCGTGCTGCAGAACACCAGCGCGCTCGGCGCCTCGTAGAAGCGCAACACGTTGACGACCGCGTGCTCGGCGTCGCCGGGCGCGATCCGGATCGCGCGGTACTCGATATCGGCGTGACCGCCTTCGTCGCCGGCGACCTCGATCCGGAACGCCCGCTGCTGATACTGCTTGGCCAGCGCGACGATGCCGCGCGGGAACGTCGCCGAGAACATCAGGGTGCGGCGCGTGTCTGGCGTGGTCTTGAGGATGAACTCCATGTCCTCGCGAAAGCCGAGATTGAGCATCTCGTCGGCCTCGTCGAGCACGACCACCTTCAATTCCGAGATGTCGAGACGGCCGCGGCGCAAATGATCGCACAACCGGCCGGGCGTGCCGACGACGATATGAGCGCCGGCCGCAAGCTCGCGCTGTTCGCGCCTGGGATCCATGCCGCCGACGCAGGAGACGACGCGCCCACTCGCATGCTCGTACAGCCACGCCAGCTCGCGATGGACCTGCAGGGCAAGCTCGCGGGTCGGCGCCACGATCAGGGCGAGCGGTGCACCCGCCCGCTCGAACCGCTCGGCGTCGCCCAACAGGTCCTTGGCCATCGCCAGCCCATAGGCCAGGGTCTTGCCGGAGCCGGTCTGGGCCGAAACCAAGAGGTCGCGGTCTGCGGCCTCGTCCGTGAGCACGGCGAGCTGAACGGGGGTCGGACGGTCGTAGTTGCGCTCGGCCAAAGCTCGGGCGAGCGGCGCACTCATGGTCGGAAAAGACACGGGATAAACCTTGGTTGGTCCAGGCGCGGAACGTCGAGCCGCGCGACCTGAAGCTGCGTAGGCGGCAAATGGTCCAGCCGCACGCGTGGTGATTTGATTTTGACGCTCTTTACGCCAAGTGCGGGCAAATCACCATGCCTATGACGCATGGCTTTGGTGATGCCGAGAATAAGCTTACTGGCCAGCTCGACCCACTACATCCAGCGTTTCCGGGCCGTTTTGCTGCATATAGCGGGACTTTGCGCCGAAGCAGAGGGTTTCGCGGCCACCCGGCTCAATTTCACACCATTGGGCGTGCCGAGATGTGCACATGACCTCTCTCGGTCGAACGGCTTGTGTGGCGACTGCACGCCTTGCGACGAGACCACAGCCGTCGAGACGCAAGTCTTGTCGCCCCAGCGCGTCGCCCCCAAATCGTGCCTCACGAGGAAGCAAAGAAGGGTGACACATGGCCGACGGCATATCGCTTGCCGACAAACTCGCGACTTTTGGGGATTTCTGGTCTCCGCGCACGATCACAACCTTCAACGACTGCGACGTGATGGTGGTGAAGGTGAAGGGAGAGTTCACCTGGCACAAGCACGACGACACCGACGATTTCTTTCTCGTCCTGAAAGGCAGCCTGGACATCGAATTGCGGGATCGCACGGTGACGCTTGGTCCGGGCGAACTCTATGTCGTGCCCACGGGTGTTGAGCATCGCTCGGTCGCGCGCGAGGAAGTTCATCTCCTGCTCATCGAGCCGACCGGCACGCCGAACACGGGCGACAAGGCCACCGCCGCGGCCCGCAAGCTCGCATAGCGGGCAAATCGCGCGGGCGCAGCCCTCATCCTGCAGCCTTAATCCCTGGAGGTCACCGGGCTACTGAAGCCGCCAGCCAGCCTGGCTCTGGCCCGCGCAACGGTGTCCCTCGCCGCGCGGCCGAGGGCGCGGACCGCGCGCCAGGCTTCGGTTGCCTGCAGCCATGCCTTGACGTCTGTGAACTTGCCGTAGACCCAGGCAAAAGCCGGAATCCGCATCAGCTTGTCACGCGTGAGCTGGAATAGGCGCTCGACCAGCACGAGCTTGAGCAACTCGCCGACGATGAAAGTTACGGCCCCGCTTACGACCTGGCCGGTTGCCGCGAGATAGGCCGCGACGGGCTTGACCGGCTCCAGGATAATGACGGGCACGGAAAACAAGGCGAGCGAGCAATAAGGCGACAGCGACCTGATCCAGGCGCGCAATCGCCAGAATTCGAAATGCTGCTCGATCCAGCGCGAGATTGGTCTCGCCACAGCCATGAAGACCGCATCCACCAGGAAGTAGATGGCCGCCGCGATGTAGGTCAGGGGCTTCAGGATTCGCTTCACGATGAACTCTCCCGTGAACTGAAAGCCGGAACCCGGGCCTTAGTTTCACCCCGGCGTGAATAACCCGCGGATTTTCGATGGAACTTTTCCCGCGCAGGGCCGCCGCTCCCGCGTTTCAGATCTCCGCATAAACCTCCAAGAGATTGCCGTCGGGGTCGCGAAAGAACAGCGTCCGATGTCCAAACGACTGGTTCGTCGGCGGCGACAGCAACGCAACGCCGTGCCGTACGAGTTCGTCGGCACACGCATCGACTTCGGCCGCGGACACCTTGAAGGCCAGTTGCAGCGCGGCGCTCCCGTGCGGCACCGGCGCGTCGCCTGCGGTTCGGCTGGGCTTCGCCAGCGCGAGCGTATTGCTGCCCAAGCCGTACTCGATCCAGTTCGGCGACAACTCACGCAGCAACGGAAACGCCAGAACCTCCTCGTAGAAGCGGCGCATCGCCGCCATGTCGCGCACGAAGATGACGGTGTAGTCGATCGCACGAATGGCGCTGAAGGGTGAGCGGGTGCGTTGGATTGGTTCGGTTTTCATCTCGTCCTTCATTCCAAACTCCGACTCGTAGCCCGTATGGAGCGCAGTGGAATACGGGACCGGCGGCCCCGGATTACGCTACGCTGCATCCGGGATACGAGCTCAAAATTATCGCAGCAAACCACCACCATAGCGCAACTCGTAAAGCAGCGCTCCATCATGCCGCGAGATCGTCTCGATGCTGTGGAAGCGATCGAGCGAGCCTTCGACCTCATTGCGGTAGACCATGTCCGCCTGCTCGAAGACGCGCGGCCCCCGGTACGGCTCCTCGACGGATACGGCCAGCAGCGCCTGGCGCAGGAATTTGTAGATACCAAGGAAGGTGTCTCGATCGGTGATCTCCGCGCGGACGCCACCACTGTAGCTCATCGACCAGATGACGCGCTCATCCCGAGACACGGTCTCTTGGCCAACGAAAAACCCCATCCCGAAATAGATATCGCGATAGGCATAGGGTGCCGCGCGATGCTCGAGCTGCTTGGAGCCTCTGAGCAGCGGAGCGGCCACGGTGGCGTCGTCGTCCAGCCCCGCATAGGTCCGCCGCTTGGCTTCGACCAGGAACGCTGCAAGATCGTGGGGGATGGTCGACATCGACTATTCCACCAGCTCCGGCCACGGCACAATGGTCGACTTCACCGTCTTCATCGCCATCGCATCCCGCACCGCCTGCGCGACGCCCGCTTCGGTGAACGGGTAGATCGTCTGCATCTTCAGCCAGGGATATTTGTCACGGGTGCGGTAGAGCATGTCGACGCCGAGCGGCAGATCATTGCCGATAAAGCCCCAGGAGCCCAGCACATTGAGATCCTTGGTGCAGATGCGGTGCCACGAGGTCTCGATCGAGCCGGCGTCGGTGAACTGGCCCATCTCGACATAGGTGCCGCCGTCACGCAGCATCTCGATGCCTTCGGGGCCGGCTGAGGGGTGGCCCGAGCAATCCATCACCAGATCGGCGCCGAAGTGGCCTACGATCTCACGCACCCGCCCAATGCGATCTTGTGGTGACTTCAGTTCGTCGATGTTCACCGTCGCCTCGGCGCCGAACTCGCGCGCGAGCTTGAGCCGGGGCTCCTCCGGTGCGCCGACACAGATCACGCGCCCTGCCCCCATCTCCTGGGCAGCAGCGACCGCGAGAATGCCGATCGGGCCCGAGCCCTGGATCACCACGGTGTCGCCCCAGGTGAAACCACCGGCGCGGCTGGCGCGATTGAAGGCGCGGATGCAGGAGGTCAGCGGCTCCGACAGCGCACCCAGACGCAGCGACATGTCGTCCGGCAATTTGTAGATCTTGGTGCCCGGCAGCATGTCGAGATCGACATAGACATATTCGGCCCAGCCGCCCCACATGTGAGGCGCCTTGTCGAAGCCGAGATAGCGGCCGTAATAGACCGGCGTCAGGCACTTGTTGGCGGTCAGGGGATAATGGATGCAGTAATAACAGCGGCCGCAGGGCATCAGCGGCGGGATCATCACTTTTGATCCGACCTTGAGCGGCTTGCTCATGAAGTCCTCGGTGAATTCGTCGCCGCATTCGACGATGATTCCGCCGAGCTCATGGCCGAGCGTGAACGGCCATGGCAGCGGCCTCGGCCAATGTCCTTTCAGGATGTGCAGGTCCGTGCCGCAGACACCACAGGCACCGACCTTGATCAGCGCGCCCCTCTTGCCGACCTTCGGCCACGGCACGGTGCGGATGACGGGCTCGCTGCCCGGTCCCGCGTGGGTGCAGACGCGGATTTGGTCCATGGCTGTTTCCTCGATGCCCGCTTGTTATGATTGGTGGTGCAGGCTTGAGGCGAAGCGTATGTGAGATGCGCGGTCGTGCCAAGTCGTGGTTGTTCGTAGCCCGCATGAGCGAAGCGATATGCGGGAAGCAGCGGCCCCGGATGTCGCTTCGCTCATCCGGGCTACGGCGCCGCCGCAACCACCGCCGTCATCCTGAGGTGCGCGCTCTTGCGCGCCTCGAAGGATGACGGTTGAGCTTGTGGCAGCCGTGCATGGCTGGTGCCCAAGCACTCCCAAGTGTCTTGAGCGCTCATCGGCGACCGTGTAGGGACGGCTCACGTCCCACCCAGGTGCCCCCTTGAACCCCCTCCCCCAAAATCCCGTGGTCGCGTCCGGCTCGTTCGCGGCGATGAAGTCGGTGCCCTACCGCCTCCAGTTCATCGCTTACGTGCTGGCGATGATGGCGGACAATATCGAGCATGTGATCAGCTACTGGGTGGTATTCCAGAAATTCCATTCGCCGACGCTGGGGGGCTTTGCAGTGCTGTCGCATTGGCTGCCGTTCCTGCTGTTCTCGGTCGCGGTTGGCGGGCTCGCCGACCGGGTCGATCCGCGCCGCATCATTCAGTGCGGCATGCTGCTATTTATTGCTGCCTCGGCTGGATGGGGTTTCTTCTTCATCACCGACACCATCGAGATGTGGCACGCGATGCTGCTGCTGGTGATCCACGGCTGCGCCGGTGTGCTCTGGCAGACGCCGAACCAATTGCTGCTCTATGATCTCGTCGGCCCCGCCGATCTTCCGAGCGCGGTGCGGCTGAACGCGATGGCGCGCTATCTCGGCATTCTGGTCGGGCCCGCCGTCGGCGGAATCATCATGCTCACGCTCGGCACCTCGCATGGCATCATCTTCAACACGCTGTTCTATCTGCCGATGCTGCTATGGCTGTTCTGGGCGCCGGTGCGCGACAACAGCGTGGCCGTGCGGCGCTTCGCCGTGCGCGGCCTTGCCGACATCATGCTGACCATCCGCGCCATCGGCACCCAGCCGGTGCTGACGGCGATGACTTGGCTTGCCGGCCTCACCTCCTTCATGATCGGCAACGCCTATCACGCCCAGATGCCGGGCTTTGCCGGCGATCTCGGCCATGGCGATCCCGGAATCTCCTACAGCGTGCTGCTCGCGGCCGATGCTGCCGGCGCACTGCTCGCCGGCATTGCGCTGGAATCCTGGGGGCGGCTCAAGGGTACGCCGCGCACCGCGATCATGCTCGCGATGCTGTGGAGCGTGGCGCTGCTCGGCTTCGCCTCGGTGCGGATCTATCCGGTCGCGATCGTGCTGTTGTTCTTTGCGGGCTTCTTCGAGCTGTCGTTCAACACCATGGCGCAGGCGCTGGTGCAGTTGAACGCGCCGTCCGACATTCGCGGCCGCGTCGTCGGCCTCTACAATATGGCCGGGCTCGGCATGCGGGCCTTCAGCGGCATCACGGTCGGACTGTTCGGCGCGGCGATCGGCATTCACTGGTCGCTCGGGCTCTCGGCCGCGGTGCTGCTTGCGCTGCTATGTCTCCTCTATGGGCGCGCGGCGAGGAAGACGGCCGGTTGACTCCGGCGTCTCCCCACCGCACGCTCGATGTAGGGTTTGGGGAGATGAGGCGTTGCGCAATCGCTGGGGCATACTTGCGATCCTGTTCGTCGTTCGCCTCACCATCGCATTCCAGTTCCAGAGCGTGGCCGCGGTCGCGCCGCTGCTGCAGCAGAGCTTCGGCGTCGGACTCGCCGATATCGGCATCCTGATCGGACTCTATTTCACACCGGGCATCGTGCTGGCGCTGCCGGGCGGCGCGATTGGCCGCACCCTCGGCGACAAGCCCACCACGATCGTGGCGCTGCTGCTGATGACGGCGGGCAGTCTCGTCATGGCCACCACCGACGTCTGGGGCTGGCAGATGGCGGGCCGGCTCGCCTCGGGCGCCGGTGGCGTGTTGCTGACCGTGCAGCTCACCAAGATGGGCACCGACTGGTTTGCGGGCAAGGAGATCGCCACCGCGATGGCCATCTTCGTCAACTCCTGGCCGGCGGGCGTTGCGATCTCGCTGCTGGTGCTGCCAGCGATCGGCACGGCCTACGGCGCAGGCGCCGTGTTTCTCGTAGCCGGCGCGCTGACCGCGATCGGCATTGTGCTGATCACGTTCTACCAATCGCCGCCGGGAGCAACCGCCAGCGCGACCGGCTCCGGGCGGCTTGATCCGCTCGCGCTTCTGGCGGTGATCGTCGCGGGTGCGATCTGGGGCCTCTATAATGTCGGCTTCGCCATGATCTTCTCGTTCGGCCCCTCGCTGCTCGCCGAGCGCGGCTGGAGCATTGCCGCGGCGGGATCGGCGATCAGCCTCGTGATGTGGCTGTCGGTGATCTCAGTGCCGGCAGGCGGCTATCTCGCCGATCGCTTCAAGCGGCCGTTCGTGCTGGCGATCGCGGCCAGCCTGGTGGTCGCCGCCCTGCTGGCCTGGCTGAGCCGGTCCGACGCCGTGATCACGATCCTCGTCCTGATCGGCCTGTTCGGGGGCCTTCCGGCCGGCCCGATCATGAGCCTCACCGCCCGCGTGCTTGCCCTTGAAACCAGGGCGATCGGGATGGGCGTGTTCTACACTCTATTCTATGCCGCGATGATGCTGGGACCGGCCATTGCCGGCCGGCTCGCCAAATCGGCCGGCACGGCCGCGGTCGCGCTCGACCTCGGCGCGCTGACGGTGCTGGCCTGCCCGCCCCTGATGTGGCTTTTCGAACGCATTGTGTCTGTTCGTCATCGCCACGCCCGATCCTAACGCGGCATTAACCCTGTGCACCTTAGGGTCGTCCCGGACTCCGCCAGGCGGGGGGTCGGGTTGTGAAAATGGCGTTGGCGCACAAAAAATTTCTTCCGGCCGCCGAGGAACGTCGGCGTTTCCAGCGGGTGAAGGTTCACCTGCTCGGCCGCTACATGCTGCCGGACCGCCGTGAATTCCCTTGCCAGGTGATCAACATGTCGCCGGGCGGGCTGGCACTGCTGGCCCCCGGCATCGGCAATGTCGGCGACCGCGTGGTCGCCTATCTCGACCATATCGGCCGCGTCGAGGGCAAGATCACCCGCATCATCGACAATGGCTTCGCCATGACGGTCGGTGCGACACCGCGAAAGCGCGACAAGCTCGCGGCACAGCTGACCTGGCTCGCCAACCGCGACATCCTCAATTTGCCGGAAGACCGCCGCCACGATCGTATCGTACCGCGCAATCCGATCGCGGTGCTGACGCTCGAGGATGGCACCAAGATGACCTGCCGCATCATCGACCTCTCGCTCTCGGGCGCCGCCATCGCCGCCGAGAACCGTCCCCCGCTGAAATCGACGGTTCTGCTCGGCCGGGTGCAGGGCCGCGTGGTCCGAAATCTCGAAGACGGCTTCGCGCTCGAGTTCATGCATTCGCAGCCGATAGAAACTCTCGAAGAGAGCGTTACCGCGCGGTAAAGCGCCAAGGCACCAAAACCACTGCATTTCCAGTACTGAAGGCGGCCTCCGCGACGCGGACGCCGCCTTTTTCATGGGTCGTGACCTGCCTCGCGCGAGTTAACGCGGGCGCCGCCGATGCGTGCAAACAACGGTTCCGCCAGCGTTTCCGCGTTAATCGATAAAATTTGAATCAATTGCAGTCATATCGAATTTTATTCAAGTTTGACTCAAGTATAGATCGAATTCGCCGCGTGTTTTACTTGCATTCGTCTCGACTTGACTTGACTGACTTAGCGGCAACTCAAAAGCTGCCTGCGCAATGTGGTCCCAACAAGAAACGGGGGCCGCAATGTTTGATTTCAGGGGACAGGGGAAGGGAATGGCGCTGGCCGCCATGCTCTTCGGAATGAGCGCGGCAGCGCAGGCCGGCGAAGGCCGTCTGCTCTACGCAAGCCTCGGCGACACCACGCGTGCGCCGATCGGCTGGGTCGAGTTCTGTGCGGATAATGCCGCCCAGTGCCAGGGCGCACCGACGCAACCGCGCGACATCGTGATGTCGCAGGCTGCATGGCGCGACCTCGTCAAGGTCAATCGCTGGGTCAACGAGACCGTCAAGCCTTTGACCGACCAGGAGCACTGGGGCGTGATCGAAAAATGGTCGCTGCCGTCGGACGGTTACGGCGACTGTGAAGACTACGTGCTGTTGAAGCGCAAGATGCTGATCGATGCCGGATGGCCCCGCGAGGCCCTGCTCATCACCGTCGTGCGCGACAAGAAGGGCGAAGGACATGCGGTGCTGACGGTGAAAACCGACAAGGGCGAGTTCGTTCTCGACAATCAGAACGAGAACGTCGTTGCCTGGACGGAGACCGGCTACCGCTTCGTCAAGCGCCAGTCGCAGAGCGATCCAAACGTCTGGGTCTCGCTCGGCGACACCAAGCCGGCGGTCTCCACCGCCAGCGCGAGAGATCAGTAGAGACAAACGAAAGAGATACGCGACCCGGTCACATCCCCACCCCTCCCCGTCCCAGACCGGTTCGCGCGCGCCCAGCCATCCCCCAATGGCTGGGCGCAACTTTTTGGGGGCGTACTTCGCTTAGTCCTGCGGCGTCTGCCGCGACCAGGGCACGCGCGCGGCGGTGAAATCGCGCCATGTGCTTTGCAGGGCGGGCTGCACCCCGACCGACGCGCGCGCCTGCCAGCCGGCGATCGCCGCCGCGGCGATGGCGCAGTCGGGCTCGGCATCAAGCCCGTCGAGCAATGATGCCGTGACCGCCATATCGTTGAAGGCGCCAAGCTGCTCCTGCAGGCCGGCCAGCCTGCGCGAGAATTTTCGCGCGGATTTGCGATCTGCGAACAGCGGCAGCAGAAACTCGCTGAGATAGCGCAGCCGCTTGGTCGCGAGCCGCAGGCGGTGCAGACCTTCGGCGGAAAGCGACTTGAAGCGGCGGCCGCGCCTGAGCACCTTCGCATATTGCTCCGACAGAATGCGCTGCGCGAAGTTGACGGCGGGCTCGGCAAACTGGCCGAGATCCTGCGCGGCGACGTCGTTGCGCCAGCCCCGCGTCTCGATCCAGCTGCCGAGTCCGAGCAGGAACACGGCGCAGCGGCGATCTTCGAGCGCGCCATGCGCCTTGCGATAGGCGTCGGACTGACGCCCGGCCGCAGCCCGGCCCAGCGCATCGAAGCCCGCGACCGACGGACAGGCCTTTGCGGTCGTCGGCAAGGTCTCGAGCCGGAACACGTCCCAGTCGCGCGCGGCGGAGAGGTCTTGCGCCAGCCATCTGGCTTCCGACCGCAGCGCATCGAGATTGCTGAGCGCGCCGACCGACCGCATCAGACCCAGCGCAGATCGAAGCCGGCGCAGCGAGACGCGCAGCTGATGGACGCCTTCCGGATTACGGCCGTCCTCGGCCGCCGGCAGCGACTGAAGCAAATGGAGGAAGCAGGAGCGCAGGATTGTCGCGAACGCCTCGTCCAATGTCACCGGCGGATCGAGACGAAGTTTTCGCGGACGCCGCGCCGAGGGCGGCTTGTCGGCGGCAAGATCGAACCCGCGCGCCGATTTGGAGCGGATCGACGGCATTACGTCGCCGTGCTCCGCGAGCCGCAGCGCGATCTCGTAGATCGCGCTCGCGCTGCCGCTCTTGAGCTCCAGCTCGATCTCGCTCACGGGCAGTGAACGATTGCCGGCCGTCAACTCGCCCCGGTCGAAGGCGATCTCGACCGTGCCCGACGGCAGATCGATCATCCGCGCATGACGACGGACATCGGCGGTGACGACCGCTTCGAGCGGCTGCGCTTCCACTTGGCCACGAAGCTTCTCCGGAATGAAGGGCATCGCGAGAGCCAGATCGGGCGCAAGCGATGGTACGCTCGCCTCCCACTCACTACGGCGGAGCGGATCGTCCGCCGCATCAGTCTTCACGGTTTGGACGAAGCGCGCGCCGCTCTGACGAACGCGCAAGCTCAAGCCGTTGCGACGCAACGTCCGCTCCGGCGTGTCGTAATAGACGGACTTGAGATGTTTGCGCGTGCCCTTGTTGCGCGCGTTCGCCGCGATGACGGGCGCAGCGTTGAAATGCGCCATGCGATCGGCATCGACGAGAAGCTTGAGCTCGATCTCACCGGCCCCATGCGCGGCAGCGCTCGACCGGAGTGGTTCCGTTGCCAGTTCCACGTCTTGCGAAGGCGTCTGATCGATCACGGGTTCAGCGACTACTTCGGCGGGTTCACGCTGCCTGAAGAAGCCGGCGACAACTTGCGTTCTCTTGTTGTCCTTCGCAACAGGATTCCCATCCCGCGCGCTCGGATGCTTGCGAACCGGCGTTGCATCTGACTTCAGCATTTACAGGTACATGACAGTTCGATGACAGAGCGTCATCCTATAGCCGGTGCGCCTCGCCAGGACTAGTCACGTGACGTCGCAGCGCCCGACCGTCCACACGCGTTGCGAGCGCACAATCCAGCTTGACCACAGGAACTAAATTGCCGCCGGGCGGAGCAAGCGATCGAATTGACTGCGAATTCCGCTCTACTCGAAACCGAAATGAACGCGTCAGCGGACTTGACTCATCATGGCCTTCCCGCAATCGGTGACGATGGCATCGAGCGCGCTGCCCTGTCCCCCCGGCCGTTGCTTCATCGGCTAGCGGCACAGGCAATCACAAGGAGCTGCCATGACGTCGTTCCGTCCCGTCATCGCGTTGTCCAGGGGCCTCGAAGTCCTGCGGGTGATCAATCAGGAACGGCAGTCGACCGTCGGCTCGCTGCACAAGGCAACGGGGCTCAACAAGGCGACCATCGTCCGCATGCTCGAGACGCTGGAGCACGAAGGCTATGTGGTGCGCCGTACCGAGCCCACCAGCTACGCGCCGACGGGACGCGCGCTGCTGCTCAGCGCAGGCTATGACGAGCCGACCTGGATTGGCGGCATCGCCGAACCCATCCTCAACAAATTCCGCAAGCAGATCCACTGGCCGTCAGACATCGCGGTGCTCGATCAGGAGTCCATGGTCATCGCCCACACGACGCGCGTGGATGGCTCGCTGCTGTTCAGCCGCCCGCCGGGTTTTCGCTTTCCCGTCCTCGGCACCTCGATGGGACGCGCCTATCTCGCCTTCTGCGAGCCCGCCGAGCAGGAGCGCATTGCCGCGCGGCTTGCCCTCGGTCCCGAGCCCTGGAACGATCTGGCGCGCAATCCCGACAAGCTCACGAAGGCGCTGCGCACGATCCGCAAAGCCGGTTTCGCGGTGATGGACGAGACCTACAGCCGCCGCGTGTTCGGCGGCGCAGTGTGGGCGATTGGCGTACCCGTCGTTTTGCGGAATCGGCTGTTCGGCAGCATGAACGTGATGATGCTTCGCGAGGCGGTCGGTCTGGAGGACGGCGTGCGGCGCTTCGTACCTTCGATGAAGAAAGTCGCTTCCGCACTTGCGGAGGCGCTCGGCGCCAAGCTTGCCGCGCCGGGTTCTCCTGCAGGTCGGCAATGATCATTTCACACAGTGAAACGATATTTTGATTTCTTGACCCTCCTCATTGCCCGTGTGACACCTCGTTGCGGTGGCTGCCGGCTGCCCAATGACACACTGGGAAAAGGGGGAGGCCGAAGTGCGGACATCCGCGAAAATTTGGGCTGCCGCGATTGCATGCCTGACGATAGCCGCTTCTGAAACGGCTTGGGCCGAAGCGTGGCCGACCCGGGCAATCAAGATCGTCGTCTCCACGCCGGCAGGCGGCATCACCGATGCCTTCGCCCGCGCGTATGGCGACTATATCTCGCAGAAGCTTGGCCAGCCGGTCATTGTCGAAAACAAGACCGGAGCCAGCGGCGCGCTGGCGGCACAGTCGGTGAAGGATTCCCCGGCCGACGGCTACACGCTGATGTACACGATCTCGTCCACCCTGCTCGGTAACCGGCTGCTGCTGAAATCGCTGGCCTATGATCCGGACAAGGATTTCACGATCGTCGCGGTGACGCCTTCGGGGCATCTACCGCTGGTGGTCCATTCCGCCACCAATGCAAAGACGATCGAAGAGTTCGTCGCGTACGCACGTGGCAACAAGGTCACGGCCGGCTCGTACGGGATCGGCTCGTTCGCGCATATTGCGATCGCCGAGCTCAACCGCCAATTCGGTCTCGACATTTCCATCGTGCATTACCGCGGCGAAGCGCCGATGTGGCAGGATCTTGCAGCCGGCGTGATCCAGGCGGCGGTCGGCAGCTATCAGGCTGCGCTTCCGGTGCTCGATACCGGCATCGGCCGCCCGATTGCCGTGCCGACACCGGTGCGCATGAAGAAGCTGCCCGAGACCAAGACATTTGCCGAGCAAGGGGTCACCGGCAATGTCTTCCAGCTCATCAGCTTTACCGCGCTGGTAGCGCCCGCTGCGATGCCGGAAGACCGGATCGACATGCTCGCCAAGCTGATGGTCGAAGGCGGCAAGACCGAGCGCGTGCAGAAGCTGCTCGATGCCTTCGGCGTCGATTCGCCGGCCATGGATCGCGCATCCTCGATTGCGCTCTACGAAAAGGAAGGGCCGGTCTGGCTCGAGTCGATCAAGACTCTCGGATTGGAGCCGCAATAGCCGTCGCCGTGCCCACCCGGGTGCGGACGCGCCTCGTTGAGCTCAGAGCCCGAGCACGTCCGCGAGCCGCAACTCGTCGGCGGCGGGATCCTTCAGGAACAGCTCGGCCTCGATCTCGTTCAGATGCGACAACATCTGCGCGCGCGCGGCCTCCCTGTCGCATTTGCGGATCGCGGCGACGATCCCGGCGTGATGATCGGTGCCGCAGGCCGGCGTGTCGTGCCGGCGGTAGAGCAGGATGATCAGCGAGGAGCGCGCAATCAGCTCCTTGAGAAAACCGAGATAGATGCTGTGGCCACTCATCTCGGCGACGAGTCGATGGAAGTCACCGGAGAGGCGGACCGAAGCACGAGCATCGCCACGCAGCTCCGCCTCGCGTTCTTCGGCAAGATGCCGCTGGAGACGCCCGATCCAGGCCGGCGACACCGCGTCAACGGCGTGATCGACGATCGTCGGCTCGATCAGGCGGCGCGCCTCGAACACTTCGCGCGCGTCCGCAGGCGTCGGCCGCGCGACGAAGGCGCCGCGGTTCTTCTCGATGTTGACGATGCCCTCATGCGCGAGCTGTTGAAGCGCGGTGCGAACCAACGTTCGGCTTGCGCCGTAGATCTCGCCGATCTCGTCCTCGCCGAGTTTCGTGCCGGGCAGCAGGCGATGCTCGAGGATCGCCGCCGTCACGCCTTCCCGGATGCGGCTGACGCGATCGCTCGCATCTGGCGCGTCGGATTTCGGTCGGGACTTGGCGGCCATGGGGGTGAGGACTCGATCGTCGAAGATGGCGTCGAATCCTAATCGACCAGCTGTATCCAATCACAGGCGAAACTTTATACAATCTGCGCCTGTTTTGTGTGCACGCAACTGCGAAAGCGGCGAGCCGCCCACGCCCGTGGGATTCGATCTAACGATCTGACTCCGCTGCACTGTTTTGGAATTCGGCCGGCCGAGAACGATTCAAGGGCGATTGGCATGGACCTTGCGGAGAGAGGCGCAGCATCGCCCTCGCCCCGGACACGCCATGGCCACTCCTGCCGCCCTCGAACTGGTCGCCGTCACCAAGCGCTACGACACGACGCTGGCGGTCGACACCGTCAATTTGAAGATCCCGGCCGGCACCTATTGCTGCCTGCTCGGCCCCTCCGGCTGCGGCAAAACCTCGACCTTGCGCATGATCGCGGGTCACGAGGCGGTCAGTGAAGGCGACATCATCCTGGGTCCGCAGAACGTCACCGATCTCGAACCCGCCAAGCGCGGCACGGCGATGATGTTCCAGTCCTACGCGCTGTTTCCGCACCTCACCGTGATCGACAACGTGGCGTTTGCCCTGAAAATGCGCGGCATCGACCGGGCGACGCGGCACAAGCGCGCCGGTGAGTTGCTCGAGCTGGTCGCGATGACGCCCTACGCGGCCCGCCTCCCCGCACAGCTGTCTGGCGGCCAGCAGCAGCGCGTCGCGCTCGCCCGCGCGCTGATCACCGAGCCGCAGATCCTGTTGCTCGACGAGCCGCTCTCTGCGCTCGATCCGTTCCTGCGGGTGAAGATGCGGGGCGAACTGAAGCGGCTGCAGCGCGAGCTCGGCATCAGCTTCGTTCAGGTCACGCACGGCCAGGAAGAGGCGATGGCGCTCGCCGACCACATCGTGGTGATGAACCAGGGCAGGATCGAACAGCAGGGAAGTGCCCGTGACATCTTCCATCACCCCCGCACCGAATTCGTGGCGCGCTTCATCGGCGGTCACAACGTCCTCAGCGACGCAGGCAAACTCATCGCCGTGCGCGCCGATCAGCTCGGCATCGTGCCGATCGCCGACGGCGCGGTCGGCGCGCCGGCGCTGCTGACCCAGACTGAATACCAGGGCTCCTACATCGCCGTCTCGCTCACGCTCGAAGACGGGACCGCCCTGTTCTCCCATCTTCCCGAGGCTGCCTTCGACGTCCACCAGTTCCGGCCGGGCGATCGCGTGCTGGCCACCTGGGATCCCGCCAAGGCGCAACGTCTGCAATAGCGCCCATCAATCACCGGAATGCGCAACAGAGGAGTGAGTTATATGACCGAAACGACCAGGAACAAGGGCCTTAGCCGCCGCACGCTACTGAAGAGCACCGCGGGTCTCGCCGGCCTTGCCGCCGGCTCCGGCGCCATCACCGGCTTCCCCTACGTGATGTCGGCCGAGCCGAAGGTGCTGCGCTATCTCGGCACCGCCGTGAACGAGGGCGACGAGATCTCCAAGCAGTGCCTGAAGGACACCGGCATCAAGATCGAATACATCACCGCGACCACCGACGACGTCACCAAGCGCGTGATGACCCAGCCGAATTCCTTCGACGTGCTGGACACCGAATATTTCGCACTGAAGAAGATCGTGCCCTCGGGCAACATCCTTGCCCTCGACGCCAGGAAGATCAAGGAATTCGACAACATCACGCCCGTCTTCACCAAGGGCCAGACGCCCGGCGGCAAGAAGATCGGCGGCCAGGGTACCGCACCCTGGAAGGTGCTCTATCTCGAAGGCAAGGACTCCAAGAAGTTCGCGACGTCCGCGACCGAATTCGTCACCCTGATCCCGACCGTCTACAACGCCGACACGCTCGGCATCCGTCCTGATATCATCAAGCGTCCGATCAGCTCGTGGGCCGAGCTGCTCAATCCCGAATTCAAGGGCAAGGCCTCGATCCTCAACATCCCTTCGATCGGCATCATGGATGCCGCGATGGTCGTGGAAGCCACCGGCAAGTACAAATATGCCGACAAGGGCAACATGACCAAGGAAGAGATCGATCTCACCATGAAGGTGATGACCGAGGCCAAGAAGGCCGGTCAGTTCCGCGCCTTCTGGAAAGACTTCAACGAGAGCGTCAACCTGATGGCCTCGGGCGAGACCGTCATCCAGTCGATGTGGTCGCCGGCGGTGACGAAGGTCCGCTCGATGGGGATTGCCTGCACCTTCCAGCCGCTCAAGGAAGGCTATCGCTCCTGGGCCTCGGGCTTCTGCGTTTCCAAGGGCGTCTCGGGTGCGAAGCTCGAATGGGCCTATGAGTTCGTCAACTGGTTCCTGTCCGGCTACGCTGGCGCCTATCTCAACCGCCAAGGCTACTACTCCGCCGTGCTCTCCACCGCGAAGGCTCATATGGAGCCCTACGAGTGGGCCTATTGGATGGAAGGCAAGGCGGCCGAAAAGGACATCAAGGCGCCCGACGGCTTGCTGCTCGAAAAGGCCGGCGCCGTGCGCGACGGCGGCTCCTACGAGGACCGCATGGGTGGCGTCGCCTGCTGGAACGCTGTGATGGACGAGAACGACTACATGGTCCGCAAGTGGAACGAGTTCATCGCGGCGTAATCTGATGGACACGTCGGAGGACATTTTGCAACAGGCATCCCCGGACCTGGTCCGGGGATCGGAGACGGCGCGCCGCAGCAAAGCGGTGCGGCTGTCGCCCTCCTTCATCTCCTGGCTTCAGGCCGGGCCGATGATGCTGGTGTTCCTCGCCTTCTTCCTGATCCCGCTCGTCTTCGTCGTCATCGTCTCGTTCTGGGACTACAACGAATATCAGTTGCTGCCGGCTTTCTCGGGCCGCGGCTACACCGACACGTTCGAGGGCTGCATCGCGCAGCTCCCCGATCTCTGCACGATCGCCAAGACTTATCTGAAGACGCTGAAGCTCTGCTTCCTCGTGTGGGTCATTACCCTCTTCATCGGCTTCTGGGTCGCCTACTTCCTCGCCTTCCACGTCAAGTCGAAAACCTGGCAGATGGGACTGTCGCTGCTGTGCACGATCCCGTTCTGGACCTCCAACGTGATCCGCATGATCGCCTGGATTCCGCTGCTCGGGCGCAATGGCCTTGTCAACTCAGGCTTGGTCAAGACGGGGCTGATCAACCATCCCGTTGAATGGCTGCTGTTCTCCGAGTTCTCCGTGGTGCTGGCGCTGGTTCACCTCTTCACCTTCTTCATGGTGGTGCCGATCTTCAACTCGATGGTGCGCATCGATAAATCGCTGATTGAGGCCGCCTATGACGCCGGCGCCACCGGCTTCCAGACGCTCGTCAACGTCATCATCCCGCTCGCCAAGCCCGGCATCGTGATCGGCTCGATCTTCGTCATCACCATCGTGATGGGCGATTTCATCACCATCGGCGTGATGGGCGGGCAGCAGATCGCGGCCGCCGGCAAGATCATCGAGACCCGGGTGAACGCGCTGCAATTCCCGGCCGCCGCCGCGAACGCCGTGATCCTGCTCGTCATCACGTTCCTGATCATCACCATGATGTCGCGCATCGTCGACATCAAGAAGGAGCTCTAGAGCATGAAGGAAGGACGCCCGCGCTCTTTCTACGTGCTTGCGATCTTCTTCGCAGCCTACACGCTGTTTCTCTACGGCCCGATGATCGCGATCTACGTGCTGTCGTTCCAGGGGCCGCAGGGTGGCCTCACCTTCCCGATGAACGGTGTGTCGACTTTCTGGATCGCAAAACTGTTCCAGGGCACCGGCATCGTCGATCTCGGCGCGGCCTTTCGCCGTTCGCTGCTGCTCGGCATTATCGTGATGATCGTCACCGTCGTGCTGTCGGTCGCGGCGGGCATGGCGTTTCGCCGCAAGTTCAAGGCGCAGAGCATTTTGTTTTATTCGGCGATCGCGAGCCTGATCGTGCCCTCGATCATCACCTCGCTCGGCATCTCGCTCGAATTCCGCATCATCGACGATTTGATCAAAGCGCACTGGAACGAGAATTTCGAGACCTCGATGGGCCTGCTCACCTCGGGCCTCGGTGCACATTTGACCTGGACGCTGCCGTTCGGCCTGCTCATCATGTTCGCGATCTTCAACCGCTTCGATCCCAGGCTCGAGGAAGCCGCGCGCGATCTCGGTGCGACGCCGTGGCAGGCCTTCCGTCATGTCGTGCTGCCGATCATCCTGCCTTCGGTGATCGGTATCGGCCTGTTCGGCTTCACCCTCTCCTGGGACGAGCTCGCACGCTCCAGCCAGGCGATCGGTGCGGTGAACACGCTGCCTCTCGATCTCCAGGGCCTCACCACCACCGTGACCAACCCCGACATCTATGCGCTCGGCACCGTGATCTCGGCGGTCTCGTTCACGGTGATCACGCTTGCGCTTGGCACCATCCACATGCTCAACAAGCGACAGGCGGCCAAAGGCTCGGACGCCGGCAAAGGGCTTGTCTGATCTGATGCGACTCCACGTCGTCAACCCCAACACCACGGCGTCGATGACCGCGAAGATTGCCTCCGCGGCGCGCAGCATCGCCCTGCCCGACACATTGATCGACGCGCGCCAGCCTACGATGGGCCCGGTCTCGATCGAGGGATTTTACGACGAGGCCTTCGCCGTCCCCGGCATGCTCGGCTGCATCCGCGAGGCCGATCGCGACGGCGCGGACGCGCATATCATCGCATGCTTCGACGACACCGGCCTCGACGCCGCGCGCGCCGCGGCAAAGGCACCCGTGATCGGCATTGGCGAGGCCGGCTTCCACATGGCGAGCCTGATCGCCGCGCGCTTCGCCGTGGTGACGACACTCGGTGTCTCCGTCGTGCCGATCGAGCATAATTTGCGAAAATACGGCCTGGCTGAGCGCTGCGCCCGCGTCCGCGCCGCCGAGGTGCCGGTGCTCGCATTGGAGGAGCGCAACACCGACGCGCTCGCAAAAATCTCCACGGAAATCACGGCCGCGATCCGCGACGACCGCGCAGAGGCCATCGTGCTCGGTTGCGCCGGCATGGCCGATCTCGCCAATGAACTCGCCGCCACGCACGGCCTGCCCGTGATCGACGGCGTCGCCGCCGCGGTGACCTTGGCGGAATCACTGGTGCGACTCGGACTGAAGACCTCCCGGCTCGGGCCCTATGCGGCGCCGCGCTCGAAGACCTATTCAGGTCCGTTTTCGCCGTTTCAGCCCTGATCTCTGCCCTGACGGGCGTTCCGAGGCCTCAAGGCCTCATGATTGTTGGTTTTTTTGCTCTTAGCCTCTTTTTGGTCCCATTCCTTGCCGAAACGTAACGCTTTCGGGACACCCGGCGGTCTCAGGGTTGCCGGTCTTCGCCACTCACCAAGTTTCAATTTGGGTTTTGTCAGCGATGATCGATCTCGCAGAGGACGCACCGTCCAACCCGCTTCTTCGCCTCGGCGCCCAGCCCATCGCGCTGACCGCCGCCGCCCTCCTCCTGCTGATCGCCGGTGTGACCTCGATCGCGATCTGGCGCGCCTATACCGGCTCAGCTCCCGAGACCGACCGGGCGGTGGCATCGCGGCAGCTTCAGGCTCGCACCGCCCAAGCCTCCGAGCAGTTGGTCGAGAAGACCAAGGGGCTGGAAGCAACCCAGCAGGAATCGATTGACCAGCTTCAAGTCGTGCAGGACCAGCTTCAGAGTGTGAAGCGCTTGCTCGCATTCCAGCAGGCCGACACCAAGCGTTTGTCCGAGCAGGTCACGACACTCAACGAGTCCATCGACGGCCTGCGGCAATCCTTTGCCAGCGCCCGGGCGAGCGAGGCGGAGCCTCCCTCGGATACCCTCAGGAAACCTGCACGGCATCGTGTCCATGCCAATGCACGCAAGCGCTCGCGCGGCTGAGCAGCCGGCCCGCCTAAATTTTTGGACTTGTGAACTGGATCACATTCGCCCGTGTGATTCCAAGCGATGCTCGCCATTACCGGATGGCGTGAGCCGATTTCAATGTCCGGGGCTGGCAAGGTCGTTGACGGTATATTGCGTCAGCGACCTTGTTTTTTAACGGGTACCGCCGCCTATTCGCAGACATCTACGGGGCGGATGCGCCAGCCCGACGGCGTCATGACGCGCTTGCGCACGACGTAGCAGCTGCCATAGCCACCATCGTCGTAGCCGGTACCATAGTAATAGGGATTGCCGTAATACGGCTGGCCATAGCCGTAATAGCTGCCGTAATAACCCGCGCCGGCGATACCCGCCCCGATGGCGATTCCCGGCCAGAAGCCGCCGCCGCGCCAGCCGCCTCCGTGGCCCCAGCCTCCGCCATGGCCCCAACCGCCGCCACCGTGGCCGAAACCGCCCCGCGCCTGGGCCGCCTGTGGGGCCGACAGCGCGACTGCCGCGACGGCGAGCGCCGCCATCATCATCTTGCGTAACATCACTCGATCCTCCGCGTGGAGACGCTCCACGCTTCAAAGCAGGACCAAGCTAATCGGCTTGCGGCGTTCCTGACAGCTTCACTGTCTCACTTCCGCGCGAGCATCAGCAGCCGCGGCAGATGCTCTTGAGCTTCCTGTCGAGCAGCCGGTTCTCCGCGTTGACGGCGGCGTCGGTGGATCCGCCCGCACCGGTCCCGGTGGTGGTTCCGGAGGAGGCATTCGTTCCCGATGACTGCGCCGTACCTAGACTGTTGGTGCCAGGCGCGGGAGCCGGAGAATTGGCGACACCTCCGGCCGATCCTGCGGAGCCGCCGGCGGCTTGCGCAAACGATACGGCCGGCATCGCGGCGAGGGCGAAGATCACGATCACGGTCTTGATTGAACGGGCTGTAGGCAAGCTGGCCATCGAAATTCTCCTTCGCCCGTCAACCGCCGCAGCCAACACCGGTTCCGGAACAAATGCCGTCGCATCAGCTTGAAACCGGGAAGGCGGGCACGATCACGCTCAAGCTGATCTTCTGCTCCAGAAACAGAAAGGCGCAGTCACGATGAACGATCGCGATGCTTTTGCAGAAGGCGAACGCGCGGCGCGTCAAAACATTCCGGCGGAAGCCAATCCGTACCAGGACGGCAGCGACGAGCATGCTCTATGGTCCGCGGGGCACGAGAAGGTCGCAAGCGCACTAGAAGCGCGCGAGTCCGAAGGAAGCTGAGCTCACCCGATCCGCTTGAGGCCCTTCGTGAAGCGCGGGCCGTTCGCGACGTAGAACTTCGCCGCGCTGCCCATCTTCTGCACCTGGGCGTCGTCGAGCGTGCGGATGACCCGCGCCGGCGAGCCGATGATCAGGGACCGTTCGGGGAATTCCTTGCCCTCGGTGATGACGGAGCCGGCGCCAACGATGCTGTTGCGGCCGATCCTGGCGCCGTTCATCACGATGGAGCCCATGCCGACGAGTGCGCCCTCCTCGATGGTGCAGCCGTGCAGGATGACGTTATGGCCGACCGTACAGTTCCTGCCGATGTGAAGCGGAAAACCGAGATCGGTGTGGCAGGTCGATCCGTCCTGCACGTTGGCGCCCTCGCCAATCTCGATCCACTCATTGTCGCCGCGCAGCACCGCGCCGAACCAGACACTCGCGCCCGGCTTCAGGCGCACGCGGCCGATCACGGTGGCGGTCTCGGCGATGAAGTAGTTGCCGTCGGCGGGAAGGTCGGGCGCCTGCCCGTCGAGCTCGTAGATCGCCATGAGGGTCTCCTGTCGGGTCAACCCCAGCCATAGCGAAACGGCAGCCTTGACGCAAAGGGCTGCCGCGCAGGCAGCCCTACAGCGCGCGCATCAGACCAGAACGCCGGCCGCGCGGAGCGTCATCAGGAAGAAGGTGCCGCTCATCATGCTCCAGAAGCCGGCGATGACGGTGGCCATCATCACGAATTCGACGCGACGGCTCTCCAGCTGCCTGCCGCGCAGGGTGTTGCGCATGATGATGAAAGGCGCCGCGAACACCAGAAACGGAACCGCCGCGAAGGTCTTCGGCGCCACGCCGTCCTGCAACAGACCGAAGCCGGCGGGCCGCTGTGCGACCGTCTGGTATCCGCTCACGAGCGCGCCTGCGAGCGCGAATCCGATGCCGATCGAGAAGAATGTATTGAGAGCTTCAGGTGTCATCGGAACGGTCCGCCCTTACGCAACGCCAGAGCCTTCCTGTGACAAAGAGTGCCGGTTAACGCTACATTATCCTTAAGGGAAGGTTAACGCCGCCAGCCGTCCCACGCAGGCCTCTCTCCCTTCCCTGCAGCCGGTGAACGCTCCGCGAAATCGCCACCACGTGGCATATTCGCCGCTGATTCGTCGGCCATCCGCCGACTTCCGGCTCATTCGCGCGGCTCATGACGGTGTTTTCGGCAACCTCCCCTCAGTCTCCCCGGGCGCGCACCCGGGGCCACGTGATCCCGATCGTGCTCGGCGGCATTGCCGCGGTGTGCGCCGTCGCGCTCGTCGCCTATTTGTTGTGGCCGACCTGGGGCTCGAGCGGCGCGAGCGCCCCGGACAAGCTGCCAGTGAGCGTCGGCGGCACGCTGTTCAACCTGCCGACCAACGCGATCCGCATGAAGATCCAGCGCCACTCCGGGCCGCAGGAGCGGATCGATCTCGACTTCCTGTACCCTTCGCTGGAGCCGCCGGGCGCGCCGAAGCACGTCACCGCCGACAGCGTGGATGCGGCGATGCAGCCGATCGACCGCATCTTCCTGTCGATCGCCGCGCATCGCGATGCGCTCTCGCCCGAGCAGCGCACCGCCACGATCTATCCGCGCTATCTCGACCAGGCCGCGGCAATGCCCCAGGACGGACTGACGATGCGGATGTTCCGCGCCGATACGCCGTACGGCAGCGAGGATCTCTATTCTGCCGCAAGTCCGGCGCTGACCGCGCGCTGCACCCGCGATGGAGCGACGCCCGGCATGTGCCTCGCCGAACGCCGCGTCGGCGGCGCCGACCTCACCTTCCGCTTTCCGCGCAGCTGGCTATCGCAGTGGCGCGATGCGGCGGAAGCGATGGAGAAGCTGACGACGCAGTTGCGGGGACCGAAGGGGTAAGCGGCCGCGCGGCCCCAAGCCTCCAAAACAAAAACTGCGAAAACAACCCCATGCACAGTAGCCAAGTGCCTGGCATGACTTCGTATTTTCGAAGCCAGCCTGTGAAAATTCGCCCCCGCCGACAATTCGTCTTTTTCGAAAAATTCAAAGCCCCGGGCCATTCAAACGCCGATCACCTTGCGATCGCTCCAGCGATAAGTCGGCAGATCCAGCTTGTCGGCAAGGTCTCGGCCGATGGCGAATTTCGCCGCGCCCGGCAACGAGAACGCCTTCACGACCTGATTGCGAAACCACAATCCCCATGACGTCCGCGGCGCAAATGCCGCGGCGAAGCGCTCCGCTCCGCGCTGCTTGGCGCCGATATAGCTGCGAAGGCGGGTCTCATAGGCGCTGAATGCTTCCTCGTGGCGCCCGCCGGCGCGTGGGAGCTCTCCCGCAAGCACATAGGCAGAGATCATGGCCAGAGCCGAGCCCTGCCCGGCGACGAGCGAGACGCAGAACGCAGCGTCTCCAATCAGCACGACGCGGCCCCGCGACCAGCCGTCCATCCTGATCTGGCTGACCCGGTCGCAATACAAATCATCGGTGCGCTCGAGTTCGTTCAGAATGTCTGGGCATTCCCAGCGGGCGTCGCGATAGAGATCCCGCAGCTGTGCCTTCTGTGCGGCAGGCTCGCCTGCATCACCGCGAAACACGAAGAGGAACAAGGTGCGATCATCGCGCAGCGCGAAACGGCCAACCATACGGCCCGGCCGGTTGTGCATCAGGTACACATTCTCGTCGCGATGGCGATAGCCGCGGGTCTCGAATGCCGCGACGCCATAGCCGAGATTTCTTTCGAACGTCCCGATCGAGCCGAACGCAAGGGCGCGCACCTGCGAATGCAGGCCGTCAGCCCCGACGACGAGATCGAAACGTCGGCTCCCGCCCCGCCGCAACTGGACGTCGACCCCCTCAGGCTGCTGCTCCAGGCCAACGATCTCCTCATCGAAGATCGTTTCAACACCATCGCGGACCGTACCGTACAGCAGGCGCGACAGATCGCTTCGTGCCAGAGTGACGTAACGCCCGCCTGTGAGATCGTCGAGGACGTTCGTACCAAATCCGGCGACTCGCCGGCCGCGACCGTCGACGATCCGCATTTCCCTGACGCGGTAGCCGGCGCTTTCGATCGCCGGCAACAGCCCCATCCGTTCGGCGATGTCGTAGCCCAGTCCCCAGAAATCGATCACGTAGCCGCCATGACGAAGCGCGGGCGCGCGTTCAACCAGCGTCGGCTCGTAGCCTCCGGCACGCAGCCAATACGCGAGCGTAGGCCCGGCAATCCCCGCCCCGGAGATCAGCACTGTTCGCATGGACGGAATGTGGGAAAAGCGTCGGCTGATCGCACCGCCGCGTCAGACACTAAATGGTGAGGGCGAGAAGTTCCGTCTCACCAATCGCGTCGCATCACTCCTGATCGACGAGATCGTCCTCGAGGATCGCCATCTGGAACTGGAACGAGCGATCGTCGTCCTCATCATCGACGAAGAGCACACCGATGAATTCCTCGCCGATATAGACCTCGGCGGAATCATCCTTCTTCGGCCGCGGCACGACGCGGATCTTGGAATTGCCGAATACGCGCTTCAGGTACGCGTCGAGCTTCCTAACTTCCTTCACGTCCACGGCAAGTCTCCAATCGAAATCTGGGTTGGCGCGGGTTTTAGGACGAGACGCGACCAACCGCCAGCATGAAAGAATTTTGGGGCGAAGGGGGCGGAAAAATCCGCCCCCTTCCGACAAGCTCGACGTCCCCTCTCAAAGTCCCATCTCAAAGTCCCATGGCGTTGATCATCTGATCCATGGTGCGCGACGGCTCGGCGCAGCCGGCTTCGCCGACGACCTTGGCGGGCACGCCTGCGACCGTGACGTTGTGCGGCACGGGTTTGACCACGACCGAGCCCGCCGCGATGCGCGCGCAATGGCCGATCTCGATATTGCCGAGGATCTTCGCGCCGGCCCCGATCAGGACGCCGTGGCGGATCTTCGGATGGCGGTCCTCGTTCTCCTTGCCGGTGCCGCCGAGCGTGACGCCATGCAGGATCGAGACGTCGTCCTCGATAAGTGCCGTCTCACCGCAGACGAAACCGGTGGCGTGATCGAGGAAGATGCCGCGGCCGATGCGCGCGGCGGGGTTGATGTCGGTCTGGAATACCGCAGACGCCCGGCTCTGCAGATAATACGCAAAATCCTTGCGGCCCTTCAGATAGAGCCAATGCGCGAGGCGGTGGGTCTGAATGGCGTGGAAGCCCTTGAAATAGAGCAACGGGTCGATGAAGCGCGAGGTCGCGGGGTCACGGTCGTAGACGGCGACGAGATCGGCGCGGAACGCGTTGCCGAGATCGGGATCGTCGCGCAGCGCCTCGTCATAGGTCTGGCGCACGAGATCGCCCGACAGCGCGGAGTGATCGAGCCGATCGGCGACGCGATGGATCACCGCATCTTCCAGGCGACTGTGATGCAGCACCGTCGAATAGATGAAGGTCGCAAGCTCCGGCTCGCGATGGACGATGTCCTCCGCTTCGCCACGGATCCGATCCCAGATCGGATCGAGCGTTGCGAGCTTTCCTCCCGGATTGACCTGATGCACTGCCATGAGATCTGCTCTTTCGAATTGGCTCGTTTCACTGGTTCTATAACACAGTCTAGGCGACAAAGTCCTGACGGGCTTGCCTGAGAGTGAACAGTGCGTTGCCCAGCGAGGCCATGCCAACGCGTTGAATCACAACAGTTTCTTCCGACGCCCCCGGCGGCAAGGTCGGCTCAAAATGGTCAGGGTTTCGCCAAATTCAAGCCGGGCGGCGTCAAACTATTGGTGAATTCCGCCTCAACCGTGATTGCGGGCATGGTCCGAGTGAGGACGGAGCGGATTTGACCATCACCACCGATCATGCGCGCGCGGGCGCCGCGGGCTCACTCTGGCTGCGGCTGGCTGCGATCGCCCTGCCGCTGCTGATGATCGCGCCGGCGTTCTGGAACGGCTATCCGCTGTTGCAATGGGATACCGGAGGCTATCTGGCGCGCTGGTACGAGGGCTATCTCGTCCCGAGCCGCTCCACCGTGTTCGGCATCTATCTGCACTATGGCGAGAGTTCTGGTTTCTGGATCAACCTCGCGATCCAGTCGCTGGCGACGCTGTGGCTGTTGCAACTCACCTTGCGCGTGCTCTCGATGATGCAAACGTTCCGCTTCGCCGCGATCAGCCTGCTCCTGATCCTGTCGACCGCGCTGCCCTGGCTTGCGAGCATGTTGCTCACCGATATTTTTGCAGGCCTGTCGGTGCTGTCGCTATTCCTGCTGGTCATCGGTGGGCCGCGGACCTCGGCGCTCGAAAAAATCTCGCTGTTCGTCTTCACCGCCTTTGCCGCCGCGACCCATAGCGCGACGCTCGGCGTGCTACTCGGGCTCTGCGTCGCGGGCTGGATGGCGCGGCCGTTGCTGGGGCCGCGGCTTCCGATCGCGGGATTGGCTCAGGCGAGCCTCACCATCGTCGCCGGCGGCCTGATGCTGGTGTCGGCGAACCACGCGCTGTCGGGCAAATGGACATGGACGCCCGGCGGCACCGGCGTCGCCTTCGGCCGCATGATGCAGGACGGCATCGTCGCGCGTTATCTCAATGACCATTGCCCTCGCGAAAAACTCAAACTCTGCCCCTATCGCGACCAATTGCCGGCGACCGCCGACGAATTCCTGTGGGGCAAGAGCATGTTCAACACGCTCGGCCGCTTCGAAGGCATGAACGACGAGATGGGCACCATCGTCGTGGGTTCGCTCGCCGACTATCCGGCCTGGCAGGCCGGCGCGGCGTTGCGGGCGATGGGCCAGCAATTGCTGCATGTCGCGACCGGCGAAGGCACCAATGGCTGGATCCCGCACACCCGCGGCATCATCGAGCGCTACATCCCGGCGCAGGTCACGCCGATGCGCGCAGCGCGCCAGCAGCACTGGGCTGTCAATTTCGACGGCGTCAACTGGCTTCACGTCCCCGTCGCGCTGACCTCGATGCTGGCGCTGGTCGTGTTCCTCGCGCTGTCGCTCAGAAATCGCCGGCTCGACGATCTGACGCTGCTGGCGGCAACCGTCGTGCTGGCGCTGCTCGGCAACGCCTTCATCTGCGGCGTGATTTCCGGACCCCACGACCGCTATGGCGCGCGGATGGTCTGGGTTGTCACCTTCGTGGTGCTGATGGCGCTGGCGCGGGCGTTCGGCGATGACACGAAAGCGCGATGAGATTGGCCGCTTCGTCCGTTGCATCGGTGGGGGTTGCATTGGGCGGGCCTGGTGTGGTCGGCCCGGAGCCAAAGCCGAATGGACACCGCCCCAGCCAGCGACAAAGTGGCACATTTGATTTGGCCGGTTGTGCTGACCGATTAATGCACGCTTAGCCTCATTCGAGTTACGGTCCGTCCATCCGTTGCCGGCGGCAGCAAATACGTGATTGAGAGTGCACCGTGTTGCCCAGCGCTCAAAGCCAAGTTGGAAGACGTGTAAGAGTCATAGATGAAGATCAAACTTGCCATCGCAACATTCCCAGTTCTCGGTGTCGCTGTGCTTGGTTATGCCTACGTCCATGGCTATCCGCCTTTCACCTCTCAATTTGTGCAGACCTGCGAAACGGCCATCCAAGAGCGGTTAGCAGTTCCCTCCACCTATCAACGAATTGACCTGGACCACTCCAGAAGAACGATCCCGTGGGACGAATTTTTCGCCGAGCCGGAGAGGGCCGTACCCGAGTCAACCAGAAGCTTCATGATGCAAGCTGCGCGCCACCCGCCGGTTCAGTATGTGGCACTCATCAATTACCAGGCTCAGGACTCCATCGGCGCCATCATTCGAGAAAGGGCCTCATGTACCTTCAACTCGCTAGATGGGAGCGATGCGCCTACCCGTACGTTCTGGGTGAAGATCAATGGCGAACGTAACCTGGAGTGGGCCGCCAGGCAGCCCAATGCCGCAACGCTCCACCAGCGCTTACTGAAAAATATGTGATGCGGCGGCGGGTCATCTATTGGCCTTTGGTGGACCGCCGGCTTTAGCCGCCGGAACCCTGAAGGGAGCACAGCCTCTTTATGCTGTGAATTTGGGGTAATTTCGCAACACCCCCTCGCCTCAACATTGCCTCAGCCGCGGCGTGAGAGGAAATCGAGCACGCCAGTCTTGTAGACCTTGTCGCCGACCGCGCGCATGTGATCGCGGCCGGGAATGTCGAGCACTTCCGAACCCGGGATGATGGCGCCGAGTGCGCTGGCCGAACCCGCGACGTCGTCGGTCGAGCCGACCGCAATCAGCACGGGCACGTCGATGCGCGCGGCTTCGTCCTTCGTCATGAGATCGCGCGTGCCGCGCAGGCAGGCGGCCAGCGCCTTGCGGTCGGAACGGGTCTGGTCTGCAAAAGCACGAAACGTGCGGCCGACGGGATCGGAGACGTCGTCGAGCGAGGGCGCTTCCAGCGCCTTCGCGACGTTCTCGCCGGGGCCGGTGCCCTCGATCAGGCCTCCTATGCCGATGCCGCCGAGGATTGCCGAACGCAGGCGCTGCGGCTCATTGAGGGAGAGCCAGGCCGTCATCCGGCCGCCCATCGAATAGCCCATCAGATCAGCCTGCGGGATGGCGAGATGATCCATCAGTGCCAGCACGTCGCCGGCCATGGTCGGGATCGAGTATTGCGCGGGCTCGTAGAGCTTGGCGCTTTCGCCATGGCCGCGATTGTCCAGCGCAATGACGCGGCGGCCGTTCTTGCGCAGCTCCGAGACCCAGGTCGGATAGACCCAGTTCACGTTCTTGCTGGAGGCAAAGCCGTGCACCAGGATGATCGGATCGCCCTCGCCTTCGTCGAGATAGGCAATTTCAACGGCGCCGTTGTGAAAGCTCGGCATCATCAGTTCCGCAATCTTGAGGGGAAAAGGTATCTTAGGCCGTGACGGCAGCGCTTGCCAGAACGGCTTCGGCGGCGATCCGGGCCTGGCGAAGTCGCCGCGCCCGTCTGCGATCGCACCAGGCCTGGGTCAGGCGCTCCGTCGTCGCCTTGATCGAGGACAACAGGCCGAACAGCGTCAAGGCCGCACCGAACAGCCAGAGTGCGAGATTGAACGCCCCGCCGATCAGCAGCAGCGCGCCGCGGCCGAGCAGCTTCAGGATCGCGCGCGTCTTGCCGCCCTGCGCTTCCGCGAGCCGCGCCGCGCGTGCGACGTCCTTGGGGCCTTCGGCGATGCGCAAGCTATCCATCGCGCCGCGCGTGCCGGTCTTCTCGACGACGCGCGTGACATCCTTGCCGAGCCGAACCAGCGCGCCGGCCTTTTCCGCGCGGAACGCGGCCTTGATCGCGCTCAAGGTCTGGCCCGGCCGCAGCACCGAGCCGGAGGCAACCGCGTTCTGGAGCATCGGCGTATCGACGACCTCGCGCGCGGACCGGCCGGCCCATGCCGCCAGTCCCTCGCCGAGCCGGCCCACCTTGCGCGCGTCCTTCACCAGCGTCAGCCCCGCGCGAACCGGCGCGGCACCGCCGACGGAGACGTAGGTCACGGCCGTAACCGCGAGACCCGCGGCCGCGAGGCCCAGCACCAGGCGATCGGTCTCCTCGCCCATCGCGAGGTGCTTGCCCTCCCGGACGACGTCCCGGATGTCGCCGATGACAAAGAGATCGCCGGCCACGGTCCCCGACAGGCTCGCAACATCGTCCGCGTTGCCGGTGACGAGACCGGTGGCAAACCGTTTTGCGAAATGCGAGGTGGAATTTTCGGCTTTGACCGCATCGCCGACACGGCTCAGGAGGTCGTCAGGCAGCGCGATGTTGCGGTCGCGCGCCAACGCGACAAAACTGTCGGCAAGATCGGCATCGCCCGATGCGAGCGCGATCTCGATGTTGTCCTGAATCAGGCGGTCGTTGTGCCGCAGCAGCGCGTCGAGCTTGATCTCGGAGAGCGCGGCGGGATCGTCCTGGGCGGCCAGAATCGCGCCGGCCTCGCGGGCATGGGGTGCTACCTGCGCGAGCATGAAGCCGCACGCCACGATACCGGTCAACGCTGTGCTGATTCGCAACCACTTCATGCGGAGAGCCTGGACGGTCCTGAGATCGTTGACGCCTGACGGTTCGTCTTTCGTCGCAATTACGCTCGTCCACAGACATAGTATGCCAAAATTGCGACACAACGTCCCCGACGAAAGAAGGGCTTCTCTCAGGCCGCAAGATTGTGTCGAATTTGCATGAGCAAATGAGCATGGGGCATTGCGGGGCTTTCGGTTCCGCTGGGCTAGCAATCATCCACACCCACCAGTATGGTCCGCGGCGCCTTAATAATGCCGCGTCAGTCGTGATTGTGTCTGCCGCCATTGCCACTCCAGGATGAGTACGATGTCCGACCATGTCGTCCCGCACTTCCACAACGATGCCGGTGTCCCCGTCATCGAAATCGGCTCGCAAGAGTTCATGTGCGTGGGCGCCAACCCTCCGTTCGATCATCCGCACGTCTTCCTCGACCTCGGCAACGACAACGAGATCATCTGCCCCTACTGCTCGACGCTGTACCGTTTCGCCGCCGACCTGAAGGCGGGCGAAGCCCGTCCGCCGGAATGCGTCCTGAAGGACAAGGTCGCCTGATCGCTTCCATCGGTCAGGGGTGGCGCTCTCCCGAACAATTGTCATCGCCGGTGCCGGCATAGGTGGACTGACGGCTGCGCTTGCGCTCGCGGCCCGCGGCTTCCGCATCGTCGTACTGGAAAAGGCCGAGCGGCTCGAGGAAGTCGGCGCCGGTCTGCAACTCTCTCCCAATGCCAGCCGCGTGCTGGTCGAGCTCGGCCTCACCGAGCGCCTCAGGCTGCGTGCCGTGATCCCGGAGGCGGTCTCGATCATGAGTGCGCGGGCCGGCGGCGAACTCTTGCGCATGCCGCTGGGAGAAGCCGCCGCCGCGCGCGCCGGCGCCCCCTATTGGGTGGTGCACCGCGCCGACCTGCAATCCGCACTCGCCGGCGCAGTCTCCGACCATCCCGATATCGATCTGAAACTCGGCGCGACCTTCGAAGACGTCGCGCCTCACGCCAAGGGGCTGACGGTCGTCCATCGCAGCGGCACGATCCGGCGCAGCGATCTGGCCAGTGCGCTGATCGGCGCGGACGGCATCTGGTCGACGGTGCGCCAGCATCTCTTTCCCGAGGTGCAGCCGCGCTTCTCCGGGCTGATTGCCTGGCGCGGCACGCTCGATGCCACGCAGCTGCCGAAGGACTACACCGCGCGCCGGGTCCAGCTCTGGATGGGCCCGAATGCCCATCTCGTCGCCTACCCGATCGCGGGCGGACGCCAGATCAACGTGGTCGCGGTGCTGCCGGGCACCTGGAACAGACCGGGCTGGAGCACGCCCGGCGATCCCCTCGAGGTGATGGACGCCTTCGCCGCGCCACGCTGGCCGCCCGCGGCGCGCATGATGCTCGCCACGGTCGATAGCTGGCGGAAATGGGCGCTGTTCGACGTGCCCGACGACTGCCCCTGGAGCAAAGGCCCGGTCGCGCTGCTCGGCGACGCCGTGCATGCGATGCTGCCGTTTGCGGCGCAGGGCGCCGGCATGGCGATCGAGGACGCCGCGGTGCTCGCGCAGCATTTGAGCCTTGAGATCGCCGAGAGCACCGCGGGCATCACAGCTGCGCTGAGACAATACGGGCGTACGCGCCAGACGCGCGTGCGGCGGGTGCAGCGGACCGCGCGGCAGCAAGGCCGCATCTACCATTTCGGTGGGCCGCTCGCATACGCGCGCGATCTTGCGGTCCGCGCCCTCGGCCCGGAACTTATGCTGGCACGGCAGGACTGGATTTACGGCTGGCGCCCCTGATGCGAGGCGCTGGTTTCAGCGCACTGCTCTTGTCGATTTCGGGCCAGGCTTGATCGGACCAGGATTGGCTGCGGGCGCCGGCGCAGCGGCCGGCTTCTCTTCGGGCGGCGTTTCCCGGCACTTGTTGCGGCGCCAAGCGTCCTCGGCCATCTGCGCCCGCCCGCGGACCGCGACGTAGTCGTTGCGATAGGCAAGCTCCGACACGACGGCGCCGCCCGCGCCGGTCTGTGCCTTGTCCATCAGCCTCTGCAACTCCATGGTGCGGCTAGCGAGCGACTTGCGCTCGCCTTCGAGCTGCTTGCAATCGTACAATTCGTACTTGCCGGGATCGGCAAACGCCGGAGCGACCGTCTCGCTCATGCCGGCGCAGCCGGACTGCGCGAAGCCGGCCGCGAGCAGCGCGGCGGCCACGCGGCACGTGCGCAGGCGATATTGGGTCAAAGCAGACATCGAATCAAAGCTGACATGTCGGATGAATAGTCCCCGTCGATTGAGAATGCCTAAAGCAACAACACATGTCCGGATTGAGGCTTTGCCTTGTGCCGCCGGCTCGCCTAAGGAAGAACCGCCCCTCCGGCCTGCAAACGCCAATTCCAGACCGCCGGCAAGGGACTTAAGTGATTGATCTCGTTGGATCAAGCGGGCATGGCGGAATTGGTAGACGCAAGGGACTTAAAATCCCTCGGCGCGCAAGCGCTGTGCCGGTTCGACCCCGGCTGCCCGCACCACGAGAGCTGCGCGGATGATCCCACCGAGCGCCGCTGCCGCGAGCGCTGATACCTCATCAATTCCTGTCTGCTCCTGCACCGCCTGCCAGCCATCCCGAATCATCGCTTGTGCATCGCAGCATCGGGGTTAGACAAGGGCCTCAAATCAGAGGTGAGCTACTTGTCCGACGTCAATGCCGACGATTGGGTGTCCTCGGGACACCGCCCCATGGGTTTTCCCGAATTCGTCATCGTGATCGCGTCGATCATGGCGCTGAATCCGCTTGCCATGGACATGATGCTCCCGGCGCTGCCCAATATCGGGGCGGCCTTCAACATCCCCGTCGCCAATCATCTTCAGCTGGTGCTGTCGACCTTCCTGATCGGCTTTGGCGCGGGCCAGTTCGTCATGGGACCGCTGTCGGATCGCTTCGGCCGCCGCCCGGTGCTGCTCGGCGGGATGGCGGTCTATGCAGTGGCGAGCGTGCTGGCGATTGCCGCGCCGTCGTTCGAGACACTGCTGCTGGCGCGCGCACTGCAGGGCTTCGGCACCTCGGCGACGCGCGTGATCGCGACCTCGATCGTGCGCGACTGTTACGTCGGCCGCCGCATGGCGAGCGTGATGTCGCTTGCGATGATGATCTTCATCGCCGTCCCCGTAATCGCCCCCTCGTTTGGACAGGCGGTGCTGCTGGTGACGCAATGGCGCGGCATCTTCGTCGTGCTGATGCTCTATGGCCTGCTCGCGCTCGCATGGTCGGTGCTGCGGCTTCCGGAGACCCTGCCTGAGAGCGAACGCAGGTCGCTCGCGCCGGTCGACGTGCTCACGGCCTACTGGCAGACCGTGACCCATCGCCAAACTCTCGGCTACGCGCTCGCCGCCGGCAGCGTCATGGGTGCGCTGTTCGCTTACGTATTTTCGGCCCAGCAGGTGTTTGTCGGCATCTATCACCTCGGCCATTATTTTCCGCTCGCCTTCGCCGCGATCGCGGCCGGCACCGCCATTGCCGGCTTCCTCAACGCAAGATTCGTCGGAACTCTCGGCATGCGCGTGATCTCGCACGGCGCGCTGACGCTCTACACCGCCGTGGCGGGTGTGATGCTGCTGACGGAAAGCCTCGGCGCGTTGCCGCTTCCCCTGTTCATGGTGCTCTCGGCGCTGATGATGTTCTCGTTCGGCATGATGGTCGCCAATTTCACCGCACTTGCCATGGAGCCGCAGGGCCACATCGCCGGCACGGCGTCCTCGCTCTACGGCTCGATCACCACGCTGATCGGCATCGCCGTCGGCATGGCGATCGGACAAAGCTTCGACGGCACGCTGCTGCCGTTCTCGGTCGGCTTCTTCGTGTCGTCACTCGCCGCGCTCGCGATCGTGCTGGTGGTGGAGAGGGGACGGCTGTTCAAGCACCATCAGCGCGCCATCGGGTGAGGAACTTCGCGGCGCTCACGATGTTGTACTGCAACAATTTGAAAAGGCGCTTCAATGGAACCGAAACACCGTAAAGACCACGACGCCGCGGAGCGGGCGAAAACGGAACGCACGCCGTCGAACGCCGAAACGACCGCCTTCACCGTGCCATTCGCGAGTGAAGGGCTCGAGCGGGTCCGCGACAGCCACTGTTGAGCAAGAAGTCTATTCCGTTGCGCGCCTGCTGGCGCTGAAATCGTCCGCGACGCCCTCGGGTGCCGCGCCGCTTCCACGGGGCGGCACCATCAGCACAACCACTTCCCGCGTGAGACCGGGCCGGCCCCATAGCTGCGCCTGGACCATAAATTCTTTTTTGACGAAGTGCCCGGCACGCCCGGCCACCCCGTCCATCCACCGGCTGCAATCATCCTGATCGCGGAAGCAGAGCGCGGCCCAACCGCGGTCCAGCGTCGTCTTGCCCGGCAAGCCCCCGGGATATTGATCCTCGAACGGCTGCACGTAGTGCGGGTGGTCCGGGCTGTAGAAGGCCAACGCGAAGGCCAGCGCATCGTCGCCGCTGACGGCGGCGAGCGGCTCGCCTGTCAGTTCGCGCCACTCGCGTGTCAATTCGCTGGCCGCCTCCGCATAGAAATTGCGCCCCTCCTCGTAACCGTGATCGTTGCGGTAGACGGCATGGATCGGCGCGGCGACGAGGACGGCCGTGAGCGCAACGCCGGCCACGATCAAGGTGAGGTTGACGGTGTAAAAGCGCTCGATCGGATAATTTGTGCCGCAGACCACGAGAATGGCGAACAGAAACAATCCCTGCAAAGCCCAGAGCGACGGCAGATCGGTGCCTATCGCGAGCGAGACCAGGACCGGCAGCGCGATCGTGCCGACGGCAACGTAAAAGAGGAGCCGCAGGCCCGGATTCATCGCCGCGAAATCGTCCGGAAACTGCTTCAGCCGCGTGCCAGCGATCAGCATCCAGCTGACGGCTGACACACTGATGGCCGCCAACAGCCCCAGAAGGAAGTTCCTGGCCTCACCGAGCGAGCTCACCGCAGTGCCGTTGGCATGGTTCAGCGCGTAGGTGAAGGTCGGTGCCCCCGTCGTGGCGAGCCAATGAACATGCGGTGACAGCGACGCAAGCCCGACGACGACCGAGATCCAGGGCGAGGCGGACGTGAAATAGGCGCGTCGCGCCGGATGCGCCAGCGCGGCAAACGTGAAGCTCGCGGCAAGGAAGATCGAATAATATTTGCCGGCCATGGCCAGCGCCGTCGTGACGCCCACGGCGATCGCCCACGACGCCGAGCGGGTCTCGAATGCGCGCAGGAAGCACCACGTCGCCAGCGGCCAGACGGCTAGCAGCACCGCATTGGCATTGAAGCGCTGGGCATGGAATTGATAGGCCGGCGTCAGTATCAGGAGCAACAGCACCAGGACGCGCTTGTGCCCCGTCACGAATTGCCGCGCGATCCGGTCGACAAAGACCAGCGCAAGCCCGGCATTGGTCATCGCCATCAATTGCAGCGACCACTCGCTGAGCGGAAAGATGGCGCTCCAGCTCGCGGCAACCCAGCCGGTCAATGGCGGATGCTTGGGGTAGCCCCACGCGAAATGCCGCCCCAGCGTCCAGGCCTCCAGCGTATCGGGGTGCAGACCGCCGCCGGCATAGGCGACCGCCAGATAGAGTGTCCAGATCGCGACGAAGCAGGCGATGAGAAGCGGCACGGCCCAGCCCGTCTCGACGCCATCGAGCCAACGCAGGAATGGGCGGCGCCATCGCGCCGGCGCGCGATCGGACCGTTCGGCCATCGCTTGGAATGCAAAATCGATCGGCACTGGAATCAAATGGAGGAAGGAAGGTGATGCGCAAAGACGGCACATCTAGTTCAGGACGGAAACAAATAGCAATGATTGGAAACTGGAAAAGATTGAAAACGTCCGCCTTCTCAGCCGGCGCAAGGTCGACAAACGACTAAGATCGACAAACGACAACGGCGCCGCTGGTGACAGCGGCGCCGCATGATGATCCGGACGAAAGGAAGAGTCTTCGCCCTACTCCGACTTGTCGACGTTCCAGAACAGCGGGGTCGCGGGACCGTCGAGCACGCCGGTCAGCGATTTACGCCAGCCGCTCGGCAGGAGATACTGCCCCAGCGGGATGTAAATCACCTGCTCATAGGCTTCCTTCTGGATGTCAGCGGCGATCTTCTTCTGATCGTCGAGCGAGGCGGCGCGAACGAAGTCGTCCTTGAGCTTTTCGATCTTGGCGTTCTCGGCCCAGCCGAACCAGCCCTTCTTGCCTTGGCCGCCGATCGAGAGATTGGCGATCGGGTTGGAAACGTCGGCCGCGACCCAGTTGGTGAAGAACATGTTCCAGCCGCCCTCCTTCGGAGGCTTCTGGCTGGCGCGGCGGCTCACCACCGTCTGCCAATCGGTCGCTTGCAGGTCGACCTTGAAGCCGGCCTCGCGCAGCAACTGAGCCGCAACGATCGGCTGCGCCTTCAGCGTCGTGACATCGCCGGGGGCCATGATCACGATCGGGGTGCCGTCATAGCCGGACTCGGCGAGCGCCTTTTTGGCTTCTGCCATGCCGTTGCCCTTCACCAGGGTCTCGCCACCGACCTCGGTCGCGAATGGCGTATCGCACACGAAGAAGGCGCCGCAGATCTTCTGATATTTGGCGTTGCCGACCAGCGCGTCGAGAACGTCCTTCTGGTTTATCGCCAGAAAGGCCGCACGGCGCACTTTGACATTATCGAACGGCGGATAAAGGAAGTTCATCCGGCCGAGCGTCTGGAAGCCGAACGTGTTCGAGACCTCGATCGTGATCTCCTTGTTCGCTTCCAGCAGCGGCAGCATGTCGTAAGGCAGATTTTCCACGAAGTCGATGTCGCCCGACTGCAACGCGTTCACCGCGGTCTGCGAGTCCGGCATGGTGATCCACTCGACTCGGTCGACCTTCACCACCTTGCCGCCGGAGGTCCAGCTCGAAGGCTCCTTGCGCGGCACGTAATCGGTGTTCTTGACGTAGACCGCCTTCACGCCTGGCTGGAATTCCGATTGCACGAACTTAAAAGGACCCGAGCCGATCTGCTCGGGGATCTGCTTGTCCGGCGGCGTCTCGGCCAGGCGCTTCGGCATCATGAAGGCAACGCGGGAGGACGGCTTGCCGATCGAGTCGAGCACGAGGCCATAGGGCTCCTTCAGCTTCAGCGTGATGGTCTTGGCATCGGTCGCCTCGATGCTCGCGGTGAAGTCGAGCAGTTTCTGGCCCATGCCGTCGACCGCGGCCCAGCGCTTGAGCGAGGCAACGCAGTCCTCCGCCGTCACCGGCGCACCGTCATGCCACTTCAGGCCGTCGCGCAGCGTGAACGTGTAGGTGAGCTTGTCGTCGGAGATCTTCCAGTCCGCCATCTGCGGCTGGATCTTGAAGTTCGAATCGGGCGCCAAGAGCGTGTCGTAGATCATGTAGCCATGATCGCGCGTGATGTAGGCGGTGGTGAAGATCGGATCGATGATGCGCAGATCCGAATGCATCACCGCGGTGATGGTCTTGCCGGCCGCAAGCACCGGCGAGGCCAGTGCGGTCGAAAGCGCGACGACCGACAGCGCAAGTTTGGAGGCGAACGCGCGAGGCCCCCGGCGCATCAACTTAAACATAAAAAGTTCTCCTGACGTGAAACTGTTCAAAGGCAGGTTATTGATTGAGCATCCGGTTCGTTCTTTAGGCGAACTAACCTCATGCAATGCCTTTATCTTTTCGAGAGTTGCAGACAGTGCCGAGCGCGTCAATCCGGTTTCGCTGCAAGCCCAAGCGGCGCGCGCACGGGCTCCACAACGATCGGTTTGGCTCTACAACGCTCTCCGCCTGTCCTGCCCCGCGCCGATGCAATGCGCGTTCCATGTTCCGAAGCCCAAGAGACTTTCGAGAGACATTGAGATGAATCCAGCCAATCTTCCCTTCGATTCCGAAGCGATGCTCCAGGGCCTGCGCGGCTGGGTGGAATGCGAAAGCCCGACCTGGGACGCGAGCGCCGTGAACCGCATGCTCGATATCGCAGCGCGGGAGATGGCGATCATGGGTGCGACGATCGAGCGCATCGCCGGTCGCCAGGGCTTTGGCGGCGTGATCCGCGCCCGCTTTCCGCATCCGAAGCAAGGCGAGCCCGGCATCTTGATTGCCGGACACGTGGATACCGTCCACCCCACCGGCACCATCGAGAAGCTGAAATGGCGGCGCGAGGGCAGCAAGTGCTACGGACCCGGCATCTACGACATGAAGGGCGGCAATTATCTTTCGCTGGAAGCGATCCGCCAACTGGCCCGCGCCTCGTTCACGACGCCGCTGCCGATCACCGTGCTGTTCACTCCCGACGAGGAAGTCGGCACACCCTCGACGCGCGATATCATCGAGGCGGAAGCCGCGCGCAACAAATATGTGCTGGTGCCCGAGCCCGGCCGCGCCGACAACGGCGTCACCACCGGACGTTACGCGATCGCGCGGTTCAATCTCGAGGCGACCGGGCGACCGAGCCACGCGGGCGCGACCTTGTCGGCGGGCCGCTCGGCTATCCGCGAGATGGCGCGGCAAATCCTCGCCATCGACGCGATGACGGGCGAAGACTGCACGTTCTCCGTCGGAGTCGTGCACGGGGGTCAATGGGTCAATTGCGTTGCCACGACCGCCACCGGCGAAGCGCTCTCGATGGCCAAGCGCCAGGCCGACCTCGATCGCGGCGTCGAGAGGATGCTGGCGCTCTCCGGTACAACCAATGACGTCACCTTCAAGGTGACGCGCGGCGTGACACGTCCGGTCTGGGAGCCCGATGCCGGCACCATGACCCTGTATGAAAAGGCGCGCGGGATCGCCAAGTCGCTCGGCGCAGAACTGCCGCATGCGAGCGCCGGCGGCGGCTCCGACGGCAATTTCACTGGCGCATTGGGCATCCCGACTCTCGACGGCCTGGGCGTGCGTGGCGGCAACGGCCACACGCTCGAAGAGTATATCGAGGTTGAAAGTCTGGTCGAACGCGGCCGGCTGATGGCGGGGCTGCTCGCGACTCTGGAGTAACGGCGCGAGCCACATCGCCAAAACCGGGCCAGATCACCGAAACAAGTTGACCGCACTGCAAAAACGGTGGGCCGGATGGCATGGGAATTGCTGAAATGTTAGGCTGGTGGCAGAACCCCAGGCTCCAGCCGCTGTCTCTGATTTGACTCTAATCTGACGGGATCCAACTTGCTCGGATATCTCCTTCGCCGAATTCTCGCCGCCGTGCCCGTGATGGGCGTGGTGGCGCTGTTCGTCTTCCTCCTGCTCCGCCTCACCCCGGGCGATCCCGCCGCGATTCTTGCCGGCGACAACGCCACGCCGGAGCGGCTCGAGCGGATCCGCACCTCGCTCGGCCTCAACGAGCCGCTGATCGTGCAGTTTATCACCTGGCTGAACAAGCTGCTGCATGGCGATCTCGGAACTTCACTCATCTCCAACCTTCCGGTGATGAAGATGATCGGCCAGCGGGTCGAGCCGTCGATCTCGATTGCGCTGTCGACCATCATCCTTGCCGTCATCGTCGCTGTTCCCCTGGGCGTGATCGCGGCCTGGAAGCACGGCACCTGGATCGACCGCTTCGTGATGGGCCTGTCCGTGCTCGGCTTCTCGGTGCCGGTGTTCGTGGTCGGCTACATCCTGATCGAGGTCTTCGCGATCGACCTGCGCTGGGTGCCGGTGCAGGGCTTCCGCAGCATCTCGAACGGTTTTGGGCCGTTCTTCGAGCGCATCATCCTGCCCACCTGCGCACTGTCCTTCATCTACATCGCGTTGATCGCGCGCATGACGCGCGCGGCGATGCTCGACGTGCTCGGCGAGGACTACGTCCGCACCGCGCGCGCAAAAGGCATCAACGAAGTCGCCGTGATGATGCGCCATGCGCTGCGCAACGCCGCCGTGCCCGTGATCACCGTGATCGGGACCGGCTTTGCGCTTTTGATCTCCGGGGTCGTCGTCACCGAAAGCGTGTTTAACATCCCCGGCATCGGCCGCCTCACGGTGGATGCGGTGCTGGCGCGCGACTATCCGGTGATCCAGGCGATGATCCTGCTGACGTCGTTGATCTATGTCGTCGTCAATCTCCTGATCGACGTCGCCTACACGCTGCTCGATCCCCGGATCCGGTACTAGGGCTAAGGATAACAACAATAATGTCTGTCGATACCCTTCCCCAGTCCTCCATCCCGATCACGTCGCCGCTGCGGCCGCGCTTCGGATTCCTGACCTCGACGCCGATCATCGCGGCGGCGACCATCTGCCTGACGTTGGTCGTGCTGATCTCGATCCTGGCACCGTTGATCGCGCCGTATGATCCGATCCAGCTTGCGCCCTCGCAGCGGCTGAAGCCCTCTTCGGCGCAATTCCTGCTCGGCACCGACGCCTATGGCCGCGACCTGCTGTCGCGCGTCATGTATGGCGGACGCATTTCGCTTCTGATCGGCATCGGCTCGGCGATCATGTCGATCGTCATTGGGTTGGCGATCGGCCTCGTCTCCGGCTTCTTCAAGCTGGTCGATTCCGTCATGATGCGGATCATGGACGGCCTGATGGCAATGCCGAGCATCCTGCTGGCAATCGCCGTGGTGTCGCTGTCCGGCGCCAGCCTCTGGACCGTGCTGATCGCGATCACGATTCCCGAAGTTCCGCGCGTGGCACGCCTGGTGCGCTCGGTCGTGCTATCGGCGCGCGAAGAACCCTATGTTGAAGCGGCGATCTCGGTCGGCACATCCCTGCCAAAGATCATGTGGCGGCATTTGATGCCGAACACGATCGCACCGCTGATCGTGCAGGGCAGTTACGTCTGCGCCTCCGCGATCCTCACCGAGGCCATCCTCTCCTTCCTCGGCGCCGGCATCTCGCCGGAAACGCCGACCTGGGGCAACATCATGGCCGAGGGCCGTCAGTACTTCCAGCTCAAGCCGACGCTGATCTTCTGGCCGGGCCTGCTGCTCTCGATCGCCATCCTCAGCATCAATTTGATCGGCGACGCCGCCCGCGACGCACTCGATCCGCGCATGAAGCAGCGGGAAGGCAAATGATGACCGATCAAGTGATGACCAGCCCGATCCTCGACATCAACAACCTCGTCGTCTCCGTCGGCAAGAAGCCGAATGCTGCAAACATCATCGAGGGCATCTCGATCCAGGTGCATGAGCGCGAGACGCTGTGCCTCGTCGGCGAAAGCGGCTCGGGCAAGTCCGTGACCTCGCTGACCACGATGGGTCTGCTGCCGAAGGGCACGCTGATTCCGACCGGCGGCAGCGTCAAGCTGGTCGGCGAGGAGATTCTCACCGCGACCGACCGCCACCTGCGGCAGCTCCGCGCGACGCGGATGGCGATGATCTTCCAGGAGCCGATGACGGCACTCAATCCGGTGATGCCGGTCGGTCGCCAGATCGACGAGGTTCTCCGCGCGCACACCAAACTCGATGCGAAGGCGCGCAAGAAGCGCATCCTCGACATGATGGAGCAGGTGCGCCTGCCCCAGGTCGAGCGCATCTTTGCCTCCTACCCTCACCGACTCTCCGGCGGTCAACGCCAGCGCATCATGATCGCGATGGCGCTCGTGCTCGAACCGAAGCTTCTCATCGCCGACGAGCCGACCACCGCGCTCGACGTCACGACGCAGAAGCAGATTTTGACACTGATCCGCGACCTCCAGCGCGATCACGGCACCGCCGTGCTCTTCATTACCCACGACATGGGCGTGGTCGCCGAAATCGCCGACCGCGTCGCGGTGATGCGGCAGGGCCGACTGGTCGAGACCGGAACGCTGGATTCCATCCTGCGCAATCCGACCATGGAGTACACCCGCAACCTGCTCTCGGCGGTCCCGAGCCTGGTGCCGCGCGCGGCACGGCCCGAGACCAAGGAACCGGTGGTGCTGGAGGCCAACGAGCTCGGCAAGGTCTATCGCGAGCGCGCGTTCTTCGGTAAAGGCCGCGAAGTCGTCGCCGCCGACAAGGTCACGCTGACGCTGCGCAAGGGCCGCACGCTCGGCATCGTCGGCGAGAGCGGCTCAGGCAAATCGACCGTAGCGCGCTGCATCGTTCGCCTGATCGACCCGACCTCCGGCGGCGTGCGCCTCTCCGGCCGCGAGATCTCGGACATCTCGCGGCGGCTGTTGCAGCCGCATCGCAAGAAGATCCAGATCGTATTCCAGGACCCTTACCGCTCGCTCAACCCGCGCGTCACCGTCGGCGAAAGCATCGCGGAAGGCCCGATCAATTACGGCGCGTCGCATACCGACGCAATGAAGCGCGCCCGCGAATTGCTCGAGCTGGTCGGCCTGCCCGCCGATGCGGTCGCGCGCTATCCGCACCAGTTCTCCGGCGGCCAGCGTCAGCGCATTGCGATCGCCCGCGCGCTCGCGCTCGATCCCGACGTGCTGGTCGCGGACGAGGCGGTCTCCGCCCTCGACGTCTCCGTGCAGGCGCAGGTGCTAGAACTGTTCGACGAGATCCAGCAGCGGCTCGGCATCGCCATCCTGTTCATCACTCACGATCTGCGCGTCGCAGCGCAGATCTGCGACGAGGTCGTGGTGATGCAGCACGGCCGCGTCGTCGAGCAGGGCCCGGCCGCTGAAGTGCTGACGCATCCGAAGGAGGCGTACACCAGAGCCCTGCTCGAGGCAGCGCCGGGCCGCGGCTGGGATTTTGCGAACTTCCGGCCGGTGTCGGAGGGTGTGGCGGCCAGCGCCTAGTCTCTCTCCTCGTCATTGCGAGCGCAGCGAAGCAATCCAGAATCCCTCCGCGGGGACAACCTGGATTGCTTCGCCGCGTTCGCAATGACGGCGGTTGCGACAAGCATTCCCAAAACGGCTTGACGCCATGCATGGCGCGATTGCTTCCCGGCTTGCTCTCGCCGCAAGCACAGGGCTAACGTCGCGCACTTTCAATTGCTGGACTTGAGTTGATGACACGTATCGCCGTCGGCGGCTTCCTGCACGAGACCAACACCTTCGCTCCGACGAAGGCGACGTTCGCGGACTTCCAGCACGGCGGCGGCTGGCCGGCGATGACGCAAGGACCTGACGTGCTGAAGGTGATGCGCCGCATCAATGTCGGCCTCGCCGGTTTCGTCGACAGCGCCGAGGCCCTCGGCTGGGAACTCATCCCGACCATCGCTTGCGGCGCCAGCCCCTCGGCGCATGTCACCAGGGACGCCTTCGAGCGTATCGTCAAGACGATGGTCGACGGCATCGCAGCCGCCGGCCCGATCGACGCCGTCTATCTCGATCTGCACGGCGCGATGGTCACGGAACATCTCGACGATGGCGAAGGCGAGATTCTGGCCCGCGTGCGCCGCGTCATCGGCAAGGACATTCCGCTGGTCGCGAGCCTCGACCTGCACGCCAACGTCACGCCCGAGATGATGGAGCATGCGGACGCGCTGATCGCCTACCGCACCTATCCCCATGTCGACATGGCCGAGACCGGACGCGCCTCGGCCAAACATCTCGCGCTCCTCCTGAACACCAGGCAGCGTTTCGCAAAGGCCTTCCGGCAATTGCCGTTCCTGATTCCGATCAGCTGGCAGTGCACCAACGACCAGCCGACCAAGGGCATCTACGAAAAGCTTGCCGCGCTGGAGAGCGACGCGGTTCCGACGCTGTCCTTCGCGCCCGGCTTCCCCGCCGCCGATTTCCGCGATTGCGGGCCGAGCGTGTTTGCCTATGGCAAGACCCAAGCCGATGCCGACCGCGCGGCCGATGCGATCGTCAAGCTGATCGAAAGCCACGAGGACGATTTCGACGGCAAGATCTGGTCGCCCGATGACGGCGTCCGCCACGCCATGGAGCTTTCCAAGAGCGCGAGCAAGCCGATCATCATCGCCGACACCCAGGACAATCCCGGCGCCGGCGGCGATTCCGACACCACCGGCATGCTACGCGCGCTGGTACGCAACAAGGCGAGTGCTGCGACGGGCGCGATCTACGATCCGGCATCGGCGAAAGCCGCGCATGAAGCCGGCGTCGGCGCCACCGTGACGCTGTCGCTCGGCGGCAAGTCGGGCATTCCCGGCGACGAGCCCTATCGTGAGACCTTCGTCGTCGAAAAACTTTCCGACGGCCGCTTCATCGCGCCCGGGCCCTACTATGGCGGCCGCGAGATGGAGATGGGCCCGTCCGCCTGCCTTCGCATCGGCGACGTCCGAATCGTCGTGAGCTCACACAAGGCGCAGCTCGCCGACCAGGCCATGTACCGCTATGTCGGCATCGAGCCGACCGAACAGAAGATTTTGGTCAACAAGAGCTCGGTGCACTTCCGCGCCGACTTCGAGCCGATCGCGGAAAAGCTGATGATCTGCGCTGCCCCCGGCGCGATGCCCGCTGACACGGCTACGCTGCCGTGGACGCGCCTGCGGCCGGGCATCCGCATCAAGCCGAACGGCCCGGTTTTCACTCCCTCCTCACGCTAACTGGACAGAACACATGCCCACGATCGACCGCATCGACGGCTATGCCGACGAACTCACAGCCATCAGGCGCGACCTCCACGCCCATCCGGAAATCGGCTTCGAGGAAGTGCGCACCTCCGGCATCGTTGCCGACAAGCTGAAGAGCTGGGGCATCGAGGTGCATCGCGGTCTCGGCGGCACCGGCGTGATCGGCGTCATCAAGGGCAAGGGTTCGAGCGGCAAGCGGATCGGGCTTCGCGCCGACATGGACGCGCTGCCGATGGAGGAGAACACCAATCTGAAATGGAGTTCGAAAATCCCGGGCCGCTTCCACGGCTGTGGCCATGACGGCCACACCACCATGCTGCTCGGCACCGCGCGCTACCTCGCCGAAACCAAGAACTTCGACGGCACAGTGCACCTGATCTTCCAGCCGGCAGAGGAAGGCCTCGGCGGCGCCCGCGCGATGATCAAGGACGGGCTGTTCGAGAAGTTTCCCTGCGACGAGCTCTACGGCCTGCACAACGCGCCCGACCTGAACCATGGCGAGATCGCGATCCTGCCCGGCCCCGCGATGGCCAGCGCCGACTTCTTCGATCTCCGCATCACTGGCTATGGCGCGCATGGCGCGATGCCCGAACGCTCCAAGGACGCTGTGATCATCGCGACCACGCTGGCGCAGGCGATCCAGACCATCGTCAGCCGCAACGTCGAGCCGCTGCAGGCCGCAGTCGTTTCGATCACGCAGATTCACGCCGGTTCCGCGTACAACGTCATCCCCGGCGAGGCGCATCTTTGTGGCACCATCCGCACTTTCTCGAAAGAAGTCCGCACCCTGATCAGCGAACGCATTCGCACGATCTGCGCTGGCATCGCGAGCGCCTATCAGTGCGTGATCGACGTCGACATCCGCGACACGTTCGATGTGCTGGTCAACCAGCTCGAGCAGTCCAAGGTGGTCGAAGACGTCGCGCGCACCATCGTCGACCCCGCCAACGTGATCACCCGTGCCCAGCCGAAGATGGGCAGCGAGGATTTCGCCGACATGCTGCAAACCATTCCGGGCGCCTATTTCTGGGTCGGCCACGACGGCTCGGTGCCCGTGCACAATCCCGGCTTCGTGCTCGACGACAAGATCCTGCCGATCGGTGCCAGCATGTTCGCCCGGATCATCGAGACCCGGATGCCGGTGGGTGCCCATGCATAAAAAGGGTGTCGAAGAGGAAGTCACCTCGCTGCACGATCTCTCCGCGGTCGATCTGATCGCGGGCTATCGCGCCAAGCAGTTCTCGCCGAGCGAGGTGCTGGAAGACGTGCTCGCGCACGTCGCCGCGTGGGAGCCGCACCTCAAGGCGCTCTATGCATGCGATCCCGACGGAGCGCGCGAGGCCGCGAAGGCCTCGACCGCACGCTGGTCCGGGGGCGAGCCGTCCGGAGCGCTCGACGGCGTGCCGGTGACTGTGAAGGACAACATCGCAACCAAAGGCGTGCCGGTGCCGCTGGGCGCGGCCAGCGTCAAGCTCGTGCCGGCGGAGAAGGACGCACCACCCGCGGCGCGCCTGCGCGAAGCCGGTGCGATCATCTTCGCCAAGACCACCATGCCCGACTACGGCATGCTGTCCTCGGGGCTGTCCTCTTTCCACGCGCTGGCGCGTAATCCCTGGGACCTCTCCAAAAATCCAGGCGGCTCCAGCGCCGGCGCGGGCGCCGCGGCCGCGGCCGGCTATGGCCCGCTGCATCTCGGGACTGATATCGGCGGCTCGGTCCGTCTGCCCGCCGGCTGGTGCGGCCTCGTCGGACTGAAGCCGAGCTTTGGCCGTGTGCCGATCGATCCCGCCTATGTCGGCCGCGTTGCCGGTCCCATGACCCGCACCGTCGACGATTGCGCGCTGATGATGAGCGCGATCGCGAAACCCGACCGGCGCGACGGCACGAGCCTGCCCGCGGAGCCCCTCAACTGGAAGGGGCTGGAGAAATCCCCGCGCAAACTCCGCATCGGATTGATGCTCGATCCCGGCGTTGGCATGGCGCTGGAGAAACCGGTGCGCGAGGTCGCTGTGAAGGCGGCGAAAGCGTTCGAATCCGCAGGGGCCGTCGTCACCGAAGTCGACGGCATCCTCACGCGCGAGATGCTCGACGGCCTCGACAACTTTTGGCGCGCACGGATGTGGGATGATCTGTCGAAGCTGACGCCCGCCGAACAGGCAAAGGTGCTGCCCTACATTTTCAAGTGGGGCGAGTCCGGCGCAAAGCTCTCGGGCGTCGACGTCATCCGTGGTTTCAACCAGACCATGGCAATCCGCGCGGCGGCATCAAAGCTGTTCTGCGAGCTCGACTATGTGATCTCGCCGACCGCGCCGAACGTGAACTATCCGGCGGAGTGGGCCTCGCCGACCAACGATCCCATGAAGCCGTTCGAGCACATCGCCTATACCGTCCCGTGGAATATGTCGGAGAACCCGGCGATCTCCATCAACGGCGGCTTCGACGCCAAGGGTTTTCCCATCGGGGTGCAGATCGTCGGCCGCCGCTTCGACGATATCGGCGTGCTCGGCATGGCCAAGGCTTTTGAGAGCCTGCGCGGGCCACAGAAGCCCTGGCCTAGCCCGCCGGCGAAGTAGAGCCTGGCCACCAAACGCCCAGTCCGCACAAGACGGAAGCTGGCGTTCATGCATGACGTCTCTTAGAGACAGAATTCAGGACAGGGAAGGGAACCACCATGGCGTATGAGACGATCAAATACGAAATCGCCGAGCAGATCCTCACCATCACGCTGAACCGGCCCGACAAGCTCAACGCCTTCAACGCGCAGATGCAAGGAGAGCTGATCGACGCGTTCGACGCAGCCGACAAGGACGACGACGTCCGCGCCATCATCGTCACAGGCGCCGGCCGCGGCTTTTGCGCGGGCGCGGATCTTTCGTCGGGCGCGGATACGTTCGATCGCGACGCCCGGCGTGGGCCCGTCAAACGCTTCGCCGACGGCAAGGTCGACTACAGCGATTCCCAGGTGCGCGACGGCGGTGGCCAGGTGACATTGCGCATCTTCAAATGCCTCAAGCCTGTGATTGCTGCGGTGAACGGTCCCGCGGTCGGCATCGGCGTCACCATGCAGCTCGCGATGGACATCCGCATCGCCTCCGACGCCGCGCGCTTCGGCTTCGTGTTCTCCCAGCGCGGCATCGTGCCGGAGGCCGCCTCGAGCTGGTTCCTGCCGCGCATCGTCGGCATCTCGCAGGCGCTGGAATGGTGCTATTCGGGCCGCGTCTTCCCGGCGCAGGAAGCCCTCGCCGGACGCCTCGTCAGCAAGGTCGTAGCCCCCGATGATCTGCTGCCGACCGCCCGCGCGCTCGCCAAGGAATTCGCGACGAAGACGGCACCGGTGTCGGTGGCACTGATCCGCCAGATGATGTGGCGCATGATGGGCGCCGACGATCCGATGGAGGCCCACAAGGTCGACAGCCGTGGCATCTACGCCCGCGGCCGCTCGGACGATGTGAAGGAAGGCGTGGTGTCGTTCCTGGAGAAGCGCCCGGCTCAGTTCAAGAACAAGGTGTCGAGCGACATGCCGGATTATTTCCCGTGGTGGACGGAGCGAGAGTACAAGTAAGGCATCGTAGGGTGCGCAAAGCGAAGCGTGCCTACCATTCTTGTCACGGCTGCCGATAAATGGTGGGCACGGCGCTCACGCGCCTTTGCCCACCCTACGACACCGTCACTCCATCAACAACGCCACGCGCCCGATCGCCTTGCGGTCGAGCAACAGCCGCATCGCCTTCGCAACCTCCTGCAGCGGCAGGCGGTGCGAGACGTTAGGCCGGAGCTTGCCCTCTTCGGCCCATTGGAGCAACGCCTTCAGCCTGATCTCGCCGAGCGCGGGATTTTTCCGTACCGCTTCGCCCGCTCGCACGCCGAGCACGCTGGCACCCTTGATCAGCAGGAGATTGGTTTTCGCCGAGCCGATGCCGCCGGTGAAGCCGATCACCAGCAGCCGTGCGCCCCAGGCGATGCAACGCATCGAATTCTCGAACACTTCGCCGCCAACGGGATCGAACACGACGTCGGCACCGCGACCGTCGGTGATCCGTTTGACGGCATCACGAAACGGCTCGCGGTCGTAGCGCACGAGATGATCGGCGCCCCGCGCCTTGGCGATCGCGAGCTTTTCGTCGCTGGACGCCGTCGCGATCACGGTCGCGCCCAGCATCTTGCCAATTTCCACGGCCGCAAGGCCCACGCCCCCGCCGGCGCCATGCACCAGCAGCACCTCGCCCGGCTCGAGCCGGCCGCGGTCGATCAGCGCGTGATAGGCGGTGCCGTGCCCGGCGAGATAGGTCGCGGCTTCCGCATAGTCGAACGTCGATGGCATCGGTGTGAGCTGCGACGGTGTCACCACGGCTTCATCCGTGAAAGCGCCGTGCCGCATCTTGACGATGACTTTGTCGCCGACGGCGACGCCGCTCGCCTCTGCGCCAACCTCGGTGACGTCGCCGGCTGCCTCCACGCCCGGCGTGAACGGCAGCTCCGGCTTGAGCTGGTATTCGCCGGCCGCCATCAGCACGTCGGGAAAATTCAGGCCGGCAGCACGGATCGCGACGCGCACTTCGTCCGGCTTCAGGTCGCGCGACGGAAACTCTTCAAGCTGCAATTTTTCGGGCGCGCCGAGCGCGCGGCAGACGACAGCCCGCACCATCAGGCCGCGCTCGCCTTGCCGCGCAGCAGCGCCTCGCGGATCAACGGCAGGCGGTCATTGCCGAAATACATGTCGGTCTTGCCGACGAAGATCGTCGGCGAGCCAAAGCCGCCGCGAGCGACGACTTCTTCGGTGTTGGCCTTGAGCTGATCCTTGATACCCTGCCCCGAAATGCCCGCGAAGAATTTCTGCTCGTCGACGCCCACCTTCCTGCAGATTTCGGCGAGCACCGCGTCCTGCGAGATGTCCTTGTCCTCGCCCCAATAGGTCTCGAACACCGCCGTGGCGAAAGGCACCGAGTCCTGTCCGAGCCACATGCAGCCGCGCATCGCTTTCACGCTGTTCACCGGAAATACCGTCGGCGGCATCTTGATCGCGAGACCGGCCGAGCGCGACCAGTCCGCAAGGTCCTTTTTCATGTAGCGCGCCTTCAACGGCACCGGTGTCTCACGCTGCGCATAGACACTTGGGTTGACCGTATTGAAGATGCCGCCCACCAGGATCGGCCGCCAGACGATCTCCGCGCCAACCTCCCTGGCCAGCGGTTGGATGTTGTGGAAGGCGAGATAGGTCCAGGGGCTGGAACAGTCGAAGAAGAATTCGATCATGGCGTTTCCGGTCCGGCGCCGCCGGTTTCAAGGCGACTTTTGTTGTTCTGTACCTCGACGTTAAGACATGGCAGGAAGGGGCGCAATCATAACCCGCCGTGAGGGCCGCCATGCTGTTTCCAACCACGATCGCCGGCTCCTTGCCGAAGCCGGAATGGCTCGCCGAGCCCAACATGCTCTGGGCGCCCTGGAAGTCGCAGGGCGAGGAGCTTGTCCGCGCCAAGCGCGATGCGACGATGCTTGCCGTCAAAGTCCAGGAGGATGCCGGCATCGACATCGTCACCGAGGGCGAGCAGGCCCGGCAGCATTTCGTCCACGGTTTCCTGGAGAAGATCGAGGGCATCGACTTCGCCCACAAGGTCGAGATGGGCATCCGCAAGGATCGCTACAAGGCGATGGTGCCGCAGGTCGTCGCCCCGCTCCGGCTGAAGAGCCGCGTCCACGCCGACGAGGCGCGCGTCGCCCGCGCGCACACGAGGAAGAAGCTCAAGTTCACCCTGCCCGGCCCGATGACCATCATTGACACCATTGCCGATCGCTACTATGGCGACCGCGTCAAGATGGCCTTTGCGTTCGCCGAACTCCTGAACGAGGAAGCTAAGGCGCTGCAGGCCGATGGCGTCGATCTCGTGCAATTCGACGAGCCCGCGTTCAACGTCTACATGGACGAGGTCAACGACTGGGGCATCAAGGCGCTGGGGCGCGCCGCGCAGGGCCTGACCTGCGCCACCGCCGTGCACATCTGCTACGGCTACGGCATCAAGGCCAACACCGACTGGAAGGAAACGCTCGGCGCGCAATGGCGGCAGTACGAGCAGATCTTTCCCGCGATCGACGCCAGCCCGATCCAGCAGGTCGCGATCGAGTGCCGCAACTCGAAGGTACCGCTCGACCTGCTCGCGCTGCTCAAGTCCAAGATCGTGCAGGCCGGCGTGATCGACGTCGCCAGCGACACGGTCGAGACCGCCGAGGATGTCGTGCAGGTGATCGACGCAGTGTCGAAATTCGTGCCCAAGAGCAACATCATCGCCACCACCAACTGCGGCATGGCGCCGATGCGGCGCGAGATCGCCGAAGCCAAGCTGATGGCGCTCGGGGCCGGTGCCGCGCTGGCACGCGAGAAGCTGGGTTAAGGCTGTGACCGATCCGCTTTCGTTATTGCGACGCTTGCGGCGATCGCGCTGCCGGCGTGCGGTGAGGATCGTTCCGTGCTTCTCAATTGCGAGGCGATGGTGGAGCACGACAGTGGATGAAAACGGTAAGCCGCTGCGCTAGGGGCGTGCGGTCGGATGCAGCACAGGTTGATATCCAGCGATGATCGCGCGCAACGTGGAAGGCGGCGTCAGCAACAGCGGGTGATCGAGGGCGCTGCTATGCGGGGCGTAGCCTGCGGGTGACCACAGCAGCGTCCTGCCCTGCGCGACGAGGAAGCAATCATCGCCCTGTTGCACCATCGCGCCGTCCGGCAATTCCGCGAGCGGCCTCGGCAGCGCATGCAGCCGTTTCTTGCCGCGATCGAGCCGTTCCCGATGCAGTACGGCATCCATCGCCTTGGCGCTGATGCCGCTTGCACTGTTGCCCATCTCCCATGCAAGGCGAAAGCGCTTGGCATCATCGCGGCGGCAGAAGAAGCAGGGCCGGTGACCTGCGCCGAAAGCGGTGGCCTCGTCAAGAAAGAACAGCTCGGTCCAGCTCCGCCGCGCCATCACCGGCCGCCGCCAGTCGCGGAATTCACACAGGCAAACGATCCAGGCCGGCGACGACCAGCGCTTCTTCAGCAGCGTCTTCGTCGCGGGATCATGGATGATGCCGCGGTTGCCGGTGAACATCCCGCGATGTGATGTCGCGATGATCTCGCCAGTCGGCGTGACGCGGTTTTGCAGGGGCATGGTCGCCTCCGCCCGTCATTGCGAGGAGCGAAGTGACGAAGCAATCCAGACTATTTCCGCGGACACATTTCTGGATTGCTTCGCTGCGCTCGCAATGACGGCGATACTCACGCCGCCCCGTCGCGAAGCGGCGGGTGATAGGACAGCGCGGTGTCCCAGGGGAAGAAGATCCAGGTGTCCTGCGAGACTTCCGTGATGAAGGTATCGACCAGCGGACGTCCCTTCGGCTTGGCGTAGACGGTGGCGAAATGCGCGTCGGGGAGCATCGCGCGCACCAGCTTGCCGGTCTTGCCGGTATCCACGAGGTCGTCGACGATCAAAAGCCCCTTGCCGGTGCCGCCGCCGAGTTTCATCACGTCTTCGGAAATGCCTTTCAGCACTTTGAGGTCGCCCTGCTTGTCGTGGTCGTAGCTGGCGATGCAGACCGTATCGATCACGCGCACGCCAAGCTCGCGCGCCACGATAGCGGCGGGCACAAGGCCGCCGCGGGTGATCGCGATCACCGCATGAAACGGACCAACCTCATTGAGCCGCCAGGTCAGTGCCCGGCAATCTCGGTGGAACTGGTCCCACGAGACCGGAAAGGGGCGGCCCGCCCGTTCCTCCGCACTTAATTCCGGTGCTTCACCAGCCATCGTCGTCTCCTGCTTCGTCTGCCGGCAGCTAGGTTGCTAGCGGGTGATGTTCAATCCCGCCAGCATTTCCTTCACCGCCGCCATTGCGGCTGCGAGCTTGTCCGCATCGCGCGAGCGCACCACCAGATTGGTGTTCGGCTTCTGCTCTTCATCCATGAAGGGATAGCTGCCGATGATGGTGTCGGGATGTTGGGCGGCAATCGCCCGCAGCGGGCTGCCGATGTCGCCTTCCCGCGCATTGGCGCGCACCGATTCGGAGAGCATGCGCACGCCCGATTTCAGCTTGGGCGAGACGATATCCATCATCGCCTGCATGATCGAGGGCACGCCTGCCATCACGATGACATTGCCGATCTTGAACCCGGGGGCGAGGATGGTCGCGCTCTGGATCAGCTCGGCACCATCAGGGATGCGGGCCATGCGCAGGCGGGCCTCGTTGAGGTCCTGCTCGCTCCAGCGCTCGCGGAAACGGGCGACCACCTCCGGGTGATGGTCGATGCCGACGCCGAACGCCTTGGCGACGCTATCAGCGGTGATGTCGTCATGGGTCGGCCCGATGCCACCGGTGGTGAAGACATAGGTGTAGCGATGCCGCAGTGCATCCAACGCGGCAATGATGTCGGGCTCGTCGTCGGAGACGACCCGGACCTCCTTCAGGTCGATGCCGATATTGGTCAGGTATTCGGCGATGAAGCCGATGTTCTTGTCCTTGGTCCGGCCGGACAGGATTTCGTCCCCAATGACCAGAATACCCGCCGTGACGATCTCGCTCATACCTCAAATCCCTCACCCGTCGGCCCGACTTTGCCGAGGTAACGCGTTGAAGTCACGCGCTTTTGCTGCCGAAATAAGCAGTCCTCAGCCATTTTTTCAGGCAAGCCGCCGGCCATCCCCGGCAAATGTCCTCTCCCCATGCTTATCGCGCTGGCCCGGCCCTTGCTACCGCATGAAAGTCATGCACTCTTGCCGTATGGCCAGGACGTTGCGGTCTTCACCAAGGCCTCGCGGCCTGTCGAATGGCGCAACGCCTTGCGGAGACAAGTCGGGATCTATGGCAGTCGCGTTTGATGAAATGAACATTCCCGGTGGGGACCTTCGCCCTGCCTATCAGGAGCTGGCGCGCTGGCTCAAGGAGACGCCTCCCGAGGCGCTCGAATATCGCCGCCAGGAGGCCGAGCTCCTCTTCCGCCGCATCGGCATTACCTTCGCGGTCTATGGGGACTCCGAGTCGACGGAGCGCCTGATCCCCTTCGACGTGATCCCGCGGATCATGTCCGGCAAGGAATGGTCGCTGCTGGAGAAGGGCCTGAAGCAGCGCGTGCGCGCGCTCAACATGTTCCTGCGCGACATCTATCACGGCCGCGACATCCTCCGCGCCGAGATCGTGCCCGACGACCTCATCTTTCAGAACCCGGTCTTCCGTCCCGAAATGAACGGTCAGCAGGTGCCGCACGACGTCTACGTGCACATCGCCGGCATCGACATCGTCCGGGTCGATGCCGAGGACTTCATCGTGCTGGAGGACAATGCGCGCACACCCTCGGGCGTGTCCTACATGCTGGAAAACCGCGAGATCATGATGCGGCTGTTTCCGGACCTGTTCGCCCGTCACAGGGTGGCGCCGGTCGAACGCTATCCGGACGAGCTGCTATCCGCCCTGCGCTCGGTGGCGCCGCAAAGCGCCTCCGGCGAGCCGACCGTCGCGCTGCTCACGCCGGGCGTCTACAACTCGGCCTATTACGAGCACTCCTTCCTCGCCGACAAGCTCGGTATCGAGCTGGTCGAGGGCCGCGACCTTATCGTCAAGAACAACGAAGTGTTCATGCGGACGACCGAGGGCGTGAAACGGGTCGACGTGATCTACCGCCGCGTCGACGACGACTACCTCGATCCCCTCACCTTCCGGCCCGACTCCGCGCTCGGGGTGCCCGGGCTGATGTCGGCCTATGCGGCCGGCAACATCACGCTCGCCAACGCCGTCGGCACCGGCATCGCCGACGACAAGGCGATCTACTCCTACATGCCGGACATCGTAAAATTCTACCTCGGCGAGGAGCCGATCCTGAAGAACGTGCAGACCTGGCGCTGCCGCGAGCCGAAGGACCTCGCCTATGTGCTGGACCATCTGAGCGAACTCGTCGTGAAGGAGGTGCACGGCTCGGGCGGCTACGGCATGCTGATTGGTCCTGCCGCGACCAAGGCGACGATCGAAGCCTTCCGCGAAAAGCTCAAGCGCGAGCCCGAAGGCTTCATTGCGCAGCCGACGCTAGCGCTCTCGACCTGCCCGACCTGCACGGCATCCGGCCTTGCGCCGCGCCACGTCGACCTGCGGCCGTTCGTGCTCACCGGCAGCAAGAGCACCACGATCGTGCCCGGCGGGTTGACACGCGTTGCCTTGAAGGAAGGCTCCCTGGTGGTGAATTCGAGCCAGGGCGGCGGTACCAAAGATACCTGGATCCTGGACGAGTAGAGAGATGCTGTCGCGCACCGCCGAAAACCTCTATTGGCTCGCCCGTTACGTCGAACGGGCCGAGTATCTCGCGCGCACCATCGATGCGACGCTGCGCGTGACCGCGCTTCCCGCCGCCTATATCGGCAAGACCAACGAATGGGACTCGGCGCTTTTGACTGCCGGCGTCGCCGCAAGCTTCTATCAGCAGTACGAAGAAGCCAACGAGCACAACGTCGTCGATTATCTCTCGTTCTCGGCGGACAATCCGTCGTCGATCAGGAACTGCATCGAGGCGGCGCGGCTGAATTCGCGCTCGGTGCGCACAGCGCTGACGAGCGAGATGTGGGACACCATCAACTCGGCCTGGATCGAATTGCAGGAGGTCTGGAGCAGAGGGACCTCCACGCGCGAGGATCTCGCAAAGTTCCTGCGCTTCGTGCAGGAAACCTCGCTGCGCTTCGACGGCTCGGCCTACCGGACCATGTTGCGCAACGACGCGTACTGGTTCTCGCGGATGGGCCTGCATCTCGAACGCGCCGACAACACCGCGCGCATTCTCGACGTGAAATACCATGTGCTGCTGCCCGAGGAGGAGCATGTCGGCGGCCCGCTCGATTTCTACCAGTGGACCTCGATCCTGCGCTCGGTTTCGGCACTGACGGCCTATCACTGGGTCTATCGCGAAACACTGAAACCCTGGCTGATCGCGGATTTGCTCATCCTCAACGATTCGCTGCCGCGTTCGCTCGCAAGCTGCTACGGCAATCTGGTGCGCAATCTCGATCAGATCGGGGTCGCCTATGGCCGCCAGGGCCCGGCCCAACGCCATGCCCGCGGCATCCGCAACCGGCTGGAACACAGCAATATGAACGACATTTTCCAGCATGGCGTGCATGAATTCATTCAGGAATTCATCTCGGACAATTCCAGACTGGGCGAAATCATCACGAAGCAGTATTTGATCTGATGTCCCCCGACTGATGAAAACGGGATATCGTCATGGCCGGGCTTGTCCCGGCCATCCACGTTCTTGCTTTCGCATGCGAAGAAGATCGTGGATGCCCGGGACAAGCCCGGGCATGACGAGCTTCTTCGCAGTAGGCAGTCGGGTCTAACCACTAACTTCACGGTCCACCATGCGCCTGCGAATCCTGCACACCACCACCTATCGCTACGAGCCGCAGGCCACGAGCGTGATCCAGATCCTGCGCATGACGCCCGGCAGCCATGACGGGCAATACGTGGCGGAGTGGCAGATCGACGTGTCGACCGACACCAAGCTCGACACCCACGAGGACGCGTTCGGCAACGTCACCCATGTCCTGTCCTGCGGACCGGTCGGCGACATCAAGATCACCGCCGAGGGCCTGATCGAGACCCACGACACCGGCGGCGTTCTCCGCGGCGCCGATGAGCGCTTTCCGGCCGGCATGTTCTTGCGCGCCACCGACCTCACCACAGTCAATCCGGCGATGCATGCGGTCGCGCGCCAGCTGCGCAGCGAGGCCGAGAGCGACACGCTCGGCTTCCTGCACACGCTGATGACGCAAATCAGCGATCACATGACGTTCGACGAGGACCCGACCAACAGCGGCACGTCGGCGGCGGAAGCGTTCACGCTCAAGCGCGGCGTCTGCCAGGACTACGCGCACATCTTCATCGCCTGCGCCCGCAGCGGCGGCGTGCCGGCGCGCTTCGTCTCCGGCCACTTCTTGCGCTCCGACGGCACGGTGCACCAGGACGCGGGCCATGCCTGGGCGGAGGCCTATGTCGACGGTCTCGGCTGGGTCGGCTTCGATCCTGCCAACAGCATCTGCGCCACCGACGCCCATGTCCGCGTCGCGATCGGGCTCGATTATCTCGGCGCAGCCCCCGTGCGCGGCACCCGCTATGGCGGCGGCGCGGAGACGCTGTCGGTCGCGGTCAAGGTCGAGCAGGCCGGCCGCGGCGGCCAGTCGCAATCGCAGTCCCAGCGGCAGAGCTGAACCGCGCCGCGCGCGCCCCTCACCCACGGTCGGTTTCCACCCTGCCGCCCCGCGGCAATCGGGGGTTGGAGCGGCCGTTGAAATTGGCTAGTAATTCCGCGCAAACGCGTTCGGGGACTGGAAATGACCTATTGTTGCGGAATTCTGGTTCGGGACGGTCTGGTGATGATCGCCGACACCCGCACCAATGCCGGCCTCGACAACGTGTCGACCTTCCGCAAGCTTCACATCTTCTCCAAGCCCGGCGACCGCATCATGGCGATCGCCAGCGCCGGCAACCTCGCGATCAGCCAATCGGTGCTCTCGACGCTGACCGAGGGCCTCGAAGACCCCAACACGGGTGAGATCGAGACGCTGATGAACGCGCCGACCATGTTCCAGGCCGCCCAGCGCATCGGCCGGGCGATCCGGGCCGTGCACGCGACCGAAGGGCCGGCGCTCAAATCAGAGGACGTGTCGTTCGACGTGTCCTTCCTGTTCGGCGGCCAGATCAACGGCGCGCGCATGCGCCTGTTCATGGTCTACACCGCCGGCAATTTCATCGAATGCACCACCGACACACCCTATCTGCAGATCGGCGAGCACAAATACGGCAAGCCGGTGCTCGACCGCGCCATGCATTACGACGTCGAACTCTACGAGGCGCTGAAGACCGGGCTGATCTCGATGGATTCGACCATGCGCTCGAATCTCGGCGTCGGCCTGCCGATCGACGTGCTGGTGGTGCGCGCCGACGCCTGCGAGGCCGATCTCAATCACCGCATCGAGGCGGGCGAACCCTATTTCCACGATTTGCGCTCGCGCTGGTCGGCGGCCTTGCGCGCCGCGCATCAGAACATTCCACGGCCGCCCTACAAGAACGAAAAAGAATCCAAAACCTGACAGCTCAAGAGAAAAGGCAGGAAACGATGAGTGAAGCGAAAAAGATCGCAGTGGTGACGGGCGCCGGCACCGGAGTCGGGCGCGCTGCGTCATTGGCCCTGATGAACACAGGCTTCACCGTGGTGCTGGTCGGGCGCCGGCCCGACATGCTCGAGGAGACGGCCAAGCTCGGCCCCGCGGGAAAAAGCCTCTGCGTCACCGCCGACATGACCAAGCCGGACTCGATTGCCGCGCTGTTCGACAAGGTGAAGGCCACCTTCGGCCGGCTCGACGTGCTCTTCAACAATGCCGGCATGGGCGCGCCGCCGGTGAACTTCGAGGATCTCAGCCTCGAGCAGTGGCAGGCGGTGGTGAACACCAACCTCACCGGCCCGTTCCTGTGCACCCAGCACGCCTTCCGCATCATGAAGGACCAGAGCCCGCGCGGCGGCCGCATCATCAACAACGGCTCGATCTCGGCGCATGCGCCGCGGCCGTTCTCGGCCGCCTACACCTCGACCAAGCACGCCATCACCGGCCTGACCAAGGCCTCCAACCTCGATGGCCGCATGTACGACATCGCGGTCGGGCAGGTCGACATCGGCAACGCCGCAACGCCCATGACCGACCGCATGGTCAACGGCCCGGGCGTGCTGCAGCCCGATGGCACGTCGAAGCAGGAGCCGCGCATGGATGCGAAAGCGGTCGGCGACGCCGTCGCCTACATGGCCGGCCTGCCGCTCGATGCCAACGTGCTGACCATGACCGTCATGGCAACCAAGATGCCGTTCGTGGGACGGGGCTGAATAAAAAACGCGAAAACAACCCCATGCACAGTAGGCGGCATGGGGTTGCGGCCTCGCTCCGCAAGCGGACGTGAAGTCGGCTAAATCTCCGCACTGCTTCAACAATCGTCATTGCGAGCGCAGCGAAGCAATCCAGACTACCACTGTGGCAAGATTCTGGATTGCTTCGTCGCACCAGCGCAAAATTGCTTCGCAATGACGGGGAGAGAACGAGCGAGCTCCTACTCCAAGCTTTCCACCTGCCGCAGGCTCGGAAACAGCTTCATCCACAACAGCGCCACCGCGACCGTGCAGACGCCGCCCAGCACGGCTGCCGGCATGGCGCCAAACAATGCGGCGGCGACCCCGCTCTCGAACTGGCCAAGCTGGTTCGAGGCGTTGATGAAGAGGAAGTTCACCGCACCGACCCGACCGCGCATCTCGTCGGGGGTCGCGAGCTGCACCAGCGAGAAGCGGATCACGACGCTGATCGTATCGGCCGCGCCGAGAACGGCGAGCGCGAGCACCGACAGCCACATCCAGGACGACAAAGCGAACACGATTGTTGCGACGCCGAACACGATCACGGCCTGAAACATGCGCAGGCCCACGTGCCGCGAAATGGCGTGACGGGCCAGCACCATGGTCATCAGCAACGCGCCGACCGCAGGCGCGGCGCGCAGGATCCCGAGCCCCATCGGACCGGTCTGGAGGATGTCGCGGGCATAGATCGGCAGAAGCGCGGTGACGCCGCCGAACAGCACCGCGAACAGATCGAGCGAGATGGTGCCGAGGATCGCCGGATTGCTGCGGATGAAGCGGACGCCGGCGAAGATATTGTCGGCGCCCGCGATATCCTTGGCGATCGCCTGCGGGCGCGGCCGGATGAAGCCGGTCAGGATCATCCCGAAGATCCAGAACAGAACCATCACCGCGTAGGCGAGATGCGGCGCAACCGCGTAGGCAAAACCGCCGAGCGCCGGCCCCGTAATAGTCGCGACCTGCGCCGCTCCGCTGGAGACGGCGGTGGCGCGCTGGAGCGAGCCCTGCGGCGCGATCGCCGGCAGCAGCGCAGCAGTGGTCGGACTTTCGAAGGCCCCGGCAATGCCCAGCACGAAGGTCGCCACGAAAATCTGAACTTCGCTGACCAGGCCGAGATAGGTGATGACGCCGAGATAGAGCGCGGTCGCGGCTTCCACGAGCTGGCAGAGCTGGACCACGCGCTTGCGCTCGTAGCGGTCGGCGGCATGGCCGGCGACGAACACCAACAGCGCCGTGGGCAGGAATTGCACGAGGCCGACCATGCCGAGGTCGAAGGCCGAGCCGGTGAGATCGTAGATCTGCCAGCCGATCGCGACCGCCGCAATCTGGCTGGAGAAACGCGACAGGCTGCGCGAGAGCAGAAAGAACAGGAAGGCGCGATGGGAGAGGAGCGCGCGGGCACTGACCGGCGGGTTTCCCGATATTGGCTGGTCTGGCATCGCCTGTTCGGTCACCCTCGGACTATCCGGCTCCTGATGTCGACGTGCTCCGCGTGGCTGACGCGGACCTGCTTGTCAACAGCGGGACGCTCCGACAATCTCCCGGCATTGCGTTTGCAACGCAGGGGTGGCCATAATCATCGGGGTTTGGGGACATCATGCTGCGGCTGCAATCGGCACTCGGCGTTTTCGCATTGCTGTTGATCGCCTTGGTCCTGAGCGAGAACCGCCGCGCGGCCTCGCTGCGCCAGGCGGCGATCGGCCTCGTCGCCACCTTCGTCACCGCGATCGTTCTCCTGAAGGTGCCTGTCGTCGCGCGCGCCTTCGGTGCTATCAACGACGCCGTGGGCGCGATCTCGGCGGCCTCGCGCGCCGGCTCCTCTTTCGTGTTCGGCTATGTCGGCGGCGGTCCCCTGCCCTTCGATCTGAAAGCACCGGGTGCCGATTTCGTCCTAGCATTCCAGGCGCTGCCGATCGTGCTGGTCATGAGCGTGCTGACGACGCTCTTGTTCTATTGGCGCATGCTGCCGCCGGTCGTGCGCGGCATGGCCTGGCTGCTGGAGCGGACGCTCGGCGTCGGCGGCGCGGTCGGGCTCTCGACCGCCGCCAACATCTTTCTCGGCATGGTCGAGGCGCCGCTGTTCGTGCGGCCTTATCTCGCGCAGATGACCCGCAGCGAGTTGTTCCTGGTGATGACCGGCGGCATGGCCGGCATCGCCGGCACGGTGCTGGTGCTGTATGCGACGCTGCTTGCTCCCCTCATTCCCGACGCAGCCGCGCATTTCGTCATCGCGTCGGTGCTGGGCGCGCCGGCCGCGATCCTGGTTAGCCTCATCATGGTGCCCGAGACATCGGACAAGCACACCGGCGGCGCGCTGGAGGCTCCCGAGATGGAGGTCTCAGGCACGATGGATGCGATCGTGAAAGGGACCGGCGCCGGGATCGAGCTGCTGATCAACATCGTCGCCATGCTGCTGGTGCTGGTGGCGCTGGTCTATCTCGTCAATGCGATCCTCGGCCTGCTGCCGGATATCGGCGGCGCCGCGATCTCGTTGCAGCGCCTGCTCGGCCTCGTGATGGCGCCGGTATGCTGGCTGATGGGATTGCCGTGGGACCAGGCGATCACCGCCGGCAGCCTGATGGGCACGAAAACCGTCCTGAACGAGCTGATCGCCTATGTCGACTTCTCGAAGCTGCCGCCCGGCACGCTCGATCCGCGCTCGCGCCTGATCATGCTCTATGCGATGTGCGGCTTCGCCAATTTCGCCAGCCTCGGCATCATGATCGGCGGGCTCGGCGTGATGGCGCCGGAACGGCGCGAGGAAATCAACGCGCTCGGGCTGAAGTCGATCGTGTCGGGGACGCTGACAACGTGTCTGATGGGAGCGGTGGTGGGTGTGCTGGCCTAGGCTCTCTCCGCTCGTCATTGCGAGCGCAGCGAAGCAATCCAGAAATGAATCTTTGGAAACAGTCTGGATTGCTTCGTCGCAAGGGCTCCTCGCAATGACGGCGGAGAGAGTCGAGCGCCTAAGCCTTGGAATCTATAAACACGAAACATGAGCCTGGCTTCGCACGGTTGAGAAACCGCGTTCGGTTCGTTCACGCTGACGGATGCTCTAAGCCAAAGCTGCGGCCACGGTGCGAAATGCCATGACCGCGCGATCAATATCCGCATCATCGATATGGCGATGGGTCACGCAGCGCAATCGACGCCTGCCCCAGGGCCTCGCCCTCAGGCCCTCCCTCTCCAGAGCCCCCGACCACACGGCGCTGTCGCGCCCGGAGAGAGAGACATCAATCTGCACGATATTCGTCTGCGGGATTGTCGCGCTGATCTTTGGATGCATCCCGTTCAACGCATCACTCAGGACCCGCGCACGCCGGTGATCGTCCGCCAGACGCGTCCCCATGACCTGAACCGCCTCCAGGCCGGCCGCGGCCAGGACGCCGATCTGACGCTGCGTGCCTCCCAGCATGCGGCGAAACCTGCGGCTGCTGTCGATCACTGCGCGTGGCCCGGCGAGCACGGCACCGGCGGGTGCGCTCAGGCCCTTCGACAAACACAGAGAAACCGTGTCGCAATGTCTCGCAATTTCGGCCGGCGCCGTTTCAAGGGCGACGGCGGCGTTGAACAGCCGCGCACCGTCGAGATGCACCGGGACACCGCGGGCCGAGGCCATAGCGTGCACGGCCTGCATATGATCCAGCGGCAATACGGCGCCGCTCGCGTTGTTGTGCGAGGTTTCCATTGCGACAAGAGCGGTCCCGAGCTTGAGCCCCTCGCCCTGCAGGGCGTCCTCCAGCAAATTCAGATCCATTGCGCCGGCGGTGCCGGCAATGGCGAGGTAGAACTGCCCCGTAAACGTCGCCGCCCCTCGTTCCGAGGTGTACATATGGGCATTCGATTCCAGCACGATCTGTTCGCTGCGCTGCGACTGCGCCAGCGTCGCCAGCAGATTGGCCATTGTGCAGCTCGGCACAAACAGGCCGGCATCCTTGCCCAACGCCGCAGCCGCGACGGCCTCCAGCTCCTGCACCGTGGGGTCACCGTCCAGCCCGTCATCGCCGAGCGGCGCAGAGGCCATGCGGGCATACATCGCCTCGGTCGGCTTGGTGACGGTATCGCTGCGCAGGTCGATGGGTGGCAACCCGGCGCCCGCCGGACTCGTGTCGTGTTGATGTGCCATTGCGAGACCTCTAGAGCGCTTGTCGCGTCATTCGTAGACTGCCGGGTCGCCGGAATCGGTCGGGTTGGCCAGCGCCCGCTTGAGGGCGGCGCTCATCGGGAATTTCAGGTTGAGGCCATGCGGTGGAATCGGTGAATTGAAATATTTGTCGTAGAGCGCCGCAATCTGCCCGCTCTTCATCAGGTCGATCACGGCATCGTCGACCATCTTCTTGAAAGCAGGATCATCCTTGGGTTGGACGATACCATAGGGCGCCGTCTCAAGGCTCTTGCTACCGATCAGGAAGTCATCCGGCGTTCTGGACGAGGCGACCGTGGCATAGGCGAGACCGTCATCGTTGGCGGTGCCGGCCACCCGGCCCGTCGATACCAACAAGAAGGTCTCGGCGGTGTCCTTGGCCGGCACCACCGTGATGCTGAGATTGTTCTTGGCGTTGATCAGCGTAATCACCTTGAAAGTCTGGCCGCCGGCTTGGGCGGCGATGGCCTTGCCGCGAAACGAAGCCGGGTCGTTGACATCGACCCCGCCATCCTTGCGCGCGACGAGGACGACCTGCGCAACGAAGGTGGTGGGAGCAAAGGCAACGAGTTTATGCCGCTCGACATTATTGGTCGTGTTGCCGCATTCGAGATCGATCGTGCCGTTGGCGAGCAGCTGAATACGTGTCGCCGAGGTTATGGGGTTGTAGCGAACCTCGAGCTTGGGAAGCTTGAGGGCCGTCTTGATCGCCTGCACCACCTGTTCACAGATTTCCACGGTGTAACCGATCGGCTTCTGGTTGCCGTCGAGATAGGCGAAGGGCACCGAGGTCTCGGGGTACCCCAATGTGATCGAGCCGCTCTCACGGATCTTGTCCAGCCTGCCCGCACCCTGGGCCATGGCCTCGCTGGAAAGAAGAACACCAGCGACGGTCGCCGCGGCCAGTGCCTTGATCATCGTCGCTTTCATATGTCCCTCTCTTGTTGCGAATGCCGGTGACGCCGTCCACGGTGGGTGAGCAAACCCAGGACAGCTCCGTGCAAACAGCTCCGTGCTCTGGACTATCGTCCAAAAGCCCGATCTGATGAAATTCCAGTTTCATACTCTCCTATACGGATTTGATATGGCCAGCAGACGGATGGGCCTGAAGCATGTGGAGGCTTTTCGGGCGGTCTTCGCGACGGGATCGATGACGCAGGCGGCTCAGCGCATGCATACCTCGCAACCCCAGATCAGCCGCCTGATCGGACAGCTGGAGGCGATCACGCAGTTCCCGCTGTTCGACCGCAGCGGCGGCCGCCTCCGTCCCACCGTGGACGGATCGCGCTTTTTCCAGGAGGTCGAGAAGACTTTCATCGGCCTGGCGGGACTGGAGGCCAGCGCAGCCAGCATCCGCTCGTTCGGTATGGGTCGGTTAAGTGTTGCGGCGATGCCGCGCCTGGCCGGCGGCCTGCTGACACGCATCGCGGCACGCTTCAAGGTGGACTATCCGCATGTGATGATCTCGATCCGATCCGGCACGGCGAGCGCCGTGCACGACTGGGTCAGTTCCGGGCTTTGCGACACCGGATTGGCAATGCTCTACGGCGAGGTTGCGGGGGTGCATGTCGAGCCGGTGCTCAAGACGCGTTGCGTCGCGATCATGCCGAAGACGCATCGTCTTGCACAGAAGAAGACGCTGCGCCCTGCCGATTTCGCCGACGAGGCCTTCATTTCCTTCGCCACGGGGAGTCCACTCTACGATCGCATCGATACGATCTTCGCGCAGGCGGGCGTCACGCGCCGCATTGTTGCGGAGACCGATCTGGGCGCATCGGTCTGCGCCCTGGTCGCGGCGGGCCTTGGCATCAGCATTATCAACCCGATTGCCGCGCATGACGAAAGCTCTGGCGCGGCTCTGACCACGCGCCCCTTCAACCCGGCGGTCCCCGTTACGATCGCACTGCTCTATCCACCTTATGCCGCTCGCGCCCGGTTGATCGATGCCTTCAGCGAATATGCTCGCAAGGTCATGAGCACGGAATTGGGCTATCTCGAGCGGTAGCGGGTCGATCCGCGGCGAGGCTTGTGCGAGGCTGGCGCCCTCGTAGCTCCGATGGAGCGCAGCGCAATCGCGACAATCCTTCCATGTTAATCTCCTCAGGAGATTCGGGTGGAATTGATTCATGAGCGACAGCGTCGGCCAGCGTGCATTTCAAAATTCCCGGCTTCAGAAACGACAAAAAGCCGACGTAGGGCCGTTGCTCGCGCGCGCCCTCCAGCTGCACAAAGCGGGACTTCTGCGCGAGGCAAAGACGGCCTATCGCGAACTCCTGGAGCTCGCACCCAACCAATTCATCGCGCTGCATTTGCTGGGCGCTTTGGAGGCTGAAGCCAAAAACTATCAGCAAGCGCAAGTTCTGCTGAGCCGAGCGGTGGCCGTGGATCCGCGATCTGCCGAAGCTCATATGAGCCTGGGTGTCGCGCTCAACGGGCTAAAACGTCACAATGAGGCCCGCGAGAGCTATCGAAAAGCCCTCGCCCTCCGGCCCAACTACGCCTTGGCCCTGTCCAATCTCGGTAACGCGAGCGCGGCCCTTGAACTTTACCAGGAAGCGCTCGAGAGCTACGACAAGGCGCTCGCAATCGACGGAAAACTTTCCGAAGCCCATAACGGCCGGGGTTGGGCGCTCTGCCGTCTGCGCGCCTATGACGAGGCTGTCGCAAGCTTAAACCGCGCGTTATCGATCAAGCCTGACTATGCCTCGGCGCTGTCGAGCCGCGCCGTTGCCTTGCGGGAGCTTCAGCGATTCGGCGAAGCCATGGCGGATTGCAATCGCGCAATCGCCCTGGCACCTGACGACGCGAATGGATGGCTCTGGCGGGCCAGCATCTTGCTCCTGACCCGGCAAGTTGCCGAAGCATTGTCCGATTGCGAGAAGGCTCTCGCGGCCGATCCCGGCTTCTCTCAGGCCCACAGCCTGCTCGGCCAATGTCTCGCGGCACTTGGCCGGGTCGACGAAGCCCTCGCCAGTTTCGACAGAGCTCTCGACATCGAGCCCGATCAGAGCACGATCTCCAGCAAGATATTCACCCTCGATTTTATGGCCGACGCCAGCGTTGCGCAGCATCAGCAAGCGCGACGTGTATGGTGGGAGCAGATCGGTGCGAAGATCGCCTCAGCAGCGGCGGGACCACATGACAACAGCCGCGATCCGGATCGCCGTCTGGTGCTGGGTTATGTCTCGTCGGATTTTCACGCACATTCGGCGGCGTTCATTTTCAAGCCGGTCCTGCAGCACCATGATCGGGCACAGTTCGAGATCGTGTGCTACGCTTGTTCACCGAAAACGGATGCGACGACCCGCGAATTTCAGGGGATCGCCGATCGCTGGCGCGACGCCTCGCAATGGTCCGACGATCGCCTCGCCGCCCAGATCCGCGCCGATGGTGTCGATATCCTGATCGATCTGTCCGGCCATACCAGCGGAAACCGCCTCGGTGTGTTTGCGCGCAAGCCGGCACCAGTTCAAGTGCATGGCTGGGGCCACGGCACCGGCACCGGGCTGCCAACGATCGATTATCTATTCTCGGACCCGGTCGCGATTCCTGCCGCGGTTCGGCATCTGTTTGCGGAGACCGTCGTTGACCTGCCGTGCTTTGTGACGCTGGCGCCGCTGCCGGCCGGGATTGCGCGGGCGCCGACGCCGGCGATCGCGAACGGCTTCATCACATTCGGTGTCTTCAACCGCATCAGCAAGATTTCGAACGAGGCGGTGGACGTCTGGTCCAGGATTCTTGAGCGGGTGCCGGGTTCGCGACTGCTGATCAAGGATACTGCGCTGGACGCTCAGCTGGTCCGCGACAATCTGCTGGCGCGGTTTGCAGCTTGCCGGTTGCCGTCCGAACGCGTCGACCTGCTCGGAGCCACGTCGCGAGACGAACATCTGGCAGCGTTCAATCGCGTCGATATTGGCCTCGACCCATTCCCGCAGAATGGCGGCGTCAGCACGTGGGAAGCCTTGCAGATGGGCGTGCCGGTAGTGGCGAAGCTCGGTCACAGTCTGCCGAGCCGTGCTGCCGGCTCCATCCTCGCCGCGCTGGGCCTGCCGGACTGGGTCGCGGAAAGCGATGAGGCCTATGTCGAGATCGCAGCGAGCCGTGGGGCGCAGATCGGCGACCTCGATAAGTTGCGCCGCGAACTGCCCGGACAGATCAGGGCTGCGGCCGCCGGCAATCCCGTCTCATACGCGCAAGCGGTTGACGATGCCTATCGCGCGATGTGGAAACGCTATTGCAACGACGGCGGCTGATCTCCGCTTCACCTACGCCTTCAACTCCACCGTCCTGAACTCGGCCGGCAGGATCACCTCCAGCAGTTCGACGTCGTCCGAATAGTCCAGGATCATGTGCTTGATCTTCGGCGGCTGGGTCCAGGCGCTGCCTTCTTTCATCAGCGTCTCGCCCTCTCCGTCCATATAGGTCTTTACCCAGCCCTTGAGCACGTAGACCATCTGGAATTCGACGTCGTGGAAGTGCAGCTTCGACACCTCGTCCGGGTTGCAGGGGCCGTGCAGCCGGATCACGTGCGCTTGCGCCAGCCCGTGACTCGCAGCGGCGATGCCGAGATCGCGATACTTCGCGTAGGTGCGCAGACCGTCGGCCTTGAAGTCCTCCTCACGGTGATGGCTGATCGCGATGCGCTGCTTGGGCCGCGCCGGTTTCTTGATGGATGGCTTTGCCGTTGTCGTGGGGGCTTTCGCCTTCACCGCCTTGCGGGCCGTCGATCGTGCGGCGGGTTTGGCCCCGCTTCGCTTCTTCACCGCCGCCTGCGACGCGCTACGCGATTTTGCTTTCTTGGCCATGGCGGTCTCCCCTGTTGTTATAGGGGAGAGGTTAGCACGGAATGCGAAATCGTAGGATGGGTTAGCGTCAGCGTAACCCACCCTACAGCACCACGCTCGCCTTCAATGCAGCCGGAATATGCCGTCGACCGCGCGCAGCTCGGCCGGCTTGATCAGCTTGGAATGCGCGACCGTGACCGAGAACAGCGGACCGTCGAGCTTCTTCTGCCAGAACGCCAGGAAATCCGTCAGCGCCGGAAATTTCGGAAACATGTCGTAGTTCTGCCAGACATAGGTCTGGAGCAGCGAGCGATGATCCGGCATCCGGTAGAGAATTTCTGCCGTCGTCAGCCCGTAACCCAGCACCTGTTTCCGGAAGTCGTCGGAAACAACCCCAACTCGCGAGACCATGCCAACCTCCTTTGCAGGAGCGCATATTCAAGGGATGGCTTTCCGGTACGCGCCCTACGAGCCACCCGGTGGAGATGCGCTCACATGAGTGAAATGTGACGCAAACTGACAATCCATCTCAAGCCCAAAAGTTTAACAAGCTGTTGAAATTCAATGCGTTAGCAGCAGATGCGGCTCCGTGCTAATACGGGCGCGGAGCGCGATTAACGATGGAAAGAGATTTTGGCAGGCGGCGCTTCCGAGTGCTATTTTTCTGCTACAAGCCCTTGCTCCCGCCAAAATCCTGCCCTATCTCAGCTGTGCCTGTGCTAGCACTCGCGGGCGCAGACTGCTAACAACCCAAAATTCCCAACTTGTGCAAAAGCTTAGGAGAACTGCATGAAATTCCGTCCGCTTCACGACCGCGTCGTGGTCAAGCGCATCGACGCAGAAGAGAAGACCGCTGGCGGCATCATCATTCCCGACACGGCCAAGGAAAAGCCCTCGCAGGGCGAGATCGTCGCCGTGGGCCCGGGTGGCCGCGACGAAGCAGGCAAGCTGATCCCGATCGACCTGAAGGTCGGCGACCGCGTGCTGTTCGGCAAGTGGTCTGGCACTGAGGTCAAGATCGACAACGTCGATCTGCTGATCATGAAGGAAAGCGACATCATGGGCGTCCTCGACGTCCCCGCTTCCAAGAAGAAGGCGGCCTAAGAGCCCCTCTCTCCCCCAGCTAAACCTCTCAAGGAAAAATTCAGATGGCAGCTAAAGAAGTCAAATTCGGCGTCGATGCACGCGACAAGATGCTTCGCGGCGTCGACATCCTCGCCAACGCGGTGAAGGTCACTCTCGGCCCCAAGGGCCGCAACGTCGTGCTCGACAAGTCGTTCGGCGCTCCCCGCATCACCAAGGACGGCGTCACCGTCGCCAAGGAGATCGAGCTCGACGACAAGTTCGAGAACATGGGCGCGCAAATGGTGCGCGAAGTCGCCTCCAAGTCCGCTGACGCGGCCGGCGACGGCACCACCACCGCCACCGTGCTGGCCCAGGCGATCGTGCGCGAAGGCGCCAAGTCGGTTGCCGCCGGCATGAACCCGATGGACCTCAAGCGCGGTATCGACATGGCGGTGGAAGCCGTGGTCGCCGACCTCGTCAAGAACTCCAAGAAGGTCACCTCGAACGAGGAAATCGCCCAGGTCGGCACCATCTCCGCCAACGGCGACGCCGAAATCGGCAAGTTCCTCTCCGACGCCATGAAGAAGGTCGGCAACGAGGGCGTCATCACGGTCGAGGAAGCCAAGTCGCTCGAGACCGAACTCGACGTCGTCGAAGGCATGCAGTTCGACCGTGGCTACATCTCGCCCTACTTCGTCACCAACGCCGACAAGATGCGCGTTGAATTCGACGACGCCTACATCCTGATCAACGAGAAGAAGCTCTCCAACCTGAACGAACTGCTGCCGCTGCTCGAAGCCGTGGTGCAGACCGGCAAGCCGCTGGTCATCGTCGCCGAAGACGTCGAAGGCGAGGCTTTGGCCACGCTTGTCGTGAACCGTCTGCGCGGTGGTCTGAAGGTCGCGGCCGTCAAGGCTCCGGGCTTCGGCGATCGCCGCAAGGCCATGCTGCAGGACATCGCGGTTCTGACCGGTGGTCAGGCGATCTCTGAAGATCTCGGCATCAAGATGGAGAACGTCACGCTCGCCATGCTCGGTCGCGCCAAGAAGGTGATGATCGACAAGGAGAACACCACGATCGTCAATGGCGCCGGCAAGAAGGCCGACATCGAGGCGCGCGTGTCCCAGATCAAGGCGCAGATCGAGGAAACCACCTCGGACTACGACCGTGAGAAGCTCCAGGAGCGTCTTGCCAAGCTCGCGGGCGGCGTCGCGGTGATCCGCGTCGGCGGCGCGACCGAGGTCGAGGTGAAGGAGCGCAAGGATCGCGTCGATGACGCGATGCATGCGACCCGCGCCGCGGTCGAGGAAGGCATCGTCCCGGGCGGCGGCGTCGCCCTGCTCCGTGCCTCCGAGCAGCTCAAGGGCCTGCGCACCAAGAACGACGACCAGAAGACCGGCGTCGAGATCGTGCGCAAGGCGCTCTCCGCGCCGGCTCGGCAGATCGCGATCAACGCCGGTGAAGACGGCTCCGTGATCGTCGGCAAGATCCTCGAGAACAAGTCATACGCTTACGGCTTCGACTCGCAGACCGGCGAATACGGCGATCTCGTCAAGAAGGGCATCATCGACCCGACCAAGGTGGTTCGCGCGGCGATCCAGAACGCGGCCTCGGTTGCGGCTCTCCTGATCACCACGGAAGCCATGGTCGCCGAGCTGCCCAAGAAGGGCGGCGCCGGTCCGGCGATGCCTCCGGGCGGCGGCATGGGCGGCATGGATTTCTGATCCAGCCATTCCGGCAAACGACAAAATGCGAAACCCCGGCAGCGATGCCGGGGTTTTTGTTTTTGGATCGCTTCGCGCCCCCAACGATCACCGCCCGTAGCCCGGGATGGAGCGGAAGCGAAATCCGGGGCACCGTATCCGGCGCGAGCAGTTCTCCTGGATTAAGCTACCGCTCCATACAGGCTACGAACTCGCGTCATGCAGGCGCCGCGCACTGCCTCCGGAATGACAGTGGGCCTCACCACACCTTTCCCAACCGCTCCATGTGCGGCTCGCCGTGCTGGTCGAGCGACCAGAATATCCGCGTCACCTTGCCGACCAGATTGTCCATCGGCACGAATCCGATCGACGACATCACGCGGCTGTCGCTCGAGTTGTCTCTGTTATCACCGAGCACGAAGAAATGGCCCGGCGGCACGGTGTAGGCGTCGGTGTTGTCGTAGTAGCCATTGTCGACGCAGTCCTGCGTGATGTAGGAGGCGCCGTTCGGCAGCGTCTCGCGCCAGCGCTTGGCCTTCGCAGCGTCATCCGCGCCGCAAGTGGAGCCGGCAACCACCGCCTTCAGGGCAACGCGTGTCACCGCGCGATCGTTGAGGATGAGCTGGCCCTGCCGCATCTGGATGCGATCACCGGGTAGCCCGACCACGCGCTTGACATAGTCGACCGAGGTGTCCTTTGGCGTCCGGAACACGACGACGTCGCCATGCTCGGGCTCGGCGGCCCGAAAACGCCCAGAGACCCATGACGGCGCGAACGGAAACGAATAGCGGTCATAGCCATAGGCATATTTTGCGGCAAATACGTAGTCGCCGACGACCAGCGTCGGCGTCATCGAGCCGGACGGGATGTTGAACGGCTGGAACAGGAAGATGCGAAACAGGAACGGCGGCGACCACAGCACCGGGATCAGGAGGATCAGGATGACGATCGCCTTGCATTCCCGCACCTTGGCCTGCGGGTGGATGGTTTCCTGAAGAGTGGTCATGCGCCTGCCCTGATCAAGCCCGTGATCGTCGCGAGATTACGCAACCTTCGCGCGCGCGCAATCCCATTGCTTGGTCGCGCCGCGCGCGGTTCGCGTTCACGGGTCGCAATCAGCCGCGCGCGAGATCGCTGAAGCAGCGGCGGATCCATTCGATGGTGAGCCGCGTCGCCGGATCGCGCTTGAGATGGTTCTGCACGAGCAGCCAGACGTCGCGGCGCCCAGGCAGCAATGTGGCGCGCAGGCGGCGATCGCCGAGCAAGTCCGCGCAGACATGCTCCGGCAACACGCCGGCGGCCTGATGCGCGCGGATCAGGTTACGGATGACGCGAACGTTGTCGGTGACGCAGCGCGCATGGGCTTGTTTCATGCGGAGGAATTGCATCTCGGGAATGGCACCGAGTTCGTCCGGATAGGCGCACAGCACCGGCTCGCCCTCGGTCGCAACAGGCTCGAAATAATAGAGCTTGACGTCACCGAGCCTGGAGATCGCGAAGTCGCCCTTGTCGGGCTTGCGCAGACGGATAGCGAGATCGGCTTCCCAGCGCGAGAACTTGACGTTCTCGCTCGAGGTGAGGAATTGCAGCGTCAGGCCGGGATTGGCGCGCAGGAAGTCGCTCGCGCGGGGCGACAGAACCTCCTCGGCAACCGTGTTGGTGGAGGCGATACGCAGGCGTCCCACCGGGCCTGCCAGACTCTCGCCGACGCGACCGATCTCGGCGGCATGTGCGGCCATCACCTCGACATGCGCCAACACCGCCTCGCAACTCCGCGTCGGTCGACGCTGGCCGTCCACCGCATCGAACAGCGGCACGCCGAGATCTCGCTGGATGCGTGCAAGCCTGCGGCCGACGGTGGTCTCGTCGATGCGCAGCCGTGCGCTGGCGCCAGCATAGGTGCCCTCGTCCCTGACCGCGGCGATGATGCGCAGATCGTCCCAATTCATGGCGATGAACCTATCAGGCACGACCGGCTCCTGCAAATTTGCAGCCATATGCTGCAATAGTCCTGCACATTGGCAGGCCGCCGCCGCGCTACTGTCGCGCCATCCGATACCGCCAGGAAAGCTCGACCCTCATGACCGCCCCAAAAACCCTGCTTGAATTGTCCGGCGCAGATCTCAATCCGCCCAGGCTCGCCGATTCCTGCCTCGTGCTGATCGACATCCAGAATGAATATTGCGCCGGCCCGCTTGCCTTGCCGGATGCGGGGCCCGCGATCGCCGCCGCCGCGCGCCTGCTGGCCCGCGCGAGGACGAGCGGCGCTGCGATCTTCCATATCGCGCACAAGGGACGTGCCGGCAGCCTGTTCGACCGCGAGGCCGCGCGCGGCGCGATCGTCAGGAACGTGGCGCCGCTCGCCAGCGAAGCCGGGATCGAAAAGGCGCTGCCGAACGCTTTTGCCGGCACCGACCTGCAGGTCAGACTCGCCGCAACCGGACGCACGAATATCGTGCTGGCCGGTTTCATGACCCATATGTGCATCAGTTCGACCGCCCGCGCCGCGCTCGACCTCGGCCTGCGCACGACGATCGCAGCCGATGCCTGTGCAACACGCGATCTTCCCGACGGCCACGGCGGAGCGCTCTCCGCAAGGACCATCCACGAGGTCGCCCTGGCCGAATTGTCGGATCGGTTTGCGATCATCGCGCAAACCGAGGCGCTGACCTGAAGGAGCGTGGGCGATGCTGCAACTCTATTTCTCCCCGATGGCCTGCTCGCTTGCGAGCCGCATCGCGCTGATGGAAGCGGGCCTCGAGGCCCGCTATCATCCGGTCCATCTCCAGACCAAGCAGGTGGTGGACGACGGCAGCGATTTCTTCGGCGTTTCGCCGAAGGGCGCGGTGCCGGTCCTGGTGCTGGAGAATGGCGAACGGCTGACCGAAAGCGCGGCGGTGCTGCAATACATCGCCGATTTGAAGCCCGAGACAGGCCTTGCACCCGCGTTCGGAGATCCCGACCGCTATCGGCTCCAGGAATGGCTCAGCTTCGTCGGGGCGGAGATCCACAAGGCATTCCTGTTTCCAACCTTCTGGTACAAGGACGACGCCTCGCTCGCCAAGCCGCGTGCAAGGATCGCGCAGACATTGTCGATGCCTGCCACGCATCTGGCGGGCCGCGAATTCCTCGTCGGCAACAGCTTCACCGTCGCGGATGCCCACCTCACCTGGGCTTTGCTGCTGCTGCGTCCGGCAGGCGTCGACATCGCGCAATGGCCATCGTTGTCGGCCTATCTCGCGCGCATGCAGGCCCGACCGGCCGTGCGGGACGCGATTGCGACCGAAATGGCCGTGCGCAAGACGATGGCGGCGAGCCCGGCGTGACAGGATGTCACGGCCGGGAAATCCGCGCGTTTTCTCTGGCAGGGCATTGATGTCGGTGCGGCATGCGCTAATCTGGAGGGATATTTTTCGACATTTCATTGGAAGGCATTCATGCGTGCTCTTTCCAGGTTTTGCCCGGCCGGACTTTGCCTCGCCCTCCTCGCCTGCTGGCTTTCCGTCGCGCAGGCATCGGCGGAAACGCGGGTCGCGCTGGTGATCGGCAACGGCGCCTATGCCAGTACGGCGAAGCTTCCCAATCCGTCTCACGATGCCGAAGACGTCGCCGCCTCGCTCAAGCGCAGCGGCTTCGAAGTGCTCCAGGGCATCGACCTGCGCCAGGCCGACATGCAGGACCTGACCATCCGCTTCGCGCGCGCCGCGAGCAAAGCCGACGTCGCCATGTTCTACTACAGCGGCCATGCGATGCAGTACAACGGCGTGAACTATCTGATGCCTGTCGACGCCGTGCTGAGCGACGAAGCGGATCTGAAGCGCTTCGTGCGGGTCGACGATATCGTGAACGATCTGCAGCAGGCCAAGAACCTGCGCATCCTCATCCTCGATTCCTGCCGCGACAATCCGCTGGCCGAAACCTTGAAACGCTCCGCCGGCATGACGCGCGCTGCCTCGATCGGGCGGGGCTTGTCGAAAGTCGAAGCACCACGCGGCACGATCGTATCGTTCTCAACCCAGTCCGGGCAGACCGCGGCCGACGGCAGCGGCCGCAACAGCCCCTATACGACGGCGTTCCTGAAGCACATCGAGGAGCCCCAGGAGATCGGCGAGGTCTTTCGCGACATCAGCAGCGACGTCTACGATTCCAGCGGCAAGACCCAGCTCCCGGAGCTGTCGCTGTCGATCATCGGCAAGTTCTACCTGAACGGGCCGGTGTCGGTCACGATAGCGCCGGCGGCGCCGCAAGCCGCACCCCGGGCTGATCCCTGCGCGGCAGCAGAAGCGCACTGGAAGGCCGCGGACGGCATCGGCACGCTTGGCGCCTACGAGGACCATCTCACGAGATTCCCGAATTGCATCTTCGCCACGCTTGCCAAGGCCCGAATTGAAGGTCTGAAGCAGAAGGTGGCGCTCGCGCCGGCAAGCGGCAACGCCCGTTCCGCGAAGGACTTCGACGGCAATTGGGACGTGACGTTGAACTGCCCGCCTACCGGCAAGGCGCAGGGCTTCACCCGGGCCCTGTCTGCCACGGTTGCGAACGGCGTCTTTCATGCCGACGCCCAGAGCCAGGGCGCCGTCAACCGCCTGGAGATCGATGGCCAGATCCCCGCGGACGGCAAGACGACTTTGAGCGCGCGCGGCACGACGGGGGCGAGCACCTACACTCTCAACAACCTCGCGCCCGGCTCGCCCTACGCCTTTACGGTGGATGCGCAGTTCGATCGCACCCGCGGCACCGGCAAGCGCAACGAGGCACGCGCCTGCGGCCTGGTCTTCGTCAAACGCTGATCGTGCATCGTCCAGCGTTCACACGCCGGTCTGACTGATGAACTTGGTGTTGAAATAGCCCTCCATCGCCTCGGTGCCGCCTTCCGAGCCGTAGCCGGAATCCTTGATGCCGCCGAACGGCACTTCGGGCAGCGCGAGACCAAAACTGTTGATCGACATCATGCCGGCTTCGATCGCCGAACCGATCGCGGCCGCCGTCTTGGCCGAGCTGGTGAAGGCGTAGGACGCCAGCCCAAAAGGCAGCCGGTTGGCCTCCTCGACCACCTCGTCGAAGGATGAGAAGCGCGAAATCAGCGCGAGCGGGCCGAACGGCTCCTCGTTCATGGCGCGCGCATCTTTCGGCACGTCGCTCACCACGGTCGGCTCGAAGAAATGCCCCTTGTTGCCGACGCGTTTGCCGCCGGTCTCGAGCTTTGCGCCTTTGCCGACGGCATCCTGCACCATACCTTCGATGGCGGTGACGCGGCGGGGGTTGGCGAGCGAACCCATTTTGGAGTCTGGATCGAGGCCGTTGCCGACCTTGAATGTCTTGGCGCTGTCGACAAAGGTGTCGACGAATTCACGGAACACGTCATCCTGCACCAGCATCCGCGTCGGCGAGATGCAAACCTGACCGGCATTGCGATATTTTGCTGCCGCCAGAATCTTGGCCGCCGATGCGACGTCGGCGTCCTTGAAAACGATCGCCGGCGCATGACCGCCGAGCTCCATGGTGGCGCGCTTCATGTGCAAGCCGGCGAGCGCATTGAGCTGCTTGCCGACATGGGTCGAGCCCGTGAACGAGATCTTGCGGATCACCGGATGCGGAATGAGATATTCGGAGATCTCGGCAGGAACGCCGTAGACCAGGTTGATGACGCCATCGGGCACGCCGGCATCCGCAAATGCACGGATCAGTTGTGCGGGCGAGGCCGGCGTCTCCTCCGGGGCCTTGACGATGATCGAGCAGCCGGCGCCGAGTGCGGCGGAGAGCTTGCGCACGACCTGATTGATCGGAAAATTCCAAGGCGTGAACGCCGCGACCGGGCCGACCGGCTCCTTGATCGCGAGCTGGTAGATGCCCGGCCCCCGCGCGGGGATCAGCCGGCCATAGGCGCGTTTGGCTTCTTCCGCAAACCACTCGATCACGTCGGCGGCGGCCATCGCCTCCATTTTGGCTTCGCCGAGAGTCTTGCCCTGCTCCATCGTAAGCAACGGTCCGATCTCGTCATTGCGCTCGCGCATGATCGCGGCGGCCTTGCGCATGATCCGGCAGCGCTCGAAGGGAGCAACGTTTCGCCAGATCTTGAAGCCGGCGCTGGCTGCGGCGAGTGCCTCGTCGAGGTCGGACCGTCCGGCATGGGCGACGGTGCCGATCACCTCTTCGGTCGCGGGATTGCGCACCTCGATCACCTTGCCCGAATGGGCCGGTCGCCATTTGCCGCCAATGAAAAGCTGGGTGTTCGAATAGGCCAATGGATTCTCCTTTTAGGTCGAGCTGTGAATGGCACCGCGACAAATCGCGTCCGCCGCCCTTGTCATTTCCGGCCCGAGATAAGCGCGACAGCGCGGATCTGCGACGAGCGCGCCGAAATTCGCCATGGGTGTTACGCCGCCGCCGGCCACGAACAGGAATCGTCCGGCGATCTCGGCGAGGATCTCGAGGTGCCAGGCGGCCGTCGGGTGCATGCAGAGCACGACCAGCCGGCCCTCGTCGCGCAGCTTGCGGAAGAAATCGAGCATAAAGCCGATATAACCGTCCTGCAGGTTGAACTGCGGTTCGTCGAACAGGTGCACCAGCGGTGTCGGGGTCGGCGACGGCGCCAGGAAGGCGGACGGAATGCGTTTGCGAAAGCGCCTGACCTGATACGATTGGTGATAGTGGATCGCGAGCCGATCGCGCTCACGATATTTGACGCCATGGATATCGGTGCCCGCGACCAGCACGCGCCCCGAGGTCGGTGCGTTCGAGCCCGTCATCATCTCGAACAAGGTCGTCTTGCCGGCCCCATTCGGGCCGACGACACCGACGATGTCAGGTTCGTCCAGCGACAGGTTCGCCTGCAGCGCGAATGACGGTCGGCGGATCACGCGGCCCCGCGTATAGACCTTCCGAACGTCGTCGAGAACGAGCAGCGGTGCGGCCACTTATTGTACTCCCAGCAGGCGCTGACGAAGCCCGCGATCATCGCGCAAGGCCGCGGCCTCCCCGGTCCAGACGATCCGGCCGCGATCGATCACCGCGGCATGGTCCGCGACCGAGAGCGCGATCTCGGCGTTCTGCTCCACGACCAGCGAGGCAATACCCTCGTCCTTCATGCGCAGGATCGTCGCAAGCACGTCGCCGACGATTTTCGGCGCCAATCCCTGGCTCGGCTCGTCGAACAGCACCAGTCCCGGCGAGCCGACCAGCGCGCGGGCGATCGCCACCATCTGCATTTCGCCGCCCGACAGGTTTTCGCAGTCGCGCTCCATGAGATATTCGAGCGGTGAGAAGATCGCAGCGGCCTCCTTGAGGCTCCAGTGGCGAAAGCGTGTGCGCTTTTGCGCGATCGACAGGTTGCGTGCGACCGTCAATGTCGGGCACAGCCGGCGGTCGTCGGGCACCCAGCCGATGCCGGCGCGCGCAATCTCGTGGGTCGGATCGCGCGTGACATCGTGACCGTCGAAACAAACGGAGCCACGGCGTGGGCGCGTCAGCCCGAGAATCGAGCGGAGCATTGTCGTCTTGCCGGCGCCGTTGGGGCCGAGCAGCGCAAACACCTTGGCGTGCTCGATCGCGAGCGAGGCGCCGAATAGCGCCTGGGTCTCGCCGTAGAAGGTATCGACCGCGTCCACTTCGAGGATCATGCGAACTTCCCGAGATTGGAGCGCCGCACCCATTCGTTCTGCTGCAGTTCGTGTGGCGTTCCGCGCGCCACCACCTGGCCCCAATGGATGACCGAGATGCGGTCAGCCAACGAGAACAGGAACTCCATATCGTGCTCGATGGCGACGATGGTCAGCCGCCCCTTCAGGCGAGCAATCAGGGTTGCGAGCCGCTGCACCCCATCGGAGCCGAGGCCGGAGGTCGGCTCGTCCAGGCACAGCACGCGGGGCGCCTGCGCCAGGGCGACCGCGATCTCCAGCGCGCGCCGGTCGCCATAGGACAGGTCCTTCGCTCGGATGCCGCCCTTGTCGGCAAGCCCGACCGCTGCGAGCGTTTCGGTAGACTTCGCCGCAAACCGGCTGTCGCCTGCCGCTGCGCGCGCGACATCGTGGCCACGGGCGCGAAACTCGGGCAATCCCATCATGACGTTGTCACGCGCGGAGAACTCGTCGAACAGCGTCATGATCTGAAACGAGCGGGCGATGCCCTTGGCGGCGATGCGGTGCGGGCTGAGGCCCGTGACATCCTCGCCGCCGAGCAGGACTCGGCCCCGGTTCGGCTTCACTCGGCCGGTGAGGACATTGAAGAATGTGGTCTTGCCGGCGCCGTTCGGACCCATCACACCGTGAAACTCGCCCTCCGCGACCGCGAGATCGACGCTCTCCAGCACGACGCGATCGCCGAAGCGGACATGAACGGCCGCGGCTTCGATCATGTTCATCGCCCGCTCCCGAACAGCAGCCGCATCGCCGAGGTACCGCGCTGCCGTAAGGCGCCGAGAGAGTGCTGCTGCACGGCAGCGGAGATCGCGCCGGCAATGCCTTCGGGGCGGAACAGCACGATCGCGATGAAAAGCAGACCAAAATAGAGCATCCAGGCATTGGTCAGCGCGCCGATCACGTCGCGGGCGGTGAGGAAGAGAAACACGCCGATCACCGGGCCCCAGAAGCTGACAAGCCCACCGCCGACGAGCGTCATCATCACGACGTAGCCGGATTGATGCAGGCTCATGACGTCAGGGAATGCGGCGAGCTGAGCCATGGCGAACAATCCGCCGGCAAAGCCCGATACGGCGGCCGACAGCGCAAAGACCGCGACCTTGTAGAGCCAGACATTATAGCCGAGATGGCTTGCACGAACTTCGCTCTGCCTGATCGCAGCGACCACGCGGCCATAGGGAGAGTGCACCAGCCGCCACAATGCAGCGGTGCCGACCGCAAAGACGGCGAGCACGAAATAGTAGAACGCGACATTGTCGGTGAGATCGAAAGACACCAGCCCGAAATCGGCCGGCAACCGTTTGATCTTGAGTAGGCCGTCTTCGCCGCCGGTGACCCGGTGCGATTTGATCGCCAGTGTCCAGAAGATCTGGCCGAAGGCAATCGTCATGAAGGCATAATAGATGCCGCGCCTGTGCGAGATGAACAGCGCCACCAGCACGCCGGCGAGGCCCGCAACCGCGGCCGCGGCCATCAGACATATCCAGAGATTTGCAACGATTTCGAGCTGGCAGAGACCGAACGCATAAGCGCCGATGCCGAAATAGGCGCCATGACCGAACGACGGAAGTCCGGCGGTGCCCAGCACCAGGTTGAACGCGAGCGCGTAGAGCGACCAGATCAGGATTTCGATGCCGAGATAGGGATAGAGCCCTATCCGCGTGATCCAGAGCGGCACTGTTGCAAGCACGAGCCAGAGCACCAGCATCGTCGGCGTCACGAGGCGCGCGGCGTCCGGTGAAGATTTTGATTCCACAATCATTCCCTTTAGGCTTCGAGCACGCTCTTCTTGCCCCAGAGGCCACGCGCGCGGAACGTCACGACGGCAACGAGCAAGATGTACATCGACAACAGCGACCATTCGGACGCGTAGGCACCGGCGAGGCCGACACACAGTCCGACCAAAAGACCCGCCACGACCGCACCCCAAAAACTACCGACGCCCCCGAGCACGATCACCAGGAATGCAGGAATGACGGCATCGACGCCCATATGCGGGCGAATGCCCCAGATCGGCGCGACGATGATGCCCGCGATCGCGGCCAGCATCGTGCCAAACACGAACACCAGCAGCCGCAATCGTGACAGGTTGATACCGAGGGCGCGCACGATCTCACTGTCATGCGCGCCGGCCTTGACCGTCGCGCCGAAGGAGGTCTTTTCGATCAACAGCCAAACCAGGCCGATGACCCCGGCGGAGATGCCCGCTGCGTAGAAGCGATAGGTCGACCAGATCAGGTCGCCGAACAGGAAGCCGCCATTGATGGCGGACGGCACCTGCAGCACGTAGTCGCGCGTGCCCCAGACCAGGCGGATCATCTCCTCGATCACCATCGCGGCGCCGAAGGTCAAGAGGAGCCCGTACAGCGGATCCTTGCCGTAAGTGCGCCGCATGCAGAGCTCGATCAGCATGCCGACCAGACTCACGATCACGGGCGCGATGATCAACGTGGCGGCATAGCGCCAGCCGAGCGGCAGCGCGAGCCACGCTTTCGCAAGCTCCGTCGGCAATGGCGGGCGCGGCCCCGTGAGCTGCATCGCGACATAAGCCCCGAGCGCGAACAGGGAGCCGTGCGCGAGGTTGATCTGCTCCATCAGCCCAACGATGAGCATGAAGCCGAGTGCGATCAGCGCGAACAACAGGCCCAGCGTCAGGCCGTTGAGGAGATGCGGAAGAAGGTCGAACAAGGTTTTTGGCTCTCGCAACTGGCATGTGTCATCCGGAACGCTGACGGTCCCGGGCGAGCGGCGCGCGAGATGCGCGCCGCTCGTTCTGCGACGTGACGCGCCGTCTCTAGGAGTCGACGGTCGGCACCTGCTCGTAGGGCGTGAGCTTGCACTTGCCGGCCGCCGCGTCGTCGGCGGCGGATTTCGGCTCTGTCCAGCTGATGATCTCGAACAGATCGGTATTGTCGGCCGGCTTGGCGTTGCGTCGCGCCAGGTAGATCGTCTGCTGCATCTGGTGCGTCATCGGATCCATGTAGGCGTCGAAATGCTGCATGCGGTCGGTCGCCGAGACCTTCAGGTTCTCAAGCTCCTTGATGATCTTGACGTTGTTGGTCGACCCTGCCCGCTCGATCGCACGGAGCAGTTCGCGCGTGGACATGTAGCCGTTGTAGGAGACATTGCCCGGCACCGGGATCGGGCCGTCCTTGTTGGCGGCCTGCCACTTCTTGACGAATTCGGCGACGCCGGGCAGCGGCAGCTTGTGATACCAGGTCGTGCCGAACACGCCGAACAGGCTGTCGGGCGCACCCCACACGTCGGGCCAGTCCTGCTGGTTGTTGATCCAGGCCGGCTTGCCGTCGAGCTTTAGCTGCGCCACCTGCTCGCGCAATGCCTTGATGTCGTCGCCACCAACCGCGGTCGCCACAACATCGGGTTTTGCCTGCTGGATCTTCAGCAGATAGGCGGTGAAGTCGCGCGTGTTCTGCGGCACCAGCAGATTGTCGAGGATCTTGCCACCAGCGCTCTCGACCTGCGTTCTTGTCGCGGCAGACGTCGTGTGACCCCAGACATAGTCGTTGGTCAGCAGCATCCAGTTCTTGCCGATGGAGTCCACCGCGTTCTTGACCGACGCCTTGGAAAAATTGGTGCCGTTGCCGTCCCAGACGAATTTCACGCGTGAGCAATTCTCCCCGGCTTCGCTCGGCGCCGAGGAATTGGTGTTCATATAGATCACACCGTATTTGCTGGCGACCTGCGTGATGGCGTTGGCGACACCCGAATGCAGCGCGCCGATCAGGATGGTGCAGTCCTCGCGGGTGATGAAGCGTTCGGCGACGCGGCTGCCGGTGGCTGGCGTCGTCTCGGTGTCCGCGGTGATGAACGTGACCTGGCGCCCGAGTACGCCACCTTTGGCGTTGATCTCGTCGATCGCCATCTTGATGCCGCGGAAATCATCCTGGCCGCTGTTGCCGTATTGACCGCTGGCATCGCAGGTCAGGCCAAGCTTGATCGGTTTCGCGCCTTGCGCCCAGGCATGGTTCTCCCGCCACGGCCCAAAGAAGCTGCCGGTGCCGCCGATGACACTCGCCATCAAGCTGCCCTTCAGAACGCTTCGCCGTGAGATCTGACGCCCTCTCATCGTTGTCCTCCCGTTTTCGAAGTCTTTTGCTTTTTTGTGAGATTAGAATATTCATTCCATCTGCTATGTAAAGTGGAATATTTGATCCAAACGATGAAATGCCGTTAAACAGGCGACCGATCCGGAGATCCGACTCGATGAACAAGGCGGCTGGCGCCATGAGTTATGACGAACTGCGCGGCGCGATTGCGCAGCGGCACCGGGCGCTGTCCGGCCGGCTGCAGCAGATCGCGGAGTTCGTGCTCGATCACCCGACCGATGTCGCGCTCGGCACCGTGGCGGAGGTGGCGCAGCGCTCAGGGGTGCCGCCGTCGGCGATCGTTCGCTTCGCGCATGCGCTCGGGTTCGGCGGCTTCACCGAGATGCAGCAGGTGTTCCGCTCACGCCTCGTTGCCGGCGTCGCGCCAAGCTACAAGGCGCGCCTCGCCCGCATGAAGAGCCAGGAGAAGTCAGTGCTCGGCCGCCAGCCGGCCGCGGTATTGTCGCGCTTCGTGTCCGAAGCGCAATCATCGCTGGTCGCGCTCAGCCAATCCGTCCATGCGCGCGAACTCGACGCCGCAACCGCGATCCTTGCCAAGGCACGTGACATCTATCTGCTCGGCCTGGGCGGCTCGTTCCCGGTTGCGATCCACCTCGCCTACGTGCTGCGCAAGCTCGGACGGCGCGTCGTCCTGCTCGACGGTCTTGGCGGCAGCATCCACGAGCAGTCGCACGCGGCGACATCAGACGACGCGCTGGTCGCGATCAGCTTCCGAAATTACTATCCGGATACGGCGCGGTTGTTTCCTGAACTCGTCGCGCGGGGCGTGCCCACGATTTCCATCACCGACAGCCTTTTGAGCCCGATCGTTGAGGGCGCAAGCGTCGTGTTCGAGATCCAGGATATGCCTGAGCCTGCGCTGCGTACGCTTGTCGCACCGATGTGCCTCGTGCAGGCGTTGGCGATCGGCCTCGACCTCGCAGCAGACTGACATTCACAACAGGAACAAGATCATGACATCGCATGACACCAACAAGCTTCTGGCAGGCAAAGTTGCGCTGGTGACCGGCGCGGGACGCGGGCTCGGCCGCGCTTTTGCAGAGAAGCTTGCCGCGCTTGGCGCTGACGTCGCCATCCACGGCATGCGTGAGAACGGGCCGGCCGAGTATGGCGAGGGCACCACCCTCACCGCGGTCGCCGTCGAGATCGGCCGCGAATTCGGCGTCCGCAGCCAGCGCGTGCTCGGCGATCTCACCAAGGGCGAGGACATCGCACGCGTCATCGCGGAGACCGAAACGGCACTCGGCCCGATCGACATTCTCGTGCACAATGCCGGCGGCGATATCGCGGCCGGCGGCGGCAAGCCCGATCCGAACGATGCGGTGAATATCAAGGAGGCCGATGTGCGCGCGGTGCTGGAGCGCAATCTGCTCTCCACCATCCTGACATGCCAGGCGGTCGCGCGCGGCATGATGGAGCGCCGGCGCGGCCGCATCGTCACGCTTGGCTCCGTCGCCGCTTTCAAGGGACGTACCCAGGGCTCGATCTATGCGGTCTCGAAGGCCGGCGTGACCCACTACACGCGATGCCTGGCCGACCAGCTCCGCCCCTACGACATCGCCGTCAACTGCATCGCGCCCGGCGATACCCGCACCGGCCGCTTCCTCGGAACGCGCGCAGTCGACCCCGACAGAATGGTCGAGACCGGCACGCTCGACCGGATCGCTACCGTCGACGAGGTCGCGCGCGTTGTCGAATTCTTCGCAGGGCCCATGGGCGCCTTCGTTTCCGGTCAGGTGCTGCGGATCGACGGCGGCGGGCAGTGCTGGCCGGGCTAAAACGCCCTCGCGAAGCGAAACAGAAAAGGGCCGCTGCAAGCGGCCCTTTTGCGTGATCTCGAATTGACTGAGCCTAGTCCACGCGCGCCAGCACCGCGAGCTTGCGGATGCCCTTGTTGCGGTAGGCGTCGAGGAACGCGTAATAATCCTTGAACGACACGCAGCCGTTGGAATCGCCGTTGGGCCCGAGCATGAAGGTGTGCGCGAGCAGGCCGTCGCGGCCGTAGATCGCACTCTCACCGCCAATCGGGGTCAGGCGCAGCGCAGGCACGCCGTGAAACAGTGCCTCGCGCGGCTTCAGCGTGTAGATGTGCGGCGGCGTCACGCCGCGCATGCGGACGCGCGAGGAGCGCGGGTCGTCAAGGTTGGAGCCGAGGCCGGAATGCGCCTCGAGCTTGGTGCCGTCGGGCAAGTAAACCGTTTTAGCGGAGATGTCGTAGACCGCGGTGTCACGCTCATAGGGCGCCGAACCGCCGAGCATGGGGTTCTGCTCCCTCGGCGCGATCGACGCGGTCACGCTGGCGTCGGCCGAGGCATAGGCGAGCAGCCCACCGGACGGCTCGCGCTTGCCCCAGAGCTTTTCCACCATCGACTGGCGCGGTCCGGTAATCGACATCACCGCAGCCTTGGCGCGATCGGCAATCGATTTTGGCTTCGCCTCAGGCGCCGGCACGATCTCGGCCGGATCTGCCGAGGCAAGCTGCACCGGCGCGTCAGTGCCGCGCTTGGACTTCGCAGGGTCAGCGATCTTGGCCGGACCCGGCTTCAGGACTTCCGCGACCCTCGCGATCACGCTCGGCTTCGGCGCGTCCTTGGCTTCGGCGACCTTGGTTGCGGGCGCGGCGCTGGCCGCATTCGATGTCACGCCTTGGGTCGCAGCCGCGGCAAAGCGATCGTTGAACATTTCGCGCGAGATCGGCGCTGCCACCTGCAAGCGGTCGGGCAAGAGCGCAAAGGCGTCCTTGACGGCCTCCCCGGCCTCGCGCAGCGCGACCCTGGGCGCCCGCTTGATCACGGGCTCGTCGTAGCCGCTGCTGCCGACGGTCGGATAGACGCTGGCGGCAAAGATGTTGCTGTAGATGGTCCAGCCGGCGCCAAGCACGACGCAGCCGATCACGGCGGCGCCTAGCACGTTTTGCGTGGTCATTTTCCGGGAAGGCTTCCGATAAGAAGTGCTCGAGAATCCTTTGGACTTTCGTGCCGCGATGCCTTGCGCAGCGATACTCGTACTCATTCGCCTTGCGTCCAGAACGGTGTCACTCAGTCCCCCTTCGAAGCGCCGCTGGTCACGATCCGGGAACAGCATCTCGCAGAGGGTCGGAGCGTCATTAAGGCCACTTTTAGTTAAATGCGGATTAAGTTCGGGCGGATGTGGGGCAACCCGTTCGGGTGTCCCATTTCGAGAAAAAAGGCCGCAGAATTACGGACTTAAGCGCGTCTGTTAACTATGATTCTCGGCGGGATTTAGCGCTGCCGGCAACCGTCTCCGGCCGCATCTCTAACGCCATCCAACCAAGTCGTTTTCGTGGTCTTCAATACCCGGAAGATAACGGGGAAACGTTGCGCGAGGCTGGTGCGCACAGCCCCCTCTCGTCCGTAGCCGCAGCGCGGTTATCAGCAGCCACCTCACAGACCGCGCGCGCGAGCCGGTGCCCTGACCGAAAGTTGATCGCACCGCACTGGAAAAGGCCGCGGCGACAAAATAGCTACGGCAACCGGCACTTTTCAGCAGCCTCTGCGTGTGATACGGTACCGTATCAAGATCGCCTTGAACTGTGCCGAGCACGCAAACGGAGGCTGGCATGAGAGAGTTCGTGCGCGCAGGGTTTTTCGCTCTGGCGGGGTCGTTTCTGTTGATCGGACATGCGATTGCCCAGCCTGCCGCCAATGTAGGCTGCACGGCGGCGCCGTCTGCTGCCGGTACGCAGACCTGGCGCTGCGACAACGGCATCACGATCGTTGCCGAAAGCGGTGCCAGATTTGAACTTAAGGACGCTAACCGCGACGGACATATAGACTCCGTGGAGTTGAGCAGCAAAGCGCTGCTGGTCGAGGTGCCCAAGAAGCCCGGCGGCAATCCCTTCAAGGTCCTGACGCCGCAGGCGATCGCCGCGGTGCGCGGCACGAAATGGGCGGTCGATGTCGCGGAGGCCAAGACGTCCGTCTTCGTGGCTGACGGCCGTGTCGGCGTGAGCCGCAGGAGCGGCGGGCGCGGCGTGGTATTGGGCCGCGGCCAAGGCGCCGACGTGGAAGCGACAGGCCCGTTGACGGTCAAGACATGGGGCCAGCCGCGCGTCGACGCATTGATGGCAAGACTTGGTCAATAGGGCCAGGCCAATAAGTTCGAGTCAGCTGGGCTCGGCAAACAGCATTTGGACGATAGAGAAATTGCAACACGACCACATGAGTAGCCGACGCGTTCAGATCCTGGTGGCACTTGTCCTCACCGCACTGTGGGGCGCGGGCATCTATGCCGGGCACGCCAACGGTCATCTGCGCTTTCTCGATCGCCTCGAGGCGACGCTGACCGACTGGCGGACGCAGGTCCGTGGCGTGCGGGTTCCGCCCGATCTCATCACCATCGTCGCGATCGACGACACCGTCGTGAAGCGCGGCGGCAGCTACCCGCTGCCGCGCGCCGATCTCGCCCGCGTCGTCGACACCATCGTGCAGTTCAAGCCGAAGGTCGTCGCGATCGACCTGCTGCTGGTCGACCGCAGCGCTGCGATCGGCGACGCCACGCTGGCAAATACGCTGGCTACGGGTCCCATCGTTCTTGCCGCCGCGGCGATCTTCCCGTCCGCCAGCGAGACCGTGGAGACCAGCGGCCAAGGCCCCCTCGCCGCCCTGCCGCAGGCCGAGCGCTTCCTGCTGCCCTTGCCGGCGTTCGCCGATCATGCCGAGGTCGGCGTCGTCAATGTTGCGACCGGCCAGTCTGGCTCACCGCTCTCGGTCCCGATGCTGTTCCGGACCAGCGACAAGGTCGAGTTGTCCTTTCCGTTGCGGGTCGCGGCGCGCGCGCTCGACAAGTCGCTGACGATCGCGCCGGACCATCTGATGCTCGGCGACCGCGCGGTGCCGACCGATACCGACTTCGCGCTGCCGATCACGTATTACGGCCCGCGCCGGACCATCCGCACCGTCAGCGCACAGAGCATCTTCGACGGCACGTTAAGTCGCGCGGCGATCGAGAACCGGATCGTCGTGATCGGGGCCTCGGTCGCCGGCGGCGGTGATTTTTACCCAACACCGTTCGATTCCCTGATGCCCGGCGTCGAAGTGGTCTCCACCGCGATCACCCATCTCGTCGCCGGCGACAGCATCGTGCGCGACCGCAAGGTCCACATCGCCGACGCGCTCATCGCGATCCTGTTGCCGATGCTGCTGGTAGGTCTGCTCGCCTGGCGGCGCAGCGCGCTTGGCATCGTTGCCGCGGCCGCGGTGATGATCGCCTGGGCCAGCTTCAATTTGTTCGCGTTCACACATGGCGTCTGGCTGAACGCCGCGACCGCGCTCGCCGCAGCAGTGCCGCCGGTTGCGATCTTTGCCGGCGTGCAATTGTGGGCGGGAGGCCGCCGCACGCAATATTTCGCCGCCAAGAGCCGGTCGCTCGCGCAATTCCAGGCGCCGGCCGTGCAGGAGTGGCTGGCGCGCGATCCGAATTTCCTGTCGACACCCGTCCGGCAGGACGCAGCAATGGTCTTCATCGATCTCTCCGGCTTCACGGCGCTGAGCGAGCGGATCGATCCGGGCGAACTCCAGGACATTCTGAAGGCGTTTCACGCGCTGATCGAGAAGACCGCCGTCGATTGCGGTGGCATGATCAGCGGCTTTCTCGGCGACGGCGCCATGATCCTGTTCGGCCTGCCCGGCGCAATGCCCGACGACGCCGCACGCGCACTGAAATGCGCGATCGACTTGCATCGCGGCGTCGAACGCTGGATCGCGTCACTGCCGTCTGCGATCGGGCACCAGCTCGGCTTCAAGATCGGCGCGCATTTCGGCCCGATCGTCGCCTCGCGCCTCGGCGAGAGCCATCAGCACATCACGGCGACGGGCGACACCGTCAACGTCGCGAGCCGGTTGATGGAGGTTGCCGCCCAGAACGGCGCGCGGCTCGCGCTCAGCGATACGCTGCTGGATGCGGCCGACTTCCAGGGCGCTCCCGACGGCGTATTGTCGGGCCCCCTGCTCACGCAGGTCCGCGGCCGCTCCGGCGTCGTGACCGTCTGGTTCTGGCGCGACCAGGACAGGCCGAACCAGGCCGCGACCAAGGCCGAGATGATCGACTGAACCTTCGCCATCGTCCCGACGAAGAGCTACCGCGCTTCCGGCGGCGGCGAGCGATCCAGCACGTCGCCCTTGGCGCCTTCGAGCAGATCGATGCTGTAAGTCTCGATAACGAGCGGGCCGCGCTTGCGCTGCAATTGCGCGACCTGCGTCACCTTGGCAAAGAGGTCGTGGACCGCCGGGTGGCCGTCAGCTCGCAGCTCGTCGACATAGATCAGCTTGCCCGCAAGCAGCTTTGGATCCGGCTCGGGCATGTTGGCCCAGCGGATGCGCTGGTTCTGCTGCGCCACGCAGCTGCCGCGCGGCAGATAGAAGGCGAGCCAGCCCGTCGTGCCGTAGTCCGGGGCAAGTACGCAGGTCGCACCATTGCGGGCGCGCACCGCTTCGATTTCGGCAGCGAGCTCGCGCCAGCCGACGCCGACGCTGCGCACGGTCGCATCGCGGCGATAGCCGGACAGCCAGCCGGTATTGGCCTGCACGATCAACGCGGCAAACATCACGATGCCGGTGGGTGCGGCCCAGCGCAGGCAAAAATCCACCAAGCGGCGCTGGCGCGGCTTCCACTGCACGAGATTGGCGGCGGCCGCCGCCGCGATGACGAAAGGCGGATAGACCGGCGCGAACCAGTTGGCCTCGACGCGGGCATGCAGCGAATGCCAGACGAAATAGGCGACGATGGTCCAGAACATCGTCTCGATCAGCACGCGCGAGGCCAGCGCGCCGGCCCGGCGCCAGGTCAGCGCGTGCAGCCCCATCGCGCCGAGGATGAACACCAGCGGGGTTGCGAACGCGATCTGGGTCGGGATCAGCTCGGCAATGAAGACCGGACGAAAATCCTCGATCCTGGCGCGCCCGAGCTGCTTTGCGAACGAGACCCATTGATGATCGGCATTCCAGAGGATCACCGGCGAGAACAGCGCGAGCGCAACGAAACCGCCGAGATACGGCCAGGGCGAGAGAAACCAGTGCCGCAGTTTCGGCACGGCCGCGATCCAGATCAGGATCGCCAGCCCAAAGAACATCGCGGTGTATTTCGACAGGAGCGCCGCGCCGACGGCTGCGCCGACCGCGAGCCACCAGACGCCGCGGCCGCTCTCCAGCACTTTGGCGAGAAAGAACAGCACGAAGCTGGAGGCAACCAGAAGTGGCGCATCGGGCGTGACGATCAGCGTGCCGACCGAGGCCAGCAGCGTCACGTTGAGCAGGATGGCGCTGGTCGCCGCCACCCGCGCGCCGCCGAACAGGATCGCGGCGGAGCGATAGATCGCGTAGCTCATCGGCAGCGCGAGCAGGATCGAGACCAGGCGGACGCCGAGTTCGGTGTCGCCGGCGATCAGGGTGCCGGCGCGGATGACGTAGGCAACCATCGGCGGGTGGTCGTAGTACCCCCCGGCGAGGTTCTTCGACCACATCCAGTAGTAGGCTTCGTCGAAGGTGATCGGCGTGAACGCGGCTGCGACGAGCCGCATGCCGACCAGCGCAAGGATCACCAGCGCCGTATTGCGGACGATCCGCGCGTCAGCCCCGCCCATCGTGAGCTATTTCTTGCGCCAGACGAACAGTCCGGACATCGCGTAGTTCCACACCACGCCCATCAGCGCCCCGGCCGCACCCGCAAGCCACCAGATCGGCTCCTGGTCGTAGACCGAGAAGGCGACGCCGACATTGGCGAGCAGGCCGACGCTGCACACGATGTAGAACGCGATCAGGCCGCGCAGCAGCGCAAAGCCCTTCAACCGCTGGTCGCGATAGGTAAGGAAATTGTTGAGGACGAAATTGCTGGTCATCGCGACGATGGCGCCGGAGGCCTGCGCTTCCGCGAACGGCTCCTTGAATAGTTCGAGCGATATGAACAGGGTCGTGAGATGCACCACGAGGCCGATCCCGCCGACCATCGCGAACAGCAGGAAGCGCAACGAGACAGCGTCGTTGGTGAACTTTGCCAGCACCAGGCCGAGAAAATCCAGCGCGACCATAGAATCGAGCTTGCTTTCGCCGTGCTGGCGCTCACCGAACGTGTAGGGAATTTCGATGGCGCGCAAGCTGCCGTTCGCGCTCGCGACGAGGTCGAGCAGGATCTTGAAGCCGTGCACGGAAAGTTTCGGCGCCAGCTGCTCGAAACGGTCGCGGCGAACCATGAAGAAGCCGCTCATGGGATCGGCGATCTCGACCCGCAGCGCTTTCCTGGCGAGTTCCGTTGCCAGCGCGCTGGCGCCGGCGCGCTGCTTGTTGAAGCCTTCGCTCTTGTAGCCCTCGATGTAGCGGCTGCCGACCACGAGCTCGGCCTGCCCGCTCGCGAGCAGCGACAGCATCTTCGGCAGTTGCGTCTCGTCGTGCTGAAGATCGGCGTCGATCACGGCCGCATAGGGCGCGCTGCAGGCCAGGATGCCCTCGATGCAGGCCCCCGACAGGCCGCGGCGGCCGATGCGGCGGACACAGCGCACGCGGCTGTCGCGCTGGGCCAGCGCGCGCACGACGTCCCAAGTGCCATCAGGCGAATTGTCGTCGACGAACACGACTTCCCAGGCGATGCCGGCCAGCGCGGCCTCCAGCCGCCGGTAAAGCACCGCGACATTGTCGCGTTCGTTGAAGGTCGGGACGACGACCGACAATTCCGGCGCCGGCGAAGCCGCCTTTTGGGTGTCGGAGCCCGGTCTGATCGCTTCATTCATGACGGCAGCGTATATCCGCCGCGTCCCGTGCTGCCAAGAACTTGTGCTGCCAAGAACTTGTGCTGCCAAGAACTTGCGCTCGCAAGCCGGGGTTTCTCTGGGGAGCGGCCCAAAAGGGGCCCAAAAATGCCAACGACCCCGGAACGGCGGGCCGCGCGTACATCCGGCGCAGCCTGTGCTATTCCAAGGTCGTTCCAGCGCCGGAGTTTTTCGCTCAACGTCGCCGTTATAAGTTAAATGGGAACGGCAACGCCGCTTTACAAGGGGCGAAAGAGGCCCTTTTCACGCCCTTATTGGTTCGGGACTTCCTTGATCACCGGCCCTCGCGGCACGGGCGCGGCAGGGGCCGCCGGCGCCGTAACGGCGGCCGGGTCGACTTTCGCGGGCCTGGGCGGCTTGCCGTATTGGCCGATCGGCCCGAAGACGACGGCCACCGCAAGCACGATCGCCGCGACGATCGCGCCCAAAATGCCCCCCACCGACTCAGACGACATGGAAACTCATCCCTGTTCCAGATGCGCTCAATAATACCATGGATGAGAGCGCCGCCGGAAGGGCTTGCCGGAGGCACCGGTCCATGGGCTATTTCTGCGGCGGCTTGTGCTTGACGAAGGCCGTCACGATGTCCTTTTGCGCCGCCTCCACCGCCCTGTTCGCGGTCGCGAGATGCGCGCCGGCATCAATATCGGGATATTGCGTGGTGAGATAATCGAGCAGTGCCACCCGGTAGTATTGTCGCTCCGACGGACAGGCTCCGGCGACGGAGCGGCCAAAATCCTGTTCCGACAGGCCCTGATTGCCGTCGCGCGAATATTCCCGCGCCAGGCAATGCCAATAATCGTCGCGGCCCTGCATGGCGAGCTTCTGCGCACCCTTGGCATCGTCATCGTCGGCCATAACTGAAGATATCATGGCAGCAGATGTCATCATAACGAGCGCCGCTCCCACCATCAGCATCCGCATCTTGTTCTCCTTTTTTCGCAGATCCCGTCGCGAGCTTAGACGGGACGTCGCAACTGGCCAATCACAACTCGTTTGATTAGGATGGAGGCCCCTCCTCCCGTCATCCGAGATCCTCCCGTGGCCAAAGCAAAAACCGCGTCTAAAAAATCAGGCAACATCTTTATCGGCATCGGCGGCTGGACCTTCGAGCCTTGGCGCGGCGTGTTCTATCCGGAGAAGCTGACGCAAGCCAAGGAGCTGTCCTACGCCGCCTCGAAACTGACCTCGATCGAGATCAACGGCACCTATTACGGCTCGCAGAAACCGGAGAGCTTTCGCAAATGGGCGAGCGAGGTGCCTGATGGTTTCGTGTTCTCGGTCAAGGGGCCGCGCTTCGCCACCAACCGGCGCGTGCTGGCCGAGGCTGGGGATTCCATCAAGCGTTTCTATGATTCCGGCGTGCTGGAACTCGGCGATCATCTTGGGCCGGTGCTGTGGCAGTTCGCGCCGACCAAAAAATTCGACGGCGCCGATTTCGGCAAATTCCTCGAGCTGTTGCCGCGCAAGCTCGACGGACGCGCCCTGCGCCACGTCGTCGAGGTCCGTCACGACAGTTTCTGCGCGCCGGACTTCGTCGCGCTGATCCGCGAATTCGAGACGCCCGTCGTCTTCGCCGAGCACGGCAAATATCCCGCGATCGCCGACGTCGCCGGCGATTTCGTCTATGCCCGGCTGCAGAAGGGCAATGACGAGATCAAGACATGCTATCCGCCGAAGCAGCTCGATGCCTGGGCCAAGCGCTTTCAGCACTGGGCCGAGGGAAGTGAACCCGACGACCTGCCGAAGGTCGACAAGGCCAAGCCGAAGAAGGAGCCGCGCGACGTGTTCGCCTATGTCATCCACGAGGGCAAGGTGCGCGCGCCGGCCGGCGCCATGGAGCTGATCGCGCGGGTGAGCTGACGTGTTTCGCTAAAGGTGTCTCATGGCAAAGGCAAAAAAGCTCTTCACCATCGGCTATGAGCAGACGCCGCCCAAGGCAGTGCTCGACGAGCTGGAGCAATCCGGCGTCAAGCTCGTCGTCGACGTGCGCGCGGTGACGTCATCGCGCCGGCCCGGCTTTTCTAAGAAGCAGCTCGCCGCAGGGCTCGACGAACGCGGCATCGCCTATGTCCACCTCGCCGCGCTCGGCACGCCCAAGGAAGGTCGCCTCGCCGCCCGCAGCGGGCAATACCATGTGCTGGAGAAGGTTTTCTCAAAGCACCTGAAGACGCCGGAGGCTCGGGAGCAGATGGACGAGCTCTCGGCGCTGGTGAAGAAAGCAGGTCCGGTCTGTCTGCTTTGCTACGAGCGCGATCACACCCACTGCCACCGCCAGATGATCGCTGAGATCATCGAAGAGCGCGATGGGGTAACGGTGAAGAATTTGGCGGGACGGCAAGCCTGAACGACTCTCTCCGTCATGGCCGGGAACAGAGAGTTACCCTTCTCCCGCCAGCCTAAACGTCCCTTCCATCATCTGCACGCATTGCCCGCCGACATGAGCGGAGACGATCTTGCCGTCCTGCTTGCGCACGCGCGTCAGCAAGAGGCTCGGCCGCCCCATGTCAAAACCCTGGCCGACCGTGAGCTTCAACTCGCCCTCGCGGACAGGATCGAGATCGGCGAACAGCGCGGCGGCCGCGACCGTTGCGCTGCCGGTGGCGGGGTCCTCGGCGAGGCCGCCGGCGCCGCGCATGAACATCCGCGCCTGCCGCTCGCAAGGCGCCTCCGCCGCGGGCACATCGCGCGTATAGAACCACGCCGCGAACGCGCCGTCGCACGGAAATACCTTGCCGAAGGCCGCCGCGTCGGACCCCGCCCGTTTGAGCGCATCGCGCGAGTGCACCTCAATCACCAGAAACGGCGTTCCAACGCTGACGACCTGTGGAGCGTGACGGTCGACCCTAATGTCGTCTGCACTGAGCGAGATGCAGCTCGCGGCATCGGCGACCGACAATTGCGACAGGCGCGCCAAAGGCTGGGGCGCGGTGAGCTCGGTGCTGATCACGCGGCCCTGCTCCCGCACAATATCGACCGGCACCAGCCCCGCCTTCTCCTCGAACCGCAGGCGCGGCTTCGACTCCTTCGCGATCGTCGCAAGCACGAAGGCGGTGCCGACATTGGGATGGCCAGCGAAAGGAAGCTCCCTGACAGGCGTGAAGATGCGCACCTCGGCATCATTCGCCTTGTCACGCGGCGGCAACACGAAGGTCGTCTCGGAATAGTTGAACTCGGTCGCGATCGCCTGCATTTGCGTGGTCGACAACCCGCCGGCATCGAGCACCACGGCGAGCTGGTTGCCGCCGAAGGCGCGGTCGGTGAACACGTCGACGGTGATGTAGCGGCGCTGCATCTTCATTTCCCTTACGCAATCGCAGCCGCAATCGGCCGCGTCGCCGGCACTCTACAAGCCGGCGACATCGTCCGTCATTCCCCAAAATTGAGTGCAATCGGAGCAATCGCGGTGACGCGTTGGAGGCCGAGAAGCGGCTTCCACAATGCAAGACCCAAAAGCTAGCAGAGATATTTCACCACGCGCCTTCAACGAACCCGACCCGCTTCAGCGAAGCGCGACTCACATTTGAAAGCGCAGGAAGCGGCCCTCACCCCAGTTGAAACACCGCCACCTTCTGTTCGTAACCGCGCACCTCGACCTCCCCAAGCGAGACCGCATCGTCGCAGTCCTTGCCAAGCGCCTCGCGAACGGCCGCCGAGATCAAGAGCTGCGAGCCGAACTCCTTGTTCAGCGCCTCCAGCCGTGAGGCGAAGTTCACGGTGTCTCCGATGACGGTGTATTCCTTGCGCCGGGGCGAGCCGATATTGCCGGCGACGACCTCGCCGAAATGGATACCGATGCCGATCTTGAGCGGCCAGCTCGTCTGCGCGTTGATGCGCTCCATCGCGGTTAGCATCTCGCGGCCCGCGGCGACCGCGCGGTGCGCGGCGTCGGAAGTCTCCAGCGGCGCACCGAACAGGGCGAGAAAGCCGTCGCCCAAAAACTTGTTCACGATGCCACCCTCGCGGTCGAGAATGTCGACCAGAACGGCGAAGGCGCCGTCGAGCCGGTCGACCACCTCCTGCGGGGTTCGCGACTGCGCGCCCGCGGTGAAGCCGCGAAAATCGACGAACATCACGGCAACGCGGCGGAGGTCGCCGGCGGCGCTCGTCCCCGCCGCCATCAGCCGCTCCACCACCTGCGGCGAAACGTGCTGGCCGAACAGGTTGGTCACCCGGTCGCGCGCGGTCGCTGCGGCAATGCTCGCGGCGAACTGGCGGCGGAGCTGCGCACCGACCGCGCCTGCAAGCACGCCGCAGATCAGGATGATGGTGCTTCGTACCGCGTGGAAATAGATCTGCGGCTCGCCGCTCCCGCTGGCGGGATCGAAGATCAGCGCCACCGTGAGCAACTCACCCGCAGCGACGAAGCCGGTGAAGGTGGACAGCCAGAAGTCCAGCCGCAGGGTCGAAAGGATGACGAAAATGAAATAGATCAGCGGCACGACGAAGCCGAGCGCCTGGCTCGCGCCCATGCTGCGAATCTGCAGGATCAGGATGACGGTCGGCAGCGAGGTCTCGATCAGCGCACCGATATAGCGCCGGATCACCGGCAGATCGCGGTCGAGCTTGAGGTTTCGCCTGATCTGGCTGTGGACCCAGACCTCGAACAGGATGAAGCCGGTCAGGAGACCATAGACCTCGGCAAGCCCCTCGGTGCCCCGCCAGACCCGCTGCACCACGGAGGAATCGACAAGATAGATCGCAGTGAGAAACACGACGATGACGCAGCCCGTCGTGATCAGCGCCCTCACCCGCACGAGCTCGGTGCGCAGCACTTCGCGCGTCAGCTCGCGCTCGAAGTCTTCGGAGACCACGGCATGCTGCCGGGCCTTCCTGCTCGCAAAACTGACCATTCCGCCCCCTTGATTCCGGGGCATCTTGCCTCAATCCAGCGTGCGGCGGAAGCGCGTCACGGCGATGGTCATGGCGAGCAGCATCAGGACCGCCAGCGCCAGCGCGTCGAAATGCAAATTTTGCATGCTCGCGCCCTTCAGCATGATGGCGCGGACGATGCGCAAATAATGCGTCAGCGGCAAGCACTCGCCGACATATTGCGCCCAGGCCGGCATCCCGGCAAACGGGAACATGAAGCCGGACAGCAAGATGCTCGGCAGGAAGAACATCATCGACATCTGCATCGCCTGGAGCTGGTTCTGCACCAGCGTCGAGATCGTATACCCGATCGCCAGGTTGGTCGTGATGAACAGCGTCGAGAGCAGCGCCAGCAGGAACAGATTGCCGAGCACCGGCACGCCGAACAGGCCGACCCCGATGCCGATGATGAGGAACGCCTGCACGAACCCGACCAGCACGTAAGGGATGATCTTGCCGAACATCACCTCGACCGGCCTGATCGGCATCGACAGCAGGCTCTCCATCGTGCCGCGCTCGACCTCGCGCGTGACCGAGAGCGCGGTGAAGATCAGCATGGTCATGGTGAGGATGGTGCCGACGAGGCCCGGCACGATGTTGAGGCTCGACGCGGCGGCCGGGTTGTAGCGGGCATGCGCGCGGATCTCGAACGGCATCTCCGGGGGATCTCCGATGTAGAGATCGTGCTTGAGTGCGGTCTGCACGACCATGCCGAGCGAGCCGATCGCTGCACTCGCTGCAACGGGATCGGTCGCGTCGGCCGCGACCAGCAGCGCCGGTCTGTCGCCGCGCCGTACCGCCCGCTCGAAGCCGCGCGGGATCTCGACGCCGAACAGAACCTTGCCTGATTTCAGGAGATTGTCGAAGTCGTCGACGTCGTGCACTTCGTAGAGAAAGTGGAAATAGGCGGTGTTCTCCAGCGCCTTCAGGATCGAGCGGGCGAGATCGGAGTCCTCCTGGAGCAACACCGCGCTCGGCAGATTGTGCGGCGTGGTGTTGATGGCATAGCCGAACAGGAGCAGCTGCATCACCGGCAGCATCACGATCATTGCAAACGACACCCGGTCGCGCCTGAGCTGGATGAACTCCTTGATCAGCATCGCATAGGAGCGCCTCCAGAAGCCGAAGCGCTCCCTGATCGCGTGCTGGGGTTCGGAACGATCGACCGCGCTCATTGGAAATTGTCCTTGGAACGACTCATCAATTCGATGAACACGTCTTCCAGTGACGGCGAGGATTTGTGCCAATGCAGCCCGCTTTTCTCGCGCCACGGCGCGATGCTGGCCTCGAGCGCGGCGACGTCGCGGCCGGAGACGTGCAACGACGTGCCGAACGGCGCCACCATGTCGATTCCAGGCTTGCCGGTGAGCGCAGCGGTGAGCCCGTTCAGGTCCTCGCCCGTCACGGTGTAGGTCGTCAACGCGGATTTCGCGATCACCTCGTCCACGGTGCCGTGCACGAGCAGATGGCCATAGGCGATATAAGCGATCTCGTGACAGCGCTCGGCCTCGTCCATGTAGTGTGTCGAGACCAGCACGGTGAGACCGTCGGCCGCCAGTGCATGAATCTCGTTCCAGAAATCGCGCCGCGCCTTCGGGTCGACGCCGGCGGTCGGCTCGTCCAGCAGCAGCAGTTTAGGACTGGGCAATGTGCAGGCGCCCAACGCCAGCCGCTGCTTCCAGCCGCCGGAGAGCTCGCCCGCGAGCTGCTCCTCGCGGCCCGAGAGCCCCAGCCGCTTGATCATGTCGCGCGCGGCGCCGCGTGCATCGCGAAGGCCGTATAGGCGCGCGACGAATTCGAGGTTTTCGCGGACTGACAGATCCTGATAGAGGCTGAAGCGCTGGGTCATGTAACCGACCTGGCGCTTGATCTTTTCGGCATCGCGCCTGATGTCGTAGCCGAGGCAGGTGCCCTCGCCGCTGTCGGGCGTGAGCAGGCCGCAGAGGATGCGGATCGTCGTCGTCTTGCCCGAGCCGTTCGGGCCGAGGAAGCCGTAGATCGAACCCCGCTTCACCTGCATCGACAAATCGTGCACGACCTCGCGGCCGCCGAACGACTTGCTCAGGCCCTTGACGTCGATCGCAATGCCATTGCCGCCGTTCATCGCTTGTCCGCCACCGGAGTCTTTGGATTGAGATGGACGTCGATGGGTTGCCCGACACGCAGCGCATCGGGGCGCGACGGCCGCGCCTGGATCAGGTAGACGAGCTTGTTGCGCTCCTCGAGGCTGTAGATGACAGGCGGGGTGTATTCGGCCGAAGTCGCGATGAAGTAGATCTTTGCCGTGAGATCGGCGGCGCAATTGTCGCACGCGATCCGCACGGTGTCGCCGATCGCAAGCTTCGGCAGCTCGGTCTCCGGCACGAAGAAACGCAGCTTCATGTTGCCGGGAGGCATGATCGAGAGCACGGGCCGCTGCGCTGCCACCATCTCACCCTCGCGAAAATAGATCTGCTGGATGGTACCGGCCACGGGCGCAAAGCCCTTGCGCCGCGCCATCCGCGTCTCCGAGGTCGCCACCCGCGCCTCGGCGACGCGCAAGGCAGAGACGGCCGAGTCGAGATTGGCCTGCGTGCCCGAGCCGGTCTTGCTCAGCGAGGCCGCGCGGTCATAGGTCTGCTGCGCGTTGGCAAGCGTCGCCTTGTTCTGGTTGAGATCGGCAAGCTGGAGATCGTCGTCGACGGAATAGAGGTGATCTCCGACCTTGACCTCGTCGCCCTCGCGGATGTTCAGCTTCGTCACGCGGCCCGCCTCGTCCGGGCTGACGAAGATCATGTCGGCCTCGACCCAGCCCTGGAAGCCGGGCTCACGCTTGTCCTTGCAGCCAGCAAGCCCGGTTGCGAGGACCGCGACTAATGCGAATATAAAAATTGCTCGCAACGACCTCATGTCGAGCTCCGTTCGCCAAAAATCAAATCGAGATGGACCCGCAGCATGTCCTGCGCGTCGAGCGGCGCGTGCCGCGCGAACAGGCTCTGCCAGATCACCGCGATCATCGCGGGTGCGACCAGGATCTGCGGGTAATGCGCCAGGTTCTTCTGGCGGATCTCGCCGCGGGCAATGCCGAGCTCGATCAGGGCGCGCATGGCGGCCATCCCGCGCGAGACGACCTCGCGGTAGTAGAAATCGGCCACGGACGGAAAGCGCGGTCCCTCGGCCACGATCAGGCGCACGAGATCACCGCGTCTGGTACCGATCACCTCCTTGAGGAAGTTGCTGGCAAACGTCTCGACGAGATCACGCACCGAGCCCGCCGGCGGCGGCAATGCCGTCAACCGCGTCACCACAGGGACGATCACGGTCCGCACCAGCTCCTCGAACATGGATTCCTTGTCCTTGAAGTGCAGGTAGATGGTGCCCTTGGCGACACCCGCGCGCTTCGCGATGTCGTCGAGCCGCGTCGCGGCAAAGCCGCGCGCGATGAATTCCTCCATCGCGGCATCCACGATCGCCGCGCGCCGCTCCGCCGCGCGCGTGGCGCGGCTCGGCGCGGGCGCCGCGTCGTTGCCAGCGCTTGCAGAGGCCTTTGCGCTGGCGCGATCCTTGGAGGGAGCGGCGGGTTTGGTCGGCTTCTTTGTCATTCTGATGACATGACTGACCGGTCAGTCAGCGTCAAGACAGGATTACGGACCCAACCAGGCCAATAAATTAGCCTTTACTAATTCATTAGTGTATACTAATCTAATTCCCATGATCGAAGCCGCCCCAAATCCCGTCACCACCGTGATGCGCGCCCTCGCCGATCCGACCCGGCGCGCGGTGTTCGAGCGCGTCTTCGAGAGCAAGGAGATCAGCGTCGCCGAGCTCACGCGCGGAAGCGGCGTGACGCAAGGCGCGATCTCGCAACACTTGAAGTCCCTCAAGCAGGCCGGCCTCGTCGCCGAGCGTGCCGAGGGCCGCAACGTCTATTACCGTGCCGCGCCGCAAGGCCTCGAACCGTTGGTCTCCTGGATGGACCATTACGGCGTGTTCTGGCGCGAGCGCTTCCAGAACCTGCGTGACCTCTTGAAGGAGATCGATCCGTGAGTGCTCTTGAATTGAAAGCCGAGACAAAAGACATCGTCCTCGACGAGGTGCTCCCTCACGCGCCGGAGACGATCTGGAAGGCGCTGACCAGCGCCCAGCTCATCGCGCGCTGGCTGATGCCGCCGACCGGTTTCGAGGCCGTCGAAGGCAACACTTTCACCTACCAGACCACGCCGGGCGGCGCCTGGGATGGCGTCATCCATTGTCGCGTCCTTGAAGTCATGCCGAACCGGCGCCTCGTCTACGCCTGGAAGGGCGGCGATGAGCGCAACACCGGCTACGGCGCGCCGCTCGACACTGTCGTGACGTGGTCCCTCACCCCGGTCGAGGCCGGCACGCGGATCCGTCTGGTTCATGCGGGCTTCGTCATACCCAGGAACCAGTCGGCCTACACGGGCATGAGCGGCGGCTGGAAGAAGGTCGTCCGCCAGCTCGACGAGATCAGCGGCGAAGACAAGTAAGGAGTTATCGCATGACCAAGCCCTTTACCGGCGGCTGCGCCTGCGGCGCGATCCGCTATTCGATCGCCAGTGAGCCCCTGTTCGCCAATCACTGCCAATGCCGGGACTGCCAGCGCGAAAGCGGCAGCGGGCACGGCTCCTACATAACCTTCGCGCGCGCCGGCGTCACGCTTACCGGCGAGGCGAAGCATTGGGACATGGTCGCCAACAGCGGCAACGTGAAGACGCGCGGTTTCTGCACGCAGTGCGGCGTGCCTGTTTACATGACCTTCGCGGCACAGCCCGACGTCTTTACGATCCGCGCCACAAGTCTCGACGAGCCCGCCCGCTACAAGCCGCAGGCGGTCACTTTCGCCGCGCGCGGACATGACTGGGATCGTCTTGACCAGGACCTGCCGAAATTCGCTGGCATGCCGCCGGGGTAGGCATCGCAAGTGGAAGCGCGCAAGACCGCGCGCGTTCACGTCAACTATGAAACTTCAGCCCATCAACGATCTTGTCGATCACCTTGCGCTCGGCGCGCGCGGCAAGACCGACGAGGTTGAGGTCAGGGCGCGCCACTGCCCTCACCGCCTCGCGATTGGCGGCATCATGCGTGGTCTTGAACATGTCCTCGGTGTAGACCGCCGGCTTGACGCTGCGCGTCAGGGCCCGATCGAGCGCGCGCGTCAATGCGGGACCGTCGGCGCCATAGATCAGAATCGGCTGACCGATCAGCGCGTGATATCTCGTGCCTGACGCATCCTCATAGGGCTCGCCGATGCAGTCGGGAAAAGCAGTCGCGATGCCGCTGGTCAGGAACGAGGCAACGTTGAGCTTCTGCCAGGGCTGAAGATCAGTGCGGATCACAACGGCGATTTTAGTGTCGAATTGCATTGAATTCCCCAACTGTCATTCCGGACTCGATGCTACGCAACATCGGAATGACGGCAACAGGAATCAACCCTTTGCGTCGCAGGCCCAGGCGCGGATCACGCATTCCTTGCCGCCATATTTGTAGCATTCGCGCGTCGCGGCATTGAGCGTGGCCGAGATCTTCGGCTTGACGGCATAGCCATAGGCGCCGCAGGGATTGGACAGATCGACCGACATCGCCGCGCAGGCGCGCTTCATCGTCACGGTCGTGCAATCGCCCTTGCACTGCTTCTGCGCCGCCGCACGCGCTTCGTGCTCGGCGCCATAATCAAACGCTTGGCCATAGGCGCCGCACTTGCCGACCGCAAATGCACCGGCGGCGTGCGCATCCGTGATATGGCGAGCGCCCGCGACGCAGACGGACAGCGCAAAGAAAAACATCGCGCAACGGCGCGCGACGACGTTCGAAGCCATGGAAAAACCCCTCCCCCCAAGGCAGGTGAAGTGGACTGTAAGCGCCGGTCGTTTCCAGATGGTGAACGGGGCGTTGAAATTGAGGCGTCCCCACCAATTTCGGATCGCAGTAAGGGGAAATGTTGGGCATGGCGCTACGCGCCTTTGCCCACTCAGCGCAGCGTCAACCCCGCCGTGCCGCTTCCAACGCCTGCGGCGTGTCGATATCGAGGAAGGCGCTCTCGCCGTCGACCGGCACTTCGGCGACCGCCTCGGTGTGCTTGGCGATCAGATGGCGCGCGCCGACATCGCCGTCGAGCGTCATCAACTCCGTGAAGAAGCGGCGCGACCACAGCACAGGGTTGCCGCGCCGGCCTTCGCTGACGGGCACGACGATGAGATTGCCGCGGTCCGGTGCGAACGCGTCGATGAGACGGTCGATCAGGCCGGCATTGATCAGCGGCATGTCGCCGAGGCAGACCACAGCGCCGTCGCAAGCTTCTGGAACGGCCGCGATGCCGGCCTTGACCGAGCTTGCGATGCCGCCGGCAAAATCCGGATTTTTGACGAAACGCACCTTCAGGCCTTGCAAGGCTTGCTCGATCAGCTCGGTCTGATGGCCGGTGACGACGATGACCTCCGATGCTTTCGAGGCCAGCACCTGCTCGGTCGCAATCCGCACCAGCTTCTTGCCGTCGAGCTCGGCCAGTAGCTTGTTCGGCCCACCCATCCGGGTCGAACGGCCCGCCGCGAGCACGATAACCGCGACCTGGTTGTTGCCCTCGATCTCCGGTTTTGCGCGCGGCTGCGGACGCGTGACGATCTCCATCAGGAGGCCGCCGACGCCCATGCCCATCAGCTCGGACCGCGTCACCTTGATGCCGGCCAGCAGCCGCATCAGCACCCAGTCAAAGCCGTTCTCGACCGGCGAGCGCGCGCAGCCGGGCGCACCCAGCACAGGAACGGCGCCGGCCCGGGCAATCAGCAAAAGATTGCCGGGATCGACCGGCATGCCGAAATGCTCGATCTCGCCGCCGATTCCGGTCACGGCCGCAGGGATCACGTCGCGGCGATCGGCGATCGCGGATGCCCCGAACACGATCACGAGCTCGGCGCCAAGTCCCAGCAGTTCGTTGATCGCAGCCGACAGCGCCTGCTCCTCATGGGGGACCCGCCGCTCGGCGATGATGCCAGCGCCGGCTGGCGCAAGCCGCTCGGCGGTGACGCGCAACGTCTTGTCGATCACCTTGGAGGACAGGCCGGGCAACAGCGTCGAGACCACGCCGACACGCTTGATGACGTAAGGCGCGATCTTCAGAACGTCGCGACCCGCGGCCTTCACCGCGGCATCGCGCAAGTTTCCTTCGACGCCGAACGGGATGATCTTGACGGTGCCGACCATCTCGCCCTCGACCACCGGCTTGAAGGCGGAGAGCGTGGCAAAGGTAATGGCCTCGTCGATATTGTTGATGCGGTCCACTGCGGCGCGATCGATCACCAGCACGCCCGGGCGCGCGGCGAACAGATTGGCGCGACCGGTAAAGGCACGCTCGACATGAATGCCATCGCCACCGACGGCAAGCGCGATGCTGGCGGCAGCGATATCCTCGGAGACATCGCCCGCCTCCATCCGCACCACCACAATGTCCTTGATGCCGGCGCGCTCCAGCGCCTCGACCTCGGCAGGGCCGATCGTCGTGCCCTTCTTCAGCACCAGCGGTCCCTGGCGCAGGGTGTGGACGGTCACCCCGCCGATCGCATCCCTGGGACTCGCCGGGCCGAACTTCATGCGGCTTCTTCTTTTTCTTTGGGCGGCAGGCGAAGCACCGCCGTGATCTCGGCCATGATCGACACCGCGATCTCGGACGGCGAGACCGCGCCGATCGCAAGCCCGATGGGCGCATGGATGCGCGCGATGTCGTTGTCCTTGGCGCCCTGCGCCCGCAGCCGGTCGCCGCGTTTGGCATGCGTCTTCCGCGAGCCGAGCGCGCCGATATAGAAGCAGTTGCGCTCGAAAGCGTGCAGCAGCGCGGGATCGTCGATCTTTGGATCGTGCGTCACCGCGACGAAAGCGGTGTAGGCATCGACGTTGAGTGGCGGCAGCGCCGTGTCGGGCCATTCCGCGACCAAGGGAACGTCTGGGAAGCGCTCGGGGCTCGCAAAGGCCGTGCGCGGATCGACCACGGTGACGTCGTAGCCGAGCGAGCGCGCCAGCGGCGCCAGCGCCTGACTGATATGGACGGCGCCGACGATGACGAGCTTTGCGGTCGGCGCATAGACGTTGAGGAAGAGCTTCTTGCCGCCGGCCTCCACACTGGCGCTCTTGCCCATGCGGAGCTGCTTGTCCAGCTCGGCGCGCAAAGGATCCTTACTGAAGTCCTCGGCCTTCACCAGGCGCTGCTCACCACTCTCGGTGTCCGTCACCAGGATCACCGGGCGGCGCGCGGCGCGCTCGGCATTGAGTTCGTGCAGGATTGCGAGCTTCACAGCTAGCCGACCTTCTCGACGAAGACGCGGATGGTGCCGCCGCAGGACAGCCCGACATTCCAGGCAGTCTCGTCGGCAACGCCAAACTCCAGCATCCTGGGCTTGCCGCTCTGGATCACATCCATGGCCTCGGTGACCACGGCGCCCTCAACGCAACCGCCGGAGACGGACCCCAAGAACGTGCCCTCGTCGTTGATGACGAGGCTCGAGCCCGCCGGGCGCGGTGCCGAGCCCCAGGTCTCCACCACGGTGGCGAGCGCGACGCCACGGCCGGCCTTCTGCCAGTCCTCCGCCGCCTTCAGAATATCCTCGTCGCGATCGAGCATGGCTACCTCTCAGGCTGCGGAGCGGATCAAGCTGCGGTGATGCGGCGGCAGCGGCCGGGAGAGCGTGGTGATCAGCTCCTGGATCGAGCTCAAATTATGTACCGGACGGAATTCGTCAACGTGCGGCAGCATCATTTTGATGCCCTGGGCCTTGGCCTCGAAGCCGCCAAACCGCAGCAGCGGGTTGAGCCAGATCAGCCGCCGGCAGGAACGGTGCAGCCGGTCCATCTCGAAGGCGAGCTTGGAATCGGCCTCCCGCTCCAGCCCGTCGGAGATCAGCAGCACGATGGCGCCCTGGCTCAGCACGCGCCGCGCCCACAATTTGTTGAAATTGTGCAGGGAGGCCGAGATCCGCGTGCCGCCGGCCCAGTCCTCCACCGAGGCCGAGCAGCTCGCCAGCGCCTCGTCGGGATCGCGCTGGCGCAGCGCCCGGGTCACGTTGGTGAGGCGGGTGCCGAACAGGAAGACCGAGACACGTTTTCGCGCGTCCCCTATGGCATGCAGGAAATGCAGGAACAGGCGGGTGTACTCGCTCATCGAACCCGAGATGTCGAGCAGCGCGACGATCGGCGCCGGTTTCTCGATCCGCCCGAGGCGATGGATGTCGATGATGTCGCCGCCCGTGCGTAACGAGGCGCGCAGCGTTCGGCGGAGATCGAGGCGCAGGCCCCGGGGATCGGGCCGGTGCCGGCGCGTCAGAAGCTCGGCCTGCGGCAACCGCATCCGCTCGACGGCGCGGAGCGCTTCGGTGATCTCGGCCGCGCTCATCTGCGCAAAATCCTTTTTCTGAAGGATTTCCTTGTCCGAGACCGACAGACGCAAATCCTGCTCCTGGTGCTGCGGCGTCTCCGTCATGCGCGGCTGCGACATCGCCTCCTGCACACGGCGCGAGCCGGCCTGCGGCTTCTTCTTGGCCTGCTCCGGCAACGGCACCGAATCCAGCATGTGCTTCCACTCTTCCGACGCGCGGAAGAACAGGTTGAAAGCCTGTTTGAAGATCAGCGCATGCTCGTGGCGCTTGACGAAGATCGCCTCCAACGTGGTGAAGACGTCGGCGCGGTTGCCGATGTCGATCACCTGGAGCGCGCTCATGGCATCGATGACCGCACCCGGCCCGACCGGCATGCCGGCCGACCGCAGCGCGCGGGCGAAGCCCACGATATTGTCGGCGAACTGCTCGGTCTGCTCAGGCGCAAGGTGGTTGATGGCCATGGTTCATCACTCTCAGCCGTCATTCCGGGGCGCGCCCTCATGGGCGCGAGCCGGGAATCCATTCAATCTACTCACTCTGCGGCCCAATGGATTTCGGGTTCGCGCTTCGCGCGCCCCGGAATGACAAGCTAGTCGCTCGTCGCGTCCTTCAGTACCTTCTGCAAGGTGTCGCCCTGCATCCGCGTGATGTCGTCCTGGTATTTGAGCAGCGCGCCCAGCGTGTCGCCGACCACTTGCGGGGTCAGCGAGCGGGCGTCGAGCTCCGACAGCGCGGTGGCCCAATCGATGGTCTCGGCGACGCCCGGCGACTTGTAGAAATCCTGATTGCGCAGTGCCTGGACGAAGCGCACAACCTGCTGCGACAATTTTGCGGAGATGCCGGGCACGCGCGACTTGACAATCGCGAGCTCGCGATCGGCGTCGGGATAATCGACCCAGTGATAGAGACAACGCCGCTTCAGCGCGTCGTGGATCTCGCGGGTGCGGTTGGAGGTGATGATGACGATCGGCGGGCTCGGCGCCTTCACGGTGCCGAATTCGGGGATCGTCACCTGGAAGTCGCTGAGGATTTCGAGCAGATAGGCCTCGAACGCCTCGTCGGCGCGGTCGAGCTCGTCGATCAGCAGCACCGGCGGCCCGGCGACGTCAGGCTCGAGCGCCTGGAGCAGCGGTCGCTTGATCATGTAGCGATCGGCGAAAATGTCGGACGACAATTGATCGCGATCGGTATCTCCGGCGGCCTCGGCCATCCGGATCGCGATCATCTGCGCGGCGCTATTCCACTCGTAGACCGCCGAGGAGACGTCGAGGCCTTCGTAACACTGCAGGCGGATCAGCTTCCGCCCCAGGGCCGCCGACAGCACTTTTGCGATCTCGGTCTTGCCGACGCCGGCCTCGCCTTCCAGAAACAGCGGCCGGCCCATGCGCAGCGACAGATAGGTCACCGTGGCCAGCGATCGCTCGGCGAGATAGCCGCGCGACGTCAGGAGTTCGAGCATCGAATCGACCGATGCCGGCAATACAACTGAAGTATTGGCACCGGACGTATTGGCCGCTGAGGTCATGAAAAAGCCAGTCTCGCTACGCCCTCACCGGGGACAAGTTTGGGCCGAGGCGTGAGGATCACTCACTCCTTGGCGTTGGCGGCGTCGAGGGCACGCCGCGTCAGCACGCCGATGAGGTGCGCGCGGTATTCGGCGCTGCCATGGATGTCGCTGTTGAGGCCGTCCGCCGGCACCTCGATGCCGTCAAGCGCTTTCGCGGCGAAGCGCTTCTTCAGGGCTTCCTCGAACGCGGTGACACGGAATACGCCTTCGGAGCCGGCGCCGGTGACCGCGACCCGCACGTCGGAGGGACGCCGCGCCACGAACACGCCGACCAGCGCGTAACGCGAGGCCTGGTTGCGGAATTTGATATAGGCCGCCTTCTTCGGCAGCGGGAACATCACCTTGGTGATGATCTCGTCGGCTTCGAGCGCCGTCGTGAACAGGCCCTGGAAAAACTCTTCCGCCTTGAGGCGGCGCTTGTTCGTGACGATGGTGGCGCCGAGCGCGAGCACTGCAGCCGGATAGTCCGCCGTCGGGTCGTTGTTGGCGAGTGAGCCGCCGATCGTGCCCTTGTGGCGCACGGCGGGATCGCCGATCTGGCTGGCAAGGGTCGCGAGCGCCGGGATCGCCTCGCCGACGATGGCCGAGCTTGCGACCTCGGCATGCCTGGCGGTGGCACCGATCACAAGCGCGCGGCCCTTCATCTCGATCGTGTTGAGCCCATCGATATGGGAGAGGTCGACCAGATGCGGCGGGCTGGCGAGGCGCTGCTTCATGACGGGAATCAGCGTATGGCCGCCGGCGATCACCTTGGCGTCTTCGTTCTTGACCAGGATGTTGGCGGCCTGCCGAACGGTCCCGGGGCGATGATATTTGAAGTCGTACATCTGAATGTCCTGATCGCAGAGTGCGCGCGAGGTTTACGCGAGATCGGATTTCGCCATCGCCTTGGCGCCGGCGGAGATCGAGGTGACGATGTTCTGGTAGCCGGTGCACCGGCAGAGATTGCCTTCCAGCTCCTCGCGGATGGTGTGGTCGTCGAGCTCGTTGCCCTTGCGATGGACGATGTCGATCGCGGTCATGATCATGCCGGGCGTGCAGAAGCCGCACTGCAGGCCATGGTGTTCGCGGAAGGCCTCCTGCATCGGATGCAGCGGCGCGCCGTCGGCGGCCAGCCCCTCGATCGTCTTGACCTCGTGGCCATCGGCCATGACGGCGAGCGTGGTACAGGACTTCACGGCCTTGCCGTCCAAATGCACGACGCAGGCGCCGCACTGCGAGGTGTCGCAGCCGACATGGGTGCCGGTGAGCCGCAGATTCTCGCGCAGGAACTGCACCAGCAGGGTGCGGGGATCGACATTGGCCGTAACAGGATTGCCGTTCACGATGAGGGAGATTTTTGCCATAAGCACTCTCTATCAGCGCCCCGACGGGTCCCGTCGAAGCGGTTCTTATAATTATTCCAACCCATCATATGGGCCATTATGCCCCGGGGCAACATCACCGGGAATGCAAGGCGCCATGCCGAAAGGCGATAGCGTTCAGCCCTGTACCGCCTTGGCGAAGTTCGCGAAAAATTCGTCGGCCAGTTTCTTGGCGGCGCCGTTGATCAGGCGCTGGCCGAGCTGCGCCAACTTGCCGCCGATCTGTGCCTCGACCTCGTAGGACAAAAGCGTGCCGCCGTCCTTCTCCGCAAGCTTGACCACGGCGCCACCCTTGGCGAAGCCGGCCACCCCGCCCTCGCCTTCGCCGGAGATCTTGTAGCCGTTCGGCGGGTCGAGATCGGACAGCGTGACCTTGCCCTTGAAGCGCGCCGACACCGGACCGACCTTCATTTTCGCCGTCGCACGAAAGCCGCCATCGTCGGTCTTCTCCAGCTCCTCGCAGCCGGGGATGCAGGCCTTCAGCACCTCGGCATCGTTGAGCTTGGCCCAGACGGCCTCGCGCGGCGCCGCAAGCTGGACTTCGCCGTTCATCGTCATGGCCATTGGGTGCCTCCCGGGATACCGAACTTGGATCGTGCAACTTTACTGCTCAAGTACCGCACGGAGGCGGCAAAAGAAAGGGTGGCCTCCGGTCACGGGCAATGCATATTCGCAGCTGCAAAAAGCTTGCGCCGCCGGTTTGGGATTGGCACAGGCGGGCCATGGTGGTTAGGTCCCGCACAATATGAGCACATCCCTCTCCCCCCTGCTCGCGCCGATGCTGTCGAGCGTGGCCATGCGCGCGGTCTGCGACGACCGGTCGACCCTCCAGAACATGCTCGATTTCGAGGCAGCCCTGGCCCGAGCCGAGGCCGCCACCGGTGTGATTCCCGCGTCCGCGGTGGGCCCGATCGAAGCCGCATGCAAGGCCGATACCTTTGACATGGCTGCGCTGGCCGAGGCCGCGACGCGATCCGGCAATCTCGCGATCCCCCTGGTCAAGACGCTGACCGCCAATGTCGGCAGGGCCGACGCAGAGGCCGCCCGCTACGTGCATTGGGGCGCGACCAGCCAGGACGTCATCGACACCGCGACCATGCTCACGCTTCGCGCCGGCATCGATGCGTTGGACGCCGATCTCAGCCGCGCCATCAAGGGCTTTGCCGCACTGGCGCGCAATCATCGCAACACGGCGATGGCGGCGCGGACCTGGCTCCAGCACGCGCTGCCGATGCCGTTCGGCCTGAAGGCTGCCGAATACGCCGCAAGCCTCGCCCGCGCCCGCTGCCGCTTGAGGCGGCTCTCCCGCGAGGGCCTCGCACTGCAATTCGGCGGCGCGGCCGGCACGCTTGCAGCACTCGGCGACAAGGGGCTCGTGGTCTCCGAACGGCTGGCGCGGGAGCTGAACCTGCTGCTGCCCGAAGCTCCCTGGCACACCCATCGCGACCGCATCGCGGAAGCCGCATCGAGCTTTGCGATTCTCGCCGGCAGCTGCGGCAAGATCGCGCGCGACGTCTCGCTGCTGATGCAGACCGATGTCGGCGAAGCGTTCGAGCCTGCCGGCGAAGGCCGCGGCGGCTCCTCGACCATGCCGCACAAGCGCAACCCGGTCGCGGCCGCAAGTGCGCTGGGCTGCGCGACCATGGCGCCTCAGCTCGCAGCGACGATTTTTGCCGCACAGGTGCAGGACCACGAACGCAGCGCCGGTCCCTGGCACGCGGAATGGCCGACGCTGCCGCAATTAATGCTGGTCACCTCCGGCGCGCTTGCCGCCATCGTCGACATCGCCGAGGGTCTCGATGTCGATGCCGCGCGCATGCGCAGCAATCTCGATGCGACGCACGGGCTGATCATGGCGGAAGCGGTCACCTTTGCGCTGGCCGACAAGATCGGCAAGAGCGATGCGCATCATCTGATCGAGGCCGCGAGCAAGCGCGCGGTCGCCGAGAAGAAGCATCTGCGCGAAGTGCTCGCAGCCGATTCGCAGGTCACTGCGTATCTTTCGCAGGAAAAAATTGCGGCGTTGTTCGAGCCGATGGCCTATCAAGGCGCTTCCCAAGCCCTGATCGACCGCCTGCTCGACAGCCTCGAACGCGAATAGAGCAGCCTTGAGTGGACATAAAACGGAGACGCCAGCATGCCCATGATCGATGCCGACGGTTGCCTGATCAACGTCTCCGTCGAGGGCCGCGACGGCGGGCCGACGCTGATGCTGTCGAACTCGCTCGGCTGCACGCTGCAGATGTGGGAGCCGCAGATGAAGGCGCTGACGCAGATATTCCGCGTCATCCGCTACGACCGCCGCGGCCACGGCAAGTCCAACGTTCCGCCCGGCCCCTATACGATGGAGCGATTCGGCCGCGACGTGCTCGCGATCCTCGACGACCTCAATATCGAGAAAGTGCACTGGTGCGGCCTGTCGATGGGCGGCATGGTCGGGCAATGGCTGGGCGCGAACGCGCCGGAGCGCTTCGGCAAGCTCATCCTCGCCAACACCTCCTGCTACTATGCCGAGCCGACCAAATGGCTCGAGCGCATCGATGCCGTGAAGAAGGGCGGCATCGCCGCCGTCGCCGATGCCGTTATTGCCGGCTGGCTCACCCAGGATTTCCGCGAGCGCGCACCCGACATCAGCGCCAGGATGAAGACGATGCTGCTGGCCTCGCCGGTCGAAGGCTATCTCGCCTGCTGCGAAGCGCTGTCGACGCTCGACCAGCGCGCGCTGCTGCCGAAGATCAAAAGCCCGACGCTGGTGATCGCCGGCCGCCACGACATGGCGACGCCGATTTCGGCGGGTGAATTGATCCGCTCAAACATTCCCGGCGCAAGCATGACCATCATCGACGCCGCCCATATTTCCAATGTCGAGCAGCCGCACGCGTTCACCGACGCAGTGGTGGGCTTCTTGACGCAGCGTTAGTCGCAACCGTCATTGCGAGCGCCGCGAAGCAATCCAGAAAATGCCTCCGCGGCGACAGACTGGCAATGACGAAGGAGGAGAACAGCATGGACGATCAGAAACGCCGCGATGCCGGCATGAACGTGCGCCGAAAAGTGCTGGGCAATGCCTGGGTCGACAAGTCGATCGCGGGTCGCAATGCATTCAACACCGATTTCCAGGACATGATCACGCGCTACGCCTGGGGCGATATCTGGACGCGGCCGCATTTCGACGAGCGCACGCGGCGGGTGCTGGTGATCGGCACCATGGTTGCGCTCGGCCAATGGGACGAATTCCGCCTGCATGTGCGCGCGGCCCTCGCCGAGGGCGGCTTCACGCCCGACGACATCAAGGAAATCCTGCTGCAGCAGGCGATTTACTGCGGCGTGCCGGCGGCGAACCACGCCGTCAAGGAAGCCTCAGCGATTGTGCAGGAGCTCGGCCTGCTCAAGACCTAGCGGCGGGGTGGCCTCCACGGTCCTCTGAACGATCTTGGGCGCCGCCGCGGGCCGTTCGATCACCACCACGATGGCGGCACCGAGGAGGAGTAGGAGCTCGGTGGCATGCAGCCGCAGCGCGGCCATCTCGCCGACCTTCGAGGCCATGATCATGCTCGCAAACGAGATCAGGCTGCCGATCGCAAGCGCAATGCCGAGCGCTTCGTCGCTGCCGCTGTTCTTGCGGATGCGGGGGATGCAGAGCAGCGCAAGGTAGATCGCAAAGAACGCCACCACCGTCAGTCGCCCCAGTGCCAGCAGCCAGGCGGCGCGCACCGTGTCCATCCCCGCCATCTGGAGATGGTCGCTGAGGAAAAGCGCCACTGCGACGCTCGGCCGCTCATAGAGGCCGTGCACCGGCGCCACCATGATGTTGAAGGCAACGAGGGTCCAGGCCGGGATGAAATAGGCCGCCAGAAGTGCGCCGTTGACCGAACCGATCCGCCAGTTTCCGAACATGCCGCTTCCCGCTTCGTTTGGCCCGCGCCTTCGATGGAAGGCTTTGCCGGGAGCTAACTCGCATCAGACTGTGGCGGCAATTTAAACCCTTTGTTTACCTTAACTGCCTCCCCCAGGCATCCAATTAGGCGCCGGCGGCGCCGGTTCCAGCCATTGCGGGGAACCGGAGCGCCCAAATGATCTCTGTAAAAGCCTTGATGCGGAGGCAGGGCCGGTTGCAGCCGCCAGTTCCCTCCTGTTACAAAACGAGAATGCTTAAGGGCTGCCGGGGCCCGAGAAGAAACCAGCACTCTCTCTCGAAGAGCTCCCTTTGAGCCGCGTCAGATTTGGGTACGGCAGCCTATGGATTATTTCGCCCAGCAGCTCATCAACGGCCTCGTGCTCGGCTCGATCTACGGGCTGATTGCGATCGGCTACACGATGGTCTACGGCATCGTCGGCATGATCAACTTCGCCCATGGCGATGTCTTCATGATCGGCGGCTTCATCGCGCTGATCACCTTCCTTCTCCTGGTCTCGACCGGCCTGACTGCGGTCCCGGTGATCCTTTTGATCGTGATCCTGGTCTCGATGGCGGTCACCGCCCTGTATGGCTGGACCATCGAGCGCATCGCCTACCGTCCGCTGCGCCACTCCTTCCGCCTGGCGCCGATGCTGTCGGCGATCGGCATGTCGTTCGTGCTGACCAATTATTCGCAGGTGGCGCAAGGCGCACGGGTGAAGCCAGTGCCGCCAGTGATCACCGGCGGATATACGCTGCACGAGAGCGCCGATGGCTTCGTCATCCAGCTCTCCAACATCCAGATCGTGGTGGTCATCACCACCATCGTGCTGCTGGCGATCTTCACCTGGCTGGTGTCGCGCACACGGCTCGGGCGCGACATGCGCGCCTGCGAGCAGGACCAGACCATGGCGGCGCTGCTCGGCGTCAACGTCGACCGCACCATCTCCATGACCTTCGTGATCGGCGCTGCGCTCGCCGCGGTGGCCGGCCTGATGTACCTGCTCTATTACGGCCTGGTCGATTTCTTCATGGGCTTCGTCGCCGGCATCAAGGCGTTCACGGCGGCCGTGCTCGGCGGCATCGGCTCGCTGCCCGGCGCCATGCTCGGGGGGCTCGCGATCGGGCTGATCGAGACGTTCTGGTCGGCCTATTTCTCGGTCGAGTACAAGGACGTCGCCGCGTTCTCGATCCTGATCGTCGTGCTGATCTTCATGCCGACCGGCCTGCTCGGCCGCCCCGAAGTCGAAAAAGTCTGACGGTCGCGCGCGTGAAAACTCCCTCGAGCAATACGGCCAAAGCTGCATCGGGCATCCCCGCTCTCCTGAAGACCGCCTGCGTCAACGCACTGATCGCGCTGGTGCTGTTCTCGCTGATGGTCGGCGTCCGCACCGAAGCCGGTTCCGACGGCCAGCTCACCTATTGGACGCGCTTCGGCGAGGTCGCCTCCCTCGTCGCCGCGGTATTCGGCGGCTCGATCGTGCTCGAGCTGCTCAAGCAATGGATCGGTCCGACCGGCGCCGAGAAGCTGGTGCCGCCAGCAGTGCAGAGCGGAATGTCGTTCCTCGGCCGCTATCTCGCACCGGCGCTCCTGATCTTCACGGTGCTGGTGCCCGTGATCTTCTATGACCAGCGGTACATCCTCGACCTCGCAATCCTCGTGCTCACCTATGTCATGCTGGGCTGGGGATTGAACGTCGTGGTTGGCCTCGCCGGCCTGCTCGATCTCGGCTACGTCGCCTTCTATGCGGTGGGCGCCTATTCCTACGCGCTGCTTGCGACCAATTTCGGCTGGTCATTCTGGATCTGCCTGCCGCTCGCCGGCGTCCTCGCCGCATTCTGGGGCGTGCTGCTCGGCTTTCCCGTGCTGCGCCTGCGCGGCGACTACCTCGCCATCGTGACGCTCGCCTTCGGCGAGATCATCCGCCTCGTCATCATCAATTGGCAGGATCTGACCGGCGGCCCCAACGGCGTCTCCAGCATTCCCCGCCCCTCCTTCTTCGGCATCCCGCTCGACAACAGCGACAACGGGCTCGCCGCCAGGCTCGGCATCGAATATTCGCCGACCCACCGCATCGTCTTCCTGTTCTACCTGATCCTGGCGCTCGCGCTGCTCACCAACTGGGTGACGATCCGGCTGCGCCGCCTGCCGATCGGCCGCGCCTGGGAAGCTTTGCGCGAGGATGAAGTCGCCTGCCGCGCGCTCGGCATCAACACCACGACGACCAAGCTCACGGCATTCGCGACCGGTGCGATGTTCGGCGGCTTTGCCGGCGCGTTCTTCGCGACCCGCCAAGGCTTCATCAGCCCGGAATCCTTCACCTTCCAGGAATCGGCGCTGGTGCTCGCCATCGTCGTGCTCGGCGGCATGGGCTCGCAGCTTGGGGTTGCGCTCTCCGCGCTCGCCATGATCGGCGGTTTCGAGCTGTTCCGCAGCCTCGAGAGCTATCGCATGCTGGTGTTCGGCATGGCCATGGTGCTGATCATGATCTGGCGGCCGCGCGGCCTGATCGGCCATCGCGCGCCGACCGTGTATCTGACCAAGGCCCACGCGATCTCATCCGACCTCGTCAAGGAGGGACACGGATGAGTCGCGACCAGATTCTCGAGGTCGACCGGCTCACCATGCGCTTCGGCGGCATCGTCGCGGTGCAGGACTTGTCGTTTGCTGCCGAGCGGAACAAGATCACCGCGCTGATCGGACCCAACGGCGCCGGTAAGACGACGGTGTTCAACTGCATCACCGGGTTCTACAAGCCGAGCGGCGGCGCCATCCGCCTCAGCCATGACGACGGCAAGGTGATCGCGCTGGAGCGGCTGAACGATTTCCGCATCGCCAAGCAGGCCAAGGTCGCCCGCACCTTCCAGAACATCCGCCTGTTTCCCGGCATGACCGCGCTGGAAAACCTGATGGTGGCGCAGCACAACGCGCTGATGCGCGCCTCCGGCTTCACCTTGCTCGGGCTCATTGGCGCGCCTGTCTACCGCGAGGCCGAGAAGCGCGCGATCGATCTCGCCACCGACTGGCTCAAGCGGGTCAATTTGCTCGATCGCGCCGACGATGCCGCCGGTAATTTTGCCTATGGCGACCAGCGACGGCTCGAGATCGCACGTGCGATGTGCACCGAGCCCGCGCTCTTGTGCCTGGACGAACCCGCAGCCGGCCTCAACGCGCGCGAGAGTGCCGCCCTGAGCGAGCTGCTGCTGTCGATCCGCAACGAGCTCGGCACCTCGATCCTGCTGATCGAGCACGACATGTCTGTGGTGATGGAGATCTCCGACCACATCGTTGTGATGGACCACGGCGTGAAGATCTCTGAAGGCTCCCCGCGCGAGGTTCGCGACGATCCAAAGGTGATCGCCGCCTATCTCGGCACCGATGAGGAAGAGGCGGCGGCCGTGATGGAGAGCGGGTCGTGACGTCGCCCACTGCCTTGCTCGCGATCCGCGGCCTTCGCGCCGCCTACGGCAAGATCGAGGCGCTGAAGGGCGTCGACCTCGAAATCACTGCCGGCGAGATCGTGGCGCTGATCGGCGCCAACGGTGCCGGCAAGTCGACGCTGATGATGACGATCTTCGGCAAGCCGCGCGCCCGCGCCGGCCAGATCCTGTACGAAGGCCGTGACATCACCGAAGTGCCCACCCACGAGATCGCGCATTTGCGCATCGCGCAATCGCCGGAAGGCCGCCGCATCTTCCCGCGCATGAGCGTGGCGGAAAATCTCCAGATGGGGGCGGACGCCACCGAGTGCACTGACGCCGAACGCGAGGCGACGCTACAACGCGTGTTCACGCTGTTCCCGCGGCTGAAGGAACGCTACGCCCAGCGTGGCGGAACCCTGTCCGGCGGCGAGCAGCAGATGCTGGCCATCGGTCGCGCCCTGATGAGCCGTCCTCGCCTGCTCCTGCTCGACGAGCCCTCGCTCGGTCTGGCGCCGCTGATCGCGCGCCAGATTTTCGATGCGATCCGCACTCTGAACCGGCAAGACGGCCTCACCGTGCTGATCGTCGAGCAAAACGCCAACCATGCGCTCAAGCTCGCCCATCGCGGCTATGTCATGGTCAATGGCCTGATCACGCTGGCCGGGACCGGCGCCGAGTTGTTGCAGCGCCCCGAGATTCGCGCCGCCTACCTGGAAGGCGGCCGGCACGGTTGAGGCCGCCCAGGGCGAACCCGCGCTGCCGAATGTGGCGAGATATCTCTGCCCATGCCCGTATTTTGCCGGTGACTTCTCCTCGAATTCATTCAAGAATAGCGCCGGTTTGAACCGGGCATGCCCGGTAACTCCCACAGGCGACCACCCTCGAGGTATCTCATGAAATCACTGAAGCTCATCGGTCTGGCATTCGGCGCGTCGATCGCGCTGTCGAGCGCGGCATTCGCGCAGGATGTCACCGTCGCAGTCGCAGGTCCTATGACCGGCGGCGAGTCCGCTTTCGGCCGCCAGATGAAGAACGGCGCCGAGATGGCCGTAGCCGACATCAACGCCGCCGGCGGCCTCAACGGCAAGAAGCTGGCGCTGTCCGTCGAGGACGACGCCTGCGACCCGAAGCAGGCGCGCTCGATCGCCGAGAAGATCGCCGGCGCGAAGATCCCCTTCGTGGCCGGGCATTATTGCTCGTCGTCGTCGATCCCCGCGTCGGAAGCCTATGCCGACGGCAACGTGCTCCAGATTACTCCCGCCTCCACCAATCCGAAGTTCACCGATAGCGGACTGTGGAACGTGGCGCGCGTCTGCGGCCGCGACGACCAGCAGGGCCTGGTCGCCGCCCAGTACATCGCCAAGAACTACAAGGGCAAGAATATCGCCATCCTCAACGACAAGACCACCTACGGCAAGGGTCTTGCGGACGAGACCAAGAAGGCGCTCAACAAGGCCGGCGTCACCGAGAAGATGTACGAGTCCTACAACAAGGGCGACAAGGACTTCAACGCGATCGTCTCGCGGCTGAAGCGCGACAACATCGATCTCGTCTATGTCGGGGGCTACCATCAGGAGAGCGGCCTGATCCTGCGCCAGATGCGCGACCAGGGCCTCAAGACCGTGCTGATGGCCGGCGACGCGCTCGCCGACAAGGAATATGCCTCCATCACCGGCCCTGCCGGCGAAGGCACGCTGTTCACCTTCGGCCCCGATCCGCGCAATAAGCCGACCGCGAAGAAGATCGTCGAGGCCTTCAAGGCCAAGAACATCGACCCCGAGGGCTACACGCTCTACACCTACGCGGCGATGCAGGTCTGGTCGCAGGCGGCCAAGAAGGCCGGCACCACCGATGCCAAGAAGGTCATGGCCGCCATCAAGGCCGGCAAGTGGGACACCGTGATCGGGCCGATCGAGTATGACGCCAAGGGCGACATCAAGCAGCTCGACTACGTCGTCTACAAATGGGACGCCAAGGGCGGCTACGCCGCGATCAGCGGCAACGGCACCTAAGCACGGTTGCCAGGGGCCTGAAGGCCTCATCCAATCATCGTCACGCCCCGGCTTGCCCCGGGGCGTTTCTTCCTGCGTCAGGGTCAGACGGCAGCAGGCAGCGCGCCGTCCGCTGCGGCTTGGGCGTTCCTTAGTGCTTGAAGAAGATCGTTCGGCCGAAACGGCTTTTGCAGGCAGACCACGTTGGCGAGGTGGGGCGATTGTTCCATGAAGTCCAGTGCCGTCATCCCCGACACCGCAACGACCGGGAGACTCGGTGCAAGCTCGCGCAGCGTCGTGATGACCTCGACGCCGCTGGTATCGCCAAGGAAAATGTCCACGATTGCCGCGTCGAAGCAGGTCTCGGTGAAGGCTTTCACCCCGGCTGCGCCGCTATCGGCCTCAACGACGTCGTAACGGTTGACGCGCAGCACGATCGCGACCATCGCACGGACGTCCTTCTGGTCGTCGATGATGAGAACGCGGGGCATAGGGAACAACTCCCGGATCCTGAATTCAAAATGCCTGATTCAAACCTGGAACCCGTAGCAGCGGGAGAGCATTATGGCACCGTCCAGTAAAGCGCGTCTTACCCGATCCCCCGTGCGCGTTCCCCATAAAATTAAGTAAGCTGTAACCTTCGGTTGAGTCGCGGTGGGTTTTGTCATGATGCGTGCCCAGAACCCGCTACCATGGACGGAAATTCGTTGGGCCAAATGAGATTGGCAAAGATGCTCAAGACCGATCTGCGAGAGCTGCACGTGTCCGCGCCGACCGATCGGAGCACATTCCTTTCGACGCTGCCGGCCACCCCGAAAGATCGCACCGCAGCATTGGCGATCGTGGGCATCTCATCGATCTTGTTCGCAGTGGCCGTGCCCTTCGCAGGTATCCCGCTGCTGCCCGTGCCAGCCTTCGTCGCGAGCTATCAATCCGCCCTTGTGGTCGCGGACATCGTCACCGCGGTCCTGCTGTTGTCGCAGTTTGCGGTGCTCAGGACCCGCGCGCTGCTCGTGCTGGCGACGGGCTATCTGTTCACCGCTGCCGCGGCCGTGGTCCATGCTCTTACCTTCCCCGGACTTTTTTCGCCGACCGGGCTGCTGGGAGCCAACCAGCAGACCACGGTCTGGCTCTACATGATCTGGCACGGTGGCTTCCCGCTCTGCGTGCTGGCCTATGCCTGGCTGAAGGAGGCCGACGGCGGCGCCCGGATCGCGGGCTCGGCAAGCAAGGCGATCTACGCCAGCGTGGTCGGCGTCGCCGCGGTCATGGTCGTCTTGACCTGGATCGTCACTGCCCAGCACGACCTGCTTCCGGTCCTGCTGCGCGACGGCCGTTACACGCAGATCATGATCGGCGTGGTGGCCTTTGTCTGGTCCTTGAGCTTTGCCGCGCTGGTCTCGCTGTGGTTCCGCCGTCCGCATTCGGTCATCGACGTCTGGCTCATGGTGGTGATGTGCGCGTGGCTGTTCGACATCGCGCTGTCGGCGATCGTCAACGTCGCGCGCTTCGATCTCGGCTTCTACGCCGGCCGCGTCTACGGCCTCTGCGCGGCGACCTTCGTGCTCGCAGTGCTTTTGATCGAAAATGTCCGCCTCCAGGCGCACACGCTGGGGCTCGTCGGCAGGTTGCGCCAGCAGTCAGCATTGGATCGCGACTACTATGGCAAGCGCCTTGCGCTGTACGGGGCCGTCGTCGAATCCGCCAATGATGCCATCATTACGAAGACCCTCGACGGTGTCATCACGGGCTGGAACAAGGCCGCCGAACATCTGTTCGGCTATGCCGCCGCGGAGGCCATCGGCCAACCGATCGACATCATCGTGCCGGAGGACCGCAAGGCCGAGGTCAGGGGTATCCTGAACAGGGTCGGCGGCAATGAAACGATCGCCCAGCATGAAACGGTCCGGATCCGAAAGGACGGTCGGCCGCTCGACGTCGTTCTCAATGTTTCTCCGCTCAAATCAGCCAACGGACAGATCATCGGCGCTTCCAAGATCGCCCACGACATCACGGAAGAGAAGCAGGCAAGAGAAAAACTGCGCCGCGAGGTCGAGGAGCGGCAGCGGATCTTCGAGACCTCGCAGGACCTGATCCTGGTCACCGACGGTTTTGGCAATTTCATCCAGGTCAGCCCCAGCGTGAAGACCATTCTGGGCTTGAGTCCGGAGGACATGATCGGGCACAGCGCCACCGAGTTTATTCATCCCGATGACCTCCAGAAGACGCGCGACGAGATGCGCGCGGCGCGGCGTGGCGCGGTCAAGCGCAGCTTCGAGGCGCGCTACTACCACTACGATGGTCACGAGGTCACGCTGAACTGGATGGGCACCTGGTCCGATCCGGTCAAGCGCCATTTCTTCATCGGTCGCGACCTCACCGAGAAGCAGGCCGCCGAGGCGCAGTTCAGGCACGTCCAGAAGATGGACTCCATCGGTCAATTGACCGGCGGTGTCGCGCACGACTTCAACAATGTGCTGACCGTCATCACCGGCACGATCGGCATCCTGGCGGACGCGGTCGCTGACCGTCCCGAGCTCGCTGCCATCACCAAGCTGATCGACGACGCCGCCGAACGCGGCGCGCAACTGACCAAGCATCTGCTCGCCTTCGCCCGCAAGCAGCCGCTCCAACCGCGCGAAATCGACGTCAACGCATTGACGCTCGAGGCCGCAAAGCTCCTGCATCCCACGCTCGGCGAGCAGATCACCATCATGCCGCAACTCACCGAGGATGCGTGGCCGGCACTGATCGATCCGGGCCAGCTTTCCACCGCGATCCTCAATCTCGCGCTGAACGCGCGAGATGCCATGCCCAACGGGGGCACGCTGGTGCTGGAGACCCGCAACATCTTTCTTGACGACGGCTATGCCAGCATGAATCCGGACGTGGTGGCTGGCAATTACGTCATGATCGCCGTCAGCGACACCGGCTCCGGAATCCCGCCGGAATTGATGGACCGGGTGTTCGATCCCTTCTTCACCACCAAGGAGGTCGGCAAGGGCACCGGCCTCGGGCTCAGCATGGTGTTCGGCTTCGTCAAGCAGTCCGGGGGACACATCAAGATCTACAGCGAGGAAGGCCACGGCACGAGCGTGAAGATCTACCTGCCGCGCTCGAGCGGCGTTCAGGAGACCGAGTTCGAGGCGCTCCAGAACGCGCCCGTCACCGGCGGCCACGAAAAGATCCTGATCGTCGAGGACGACGCGCTGGTGCGCCAATATGTCGTGACCCAGATCAAGAGCCTCGGCTATGTCGCCCTCGAAGCCGGCAATGCGGCCGAGGCCCTCGTCATTATCGACGCCGACAAGGACATCGACCTGCTGTTCACGGACGTCATCATGCCCGGCAACATGAACGGCCGCCAGCTCGCCGACGAGGCGGCTCGCCGCCGCCCCGACCTGAAGACGCTGTTCACCTCGGGCTACACCGAGAACGCCATCGTCCATCACGGGCGACTCGATTCCGGCGTGCTGCTGCTGGCGAAGCCCTACCGCAAGTCCGAGCTCGCCAAGATGCTGAGGACCGCGCTCGCGGGTTGAGCCTGCGGCGCCCCTGCGATATCGCTGAAGCGGACGCCCTTCAGCCCTGCGGAGCCGCCTTGAAAAACCTTCTCACCGATATCGCCGGCGTCCGCGTCGGCCATGCCGAGGATGCGAAAATTGCCACTGGCACGACCGCGATCATCTTCGACGCCCCCGCAGTTACGGCCATCGATGTTCGCGGCGGCGGACCCGGCACGCGCGAAGACGCGTTGCTCGACCTCGCCAGCACCGTCGATCGCGTTGACGCCATTGCGCTGTCCGGCGGCTCAGCCTTTGGAATCGACGCCGGCGGCGGCATCCAGGCCTGGCTCGCCGAACAAGGCCGCGGCTTGCGGATTCGCGAGGCGGTGATTCCGATCGTCCCCGGCGCGATCGTTTTCGACCTGCTCAACGGTGGCGACAAGGCCTGGGGACGCTTCGCGCCCTATCGCGATCTCGGCTACGCCGCAGCGTTGGCCGCCAGCGACGATTTCGCACTGGGCAGCGTCGGCGCCGGCCTCGGTGCCACCACCGCAACCTTCAAGGGCGGACTGGGGTCGGCCTCCGCGGTCCTGGCCAATGGCATCAAGGTCGCTGCGATCATCGTCGTCAACGCGGTCGGCAGCACAACCATTGGCGAGGGGCCTTGGTTCTGGGCTGCGCCGTTCGAGGAGAACGGCGAGTTCGGCGGGCGCGGCCTGCCGTCCGCGTTCACGCCGGACATGCTGGCGATGCGTATCAAGGGCGGGCCCGCCGCGAACGCGCGTGAGAACACCACGATCGGCCTCGTCGTCACCGATGCCACGCTGACCAAGGCCCAGGCCAAGCGGCTTGCGATGATCGCGCATACCGGGTTCGCCCGTGCGATTTATCCGGTGCATGCCCCAACCGATGGCGACGTGCTGTTCGCCGCCGCAACGGGCGAGAAGCCGATCGAGCCGCTGGTCGGCCTCACCGAACTGGGAACTGTCGCCGCCAACGTGGTCGCACGCGCGATCGCTCGCGGCGTCTACAATGCGACGGCCCTGCCGTTTGCCGGCGCGCTGCCGGCGTGGAAGGATCGGTTCGGCTAGAAACGAAACGGCTGACACAGCGTTACCCTGACGGGCCAAGGTGCACCGCCATGCCGTCCTCCGTGATCCGGTTTTTCCGTTATGCGCCCGAGACTCGCGAGCTGAAAGTGACTTTCGTCAGCGGACGTCTCTATGTCTACGAGGACGTTCCGCCCGAGGTCGCCGCGGCGTTCAGGAATGCGCGCTCAAAGGGTACATTCTTCAACCGCGAAATCCGCGACCGTTATCTCTACCGTGACATCACTCACGAATATGCAGGCTAGCCGTGAGCAAGGTTACACGCTCATCGACATCGATGAACCGACAGCCGCTGAGGCACCTTGTCCCTGCCCGCCCTGCCGCTGCATCAACTGCGCGAACAGATCGTACGCCGAATTACGGGGGCTGGAGGCGCCCGGGACCGTCGTCGACATCTTGAAGCCGTCGGCGTAGGTGACCGTGGTGGTGGTCGAGCCGTCGGCCCCGGTCGTCGAGGTCGAGGTCGAGCCGCCGCTGGAGGGCGAGGAGGAATTCGAACCGCTACCGGACGCATCGCCCGCACCTTGCGCATGATGGTGGCCGCGATGGCCGCTCTTCAGTGCCTTCGACATCTCATCGAGGCTGACGCTGCCGTCGGCATTCGAATCCAGCTTCGAGAAAACGTCGTCGGCCTGCGCGAGGTTGGTGCCGCCGGCGCCGAGCGCATTCTCGAATTCCGACTTGGTGATCTTGCCGTCGCCGTCGCCATCGATCTGCGAGAACAGGTCCTTCAGGGCGGCGTCGCGGCGCGTCGAGGACGAGGATGTTGAACTGGACGAGGTCGAGCTCGCTGCGCTGCTCGTAGTGTCCGAGGATTGGCTCTGTGCGGCGAACAGCGCGTTCATCGTCTCCGGCGAGATCTGCGGGGTTTTGCCCGCATTGACCGACGAGGTCGCGCCGGTCGTGCTGTTGCTGCCACTGTCGATCGCGAACGGATTGGTCGCAGGCTTTTGCGAGGACCCCGTCTTCTGCGTCGACGAGGGCGATTTCGAATTCGTCAGCGACTGGATCGCGTCGAGCGCGCTCGATACGGCCCCAAGAGCGAACAACATTGCACAACTCCAACCGATGCGGCATGCCGCGGCCAATGTTCTGTTCAGGTGAAGTCAGCAAGCGCCGTGCCAGCGCAAAAAGCTCAATGAAATCCGCTTTCACCGCGCATTGTACGGCCAGGGAACACCGGCAATTCATGCCGGTCGCGGCAGAAATTTCCGCCCACAGGAAGCACGCCGCCCCTGCATTGCCCGGCTGAGAGGCCCATGTTAGGCGAGTCCATCTTTCACGGCCGCCACGGGAAACCGCCATGACCCAAGCCTTCGCTCCCCGCCCCCTGGCAATCGCGCCCTCGATCCTGGCCTCGGATTTCTCCAGGCTCGGCGAGGAGGTGCGCGCCGTGGACGCCGCCGGAGCCGACTGGATCCATCTCGACGTCATGGACGGGCACTTCGTTCCCAACATCTCGTATGGCCCCGACGTCATCAAGGCGATGCGCCCGCACACCAAGAAGATCTTCGACGCGCATCTGATGATCTCGCCCTGCGACCCCTACCTGGAGGCCTTTGCGAAAGCCGGCTGCGACCACATCACCGTGCATGCCGAGGCCGGTCCCCATCTGCACCGCTCGCTTCAGGCGATCCGCGCGCTCGGCAAGAAGGCCGGCGTTTCGCTCAATCCGGGCACGCCGATCAGCGCGCTCGAATACGTTCTGGACCTAGTCGACCTCGTGCTGGTGATGTCGGTCAATCCCGGCTTCGGCGGCCAAGCCTTCGTCCCCTCCGCGATCGGCAAGATCCGCGACATCCGCGCGATGACGGCGGGCCGTCCGATCGACATCGAAGTCGACGGCGGTGTCGGCCCCGAAGTCGCAGGTCCCCTGGCCGCAGCCGGGGCCAACGCCTTCGTCGCCGGCACGTCCGTGTTCAGGGGCGGCACGCAGGACGCCTACAAGACCAACATCGCGGCGATCCGCAACGCCGCCGCGGGCGCGCGTGGCGAGGCGATCTGAGGGCCCGCTCGGCTCCGCAGACGTGCGGCTTCTACGGGTGTTGCGGCGCGCAATGCCTAAATTTGCAACCTTGATCCGTACTCCTCCGGGCTTCCCTGATTCGCGCAAATCACCGCTAGTGATTCTTGCCTGTTTCGCGGGAGCACATCATGACGACGACCCTGGTTTGGACTGGCGTGGCGTTGTGGCTTGGTTTTTGTGCGTTTGTTGTGTTTGGTCCATCAGCCGGACCGGTGAAGGTCTCGGTACGCTCGGCCCGCATCGCCCGTCGCGACTGGTATCGGGCCTGACCCCATGCAGATCGCGCTCGTAAAGCGTCAGCCGAAGCGCCGGTGCCGCATCCCGCGGCGCCCGCATCCTGACCTCGATTTTTTCTTCGGTCGGCTCGAACGCACCGAAGGCGAGATGCGCGACGACACCGGGCCCGACATGGACCTGGATCATCCGCTCCGGTCACCGCGCCGGCATTGAATTCTTTTCTGGACCAAGCTCATGAAGCCGCATTGCCCGAACTGCCTGAAAGAAATGACCAAGGCGTCCGCGTCGCGTAACCTGTTCAACTGCGAGCCCTGCCGCGAGATCATCCAGTTCTTCGGCGGTAGCGCGGATCACGGCGAGCCCGGCCCGCAATTCTCCTGGCCGATCCGCCGCAAGCGCTCCGTCCACACCGCTCACGCGGCCTGAATCTCCAGGATCCAGAGCGCCGCCCTATCCGGCCTCTTCGCCCACATCCGCAGCCATTCGCGGCGGCCGTACCACGGTAACGGTGCAGGCCGCTTCCGAGGCCACCTTGGCCGAGACGCTGCCGAGCAGCGTGCGCCTGAACGAGCCCTGCCGCGCGCCGATGATGACGTGGTCGACGTGGTTCACCTCGCAAAACTCCAGGATGGCCGCCGCGGGATCGACGGCTTCCAGCACGTGAGCCGACAGCCGGCTCTCATCGAGCTTGAGCGGAGTGGCCCAGTGCCTGAGCGCCACCAACCGGTCGATATGCTTGTTGGAGCCCTGCTCATCCAGCGTCCTGTCAATCGCGATGCGGTTGAGCTTCAGCACGTTGAGACAGGCGAGCCGCGCCGACGGCAGCGTGGCGAGAATGCGTTCCGTCGTCATGCGCAGGGCCTCGTTCAACTCCGGCTCGCCTTCCGCCGTATCGAGCGCGACCGCGAGGATCGGGCTCGATGCGATTTGGGCTGCGACATCCGATTTCGCGCGGGGCGCCATGACACCCTGGTTGAACCGGCGGCGCCAGGCGACGCTGAGCGGATCGCGCTTCATTCGCTCCGAGCGCATCGTGAGCCTGATCTGGTCCGGATGGGTCAGATCGAAGGCGAGCTGCGACGCCGTCGGATAGCGCCGCACCGGCTCGATCTCGAGGCACCGCAGCACCACCTCCTGGAGCCAGGGCGGATAGTCGGCGCGCAAGCCGCGCGGCGGGTGCGGATCGCGCCACAACCGGCGCCGCATCGCACGCAGCGTCTCGCCCTCGCCGAACGGCCGCTCGCCGGTCGTGAAGAAATAGAGCAGCACGCCAAGCGAGAACAAATCGCTGCGCGGATCGTCGCGCACCCCTGACAGCCGTTCAGGCGCCATGTAGGGCGCGGTGCCGTAAGGCAGGCGGAATTCCTCCTGCAACAGGTCCGGCAGGTGGTTGTGATGCGACAGGCCATAGTCGATCAGCACCGCCTCGCCGCTCTCGCGGAACATGATGCTGCTCGGCTTGAGGTCGTGATGGATCACGTTCTGCCGGTGCAAATCCGCGAGCCCCGTCGCGATCCTGGCGACGAGTTGCCGCGCCTCGTCATACGGCAGCGGCAGGTCGGGCAGCCGCTTGTAGAGCGTGGTCCCGGAGATGCGCTCGATCACGACATAGGCTTGGTGGGCAAAATCGCCGGTGCCGAAGCTTGAGGGCACGTGCGGCCCGGCCAGCCGCGGTAGGATCATCATTTCCATTTCGAAGGAGACGATCGCCGCGGGGTCCTCGCCCTCCGACACCCGCGGAATCTTCATCAGCAGCGGCACCTCGATGCCGGGATGGGTGACCGTCCACAGCGTCGCCATGCCGCCGGCATGGACGCATTCGCCAATGGTGTAGCCGTCGATCTCTGCGCCTGATTTGACGAGGGGTTTCGGCATCGCCTCTAGCGCCCCTGCGACAATCGGTCGGCGAGCCAGTGCGGCAGGCCGTTCTCACGGATCCGGTTCGCGGCCGTCTCGACATCGTAGGGCGCGCGGCAATAGGTGATCAGGCAGGTGACCGTATCGAACAGCACGAAAGCCGCGGATGGATCGCCATCGCGGGGCTGGCCGACCGAGCCGAGCACCGCTAGCCATTGCCGCCCGCGCAGCAGCGGTACGGAGACGTCGGTCTTGGGCACGAGTCCCGACATCTTCGCCGTCACCGACATCGAATAGATCGCCGGGCGGTGGATGTGGCCGCAGAACGTGACATGAGCGGGCGTCGCGATCAGGCTTTTGGCGGCGTCCGCCGTCGATCGGACATAGTGCCAGCTCAGGGGGCTGGAGGCTTCCGAATGCACGAACAGACGATCCCTCTCCTCCACCAGCATCGGCAATTCCGCCAGGAACCGCCGCTGCGCGGTGTCGAGCCGGCCGCGGGTCCATTCGATCGCGATTTGCGCCTCGGCATTCATGGTCTCGGCCGAGGAATTCACCGCCTGGTCATGGTTGCCGCGCACAGCGACGGCGCCCTGGGCGACCAGCTCCATCGCGGTATCCACTACCCATTCCGGATCGGCGCCATAGCCCACGAAGTCGCCAAGCAGGATGAACCGCTCGGCGCCACGCGCCCGCGCGACTTTCAGGCAGGCCTCGAACGCCTGCCGGTTGCCGTGGATGTCCGAGAAGACAGCGAGAAGCACGCACCCTCCACCCTCGAACCTTATTGGGAGCCGATAAGGCCAAATTGAGGGAGGTCAAGAACATGCGCCAGCGGCGCGCGGTTTGCCAGCGCTGCCCTGTCGCGATGGTGAAGAGCTTATTGCTCGTCCTTCGGCGGCATCCGGGGCGGCGGAATCGGGGTGAACACGGCGCCCTGCGCGCCGGCCGGTGGCGCCAGGAATTCGCCGGTCGAGGAATCGCCTCCGCTCGTCTCCAGGATCGTCTTGGGCGTCACATATTCCCTGACCATGTCGATGAGGCTGCCATCGCCGCCGCCGAAATCGGCGGCCCGGCCGCCTTGCGGATGTCCCAGCGCGATCTCGTTCTCCGCCGCATGGGCCTTGTCGGCCAGCCTATCATTGTAGGGCACACGAAAGGCGCGCGGTATGCCGCTTGGGCGATTGTCCTCGTCGAGCTGCTCGACCCAGAGATAGATCGAGCCGGGATCGCCTTCCAGCGAATGCGGCTCGACGATGCGGGCCTTCAGCAGCTTGAAGGAGGCCGGCAGCCGGTCGGCGCTGGCCCAGCCGAGCAGCCCGCGCATTTCCGTGAAGCTGACGACATAGAAGGCGCTGGTCACGACCACCGCAACGGCCTTGATCGACCAGTGCAGCCGCGCATAGACCAACACGACCAGCAGCAGCGCGCCGATGACGGCGTAAGCTATCGATAGCGTGAGGATGACCGTCTGCAGGCTAGTCACGGCGCACCCTCACAGCGTTCTTGCTCACGCCAGTGCTCGGGTCGAGATCGGCGCCGTTGCGCCAGCCGCTGCGAAACGTCTCCAGCAGCGATTTCGGCCGCTGATCCACATTGACGACCTTGCCCTCGGCATCGAGCCGGAACCGCACCGCGGTCTTCTCGTCGCCGGTGTGATCGACCGTGAACTTGTTGTCGAAGACCACTTGCGCTGTGGGATTGAGCTTCTGCACCTTCACATTGGCTATGACGGGTTCGCCGGTCGTGGCCACGAAATGTGAGACATTGACGGTGTATTCGCCGGGAACGATGCCCCGCACCGTGACGATCTCCTCGCGGATCGGCGAGGCAATCTTCTTGCCGTTGACCACGATGAAGTCGTTGGCTCCGCCGCGGTCGTCGCGGTCGAGCGTGAGGAAGCCGGCCTCGCGGTGGCGATACCAGGCGATGTTGCCCACGGGATCCTGCACGAACAGGTCGAGATCGTCGGGATGGCTGTCGGGCCAGTCCAGCGTGATCATGAACTCGGCCTTTGAATCGATCTTGCCGTCCTTGGCGTCCGGTGAGACCGCGAGCAGCGCGAGGAAGAACAGGAAAGCGATCACCTGGAGTGCCTTGAACAGCATCACGCCCAAGGGATCGAACGGCTCCTCGCGCGGATAGAGACCGAAATCATCCATCATGTCGCGATTCCAGCGCCCTTGATTCCAGAACGCGTGATTCCGAAACCCTTGCGCTCCAGCACCGGCGTCACATAAGTCTCGGTCAGCACCACGGCATCCGAGAACACCCGCTGGGTCGCGGCATCCAGCATGTAGTACTGGATGCGGACCAGGATCGAACCGACCAGGCCCGCCAGCGTCGTGTACATCGCGACCGCCATGCCGTCGCTCATCAGCCCCATCGAGGACCGCATCGCGACCTTGTCGGCGGCATCCAGCCCCGCGATTGGCGCCAGCATGATGATGAAACCGACGATGGTGCCGAGCAGGCCGAGCTTCATCAGCGTATCCGAGACGAAGGCCCCGAAGCCGTTGGAGCCGCGCAGCCGGTCGGCAAGCGTCCGCAGCAATAGGGTCTGGTCGACCGGGCGGTAGTCCTGCGCCGCGGCCTTGGTCACGAGGCTCTCGATGTGATCACGCACCAGCCCGCGCGGCAGCGCAGCCGCGCCGGCGTCGAGCGTCCTCCCGCCCTCGGGCGCCGCGAGCACCGCGCGGCAGCGCCGGGCCGCCGCGCCCTCACGGGCGATGGCCCGCGTGCGCAGGAAGCAGTGACCGCAGGTGAGCACATAGAGCAGTGCGATCACGCTGGAAATGTAGGTCCGGTCCGAGGTCAGCATCAGACGGATCAGGCCGAACCGCCACAGCAGCACGACGGCGAAGATCGAAAGCCCGGTGAAGATCATCCAGAACAGGAGCGCGCTGCGCTCGGATGGGTCGGCAGCAGGCCCCGCGATCGGCCCAATCGTCATCGAACTCATGCTGCACTGCTCCTGGCCGTGAATTCCGCCCATTAGATCAAAGCCGCCGCGCCCGGTCCAAAGAGCCATGCCCAATCCGGCTTGGGAAATTTGCCCGAGCTGCCATCTTGCCGTGCCTCGCAATTGGCAAGGCGCGGCGGCGTTGTTAGGCTGACCTTACCAAATTATGGGGTGATCGCATGCGCCTTGTGCTTCAGCTTGTCGCCCGTCTGCTTCTCATCGTCGCGCTTTGCCTCGGGGCGGCGACCATCTGGGCCACGTTCGACGCCTATCGCAGCGTCGACCGGGCGACTGCGGCCTCGGCGCAGCGGGTCGCCCAGGCGCTGCAAGCCCTGTACTGGCGCGAATTCTTGTTGCGTAGCAGCAGAACACGCGAGCAGCTTCTGCCGGTTCCGGAGTGGCGCACGCTGGAGACGATGAAGCTGATCTCACCCGGCGTCTGCGTCGAATTCCAACCGGCCATCGCATTCGAAAAGCCGCTCTGCGGCCAGAGCGAGGGGCTCGGCAAGGCGCCGCCGCGGTGGTTTGCATCGATTGTGCCGACCTTCCTCGGCAGCCATGCCGAAGCGATACGGCCCGTCAGCCCCCGCGCGGCGACCGCCGGAACGGTGGTCGCGACGCCGGATGAAACGGCCGCCATCTCGCTCGCCTGGGAATACATCCTCAACGTGATCGACGTCGCGCTCTTGATGGCGGCGGCGATCGCGCTCCTGGCTTCGCTCGCGATCGCGCATGCGCTGGCGCCGGCGCGCACGATCGTGATCGCCTTGCAGCGCATGGCCCGCGGTCAGTATCGCACGAAACTGCCGCGCTTCCGCTCGATGGAGCTGGCGATGATCGGCAGCGCCGTCGGCGAGCTCGGCGGCCGGTTGGAGGAAGCGACCGAGCAACGCGCGGCGCTGACGCGGCGCCTGATCGAGATCCGTGACGACGAACGCCGCGCGCTCGCACGCGAGCTGCACGACGAGTTCGGACAAAATCTCTCGGCCATCCTCGCCTTCGCCAACACCATCGAGACGGCGAGCACGAAGGCAGACAAGCACAACGATATCGTGCAGGACGCGCGGATGATCTCGCAGGCCACGCATCATCTGATGGCCTCGCTACGCGACGCGCTGAAGCGCCTGCGCAATCCCCTGCCCGCCGAGCTTGGGCTGGAGGCGAGCCTCGTGAATTTGGTGGATAGCTGGCGCTCGCAGAGCGCGGCGCGGCCCACGATCCAGCTCGATCTCAAGGGCGACCTCACCGACATTAGCGGCCTGGCTGCCACCACCGCCTATCGCGTCGCGCAGGAATGCCTGACCAACGCGCTGCGCCACGGCGCGGCACGCGAGATTTCGCTCAGCGTGGAACGGCGCGCGGGCGACGACGATGCATTGCTGATCCGTGTCGAGGACGATGGCGGCGGCGACGCAGCACGCGTAAAGCAGTCGGCCGGCTTTGGCCTCACGGGCATCCGCGAGCGCGTCGCAGCGGCCGGCGGCTCATTCTCGATCCTGCCCGCCCGAGGCGGACTCAGCGTCGCCGCCACCATCCCGCTCGCCGCGTGAGGCCGGCATGAACGAGATTACGGCAACAGGCATCTCCGTGCTGCTGGTCGACGACCATCCGATCGTGCGGCAAGGCTATCGGCGCGTGCTGGAGAGCCAGGGCGATCTGCATGTCGTGGCGGAAGCCGACAACGCCGCGGATGCCTACAGCGCCTTCAAGGCGCGCGATCCCGACGTGGTCTTGCTGGATATCTCGATGCCCGGCGCGAGTGGGCTGGAAGCCATCCGCAACATCCGCGCGCGCAGCCCACGGGCCCGGATCCTCGTTTTCACCATGCACAACGAAGCCGTGCTGGTGAAGGCAGCCTTCAGTGCCGGCGCCAGCGGCTTCGTCACCAAGAGCAGCGAGCCGTCCGCGGTCGTGTCCGCGATCCGCAGCGTTGCGCGCGGCGAACGCGCCATGAGCGACGACATCGCGCATATCCTGGCCGAGGACAGCCTGTCGACGGGATCTGCGTTGGATCAACTGGGCGAACGCGAGATCGAGATCCTGCGCCAGTTCGCCGGCGGCGCCACGACCGAACAGATCGCCGCGCAACTCAATCTCAGCGTGAAGACGGTGCAGAACTATCACTATCTGATCAAGAGCAAGACCGGAGCGCGCACGGATGCGCAGCTGGTGCGGCTGGCAGCCAGTTGTGGGCTGACGAAGATCTAGAGCGTGACGGCGAGCCGTTTACTGCGACCAGAATAACTGGTTCCCAACTGGCCATTCCAACGAAGGTCTCCAAATCTCTCTTAGATTGTGCTAGGTTTCACCACAGGCACGGCATCCAGCACCAAGCCGCCAGCGGATGTGCGTCCGGCTCCGATCTTTCGTCGAGAGCCAGTTTGGACGGCCCTCGAAGCCGCCCTCGTTCCCGTTGTATGTCTTGCGCGACAACAGGAGACGCTTCTATGAACATCAGGAACAGTCTTCTTACAGCACTGATCGCCTTCGGCGTTCTTGCGACCGGGCTTACGGAAAGCGCGGCAACGGAGGCGAAAAACCAGATCACGATTCTCTATGACGCCTTCGGCACAGATGAGGCGATGACGAAGGACTGGGGTTTCTCTGCCCTTGTCGAAATCGCGGGAAAACGCATCCTGTTCGATACGGGTAACGATCCCGAAATCTTCGCGGCGAACGTGAAGGCCAAGGGAGTTGATCTCTCGGACCTGGACTTTGTCGTTCTTTCGCACCGCCACTCCGATCATATGGCCGGCTTGTCCTACCTCCTGAGCATCAATCCGACGGTCAAGATCTACGCGCCAAAGGAAGGATTTGGCATCTACGGCTCGTCTCTGCCGTCCGGCTTCTACCGCAAGGACGAGGCTTTGCCGCCGGAGATGCGGTACTATGCAGGCAAGCCGCCCGCGGTGATGAAGTTCGGCACGGCATGGGCCCACGCGAACTTCGAACTGATCGATCAGACCACCGAGATCGCTCCCGGTATCACACTTATCCCGCTGATTTCCGACGCACCGGGCACGAGAGAACTCAAGGAGCTGTCCTTGGCCGTCAACACGGCCGACGGCATGGTCCTTCTGGTCGGTTGCTCGCACCCAGGGATCGAGCGCATCGTCGAAGCGGCGACGGGTATCAATCCCAGGATTCATCTCATCGCGGGAGGATTTCATCTGGTCGTCGCACCTGACGAAGCTATCGCGAAAGTCGTTACCGCCCTCAAGGACAGGTTCAAGGTCGACAGCGTAGCCCCGGGACATTGCACCGGCGAGCCGACTTTTGCCGCGCTCAAGAAGGCGTTCGGCGACAACTATCTCTACGCAGGCCTCGGCACGTCGATTCCGGTTGCAACGGTTGCGGGCGTGAATGTCAGGCGCGGGGAAGGTCCGACGCTCGACGACCTTGCGACCTATCGCAAACTCGCTGGGCGCGAAGACCCGTTCGGCATATTGCGCTTGCGCAGCTCGCATTTGGCGCCCGCGCTTTAGGGCGCTGGCCCGGGGCTCGCACTTTAAATCATGCTGTGACCGGTAGGATTGGAACTGACACCGTCGCGCCGTGGTTAGTAGCGGAGTGAGGGAGTTGCGCCATGAGTAAGGCTATTCGCGAAGCCATCCATCATCCCCCGATCATCACTGTCGGCGAGCTCATCGATGAACTCTGCCGTCTGCCAGACACAGCGACGATCCAATTCCACTGCCCCATTCTCGAACAGGAACTTGCGTTCTACCGCCTTCGAAAGCGGTCAAAGGATGTGGTCGAAATCGAAGTCAATACCTATCCGGAAAGCCCGTCGGTCGTGCCATCGGCCAACGCCGCCTTACGTGCGCGAAAAAAGACCCATCATCCGCGCTCGCTCGGCAATGGCAGCGTTGCCCATAAGGTCTGAATAGAAACCGACAGGTCCCGTCAGGTGTCGCGGCTTCGGACCGCGCGAAGGAAGTCCGGCCGACGCCTTCAGCCCGCGCAATACCAGCGCGAGAGTCAAGACGCTGCAGAACTATCATTATCTGATCAAGACGAAGACCGGGGCGCGCACGGATGCGCAGCTCGCGCGGCTCGCAGCGGCTTGCGGGCTGACGAATTTCTGGCGTCGCTCGAGTTCCGTTACCCCGCGCGCCGAAGTTCCTCCGGCCGCAATGAAATCCAACCCAAAGCAAATCTCCGCCATCAACTCCGAGCAAATTCAACGTTAAGCGCGGCCACAGCGCGTCTCGCAAAGAGCTCCGCTGCTTTCAGGCCCCGCGACTGAAATGAAATCGGAGTGAAGCGACATGCACCAACTGCCAAACGACACTATCGCAGTCACCCTGCCGGACTTCGGTCAATCCATGACCGTGCTCGGAGATCCCGGGTTGGCAACCGATGACTGGGGCGGAAACGATGCGTTGACGGCAGCCATATCGAGTCTCAACTCGAACGTGACGCTCGTTGGGGAAGACCTGGTGGCCATGCATGGCAATTCTAACGGAGGAAACGACAGTCTCGTGGTGAGCGTGGATGGCGGCTGGGATAGTGCCGTCACCGTTGGTGATGCCCAATCCATGGCGGACAATACCCAGGGCGGGAACGACACCCTCAATGTCGATGCCCACAACTCGCTCTACACCGATGTTTATCTCTATGGCGACGTCCAGGGCGACATGTCGGGCAACGCGGGAGGCGGAAATGACACGCTGACGGCGTCGACCGGATGGAGATCGTTCGGGTCGCTCAGCGGAGACGCTGGGGGTGCCATGAGCGGCAATGCGCACGGCGGGAACGATACGCTGAGCGCCAGGGATTACGGGATAAATGGCGGCGGCGACGCACTCAGCGGCGATGCCACGGGTGCCATGACCGACAACGCGGTCGGCGGAAACGACATCCTGACCTTTGCGGCGAGCAGTGACGCCCAGCTGGGAGGAGGAAGCCTGTCGGGCGATTCCGGAACGTCCATGTCCGACAATACCCAGGGCGGGAACGATATCCTCACTGCCGTCGTCGATGGCGAGCGAGCTGCTTTCAGCACAACGTTGTACGGCGACGCTCCCACGATGTCGGGCAATGCTCACGGCGGGAACGACATCCTCACCGGCGGATCGAGCCCCGATCGCCTGGCGGGCGATGCGATGAGCTACGCTCCTTCCTCACCCGGCTCGATCACCGGAGGCACGGATACCCTCAACGGTGGTGGCGGCAATGATCTCTTGTGGGGCGGGCCGAACAACGACACGTTCGTGTTCAACACGGGCTCCGGCCAGGACATCATCAACGATTTCAATCAAGGCAACCAGGCTGTCGGCAGCACCACCAGCGAACATGACCTGATCAATCTGCATGACTACGGCTTCGCAGACTGGGCAGCCCTCTCCAGCCTCATTGGCGACAATAGCGCCGGCGATGCCGTGATCCACCTCACCGCCAACGATACCATCACGTTGGACGGCGTGCACACGGCGGCCCTGCATCCAACGGACTTCGTCATCTGACGGCTCACAGCCACGCAGGATGATGGGATGGTGGTCACGAGACAATCGTCGAGGCCAAGCCCGTCATCCTGCCAAAGGCACGAGCAGGAGCGGATCAAGCCCCAAGCTGCGATGTACGCAGGCTCCGCAACCTCACGCCGCCTTCAGCCCGCGCAATACCAGCGCCAGCGTCGCATCGACACGCGCCGAGAGATCGGCGTCCTTCCATTCGTCGGCATGAGCCGGATGGTGGAAGCGGACGGTGGCATCGAAGATCGCACGCGCGGTGGTCTTGACATCGTCCACGGCGAACACGCCCTGCGTCACGCCATCGGACAGGATCGCCGCGATCTGGTCGATCATCGTGTCCTTGTGACATTTGACGGCTGCACAGGCCTCGCGCGCCAGGGTCAGATAGGTGTCGAACATCTCGGGGTCGTCGAGCACGCGCGAACGCTTTGCGGCGAACAGGGTGCGCAGCCAGCGGTCGAGCCGCGCCGGGGCCGGGCCCTGCTCTTCGGCGAGCTGGCGTAAGGGCGCGTCGATGCGGTCCAGCCAGCGTTTTGCGACGGCCTCGCGCAACGAGGCCTTGCTCGGGAAATGGCGGTAGACGCTGCCGTGGCTCACATCGAGCGCACGGGCGACGTCGACTACGGTGGCCTTGGCGAGTCCGTAACGCCGCAGCACGTCCTCGGTGACTTCGAGGATCCGCTCCGGCGTCAAGATAACGGCTTCGTTCATGCCAGCACCATGTTCCCGTTGAGGGCTCAGTTACCCGGCGATGGAGCTGCTTCCGAAGCGCCCGTGCCGGTCGTTTCGGAAAGCTCTCGCCTTAATGAGGCAGTTTTGCAGCCTGCGCCGCGATCTGGCGCGCCACCAGTAAATTGAGCCAGTGCCCAATCGTCCCGGTCAAATTGATGATTTCGGTCGTCATTGTCGTAAGTCTCCAATCAATTGGCGGTCCCCGTTGTTCAATTGCGACCCTAAATCCCCCATTTGCTTGGGACGTCGGGCTCCCGGGATGCCGCCAGACGCCCAATCGGAGCGTCCAAGAATGGATATACACGTCTCGCTGACAGATTTCAATATCTGTCAGTCAATGTTCCGTGATTGACAGTTAATATCTGCGAGCTTCCCCCCTGAGGCCGGCTGCCCATCGCCCCGCCGCCGCCGGGCCGATGATCCTGTCCAGCCCAATCATCCCCGCTACGTTGCCGGCGCCGTTTGTTTCGCCCTCCCCGCTCTGCTAGATCACGGCGTAAAAAGCATTTTGGCAGGTCGCCCCCTTCCGGGTCGCCCGCCCACCTTCCTGGAGCAGTCCAATGATCCCCCGCTATACCCGCCCGGAAATGGCCTCGATCTGGGAGCCGCAGACCCGGTTCAAGATCTGGTTCGAGATCGAGGCGCATGCGGCGGACGCCCTTGCCGAGCTCGGCACGATCCCCAAGGAGGCCGCCAAAACGGTCTGGGCCAAGGCCAAGGACGCCAGTTTCGACGTCGCCCGCATCGACGAGATCGAGCGCGAGACCAAGCACGACGTCATCGCCTTTCTCACCCACCTCGCCGAGATCGTCGGCCCCGAGGCGCGCTTCGTCCATCAGGGCATGACCTCCTCCGACGTGCTCGACACTTGCCTCAACGTCCAGCTCACCCGCGCCGCCGACCTGCTGCTCGCCGACCTCGACAAGGTGCTGGCGGCGCTGAAGAAGCGCGCCCTCGAGCACAAGATGACGCCGACCATCGGCCGCAGCCACGGCATCCACGCCGAACCCGTGACCTTCGGCCTCAAGCTCGCCTATGCCTATGCGGAATTCTCGCGCGCCAGGGAGCGCCTGATCGCGGCACGCAAGGAAGTCGCGACCTGCGCCATCTCCGGTGCGGTCGGCACTTTTGCCCAGATCGATCCGCGCGTCGAACAGCATGTTGCCAAGGCCATGGGCCTCGTCCCCGAGCCGATCTCGACGCAGATCATCCCCCGCGACCGCCACGCGATGTATTTCTCGACGCTCGGCGTGATCGCGTCCTCGGTCGAGCGTTTCGCGGTGGAGATCCGCCACATGCAGCGCACCGAAGTGCTGGAGGCCGAAGAGTTCTTCTCCGAAGGGCAGAAGGGTTCGTCGGCGATGCCGCACAAGCGCAACCCGGTGCTCTCGGAAAACCTCACGGGCCTGTCGCGCATGGTGCGCGCCTATGTGACGCCGGCGCTGGAGAACGTCGTGCTCTGGCACGAGCGCGACATTTCGCACTCCTCGGCCGAGCGCATGATGGGGCCCGACGCGACCGTGACGCTTGACTTCGCGCTGGTGCGCCTCGCCGGCCTGATCGACAAGCTGCTGGTGTACCCCGCCAACATGCAGAAGAACCTCGACCGCCTCGGCGGCCTCGTGCATTCGCAGCGCGTTCTGCTGGCGCTGACCCAGAAGGGCGCAAGCCGCGAGGACGCCTACAAGCTCGTGCAGCGCAACGCCATGCCGGTCTGGCGCGGCGAAGGCGACTTCCTCCAGCTTCTGAAGAAGGACGCTGACGTGAAGAAGTATCTCACCGACGCCGAGATCGAGGAGCAGTTCGACCTCGGCTATCACTTCAAGCACGTCGACACGATCTTTAAGCGCGTGTTCGGCGAGAGCTGAACGTCCTTCGTAGCCCGGGTGAGCGCAGCGATACCCGGGACTTCCCTCACAAAGATCCCGGATGTCGCTTCGCTCATCCGGGGCTACAAATCAAGGCGGACCTTCCTCATGCCCATCGTCAACCGCGTTGCCGCCCTCTCCGACGAAATGGCCGCCTGGCGCCATGACTTCCACGAGAACCCGGAGCTGCAATATGACGTCCACCGCACCGCCGGCATCGTCGCCGACCGCTTGCGCGAGTTCGGCTGCGACGAGGTGGTGACGGGGATCGGCCGCACCGGCGTCGTCGGTGTAATCCGCGGCCGCAAATCCGCCTCCGGCAAGACCATTGGCCTGCGCGCCGACATGGACGCGCTGCCGATCATGGAGACGTCGGGCGTCGCCTACGCCTCCAAGGTCCCCGGCAAGATGCACGCCTGCGGCCATGACGGTCACACCGCCATGTTGCTCGGCGCTGCCAAATATCTCGCCGAGACCCGCAACTTCGATGGCACCGCGGTCGTGATCTTCCAGCCCGCGGAAGAAGGCGGCGGCGGCGGCAAGGCGATGGTCGAGGACGGGCTGATGACGCGCTGGAACATCCAGGAGGTCTATGGCATGCACAACATGCCGGGCCTGCCCGAAGGACATTTCGCGACCACGCCGGGTGCGATGCTCGCCTCCTCAGACAACATCCAGATCACCGTCCACGGCAAGGGCGGCCATGCCGGCGCGGGTCCGCACAAGTCGATCGATAGCGTGCTGATCGGCGCGCAGATCGTCAACGCGCTGCAATCGATCGTCGCGCGCAACGTCGATCCGCTGAAGTCCGCCGTCATCTCGATCACGCAGTTCCACTCCGGTACGGCCTTCAACATCATCCCAGAGATCGCCGAGCTCGGCGGCACCGTGCGCACGCTCGACCCTGAAGTACGCGATCTCGTCGAGCGCCGCATCGGCGAAGTCGCCGACAGCGTCGCGCGCGCCTATGGCGGTTCGGCGGAAACCAAATACACGCGCATGTATCCGGTGACGATGAACCATGCGCGCGAGGCTGGCCTTGCCGCCGACGTCGCCCGCGACATCGTCGGCGCCGAGCGCGTCAACGACAAGTTCATTCCGATGATGGGCGCCGAAGATTTTTCCTTCATGCTTGAAGCGCGCCCCGGCGCGATGATCTTGGTCGGCATGGGCGACGGCAACGAGTGCCACCACCCGGCCTACGTCTTCAACGACAACATCTTGGGCCACGGCGCGTCCTATTGGGCGCGACTCGTCGAAACGCGGATGCCGGCGGGTTAGCGCAGGTCTCGTAGGGTGGGCAAAGCGAAAGCGTGCCCACCACAGCCTTCTCCGCTGCGAATGGGGGGCACGGCGCTTCGCGCCTTTGCCTACCCTACAACACCGCTCATCCCTGATACTGCAGCACGTGCATGCCGGCGTTCCAGTCGGAGACGAACATCAGCCCGTCCGGCCGGACATAGGCGTCGCAGGTCTTGGCCGCGAGCGCGACGTTCGGGCGGGGGTCGATGAGCTTTTTCGGTGTCGGCGGCACCCAATACGCGATCTCCTTCGGTACGAAGGCGTCCCTGATGTCGAACACCCTGACGCCGGCATTGTTGTAGGTCGCGAAGATTGTCTCCTCGCTCTGGAACGAGCCCGGGCGGTTCTCGTGCAGATTATGCGGCCCGAAGGTGCCGTTCGTGCAGAAGTCGCGGTCGCGCGGGGTCGGCAGGGTCGCGATCGGCACCGGGTTTCCAGGCGCGCGCACGTCGAGGACGAATGTATGGAACAGGCCTTTGGCGCACTGATCCGCATTGGCTTCGTCCGCGACGATCGCAAGCTGTCGCTTGGGCAGCGGCAGCGGCGTATGCGTGCCGCCGGCGAAGGGCGGCGACCAATTGATGTGGGACAGCAGCTTTGGATTCACGGCATCGCTGATGTCGTGAATGGTGAAGCCGCCATCGCGCCAGGCAGCGTAGCCGCGATCACCCGCCGTGATCATGTGATGGAGCGCAAAGCGCTTGCCCTTTGGCGTCGCCGGCTCGCCGGCCGCGCGGTTCATGCCCGGCAGCCACCATTTCGCGACGATCTCCGGCTTTGTGATGGTCTTGAGATCAACCACGCAAAGGATGTGGTCGGTGAACCCGTCGAGATGCGCTGACACGTAGGCATAGCGTCCGCCCGGCCACCACAGCCGGTTGATGCCGAAGCCGGGCATTTCGAGGAACGCGATCTCGCGCATCTCGTTCGGTTTCGATATGTCGTGGATCGAGAGACCGCAGCGGAATTTCTTGGCCTTGGTGATGCTGTCGACCAGCGTGTTCTCGAAATAGCCGCGCATGTTGTCGTAGGACTGCATCGCGACGATATTGGCGCCGTTGGCAAGCAGCAGCAGGTCTTCCGCCACCTGTAAATGATGGGTGCGGGTGTATTGTCCTGCGGTGAAGAAATTGACCGGCTTTAGCGCACGCGGATCGGATGCGTCCAGGATCGTCACGCCGTCGCTGAACATGTGTCCGACATAAACGTGCTGGCGGTTAAACATCACCTGCACGCTGTCGGGCCGTCCGCCGATGTCGCTATAGGAGATGTGCTTGATGCCCTTGCCGATGCCTTCCGGCGGAATGTCTGCCTCCAAAGCCCCTGCGGACCTCGACCACCCAGGCAGCGCGGCGGATCCGAGCACGGCCGACAATTGCTGAAGGTGACTGCGGCGCGAGAGTTGTGGCATCTGTTTCCCCCTGTTTTTTGGAGGATGATGCTCGCTAGCGGCGAGGCATGCAAGTCTCGTGTCGTCCGCCCTCACCTACAGCGCACCACCTCATGCAGCATCGCGAACGGATGCCGGCGGCGTAGGATCGCGTTCGTTGACGCCGGATTGCGCACTCCACCGCATCAACTTCGCGCGGCTCTCAATTGCACACCTCGTAGGACCCACCGGCGGCCGCGTTTGAGGCGGCCCTCCCGGGGATAAGCCCGTTGACGAGCCGACAGCCTTTCGGCACCGGGCGACAGCCCGCCGAACTGCAGAATATCTGTCCGCTTGCCTCGGGCTTGGACGGAGAAGATTCGGTCGCCTTCCGATCCGTATCCCGCCTCCTCGAATCCTCGCGCGTCGCCACCGGCCTCTGCTCCGGCACCTTCTCGCATTCATTGTCGTCGCCGACACGATAGCCGGCCCGGCAGGTGATCTTCACGCATTGATCGCCGTCGGCCTTGAAGCCGAAATTACACACCAGCGGGCAGACCCGTCCCGGCTTCGCCTTCAGCGCATCGAGCGCGTCGATGCTGGCAAGCTTCGCGTCGAATTGAGTGCCGGCATATTTGTTGAACAGTGACAGTGAGCGCTGCGTTGCGGCGTTCCAGTCACCGTCAGCGGCGGCCGAAAGGCAGCCGACGCGGCGTAGCTCGCTCTGAACAGATTTCGTGAGATCGCCGGACGGCGGGGAGCTTGGCGGCGGCGACAGCGCGGCGACCTTCCTGCTTTCGGCATCAGCCGCCTGCTTGTCCGCCGCCTGCTTCGCTGCGGCATCGGTCGCCGCCTTCTCGAGCGCCCGCTTCTCCGCGAGCGACTTGGCCGCGGCAGCTTCCGCCGCCTTGCGATCTCGTTCGGCCGCCTCCGCCTTGGCCTGCTCGATCTGCTTGGCCTTCTCGGCCGCGATCCTCGCCTCTTCCGCCGCTTTCGCCGCGGCGGCCGCTTTCTCCTGCTCGGCCTTCTGGGCTCGTTCGCTTGCGAGCCTCGCCTTTTCCTGTTCGGCCAGACGTGCCTTCTCCGTCGCCACCGTGCGATCCTCCTCGGCGGCAATCTTCTTCAACTGCACGCGGGCGAGATTGGCGTAAAAGCCGTCCGGATAGGTCTGGAGGAATGCTTCCCAGGCCTCGCGCAGGCCGGCCTGGAGGGCAAGCTCGTAGTCCTTGCGCACACTGTCCTGCGGATTTGCCTGCGGACCGGCTGCGGCGGGCCTTGCCGGCACCAGCGGCACGTCGCTACCGCCCAGGGAGCCATAGACATACGGCTCCTGCTTGTTGCCGGTCTTCTTCAAGACGTCGTCACGGACAAACCCGAACGCCTTGCGCAGGTCGAGCCCGGGCTTCGGCAGATGATCGGTCAACGCGACCGCGAACGGGCTGTTCCGCGAGTCGCCATCCGACGCCGTCGATCCCGCCTTGGCCGCAAAGGCGATCATCGTGTTCGGACTGGTCGGCTCGACCTTGGCAAGCCCGCCACCAATCGCGCGCGAGGCCAGGGTGCGCTTCATCGTCTTGGCGAATGGGTTGTCGCGGCACGCATCGAGGATGACAAGACGAAGTTGTTTGGCCGGTTCGACCGCATACAGCGCCCGATCGAGTGCGATCGTCTCATCGAGGACATCGCCGTCGGTTTCCAGCATGGCGTCGGTCGGAACGAGATAGTTGCTGCCGTCCAGCTCGATACCGTGGCCCGCATAGTAGATCACGGCTATGTCGGCATCGCGCGTCCTGGCCGCGAACTCGCGTAGGGATCGCCGCATTTCGCTGGCGTTGAGGTCCAGCCTGATCTCGACCGTATCGAAGCCCGCATTCCTGAACATGCTGCCGACCAGCCCGGCGTCGTTCACCGGGTTCGCGAGCCGCGGCGCGTTCTTGTAGGCGGAATTGCCGATCACGAGCGCAACGCGCTTGTCAGCGAGGGCAGCGCCGCACCCGAACCAAAGGCCGAATATCAAAATCAATAGGCTTCGAACAATCATGAAAAACGCCCAGGCCTATGCGGCCATTCCGATGATACCCTAATTGCAGACTTCTTTCGTTCGGCCAGACATCACTGAGCTCGCATCAGAAGTACTGGCCCGTTCTATTCTGCATCCCTTGCCGACAGGACGGCAGCCAGCGGAATTGCAAAATATCTGGCCAGATGCTTGCGGCTTCGATGGCGTCGACTCTGTGTCCTTGCGATCCTGGTCACGCTTCTTCGAATCCTCGCGCGTCGCCACCGGCTTCTTCTCTGGGACCTTCTCGCAGTCGTTGTCGTCACCGACGCGATAGCCGGCGCGGCAGGTGATCTTCACGCATTGATCGCCGTCCGCCTTGGAGCCGAAATTGCAAATGAGCGGGCAGACCCGTCCGGGCTTCGCTTTCAGGGCATCGAGTACGTCGACGCTTGCGAGCTTGGCGTCGAATTGGGTGCCGGCATATTTGTTGAACAGGGCCAGCGAACGCTGCGATGCTGCGCTCCAATCGCCGTCGGCGGTGGCGGACAGGCAGCCGACGCGGCGCAATTCACTCTGCACGGATTTTGTCAGATCAGCCGCCGACAATGTGGATGCCGGCGCCGGTGAAAGGGCCGCAACTTTTTGCTCGACCTCAGGCATCTGCCGATCGACCGTCGGCTTTGCCACCTGCTCCGCCTTCTCGGCGGTCTGCTTGGCGGCAAGCTCGGCCTTGGCCTTCTCCGCCGCCTGCTTCTCGGCCTGTGCTTTCGCCGCGGCAGCTTCGGCCAGCTTGCGCTGCTGCTCGGCCGCATCCGTCCTCGCCTGCTCGATCTGCTTCTGCTTCTCCGCTGCGACACGGGCCTCTTCGGCGGCTTTGGCCGCCGCGGCCGCCTTGTCCTGCTCGGCCTTCTGGGCGCGTTCGGCAATAAGCCTTGCCTTCTGCTGCTCGGCCGCGTTCGCTTTTTGCTCGGCCGAGGCGCGCGTCTCTTCAGCGGCGATCTTGTTCATCTGGCCCTTGGCCAGATTGGCATAGAAACCTTCGGGATATTGCGCCAGGAAGGCTTCCCAACCATCGCGCGTGGCCAGCTGCAGCGCGAGCTCGTAATCCCTGCGAATAGAATCCTGCGGGTTGGCCTGCGGCCCGGTCGCTGCCGGCTTGGTCGCGACCAGCGGCACATCGTCGCCGCCGAGCGAGCCATAGACATAGGGCTCCTGCTTGTAGCCAGTGCTCTTGAGCACGTCGTCGCGCACGAAGCCGAAGGCCTTGCGCAAATCGAGGCCCGGCTTGGGCAAGTGCTCGACCAAAGCGACGGCGAACGGGCTGTTCCTGGAGTCACCGTCGGACGCGGTCGAGCCGGCCTTCGCGGCGAAAGCGATCATGGTGTTTGGGCTGGTCGGCTCGACCTTGGCAAGCCCGCGTCCGATCGCGCGCGAGGCCAGCGTCCGCTTCATGGTCTTGGAAAACGGATTGTCGCGGCAGGCATCCAGGATGATCAGGCGCAGCTGCTTGGCCGGCTCGACTGCGAACAGCGCGCGCTCGACCGGGATGGTTTCGTCGAGCACGTCGCCATCCGTCTCCAGCGTCGCGTCGATCGGAATGAGATAGTTTGTGCCTTCCAGCTCGATGCCGTGGCCGGCGTAATAGATCACCGCCATGTCGGCATCGCGGGTCCTGCCGGCGAACTCACGCAACATGCGCCGCATCTCGCTCGCGCTGAGATCCAACCTGACGTCGACGGAATCAAAGCCGGCCTTCTTGAACATGCCGCCGACCAGAGTGGCATCGTTGACGGGATTGCCGAGCTTGGGCGCACTCTTGTAGGCGGAATTGCCAATGACAAGCGCAACCCGCCGGTCCGCATGGGCCGGTCCGCAGGCGAGGCCAATGGCCAAAATCAACAAAGCAAATATCCGAAACGGAATCACTTGCGTCCCCCCGGATGCAATTCCATGAGACTATTCGGTAGCATCGCCGATTGCCAATTCTTCCTATGTGATACTTGTCACATAGGGGCTCTATCGGGGGTATAGCTAATGCGGCGAAGCGTCGCCCTGCTTTCGAGCTGACACCGAAGCCGTCCGTTGGGTCCGTTACATCTGCACCACCTCGTGGCGCATCACGAACGGTGCAAGCAGTGCGTGCACCTCGCGCGCAACCGCTTCGCGCTGATCCGCCGGCAGGCCCGCCAGCGTCACGGTGGCGATCGAGCCGTGGCTGCCGTGAGCGCCGACCCTGACCTTGCAGTCGATGCCGCGCTCAGTGAGGGGTGTCAGCACCTTCGTGAACACGCGCTGGGCTGCGTCCCAGCGCAGCTGCGGCTTGAACACTTTGCCGACGCCGGTCACCGGCATCGGATCGATCGGGATGACCTGCACCGGGACAGCCGCGCGCTCCGGAGTACGCTCGCGCACCCACGTCTCCAGCTCCCCCGGCTCGACGGTCGCGCCCTGCTTCAGCTGCACATATCCCACCGGCAGTTCGCCGGCATAGGCGTCGGGTTGGCCGACCACCGCGGCAAAGCCGACGGCGGGATGACGGAACATGATCTCCTCGATCGGTGCCGGATCGATGTTGTGGCCGCCGCGGATCACGAGATCCTTGGCGCGGCCGGTGATCCAGAGATAACCGTCAGCATCGAGCCGGCCAAGATCGCCGGAATTGACCCAGACCTCGTCGACGAAAGCACCCTTGTTGTGCTCGTCGTTGAGATAGCCGCCGAACACGCCGGGCCCGGCCATGATGACGACGCCGATCTCGTCCGGCGCGCAGTCGCGGATCAGCTTGCCGTCAGCATCGAGCTGGACAATGCGGACCCGCGCGTAAGGCATGGGAAGGCCGACCGAACCGAGTCGGATCGGGCGCGACGGATAGGCCAGCGTGTGAACGCTCGAGGTCTCGGTCATACCGTAGACCTCGACGACAGGCAGCTTGAGCTTGTCCTGGATCGCAGACCCCACCGCGACCGGGATCGCGGAGCCGCCACCGGCTGCATATTTCAGGCTGGAGATGTCGGCATTGCCAGGCGGCACCGCGAGCGTTGCGGCGAGCACCGTCGGCACGCTCGACAGCGCTTCGGGCTTGAAGCGCTCGACCAGTTGCCAGATGTTCTTCACCGCATTCGGATTGCGCCATCCGCTCGGCGACAGCACGACCAGCGAACCGCCGGCCGACAGTGTCGTCAGCACCTGCGTCAACGAGCCCCCGACGTGAAACAGCGGCATGCCGAACAGCATGTTGGCGCCCGGCTTCGACTTCAGCAGCAGATTGAGCGCCCAGGCTTGATACACTTGGTTGGCATGCGTGTGCCGCACCAGCTTTGGCGTGCCGGTGGTGCCGCCGGTGTGGAAATAGGCGGCGATGTCGCTGCCCAGAATCTCGCGCCCGCTGATAAGGCGGTCCGAAGGCTGCTGCCTGATCAGGTCGTTGAACGCAAGGATTCCCCTCGCTGGATCGCCAGCACCGAACACCTGCACGATCGCCTTGAGGTGCTTGAGTTGCGGCCTGATCTGCTCGACTTTCTGCCAGATGTCGGTGCCCGGCATCGGCCCGAGCGCCACCAGGACTTTCGTGTTCGCGGCCTCCAGAATTTCCGCGATCTGGTGCGGCTCCAGCAGGGGATTGACGGGATTGGCGATGCCGGCGGCCTCCGCTCCGAACAGCGTTACGAAGGCGTCCGGCACCAGCGGCAGCATGAAGCTGACGACGTCGCCCTTCTCCACGCCAAGCGCGTGAAACATGTTGGCGGCCTGCGTGACGCGCGCGATGAAGTCGCGGTACGTCACCACGACCGGCGTGTCGGCGGCATCGGCATTTTGCAGGAACTGCAGCGCCGGTCCGTCGGGGTTACGGGCCGCACCCAGCCTTATGGCATCGTAAGTGCTCTCGGCCGCGACGCGATCGGCGTAAGGGACCTGCTCGAAGGCTCGAACCTCTGCGTCCGTTGCCAGGTCCGGATAGTCGTTGCCGATGAAGCGATCGAGCGCGTGGATGCCCGCCATGGAATTCCGTCCTCCCTCAGATGCATGTCCCCGCGCCCTGTCTTTTGACTTTTTGGGTTGGCGAGACCTCGACCGATGGCCGGTCGAGCACGGGCAGAATGATGGATGATTTGGCGTTCGTCCATGACCTAACGGCCGCCGTAATCGGGACTCTGGTGAGAGGCTTTTGAACCTGCGCGCCAGATCCGGGGACCAAGAACTGGCATTGGACTCACATGCCGGTGTCCTTGCCAGCGCCCTGGCGCAAGACTTGAGGTGATCATGACTACGCTCCCGCGGGATTGCGCTACCCGACTGTTCATCGCGCTCGCCGTGACAGCAGGGATCATGACATCGGTGCTCGCCCTGCCCCGCGCCGCACACGCCGAGGACGGCCAGATCGACAAGATGCGCGCCAAGATATCGGTCTTCATCAGCGACAAGATGGAGAAGCTCGGCGGGTCCCGCATCATCTACAAGGTGGACACCGATGGCCTGCGCGAGAGCGTCGTCACGGATTTGCGCGACGACGTCTACAAGAACCTGCGCGACGGCAAGATCGCCTTCTCCGGCCTTGCGATCCGCGACGGCGGCGTCGAGTTGAAGATCGCGGACGCCAAGGGCCGCGAGCAGCTTGCGCGCAAGCTCGCGTCAGCCGCGGAGGGATTGCCGTCGCATGCACTCGCCGTGACCGACGGCGGCGACGGAATGGTCAGGCTTGCCCCGACCAATGCGGCATCCGCCGCGCGGCTGCACGAACTCGTCGAAGATGCCATCGCCATGATCGAGCAGCGTCTGAAGGAGGCCGGCGTCCAGCTCGCCAGCGTCCAGCCCGATGGGACCGAGCGCATCCGTATCTTCCTGCCCGGTGTGATGGAGCCCGAGCGCGTCACCGCGGTGTTCGCCCGAAGGGTCAAGGTCGGCTTCCGCCTGATCGACCTCTCGATGCCGCCGGCCCAAGCGCAATCCGGCACGCCGCCGGCCGGCACGGAAGTCCTGCCCGGCTTTAAGGACAAGAGCCTTTATCTGGTCGCCAAGGACAGCGTGCTCGACGGCGACGACATCAGCTATGCGGGCCCGGGGTTTGCAAGCGCCACGAAAGAGCCGATTGCCTCGTTCCGCTTCAACGGCCGCGGCACGCGGCGCTTTGCCCACATCACCGAAGAGAATATTGCAAAGCCCTTCGCCATCGTGCTCGACGGCAAGGTGATCTCCGCCCCCGTGATCCGTGAGCCCATCACCGGCGGCTCGGGCCAGATCTCCGGCAATTTCACCCTGGAGGAAGCAAACAGCGTCGCCATGCTGCTGCGCGCCGGTTCGCTGCCCGGGCACCTCAGCCTGGTCGAGCAGCAGGTCGTGCAGCCCGCCGCCAAACCCTAAGAGCGGGGATCGCCCCACGCCCACGCCTGGTCCCGCCCCGCCCTATCCGGCGCCGAGGTCCACCACGCCGAGGCTCGGACCCGGTGGGCCCCGAATCGCGGGCGCGCCACGGCCATACGCACCGCCAAACAGGCAATTGCCGAAACGCCCGATCAGGCTAAAATTTGCCTCTTGCGGCACGGCGGCCGAAAGCTTCATTCAAGCGGTCGTCGTTCGATTTCGGCTATAGGTGTCGAGAAGACCGACCGTGACTGAAGGCCTTACGCGGGGATAGTACCATGCCGTCCGGCAGCGCAGACATTTCGTCGATCCTCGACCGCATTCTCGAGGCGGCGACGGATAACCTCAGGATCGCGAAGATCCTGGTCCAGATGGGCCTCGATCCGAACAACGTCACCTATGACTCGATCTTTAATCGGATGCTGGAGATCTTCGTCCAGAACATCACGCTGGCCAATATGTTTGCCGCGGTCGGCGCCGGCTTCTTCGTCGCCACCCTCCTGATGCGGACGATGGTTCCGCTGCGCGTTGCCAACATGGTCGGCTGCGCGTTCTTCGCCGTCTTCGGTGCGCTCTCTGCCAACGTCTCGACCTTCCTGCTCTATCTCCTGCTGCTCCCGATCAACGCCTTGCGCCTGCGGCAGATGCTCAAGCTCGTCAAGAAGGCGCGCCATGCGGCCGAAGGCGACATGTCGATCGAATGGCTCAAGCCGTTCATGACCGAACGCAAATATCGCCGCGGCGACACGCTGTTCAAACTGGGCGACCCAGCCAAGGAGATGCTCCTCACGGTCACCGGCAAGTTCCTGGTCAAGGAGATCAATATCGAGATCATGCCGGGCGCGCTGATGGGCGAGCTCGGCTTCCTCACGCCGGGCAACCGGCGCACCGGAACGATTGAATGCATCGAAGACGGGCAGGTGTTGACGATTACCTATGACCGGTTGCTCGAGATCTACTTCCAGGATCCGCAGTTCGGCTACTACTTCCTGGTGCTGACCAGCCAGCGCCTGCTGCAGAACATCGAGCGCCTCCAGAAGCAGCTGGCGTCGGAGCGCGCGGCCACCACGAACAGGATCGCGTGATAGCCTGCACGCCGCCGTCTAATCCAAGAGCAGCACCATGCCCGGGTCGCCCTTCTCCATCGCACGCCGATAGCCCGCCCGCGCGCTGATGCGGCCGAGATATTTGACCACGTTGGGGCAGCGCGACACGTCATAGGGCTGGAAGTAGCGCATGGTGGTGAGCGAGAATACCGTCATGATGTCGGCGGTCGTGAAGGCGCTGCCCGCAAGGTATTCGGCCTCGCGAAGCCTTGCGTCGAGAAGATCGAAGGCCCGATCGAGACGCCCCTTCATCGCGAGCAGGGTCGGATTGTCCTTGGCGAGATCGAGCCGGCTCAGGATCATCATCCGCCCCATGCCGGGTTGCAGGGTGCCATTGGCGAAATGAAGCCAATACAGAAATTGCGCGAAGGCGGGATCAGTGGGACCGAGCACGAGCCGGCCGTTGCCATATTTTGCAACGATGTAGTCGACGACCGCGCCGGATTCCGCGAGCACGAGTTCGCCGTCGGTGATCACCGGCGCCGCCCCGATCGGATGCAGCGCCTTGTACTCGGCCGGAGCCAGCATGGTGACGGGATCGCGCGCATAGCGCTTCAGCTCGTAGGGAATCGCCAGCTCCTCGCACACCCAGACTATACGCTCGGACTGCGACTTGCCGAGATGATGGACGGTGAGCATGAGGCCTCCTGCGATCGCAATTGGATAGTTCGTGACCCGACACCTTACTCCGTCATTGCGAGCGCAGCGAAGCAATCCAGACTGCCACAAAGGAAAGATTCTGGATTGCTTCGCTGCGCTCGCAATGACGATGCGGAGACAGCGGGCGCGATGCTTCCTCCCATGTCCGCCCTACCCCGCCTCGTCCGTCACCATCCGCGCCACGACGCGGTCGCGGCGGATGAAATGGTGCCAGACCGCGGCGATCACGTGAACCGCGATCAAGGCGAGCAGCACATAGGCAAAGAGGATGTGGCGGTCTTCATAGGCGCCCGCCGCCGCGCGGTCGGGGGCGGTGAATTGCGGCACGTGAAACAGGCCGAAGAAGTCCGAATAATCAGGTGCGTGCGCACCGGAATGCGCCCAGCCGAGCATGGTGACGACGATGACTGCGAGGTAGAGCGCACCGTGGCTGACATGGGCGGCGACCTTCTGCCACCGCGAGGTCTCGGCCGGCATGGCGGGCGTCGGGTTAACGAGGCGCCAGACCAGGCGCAGCACCGTGAGCAGCAGGATCACATAGCCGATATCGGCGTGGATCGAGCGGTAGAAGAAGCGGTCGGGACGCGCCGGGATGTGGTTCATCCACCACCCGAAGCCGATCATGCCGATGATGGTCAGCGCCAGAACCCAGTGCAACCATCGGGAAATGCTTCCCCAGCCGTGACTGGTATTTCTGATCATGTCGGCTCTCCGGAGTTTTGCGGGCCTGTCCCTATCCGCACCGCAGTCCGGCAGCTGATATTGGGTCCATGCGGCAATCGCGAAATCGAATCGCTCCAAATTAGCCCTAAGCGCCCCTGCCGCAAAACCGCCCCAAAAACCGAATGGTAACCATGTCCGGCTAGAGTGATCACGTGACCAATTCCCCGACGATTCTGGTGTTCGATTCCGGCCTTGGCGGGCTCACGGTCCTGCGTGAGGTCGTGGCCGCGCGCTCCGACGCGCATTACGTCTACGTCGCGGACGACGCCTTCTTTCCCTACGGCCACCACAGCGAGGACGAGATCATAGCCCGCGTGGTGCCGCTGATGGGGGAATTGGTCGGCACGCATGATCCTGACCTCGTCGTCATCGCCTGCAACACGGCGTCCACCTTGGTCCTATCGCATCTGCGCGCCGCTTATTCCCTGCCCTTCGTCGGCACTGTGCCGGCGATCAAGCCGGCCTGCGCGCAATCGAGGAGCCGCCGGGTGTCGGTGCTCGGCACCAAGGGCACGGTGAAGCGCGAATACACCAAGGCGCTGATCCGGGATTTCGCGCAAGGCTGCGAGGTGACACTGGTCGGTTCGCCCGAGCTGGCTGCGCTGGCTGAAGCAGAGCTCAGCGGCTCTACCGTCAGCGACGACGCCATCCTCGCCGAGTTCGCCCCGTGTTTCGTCGGCGATGCCGAGGACGCAGGCGCACGCACCGACACCGTGGTGCTCGCCTGCACGCATTATCCACTGCTGCTCGACCGGCTGAAAAAGCTCGCGCCCTGGCCGGTCGACTGGATCGATCCGGCGCCCGCGATCGCCCGCCGCGTCTCGGATCTGCTCGGCGCGCAGACCAGTGGCATCGCGCAGTCCGGCGCCGAGATGATCTTCACCTCGAACCGCGTCCATGGCCTTTCGGCCAAGCTGACGCCGTTCTTCGGCGGCCGCATTCCAGCCTGACCTTGCGCCTCGACGGCGCGCTGCTAGGCTCCGCCCTCGTCGTTTCCTGCAGGTTCTTCCCATGTCCGTCCCGACCACGCCGCTCAACCGTCTCCGCCAGCTCTGGCGCGAGGGTCGTCCCGCCTTCGGCGCGATCGCGACGATCCCGAGCGTGCAGACCGTGCAGATCATGGCGCGCTCACTCGACTGGATCATCGTCGATCTCGAGCATGGGCCGATTGGACTGACCGAAGCACATGCGATGATCGCGGCCACGACCGGCACACCGTGCACGCCGCTGGTGCGGATCGCGGCGAACGAACCGTGGCTTGCGAAGGCACCGATGGACATCGGCGCCTTCGGCATCAATTTCCCGATGATCACCAATCGCGCGGAGGCCGAGAAAGCGGTGCGCAGCGTGCGCTATCCACCACGCGGCGATCGGCTCTGGGGTCCGTTCCATGCGCCATTTCGCTGGGGCCAGTCGATGCCGGACTACATGGCCAGCTCCGACGACGAGATGATCTGCATGATCACCATCGAGCACGTCGAGGCCGTCAACCGAATCGACGAGATCATGGCCACGCCCGGCATCGACGTCGCTGTGATCGGCCCCGGCGATCTCGCCACCTCCATCAACAAGCGCGGCCAGATGGACGATCCGGAATTGCTGGAGCTGGTGGCCCGGGCCGAGGCCGGCATCCTCAGGAGCGGCGTACCGATCGGCGGCGTGGCGCGTACCGCGGACCAGGCCAATGCCCTGGTCGATCGCGGCTACCGCGCGATCGCGCTCGGCTTTGACTGGTCCCTGTTCCAGCGCGGCATCATGGCAGCGTTCGAGGGGATCAAGCGCTAGCCTTGAGCCTTTGCCGGGAGTTTTGCCGAGAGTTTTGCCGAGAGTCTTGCCGGGAACCACCGCGCTGCTAGGGTCGGTCGTTCCAGGGAGGAAAAACCATGCTCAAAAAGACTTTGCTCGCTCTCGCGTTCACCGGCCTCGCTGTTGCGGCCTTCGCCCAGCAGCCCGGCATCAAGCGCACCCCGCTCCAGAAGGTCGAATTTCCCGATGGCTACAACACCATCACGGCCATCGCGGAGGTCCCGGCGGGCGGCGCGGCGGGACGCCATACCCATCCGGGCATCGAGACCGGCTACGTGCTCGAAGGCGAACTCAATCTCCTCATCGACGGGCAGCCGGAAAAGACGCTGAAAGCCGGCGATTCCTACCAGATCCCGGCAGGCGTCGTGCATGACGCCAAAGCCCACGGCGACAAGGCTATGAAAGTGCTTGGGGTTTACGTCGTCGACAAGACCAAGCCGCTGGCCTCGCCGGCGCCCTGATGCGGCGAACCGACCGGCCCCATGCGGGTTGGTTCGTGCTAGAGCAGGCGGCGAGCGGGAACCCGCTCGCTGCACAAACTTTAATCAGGGGAAACCAAAGAGCGATGCGCGGGACGCCCAAGACCATTTCGCTGCCGCGTCGCCTGATTATCGACCTCATGCAAGCCTCGATGGGCGTGCCCTTCGTGTCCCTGTCCCGTTCGCTCGATATCGGCCCCTTGCTGGAGGCCCGCGCGGGCGCGATGGCGCCAGCCGGCTGGGCGGCCATGTTCGTCAAGGCTTTTGCCCTGGTCGCCAGGGACGAGCCGGTCCTGCGTACCGTCTATGCCAAATGGCCCTGGCCGTCGCTCTACGAGTTGCCGAAGAGCGTGGCGTCGGTGGCCATTGCCCGGGTCGAAGGCGGCGAGGAATGCGTGATCCCGCAGCGAATCGTGGCTCCCGAGGCCATGACCCTGGCTGAGGTCGACGCCGAGATCCGGCGCGCCAAGACCGCCCCGATCGACGAAATTCCCATGTTCCGCAAGATCATGCGGGTGACCCGTCTGCCGCTGCCGCTGCGGCGGCTGTCCTGGGCGATAGGACTGAATTTCGGCCGGCAGCGCGGCAACTGGTTCGGCAGCTTCGCGGTGAGCTCGGTGGCCGCCTATGGTGGCGGCGAGCTTCACCCGATCACGCCCGGCCCCTTCATCGTCAGCTATGGGATGGTCGGGCCTGCGCAGACCATCCATGTCGTGATCCGCTGGGATCACCGGGTCACCGACGCCGCCCCGATCGCCCGGGTCCTGACCCGGCTGGAACAGGTCCTGAACACTGAAATCGCTGCCGAATTGCGGGCGGCCGGGTCGAAGCCGATCCGCGCGGTCGGGACGTGAGTCCGGGCCATTCGCATTGACAGCGAGCCCCAAATCCCCCTAAAAGCCGCTTGCTCGCGGGCCGATTTCGGCCCGCGAAGCGTTTCGCGACCCGTGGTCCTGTCCCTTAAGCTTTGGGGATCGGACCTGTCAGTGCCGGGCTAGCCCGTCACACAGGAGGGCGCGTTTCCTCAAACCAAGTACCTGAAGAGGACGCGATGACTAAGCGCAGTGAGGCGAAGTACAAACTCGATCGCCGTATGGGCCAGAACATCTGGGGCCGCCCGAAGAGCCCCGTGAACCGCCGCGAATACGGCCCCGGCCAGCACGGCCAGCGCCGCAAGGGCAAGCTCTCCGACTTCGGCGTGCAGCTGCGCGCCAAGCAGAAGCTGAAGGGCTATTACGCCAACATCTCCGAGCGTCAGTTCCACAGCATCTATGTCGAGGCCAGCCGTCTCAAGGGTGATACCGGCGAGAACCTGATCGGCCTGCTCGAGCGCCGTCTCGACGCCGTCGTGTACCGCGCCAAGTTCGTCTCGACGATCTTCGCCGCGCGCCAGTTCATCAACCACGGCCACGTCAAGGTGAACGGCCGCAAGGTCAACATCTCGAGCTATCTGGTCAAGCTCGGCGATGTGATCGAGGTCAAGGAATCCTCCAAGCAGCTCGCTCACGTCCTCGAAGCCAGCCAGCTCTCCGAGCGTGACACCCCCGACTATCTCGAAGTCGACCACGGCAAGATGACCGCGAAATACATTCGCATCCCGCACCTCTCCGACGTGCCGTTCCCGGTGCAGATGGAGCCGCATCTGGTCGTCGAATTCTATTCGCGCTGATAATTGCAGCATCGACAAAGGCCCCGGTTTTCCGGGGCCTTTTTGTTTGTTAGCATGCATTGATGTCTCGCACGGCCGACCAGCTCGCCAACACTCATCCTTCGGCAACGCCGACTGAAGCGGCGCTCGGAGCGTGGGAGGCCCTCTCCCGCGACGAGCAGATCTGCCGATATCAGGGGCTGTTCGCTCAGCCCGATTGCAATATCTTCGCTGCCGACACGCCAGACGACATCCTGCTCGCCGCGCGCCAGCGCGTCGCTCAACGTTCTCGTGGCTAGTTCAGGTCATTGGGACACGCACGCAACACGTTGCCATTGTTCGACTAGAGAATGAGACCAGCCATGCTCTACACCCCTCCCCCGATCGATCCCAAAGCGCCGCCAGTGCGCATCAATCTGCTCTCTGACACGCAGACAAAGCCGACACCCGCAATGCGCGAGGCGATGGCGCGGGCGGAGGTCGGCGACGAGCAGGTCGGCGACGATCCGACCGTGAATGCGCTGTGCGAGCGCGTCGCCGAGCTGCTCGGCAAGGAAGCCGCCGTGTACATGCCGTCAGGCACGATGTGCAACGTCACCGCAACGCTGGTGCATTGCCACCCCGGCGACGAGATCCTCGCCCATGAGAGCGCCCATATCATCGCGCGCGAAGGCGGCGCGCATGCCGCGATCGGCGGCTTCCAGGTCACGCAGCTGAAGGGACCCGACGGCCAGTTCACGCCGGAGACCTTTCGCAGAGCGCTGCATCCGCGCACGCGCTACCAACCGCCACAGACGGTGGTCAGCGTCGAGCAGACCGCCAATATCGGCGGCGGTACGGTCTGGAAGAAGGCCGCGCTCGACGAGATCGTCGCGATCGCGAAACAACATGGCCTCGTCACCCACATGGACGGCGCGCGCCTGCTCAACGCCACTGTCGCGAGCGGCATCTCCCCGCGCGACATGACCGCGGGCTGGGATTCGGCCTGGATCGACTTCTCGAAGGGCTTGGGCGCGCCGATCGGCGGCGTGCTGGCGGGCTCGCGCGCCTTCATCGATGCGGTCTGGCAGTGGAAGCAGCGGCTCGGCGGCTCGATGCGACAGGCCGGAATCTGCGCGGCGGCTTGCATCTACGCGCTCGACCATCATGTCGAGCGGCTCGCCGACGATCACGCCAATGCGCGCGCGCTCGCCCGCGGACTGTCGCAGATCGCAGGCGTCGAGGTGCAGGAGCCCGAGACCAATCTGGTGTTCTTCAAGCCCGATGGCGCCGGCATTCCCGGCGACAAGATGGTTGCGGCGCTGCGCCAGCGCGGCGTGACGCTTGCGATGATGGACGGCCGCATCCGCGCCTGCACGCATCTCGACGTCAATGCGAGCCAGGTCGAGGAGACGATCGGATATATCCGCGAGATCGTGCGCGGAGCGTAATCACCGCCCAATCGCCTGGTAGATCAACGTCTTCAGCGCCAGCTGAATCCGGCCGCGCTGCGTCGGAGTCTGCACCATGAAGATCCCGAACAGATCGTCCTCGGGATCGATGAAGAAGAACGTGCCGCCGACGCCGTCCCAGCGATATTCGCCGAGCGGCCACGTTGTTCCAGGGGGCACCGAGGTGCGCACGGCGAAGCCGAGACCGAAGCCGGAAGACCCGCCCGGATAATAGTTCTGGTCGCGCGCGATCTTCGTCTCCGGCCCGATATGATCCGAGGCCATCAGCGCGATGGTCTCCGGTTTGAGATAGCGCCGGCCGTCATAAGTGCCGCCGTTGAGCAGCATCTGGGCGAAACGGGCGTAGTCGCCGACCGTGCCGACCATACCGCCGCCGCCCGATTCCCATGTCGCGGGCCGCCTGATGTCGCGGACCTGCGTCGTCGGATTGATTTTGCGATCCCCCGGCATCGGCTCGGCGATGCGCGGGAATTTGGCGGGATCGGCGACGAAGAAGGCCGTCTCGGTCATGCCGAGCGGATCAAGCAGCCGCTCCTTCTCGAACTGCAGCAGCGTCTTTCCCGCGATGATTTCGATGACGCGGCCGAGCACGTCGGTGGAATAGCCATAGTCCCACACCGTGCCGGGCTGCTCGACCAGCGGCAGCGTGGCGATCTTGGCGGCGAATTCGGCGTTGGTCAGATTGCTGTTGAAGAGATTGGCGTCCGCGTAGAGCTCGCGCACCATACCGCCGCCGTAATAGCCGTAAGGCAGCCCCGAGGTGTGGCGCAGCAGATCCTTGATCGTGATGGGTCGCTCCAGCGGCTCCAGCGACAGCGCGACTTTGCCGTCCTCGGCCTTCTTCTCGATGCCGACCTTCATGCCGGCGAAGGCCGGAATGTATTGCGAGACGGGATCGTCGAGCGACAGCTTGCCCTCCTCGACCAGCATCATCGCCATGACTGAGGTGACCGGCTTCGACATCGAGTAGAGGCGGAAGATCGTGTCCGCGCTCATTGATAACTCGGTCGCGACGTCGCGGACGCCGAAATCCTGGTAATACACCGGCTTGCCGTGCTGCTGAAGCAGCAGGATGGCGCCGGGAATCTTGCCGGTGGCGACCTCGTTGCGGATGTAATCGGAAACCTTCGCCAGCCCCGCAGGCGAGAGCGTGCGGGCCGCAGGTCTCTCCGAGCCTGCCTTCGTAACGATGCCGCCGGCGAGAAGGACGAGCGCCGCGATCAATGCGCGGCGCCCGAACATGTCAGTTCTCCATCGCTTCATAAACCAGCTGCTTCAATGTTCGCTGCACGCGCTGGCGCTCGGTCGGGGTCTGCTCCAGCAGCACGAAGAACATGTCCTGCTTGGGATCGATCACGAAATAACAGCCGGAGGCGCCGTCCCATTTTAATTCGCCGAGATCGCCGGGCGGCGGCGGTTTTGCGTTGCCGGGGTCGGTACGCACCGCAAGTCCAAGACCGAAGCCGAAACCATCGCCGGGGAAATAGAAATAATCGCGATCGACGCCCGACTTGGGGCCGATCTGGTCGGTCACCATCAGCTTGAACGTCTCGGGCTTGAGAATCGTCTTGCCGTTGAGACTGCCGCCCTTGAGCAGCATCTGCGTAAAGCGTTCATAATCGGCCATGGTCGTCACCATACCGCCGCTGGCGAACTGGATCTTCTTGATCACCGTCGGATCGTTGATCCGCCCGACCCGGAAATCGCTGTCGTTCGGCACCGGCTGCGCCAGCAGCTTCTGCTTCTCGGGATCGGTGACGAAGAAGCCGGTATCGACCATGCCGACCGGGTCGAGCAGCTTCTCCCGCTCGATCTCGATGAGCGGCTTGCCGGCCGCCACTTCCATGACCCGCGCCAGGATGTCGGTGGAATGGCCGTATTGCCACAGCGCGCCCGGCTGGTTGTGCAGCGGAAGTTTTGCGATGCGCTCGGCGAACTCCGCGAGGTCGAAATCGCCGGCATAGATGTTGGCATCGCGATAGGCCTTGCGGACCAGGCTGTCGCCATAGAAGCCGTAGGTGACGCCCGAAGTGTGCGTCATCAAATCGTGCACCGTCATCGGCCGGCTCGGCGGCACGAGCTCAAGCGACTTGGTGCCGTCCTCGGCCTTCTTCTCGACGCCGACTTTCACATTGGCGAAGGACGGAATGTATTTCGAGACGGGATCGTCGAGCTTGATCGTACCTTCCTCGATCAACTTCACTGCGACGACGGAGGTGATCGCCTTGCTCATCGAGAACAGGCGGAAGATCGTCTTGTCCGTGATCGGCGCCTTACTGAGCGCGTCCTGCACGCCGAAGACTTCGTGGTAGACCGGCTTGCCATGTTGCTTGATGAGGACGTTTGCCCCTGCGATCTTGCCGGTCGCGACCTCGTTCTTGAAGAACTCGGTGATCCTTGCGAGCTTGTCCGGATTGAAATGCGCGCCGGCCGGAATCTCGTAGGTGCCCTCCGCCCGCGCAAGCGACATCGTACCCAACGACACAAGCGCGGCGCAGACCAGCGCGCGCAGTCCAGACTGTAAAATCATATCCCCTCCCCGGAACATGGCCCGTCGGAGTGTACCGACCGGGTCATCAGGCACAAGGGCCGCCGTACCGCGCCAAAACGTCCGCGTGCAGAGTCGCGCTCTTTTCCGAGAAACAACAAAATATGACGTCGACGACCAGCGGCGCGGCGGGAAGGGCTTCAATGGTCGCATGGACCGCAATCTTCGCCGCCTGGTCGGCCGGAAAGCCGTAAACCCCGGTCGAAATCGCGGAGAACGCCACGGAGGTCAGCCGATTGGCCCCGCAGAGCTCAAGCGCACGGCGATAGCATGAGCCCAGCACCTGCGCCTCACCGCGAGTGCCGCCGTGCCAGACCGGGCCGACCGCATGGATCACATGGGGTGCAGGGAGAAGGTAACCCTTCGTGATCTTGGCATCGCCGGTCGGGCATCCTCCGAGCTTCCGACACTCGGCCAGAAGCTCGGGCCCGGCCGCCCGATGGATCGCCCCATCGACGCCGCCGCCACCCAGCAGCGACGTGTTGGCCGCGTTGACGATGGCGTCAACGCTCAGCGTGGTGATGTCAGCGACGATGACCTTGAGCTCCGCGCCGCCGATCCGGCGCGTTAGCTGGGTCACCTATCAGGCCGCGACAGCGACGCCCTTTTCGGAGAAGAGCTGCTGCAATTCACCGGCCTGGAACATCTCGCGGACAATGTCGCAGCCGCCGACGAACTCGCCCTTCACATAGAGCTGCGGGATGGTCGGCCAGTTCGAAAAGTCCTTGATGCCGTTGCGCAGTTCGGCGGATTCGAGAACGTTGAGGCCCTTATAGCCGACGCCGATGTGGTCGAGAATCTGGACGACCTGGCCGGAGAAGCCGCACTGCGGAAATTGCGGTGTGCCCTTCATGAACAGAACCACGTCGTTCGACTTCACTTCGTTGGCGATGAATTCCTCGATGCTCATATCCGTGTCCTTCTGGGGCGGAGCCACTCCAATCGCTTCGGGCTGGCTCAGCCGATTTAACCCGATCCCTGCCTATATATGTAGCCCAAACCGTTGTGCATCCAAAGTAAAATGGCGGCGAGCGGCCCCTGGGCGGACCGCTCTCGGCAGCAGCGGCCCATTGCATGATGGCACGAATATCATAGCCGGGGAGGACTTTCATACCGTCGCGGAGCCCCTATCTAGGACGAACCCGGCGTTTTGGAACCCGACAACGCCAACAACGTTCTCTTGTCCTGTCTGGAGAAAAACGTGACGAAACAAGCCTCCGCTACGGCCCCCGCTCTGTCACCGTCGGCCGATTTGGGCGGCCTTGCCCAGAGACTGGAAGACGCGTTTCTCAACGTCCGCGACGAGACCGAGCGCCGGGCCGCACCGCTGTCGCCGGAGGATCAGCAGATCCAGTCCATGCCGGACGCGAGCCCGACGAAATGGCACCGGGCGCACACCACCTGGTTCTGGGAGCAATTCGTGCTCGGCGAGCACTGTGCGGGCTACCTGCCCTTTCACCCTGACTTCGCCTTCCTGTTCAATTCCTATTACGTCAGCGCCGGCCCACGCCATTCCCGCAATCACCGCGGCGATATCACCCGTCCGAGCGCCGATCAGGTCGGCGCCTATCGAAAACATGTCGACGCTGCCGTCGTGACATTCTTCCGCGACGCCGGCGAGGACAAGCTTCGCGAGATCGCGCCGCTGGTCGAGGTCGGCCTCAACCACGAGCAGCAGCATCAGGAATTGATGTTCACCGACATCCTGCACGCCTTCGCGCAGAACCCGATCCCGCCGGCCTATGATCCGGACTGGCGCTTCCCGGCCGCAACGCCGGCCAGCGAGGATTGGCTGACGCTGAACGAAGGCATCCACACCGTCGGTCATGTCGACGAGAGTTTTCATTTCGACAACGAGAAGCCGGCGCATCGCGCCCTCGTCGGCCCGGTCAAGCTCGCACGCAATCTCGTCACCAATGGCGAATGGCTCGCTTTCATGCGCGACGGTGGCTACCGGACCGCAACGCTGTGGCTGATGGACGGTTTTGCGACCGTGAACAACGAGGGCTGGGACGCCCCCGGCCATTGGCGCGAGATCGACGGCCAGTGGCATGTCATGACGCTGGCCGGCCTCAAGCCGGTCGATCCCGACGCGCCCGTTTGCCACGTCAGCTATTATGAGGCTGACGCCTTTGCGCGCTGGGCCGGAAAACATCTGCCCACCGAGATGGAATGGGAGGTCGCGGCCCGCGCGGGCCAGCTCAACGATGCGTTCGGCATCGTCTGGCAGTGGACGCGATCGTCCTACTCGCCGTACCCCGGCTACCGCGCCATCGAAGGCGCGCTCGGCGAATACAACGGCAAGTTCATGGTCAACCAGCTGGTGCTGCGCGGCTCCTCGCTTGCAACCCCGGAGGGGCACAGCCGTATCACCTATCGTAACTTCTTTTATCCGCACCACCGGTGGCAATTCACGGGACTGCGGCTGGCCGACTACGAGTAAAATTCTCATCCGACGACAAATGCGCGCCGGACAGCGCGTTCAGGAGAGTATCATGAATGTGCACGCCAGCGCTTTGGCCGAAGCCCATCTTCCCGACGAACAAACCACCGCTTTTGCGCGCGAGGCCATCGAGGACCTCTCGCAGCAGCCCAAAAAGCTGTCGCCGAAATATTTCTACGATGCGGCCGGATCGGAATTGTTCGAAGCGATCACACGGCTGCCGGAATATTACCCGACGCGCACGGAGCTGGCGATCCTGAAGGAGCGTGGCAGCGAGATCGCAAAGATCATTCCGGAGCACGCGGCGCTCGTCGAATTCGGCGCGGGCGCGACCACAAAGGTTCGCCTGCTGCTCAACCACTGCAAGTTCGCGGCCTATGTGCCCGTCGACATCTCCGGCGACTTCCTGACGGCGCAGGCGAACGGCCTGAAGCGGGATTTTCCGTCACTCGGCATCTACCCGGTGGCGGCCGACTTCACCACGCCGTTCGAGCTGCCCGAGGCAGTGGCGACCATGCCCAAGGTCGGGTTCTTCCCGGGCTCGACCATCGGCAATTTCGAGCCGCATGAAGCGCAGGCCTTCCTGAAGAGCGCACGCGCTATTCTGGGCCGCGGCGCGCAGATGATCATCGGCGCCGACCTCGAGAAGGAGGAGCGCCTGCTCCACGACGCCTATAACGATGCCGCCGGTGTCACCGCGCGCTTCAACCTCAATGTGCTGGTGCGGATCAATCGCGAACTCGGCGGAAATTTCGATCTCTCCGCCTTCACCCATCGCGCGATCTACAATCGCGAGCGGCACCGCATCGAGATGCACCTGATCAGCAAGAAGAGCCAGACCGTGCGCCTGCTCGGCACCAGCTTTTCGTTCCGCGCGGGCGAGAGCATCCACACCGAGAACAGCTACAAATACAGCATCGAGCGCTTCGGCGCGCTGGCGCAGGGCGCAGGCTGGCGGGTGCGCGAGAGCTGGACGGATGCCGCGAAGATGTTCTCGGTGCATGCGCTGGAGGCGGCAGAGTAAGCGCTCCGGCGCCAATGGCGCCGGCTCAATGCTCCTCGGCTTGTTCCGGCGTCGATCCCAGCGAGACCGACTCCCACACCGCAACGACGATCATGATCACCGTCGCGGCGACCGACAGCCATAGCGGGGACAGTTCGGCGGCGAACCACGACAGCGCCAGAAGCAGAATGATGCCGATACCGTGCGAGAGCTGGAGGAAGCCGCGGATCGCATGCTTGAACAGGATGGTGCCGACCAGGAACAGCAAGGGACCGCCGATCGTGCTCACGATGATCCTGATATCGGAATGGCTGACCGGATGCTTCAGCACCAGCTCGTCGGAGACCGCGGTCAGGATGATGCCGGCGACGATCGGCATGTGCAGATAGGTGTAGGCGAGCCGCGCCAACCGGCCGGATTCGGCGGATTTCGAGATGCGCTCGGCGCCGGCCTCGGCGCCCTTGTGGAAATAGACCCACCACATCGCAATGCTGCCGACCAGCGCGGAGACGAAGGCCAAAATGTTGTCCGCGGTCCAGTCCAGCTCGGCAAAGGTGGCGCCGTTGACGACGACGGCCTCGCCAAGCGCGATGATGACGAAGAGCGAGCAGCGCTCGGCCATGTGGCCGCCTTCGACGGCCCAGGCCTCGACCGACGAGAAGCCCAGCTTCGGCACCCAGAAGCGCACTGCCGGCGAGATGTATTCGATCGTCAGCGCCACGATCCAGAACCATAGCCGCACCTCGTCATGGGCGAGGCCGCCGAGGATCCAGAAGATCGCGGAAACCGAGAGCCATGTCAGGATGCGGATCGCATTGTGCCGGACCGCCGTTCGGTGGCGCGGAGTCGCAAACATCCAGAAGGCGGTGCGCCCGACCTGCATCGTTGCGTAGGCGATCGCAAACCACAGGCCCCGCCCCTCGAACGCGGTCGGAATCGTCGTGGACAGCACGAGGCCACCCAGCATCATCAGGAAGATCAGGATGCGGACCGGCGTCAGTTCAGGATCGAGCCAGTTGGTGACCCAGGCGGTGTAGACCCACACCCACCATACCGCGAGAAACAGCACCGCGACGTGCATCGCACCGAGTGGCGTGAAATGGTGCAGCAGTGTGTGCGAGACCTGCGTGATCGCGAAAACGAAGACCAGGTCGAAGAACAGCTCGGCATTGGTGACGCGGCTGTGCTGGTTCGGCAGGATGACGCGAAACATCGCGCCGCGAGGATTGTCCGCAGCCATCGTCATGCCCCCGTCACGATCGGATCAGGCGCCCGGCACCCCGGTTTGCAGCGCCAGCGCATGCAGCACGCCGCCCATCTGGCCGCGCAGGGACTGATAGACGATCTGGTGCTGCTGGACGCGGGACTTGCCGCGGAAGGTCTCCGAGATCACGGTCGCGGCATAGTGATCGCCGTCCCCGGCGAGGTCACGGATGGTCACCTCGGCATCGGGGATCGCCGCCTTGATCATCGCCTCGATATCGTGGGCGTCCATAGGCATTCGGGTCGTGCTCCTGTGTCGGCTGCAATCAGCCTTGTCGTCGAATCGCTGCCGGGGTCCGGATCTGCAAAGCCAAACTTGCCGGCGGGGCCAAACTTAGCGTGAACGGCCTTCTACGTCACGCCTTCCGGCACTATATCGGTGATCCGATCTGGATAAAGCCACGACAAAGTGCCGCGCGCGGCAGAGTGATCCAAAAAGGCGTGAAATCATGAAGCTTCCAGGGCCCGACCACCCCATCACCATCACCCCAAATCCCCGGCGCGTCCGGGTCACGGCTGGCGATATCGTGATCGCCGAGACCATCAAGGCGCTGACGCTGAAAGAGGCGAAATATCCGGCGGTGCAATATGTGCCGCGACAGGACGCCAACATGGCGCTGCTGGAGCGCACCGACCGCGTCACCCACTGCCCCTACAAGGGAGATGCGAGCTACTACAGCGTCAAGGCCGACGGCAAGACGCTGGACAACGCGATCTGGACCTATGAGGCGCCCTTCCCCGCGATGACCGAGATTTCCGGTCATCTCGCCTTCTACCCGGACAAGGTGAAGATCGAGGAAGTGGGGTAAGCCCACATAGGGCCTGCCGTCATGGCCGGGCTCGTCCCGGCCACCCACGCCCTTGGCTGCCGCGGATACAAAAAACGTGGATGCATGCCCGGGGCAAGCCCGGGCACGACGACTGGGAATGCCGACGCGAGCCCCGCTACGCCCTGAAGATCGTGAGCCCCAGGATCAGCAGCACCAGGAAAATCGCGACGAACACATAGAACAGGAAGCGGGCGATGTCGGCGGAGGCGGCCGAGATGCCGGTGAAGCCGAGCACGCCGGCCACGATCGAGACAAGTAAGAAGATCAGCGCCCATTTCAGGATCGTCATCGCCAGCTCCGAAATTGTACCGCCTGTCGCGGCCCTCAAGCCCTTTTGGCGAACGCTAACTGCGTCGCAGGGAACTGGTTCCTAGCGGCAGCGGGCCCTGCGGGCGTCCCAAACGACCCTTGCTGAATCCGGTTCCCGGCGGCAAAGTCCCGCTGGGACGGAAAGCGCGACCGGGGCGGCCACGATGACGATGTCACATTCAGCGACGATCGGAGCAGAGGCGCATGCGGCGCCGAAGGCCAAGGCGCGCAATCTGTCGCTCGATCGCGCCCGCACCTTCCTCACGCTGGTGGTGCTGCTGCACCACGCCGTCATTCCCTACACCTATTTCGGGCACACCGATCCGGCGTCCTGGGCCGGTTTCGACGTGGTCGTGCTGGCCACCGACAGCTTCTTCATGGCGATGTTCTTCTTTCTGTCGGGACTGTTCACCTGGCCCGGCATCGCGCGCAAGGCGCCGTCGGTCTTTCTCCGCGACCGCCTGTTGCGGCTCGGACTGCCGTTCGCGATCGCGGCGTTCACCGTCATCCCGCTCGCCTATTACGCGATCGCGCTGCGGCACGATCCCGGGCTGAGCTTCACCGCATTCTGGTGGAAGACGATCACGGTTGGCCCGTGGCCGAGCGGCCCGATCTGGTTCGTGTGGGTGCTGCTGGCATTCGACCTGACCGCAAGCCTGCTCTACCGGGTCTCCGCGCATCTGGTCGATCCGGGCAACCGCGTGTCGCTGCGCGGATTCGACCAGCCGGCCGTATTCTGGCTGCTGCTCGTCGTCGTCACGACAATCGCCTACGTGCCGGCGCTGCTCTATTTCGGCGGCAGCAAATGGTTCGAGCTTGGGCCGTTCTCGGTGCAGGCCAGCCGCATCCTGCTCTACTTCGCGTATTTCTTCATCGGCGTCAGCGTTGGAGCCGCGAATTTCGAGCGCGGCATCCTCAGCGCCGGCGGCCAGTTGCCGAAACAGCGCTGGCTGTGGGTGATCGCCACGCTGATCCCCTACTGCCTGATGTGGGTCATGATCTACATCAAGCGCGAAGTTCTCGGTAATCCCGACCCACAGCCGCACTGGTACCAGGCGATCTACGGCACGTTCTTCGTGCTGTTCTCAGGCTCGATCCTGCTCGCGATCCTCGCCTTCTTCCTGCACCAGAAGTCGCCGGGACCGAACCTGCTCGACCGCATGCAGGCGGATGCCTACGGCATCTTCCTGGTGCACTACCCGATCGCGCTGTGGATTCAGTACGCGCTGTTCGATTACAGCTGGCCTGCGATCGTGAAAGCCGCGATCGGCTTCGTGCTCACGGTGATCCTGAGCTGGGGACTGACGGCGGGCTTACGGAAAATTCCGGGGGCCTCGCACGTGTTGTGAGGCCGAGCTCTTTCCATTCGTCATTGCGAGGAGCTCTTGCGACGAAGCAATCCAGAGTGCCTCGGCGGTGAGGCTCTGGATTGCTTCGCTGCGCTCGCAATGACGGAGTTTGCGGAAGCGCGTCCTACGCCGCCTTGCCGCCCATATACTCCGGCAGCCAGCGCTCGAACGAGGTCCGCAGCGCCTCTATCGTCACAGGCGCCTCGCCCGCGATCGCGATCGCGTCGCCGCCGGTGGTGCCGATCCGCACGCAGGGCACCTCGCAGCCGCGCATCTTGGCGAGCACGCGGCCGGCCTCGGTTTCAGGCACGATGACGAGATAGCGCGCCTGGTCCTCGCCGAACCAATAGGCCTGAGGCACCAACGAGGTTGGCGCCGCGAGCAGTTTGGCGCCGATGCCGCTCGCCATCGCCATCTCGGCAAGAGCGATCAGCAGGCCGCCGTCGGAGAGATCGTGCACGGCGGTCGCGGTGCCCGCATGGATCATACCGCGCACGCAGTCGCCGTTGCGCTTCTCGGCGGCGAGATCGACCGGCGGCGGCGCGCCCTCCTCGCGACCGCAGATGTCGCGCAGGTAAACCGACTGGCCGAGCCAGCCGTGGGTGTCGCCGACCAGGAGGATCGCCTCGCCTTCGGCCTTGAACGCGAGCGAGGCTGACTTGGTGAAGTCGTCGAGCAAACCGACGCCGCCGATCGAGGGCGTCGGCAGGATCGCGCGGCCGTTGGTCTCGTTGTAGAGCGAGACGTTGCCGGACACGACCGGGAAGTCGAGCATGCGGCAGGCTTCCGAGATGCCCTTCAGGCAGCCGACGAACTGGCCCATGATCTCGGGCCGCTCGGGGTTGCCGAAATTGAGATTGTCGGTGATCGCGAGCGGCTTGCCGCCGACCGCAGTGATGTTGCGCCAGGCTTCCGCCACGGCCTGCATGCCGCCCTGATAGGGATCGGCCTCGCAATAACGCGGCGTCACGTCGACGGTCAGCGCCAAGCCCTTCGGGCCGTCCTGCACGCGGACCACGGCGGCATCGCCGCCGGGACGCTGCATGGTGTTGCCGAGAATGACGTGGTCGTACTGCTCCCAGACCCAGCGCTTGCTGCACATGTCGGGCGTGCCGATCAGCTTTTCGAGCGCGGCACCGAGCCCCATCGGGGCCGCCACTTCGCGCGCATGCACGACCGGCAAAGCGGCGGAAGGGACATGCGGGCGGTCATAGAGCGGCGCCTCGTCGCCGAGCTCCTTGATCGGCAAATCGGCCATGACGTCGCCGCCATGCTTGACCACAAAGCGCTTGCTCGGCGTGGTGTAGCCGACCACGGCGAAATCAAGGCCCCACTTCTTGAAGATCGCCTCGGCCTCTTTCTCCTTCTCGGGCTTGAGCACCATGAGCATGCGCTCCTGGCTCTCCGAGAGCATCATTTCGTAGGCGCTCATGCCGATCTCGCGCGTCGGCACAGAGTCGAGATCGAGGTCGACGCCGAGGTCGCCCTTGGCGCCCATCTCGACCGCCGAGCAGGTCAGGCCAGCCGCGCCCATGTCCTGGATCGCGATGACGCAGCCCTTCTCCATGATCTCGAGACAAGCCTCTAACAGCAGCTTTTCGGCGAAGGGATCGCCGACCTGCACGGTCGGACGCTTCTCTTCGGACTTGTCGTCGAACTCGGCCGAAGCCATCGAGGCGCCGTGGATGCCGTCGCGGCCGGTCTTGGAGCCCAAATAGACGATCGGCATATTCACGCCGGAGGCGGCCGCATAGAAGATCTTGTCGGTATCGGCGAGGCCGACCGCCATCGCATTGACGAGAATGTTGCCGTCATAGCGGGTGTGGAAACGGACCTGGCCACCGACCGTCGGAACGCCGAAGGAGTTGCCGTAGCCGCCGACCCCGGCGACGACGCCGGAGACGAGATGCCTGGTTCTGGCATGTTCGGGCGCGCCAAAACTCAGCGCGTTGAGGCAGGCGATCGGACGCGCGCCCATGGTGAAGACGTCGCGCAAGATGCCGCCGACGCCGGTGGTGGCGCCCTGGTACGGCTCGATGTAGCTCGGGTGGTTGTGGCTCTCCATCTTGAAGACCACGGCCTGGCCGTCGCCAATGTCGATCACGCCGGCGTTCTCGCCAGGACCCTGGATCACCCAGGGCGCCTTGGTCGGCAGACCCTTCAGATGGAGGCGCGAGGATTTGTACGAGCAGTGCTCGTTCCACATCGCCGAGAAGATGCCGAGCTCGGTGAAGGTCGGCTCCCGCCCGATCAGCTTCAGAATGCGCTCATACTCGTCGGGCTTGAGCCCGTGGGCGGCAATCAGCTCGGGGGTGATCTTGGGTTCATTCTTCATGGATTCGAGGCTTTCGACGGCGGTGGGCCGTTCTTAGGAACATCGGACGGCTTGGAAAAGCCCTTTATGGCGCATTTTCCCGCTGTCCCACGTTTTGCGGCCGGGGGCTGCGGGAACAGGAATTGCACAGCGCGGACAGATCGGATTTAAGGGCAAACGACCCGCAATTGAAGGCCCATTCCCTTGCACGAATTGACCAAACCGCCCCCGCCTCGCCGCCCCGACCTCCACGTCGCCACCGACGGGGAATTCCAGGGCTGGCGAACCTGGATTCGCGACAGTTTTGAGAGCCATATCGGCCCGTTCTGGCACAAGATCGAGGACGACGGCAGCGTCCGCTCGGCGTTCCGGGTCGAGAAAAAGCACCTCAACGGCTCCGGAAACGTCCATGGCGGCTGCTTCATGGCGTTTGCCGACTACTGCCTGTTCGCGATCGCCACCCACGAACTGGATGGGCCGGCGGTGACCACCAATTTCGCCTGCGACTTCCTCGACGCGGCGCGCGAAGGCGAGCTGATCGAATGCGTCGGCGAGGTCTCCCGCGCCGGCGGCTCGCTGATCTTCCTGCGCGGCAAGCTGACATCGGGCGGGCGGCCGCTGTTCACCTTCTCCGGCACGATCAAGCGGGTGAAGCGGAAGCCGGCACCGCAGCCAAACGCATAGCTCGCCGCCTTCCCTTTTGGCGTCCCCTCGCCCAGACTTGTGTCCAGCGCTGTCGCGCCGGGGAGCAATATCAAGGTGCCGCAGAGCACACCGCCGACGGCTCGCGCCACGGCCTCGCAATTGGCGTCCATGCCCGCCACAGGCGCGCGCAACTGGCGCGACTATGCGCTGCTGGTCGCGCTCGCCTGCTGCTGGAGCTCAACCTATCCGCTGGCCAAGCTCGCGCTGGACACGATTCCGCCCGTGACCTTCATCTCGGCGCGCTCGCTGATCGCGGCCGCCTTCCTGTTCGCGATCCTGTGGATGCGCGGCGTCAGGATCCCGACCGATGCGAAGGCCTGGAAGCTGTTCGCGGTCCAGCAATTGATCAACTCGACCTTCCCGTTCCTGATCATCACGTGGTCGCAGCTCTATGTGCCGGCCTCGAACACGGTGGTGCTGGCCTCGACCACGCCGATCTTCGCCTTCCTGATCACCTCGTTGATCACGCGCCACGAGCCGGCAACGCTGCTGAAGCTCTTGGGCGCGCTCCTCGGCCTTGCCGGCACCATCGTCATCGTCGGCCTCGATGCGCTGCGCGGCTTCGGTAGCGAGATCGTGGCGGAGATCGCCATCCTGCTCGCCACCATCTCCTTTGCCTGTGCCACGATCTTCGGCCTGCGGCTGTCCGAATACGACCCGATGGTGGTGGCGGCCGGTTCGCTGCTGTTCGGCGGGCTGGTGCTGCTGCCGCCTTCGCTGATCATCGACCAGCCCTGGACGCTGCACCCGACGCCGACGGCGATCATAGCCACCATCATCATGGGGATCGTCTCCAGCGCCTTGGGGCTGATGCTGTTCTACATGTGCCTGGGACGGCTCGGCACGCTGACGACGAACGCGCAAGGCTATTTGCGCATCCCGATCGGCGTCGGCCTCTCCGTGCTGCTGCTCGGCGAGAGCGTGCCGTCGAACCTGGTGCTGGGCCTTGTGCTGGTCATGGCGGGCGTTGCCGCGATGACGGTGCCGACGGAGCGGCTGAAACGACGCTAGCTATTACTTGGCGTCGTCAGCCAGCATCTTGCGGTACTTCTCGACGTCGCGAGTCACAAGCTTTTGCAGCACCTCGGGCGTGTGCTCGTCGGCATCGGGTGCCACGGTCGAGAGGTCGGCGAACCGCTTCTTCACCGCGTCGGTTTCGACCGCCGTGCGTGCAGCTGTATTCAGCCTGGCGATGACCGCCGGCGGGGTCCCCTTGGGCGCGAACAAGCCGTTCCAGCCCTGCGCCTCGAATTCGGGCAGGCCGGCTTCGGCCGACGTCGGCAGGTCCGGCAATGTCGCGAGCCGCACGGTCGAGCCGACCACGAGCCCGCGCGCCAGCTTCTCGTTGATCGACTGCGACACGGAGGCTGCCGCATCGCAGACGCCGTCGATCTGGCCGCCGATCGCATCGGTGAGCGCGGGCGCGGCGCCGCGATAGCCGACCAGCGTCGCATCGATGCCGGCGGCCGTGACGAAGCTCTTGCAGATCAGGTAGTTCGAAGAGCCGACGCCGGCATGGCCGAGATTGATCTTGCCCGGATTGGCCTTGGCGTAGGCGATGAACTCTTTCAGGTCTTTCGCCGGAAAATCCTTGCGCACGGCGATGATGCCGAACGTCTTCGCCACCATGGCGATCGGTACGAAGGAGTCCGGCGTGAACGGCAGTTTGGGATAGATGGTATACGTCGCGGCGTTGGTGCCGGCATTGCCGATCGCAATGGTGTAGCCGTCGGGCTCGGCGCGGGAGGCGCGCGCCAGTGCGGTCGAGCCGCCGGCGCCGGCGACGTTCTCGATCACGATGGTCTGGCCGAGCGCGATGCCCATCTGCTCGGCAACGGTGCGCGCGATCACGTCGGACGTGCCGCCGGCCGCGAACGGCACGATCATGGTGACGGGACGCTTGGGGAAGTCCTGCGCGAACGCGGCCGTCGCGAATGCAGCGACAGCGACAGCGGCCGGCAGCCGCTTCAGCACGAACGCAATCACGCGGCCTTTTCCAGATGCGCGGTGAGGCCGGCGAACAGGCCGCGGCCGTCGGTGCAGCCCATGATGTCTTCGACGTGGTTTTCCGGATGCGGCATCATGCCGAGCACGTTGCCCTTGTCGTTGACGATGCCGGCAATGGATTGCGCGGCGCCATTGATGTTGCTGATATCGTCGATCGCGCCGTCGGCCGAGCAATAGCGGTAAAGCACGCGACCCTCGCCTTCGAGCCGCTTGATGGTCTCCGCGTCCGCCGCATAATTGCCCTCGCCATGCGCGATGGGCACACGGATCACCTGGCCTGCATTGTAGCCGCGGGTAAACGGCGTGTCGGAGCGCTCGACGCGGAGATGCACGTCGTGGCAGATGAATTTCAGCCGCGCATTGCGCATCAGGACGCCGGGCAAGAGGCCGGATTCGCAGAGGATCTGAAAGCCGTTGCAGACGCCGAGCACGAGGCCGCCCCTGGCCGCATAGTCGCGCACCGCGTCCATCACCGGCGCCCGCGCCGCAATCGCGCCGCAGCGCAGATAATCGCCGTAGGAGAACCCGCCGGGCACGACCACGAGGTCGGTGCCATCAGGTAGCGACGTCTCGGCATGCCAGACCATCGCGGGCTCGCTGCCCGAGATCAGCCTCAAGGCACGCGCCATGTCGCGCTCGCGGTTGATTCCGGGAAAGACGAGGATGGCGGCTTTCATGGCGGAGGTTCCGAACGAGGATTAAAATGGGGCTGGCACGTCTGCCAAATCGGCAGCAGACATAACCATTTGACGGGGATTTTACCAGTGCTAGCCTTGCCCGCGAGCGTTGTGCACAGGCCATAGCCCGCCATTCGGCCGATCGATTCGCCCGGGATTAAAGCCATGAATGTCCCCTCGCTGCCCGCATCCCTCTCCGAGCCGGTGTCCACCGAGGGCGTCATCGCCGCCGGTGCCTATGTCGACGGCCGGCGCGTCGCCAATATCGCCATCAGCGAGGCTTCGAGCTGGCGGGCGAAACCCGGCCACGTGGTCTGGATCGGGCTGCACGAGCCCGACATGGCGCTGCTCAGCGCGGTGCAGAAGCAGTTCGACCTGCACGAGCTCGCCATCGAGGACGCCAACCACGCCCATCAGCGACCGAAGATCGAGCAATATGGCGAGGCCCTGTTCATCGTGGCGCGCACGGCGCAACTGATCGAGGGCCGGATCGCCTTCGGCGAGACGCACATCTTCGTCGGCGAAGGCTATCTGGTCTCGGTGCGCCACGGCGCGTCGACGTCCTACACGCCGGTGCGCGAACGCTGCGAAAGCTGCCCGCGCGCGCTCGCGCGCGGCGAGGACTACATCCTCTACGCCATCCTCGATTTCATCGTCGACAACTACTCGCCCGTGCTCGAGAGCATTCACGAAGAGGTCGAGAGCATCGAGGACGACGTGCTCTCCAAGGCGATCAGCAAGGCGCAGATCGAGCGGCTGTACATGCTGCGCCGCGACCTCTTGCGGCTCAGGACTGCCATCGGACCGCTGGTGGAGGTCTGCCGCCGGCTCGAGCATGACGAACTGGCGATGGTGCGCGCTACGATGCAGCCGCTGTTCCGCGACGTCACCGACCACGTCAGGAACATCCAGGAGCGGATCGATTCAATGCGCGAGGTGCTGGCCTTCGCCTTCGAAGCAAGCCTGCTGGTCGGCCAGGCCCAGGAGACGGCGGTCTCCAAGAAACTTGCCTCCTGGCTCGCGATCATCGCGATCCCGACCGCGCTTGCAGGCATCTACGGCATGAACTTCAAGCACATGCCGGAGCTGGACTGGGAGTACGGCTATTACACGCTGCTCGGCGTGATGCTGACGGCCTGCGGCGCGCTGTACTGGCGTTTTCGTCGGGTCGGATGGCTGTGAGCCATCCCGTTCACCCGATCAGCTCGACCCGATAATTCTCGATCACGGTGTTCGCCAGCAGCTTGTCGGCGGCGTCCTTCAACGCCGCCTCTGCCTTGGCCTTGTCCGCGCCGGCGAGCTCGATGTCGAACACCTTGCCTTGGCGAACGCTGGCGACGCCGTCGACGCCGAGCGACTTCAACGCACCCTCGATCGCCTTACCCTGCGGATCGAGGATGCCCGTTTTCAACGTAACGGTGACACGTGCCTTCACGTCAGATCCCTCTTAGCTCTTCACCAGCACCGGGCCGGAACCGGCCGGACGCTCGTTCTCCATGAGAATGCCGAGACGCTTGGCGACTTCGGTATAGGCCTCGAGCAGCCCACCGAGATCCCTGCGGAAACGGTCCTTGTCGAGCTTCTCGTTCGACTTGATGTCCCACAGACGGCAGCTATCCGGCGAGATCTCGTCGGCGACGATGATCCGCATCATGTCGTTTTCGAACAGCCGGCCGCACTCCATCTTGAAGTCGACGAGGCGGATGCCGATGCCGAGGAAGAGACCGGTGAGGAAGTCGTTGACACGGATGGCAAGCGCCATGATGTCGTCGATCTCCTGCGGTGTCGCCCACCCGAAAGCGGTGATGTGCTCTTCCGACACCATGGGGTCGTTGAGCTGGTCGTTCTTATAGTAGAACTCGATGATCGAGCGGGGCAGCTGCGTGCCCTCCTCGATGCCGAGGCGCTGCGACAGGGAACCGGCGGCAACGTTCCGCACCACCACTTCCAGCGGCACGATCTCGACTTCGCGAATCAACTGCTCGCGCATGTTGAGGCGGCGGATGAAATGGGTCGGCACCCCGATGTCATTGAGGTGCTGAAACAGGTACTCCGAGATCCGGTTGTTGAGGACACCCTTGCCCTCGATCACCTGATGCTTTTTCGCATTGAACGCGGTGGCGTCATCCTTGAAGTGCTGGATCAGGGTACCGGGCTCCGGGCCTTCGTAAAGAACCTTTGCCTTGCCTTCATAAATGCGACGCCGACGGCTCATGGGGATGTACCGTGTTTTGTTGAAATCCATGTATCTGGTGTGCTCCGGTTGACGAGACTACGACCCACAGCGGAGCTGCCGTGAACGGCCCGGAACCCCTGGAAACAGAACGGGAACCCAGCCTTAGGCAACCTATCCGATTGGCCGTCCCAGCACAATCGATCCGGCCGTCCGGCATCAAACTTATACCGTCTTGCCTGCGGCTTAACGGCCCGTTGTTTTGCCGATTCGTGCCCCCTATCTAGGCATGCACCGGGGCTCTCGCAACGAGGGCCAGCCGGGTCCAGTCAGCAGGGAATTGGAAAAGGCATGAGCACGTTGGACAAGCGCGAGGAAGGCTTCGAGAAGAAGTTCGCCCTCGACGAGGAGCAGAAATTCAAGGCGGAAGCCCGCCGCAACCGGCTGCTCGGTCTGTGGGCGGCCGAAAAGCTCGGCATCACCGGCGATGCCGCCACGGCCTATGCCAAGGAGGTGGTCGCGGCCGATTTCGAGGAAGCCGGTGACGCCGACGTCCTGCGCAAGGTCATGGCCGATTTCGCCGCCAAGAACGTCGCCGTCACCGAACAGGTGATTCGCGCCAAGATGAACGAGCTGATCGCGGTGGCGGCGGCCGAGGTGAAAGCCGGGAATTAAGGCGAAGCATCATTCCGGGGCCACGTCCGCGACGCGCCCCCGGAATGCCAACCAGCTATCCCTCCTTGAACCCGTATTCCGGCACGTTGCCGCTGGCGCCGTAATATTTGTACGGCAGGAATTTGCCGCTCATGGTGATCTTGACGCGGTCGCCCTTCGGGTTGGGCAGGCGCTCCATCACCATGTCGAAATCGATCGCCGACATGATGCCGTCGCCGTACTCCTCCTCGATCAGCGCCTTCCACGCCGGACCGTTGACCATGACCAGCTCGTAGAAACGATAGATCAAGGGATCGGTCGGCGGCATCGGCATGCCGCGCATCGGCGTCTCGTTCAGCATCGCGGTCTCGGCCTTCGTCAGGCCGAAAAGTTCAGCGGCGTTTGCGGCCTGCGGCTTGGTCAGTTTCATTTGGCCGAGGATCGCGCCTGTTATCAGCACCTCGGAATAGCCGCCGATCTTTTCGCAGATGTGTTTCCAGCTCCAGCCCTTCTCGCGCTTGATGTCGAGGAGCTTCTCGGTGAGGTCTTCGCGTTTCATGTCAAGGTCTCCTTGGTTGTCGTCATGCCCGGGCCTTGTCCCGGGCATCCACGTTCTTGGCTGTATCAGGAAGACGTGGATGGCCGGGCCAAGCCCGGCCATGACGTCTCGTTGAGTGGTTCCGACTTGGCGTCAGACGCGATCGTCAGTCCGGGCTTGCCGATATGCACCACCGGCACATTCCGCGGATCGTGACCGGGCGTCTCGGCCGTGAAAGTCTTGCTGCGCGTTACCAGGAAATCAACGATGTGGTTGCGCAGCGCGTAGTACTGCGGATGGCGGTGCAAATCGGTGCGGCCGCGATCCCGCGGCAGCGGGTTCTCGACGACCTCGGCCAGCACCGCGCCGGGACCGTTGGTCATCAGGAAGATCTTGTCGGCGAGATAGATCGCCTCGTCGACGTCATGGGTGATCATGAACGCGGTCTGCCCGGTCTCCAGACAGATGCGCCGCACCTCGTCCTGCAGCGTGCCGCGCGTCAGCGCATCGAGTGCCGAGAACGGCTCGTCCATCAGCATCATCTTTGGCGTGATCGACAGCGCACGCGCGATGCCCACGCGCTGCTTCATGCCGCCGGAAAGCTCGGAAGGTCGCTTGTGTTCCGACCCCGTCAGGCCGACGAGATCGATAAATTTCTGCGCATGCGCCTTCACCCTGGCGCGATCCCAGCTCCGCCATTTCGAGCTGACGGCGTAGGCAACGTTACCGAGCACGGTGCGCCAGGGCAGCAGCGCATGGCTCTGGAAGATCACGGCGCGATCGAGGCTCGTCCCTGAAATGGCCTGCGCGTCGACGATCACCGCGCCCTCGCTCGGCGCATCGAGGCCGGCGAGGATGTTGAGCACCGTGGTCTTGCCGCAGCCGGAATGGCCGATCACGCAGCAGAACTCGCCGCGCGCCATCGACAGCCAGAGATTCTCGAAGACCGCCGTTGTCGCGCCGCCTGCGCCCGGATAGCGCTTTGCGATGGCTTCGATCGAGATGAATTTTTCGGTCACGGTCCTACTCCGGAAACGTGACCATGCGCGTGAAGCGCGCGAGGATCTGGTCGAGCAGCATGCCGACGATCCCGATCAGCAGGATCGCGATGATCACGTTGGTGATCGAGAGGTTGTTCCACTCGTTCCAGACGAAATAGCCGATGCCGGTGCCTCCGACGAGCATTTCTGCCGCGACGATCACGAGCCAGGCGATGCCGATCGAAATGCGCATGCCGGTCAGGATCGTCGGAGCCGCCGCCGGCAGGATCACGGTGAAGGCGCGCCTGATCGTTCCGACCTCGAGCGTTCGCGCGACGTTGATCCATTCCTTGCGTACGCTCGCGACCCCGAACACGGTATTGAGCAGCATCGGCCAGATCGAGCAGATGAAGATGACGAAGATCGCGGAGATCGAGGAATCCTTGATGGTGTAGAGCGCGAGCGGCATCCACGCCAGCGGCGAGATCGGCTTCAGCAGCTGGATGAAGGGATCGAGCGCCTGGCTGAGCAGCGGCGACATGCCGATCAGGAAGCCGAGCGGGATGGCGACCAGCACGGCGAGCAGATAGCCGGTGCCGACGCGCGCGATCGAGTAGCCGAGCTGGATGCCGAGCCCCTTGTCGTTCGGCCCGTTGTCGTAGAACGGCCTCCTCACATGCTCCCAGAGTTTTGCGCCGACATCGAACGGCCCGGGCATGGCTGATTTGCCCTGCGTCGCGGTCAGGCCCATCAGCTTGGCGTATTCCGGGCTCATCGTGGCCACCGGTGCCGTCGAGCGGACGGCGAGATGCCAGACGCCGAGGAACGCGACGAGCAGCACGATCGAGACGAGGCCGGCGCGGAGACGGAGAGAGGATGTCATCTCCCTCTCCCCCCGTCGTCCCGGCGAAGGCCGGGACCCATACCGCGTGATCTAGCGGAGTCGAAAGGTCGTGCTACCGAACAACGTGTCTTCGCCAAACTCCACCCTGGGGTTATGGGTCCCGGCCCCCGTGCGCAGCGCGCACTAGGCCGGGACGACACCGGAGGCACATCGCGGCCCATCACGACGCCTTCCTGATCTTGAAGCCCGCCAGATAATCCTCGGGCTTGGCCGGATCGAAAGTCTTTCCCATCACGGCGAACGATTTGTAGCTGCTGGCTGGCGGCGCCAGGCCCATCTCCGTCATCAGCTTCCTGGTGTCGGTGGCGAGATACACCTGCTCGGCGACCGCCTTGTAGTCGACATCGCCCTTGATCTGGCCCCAGCGCTTCATCTGCGTCAGCATCCACACCGCAAAGGACTGCCAGGGGAACGGGTCGAAATCGACGCGCTTTTTATCCGTCTTCACGCCGCCGAGGCCGTCGGCATAGGTGCCGGTCAAGACCTGTTCCAGTACCGTGACCGGCGCGTTGATGTAGTTCGCCGGCGCGATCGCCTCGGCGATCTGCTTGCGATTCTCCGCCTTCGACGCATAGGCCGTGGCATCGACGATCGCGCGCGTCAGCGCGGCAAAGCTGTTCGGCGCCGTGGTGATGAACTCGCGGCTGGCGGCGAAGCTGCAGCAGGGATGGCCGTCCCAGATTTCCTTGGACAAAAGATGCATGAAGCCGACGCCGTCATAGATCGCGCGCTGGCAGATGTTGTCGGGCGCGAGGAAACCGTCGATGTTGTCGGCGCGCAGGTTTGCCACCATTTCCGGCGGCGGTACCGAACGCAGCTGCACGTCGGTGTCGGGGTCGATCCCGTGTTCGGCGAGATAGTAGCGCAGCAGATAATTGTGCATGGAATAGTCGAAGGGGATGGCGAATTTCATGCCCTTCCAGTCCTTCGGGTCGCGCTTGTCCTTGTGCTTGCTCGCCAGCACGATGCCCTGCCCGTTGATGTTCTCGATCGCGGGCACGGCGAACGGAATGGCGTTGGCACCTAAGCCAAGCGAAATCGCGAGCGGCATCGGCGCCAGCATGTGCGCGGCGTCGTATTCCTTGTTGATGGTCTTGTCGCGGATCACGGCCCAGCCGGCGGTCTTGACTACGTCGACGTTGAGGCCGTGCTTGGCATAGAAGCCCAGCGGCGCCGCCATGATGATCGGCGTGGCGCAGGTGATCGGGATGAAGCCGACCTTGAGGTCCTTCTTTTCCGGCGCGCCGGCCTGCGCAAAGACTTCGGTGGCGGTCTGAAGCGGGAAGAACTGCGACAGCGCGGCCAGCGCGGTGGACGCACCGACCGATTTCAAAAACGCGCGCCGCGCCACATCCTGCGGAAACATCGCGCGCATCACGGCAGAGGCGACGACGCCCTCGTAGCGCTTCTCTTCGCTCTCGACGGGATCACAGCGCAACGCGGTGGCCTGCTCATGCTCCGCCGCGGATTGATGCTGACCACAGGCACAGCCGGCTCGCAGGTTGCGATCGGGATCAAACGGATTGTCGAAAGTGGACATCGGACCTCCTGCGCGTCGTTGCGAGGAGAATTACGCAAGGAGCATGCCATCACCTTCAGGCTGGCCAGTGCCTTGATGACGCGGCACTTTCGCTTGCACTTGGTCATTACGAAAACTCGTGATAAACGATATTTCGTAGCTTAATAACGAGATTTCGTAATGGCAACGACGCCACTGCTTGCCCACGACGATGTGGCCCCGACCATCGATCCGCGCGTCGCGGCCTTCGAATCCTCGGTCGAAGCGACGCTGCTGGTCGATCCCTTCGGCGACCAGATCGTCGATGCCAATCCCGCTGCTTGCACCCTGCTCGGCTACGACCGCGCGCTGCTGCGCCAGACCAGGGCGAGCACGCTGCATGCCGGCGAGCTTCCGGCGCTGACCGTGTTCACCCAAGCCGTGCTGCACAAGGGCGCCTACTGGACTACGGCGCTCAACCCACGCCATGCCACCGGGCAAAATCTCCGGCTCGAATATGGCGGCTGCGTCCTGCCCCATGACGGGCGCACGCTGGTCCAGCTCACCCTGACCGATCTCGCCGCGCGCCGCCGCCGCAATGTCGATGCCGCCGCTGAAGACCATATGCGCAGCGGCATCTCGACCTGGCAGCGGGTCGAGCGCGTGTTCCAGGACATCGAGCGCGAGAACCAGCTGATCCTGCGCGCCGCCGGCGAAGGCATTTACGGCGTCAACGCGGAAGGAAAGACCACCTTCGTGAACCCCGCCGCCGAGCGGATGCTGGGCTGGACGGCCGAGGAGCTGGTCGGCAAGGAAATCCATCCCATCATGCACCACACCCACCATGACGGGCGGCACTATCACAACCATGACTGCCCGATCTACGCGGCGTTCCGCGACGGCGCGGTGCACCAGGTCGACGGCGAAGTGTTCTGGCGCAAGGACGGCTCGCCGGCCTGGGTCGAATACACCTCCACGCCGATCCGCGACCGCGGCGTGGTGGTCGGTGCCGTCGTGGTGTTTCGCGACGTCAGCCAGCGCCGCGAGGCCGACGAGAAGCTGCACGCCGCACTCGCCGAGGTCGATCGCCTCCGCGAACGTCTCGAGCTCGAAAACGCCTACCTCCAGGAAGAAATCCGCATCGAGACCAATCCGCGCGGCATCATCGGTGGAAGCGAGGCGATCCAGACGACGCTGCGCCAGGTCAAGCTGGTGGCGCCGACCAGCGCGGCGGTAATGATCACCGGGGAATCTGGCACCGGCAAGGAGCTGATCGCGCGCGCCATCCACGAGGATTCCACCCGCAGCGACCGGCCGCTGATCCGCGTCAACTGCGCCGCGATCCCGCGCGAATTGTTCGAGAGCGAATTCTTCGGCCATGTCCGCGGCGCCTTCACCGGCGCGACGCGCGACCGCATCGGCCGGTTCGAACTCGCCGATGGCGGCACGCTGTTCCTCGACGAGGTCGGCGAGATCCCGCTCGAATTGCAAGGCAAGCTGCTGCGCGTCTTGCAGGAGGGCAATTTCGAGCGCGTCGGCCAGGAGCGCACGCGCGCGGTCGACGTCCGCGTCATCGCCGCGACCAATCGCGACCTCAAGCAGGAGGTTCAGCGCGGGCGTTTTCGCGAGGACCTCTATTTCCGGCTCAACGTGTTTCCGATCGAGACGGTGCCCCTGCGCGAACGGCGCGAGGATATTCCGCTGCTCGCCCAGCATTTTCTGACCCGCGAGAGCAAGGCGCTGAAATCGAATCTGCGCTTGTCGGAAGGCGATGCGCGTCGGCTGACGCGCTATGACTGGCCGGGCAATGTCCGCGAACTCCAGAACGTGATCGAGCGCGCCGCGATCCTGTCGCAGAACGGCCGTTTGCGGATCGATCTGCCCGACCCCTCCGGCACGCAGGCCCCAGCCGGCGCCGCGCGGCAGAAGGCTGACGCACGGCCCGCTGTGATGACGTCATCCGAAATGCGCGACCACGAGCGCGCCAACATCCTGGCCGCGCTCGAGGGCTGCGCCGGAAAAGTGTTCGGCCCCGGTGGGGCGGCCGAGATGCTGGATATCAAGCCGACCACACTGGCCTCGCGGATCAAGGCGCTGGGGATTACGCCCCGTCCGCGAGCCCTCGGTTAGTGGCGATCACGCCGCCTTGGTCGTCACCTCCGATGCGATCGGCAATCCCTGCTCGATCGGCAGCGACGGATCGCGCGACCATTCGTTCCAGGAGCCGAAATACATCCGCACGTCCTTCACGCCGGCGTTCTTGAGCGCCAGGAACGTGTTCGAGGCGCGCGCCCCCTTGAAGCAGTAGAGATAGACCGGCGTGGAGGGCGAGATGCCGACCGTGGCGCATTCCGCCAGGATCTCGTCCTTGGATTTGAAGCGCGGTCCCTCGGCGGTCGGTTTCATCATGCGATACCATTCCAGCCACACCGCGCCGGGAATGCGGCCCTTGCGCGGGCAGAAATCCTTGCCATACGGAGAAGAACTGTCGCCGATCCATTCGTCGACGTCGCGTACGTCGAGAATGGCGACGCCCGGCTTGCCGACGGCCGCCAGCATGGTCTTGGCGTCGATCAGAATCTCGCCCGCTTCAGGCACGATTCCGAACGACGCCTTCATCGGCGCCGGCACATCTTTCGTCACCGGAAGACCTGCGGCAGCCCAGGCATCGAAGCCGCCATGCAGCACTTTGATCTTGGGATAGCCGAGCATGGTGAGCAGGTAGTAGCCGCGGCAGGACTGGCCGAAGCCGGAGTTCATCGACTGCTCGTAAATCACGGCCGTCTCCTTGCCGGACAGACCCGCGCCGCCGAAGGCATCGGCGAACTTGGTCTTCAGCTCGCTCATGCCTTCCGGCGTCGAAGTCGCAAGAAACGTGAATATCTCATGCACGTTCACGGCGCTGGGAAGGTGCCCGGCGCCATAGGCGTCGGGGTTGCGGGTGTCGATCACGACACAGGGCTCGGTTTTCAAGAGATCGGCAAGTTCGCTGGCAGAGATCAGAACGTCCGTCATTTGCAGCCTCTCCGTTGAGGTTAGATGGTGGGTGGGCTCGTAAAACTCAGGAATCGGCAAGCATCTTGCGCAGCTGCTTGGTGGCAGGCGTGACGATCGCGACGAAATAGGCCTCGCGCAGGCGGCGCTGCGCGCGGTGGCTCTTGAGGTAGCCGCGCGCACCACAATGCAGCATCGCCGCGTGCGCCGCCGCGACGCTGGCTTCACCGGCGCGCAGCCTGAGCGCGATCACCTTGCGCCAGTAGGTCTCCTCCTCGTTGTAGGGATCACGCGCCAGCGCCATGGTCTCGGCCTCGAGCTCGGCGACGAGATCGCGGAAGTGCACCGGCTGTTGCGGCAGATAGCGGTTGATGTGGCCGAGGGGATTGTCGACCTCGTCCATGATGTTGATGCAGTCCTTGATGAGCCCGAGCGCCATGCCGGCCTGCAGCAGGATGAAGCCGGCGCGGATCTTCTTCACGAAAGGTGCGGCGGGATCGGCCAGGATCAGCTCGTCAGGCACGAAGGCGTCCCGGAACTGCACGCCATAGGTGCCGGTGCCGTCCATGGCGAGGAACGGCTTGCATGGCGTCAGTGTGATCGCGGGATCGGAGCAGTCCGCCAAAAACATCACTTGGCCGGGCTCGCCACTTGCGATGCCCGGCTCGTCCTCGCGTTCGAAGATGGTGCCGAAATAATGATCCGGTCCGAGATTGGACACCCAGGGCAGCGCGCCGCGCACGATGTAGCCGCCTTCGACCTTGCGCCCCTTCAGCTTGAGCTTTTCGATGCCGAAAAAGCTCTTCATCGGATTGGAGAGTCCGGTGCCGCCGAGCACGCGACCGGTCGAGAACGCATCGCCGAAGCGCTTTGCCAGCTTCATGTTGGTCGAGTTGGCCGCGTACCAGACCAGTGTGTTCTGGCACCACGCCATGAAAGCAGTGCTGCCGCAGACCTCACCGATCTCAGCCATCGCCTGAATGGCACAGCGCAGATCGGCAGGCCCTTCGTGCGGCACGTGACTGCCCCAGGCACCGACCTCGCCGAGCTTGTGCAGCACATCGGCCGGATAAATGGTGCCGGCATCGATGCCGGCGGCGAGCGGCGCGAGCTGCTCCCGCGCGATCCGCGCCACCTCGCCTGCAATGGACGGTGCGGGCTGATCCAAAACTTCGGCCCGTGATAAAGCCAGTGAACCCATGATCGTCTCCCGCACCTTGTCCTGTTGCCGTCAGCTCAGATGCCGACCTCGAGATTGACCGGGCGGGTGAAGGTGTTGGCGACTGGCGACCATTGCTTCACATGGGCGACCAGCGCATTGATTTCGTCCGGCGAGATCCCCTCACATTCCATGTCGACCTTGACGCGCACGTCCGTAAATCCAACGGGCTTGTCGGAGACATCGCCGGTGCCCCAGACGGCGGTAATGTTGAGATCGCCCTCGAGCTCGAGCTCGAGCTTGTTGACGATCCAGCCGCGATGCACGGCGTTGGCGTGCAGGCCGACGGCGAGGCAGGAGCCCAGCGCGGCGAGCGAAGCTTCGGACGGATTGGGCGCAGTGTCGTCGCCGAGCAGACCGGGCGGCTCGTCGACGATGTAGGGCTGCAAATTGCGGATGTAGTTGGCGTGGCGGAATTTTCCTTCCGCGACCGTCTTGCACTTCAAGGTCTTGATGACCTTCGGATTGGCCTTGCCGTTGGCGATCAGTTGCTCGAGGCCATTCTTGTCGATGGGCGCGAGGCAACCCGTCAGCACTGTCTTTTGAACGACGGCAGTCATCATCTTCTCCCTGGCAGAAGTGGAAATCGGTAGGATACCGAACGGTCTGTTTCCTTGCATGGAGCGTGCCAGAGCCGACCAAAATCAAAAGGCGAAGTATTGGAGCCGCTTAGCGAACGCTGCCTGCGAATTGATCAGCCGCCGTTTGCTCAAAGGCGATGCAGACGGGCTTTCCCGTGCGAATCTTTTCAGCGCGGACAGATGCGGCTTGCTGATGCGGCGCGGCTGCGGGTAAGTTTGGACTCATGGCCAAGCCCTCACTGAACAAGACGTCAAAGAAGAAGTCTCATTCGCCGCACGGCGGCGCCAGTGACGACGAGTCCGCGCGCGGACGCCTGCTCAGCGCCGCGACGCATCTGTTCTGCAAGAACGGCATCAACGCCACCGGCATCGACGCGATCATCGCGGAAGCCGGCACCGCGAAGACCACGCTCTATAAATTATTCGGCTCCAAGACCAATCTCGTCAACGCGGTGCTGGAGAGCGAAGGCAAGCAGTGGCGCGAATGGTTCATCGGCGCCATGGAAGAAGGCGGCGGCGACGCGCAGGCCAAGCTCACGCGCATCTTCCCGGCCCTGAAGAGCTGGTTCGCGGAGGAGCGCTTCTACGGCTGCCCCTTCATCAATGCGGTCGGCGAGCACGACAAGGACGCCAAGCAGTTCCGCAACATCGCGATGAAGCACAAGAAGATCGTGCTCGGCCACATCGAGAAGCTCGCTGGCGAGCTCGGTTCGAACGAGCCCCTCGTGCTCGCACATCAGCTCGGGCTGTTGATCGACGGCGCCATCGTCGCGGCGATGGTGTCGCGCGATCCGGGCGTGGCCGATACGGCGGCGCTGACGGCGGGCCCCCTGCTCAGCCAGTCCAAGGCAAAGAAGAAGCGCGCGGTGGATCAGCTCGAGGCAGTGTGATCGCTCCCATCCCGTAGCCCGCATGAGCGCAGCGACATGCGGGACGACCGTCCCCGGATGTCGCTTCGCTCATCCGGGCTACGGCACTCGCAGCCGCTCCCTCGGTAACGCAGCGATGAACCGCCCGATCGCACCGAGTACCGGTCCCTGATCACCCGCAAAGAACCAGTGATCGTTGCCGTCGAGCTCGACGAATTGCGCACCTTTGATCCGGCTCGCCACATCGCGGCCGGCCGCGATCCGTACGGCCTTGTCGTCACGACGATGCAGCACCAGTGTCGGCATGGCAATCTGCGGCAAAAGCTGCCGCACGTCGGCGTCGCGAAACGCCTCGAGCACCGCCGAGATGCCGCCGGGACTGGAGGCCGCGCGCAATAGCCCCGCCCACCAGGCGCGTGCCTGGGGATCGCTCGCAAGGCTGGGCGCGAACGTCTCAATCTCCACCGGACCTCCCCATTGCGCGATGAGGTGCTTGCTCCAGGCGTCGTACTGGCTGGCGCGCAGCGCGTGCGGATAATCCTGCGACCAGCAGCCCTTGGCCAATGCACCGAACAGGATGAGTCCGGCCACGAGACGCGGTTCATCGACCGCAAATTTGATGCAGGCTGGTCCACACTCGGATGCGCCGAACAGCACGACGCGGCGCGAGCCGGTCGCGCGGAGCACCGTGCCGATATCCTCCGCGGTGACGTCGATACCGGGGGCCGATCCAACCCGGTCGGACAACCCGATGCCGCGACGATCGAACACGATCAGGCGCCCAAGCTTCATCAGCGAGGCCAGAAACGCCCGGCTCGCGGGGTGCTCCCAAGCGCGCTCCACATGCGACACGAAGCCGGGCATGACCAGGATGTCGAGCGGGCCGCTGCCGTAGGTCTGATACGCCAGATGCACACCAGCGCCCTTGACGTAGCGCGTCGCTGGAACGTCGGCTGCCGCCGCAGGACCCATCAACGCCTCGGTCTCGGCTTCGGGCGTAACACCAAGCTCGTCACGCAGCCGCTGCCTCAGTGCCGCGTGGTGCCGCTCTGCCGCACTGCGGTCACCCGCCAGCAGCAGACTGCGGATCAGATGCCGGCCGTAGACCTCGCTCAAAGGATCGAGCTCGACCAGACGGGTCGCATGCGTGGCCGCGGAAAAGTAGTCGCCGGCGGCGGTCTTGTCCTGCACCAGGCGCTCCAGCGCGTGCATCAGCCGTCCCCGCAGCGCCTCGCGGCGGAAGAACGCCCAGTCGTCGAATTCCGGACAGTCCTCCGGGGAGAACCCTGCGAGGAAATCTCCCCGATAAATCTGGCAGGCCTCGTCAAAGTCAGCGCGATCGCAAGCGCCCTCGAACAGATGCGCATCGACCTGCAGCGCGACTGCCGGAGACCATCGCAGGCTGGTGCGGTCGGTCTCGAACACCTGCTGACCGAGCGTCAGCTCGATGCGGTGAAGCAGCCGCCGCAATCGCGCAAGCCCGGTCTCGCGGTCAGTTTCAGGCCACAGCAGCGTCGCCACGATTTCGCGGGCCACGGCGCCCTTGGCCTCCGCGAGATAGACCAGCAGCGCGAGGCCCTTGCGCAAGGCCAATTTGATCGGGCGGCCGTCGGCGTGGACCTCAGGGAACCCGAACGTCCCCAGCGAGAAAACCGTCATGAAAGTCCTCCCTCCCCTTGCGGCGCCCCGGGGGACGCACAGGGGACGGTCCAGCAATAGCAGTCGGGGCAGATCGAGCCTGCTCGCGGGCGAGCAATTCAGGCTCCTCCATGCGGCACGGCTCCATCAGGCACAATAGGAAAAAACATGATCTCGCGCCTCCTGATCCTGCTCTACGCCATCGTGAGCTACGTGATCTTCACGGTCTCATTTCTCTATGCGCTCGGTTTCGTCGGCAATTATGTCGTGCCCAAGTCGATCGACATGTCGATCGATAGGTCGATCGACGTCGGCAACCCGATGGACCTGAGCGTGGCTATCGTCGTCAACCTGCTGCTGATGGGCCTGTTTGCGATCCAGCACAGCGTCATGGCGCGCCCGGTCTTCAAGCGATGGTCGGCCAAATTCCTTCCCCCCGGCTGCCAGCGCAGCACCTATGTGCTGCTCTCCAGCCTGATCCTGCTGTTGCTGTTCTGGCAGTGGCGCCCGATTCCGACGCCGGTCTGGCAAGCGAGCGGAATAGCGGCCTGGTTGCTGATCGGCGTGCATTGGCTTGGCTGGCTTGTCGCGTTCGCCTCGACCCACATGATCGATCATTTCGATCTGTTCGGCCTGCGCCAGGCCTTCGTCGCGTTCCGCGGGAGCGAGATACCAAATCAATCGTTCAGAACACCGCTGCTCTACAAGATCGTGCGCCATCCCATCATGCTCGGCTTTCTGCTCGCGTTCTGGGCCACGCCCGAGATGACCGTCGGCCACCTTCTGTTTGCGCTCGCAAACACCGCCTACATCCTGGCCGCGCTTCAGTTCGAGGAGCGCGACCTGATCGCCGAGTTCGGCGCGGCCTACCAGGATTATCGCCGGCGCGTTCCCATGCTGCTGCCGCGTCTTTTCGGTCGTCGGACGGAAGATCGCCAGCCGCCTCGGCCTGCTGGAGCGTCGCAATGAATGCAATATCAGCTATTCCCCGGATGTCGGCGGAGGCCGCCACGTTTGCCGATACGCTGGATGGGCTCGACGTCGGTCTTTGTCTCGTTGACGCGGAGGCGCGTCTCATTCACGCCAATACTGCCGGGCAGGACATGATCGAAGCGCGCGACATCCTGCACGAAATCCGCGGGCACCTCGCGGCTTGCGATCCGACGGTCAACCGGACCCTGCAGCATTTTTTCGCAGCCGCCGGGCAGGAAAACGCGTTCCTCGGCGCCGACGGGCTCGCGGTGCCGATGATCGGGCGGGACGGGAAGCGCCACGTCGCCCATGCTCTGCCGTTGACTTCCGGCGCGCGCCGACGTGGGGGCGTCGCCTACAGCGCCGTCGCAGCGTTGTTCGTCCGCAGGGCGGCGCTCACGATACCGCCTCGTTCCGAAGTGATCGGCAAGGCATTCAAACTGACGCCGACCGAGTTGCGTGTGATGCTCGCGATCGTCGAACTCGGCGGCGTTCCCGAAGTGGCGGCGGCGCTCGGCGTCGCCAATACGACGATCAAGACGCATGTCCGGCGCCTGTTCGAAAAGACCGGTGCAGCGCGACAGGCAGATTTCGTCAAGCTTGTCGCGGGATATGCGACGCCATTACGCAAACCTGCCGAATGCAGACAATCCGTTGGAGCGACACGATGAGAGCAATTCTATGCAGCTCATTCACTGGCCCCGCCGATTTGCGCCTCAGTGAAATCGACGAGCCGAAGCCCTCCGGCGACGAGATCCTGATCGACGTCCATGCGGCCTCCGTCAGTTTCATGGACCAGTTGATGGTCTCGGGACTCTACCAGATGCGGCCGCCGACGCCCTTCGTGCCCGGCACGGAAGCATCCGGTGTCGTCATCGCGGTCGGCGGCGAGGTCACGGCATTCGCTCCCGGCGACCGCGTGGCATGCAGCGCCTGGACCGGCGGCTACGCCGAACGGATGATAGCGAAGGACTCAAAGTGCGTGCTTCTGCCGGAAGGCGTCGCGTTCGAGGCAGCGGCGACGGTCCTGCACAATTACGGCACGGCCTATTATGCGCTGGTCGAGCGGGCCAGGGCGCAGCGCGGCGAAACGCTGTTCGTCACCGGCGCTGCCGGCGGAGTTGGCCTTGCCGCCGTCGATCTCGGCCGCCATTTGGGCTTGCGCGTCGTCGCCGGGATCGGCTCCGATGACAAGGCCGCCCTGGTTCGCAATTATGGAGCCAGCGACATCGTCAATTATCGTAGCGAGGATCTGCGCGACCGGATCAAGGCGATCACAGGCGGCGAAGGGATCGATATCGGCTTCGACAATGTCGGCGGCGCGATATTCCAGCAGATGGCCCGGTCGATGAAGTGGGGCGGAAGGCTGATGCCGATCGGCTTCACCAGCGGCGAGATTCCCCAGCTCCCGATGAACCTTCCGCTGCTGACGAACTATTCCATCCTCGGGGTCTTCGTCGGCGCCTGGGCGGAGAAATTCTCCCTCGATGCGGCGCGCATGAACGCCACGCTGATGCAATTGCTGGCCGGCGGAAAAATCCGCCCGCACATCGATCGCGTCCTCCCTTTGGAGGAGGCCGGCGAAGCCATGCGTGCCGTGGCCAACCGAACGGTTCAGGGGCGAATTGTCCTCAAGATCAGGTAAAGTGCACGGGGAAGAGAGAACAAAACCGATGACACAGATCATCATCGACAAACGCTTTTGCGGTCCTCCGAACTCCGGCAACGGCGGCTATGTCTGCGGCCGGCTGGCCCGCCACATTCCCGGCGCCGCGGAGATCACGCTGCGCGCACCGCCGCCGCTGGACACGCCGCTCGATGCGGTCGCAACGGACGACGCCGCATGGCAGCTTCGCGATGGCGACAAGATCGTCGCGACCGGGCGGCCGGCAAGCGTCGAGCTTGCGCGCGTGGAAACAGCCAGCTTCGAGGAGGCCTGCGCGGCCGAATTGTTGACGCCGGTGAAGCCGCACGAGCATCCGCTGCCGACATGTTTCGTGTGCGGCCCCGCAAGGGCCAAGGGAGACGGCCTGCGCATTTTTGCCGGCTCGCTCCGTGGTCACAACGCCGTTCTGGCAGCGAGCTGGACACCGGATAAGAATCTCGCCGCCGACGACGGCCTCGTCGCGCCGGAATTCCTCTGGTCGGCGCTCGACTGCCCCACCGGCTTTGCCTGCAATTGCGATCAGCAGACCGGCAGCTTCGACAAGGCACCGTTGCTGCTGGGGCGGATGTCGGCGCGGATCGAGGCCCGCCCGCACCCCGGCGAGCCCTGCATCATCACGGCCTGGCCGACGGGCCGCGATGGCCGCAAGCGCACGGCCGAGGCTGCGGTGCATGGTGGAGCCGGGAAGTTGCTGGCGGTGGCGCGCACGACATGGATTGCGGTGGAGCGCGAGGTGCAGCTCGGGCGTCGTTCGTAGAGGGGACATGGGCGCCCGGTACCGGGACGGCCAGCTTTCCAGCTAACCACGGGAGCACTCCACTTTGCCATCCGTGCGACGCTGCCAACCGTCGAGAAGCGTTGAACCCACGTTTAATCAAAGATACTCTTGCAGCTGTCGCCAAGCAAAAAAGATCCAAGAGGGTACGCGATGGTCCGCAAGTTAAAGGCATTTGCAATACTTGCTACGGGCATGTTCGTCGCTGGCGTCGCAAATGCCGAGGCACAGCAGCCGGAGCTTAATGCGCCTGACCTCGTCCTCGTTAATGGCAAGGTTCTGACCTTAGACGACCGATCGACCGTCACGGAGGCAGTCGCCGTCGCGGATGGAAAGATCATCGCGACCGGAACCAGTGCTTCGATCAAGGCGCTTGCAGGCGCCCGGACCCGCGTGCTCGACGTGTCCGGCAAGACCGTCATCCCCGGATTGATCGATACACACGCTCACTTCAAGGCCGCTGGTCTGGGCGACTATGTCGTAAGCCTGGGCCGAGCCAAGACCGTCGCGGACGCGCTCGAGGCCATCAAATCATTCGCCACCAAGAAGAAGCCGGGTGAGTGGGTTGTAGGTGGCGCGTGGCATCCGCCCTCACAATTGGCCGAGAAGCGCTATCTCACGAGGCAGGAGATCGATAGTGTTGCTCCGAACAACCCGGTCTATCTTCGCACCGTCGGGCATTTCTCGATGGCGAACACCATGGCTCTACAAGTGGTCGGTGTCGACAAGACCACCGCGGACCCGAGTGGTGGAAAGTTTGAACGCGACGCAGCCGGTGAATTGACCGGCGTGCTCGTGGAGACGGCGATCGATCGAGTCGAGAAGGCCGTACCACCTTGGACAGAAGACGACGAAATGCGGCAATTCACCATTGCCGAAGGTGTGCTGAACAGCTTCGGCATCACCAGTGTGATCGAAGGCGCAACAGAGCCACGTGATGTCCGAACGCTGCAGAAGCTTGTCGCAGCGGGGAAAGCCACTTTGCGCACCGGCGTGATGTTTCGACCGGAGCCCCCCGCCGATCTGACCGCATGGGAAGCGATCATGTCAGGCAATGGCGCCTCATCAGGGTTCGGTGACGATTGGCTCAAGTTCGCCGGCATCAAGATCTTTTACGACGGCGGCATGACGCTGAAGACGGCGCTCATGCGTGACGTGTACCCCGATTCACACGACAACTATCACGGCATCACGCAGCAGACACCTGAGCGGCTGAAGCAACTCATCTCCGTCTGCAACCGTTATGACTGGCGTGTCGGAGTCCACGTCGTGGGCGACCTGGGTGTTGACCAGGTGCTCGATGCCTTCGAGGCAGCGGATAAAGAAAAATCGATCCGCGACCGTCGCTTCGTCCTCATCCACGCCAGCCTGATCCGGCCAGAACAGATGGAGCGTGCGCAAAGACTAGGAGTCCGCATCGATTTTCAGAATGTTTTCATGTGGGATAAGGGAGCGACCGTCGAACGATTTCTCGGGAAAGCGACCGCTGACCGCGCCGTGCCGACCAGGACGTTGATCGAAAAAATGGGACTCAACAGCCTCGGCGCCGGGACGGATTTTCCGGTCAACCCGATCAACCCCTTCCTCAACATGTACATCATGGTGACCAGGAAGGATCCCAACGGAAACATCTACGGCTCGGCAGAAGCTATTACGCGCGAGCAGGCCCTACGGCTCTACAGCAGCGCGGCTTCGCGCTACAACTTCGATGAAGCCCGCAAAGGGACCATTGAGCCCGGAAAGCTGGCGGACATCGTGGTGCTCTCCGCTGACTACGCGGCCGTGCCCGAGGAGCAGATCAAGGACATCAAGGCGGACCTGACCCTGGTCGGCGGCAAGGTTGTCTTTCAGCGCTGAACCGGCGCTGATCGGCCAAGGTGAGCGAGAGCGACAATTCGCTCTGCTTCCCGACGAAAATCTACACGCCCTTCTCGATCATCCCCTGCAACCGCACCAGCTCCGCCTCGATATCCCGCTCGACATCCGCCGCCCGCATCTCGATCACCCGATAGTCCCTTGCCTCGAGCCACGCCCGCCGCGACGCGCGATCCGCGACGATCGTCTCGTTCTCACCCGTGTTCACCAGCTCGATCGCGATCCGATGCGGGAACGAGACGAAGTCCGGGATGTGCCGCCCCACAGGGGTCTGGCGCTTGAACCCGCCTGCGAAGCGGCGGTCGCGGGTGAGGGCCTGCCAGAGCAGGCGTTCGGCATCGGTCGGGTTGCGGCGGAGCAGGCGGGCGAGGCCGCGCACGGTGGAGCCGCTGTCGGGAACGCCGCCGCCCTGACCGTGCTCGGCCAAAAGCGCACGCAGCCGCGTTGCCTGCTCGCCGTCGAGCACACCGCCCTTGGCCGGGCCCTTGCGTCCTTCGGCGATCGCCATCACCACCCCGTGCAGGGTGTGCATGTCCTGCTTGGTCGGCTCCATCCGGGTGAAGATGTTGCGCAGGTTCACCAGCATGGTGTCGCGCTTCTCGGCCGGGCGCAGAAATTCGACCCGGTCGAGTTCGCGGATCAAATTGTCGAAGAAGGCCTGCATCTGGTGTTGCGAGGCGCGTTCGGAGCGCTCCGGCATCGCGTGCGGCAGCTCGCCGGAGGTCGCCCGCTTGAACCATTCGTAGCCGACCAGCAGCACGGCCTGGGCAAGGTTGAGCGAGGCAAAGCCCGGATTGACCGGGAAGGTGATGATGCGGTTGGCGAGCCCGACCTCCTCGTTAGTCAGCCCCCAGCGCTCCCGGCCGAACAGGATACCGGCCTTGCCGCCCGCCGCGACGTGCCCGGAAATCTCGCTAGCTGCGGCTTCCGGCCCCACCACCGGCTTGGCCTGGTCGTGGGGGCGCGCGGTGGTGGCGAACAGCAGGTCGAGATCGGCGACGGCCTCACCGACCGTGTCGAACAATTCGACATTGTCCAGAATATAGTCGGCCCCGGCCGCGGCGCGCTGGGCGGCGATGTTGGGCCAGCCGTCGCGAGGATTGACGATGCGCAATCGGCTCAGCGCGAAGTTGCCCATGGCGCGCGCGGCCATGCCGATGTTTTCGCCAAGCTGCGGCTCGACCAGGATGACAATGGGACCGTCGAGGGAAAGGCCCGCCTTGCTCTTGTCAGTCCCCGACATCTCGCTTCGCTTTCACACTGGTTCTCAAGGCCTTGGAGAGGCGCTCTTCATGAATTGATTCAAGGCCGGTCCTGACCTGGTCTCGACCCGGATTTGACCCAGTCTTGGGCCGGCTGCCCGTCCGCCTGTCGTTTGCCTGTCCTGACGAAATTCTCAAGGGAAATAATGGGTTGGATTCGACTTTTGAATCTCGCCTGAAACCTCAGCCCGGTCCCCGCGGCAGGGCTGCTCCCGCCCCCCATCTGCGGAGGCTGGATGAGCTAAAAGTGCATAATCCCTTGGCTTTCGCCCGCTGCTATCAGGTGCTAAGAGGCGGCGGATATTCCCGTGGCGCGCCACAAGCGCCGTTCCGAAGAGGCTTCCCCGATCATGGCAAAAATCAAGGTGTCCAACCCCGTCGTCGAACTCGATGGCGACGAGATGACCCGGATCATCTGGCAGTACATCAAGGACAAGCTGATCAACCCGTTCCTCGATGTCGAGCTGCTCTATTTCGACCTGGGCATGGAGTACCGTGACGAGACCAACGATCAGGTGACGATCGACGCCGCCGAGGCCATCAAGAAGGTCGGCGTCGGCGTCAAGTGCGCCACCATCACTCCGGACGAGGCGCGGGTGAAGGAGTTCAACCTCAAGCAGATGTGGAAGTCGCCGAACGGCACCATCCGCAACATCCTCGGCGGCGTGATCTTCCGCGAGCCGATCATCTGCAAGAACGTGCCGCGCCTGGTTCCCGGCTGGACCAAGCCGATCATCATCGGCCGCCACGCCTATGGCGACCAGTATCGCGCCACCGACATCAAGTTCCCGGGCAAGGGTACGCTGACGATGAAGTTCGTCGGCGAGGACGGCACGGTGATCGAGAAGGAAGTGTTCAAGACCCCGGGCGCCGGCGTCGCCATGCAGATGTACAATCTCGACGACTCCATCATCGACTTCGCCCGCGCGTCGTTGAATTACGGCCTGCTGCGCAACTACCCGGTCTATCTCTCGACCAAGAATACGATCATGAAGATCTATGACGGTCGGTTCAAGGACATCTTCCAGGACATCTACGAGCGCGAGTTCAAGAAGGAATTCGACGCCAAGGGCCTGACCTACGAGCACCGCCTGATCGACGACATGGTCGCCTCCGCGCTGAAATGGTCCGGCGGTTATGTCTGGGCCTGCAAGAATTACGACGGCGACGTGCAGTCCGACACCGTGGCGCAGGGCTACGGCTCGCTCGGCCTGATGACCTCGGTTCTCCTCACCCCCGACGGCAAGACAGTGGAAGCCGAAGCCGCCCACGGCACGGTGACCCGCCACTATCGCGAGCACCAGAAGGGCAAGGAGACCTCGACCAACTCGATCGCGTCGATCTTCGCCTGGACCCGCGGCCTGTCGCACCGCGCCAAGCTCGACAACAATGCCGAGCTCGCCAAGTTCGCCAACACCCTGGAGAAGGTCTGCGTCGACACCGTCGAGGAAGGCTACATGACCAAGGACCTCGCGCTTCTGGTCGGCGCCGACCAGCGCTGGCTCTCGACCACCGGCTTCCTCGACAAGGTCGCCGAGAACCTCGGGAAGGCGCTGGCGGCGTAAGCCGTCCGCAATTTCGCCCGACTGGGCCGGACATCATCACGGGCCGCGTCGCAAGCGCGGCCCGTTCGCTTATTTGGACCTTTGCGTGAAGATGCGACCATGTCGATCAAGCTTGCCGTCCCCTGCCTGTTGCTGCTCGCTGGACCGGCTCTGGCCGCCGACCCACTCCCCGACGCCATCGCGGCGCCCGGCGAGAGCGTCGTGCTCAGCGTCCACGCCGAGGGCGCGCAGGTCTATGAGTGCAAGGCCGGCACCGACGGCAAGCTCGCCTGGGGTTTTCGCGAACCGATCGCCACCCTGCTGTCTGAGGGCAAGACGATCGGCCGTCACTATGCCGGACCGAACTGGGAGCATGCCGACGGCAGCGCCGTGGCCGCCAAGGCCGCCGGCAATGCCCCGGGTACCACCGCGGCCGACATTCCCTGGCTGAAGCTGGAAGTGACGACCCACCGGGGCAGTGGCGTCCTCACGCCGGTTACGACGGTTCAGCGCATCAACACCCATGGCGGCAAGCTCGAGGGTTCTTGCGACAAGGCCGGCGATTTCAAGAGCGCGCCCTATTCGGCCGACTACGTCTTCCTGAAGAAAGGCTGAGCGCTCAGCGGTCGGTGCCTTCGCGCTCCGCCTGCGCCAGCTCCGCCACCGCAAGGTCGCCGCTCCCCTCCAGCCGCGCCTTTGCCGTCTTGTGGACATGCGCGGCGAGCGTCGGCATGCGTTCGATCAGGGCGTGAAAGTCCTGGGCGTCGAGCACGAGCAGTCGGGTCTTGCGCGTCGCCGTCACCGTGCCGCTGCGCTTGGTTTTGTGCAGCAGCGCGATCTCCCCGAAGAAGGTGCCATCCGCGAGCCGCACCTGCTGGTTCGGCAGCGCGATCTCGACCTCGCCGGCGGTGATGAAATACATCGACGAAGCCGCATCGCCTCGCCGCACCAATATCTCGCCCTGCTCGATCGTGCGCGCCCGCAGCAGCCGCATGATGTCGGCGATCTCGGATGCGCTGAGATGCGAGAACAGCGGCACCCGCGCCAGCATGCCCCAGGTGACCACGAAGTCGCGCCGCTTCACCTCTTCCGCAAAGGCCGTCGAGATGATCGCGACCGGCAGCGCGATCATGGCAAATCCGCTGATGATGGTGAAGACGGAGATGAACTTTCCGAGCGCCGTCACCGGCACGACGTCGCCGTAACCGACGGTGCCGAGCGTCACGATCGCCCACCACATCGCCTGCGGAATGGTGCCGAGCTTGTCCGGCTGCACGTCGCGCTCGATGGCGTAGAGTAGCGAGGCAAACGTCAGCACCGCGCCGATCAGGATGACGATGCAGCCGATCAGCGCCCGCCGCTCGGCGTGCACGGCCGCGAGCAGCGAACGCATCGCCGGCGAGTAGCGCACCAGCTTGAAGAACGGCAGCACGCCGAGCGCTGCCAGCGTCGCATGCCGGCCGGTGGCGAGCACGACCGCGGCGGGCAGGAACGCGAGGAGATCGATGATGCCGAGTGCGGAGAAGACATAACTGAGCCGATCCGACAACGCGGACGCCGGGCGCTGGGTATGGCCCGCCACCGTCCACAGCCGCGCGGCATATTCCAGCGCGAACACGATCACGGCGAGGATGGAGATGCCCGCGAACAGCGCGCCGAATTCCGCGTCCAGCTCCGGCACCGAGGCAAGGATCATCGCGACCACGTCGAGCACGATGACGCCGATGATCAGCTGGATGAAGCGCGACCCGACCGAATAGGCCAGCGGATCGTGCTCCAGCAATTCGTAGAGGCGATCCCTCAGATCGGGATCGGCTGAGCCACGTCCTCGCGGAACGGGGCGCACCTGCCTACGCGCCGGCCGATTTTTGTTCGATCATGGCTTTTTCGATCGCCGTGAGCGCCGCGGCCGCATTCGCGCCATCAGGGCCGCCGGCCTGCGCCATGTCGGGCCGGCCGCCACCGCCCTTGCCGCCAAGCGCCTCGGAGGCGACCTTCACCAGATTGACCGCATTGAAGCGCGAGGTGAGGTCCGCGGTGACGCCGACGACGACGCCGGCCTTGCCGTCCTCGGTGACGCCGACGATGGCGACGACGCCGGAGCCGATCTGCTTCTTGCCGTCGTCGGCAAGGCTCTTCAGATCCTTCATCTCGATGCCCTCGACCGCGCGCGCCATCAGCTTGACGTCGCCGACTTCGCGCACGCCGGAGGCCGCGCCGTTGCTCGAAGCTGCACCGCCGCCCATCGCCAGCTTCTTGCGGGCGTCGGAGAGTTCGCGCTCGAGTTTCTTGCGCTCCTCCATCAGCGCGGCAATGCGCGCCGGGACGTCGTCGATCGAGGTGCGCAGCTCGTGGGCCGCGGTCTTCGCCAGCGCCATGGTGTCGTTGGCGTGTTTTCGCGCGTAGTTGCCGGTCAGCGCCTCGATGCGGCGCACGCCGGAGGCGACCGCGCTCTCGCCCGTTAGCGTGATCAGCCCGATGTCGCCGGTGCGCTTCACATGCGTGCCGCCGCACAGTTCGACCGACCAGCCGAGTGCGTTGGCGCCGCGCTCGCGCGCGGTCCGGCCCATCGAGACGACGCGAACCTCGTCGCCATATTTCTCGCCGAACAGGGCGCGTGCGCCGGCCTCGCGGGCCTCGTCCACGCCCATGACGCGGGTCGAGACTTCGTCATTCTCCAGCACCACGTCGTTGGCGATGTCCTCGACCCGCGCGAGCTCTTCCGCCGTGATCGGCTTCGGATGCACGAAGTCGAAACGCAGCCGATCCGGCGCGACCATCGAGCCGCGCTGGGCGATGTGGTCGCCGAGCACCTGGCGCAGCGCCTCGTGGATGAGATGCGTGGCCGAGTGATGCGCGCGGATCGAAAAGCGCCTGCCGTGATCCACTTCGAGCTGCAGCGCGGTGCCGACCTTCAGCTCGCCGCTCTCCACAATGCCGACGTGAACGAAGAAATCGCCGAGCTTCTTTTGGGTGTCGGTGACGCGGAATTTGAGGCCGCCCTCGCCGGTCAATACGCCGGTGTCGCCGACCTGGCCGCCGGACTCCGCGTAGAACGGCGTCTGGTTCAGCACGATCGCGCCGGTGTCGCCGGCCTTGAGGCTCGTGGCTTCCTTGCCGTACTTGACCAGCGCGGTCACCACGCCTTCAGCGCTCTCGGTCTCGTAACCCAGGAATTCGGTTGCGCCCAGCTTCTCACGCAGCGGGAACCAGATCGCCTCGGAAGCAGCTTCGCCAGACCCCTTCCAGGATTCGCGCGCCTTGGCCTTCTGACGCTCCATCGCATCGGTGAAGGACGCCTGGTCGACGCTGATGCCGCGCGACTTCAGCGCGTCCTGCGTCAGGTCGAGCGGGAAGCCATAGGTGTCGTACAGCGTGAAGGCGACGTCGCCGTCGAACATGTCGCCCTTCTTCAAGGACGCGCTCTTCTCGTCGAGGATGGCGAGGCCGCGCGTCAGCGTCTTGCGGAAGCGGGTCTCTTCCAGCCGCAGCGTTTCCTCGATCAGGTTTTCCGCGCGCATCAGATCCGGATAGGCCTGGCCCATCTCGCGCACCAGCGCCCAGACCAGCCGATGCATCAGCGGCTCTTGCGCACCGAGCAGCTGCGCATGGCGCATCGCGCGGCGCATGATCCGGCGCAGCACGTAGCCGCGGCCCTCGTTCGAGGGCAGCACGCCGTCGGCGACGAGGAAGGCCGACGAACGCAGATGGTCGGCGATGACGCGGAACGAGGCCACGGTCTTCTCGTCCGGCCCGCTTCCCAAGGCAGACGCCGTCGCGTCGATCAAATGACGGAACAGGTCGGTCTCGAACACGCTGTCAACGCCCTGCATGATGCAGGCCATGCGCTCCAGCCCCATGCCGGTGTCGATCGAGGGACGCGGCAGCGCCACGCGCTCCTCCTTCGTCACCTGCTCGTACTGCATGAACACCAGGTTCCAGAATTCGAGGAAGCGATCGCCGTCCTCCTCCGGGGAGCCCGGAGGCCCGCCCCAGATGTGCTCGCCGCGATCGATGAAGATTTCCGAGCACGGGCCGCACGGGCCGGTGTCGCCCATCGCCCAGAAATTGTCCGAGGTCGGGATGCGGATGATGCGGTCCTCGGAGAAGCCAGCGATCTTCTTCCACAGTCCGGCCGCCTCGTCGTCGGTGTGATAGACCGTGACGAGCAGCTTGTCCTTCTTGAGCCCGTATTCCTTCGTGATCAGCTTCCACGCCAGCTCGATCGCGCGCTCCTTGAAATAGTCGCCGAACGAGAAGTTGCCGAGCATCTCGAAGAAGGTGAGATGGCGCGCGGTGTAGCCGACATTGTCGAGGTCATTGTGCTTGCCGCCGGCGCGCACGCATTTCTGCGAGGTGGTGGCGCGCTGGTAGGGCCGCTTCTCGACGCCGGTGAAAACGTTCTTGAACTGCACCATGCCGGCATTGGTGAACATCAACGTCGGATCGTTGCGCGGCACCAATGGCGAGGACGACACGATCTCGTGGCCGTTCTCGGCAAAGAAGTTCAGAAAGGTCGACCTGATCTCGTTGACGCCGCTCATGTTCATCCAATCGGGTGTGCTTGCACCCGCCTTCCAGCCATCCAAACCGCGAGTTTGGGCTGATATCTGCGGGTCAAAGCGCTTTTAGACAAGGCCAGCTTCGCTGTCCAGAAACTGTGCAGCCAGATCAAGGCGTTGCCGCAGTCGCGTAATCCGTTGGAAAGCCGCCGATGCCGCGTTGACAGGCTTGGCCGGCCTGTGGTCTTTACCCGTCTGTATCGTACGGCCACGTCGGGAGAGACCGGCACTGGTGCCGGCGCCGAAGGAGCAACCGCCCCGGAAACTCTCAGGCAAAAGGACCGCGTGGCTTTGACAGCATCTGGAAAGAGGCGCCGACGGGTTTAGGTCCGGACAGCGTCCGCCGACGGGATAATACTCTCAGGCACAGCGACAGATGGGGCTTCGACTGGTGTCCACGGGAAATCGTTCCCGGGGAACCGCCGAGGGCCCCCCGATGCTTGCGCGTGACGACAAAGACTCCCTGAAACGTACCCCCCTTTACGATCTTCATGTCTCGCTCGGCGGCAAGATGGTGCCGTTCGCGGGCTATGACATGCCGGTGCAATATCCGGCCGGAGTCCTGAAGGAGCACCTTCATACCCGCAACGCAGCCGGCCTGTTCGACGTCTCCCACATGGGCCAGATCGCGCTCCGGCCGAAATCGGGCAAGGTCGAGGACGCCGCCCGCGCGCTGGAACGGCTGGTGCCGCAGGATATCATGGCGATCGCGCCTGGCCGGCAGCGCTACGCCCAGTTCACCAATGCCGAGGGCGGGATTCTGGATGATCTGATGGTCGCCAATTTCGGCGATCACCTCTTCCTGGTCGTCAATGCCGCCTGCAAGGCCGAGGACGAGGCGCATCTGCGCGCGAATCTCTCGGACGACTGCGTCATCGAGCAGCTGGCCGACCGCGCGCTGATTGCGCTGCAGGGGCCGAAGGCGGAATCGGCGCTGGCGAAATTATGTGCAGAGGCGCCCGACATGAAATTCATGGATTCCGGCCCGCACAAGGTCGCCGGCCTCGACTGCTTCGTCTCGCGCTCCGGCTATACCGGCGAGGACGGCTTCGAGATTTCGGTTCCTGCCGGCGATGCCGAACGGCTCGCCAAGGCCCTGCTGGACAATCCGGACGTCATGCCGATCGGGCTCGGCGCCCGTGACAGCCTGCGGCTCGAAGGCGGGCTTTGTCTTTACGGCCACGACATCGACACCGCGACCACGCCGGTCGAGGCCGCACTGGAATGGTCGGTGCAGAAGAGCCGCCGCACCGGCGGCGCGCGTGCCGGCGGCTTCCCCGGCGCGGCAAAGATTCTCGCCCATTTCGACCATGGCGCGTCCCGCCGCCGCGTCGGCCTGCGCACCGAGGGCCGCGCGCCGGTGCGCGAGGGCGCGCTGCTGTTTGCGGACGCGACCTCCGCCGAGCCGATCGGAAAGGTCACCTCGGGCGGTTTCGGCCCGAGCCTGAATGCGCCGGTCGCGATGGGCTATGTGCCCACGGCATCGAGCGCGATCGACACAAAACTCTTCGCCGAAGTGCGCGGCCAACGCCTGGCCGTGCAAATCGCCGCCATGCCCTTCGTGAAAAACACCTACAAACGCTGAGGACCGAGAAAATGACCACGACGCTCTACACGTCCGACCACGAATGGCTCGCGATCGACGGCGATGTCGCCACCGTCGGCATCACCGACTACGCGCAATCGCAGCTCGGCGACGTCGTGTTCGTCGAATTGCCCAAGCTCGGCCGCACGCTGAAGAAGGCCGAACCCGCCGCCGTCGTGGAATCCGTGAAGGCCGCATCGGACGTCTACGCGCCTGTGACCGGCGAAGTGCTCGAGACCAACGCTGCGCTCGCCGCCGAGCCCGCACTGGTGAACTCGGATGCGCAAGGCGCGGCCTGGTTCTTCAAGATCAAGATTGCCGACAAGAGCGAGCTCGGCGGTCTGATGGACGAAGCGGCGTACAAGGCCCACACGGCGTGAGATGATGCGAACTCCGACCTCATATTCGGTGTCATCGTCCGCCTTGTGCGCACTGCGCACTGGGGCGGACGATCCAGTACGCCGCGGCCCATCGGCCCCAGCCGAAGCGGCTGCGTTTACTGGATGCCCCGCCTTCGCGGGGCATGACGGCGACAAGAACATCTGAAGCGAGGACCCATGATGACCGCGCACCGCAAATCCAATGGCGATACCACCAGCTTCGTTCGCCGCCACATCGGCCCCTCCGCGCGCGACGTCACCGCGATGCTCGAGGCCGTCGGCGCGAACAGCGTCGACACGCTGATGGCGCAGACGCTGCCGGCCTCGATCCGGCAGACCGCCCCACTCGATCTCGGCAAGCCCTTGAGCGAGACCGAAGCGATCGCGCATATGGCCGAACTCGCCGCCCAGAACCAGGTCTTCACCTCGCTGATCGGCCAAGGCTATTCCGGCACGATCCTGCCCGCGGTGATCCAGCGCAACATTTTGGAGAACCCGGCCTGGTACACGGCGTACACGCCCTACCAGCCCGAAATCAGCCAGGGCCGGCTCGAGGCGCTGCTCAACTTCCAGACCATGATCTGCGACCTCACCGGGCTCGACGTCGCCAACGCCTCGCTGCTCGACGAGGCCACCGCTGCCGCCGAAGCGATGGCGCTCGCGGAGCGGCACTCACGGGTCGAAGCAAAGGCCTTCTTCGTCGACAAGGACGTGCATCCGCAGACGCTCGCGGTGATGCGCACCCGCGCGGAGCCCCTGGGCTGGACCCTGGTCGTCGGCGATCCCCTCACCGATCTCGACAAGACGGACGTGCTTGGCGCGCTGCTGCAATATCCGGGCAGTTCAGGCGCTGTGCGCGACCTCAGGCCCGCGATCGCCAGCCTGAAGGCCAAGGGCGCGCTCGCGATCATCGCCGCCGATCTGCTGGCGCTGACACTGCTCGCCTCGCCCGGCGAGCTCGGCGCGGACATCGCCATCGGCTCGGCGCAACGTTTTGGCGTGCCGATGGGCTATGGCGGACCGCACGCGGCCTATATGGCGGTGCGCGATGCGCTCAAGCGCTCGCTGCCCGGCCGCATCGTCGGCCTCTCCGTGGATTCGCGCGGAATGCCGGCCTATCGCCTCGCGCTGCAGACCCGCGAGCAGCACATCCGTCGCGAGAAGGCGACCTCCAACATCTGCACCGCGCAGGTGCTGCTCGCCGTGATCGCCTCGATGTATGCGGTCTATCACGGCCCCGAAGGCCTTTCGCAGATCGCGCGCAACGTGCATCGCCGCGCCGCCGTGCTGGCGGCCGGCCTGCGCAAGCTCGGCTTTACGCTTCAGTCCGACAATTTCTTCGACACGCTCAGCGTGGATGCAGGTGGCAAACGCGCCGAGATCGTCGCGCGCGCCGCTGCCGACAAGATCAACCTTGGCGTCGGCGAAACCGCATTGCGGATCGCGCTCGACGAGACCACCACGCCCGCGACGGTCGAAGCGGTCTGGCGCGCCTTCGGCGGCCAGCTTGCCTATGCCGAGATTGACGCCACCACGCGCGAGGCGCTGCCGGAGACGCTCAAGCGCGCGACCTCTTTCCTCACCCACCCCGTCTTCCACGCGCATCGCTCGGAAACCGAGATGCTGCGCTACATGCGCAAGCTCAGCGATCGCGACCTCGCGCTCGACCGCGCGATGATCCCGCTCGGCTCGTGCACCATGAAGCTGAACGCGACCACCGAGATGATGCCGCTGACCTGGCCCGAGTTCGGCTCGCTGCATCCGTTCGCCCCGCGCGAGCAGGCACGCGGCTATCACGCGCTGTTCGCGCGCCTGGAGAAGTGGCTGTGCGACATCACCGGCTATGACGCGATCTCGCTGCAGCCGAACTCGGGCGCGCAAGGCGAATATGCCGGGCTTCTGGCCATCCGCGGCTATCACGCGGCGCGTGGCGAGACGCATCGCAAGATCTGCCTGATCCCCTCCTCCGCCCACGGCACCAACCCGGCTTCGGCCGCGATGGTTGGCATGGACGTGGTGGTGGTCGCCTGCGAAAAGAACGGCGATGTCGACGTCAACGATCTCCGCGCCAAGGCGGAAAAGCATTCAAACGACCTCGCCGCTGTCATGATCACCTATCCCTCGACCCATGGCGTGTTCGAGGAGCACATTCGCGAGATCTGCGACATCGTGCATGGCCATGGCGGCCAGGTTTATCTCGACGGCGCCAACCTCAACGCGCAGGTCGGCTTGTCCCGGCCCGGCGACTACGGCGCCGATGTCAGCCATCTCAATCTGCACAAGACCTTCTGCATTCCGCATGGCGGCGGCGGCCCGGGCATGGGCCCGATCGGCGTCAAGGCGCACCTTAAGCCGTTCCTGCCCGGTCATCCCGCGACGGATGGGAAAGCGCCCGTGGGGCCGGTCTCGGCCGCGCCGTTCGGCTCGGCTTCGATCCTCACCATCTCCTACATCTACATCCTGATGATGGGCGGCGAAGGCCTCAAGCGCGCCACCGAGATCGCGATCCTCAACGCCAACTACGTCGCAGCAAGGCTCGATGCGCACTTCCCGGTTCTCTACAAGAACGAAAAGGGCCGCGTCGCGCACGAGTGTATCGTCGATCCCCGCGCGCTGAAGACGACCTCAGGCGTCACCGTCGACGACATCGCCAAGCGCCTGATCGACTACGGCTTCCATGCGCCGACCATGAGCTTTCCGGTGCCGGGCACGCTGATGATCGAGCCGACCGAGTCGGAATCCAAGGCGGAGCTGGATCGCTTCTGCGATGCCATGATCGCGATCCGGAAGGAAATCGCCGAGGTCGAAGCCGGCCGCTTCAAGATCGAGGCGTCGCCGCTGCGTCATGCCCCACACACCGTGCATGACATCGCGGACGACGATTGGAAGCGCGCCTACACCCGCGCCGAGGGCTGCTTCCCCGCAGGCACCTCGCGCACCGACAAATACTGGAGCCCGGTGGGGCGCGTCGACAACGTCTATGGCGACCGCAATCTGGTGTGCTCGTGCCCGCCGGTGAGCGATTACGCGGAGGCGGCGGAGTAAGACGCGACGGAGGTTTCGTAGGGTGGGTTAGCTGGCGGCGGCGCGAAGGCGCAGACCGCCGGCGTAACCCACCGCTTTAGCTTCCGCGGCGACGAACAGTGGTGGGTTACGCCGTGCGAACTGCGCTGCGCGCAGTCGCAGGGCTAACCCACCCCCTACGGCACTGAACGCGCATCTAGGGCGCAACCAACGATCGGCTTTCGCGATCCCACCGCCACAGCCGTTCATTGGTCAGCTCAGTCCCAGCCCACCATCGGTGGATCGGGTTATGACGGAGGAAATCGTCTTCTCCTGCCAGCACCGCCTTCCCAAAATCGGTGAGCGACAAACGGGACTGCTTGTATCGCGCGTGACGGAGAGGATCGTTGTGCATGTCGAGCGTAAACGGCCCCTCGTCGAGCCCCGATATCGCCGGCTCCGGACATCGCACGAGGCCATCGAGCAGCGCTCCGACTTCCCAGTAGTCGAAAACGCGCCGCTCATTGCGTTTCTGCTCACCCGGGAAAACGTCAAAGGGATGCACGTCGCCCGGTGCGATCAACTCCAGCATTCGCGTTTCAGTCGCTCCAAGACCGATGGCGACACTCGGAAGCTCGTCGAGGAGGTCCGCCACACACTGACCGAGTTGCGGCAGCAGGCCTAAATCCGCCTTGAGGAGATCAAACCAGTCCTGCGGCGTCGGCGCGCGATAGGCGCGCCACGCACGGCCGGTCAGATCAAGGTGATCTTTCGTGGGCTTGACGGTCGGCGGGTTGAGCGCTGCAAGTCGCTCGGCATCGGCGCCGCCAACGGAGATGTCCAGCTGACGCATGACGAGCTTGGGAACCGCCGATTTCTCGCGCCAGCAGTAGTCGAGCAACCGGAGCAGAATCAATTGCGCATTCGGCTCTGACTCCATCCACAATTCGACCGAGTCGCATTCAGCGAACAATTCGATCAATCCGCGATCCTTCGCACCCGATCCTTCGAGACGCCAGCGCGGCATATCATCCAGCCAATGAAGGCCATGTGGCTGCTTGGTGCGTGGCGCAAAAAACGCATCGAGCTCGACATCGGACGGCAACGGTCCCCAGACCAGCCGGCGCTCGATCGCAATCACGAGATCAGCAAGGCCGGCGCGTTGGATCGCGCCGGCGGTGGACGAGTCCGTTGTCACAATGAGCCGCATCATGCCGGTGGCCTCAAGGCTTCGTCAAAGAAGGGCCGTAGCGCCACAGCCGATCGTTGGTCAGCCGCGTGCCGCCCCACCAGCGATCGATTGGATTGTGGCGGCTGAAATCTTCCCTGCCCGCCAGCACCGACCTCCCAAACTCCGTTATCGACAATCTGCTCCGCAGATAAGCGTCATCACGGTCCCTCAGATTCTCTCGGCGGATATTCCGCAGTTCATCGTCGAGTCCGGCAATCGCGGGTCTCGGACCTAGCGCAAGTCCGTGCGGCAACCACCCCAGCTCAAACTCGCTAAAACCACGCGTACGGCGAAGACTACGCAGATGGAACAATGCATTCGTCCGTTCGTAACCCCGTGCAATGAGTTCGAGGAATCGCATTTCCGTCGCGCCGAGCCCCGTCGAAATTGACGGAAGCTCCGCCAGCAAGTCGATCAAGGCCGGCTTCAGCATCGGCAGGGCACTCAGATCGTTGTCAACGAGGCCGACACAGGCCTCGGGCGTCGGCGCGGCGTAGGCCAGCCAAGCCTTCCTTGCCGTTGCGAGTTCATCCGAGGTGATGTCGACAGCCGGAATGTAGGACAGCGACTTACTAATGTTCGCCGCCTCCTGTGAGATGAGATCGAAGGCAATCAGTCGGAGCTTTGACTTGGCCACGGTCTCTGGGTGGGAGCGGAGATATTCGAGCAGCCAGATCAGCTGGAGCTGATCATTTGGGGTCCGATCGAACCACAATTCGACGACGTCGTAGGATTGGCAGAACTCGACCAGCGAGAGATGTCTGCGGTCTTCGGCAGCCGACGGCCGGCGTCCAACGAAGTCCGACCAGTGCGTCCCCGGACCCGCTCCCCCCGAGCGAGCGGCGACATAGACTGCAAGTTCGTCAAGAGGCGGAGGCCCATCGACAAAGCGGAACGTGAAGGGGATGACGATTTCGGCAAGGCCCGAGCGCATGAGGTCGAAGCCGGACGAACTCGTCAGAAACGCACGCTTCATCGCCTAAATACTCCAGGCAAAACGAAACGGGCACTGACGACGTCGGCAACTCAACGTCCTCAGCGCCCGCTCCTCGCGAAAAACTTTACTGTTGAAGCTTACTCGTCCGCCGGCTCCTCGCCGTCGGCGTCACGCTCGGGGCTCCCGGCGAGAATCTGCTCGGCGATCAGGCCGGAGTTCTGGCGGATCGAGGTTTCGATCTTGGCGGTGATGTCGGGGTTGGCCTTCAGGAATGCTTTCGAATTCTCGCGGCCCTGGCCAAGACGCTGGCTGTCATAGGAGAACCAGGCGCCGGACTTTTCGACGATGCCGGCCTTGACGCCGAGATCGAGGATCTCGCCCATCTTGGAGACGCCCTCGCCGTACATGATGTCGAACTCGACCTGCTTGAAGGGCGGCGCCAGCTTGTTCTTCACGACCTTGACGCGGGTGGTGTTGCCGACAACCTCGTCGCGCTCCTTGATCGCGCCGATGCGGCGGATGTCGAGACGGATGGAGGCGTAGAATTTCAGCGCGTTGCCGCCGGTGGTGGTCTCCGGCGAGCCGTACATCACACCGATCTTCATGCGGATCTGGTTGATGAAGATCACCATGGTATTGGACTTGTTGATGGACGCCGTCAGCTTGCGCAGCGCCTGGCTCATCAGACGGGCCTGCAGGCCCGGCAGCGCGTCGCCCATCTCGCCCTCGAGCTCGGCTTTCGGCACCAGGGCCGCGACCGAATCGATCACCAGCACGTCGACCGCGCCGGAGCGCACCAGCGTGTCGCAGATTTCCAGCGCCTGCTCGCCGGTGTCCGGCTGGGAGATCAGGAGCTCGTCGATGTTGACGCCCAGCTTGCGCGCATAGACCGGGTCGAGCGCGTGCTCGGCGTCGATGAAGGCGCAGATGCCGCCCTTCTTCTGCCCTTCCGCAACCGTGTGCAGCGCCAGCGTGGTCTTGCCCGAGGATTCCGGCCCGTAGATCTCCACGACGCGCCCCTTCGGCAGGCCGCCGATCCCGAGCGCGATATCGAGCCCCAACGAGCCCGACGAGATCGCCTCGACATCCATCGAACGGTCGTTCTTGCCCAGCTTCATCACCGAGCCCTTGCCGAACTGCCGCTCGATCTGGGAGAGCGCGGCGGCGAGAGCTTTACTCTTGTCCATGGAGGATCCTTCGACGATACGCAGGGCAGTGGTGGACATCGGGTCGTGCTCCTTATGACGAGGATTCGCGTGAGGGACAAACGATTGGCGAGGCGGCGCGGCGATAAAAGCAATGTACCCTATTTGTTCTATGTTCGCAATATGTTCTTTTGGGAATTTGCACGCTCTGGCTGACGCGCATCAAAGACGGATGACCCGCACGCCGCCAGAATTCGGTAATCCTGCGGCACCGAACCTTTCGCGGTCTGCGGCCTTCTCTTGGATGAGACTGCAACTCTGGGACTTCCAATCATGACCGAAAATACGCATCACGATACGAGCCGGCGCACTCCACTGCTGGAGGCGGCGCGAGAGGAGCTGAGCAAGTTCGAGCGCAAGGAAAACGAGTTCCGCAAGAAGGATCGCGAAGAGCGTGCCGCCGAACTCCATCTGCCGCTGGACGCGATCAAGGTTCACTAAGGCCGCGGGGACGAGGGCTTGGGAGCTGACAGGCCGGCTGGCTGGGCAGGCGGCGGCGGTGTTCGCCAGCGGCAACGCGCCAGCGACGAGGCCGGAGCGGCGCCATTGATCTCAAAAAGATCGGCACGGGAATCGGGATTCGGATGGCCGTGGAGGCGAGTCCGAGTCGATATGGTATCTAATTACTACCAGTAAACCATTGATTGAACGAGAAGAATTTTCCGGCGGGCTACTGTGCATGGGGTTGTTTTCGTGTTTTTGAAAGGCGCGCATGGGCCTTTCCAGTCGCGGAGCCATATCCCGGCACCCAACGCCGCCTATAGCAGAACCAGCAACCCGATGCCGATCACCAGCACGACGAAGCCAGCCGCCGTCGCGGCGGCGAATGACCGCTCTACGTTGTCCATGATGCCACCCCGTTGCCGGTGCGCCACGTTTCCCCCATGGCAGCACCGTCGCTGCGAAATCTCGCCTGCGGTTGTGTCCTGAGTTGTGCGAACGGATGTCGAAATTGGGACCGGTGCGGGGCCAGTCTGCGGCCCGCCGAGGTCCGGCTTTTGCTGCCACCATCAGGCCTTGTCAGGCTGTCGTAAGCTGAGCCGGCTAGGGTCGCCTGGCTATGGTGTTGCAGCCCAGCACCTCAGCCTCCAATAACCTTTCCCCGCTTGGTTCTTCCAAGCGGGGTTTTTCATTCCGATTTCATTCCGATTTTGATGCCGATTTCCATGCCGGCCGGCCGGTTTGCGAACCGCCCTCCTCCTGCGTCAGCCGCAGCGAGAAGGCGCGGATCGCCGGCGCCGCGAGCAGCACGATCGGCAGCATCGCCGCCCATGCGATCAGCCACGACACCATCCAGTGCGCGAGGAAGTCCAGTGCGTTCCCTGCCGGAAAGCTGGCGATGGCTGCGGCGATCAGCGAGGTCAGTCCGGACTGGATGATTCCGAACACGAAATGAGAATAGCGGCGGGGAATGCCCGGCATGACGCGCCCATGTTGTTGACCGTCATCGGGCCGAGCAAGGCATATGCCGCCGCGTTCCGGAAGGTGCCCTTACCCATCCCAGGAACTCTGTTCTTGGTCGGAGAACCACGGGCATGAGGTCTCGCGCCGCCGCGCGTGGCCGGCGTCTTTCGACATCCGATTTCGAATGTTTCGGAGCGCCTGCGCGTGCGAGATAGCCGTGAGCTATCCGGGGCTTACCGACAGATTTGGCTTTCCCTGGAATATTATGCCGCCCAGCATGTTCTCAGTGATGGAAGTGAATCGTGGGAGAAGGCCATGAATCACAGGGGCGTCGAGTTCACCGTCGCCAAGACGGCACTTCCCGGCATCTGGCAGTGGCAGTTCCGGATCGGCGAGCAGATCAAGACCGGCCGAACCGAGACCAAGATCGATCTGTTGGCGATCCGGCGGGTGCAGCTGCGCATTGATCGGGAGCTGAAGGCGATCGGGCGCAAAACCGCCTGAGCGGCAGGCCTAAACGGCAGGACCGAGATCGGCGGCGGGGCTGGCGCGCCCCGGCGCGCCGCAGCCGTCATGGCCTATAGGACACAGCGGCGCCCATGGGGCTATTCCGTAGCCGACCGGAATTGATCTGCCGACGGTTTGGGATTGGACTGCTCGCGATTATGGCCGTGGGGACGGAGCCATCAGGCGCGATCGGTGCGAACCATGCCGCTCTACTTCTTTCGAATCCGGAACGGCAGCTATTCCGGCTGTGCCGACCAGGCGTCGGAATTTGCCGATCGCGATCTGGCCTGGAAGGAGATGACCAGCGTCTGCGCCGACATGGCTGCCGGCATCGCCCGCAAGCTCCAGGAAAATTCCGAATGGAATATGGAGCTGCTGGACGAGGCCAAGGAGCCCGTGTTCCGGATCCGCATCACATCGGAAACCTTCAAATAGGGGCCAAGCCTAATCCGCGCTGGGCAGCCGCCGCATCGTGAATTCGATGTCGCCGCCGGGCAGCTCGCGCCAAGTCTCGACCGCGCTCATATAGCCGGCCTTGGGGTAGCGGGTGAAGAAAGCCTGCGCCCTCTCCCGTGCCGCCGCGCGTGGCAGCGTGAAGGTTTCGCGCAGATAGCCGTCGCCGGCCCTCGCGCCGGGCTTGCCGCCCATCTTGCGCCGGCGCGCCATCCGCTCGGCGAGATCTCGCGGACGATCGGCCATATCCCGCCTCCTTTACGCAATACGCTCTCGCGCAATGTAGGAAGCGGGCCGGCCGAAATGGAGTCCCGGCCGGAGGCATCAGCCGCCTCCGATCGGACAGAAGCTCAATTGGCAGTCGTGCCGGACTTCTTCTTCGGCGCACCGGTCGCGGCCGACGCCTTTGGCGCCGCCGCCTGCTTCGGCGGGTCGGAGCGCATGCCGCCCCAGGGATCGTTGGAGGCCTTGGAATCCGGAATCTTCTTCAGCGTTTCCTTGTAGGCCTTGTCACGCTCGGCTTCCGCGGCCTTCTCCTCAGGGGTCTTGCCCGGACCGTCCTGCAGCAAATTGAGATTGGGCATTTGCGCAGAGGCCGGTCCCGCCAGCACGGTCGGTCCCGCCAGAACAGCCAGCACCGCGGCCATACGGAAAAGCTTCATCATCGACTCCTTGATCATCCATGGCGGCGCGGGTCGCCCCCGCCTTGTCACCCCTGGCACAACCGCAGGGGCTGCTCGGCCCGCTAGAGCCGGTCCGATTTGCACGATTTCGGCGCGTGGAGCCAGTCGTCCCAGATCGGGCCGCACTTGGTGCACCCGTTCAGCAACAGTCCGAGCCCGGCCAGACAAAACACGAGGACATACCGACGCAACATCACCCACCCATACCCACTCCGTGGCATCATACCGGGCGAAGTCAGGCATTTTCAAGCCGACGGGACCCGTGGCAGTCCGGGTGACTTTGCCGCGCCGGTCCGCTCGGAATGCCGAACATCCGGCAACACGGAGGAAACGACAGCAATGCCATCGCAGCCAGAAGCCGAGTTCGGCATCACTGAAGCCAGACGCATCCTCGGCGAGGTCTTTGCGCCCTGGGTCCAGGATCTCAACCTGTCGGTCGAGCGCATCGAGCACCTGCCGCCGCCGGACGTGCCGGACTGGCAGCCGGCAGCGCTCCTGCGCATGCCTTTCTCGGAGCGCCTGTGCCGCAACGGCGGCGTGGTCTGCGGCCAGGCGCTGATGGCACTCGCCGATACCGCCATGGTGATTGCGAACCTCGCCGCCAACCGCGGTTATCGTCCAATGACGACGGTTGACCAGACCACGCATTTCATGCGCGCAGTCTCCTCGTCGGACGTGCTGGCCGACGCCCGCGTGGTGCGACTCGGCCGCACCATGAGCTTTGGCCGGGTCACGCTGCTCTCGGCCACCGACAACAAGCCGGTGGCGATGGTGTCGAGCGCGTTCGCGATGCTGCCGGGGTGAGCATCAAAGAAGAAAGCCGCGTGAGCGCACCGCGGCTCTCGATAGCGTCATGTCGAGGCAGGAAATGCGATCGCGCGTCGCGCCGTCACGCGGGAGAAGTCACTTGCCGAGCACTTCGTCAGCCGCCGTGACGATGCTGACGTTCGGATTCTTTCCGCAATAGCTGCCGAACTGCTTGGTTCTCGACGAACACGTCGGTGTCGATGATCGCGTTCTCTTCATCGCCCTTGTACCAGCCGTCCATCCAGGTCAGCACCATCTTGATGGTGTCGTCGCCGCTCTCCAGGAACTGTTTGCAGCTCATGGTCGCGAGATCGAGCTTGGTGGCGTGGGCGGGCATGGACGACAGCGAGAGCGCTGCGGCGAACAGAAGCGAAAGCGTGGTCTTCATCAATATCTCCATCGGCGCGTAGCGCCACAAAGGAACGGCTTGGGGGAAAATCCGCGGAGTGACTTCCGCTTCGACGTCGTAAACGAAATCTGAAGCGCTGTGCAAGTAGCGCCAGTATTGAGTTTAGTTCAACGTAATTTCTATGCACTACTTCACAAATATCATTATGGATTAACGCGGATGATCGAGAAGCGTGCAGCGCAGCGTTACCGTGTTTTCAAGGGTGGAACGATCACCTTTGAAAATTGCGGCATCACGTGCACGGTGCGAAACATGTCGGCGGACGGCGCCGCAATCGACCTCGATGCCCTCGTCGCAGTGCCGCAATCGTTCACGCTCGCGATCGCGCGCGACAATTTCGTGCGCAAATGCCGAGCCGTCTGGCGCAGCGAGAGGCGCATCGGCCTCGCTTTCGTACAGTAGTGCATACCGTGTGAATGATCATTCGCATCACATCCACAACACGATGATCATTGCTTGATGCGACGGCGACGGCTCGCGCAGATTCACATGGGTTGCCGGTGTCGCGGGCGAGCACGACGACGAAACCTCGCCTGGCCAGCAGGCTCGCTATGGGCCAGCCGTTTGCCGCCCGATGCTTGGCTGCGGTGACGATGCGAGGAGCGTGATGAGAGCGGCCAAATAGCAGGAGCGGGTCGCCAGCGCCCGCCTCACCTATTTCGGCTTCTTGGCAGATTCAGGCGGACGCGCCCCGCTCCACGGATCGTACTTCTCCTTGGACTCGGGAATGCGCTCGAGTGCGGCCTTGTAGGCCTTCTCGTCGACCTTGGGCTTGTTGTCCGCCTTCTGGCCGCCCTCGTTAGGCTGACGCCTGCCGCCGCCCATCTGCGCCTGCGCGGAGGCAACCGCCAGCGCCAGCACCGCGGCCGCTATGACCAAAATCCTCATGGACGCAATCCCCCTCGTCTGGCGCACAAACTAGCCGGCAATTATGGAATAGCCAATGCTGCGGGCTCCAAGGGCCTGAGGAAATCTTGGCTTCGGGAAATGCTGGCTTCAGCAAATCTTGATCGGCCATGTCTTCGTCGGATCGCATTCGTGCCTATTTTGGCCCGCAGGGGACCTTCACGGATGTTGCGGATCATTATTCATGCCGCGCTGCTGGCCAGCGCGCTCGCGCTCGGGGCCTGCGGCTTTGCGGACAGCCGCGCACCGGTGCCCGAGTTCATGCGCATGAAGGAGGCCGAGCAGCCTCCGCCCGAAGCGCCCCCTGACGTCAAACGCGTCGTGCGCGAGCAGATCGAATTCGTCTTCCTCAGCACGTCCTATCCGCGTGAGGTGCATGTCGCCACGCCCCATCGTGAGGTGCGGGGACCAGGCTGGACAGCTTGCGTCCGCGCCCAGCTCACCTCGGCGACCGGCTCGCCGCTCGGCCCACAGACCTACATCGTGACCATATCGGGCGGAAAGGTAATCGATCGCCGCCGCGCCGAAGCGGACGACATCTGCGGATCGGAAAGCTACGAACCGATCTAGGAACAAATCACGCCGACAAGCGATCCGGTTCCGGGAAAAACCTGTAGTTCTGCCGGAACGATCGCTGCCTCCCCTTCTTGTTACCGCCGAGGGCAGTTTCGAGGAGGACATGATGAGGACATTCACGATTGCATTGCTGGCTGGCGTCGGAGCCTTGGCAGCGGTGAGCGGCGCGAAGGCCGCCGACGTCTACACGACCAGCGAATACACCAGCCCCGATCTCGTCCAGGAAGTGCGGCTGGTCTGCGACGATTCCGGCAATTGCTATCGCACCCGCGGCGGCTCGCGCGTGATCGTGCGCGACTCCTACGCGACCATGCCGCGCGACCGTTACTACGAGCGCCGCACCTATCGTGACTGGGACGATGGTCCGCGCGGCGGCGTCGGCATCCGCGCGCCCGGCGTCAGCGTTGGCGTCGGTGTCGGCGATCGCTGGTAGTCGATGAAGCCATGACAGGCAGGACCGGACGAGACAACTCGCCCGGTCCTGCCCATGTCAGGTTTCGAGCGGATCTGCCGGCGTGACGACACGCGTTGCCGACGGAAGCTGCGCGATGAAGCGGGCGAGCACCATGCCAGCACACATCGCGGCGACGAAAATGAATGGGGACGCCGAGCCAAATCCGAGCGCGGTCAACGCCGGGCCTGGACAAAAGCCTACAAGGCCCCAGCCGATACCGAAGATGGCGGGACCGGCGATAATTCTCCGATCGATATCTTTTCGCGTTGGGACATGGAAGCGATCGGCGAAGACAGGCCGCGCCAGTTTCAAGACGCGACTGAAACCGATGAAGGTCACCGCGACCGCGCCGGCCATCACGAAAGCGAGGCTTGCATCCCACGTTCCCGCCGGGATGCCGCCAACGTCCAGGAAATTCAGGACCTTCGCCGGGTTCGACATACCTGAGACGATGAGGCCAAGGCCAAAGACCACACCGATTCCGAATTGAATGAGGATTGTCATCGCGGTCAGCTCCAGTGCCGCATCACGAAGACGGTCGCCATGCCGGCCGCCATGAAGGTCATGGTCGCGACCAGCGATCGCACCGACAACCGCGACAAGCCACAGACGCCGTGGCCGGAGGTGCAACCGCTACCCCACACCGCGCCAAAACCGGTGAGCAGTCCCGCGACAATCAGAAGCGGCGTTCCGGCGGCGATCGTTTGCGCCGGCAGGCTTCCGGTGACAAGGCGCACCAGGACGGGCGCGATGACGAGGCCCGCGACGAAGGCGAGCCGGCCGGCGAATTGCCGATCCTCGTAAGGCGGAAACAGCCGCGCCGCGATTCCGCTGACTCCCGCGATTCGCCCCGTCGTCCACATCAGCAGCACGGCGGACAGGCCGATCAACGCGCCGCAAAAGAGCGACGCAATCGGCGTAAAAGGTGTGACGACCATGATGATCCTCCGGGTCGAGAGCAATTCTGTCGTATCCATCGGGAGATCCGGCGGCTCGCGGCCGGATGCTCAACGAGACGTTAATATTACCACTCGAATTGAAGCGGCGTCCCAACGGTATTTTCCAATCTTTGCGCTAAGCATGGCCTCCTGAACGGGGACGACGGGACGTGGTCGACATCGCGCACCAGGCTGCGATCAATCCAGCATCGGCAAAGCCTGCCGCGACGGCGCGCGCGCGCGTCCCGCTTACGGCGATCGAAGCCGGCCAATGGCGCGCACTCGCGCAGCGCGCGATCGAGCCGAACGGATATTACCTGCCGGGCTGGGAGCTCGCTGTCAGTGCAACCGCGCGCGGCCGCACCGATGCCTCGGCGCTTCCCGCATACGATGGATCGCGGTTGATCGGGCTTATGCCGGTGATCTCGCTCTGGCGGGCATGGAAGATCCCCCTGCCCGCGCTGGTGAGCGCCCATCCCTACGGCACGCTGTGCAGCCCGCTGATCGACCGCGATGCCCCGACCGAGGCAGCGACGCGCCTGTTGCAGCAGGCCCGCGCGACCGGAGCGCATGCGCTCGTGCTGAACGATGTCGCGCTCGATGGGGCGGCAATGACCGCCCTCAATCAGGTTCTGAATCGCGACGGCCTGAAGCCGCGCCTCCTGAGCTCCTACATCCGCGCCAGCCTGGACGCAACGCTGGACGGTGAGACGCTGCTACGAGACGCGCTCGGCACCAAAAAGCTCAAGGAGCTGCGCCGCCAGCGGCATCGTCTCGAAGACCACGGCGCCGTCGTGTTCGATGTCGCGCACAGCCCCGACGAGATCGGACCGGCGCTCGAAACATTCCTGCAGCTCGAAGCCAGCGGCTGGAAGGGCAAGCGCGGAACCGCGCTGGTCCAGCATGCCGGCGATGCAACCTTCATTCGCCGCGCCGTTCCCGCGCTGGCAGAAACCGCGCAATGCGAGATCATCACCCTTCGCGCCGGCGCCACGCCGGTGGCCGCCGGCATCGTGCTGCGCCATCAGGATCGCGCCTTCTTCTTCAAGCTCGGTATCGACGAGCGCTTTGCCAGATATTCGCCGGGCGTGCAGCTCACGCTCGAGCTCACCCGCCGCCTTTGCGCCGATCCGGCCATCGCCAGCGCGGATTCCACGGCGAGCGCCGATCACCCCATGATCAACCCGATCTGGCGCGGGCGCTTCGCCGTCGGCAACGTGCTGATACCGTTGCGGCGGAACGATCCGATCGTGGCGCTCGTTCACGGAGCGCTCGCGGCGCACGGCATCGCCTACGCGGTGGCGCGCCGCGCAGTTCGCCTGCTTCGTAAATAGGATAACTGCTACTCCGCCGCCTGGGCGTTGATCTCCGCCGAGACCTCGCGGATGGCGCGCGCGAGCATGTTGGGATCCTGCGCGCCGGAGACGGCGTATTTTTGCGCGAACACGTAGGTCGGCACGCCGGAGATGCCCTTCTCGGCGGCTTCCTGCGCGTCCGCCGATACGCGCGCGACGTCCTCGTCGGTCACAAGGCGCTTGCGCACGTCGTCGGCATCGAGGCCGACCTCGGCAGCCGCCTGCACCAGCACGTTCAAATCGGTGAGGTCGCCGCCGTCGCGGAAGTAGAGCTCCATCAGGCGCTGCTTCATCTCGGGCGCCTTGCCGATCGCCTCGGCCCAGAGGATCAGGCGGTGGCAGTCGGTGGTGTTGGGCTGACGCGCGACAAGCTCCGGCCGGTAGACGAGCCCCTCTTCGCCCGCTGCCGCAACGACGCGTCCCGCAATGCCCTTATAGGCCTCGACCGAGCCGAACTTCTTGGTGAGATACTCGTCCCGGCTGATGCCCTCGGACGGCACCCAGGGATTGAGGAAGAAGGGACGGAAATTGAGCTTGACCGGAACGTCGGGCACCAGCGCCAACGCGCTCTCGATCCGGTGCTTGCCGATATAGCACCAGGGGCACACCACGTCGGAAACGACGTCGATCTGGAGCGGCTTTAGGGTGCTCATGAGCGCCTCCTTCGGGCGTTGCGGGTTGTGCCCAAAGATAAGCCGAACCCGTTCCGAGGCAAGGCCGCTAGCTCATGGCTGCTGCCATTTGTCGGAGCCGCTCGGCGGTGCGCTCGTCGGCCGGGAAGAAGGTTTCCAAAGCCAGCTCCGACAGCGTGATGTCGACGGGCGTACCGAACACCATGGTGGTGGAGAAGAAGCTTAGTATCTCCCCGTCGTGGCGCAGCTTGAAGGGGATCGCGACATTGTCGCTCGACAGCGGCGCCGCGCGCGCCGGGATCCGATAACTCTTCAGGTCGTTGTACAGCTTGATCAGCTCGGGATCGGCCGTCGCCTCGCATTGCCGGTGCAACCGCTCCAGGAGATGCCCGCACCATTCCGCGAGATTGACCGTGCGCGGCGCCAGCGCCTCCGGATGGAAGGCGAGCCGCAGCACGTTGAACGGCTGGCCGAGCAGTCGCTGCGGAATGCCGGCGAGCAGCGGCGCCAGCATGCGGTTGGCGGAGACCAGATTCCAGTGCCGGTCATAAGCCAGCGCCGGATTGGGCTCGTGCGCCCTGAGGACGAGGTCGATCGCCTGGCGGGCTGATTTCAAGGCGGGATCCTCCAGCGGGCGCTGCGGAAAGGCCGGGGCGTAGCCGGCGGCGACCAGCAGCACGTTGCGTTCGCGCAATGGCACGTCGAGACGTTCGGCGAGTCTGAGCACCATGTCGCGCGAGGGTGCGGCGCGGCCGGTCTCGACGAAGCTCAAATGCCGCGCCGAGATTTCGGCCTCGCCGGCGAGATCGAGCTGGCTCATGCGGCGGCGCTGCCGCCATTCGCGCAAATGGTCGCCGATATGGATTGGTTGGCTGCGTTCGGCCTGCGCCGTGGATGCATGTGCGTTCATGGTCGAAAACCTAGCACGCAGATTTCGGCCCTTCCATTACGTCGGAGGTAATCGAATTGGTCCGCGGGCCGGCGCATCTTGGGTCGCAACAGGAGACGACCATGATCGCACTGCTGCTCTACCGGACCGTCACAGACCAGCTAGTTCCCTGGGCCATGGCGCTCGCAACCCGGATGCTGGCGCGCAGCCTCAACGTGCCCGAGCCGCTGGTGCATTCGACTGGCGACTACGTCGTCGCGCAGGTCACGGCCTTCGAGCACAGCGTCGGCAGGAGCCTCTGCCCGTTCCGCCTCGCCCGCCTGCTTCGGGCCTGGTGGCGCGGATTGCACTGAGTTTCACCTCGAGCCCACCCCAACCATGGAGACCCACGATGATCGACGCATCCACCTTCCTTCGCCGCGCGCTCCTTGCCGACGCGATCTTCAGCGGCGTCGCCGCTCTCAGCTTCACGTTCGGCGCCAGCGCGTTCGCGTCGCTGTTCAACCTGCCTGAAGCGCTGCTGCGCGAGACCGGCCTGTTCCTGATCGCCTACACGGCACTCGTCGGCTGGCTCGCCTCACGCGCCTCCGTGGCAAAGCCGCTCGTGCTGCTGGTCGTCGTCGGCAACGCGGCCTGGACGGTCGGCAGCATTGCGCTGCTGCTCTCGGGCGCGGTGTCGCCGAACCTTGCCGGCGAGCTCATGGTCGTGGCACAGGCGATCGCGACCGGCGTGTTTGCCGAACTGCAATATGTGGGATTGCGCAGGAGCGGGAGTGTGCTGGCTGCCTGAGGCCACATCACTCGCTGTCGTCGCCCGGCTTGACCGGGCGACCCAGTATTCCAGAGGCAGTCGTCGCATACTGAAAGGCCGCGGCGTACTGGATGCCTCGCTTTCGCGGGGCAGGACTGTTGTGCGAGAAGCTCGAACTCAGGCTACGCCCGCGCGCGGCCGTTCGCCTTGCCAACAGCGACGCCGTTGAGCTTCTTCTTTTTGGCGGCCTTCGCACCCGCCTTCTGCGCTTTGCGCTCCGTGCGCGCCTTCACCTTGGCGCGCTCGGCCCGCGCCTCGGCGCGCAGCTTCTTGCGCTTCTTCTCGCAAGATTCGCACTTGCAGCCGATCGGCTTCAGGTAGGCTTTGAAATAATCGGTGCCGTAGTCGTAATTGATCTCGTCGCCCGGCTCGATGTTCTTGATGGCGCGGATGAAGACCTTGCGCTCGCGCGGCCGAACGTCGGATTCGGCGTTGGGCCGGCACGAATGGTTGATGTAGCGCGCGAGGTTCTTGCGCACCGAGCCGTCGATGGTCCAGCGGCCGTTGAGCTCGAACAGGTATTTGTTCTCGATGTCGTCGTGCTCGGGAATCCGGGAGTCCAGGATCGGTCCGTAATAACGGATGATCCGGGTGCCCTTCTTGATCGGCTTGGTTGCGAAGAGGCCGAGCCCGGTTTTCGAGCGGCCGACGCGATAAGGTTTGTTGGACGAGGTGGCTGGCATGATCACGAAAAACGAGGACGCGAACGAGGCTGAAAGAGCCCAAGCGAAGCCGCTCTTCTAGAACGATTCCGCGCCGCTGTCAGGTGTCTGTCGACCCTGTTTGAACCTTGCCCACAATCAAGACGTCTGATGGTACGGAGTTCCCGCTCGACCAAAGGCATCGTCATGTTCCGCATCACCAGCGCAGCTCTGGCCATATTGCTCCTGGCCATGTTGCTGATGTGCAGCGGTCTCGGCCGCGCCGACGCCCAATCCGTGGGCAGCCAATATACCTCGACGGCCCCGAAGGATTGCCGCCAGATCGGCAAGCCCAGCGAGCTCGACGGCAGCACCACGCGGGTCTGCAAGGGCAAGGATGGCCTCGTGGTCCTGATCGCCGAGGATGATCTTCGTGAGGTGGTCTCCGTCGGCCGCAATCGCAAGGCCGCGGCCGAGGAACCGGCGGCAAAAGTCTGGTTCGCTCCGTTCAACTCGTCCGAGACCACCGTCGAATGGCGCACCGCGGGGACCAAGCCGTTTGCGATGATCCAGCGCTGGCACATCGCCGATGGCACCGATCCCGACAAGCAGGGGCGGCCGAACACCAAGGCCATGCTCATCGTGACCCGGCTGCCACCCGGCCCCGTCTGCCACGTCGCCTATGTCGACGCGATCGCCAACCGGAACGCCAATGAGCTCGCGCGCAAGGCGGCGGACGAATTCGCCCGCAGCTTCATCTGCGGCAAGGACGAGGTGAAGATCATCGGCGCGCGCGGCCGCGCGGTCGAACTCGCGACGATGCGCTAGGCTTTCGTCTTCGCCCGCGTCTTGGCGCGGCGGTAGCGCGCCAGCAGGCGCTCACCTTTTGCGGCGATGCGCCGCGCCGCTGCCACCGTTCTCGGAACCGGCTCGCCCCAGGCATGCGCCGACAAGGCGTGCCGGGTCGGCCGGCCGTTGGCATCGACGAGGGGCGGCAACTTGGCGCGACCATAGAAACGGACGGCCCAGCTTCCCTTGCGCCGCATCTCCTGCGGTGTCATCTCGGATGCCGTCTTGGTGACGCCCGGCCGCAGATGTGCGCCTTGCTTGCGCGCGAAAGCCTTGCGGCCCGCGGCGGTCAAGCCGCCCCGCGGATCCTTTTCGGGTGCGGATGCGCGGCGCTTGCGCGACGTCGTTGCAGCTTTCTTCTTTGCAGACTTTTTCCTTGCGGCCTTCTTTGTAACCTTGCGCTTGGGCGTCTTCTTCTTGGCGGATTTTTTCTTCGAAGCTTTCGCCTTGGACGGTTTCTTCGCTGCCATGCGCATGTTGTCTACGAGGTTGGGATAGCTGCGCCCGGCGCGGCGAGCACGCGCCTTGGCCGCCGATTTCTGCGCAGGCGTGAGATGCTTGGACGCCTTGCCGGCGCGCTTGCGCGGGTTTGATCGTTTCCAGGGGGCACGGGATGATTTTGCCATGCGGCGTCAACGCCTCATCACGGCTGCGGTTGCGCTCGTCCCGACCGAATCAGGGACCCGGCAACTTCCCCGTCACCGGCGACATCAGCATCGCCTCGAGCAGGCGTTCGGGCGTCGTGCCCTCGGGCAGGCGCCCCAGAATATCCTCAAGCCGCCCATCGAGCAGCAGCATGGTAAAACCGTGCACCATCGACCAGGCGCGCGCGATCGCGGCGCCCTGATTGAGCGTCAGCGCGTCGCCGCGGATCTGTTCCTGCCGCATCATGCCGACGGCATTGGCAAGCCCCGCGAAGGACGCCTCGGCGGCCTCGTGCAGCGACGGCCTGGAATAGTCGAGGCGCTCGGTGCGGAACATGATGCCGTACATGCCAGGATGAGCCTGGGCATAGGCGACATAGGCTTTCGGCCGCGCCAGCGCGCGCTCGAGCGGGGTGGTGGCGCTATCAGAGGACGAGGCCATCGCCGCATTGAACTGGCGGAAGCCGACTGCCGCGAGCTCACTGAGAAGCCCGGTGAGGTCGCCGAAATGATGGGTGGGCGCCGCATGCGAGACCCCCGCTTCGCGCGCCACCGCGCGCAATGTCAAGCCGGCGAGCCCGTCCCGCTCCAGCACCCGTTCGGCGGCCTGGAGCAGCGCCTCGCGCAGCGCGCCGTGATGATAGGGCGCCACGGACTTGACGCTCGCCGGTTGTCGCGCGGGACGCGCCGGCGCGCTCGCCTTTTTTGAGGTGCGCGCACCGCGCGCAGTTTCTGTCCTGATTTCGCTCTTGCCCATCGGCCAGCTATAGGACGCCATATTGACAGTGTAAAGATTTCGCTTGACCAAGCCCCCTCACACGACTATTTCATCTTTACGATGTAAAGATTAGGAGGGATACGCCGTGCAGCAGGACGCCGTTGCCGAACGCCGCCACAATCTCGGTCCGATCCCGTTCGAGGCCGACGCGCCCTTCCTGAAAATCATCGGTGAATTGCCGCGCGACCTGAACGGCACGCTCTATCGCAACGGCCCCAATCCGCAGTTCGACTCGCCCGGCGCGCACTGGTTCGTCGGCGACGGCATGCTGCACGCATTTCATCTCGACAATGGCCGCGCCAGTTATCGCAACCGCTGGATCCGCACGCCGAAATGGCTGGCCGAGCACGATGCCGGCCGCGCGCTGTTCGGCGGCTTCGGCCGCAAGCTGCCGGATGCGCCGCAAAACCTCACTGACGGCGGTGTCGCCAACACCAACATCATCTTCCATGCCGGCAAGCTGCTTGCGCTGGAAGAAGCGCATCTGCCCACCGAGATCGAGCCGGGCACGCTCGCAACGCGTGGCTATCACAATTATCACGCCCGCGTTGCCGGCAGCTTCACGGCGCATCCCAAGATCGATCCCGTCACGGGCGAGCTGGTGTTCTTCGGCTACAACGCCGCGGGACCGCTGACGCCCACCCTCTCCTACGGCTCGATCGATGCGTCCGGCAAGGCGACGCGCTTCGAACGCTTCGAGGCGCCCTATGCCAGCATGGTGCACGACTTCATCGTCACCGAGAACCACGTGCTGTTTCCGATCCTGCCCCTCACCGGCAGCATGGAGCGCGCGATGAGCGGACGGCCTCCCTACGCCTGGGAGCCGGACAAGGGCGCCTATGTTGGCGTGATCAAGCGCAAGGGCAGCGCGAAGGACATCGTCTGGTTCCGCGCTGAAGCCTGCTACGTCTTCCACGTCATGAATGCGTGGGAGGACGGTGACCGCATCATCGCCGACGTCATGCAATTCGAGGAAGCGCCGCTGTTTCCGCATCCCGATGGTCGGCCGACCGACCCGGAGAAGTCGCGCGCGCGGCATTGCCGCTGGACGTTCGATCTCTCAGGCGACACCGACCGCTTCCAGCAGACCTATCTCGACGATCTCACCGGCGAGTTCCCGCGCATCGACGACCGCCGCGCCGGATTGAAGAGCCGTCACGGCTGGTACGCCTGCGCCAATCCGAAGCTGCCGATGTTCGGCGCGCTATCCGGCGTCGTCCATGTCGACGGCAATGGAACGCGCCTCGGCCATTATCTGCTGCCGGCCAGCGACACCATTTCCGAACCGGTGTTCGTGGAGCGGTCGAAAGATGCTGCGGAAGGCGATGGCTGGCTGCTGGCGGTGGTCTGGCGCGCGCGGGAGAACCGCAGCGACCTCGCCGTGTTCAACGCCGGAGATGTCGAGGCCGGCCCCGTCGCGCTGGTGCAGCTCGGCCATCGCGTGCCCGACGGTTTTCACGGCAATTGGGTCGGCGCGACCTAGTTCTCCTCTCGACATCGCTGATGTCACCAAAAGGCCTCTTCATGCACATGCCCTCGATCGCCGCGGACCGCCTCGCTGTCCTGATCCTGTTCCTGATCTGCGCCGGGATCACGCTCCAGATGATCCGACCGCGGCGGAGCGGCCAAATCGTCTTCGACGGCGGCATCCTGCTCGCCTTCGTCCTCTCAACCGCCTGTGCGTTACCTCTGCTGTCGCACCTGCCCTGGGCCGGCTTCGTCGACGAAATGGCCGACCAAGCCGTTGCAGCAATTCAATTTTTGGAAGTCGCTTACGTCATTTTGACATTGTAAAGATTTTGCTTGACCCCGACTCGCTCCTGACCTATTGATCTTTACATCGTAAAGATAAGGACTGACCGAGGCGAACCATGGCGATCTTCCTGATCCTCGCGCCCTACGGCGCCTTTACTTTCCTGATGCTGGTGACCTCGGCTACGATCAGCGTCTTCGTAGCCTCGGCAATCTGTCTCGCGACCGTCGCGATCGATGTCATGCGCGGCCGCTCGGTGAAGATCCTGGCTATGGGCTCGGCGCTGCTGTTCGCCGCAATCGGCCTCCACCTCGTGCTGTTCAACCCGGCGCTCGGCACACTCGGTGTCACGCTGTCGGTCGACATTGGCATCTTCGTCATCTCGCTCGGCTCGATGCTGGTCCGCCGTCCCTTCACGCTGCAATACGCGCTCGAATCCGTGCCGGCCGAGATCGCGGCAATGCCCGGCTTCCACTATGCCAACTACGTCATCACCGGCGCATGGACCGCGGCTGCACTGCTGATGGCGGCCGCCAATCTCGTGCTGCTCTATGTCCCCGGCCTGCCGCTCTGGTCGAGCCTTGCGGTCGCCTTCGCCGCCCGCAACAGCGCAATCTATTTCACAAAATGGTATCCCGAATATCGGCAGATCAAGTACGGTGCGCCGGCCAGCGCCCTGCCCCACACTCGCTGAACAGGATCGACGATGAAGGACGTATTCGCCCGCCTCTCCTCCGACCTCTTCTCCGCCATCGTCTTCCTGGTCATCTACCTCGTGACCGACAACGTCGTCCTGGCAACGTCGGTCGCGATTGCCGGAGCGATCGCGCAGGTGATCTACGCGCGCGTCAAGGGGCAGCAGCTCAATTACATGACCTATGCGAGCGTCGCGCTCGTCGTCGTGCTGGGCACGGTCACGCTGCTGACCAACGACCCCCGCTTCATGCTCGCAAAGCCCTCGATCGCACATTTCGCGATCGGTGCCATCATGCTCAAGCGCGGCTGGATGCTGCGCTACATGCCATCGATCGTCGTCGAGACCGTTCCGGAGTACGTGACGGCAGCGGGTTATGCCTGGGCCGCGCTGATGTTCGTGATCGGTGCCGGCATGATCGCCGTCGCCTCCACAGGCGATCTGAAGCTGTGGGCGTTCTACATCACCGTGGTCGCGGGCGGCGCCAAGATCATCGCCTTCGCCGTGCAATATGTCGTGCTCCGTCTCATCGTCACCAGCCGACGGCGCGCCGCCGCCCGCGCCTAAATGCCACCAACGGAGCGTTAGGCGCGGGCGGCGAGTTGCGCTATACGCTCGGCCGGGACTGGTCCGCGGATCGTCGCGGTCCGCCGGGATCTTGGGAGACGCGAATGGCCGTCGACGGCAACTGGACTCTGACCCTGACGACACCCATGGGCGAGCGTAAGGCGACGCTGAGCCTGACGGCTGCCGGCGGCACGCTCACGGGGACGCAGGGTGCGGAAGGCGATACAGCCGAGATTTTCGACGGCACCGTCAGCGGCGATGCCGTCAACTGGAAGGTCTCGATCACCAATCCGATGCCGTTGACGCTCGAATTCATCGGAACCGTCTCCGGCGACAGCATGAGCGGTGAGATGGGCATCGGCCCGATGGGCAGCTTCCCGTTCACCGGCACGCGCGCGTAAGCCGCGCGGCAACCGTGCGCGCGCTCGGTTTCATCGCGGCGACGATCCTGTGTGTCGCGACCCAAGCGGCGCGCGCGGACGATGCCGAACCGGCGTGGCGGGCTAGCGCGCTCGCCATGCTACCGGCAGGTTATGTCGCCGGCACCGCCTATCGAACCGAAGGTTCGACGGGCTACCTCGCCGTCTATCCGGCCCCATCGAACGATCCGAAGTCACCTGCAAGCGTGTTCGTCGCGCGCCAGGCTCTCGTGGTCGCGCTGACGCCGGATGCGACGCGCGCAGTCTCGGCCGAATTGAAGCCGCGTAGCGGGCCGGATCCTGACAACGACGACACTGAGTTCGGAAAGCTGCACGCCGATCTCGCCGCCAAGCGCTCAACGCTTCCCGACGGCACCGAGCCCTGTGATTTCGGCGCATGGTCCGTGGACAAGGATCCTGACGGCTTCAACGTGCGCGCCGAGCCATCGATCAAGGCGCGTGTGCTCGGCACGCTTCCGCCGCCTTACCGGCTCAAGCTCGGCGGCAGCGAGAACACGCCCGATGGCGGCTGGCTCACTGAATTCCGCATCATCGGCTTCAAGAACGGCTGGTTTCTGATCGAAGGCGCCAAGCCGCCGGGCAAGGACTACGAGGACGACAAGAAATATCCGCGCAGCGCGCCAAAGCCCTATGCCGGACGCGGCTGGGTCGCCTCCAACAAGGTCGGCGCGTCCTACGCCAATGGCGCGACACGCATGGGCGGTCTGTTCCAGGCGCCCTTCGTCGATGCGAAATGGATGCCGGCCCAGCGCGAGCTCGGCGGCCCGATCGACACCGACGGCGGACCGAAGCACATCTTTGCTTGCAGCGGTCTCTGGGGCCTTGTCGAGAGCCAGGACGGCGTCCGCGGCTGGTGGCGCGGGCTGTGCTCCAACCAAGTCACGAATTGCAGCTAGCACGCTGAGGCATCCGCATCGTCATGGCCGCGCCTGTCCCGGCCATCCACGTCTTCCTCGCCGCACCAAGAACGTGGATTCCCGGGACAAGCCCGGGCATGACGATCGTGGTGGGGTGCATGCACAATCACTCGCACGCAGGTGCGAGTGAGGCAGCTAACCCAGATTCAGCTCCTTGAAGAAGTCGTTGCCCTTGTCGTCGATGATGATGAACGCCGGGAAGTCGACGACCTCGATGCGCCAGATCGCTTCCATGCCGAGCTCGGGATATTCGAGCACCTCGACCTTCTTGATGCAGTGCTCGGCAAGGTTCGCCGCGGCACCGCCGATCGAGCCGAGATAGAAGCCGCCATATTTCTTGCAAGCCTCACGCACGGCCGCCGCCCGGTTGCCCTTAGCCACCATCACCATCGAGCCGCCGGCGGCCTGGAACTGATCGACGAAGGAATCCATACGGCCCGCAGTGGTGGGGCCGAACGCACCGGAGGCGTAGCCCTCGGGCGTCTTGGCCGGGCCCGCGTAATAGACCGGATGGTTCTTGAAATAGTCCGGCAGCGGCTCGCCCTGGTCGAGCCGCTCGCGCAGCTTGGCATGCGCGGAATCGCGCGCGACGATCATGGTGCCGGTCATCGAGACCCGCGTCTTGGTCGGGTACTTCGAGAACGTGGCAAGGATATCCTTCATCGGCTGATTAAGGTCGATCTTGACGACCTCGCCGCCGAGCGACTGCTCGACCTCAGGCAGATACTGCGCCGGGTTGTGCTCGAGCTCTTCGAGATAGACGCCGTCCTTGGTGATCTTGCCGAGCACCTGGCGATCGGCCGAGCAGGACACGCCCAGCCCGATCGGCAGCGAGGCACCGTGACGCGGCATGCGGATCACGCGCACGTCGTGGCAGAAATATTTTCCGCCGAACTGCGCGCCGACGCCGAGCGACTGCGTCATGTTCAGGATTTCCTGCTCCATCACGAGATCGCGAAACGCGTTGCCATCGGGCGAGCCGTGGGTCGGCAGCGCATCCAGATAGCGAGCCGACGCCAGCTTTACCGTCTTCATGCAGAGCTCGGCGGAGGTGCCGCCGATCACGATCGCGAGGTGATAAGGCGGGCACGCCGCAGTGCCCAGCGTCAACACTTTCTCCTTGAGGAAGGCGAGCAGCCGGTCCTTGGTCAGCACCGAAGGCGTCGCCTGGAACAGGAAGCTCTTGTTGGCGGAGCCGCCGCCTTTTGCCATGAACATGAACTTGTAGGCGTCATCACCTTCGGCGTAGATCTCGCACTGCGCCGGCATGTTGTTGGCCGTGTTCTTCTCCTCGTACATCGACAAGGGCGCGACCTGCGAGTAGCGCAGATTGCGGCGCAGGTAAGCATCGCGCGCGCCTTCCGACAGCGCCGCCTCGTCGTCACCGTCGGTGATGACGTTGCAGCCCTTCTTGCCCATGATGATCGCGGTGCCGGTGTCCTGGCACATCGGCAGCACGCCGCCGGCGGCGATGTTGGCGTTCTTGAGAAAGTCCAGCGCGACGAACTTGTCGTTCGGGCTCGCCTCGCCGTCCTCCAGGATCGCGCGGAGCTGCTTCAGATGACCGGGCCGCAGATAGTGGTTGATGTCGCCAAAGGCGGCTTCCGACAGGTCCCGCAGCGCCTCGCGCGACACCACCAGCATGTCTTTCCCCAGGACCTTCTCGACCCGCACGCCCTCGGCCGTGATCTTCTTGTAGGGCGTCTCGTCCTTGCCCAGCGGAAACAGCGGCGTGTGCTTGTAGGGCGGAACGGGCTTTGCGGGGTCGGGGAAGGCGGTGGGAGCGTTCATGGGCTGGAATCTCGGGGTTTTGGAGCCCTCGCATGGGCCCCTTTCATAGAAGCGTTCTAAGCTTTTTTGCCGCAAAGGGAAGGCGCTCTGGTGCGGTCGGGGCATCCGGATTCGGCGGCTGGCCGCGGACACCAGGCCCTCATGATGCCAGTGAAGACCCTGGGTGCACCCCTTGCGCTACGCGCGGGACGACGATTGAATGCGCCCGCTAAGGGGCTTTTCATCATGACATTGAACTTGCACGTCCGCGGCGCGATCCTGGTTGCCGCCGCCATCACCGGCCTTGTGACCCTCGTCTCGCCCGCTCGCGCGGACCGCTGCGATGACAGCGCCAAGGAGCTGGCGAACCAAGTCGATCGCCTCAAGGTGAATTTCCGCGCCGCGAATGTCGTCTATCTGACTCATCCCGCGGCCAAGGAATTGTCCGTGGCTTGCCGTGGCGACAAATATTCGATCGAGCTCTATGCCAAGGGCGATCGCAAGCCGAAACCGGAGTTCTTTACGCTGGTAGGGTCGATGGCGGCGATCGTCTTCACCGTGACCAAGGACGATACGACGACGGGCGCGACACGCTGCCTGAAACGGATGGGGCTCTTGCGCGGCGACAAGATCAGCATGCGTTACCGGCGTCTCAACATGGAATGCACCCGCACCAAGACGGATGCGTCCATCGCGATCACGCGCGGCAAGGACGAATAGGCGGTCCCCCGCGCGGTGTGCGTCCGACAGCACACCGCCCACTACAGACTCCGTATTCCGAGCGAAGCGAAGCAATCCAGAATCCCTCCGCGGAGACAGACTGGATTGCTTCGCTGCGCTCGCAATGACGAGGAGAGGTCCGAGAGCACATCCCACCGCACCAGATCCCTCGCATTTTAACGATTGGCTTGAAGGAAATTTCGGGTCTCGCGGCGCAGGATCAATTGTTTCCATATGTGAGGATTTGTGGATGAGCGTTTCTACCGTTTCGCCGCCGCCGATCGCGATCGTGGTGCCGAGCTACGACACGACCAAGCAGCAGGACGACCAGATCAAGACCAAGGACAACGACCCGACCTATAAGCCGCCGCCGCCTGCGCCGCTGCCGCCGGGTCAGGGTACGCGGATTGATCAGCTCGCCTGATCAGCCGCGTCGAAGATGAAATGCCCGATCCGGTCGATCCGGCTTTTCGCGTGTCCGGCCGTATCTTCGCCGGATAGCGGGACCCATATCGTGCGCGGCTACCCTGAGACCTGCGCATGATCGCAAGACTCCTGTTGCAGAGCACGATCACCACCGCCGCCATGGGCGCGCTGCTGTTCGCGTGCGCCGGAACCCTGGACTGGCCGTCGGCTTGGGTGTTCCTCGCGATCTCCGCCCTGCTCGGCCCGCTCTGCGGCTGGTGGCTTTACCGGGTCGACCCCGCACTGCTCGCCGAACGCCTGCGGCCGGTCCTGCAAAAGGACCAGCCCGCTGCCGACAAGGCGTTCATGGCCGTCTTCGTCGTCGCGATGCTGGTCTGGCTGGCGGCGATGGGGCTCGACCGGCGTACGCTAGCCTCCGATATGCCGATGGCGGCGCAGATACTCGGCCTCGCCCAGTTCCTGCTCTCGACACTGTTCATCCTCTGGGTCTTCCGCGAGAACTCGTTCGCGGCGCCCGTGGTGAAATTGCAAGCCCAGCGCGCGCAGCGCGTGATCTCGACGGGGCCCTATGCCCATGTGCGCCATCCCATGTATAGCGGCATGATCCTGTTCTTCGCCGGCGTGCCGCTGCTTCTGGGCTCATGGTGGGGACTTATGATGGTGCCGCTGTTCCTCCTGTTGTTTGCCATCCGCACTCGCATCGAGGAGCGCACGCTGCGCGAGGGCCTGCCGGGCTATGCCGACTATGTGACGCGCGTGCGCTATCGCCTGTTTCCTGGCGTATGGTGAGCGCGCAACACCCCCTCGGCACCTCCGGACCGGCTAACCATCCAATTCGCGGTAGCGGCGGAAGATGCCCTGCTCGTTTAAGGCAATGCGGCGGCGGCTTTCGAGATAGGTCTTGATGTTCGGCCGCGCCGCGACGCGGTCGTGCAGGCCGACGAGGCCCAGGATATCGGCCTCGAACGCCTTCATTCGCTTCGGAAACGCATAGCGCAGCCCCGCGACGAGCTGGAATAGCGAGAGATCGACATAGGTCAGCCTGCGGCCGGTGACATAGGCGCCACCATTGTCCTCAAGGAGCTGCTCGAAATAGCCCAGATATTTCGGCACGCGCTCGCCCCAGAAGTCGGCCGTGCGCTTCTTCGCCGGCGGCTTCTGATCTTCGTAGTAGAGCGAGGGCCCGAGCGGATGATGGGTATCGTGAATCTCGACCACGAAATCGGTGATCGTGAGCTGGAGCTGATGCACCCAGAGTTGGCCCGCCTCCGATTTCGGGGCGAGGGCGTGGCGGGCGCCGAGATAGAGCAGGATGTTCGCGGTCTGGCCGATGACGAGCTTGCCGGCTTTGAGGAACGGCGGCGCAAAGGGCGGCGTGCCCTTGTGCGCGTCCATCATCTTCATCATCGCAGCTGTGCCGCGTGGGCCGCGCGCCACGTCGACGTAAGCCGCGCCGGCCTCCTCCAGCGCCAGCCGCACATATTCACCGCGGCCCTGGATCTCGGGCCAATAATAGAGTTCGTATTTCATGGAAACTGTCCGTGATTGCGTTGCGGCAAGTCTAGCACGCAACCACGAACTCCATGCCGGTGGCGAGAGTTCCGCGTCTCAATTCGACGCGAAGCAATACAGCAGGCCGTCGCCGCCGGTGCTCTTCAGATCGGCCTGCGAGCAGCCGCCGTCGGGACCGCGCGAGGGATGCGAGCTGTTCCATGATTTCGACGGCTCGTCATCGCGCAGGCCTTGACGATCGGCATGGCCGAGGACCGCCGCGCCTTGCGTGCTCGACGTCCAGTTCTTGCAGGTCTTGTCGTCACCCGCGGGAAATGCGCTGCCGTCGCCTTGCGAACCCGTGAGGATGTCGTGCCGGTTCGGCGTGTCGCCGCGGCCGTTGATGACCTCGCCCTTCTCGCTGAGCGCGGTCTGCTTGGTGAGGTTGTTGGCCGCCCCGTGCAGGTCGGCAACGTCCTTGGCGATCACAGCGCCCTTGGCGTTCTGCCACGGTCCCTTGCCGATGCGGTCGCGCGCGTTGACGGCCGGCTTGCCGTCGGCTGCCTGGGTCGAGAGATAAGCGCGCCAGGTTTTGCTGCCGGCGCCGCCGGCCTGGGCCAGCTTCTGGCACTGCGCATCGGCCCCCTCCAGGCCGCCGAGATCGGCGCCCTTGCCAGGACCATTGGAAGTCACGAAGAACGTCATGTCGGCCGACTGCGCCTGCGCAGATGGTGCTGCGAACAAGGCCGCGGCGAGCGCGAGGCCTGAAATCGTCACGGATCTCTCAATGCGGATCATCCTGTCCTCCCTTTGTGTTGTCGTTGGCCGCCAGATTTCAACCCGACGCAGGCCCGCTTATTCCGGTGCCGCGATGCGAGAGGCCCAAAAGAAAAAGGCGCCGTGCAAGAAGCACGACGCCTTTGTTATTCACGTCGCCTGCGATCAGTTGGTCTGCTGGATCGCCGACAATTCCCACGCGCCGCCCGGACGTCGGGCAAAGGTCCAGACTTCGGTGGCCTCGCCCGGCTGCTCGCTGCCGGCGACAATTGCGCCGGTATTGCGGTCGAGCGTCTTGTCGGTGAGCGCGAAGCGCAGCGCCACGGTCGCGTAATCGGTCTCGCCTTCGCGCCAGGATTCCGCGAGGTCGCCCTGCAACAGCTTCACATCGCTGACCTTGTTGACGACATTGCGCGCGCGGTTCTGGCCGAGGTCCTGCTCGAAATAGGAGACCATTTCCGGCGTCGCGAGCGTGTGCAGCTTGGCCACATCCTCGTTCGACCAGGCGGACTGGACGTCGCCGAGCAGACGCTCGAACGCCTCATAGTCGTCCGGCTTGATCTCGAGCGGCGCGTTGTTGGCGCCGAAGCCGAAGCCGCCACCAAGGCCACTACGGTTGTTCGCCTGCGGCCCCGGACCGGCACCGGCGTCAGCGTTGGCATAGGCCGCCTGGGGGGTGTGGCGGCGCTGCCACCAGGACATCGCCAGCCGAACCACGAGCACCACGAGCACGATCTGGATGATCAGACCGATGATCGACGATAGGCCGCCGAGCCCGCCGAACAGGCCACCGCCGAACAGCATGCCGAGCAGGCCTGCGCCGAGGAAGCCGGCCGCAAGGCCGCCCATGAAGCCGCCGGCCCGGCCGAACAGGCCGCCGCGCGCGGGTGCGGCGGCAGCCGAATTCATGCCTGCGCCCGGCTGGGTGTAGGTCCGATTGAACTGCGAGGTCGAACCCGGCGCGGTCGTGGTCGATGGCGGGGCCGAATAGGTGCGCGAACCGCGCGAGCCCGACGACATGCCGCCACCGACGCGCGCGTCGGCGGACGAGATCGCCAGCGCAGTCGGCAGCGCAAGCGCCAGCACGACGGCAATCGTCTTGAAGAGACTGCGGGAGCGTTGCGAGAAATTCATGTTGGTTTCCCAGATCCCCGGCATGGGGACGTGCCCCTAAGATGGGCAGCCTTCCGTAAAAAGGAAGCCACTATCGGAACTTATGGCTGCGGCCCTCAGTCGCGGGGATGTGGCAAAAGCCCATCTTTGGCGGCAGCTTGGCTGCGTGTGCGAAGGGGCCGCGGTCGCGGGTTACCGGTGGCTTTGGTGCCGGCAGTTCAGCTTTTTTCTCGTCATTGCGAGCGAAGCGAAGCAATCCAGACTGTTTCCGTGGAGGCAACTGGATTGCTTCGTCGCTTCGCTCCTCGCAATGACGGAGAACGCAGAGCCCGCGCCCTCACCCCGCCTTCGCCATCGTCTCCTTCACGGCCGCCACGAGCTGGCTCAGCGTGAACGGCTTGGGCAGGAAGTCGAACTGCTGGCCTTCGGGCAGGCTCTTCTCGAATGCGTCTTCCGCGTAGCCGGAGACGAAGATGAACTTGATGTCGGGGTTCTTCTCGCGCATCGCCTTGAGCAGCGTCGGGCCGTCCATCTCCGGCATCACGACGTCGGACACGACGAGATCGATTCCGCCGCTCTGCTCTTCCAGCACCTCCAGCGCCTCGACGCCGTTCTCGGCCTCGACGACGGTGTAGCCGCGCGAGCGCAGACCGCGTGCGTTGAGCGCGCGCAGGCCCTCTTCGTCCTCGACCAGGAGGATGGTGCCCTGTCCGGTGAGATCGGTGCGGGGCTTGGCGTCCGCCGTGGACCCAGCTTCCTTCGCGGCACCATTGCTGGCGCCAACGGCCGGCGCCGGCTGCTCGACCTGCACCTCCGGCTCGGCATGATGGCGCGGCAGGAAGATCTGGAATGAGGTGCCCTGCCCCGGCTCCGAGTCCACGTAAATGAAGCCACCGGTCTGCTTGACGATGCCGTAGACGGTCGAGAGCCCGAGGCCGGTGCCCTTGCCGACTTCCTTGGTCGAGAAGAACGGCTCGAAGATTTTGTCGCGGATATCGGCGGGGATGCCGGTACCGGTGTCGGCGACCTCGATCCGCACGTAGTCCGCGGCCGGCATGCCCTTGTAGGCCAACCTGGCCGCCTCCTCGGCGGTGACGTTGGCGGTGCGGATGATCAGCTTGCCGCCGTCGGGCATCGCGTCGCGCGCGTTGACCGCGAGATTGACGATGACCTGCTCGAACTGGGAGACGTCGACCTTGACCGGCCAGAGATCGCGGCCGTGGATGGTCTCGTGCTTGACCTTCTCGCCGATCAGGCGGCGCAGCAGCATGGCGAGGTCGGAGAGCGCATCGCCGAGGTCGAGCACCTGCGGCCGCAGCGTCTGCCGCCGCGAGAACGCCAGCAACTGCCGCACCAGCGTGGCGGCCCGCGTCGCGTTCTGCTTGATTTGCATGATGTCCTGGAACGACGGATCGGTCGGCTTGTGCGCGTTCAGCAGGAAGTCGTTCGCCATCATGATGGCGGAGAGCACGTTGTTGAAGTCGTGGGCGATGCCGCCGGCGAGCTGGCCGACAGTCTCCATCTTCTGCGACTGGTTGATCTGGTTCTCCAGCGCGCGCCGCTCGGTGGTCTCGAGCATGTGCACGATGGCGGCTTCCGCGTCGTTCTCACCCCCGTCGACCGGCGTGACGAAGAACTGGCCCCAGCGCTCCTTGGAGCCTTCCAGCGCGACCTCGACCGGCGCGATGTCGGCCTGATTCTCGGCGGCCTGGTTGATGGCCGCGATCAGCAAATGACGGTCGCGCGAATTGACCGCGCGGAAGATCGACTTGCTGGCGCTGTCGAGCCCCAGCGCCTGCCCGAGCTTGGCGTAGCGCGCATTGGCGCGCACGACGTTGCCGCCGCGGTCGACGGTGGCGATCGCCATCGGCGTATGGTCGAAGAAGCGCATGAAGCGCACTTCGGCGGCGCGGTCCGGATCGCTGCGCTCGTCGCGGGCGCGGCTGATCACCAGCGTGCGCGACGGGCCTGGCGCACCGTCGGCGCCGAAGGCGAGCTTGTGATAGAGCCGTACCGGCATGGTCTTGCCGGTACGCATGCGCAGGTCGATGTCGAAGACTTCCGTCTTGACCTCGCCCGGGACCGCCACGATCGCAGTCAGAAGCGAAGCGCCGTCGCCGGAGACGATGTCGGTGAGCTTCAGCCCGCCCGAGCCGATCTCGGCAAGGTCGTAGTCGAGCCAGTTCGCCAGCGTCGCGTTGACATAAGCGAGCTCGCCGGCCGGATTGACCGAGAAGAAACCGCAAGGCGCGTGATCGAGATATTCGATCGCGTGCTGGAGTTCCTGGAACACGTCCTCCTGGCGCTCGCGGTCGCGGGTGATGTCGGCGATCGACCACACCGCGTATCTCGTCTCGCGCTTGCCGGTGCCGAGGGGCCGCACCCGCATACGCAGCCAGCGGCCCTGGCTGCCGTCATGGCCGGAGATGCGCACCTCTTCCTGCTGCCGCTTGCCTTCGCGCGCGGCTTTCAACAGGCGGAACACCGCTTCGGAGACGTCGGGGTTGCCGATGAAGACGCGCTCCACGGGACGCACGTCCTGTGGGCCGGCGGCGCCGGTCAGCGTCAGATAGGCCGCATTGGAATAGACCACATGGCCGCGAGGGTCGGTCACGGCGAGGCCATCGAAGGCGTGATCGGCAATGCGGCCCATCACGGGATCGTCGAGATTGCGATCGACGAAGCGGATGATGCCGGCGGCGAAGGCGAACAGGTTGAACAGGCCGACCATCGCCAGCACGGCGAGGATGCCGAGGATATAGGGTTGGGCCTGCGCGCGCCCGAGCGTCATCAGCCCGACGGCAACGGCGACGAGCCCGGCGGCCACCAGCAGCACCAGGGCAATGCTGCCCGAGCGCGGCGACGGCTCGTGCGCCGCAACGGGCTCGCGTGTGAGGTCGTGGTCGGTCTCGGCAGTCATCTCAAGCTGGCACAGCCTGTCGGCAGAGAATCAACGCGCTACAGGGCGCGCAGGGTCCTCCCTGCCTGAATCGGACCCGCAGGCGCAAGGGCAGCAGGGGCGAAAGGTACGCTGATTCCCAGATTACGGCCATTTCCAGTACTTTTCAGGGGTTTTATTGCCGGCTGGCACCGAATCCGCTCTTCAGACGCATGACGTAGCCGATGACTTCGGCGACCGCATGGTAGTGCTCGGTCGGGATTTCCTCGTCGATCTCGACGGTGGCGTAGAGCGCGCGGGCGAGCGGCACGTTCTCGACGATCGGGATGTCGTGCTCGCGCGCGATCTCCCGGATCTTGAAAGCGAGGTTGTCGACGCCCTTGGCGACGCAGATCGGCGCCGACATGCCGCGCTCGTAGGACAGCGCGATCGAATAGTGGGTCGGGTTGGTGATGATCACGGAGGCCTTGGGAACCGCCGCCATCATGCGCTTCTTGGAGCGCTGCTGGCGCAGCTGCCTCAGCTTGCCCTTGATGTGTGGGTCGCCTTCGGACTGCTTGTACTCTTCCTTGATCTCCTGGAGCGACATCTTCTGCCGCTGGAACCAGCTGCGATACTGGAAGAAATAGTCGCCGATGGCGATGATGGCGAGCGCCGCGACCACCGCGCCGAGCAGGTGAATGGTCAGGCTGGTGGAGGCACCGAGCAGGGCGGCCGGATCGAGCCTGACCATCGCCTCCATGCGATGCCGCTCCGGCCACAGGATCACGGTCATGACCGCGCCGAGCACGATCAGCTTGCCGAGACCCTTGAGGAAGTTCGCCGCCGCTTGCTTGCCGAAGATGCGCTTGAGGCCTTCGGCAGGCGACAGCTTGCTGAACTTGGGCTTGAGGGATTCGGCCGACCAGACCAGGCGGTGCTGCAGCACGTTGCCGGCAATTGCCGCGAGTACCAGCATCAGCAGCGGCACGCCCACCGCCGCGAGCACCGCGACTTCGATCTGCTGCATCAGGGCGAGCAGAGCCCTGCCGTCGGTCTTGATCATCCAGGAATTGGCGAGCAGGTTGCGCATCGGCGCCAACAGCCCGCTGCCGACCGATCCCGAGAAGCTCGAGACCACGAGCGTGGCGCCCGCGATCATGAACCAGGTGTTGATCTCCTGGCTCTTGGCGACGTCACCGCGTTCGAGCGCCTCTTCGAGACGTTTTTGCGTCGGGTCTTCTGTTTGACTCTCTGGATCGTTGTCTTCCGCCATCGATCACCCGATCACTTGAGTGGCATCATCTGGTGCATGACACCGATGAAATAGTCGAGATAGGTGCCCATCATCGCCGTGAGCACGACGGCGAGCACCAGGAAGCCGGCGAAGATCGAGAGCGGCACGCCGACGAAATAGACCTGCATCTGCGGCATCAGCCGCGCCAGCACGCCGAGCCCGATATTGAAGACGAGGCCGAACACCAGGAACGGGCCGGAGAGTTGCAAGCCCAGGCGGAACGCGGCGGCGAAGGCGCGCGTCGCCAGCGCGGCGACATCGCCGCTCGACACCGTCTCGCCCGGCGCGAAGATCGTGTAGCTGTCGTTTAGCGCCGCGATCACCAGATGATGGCTGTCCGTGGCGAACAGCAGCGTGACCCCCAGTATCGTCAGGAAGTTGCCGACCAGCACGCCCTGCTGTCCCTGCGTCGGATCGACCGAAGTGACGAAGCCGAGCCCCATCTGCTGTGCGATCACGGCGCCGGCAACCTGCAGCGCCGACAACGTCACCCGCGCGGTCGCCCCCAGCACGATGCCGATAACGATCTCATGCAGCATCAGGACCAGCAGCGGCGCGATCGAGCCCATGTCGACCTGATAGGCGTTGCGATGCAGCGGCAGGATAATCAGCGTGAGCAGCAGCGCGATCGACAGTTTGATCCGTGTCGGGATATTGGTCTCGCCGAGGCCCGGCAACAGCATCACCATCGCGCCGACCCGGGCAAAGGCGAGCATGAAGGAGGCGGCAAGCGCCGGCAGCAGCGAGACGTCGATGCGCATGACGGGCGCATAGTGCCTCAGCCGCCGATGATTCGCGACGATATCCGCAGCATGTGGGAATGCAGCGCGTCGGCCATGAACGGCAAGGCCAACAGCATTGTGGCAAAGATGGCCAGGATCTTCGGCACGTAGATCAGCGTCTGCTCCTGGATCTGCGTCAGCGCCTGGAACAGCGACACGACGACGCCGACCACGAGGCCGACCACCATCAGGGGCGACGACACGATCACGATGGTCCAGATCGCATCGCGCGCGACGTCGAGGGTTTCCGGTCCGGTCATTTCGCAGTTCCTTTGCCTTATTCCTCGCCTCCCACCGCTCTTGTGAGCGATGCGAAGACCTATCCCCGTCATTGCGAGCGTAGCGAAGCAATCCAGACTGCCGCTTCGGAAAACTCTGGATTGCTTCGCTGCGCTCGCAATGACGATTGGGGCGGGCGCGAGCGCCAAAATCAGATCGGCATCTTCATGATGTCTTCATAGGCCGCGATCACGCGGTCGCGGACCGAGACCAGCGTGGACACGGCGACGTCGGTGTCTGCGACCGCCGTCACCACGTCCATCACGTTGGCCTTGCCGGCGGCCATCGCCACCGTCTGCGCATCGGATTTGCGGCCGGACTCCAGGACGCTGCCGACAGTGTCTTTCAGAAGAGAGGCGAAGGACTGCCCGCTCGGCTCGCTGCCCTTGCCGGCACCGCTGTTCTCCAGCACGCGGGCAAGGTTTGCATAGGCGTTGGCGGCAATTGTCGGTGTTGCCATGGTTCAAATGTCCTGTTCAGCTCTTGAGGATGTCGAGGGTGCGCTGGATCATCCGGCGCGTCGCGCTGATGATGTTGAGATTGGCCTCGTAGGACCGCTGCGCGTCGCGCATGTCGGTCATCTCGACCACCGAGTTCACGTTGGGATATTTGACGTTGCCGGTTGCATCCGCCGCCGGATTGTTCGGCTCGTATTTGGTGCGGAAATTGGACTGGTCGGGTTTGATCCTGCCGAGGGTGACGACCTGCGCGTCGAGTGTACGGTCGAGCGCGGAGGAGAAGGTCGGCACCTTGCGCCGGTAAGGATCGCCGCCGGCGCTCTGCGAGGTCGAATCCGCATTTGCGATGTTCTCCGAGATCACCCGCATGCGCCCGGCCTGCGCCCGCAGACCGGAGGTCGCGATCGCCATCGAGCGGGCAAAGTCGCTGCTGTCATTCGCCATGATGCGCTTCCTCTAGCTCTAGCCTTTGCCGATCGCGGTCTTGAGCAGGTGCAGGCTCTTCGAATAGAGCGAGGTTGCCGCCGCATAATCCATCTGGTTGCTGGCGGCCTTCATCATCTCCTCTTCGAGATTGACGGCGTTGCCCGCGGGGCGGGTCTCAAAACCGGCATTCTTGTTCTGGTCGAATCCGGAGGCCGCGCCTGACGGCGCCATGTGGGAACCGCTGGTGCGGGTAAGCGCCAAGGGGCCCATCGAACCCGTGACGGCGCCAGCCTTGTCCAGCTTCGGCTCGACCAAGTCGCGCGGCCGGAATTTGGGCGTGTCTGAATTGGAGACGTTCTCGGACAGGACGCGCTGGCGCTCCTGGTGCCATTGCATCTTGGTGCGAAGCGCCGATAGCACCGGAAGATCGTTGATGGACATCGTTGCGGCTCCTTCCGCCTCGCAGGACCCGTGGTCCGAAGCTAGGCAGAATTTGCCGCCTGTATGGTTAACAGCTGGTTAAGGAGGTCGCAGGCAGTTGTCCCCCGCCGGGACACGAATGCGCATGCCCCGTGATTCTACGCCTCCGAAAGCGGCATTAACCCAACCGCTTGGCGGCGCGTGCACAGGCCAAGAAGTCGTTTTGGATCGAGCGATTCATGGGTTATTAAGAGTTGGGGACGGCAAAACTTGCCGTGGGACGTTAAGAAATCGCAGTTTGGGGCAACGTAAGCCGGTGGTTGGCGCATCTGACCACGGGCCCGAGACAGGCGCCATTTGTCGGGGACAAGTATGCAAGGCAGCCCTATCACCTTCATCGTCGCGTTCATCGTCGTTCTGGCGTTGATCGGCGTCGCTGCATGGCTGGTTCGCCGATTCGCCACCAGCCGGCTCGGCGCCAACACCCAGCGCGGCCGGATGCCCCGGCTCGCCGTGATCGATGCCGCCGCGGTCGACGGCCGCCGCCGCCTGGTGCTGGTCCGGCGTGACAATGTCGAGCATCTTCTGATGATCGGCGGCCCCACCGACATCGTCGTCGAACCCAACATCGTGCGCGCGGCGCCCGGCCGCGACCAGCTCCCGCAGCGCCCCAACGCGGCCGAGCCGCCGCGTCTTGCGCCGATGCATGATAGCAGCAGCTGGGCCGACGAAGCACCGCGGCCCGAACTGCTCGATCATCCCGAGCCGCACATGCCCGAGCCGCCACCGCGACCCACGCGCCCCTCCTTCGCCGACGAAGTGCGCCGGCCGGCTCCCGCGATGGCCGAACGCCGCAACGAGCCGCCATTGGGCGGCTTCACCTCCGAGCCGATCGCGCCGCGCCCTGAGCGCGAGCTGCGTCCCGAACCTGTTCCGCCGCGCGTTGCGCGCAACGAACCCCCTCTGATGCCGCGTCCGCCGCGCCAGAGCGAGCCGGTGAAGGCGCCTCCGGTGCGCGCCGAGCGCGTCGCCGCGCCTCCTCCGCCTGTACCGCAGGCTCCGCCCGTTCCGCCGCCGGCGCCCGCTCCCGCGGCGCCATCGAGCGCCGAGCAGAATCTCGCCGAGATGGCGCAGCGGCTCGAAGCTGCGCTGCGCCGCCCCGCCGGCGAGGCGCTTGCCCCTCCGGTCGCGCCGGAGCCCCCGACCGCTCCCCCGCGTGTGGCCCGCAGCGAGCCGCCGGCACCGCCGGCCCCTCCCGCAAAGCCGGCCCCGGAAAAGACCAGCTTTGAAAATCTCGAAGACGAGATGGCCTCGTTGCTCGGCCGTCCGAAGCCGTCTTCGTGAGGCTGCCGGCCCTCCCGCGTAGAGTTTTTTTTCTTTCTGTCCTGATCGGCGCGGCTTCGCTCGCGATGCCGGCGCATGCGCAGGACATCAGCATCAATCTCGGCGGCGGAGGCGCTGGCGGTGGCGGCGTCACCGAGCGCGCGATCCAGCTGATCGCGCTGCTCACCGTGCTGTCGATCGCCCCGTCGATCCTGATCATGATGACCTCGTTCACGCGCATCGTGGTCGTGCTGTCGCTGCTGCGCACCGCGATGGGCACCGCGACCGCCCCGCCGAACTCGGTGATCATCGCGCTGGCGATGTTTCTCACCTTCTTCGTGATGGGACCCGTCCTGCAGAAATCCTACGACGAAGGCATCCGTCCGCTGGTCGCCAATCAGCTCGGCGTCGAGGACGCGCTTCAGCGCGCCTCCGTCCCCCTGCGCGGCTTCATGCAGAAGAACGTGCGCGAGAAGGACCTCAAGCTGTTCCTGGATCTCTCCGGCGAGCCGCCGCCCGCCACTCCCGACGACCTCGGATTACGCATCCTCGTCCCCGCCTTCATGATCTCGGAGCTGAAGCGCGCCTTCGAGATCGGTTTTCTGCTGTTCCTTCCGTTCCTGATCATCGATCTCGTCGTCGCCTCCGTGCTGATGTCGATGGGCATGATGATGCTGCCGCCGGCAACCATCTCGCTGCCGTTCAAGCTGATCTTCTTCGTGCTCGTCGACGGCTGGTCGCTGGTGGCAGGGAGCCTGGTGCAGAGTTACGGGGGGTAGCGGGCCCGGGGAGCGGTCACCGCCCCCATCCTCTCTGACCCAAGGCTTGTAGGCGTACACTTCAGCTTACCAGCGCAAAGGGGGAAGCCTGCCACCGTGAGCGCGTTCGGCGGTTCGTGACATACCGGACTATGCTCAGGTTGCGCATTCAATGGGTGGTTGATATGATGATTATCATCCATTGATCCGAAGCGGCTTATGACCAGCAACGTCGAAGACCGTCCGCTCGCTCGAGCCGTGCCGCTTGGTCTTCAGGTCGCCGTTCTTGCTGCGTTGTCTGCGAGTGGCACGTTGGCCACCAACATTCTGTTGCCTTCGCTACCGAGCATCGCCGTCGCGGTAGGCGTCTCCAGCGCTCAGGTAACGTCAGCTATCACGATATTCCTCGCGATGTTCGCGGTCGGACAACTTGTTGTCGGTCCGTTGTCGGATCGTTTCGGCCGGCGCGTACCCGTGATGATCGGATTTGCTGTATTTTTCGCAGGTAGCATATGGTGCGCGTTAGCCAATGATTTGGCGGCACTATTGATTGGTCGCATTGTGCAGGCCGGTGGCGCATGTGCCACGTCTGTCCTTTCGCGAGCTATCGCAAGAGATCTTTTTCAGGGCGAAAAGCTAGCGCGCGTGCTCACGTTTGTTATGGTTGCGATGGCAGCGGCGCCCGGATTCTCGCCCCTGGTCGGTGGCGCGCTGGATCATTTTTTTGGCTGGCGTTCAGCATTTGTGTTCGTCGGACTCTTCGCCGTCGTCGCCGCCTCAGCATTTCTTGCGGCTTTCGGAGAAACGCACCACGCGCCACGCGCCGAGTTCGATTTCTCGACAATCGCCAAGAATTACTGGTCGCTATCGACTGACCGCCGTTTCTTGGTTCCTGCCGCAACCGTTAGCCTCATCTTAGGTGCGCTGTTTGCAATGTTTTCGGCGTTACCGCGTGTCTTGATAGAAGGCCTCGACTTCACACCCATGCAACTCGGCCTGTTCTTCGCAGGCACTGTCATGATCGTCTTTAGCGCTGGCATTACCGCTACAAAAATCGTTCCGCACCTTGGTCTCGACCGATCGATTTGCATCGGCCTCGCGCTGGCCTGTGTCGGTGGCGGTATGGTGTTGCTATTCGCGCTTCTCGACGGGCGCTTTTTGCCATTTCTTGTCGGCGCATGCGTATTCCTGCTAGGCATGGGCATGGTCAATCCGCTCTGCAGTGCGCAAGCTCTTTCGCCATTCGGCGATCGCGCCGGTGCTGCCTCGGCCCTGTTGGGTTTCTGGCAGATGTTGGCCGCGGCGCTGGGGGTATCGCTTGCGGCGGTGATCGCAAGGAATCCCATGATCGGGCTTGGTCTCGTGCTAGTGCTTGCCTCGACCTTGGCCTCGGCAATTTATCAGGTCCGGGTAAAGCTCAATTAAGCCCGCGCCCCGGGCGATAGGATTCGGCGCTGCCCGTCACTTCGAGAGCTTGCTCACGAGACCTGTCGCGAGGCCCGGAAGGAGCAGCGATCCTACCGCGTCATCTTGATCTGCCGCACCACCGGGATCGTGGGCAGCGAGCCGGTATGGTCGGATTCGTCCTTGGCCTGGGGAGAGGCCGGCGCGCGCGCGGTGGCGTCGGGGAAGCGCTGCTTCATCTCGCGCAGGAAGCCGTCGAGCGTGTCGACGCTGGCAGCCAGCTTGGCGATATCGGCAAATTCGGCGCTGGAGGCGCCGGTCGGTTTGCTCGCGATGTCGAACGCGAGCCGATCGGCGCTCTCGCTCATCAGCGGCGCATATTTCTCGCGAAAGCGCGACATGCCAATCGAGTCGTCGGCGAGCGCATAACCGACGGCGGCGCGGATGATGTCGCTTTTCTCCACCGCGTTGAGCGGCTTGAAGTCGCGGAAGCGCTCGCCGTAATAAAGCTCGATCTGCTCGGCGGATTCACGCCAGCGCCGCGCCGCCCAGAAGATGTCCGAGCGCAGCCGCAGCACCTCGCGTCCCGTCACGTTGGAGACGATGTCGAGCGCGAGATCGTGGCGGCCGACGTCGCTCTGGGCACGCGCCTCCAGCAGCAGGCGTTGCTGCCTGAGCTCGCCTGAGAGGTCGCTGATACGGCTCGCGCGCAACGCCGTGATCGCCATGTCGGGTCTGCGGTTGGCGAGATAGATCATGGACAGGCGTGCGGCGACTTGTGCACGCGCCGCGCCTTCGAGGCGGTGGTCGACCTGGTATTGCAGGAGCTCGGCGGCCTGATCGAGCAGGTCGATCGAGGCGAGACGGTCGGAGAGGCGTCGGATCAGTTCGTCGCCGCGACGGCCGATCGGCGTCAGCTCGCGGAACTCGTAGAACATCCCCAGCGCTTCGATCGGCGGCAGCTCGTCGCCCTTGGGCCCCAGGAAGATCTGCGTGAACAGGTCGGAGGCGAGGTCCTGCGCCTGGCGCGAGGCTTCCGCGTTCGGCTGCAGCTTTGTCGCAGTACGCGCCGCGGTGAGCGCGTCCCGGTAGCGCCCGTTCTCGGCAAACATCTGCGACAGCATCTGGAGCGTCTTGACCTCGATCGAGTCGCCGCGCCAGGTCATCGAGAGCGTTTCGAGCTCGCGCAGCGCGTCTTCCTTGCCGATCTCGTCGCGCTTCTGCCGCAGCGCGACCTCAAGCTGCTTGGCCTCGGCCGCAGCCGGCCGGTCCGACGAGCCGACCGCGAACTTGTAGTCGTCGAGCGCGTCCTTGTCGTGGCCGAGCGCCTCGGCGAGCCGGCCGCGCAGCACGGCAAAGCCGGGCGCGGCCTCGGGCGAGACGCCGACCACCTCGAGCTCGCTGCGGCGCTTGGAGGCGCCGGCATAGTCCTTCACCTCGAGCGAAGCGCGCATCGCCTCCATCGTCACGATGCGCTGGATGTCGAGCGGCAGCGAGGCAATGGCGAATTCGACGTTCTTGAACTTCTCGCGGGCGTCCGCCCATTTGCCCTGGCGCGCATAGGCGAGCGCCTTCCAGAGCTGGGAATCGTGGCTGTTGCCGATCACGGGGTTGGCGAGGTCCTTCAGGCCCTGCGCCGGCCGGCCGATCAGGATGCTCGCGATCGCATGCATGATCAGCGCGCCGCTTTCCTCCTTGTTGAGAGGATCGGCCAGCATCAATTCGGTGACTGCCTTGGCCTCGTGATACATCGCGCGCGACATGTAGAATTGCGCAAGGTCGAGCCGCGGCAGCGAACGCATCGCCGGTTCGACGTTGGAGATCGCCGTGATCAGCTCGTTCTGGCGCGCTATGAAATTTTCCGACTGGCCCTTGCGCCAGCCTTCGGGGCTGAAGACCGGCCGCACCGCGGTCGGCGCGCGCTCGGCCGAGATGTCGACCGGCGACAGCGTCAGCCCGCCCTTCTTGCCGAGGATGACCTTGTCGGCCCCGACCTCGACGCCGACCTCGTCGGAATTTGGCCGGATCGCGATGCCATGCGCGGATTCCAGCAGCGCGAGATCAACGAGATCCTGCCGCTTGATGAAGCCGCGCACCGGCCGCTGTGCGGTGATGACATAGAGCGTGTCGCCGGCATCGGGATCGGTGAGCTTGTGCAGCAGCCCCGGATTGGCGAAGGGGATCGCAATGTTGGCAAGCGCCGGGTCGGTGATGTTGCGCGAGATCATCAGCGGCAGCGGCGTCGCCTGGATCTTGTCGGCGAGGGTCAAGAGCCAGTTGGTCTGCTTGCCGACCTCCTCGCTCGTCAGCGAATAGACCAACGGCCGGGTGAGACGGATGCGCACCGCCTGTCCCTTCTCGAGCGGGACGCGGCCGACTTCCCCGATCATCGCACCGCCCCTGGTGCGGATCGCCTCGACGTCGATCGGCTTCGCCGTATCGAACACCAGCCAGACGGTATCGCCACGGCGGAACGCCGCCGCAGGCGTTGCGACCTGAAGCGGAAAGGTCACGCGCAGGCCGTCGCTGTCGCGGCGGACATCGACGCTGGCACCACTCGGCTGCGGAGCTGCGGGCGCCTCTGCTGGAGCAGCCTTGAGGGCCTCCGTGGCCGGCTCCTTGACGGGTTCCTTGGCAGCTTCCTTCACGACCTCTTGAGGCGCTTCGGCCATGACCGGCTTGGCGGGCGCGACCGCAGTTTCTGCAACTGGCGCGACCGTCTTTGAAACTTCCTTGACCGCTTCCTTGACCGCTTCCTTGGGCGCTTGCGCAGCGTGCGCAGCTTCGACCGCAGGAGCTGGCAGGGATTTCGGCGCTTCAGCGGGCGGCATGGCGGAGGGTGCTTCCGGCTTCACCTCGGGTTTGACGTCGATCCTGGCCTCGCGCGCGATCGTCTCGGATGTCGGCGGCGCGATCTCGCGATGTGCGTCCTTCGGCTTCTCGACCGCCGGCTTTTCAGGCGCAGCAGCCGGTCCATGGGCGGCGGGCTTGGCCTGCGCGATCGCCGCCTCGGCCGAATTGGCCATCTTGCCCTTGTCCGGCTGGAAGGAGATGTCGACGACGTAGTTCTTCTCGTCGCGGAAGGAATGCACGTCGGAATCGCCGATCAGCGCGATCTCGACACTGGTCTGGTCGATGTCGGCCTTTTGCTTGATCGACGCGACGTTCGGCGGCGCGGCGACGACCGCGTCCGCCAGATCGAAATTGAGGTTGGCGTTGAAGGCGAGCGTGAGCTTTTGCTCGTTGAGCACGGAGGAGACACCGACGCCGTCGGGCATCTCGAACACGAAGCGGACGAAGGTCGGCTGCACCGAGGCGCGCACGCGGATCTGCGGACGCTTCTTGCTCTCCGCCGCGGCGCGCTGGGCGCGTAACGCGCGTTCGGCGACGCGCGCGCGCTCGGCGAGTTCCTTGACGACGTCCATCGGCAGGCTCGGCGGCGGCCCCTTCCAACCCTCCGGCAAGAGGTCGATGAAGGTTCGCTCGCCGGCATTCATGGTGTTGACGGTGACGCGCCGCGCCAGCGACAGCCGGATGGCGCCGCCGTCGGGATCGCGGCGGGCGGAGTTGACGTAGTCGGGCGCGCCTTCCGGGACGCGGTCGACGGGCACGTCGACCGCCCGGTCGAAGCGGATGACGAGAATGGAGCCGGCCGTCGTCACCTCGGAGGGGACGTCCTCCCCGAGCTTGATCACGAGACGGGCAAAGCCGCCGCCGGCCGAGAAAGTCGCCTCGCCCCGGATCGCATCGGCCGCCCGGACAGGCGTCGTGAAGCCGATCAGCAGGCTCGCTGCCAGCAGCGGCGCCGCGCGGACATGACACGACAGCCGCCGCGCCAGGGCGCGGGCTCGCGACACAAATCCAGCGGCAGCCTCTCGCGCCATTGGCGGCATTTCTTCCGGTTCGACGGTCCACGCCGGCATTGCTGCCGGCCCCTGCCCCAGACTGTAGATTTTGGCAATTAAGGACTTCTTAAGTATGAGCCCTCAATTCGGCTTTTGCGTCGGCTTGCCGTCGATCTTGGGCAGCTCGCCGGCCAAAGCGGACTGATCGCCGCCGCCATTGGCCCGGCGGGCCATCTCGACCGTCAGCCGCTCGGCGGCCTCCGGGGACATCAATCCCATGATGTCTGACATTTTTCGTGGTGCGATCTGCGAGGCGATCTCGATCAGCACGCCCATCTCGAGCCGGTCAAAGACTCGCGCGGCGTCCTTGGGTTTCATGCCCTCATACATGGTCACGAGGCCCTTCATGCGCTGGGCTTCGGCGGCCTTCTGCTCGGCCTGCGTCGCGGAGATACGGGTTTCTACCGCCTTCATCTCCTCGACCTTGTTTTCGATGCGCTTTTCGGCGGATTTCAACAGGCTCTCGCGGATGTCGATCTCGCGCTGGCGGGCCTCGATCTCCTGGCGACGCGACTGCAGGCGTTCCAGGATCGCGCGCTCCGACGCGGAGATCTGCGGCTGGGCTTCCTCCTTGACCGCCGCGCCTTCGGACTTGGTGTCCGGTGCGGCCGGCTTCGGCGCCTCCTTCGGCGCGCCATGGGTCGAGCCGGTGATATCGGGATCTTCGCGGCTGGCCGGGAAGTTCAAATTCTCTTGCGCCCAGGACTTCTTGGTCGGGCTCTGCTTGTAGTCGAAGACATAGCCGCCATTGATCACAAGACCCGTGACCTTCAGCGTGGCGAGGCCAGCGACGGCAACCAGCACGATCGGAATGACGCGGATGTTGCGAAAAGACTTCATACCCTGACTTTATGCGGCAAGACCGTTGGATCGTCGGCGTTCGGAGAAGGCTTCGGCCGCAGCCGCCACCGCCTTCGCCGACGAGGGCTTGGCTGCGGGCGCGGCGAGCATTTCCGGGTTCGTCACGGGGCGCGCGGCGATTGCGATCTTGGACAGCCGCCGCACCACGTTGTCGGCTTCGCCGAGTTGCTTGTAGAGCTGCTCGGACATCTGGGTCGCCGACGCAAGCTGGCTGCCGAGGTTCTCGTTGACGTCGCGCACGGCGAGCTTCAGTCCGCCGATCGCGCGCTCGGCGATCTCGGTTGCGGTGATCAGCTCACCGATGACCGCCTTCAGCGAATGCTCGTCCGCCTTCAGCCGCGTCAGTCGCTTGTTGAGCGTGACGCAGTAGACGATGGTCAGCATCAGCAGGATAGCCACCAGCGTCTCGATCGCCATTCCTAGGGAGTGGTTCATGGGGCCTCCATCATCTTGTTCTGCTCGTCGACCTTTTCGAACATCGCAAGTGTCGTACTTGGCTTGCGCAAGGGTTTCGTCACCCGGATCGCGACGCGGTCGCCGACCCGGCCCATGCGTCCTTCGGTGATGGTGACGTCGCCGCAGCGAACGGTGACGTTGGCATCCGCGCGCATGTCCAGCGGCAGCGTGTCGCCGACCTTGAGCCGCATCAGCTGCTTGAGTGGGATGTCGGCTTCGTAGAGCACGGCGTCGACGGAGATCTCGGCCTGGACGATCTCGGTGGCGAAATGACCTTCCCAGATCTGGTCGCGGCCGAACTTTTCGCCCATGAACATCTGGAGCAGGACGCCCCGGATCGGCTCGATGGTCGCGTAAGGCAGCAGGAGCTCGATGTTGCCGCCGCGATCTTCCATGTCGATGCGCAGGCGCACCAGGATCGCGGCGTTGGCAGGACGGCTGATCGCGGCGAAACGCGGGTTCGTCTCGAGCCGGTCGATGGTGAAGGTCACCGGCGACAGCGGCCTGAACGCCTGTTCGGCATCGGCCATGACGACTTCGACCAGCCGCTTGACCAACTCAGTCTCGATCGTGGTGTAGGGCCGGCCCTCGATGCGCAGCTGGCTCGAGCCGCGGCGGCCGCCGAGCAGCACGTCGATCATCGAGTAGATCAGGCTGGAATCGACCACGGCCATGCCGAAATTGTCCCACTCTTCGGCCTTGAAGACAGTGAGGACGGCTGGCAGCGGGATCGAGTTCATGTAGTCGCCGAAGCGCACCGAGGTGATGCGGTCGAGCGAGACTTCGACGTTGTCGGAGGTGAAATTGCGCAAGGAGGTCGTCAGCAACCGCACCAGGCGGTCGAAGACGATTTCGAGCATCGGCAGACGCTCGTAGGAGACCATCGCCGAATCGATGATGGCGCGAATGCCGGAATGATCGTCGAGCGTGACGTCGCCGACCGCGAAGCCGAGGAGGTTGTCGATCTCCTCCTGCGACAGAACCCGTTCGCCGGAATTCTTGCCGGCGCCAAGATCGCGGCTGCCATCCTCGACCATGGCCGCCCATTGCAGGGCCATGGTCTCCGATAGTTCGTTTTCGGCAGCAGCCTTCGCGGCCTCGGCGGGATCCTCGGAATCGAGCGAGGCCTCCCATTGGGCGGCAATTGCATCCTGGTCTGGTTGGTCGGTGCCTGCCATGATCCCTAGCCCGTCATGCTCACTGGATCACGACTTCCTTGAACAGCACCGCGCTGACCTGGACCGGAGCGACCGCCGCGTTGACGCGCTTCGTCAGCTCTTCCTTGAGGCGGAAGATGCCGGCGGAACCGTTGAGGTCGGAGGAGCGCAGCTCGCGCGCATAGGTCTGGAAGATGTCGGTGATGCGCGGCATCGTCGGCTTGATCGCCTCGACCTGCTTCTCTTCCTTCAGCTCCAGCACGATCTTGAGCTTCAGATATTGCACGCGCTCGCCCGGCGCGCCGGCGAGGTTGACCATGATGTCGGGAACCTCGACGAAAGACGGCGGTTTGGGCGGAGGCGCCGCCTCGGCGTGATGCTCGTCGTCGCCGTGACGGAAAAAGAAGAACCAGGTCGCGGCGCCGCCGCCGAGAACGGCGAGCAGGCCTACCGCCATGATCATCAGCTTGAACTTGTTCTTGGGCGGAGCAGCTTGCGCGCCCTCAGCGGCTGCGCCGCCTTCCGCTTCATTCTCTGCCATGATCGCCGCGCTCGCTCATCTCTCAAAGGGGTCGAAAGAGCGAAGCTCCTGGCAGACAGTGACGCGATACAAATGCCCCAGCGCAGTGCTCCTCTTACGCCCAAACGCTACGGTAATAATGGTTAACGGAACCTTTCGATTGGGCCTTCGCTAGGAAAAATCTGCCGGGCAAACATGGCTAACAGACCGTTTCTGCCGCCTCCCCGCGCCCTCGAAAAATAGACATGTCGCTGAAATTACAATCTTTTTCGGTTTGGCACGAGTTTCGCTGAGAAAGGATCGAGACCCAGGGTTTGGGAGAACCCGAGGTCTCGTTCACGGGATCGGCCAATGCGCTTGGGAGAGCGAGCTGGCGGATGTCACTCAGGGGAGATTTCCGATGCAGAACGCGCTTCTGATCGGCTTGTCACGACAGATGACGTTGGAACGGCAGATGGATGTCATCGCCAACAACGTCGCCAACGCCAACACCAACGGCTTCAAGGCCGACCATTCGTTGTTCGAGGAGTACCTCAACTCGAACGCGCGTGAGGACAATTTCGTCGGCTCCGACCGCCGGGTCTCCTATGTGCAGGACCGCGGCACCTTCCGCGACGTCGGCCAGGGGCCGATGGAGCCGACCAAGAATCCGCTCGACATGGCGATCAGCGGCAATGCCTATTTCGCCGTGCAGGCCAATGGCGCCGAGCGCTACACCCGCGACGGCAAATTCTCGCTCAACAGCACCGGCCAGCTCGTCACCTCCGACGGCAACCTCGTGCTGGGCACCGGCGGCCCGATCACCTTCCAGCCGACCGATCATGACATCAACGTCGCGCCGGACGGCACCGTCACGGTGCTCGAGGGCACGGCCAAGAACGACTCGATCCGCGGCAAGATCCGCATGGCCTCGTTCGACGATCCGGCCAAGCTGACCAAGCTCGGCGCCAACCTTTACAACATCGGCTCCGCGGTCCCGCAGGCCGACAGCAAGTCGACCGTGCAGCAGGGCTATGTCGAGAAGTCGAACGTGAACTCGGTCGGTGAGATGAGCCGCATGGTCGAAGTCATGCGCAGCTACACCGCCATCGCCAACCTGCTCCAGCAGCAGAGTGACATGCACAAATCGGCGATCGAGAAGCTCGCCGACGTTCCGGCCTGATTGAGGGAGAACTGACATGCAGGCGCTTCACACCGCAGCAACCGGAATGGCGGCACAGGAACTCAACGTTCAGGTGATCTCCAACAACATCGCGAACCTGCGCACCACCGGCTTCAAGAAGCAGACCGCGGCGTTCCAGGACCTGATCTACGAGCACGTCCGCCGGGTCGGCGCCCAGTCATCCGACCAGGGCACGATTCTGCCGGTCGGCGTCGACATCGGCGGCGGCGTCAAGACCGTCGGCACGCCACGCAGCATGACCCAGGGCACGCTGTCGCAGACCGGCAACGACCTCGACATGGCCATCACGGGCGAAGGCTTCTTCAAGATCCTGATGCCCGACGGCAGCTACCAGTACACCCGCGACGGCACCTTCCAGATGGACAATCAGGGGCGCATCGTCACCGCGCAGGGTAACCCGGTGCAACCGACGATCACAATCCCGAACAACGCCTCGGGCCTCACCATCAACGTGCAGGGCCAGGTCTCGGTGACGCTGCCGGGTTCGTCGACCTCGGCCGTCCAGGGCCAGATCGGCCTGACCCGATTCATCAACAAGGCGGGCCTCCAGCCGGTCGGAAACAATCAGTTCACCGAGACGCCCTCCTCCGGCCCGCCGCAGGACGGTACCGCGAGCTCCGAAGGTTTCGGCAATATCACCCAGAGCAGCCTCGAGCAGGCCAATGTCGACGTCGTCTCGGAAATGAGCGACCTGATCGCCGCCCAGCGCGCCTACGAGATGAACGCCAAGGTGATCAGCGCCGCCGACCAGATGATGCAGTCGACCACGGCGTTGTTCCGCTGAGGTGATGACGATGATCCGGACCACCCTCGCCACCATCTCCGCTCTCCTTGTGCTGACGCTGCCCGCACGGGCCGCCGACGATTTCATCGCGACGCCGACGCTGCGCGCGAGCATCACCGTGACCTCGGACGTGGTGCGGGTCGGCGATCTCATCGACAATGCCGGCTCGGCCGCGCTGATCCCGCTCTACCGCTCGCCCGATCTCGGCACCACCGGTGCGCTGCCGGTCGCGCAAGTGCTGGCGGTGTTGCGCGCAAAGCAGGTGATCGGCGTAATGACCGGCGACATCAAGGAAGTCCAGGTCACCCGTCTCGCCCGCACGCTCGTGAACAAGGACCTCGAAACCGCGGTCGCCACGGCGCTCGAGCGCCGCTTTGGACTTGGCGATGCCGCCAACATCACCGTCACGTTCGACCGCGGCATCGCCGACATGCGGTTGGATGCCTCCAACACCGGCGTGCTGCAGCCGGTCGCAACCCGCTACGACGCCCGCAGCGGCCGTTTCGACATCGCCTTCGAGATCAATAACGACAACACTTCGGCGCCGACCAAGCTGCGTTTCACCGGCAACGCGATCGAGACGGTGGAAGTAGCCGTGCTGACGCGCGACATCGATCGCGTCGATCTCCTGAAGGCCTCCGACGTCGCCATGGAACGCCGGCCGAAGGCCGAGGTCACGGGTGAGGCCGCCTCGCGAGATCGCACGCTCGGCATGCAGCTCCGCCGGCCGATGCGGGCGGGGACGCCGATCCGCGTCGCCGACATCGTCAAGCCCGACTTCGTGCAGCGCGACCAGAACGTCACCGTCATCTATCAGGTCCCCGGGATCTATCTCACCACGCGCGGCAAGGCGATCGAGAGCGGCGCCGAGGGTGACACCATCAGCGTGCTCAACCTGCAGACCAAGCGCACGCTGAGCGGCGTCGTCACCGGCCGCGGCCAGGTGACGGTCCAGGGCGCCAGCCAAGCCGCGCCGATGCCGGCTGCGGTCGAACAGACCTCGTCGCTCAAGCGTGACGAGGCGCCCGCCCCGGTCGATACCGCAGCCCTCGTCCGGAACCTGGTCCAGACCCCGGCATCCCCGGCCCAGATCGCGCAAGCCCAGATCCCGCAAGTTCGCGTCTCGCAAGCTCCAGCCAAGTCAGAGTAAGTCATGTCCAGGTTCAGTTCGGCTTTTCGTCCCCGTCGCATCGCGATCTCTGCCCTGCTGCTGGCGACTTGCGCGCTGGCGAGCGGCTGCTCATCGATCGACCGTTTGTCGCAGATCGGCGAGCAGCCGAAATTGTCGGCGATCGACAATCCGACGACGCAGCCCGGTTACAAGCCGGTGCAGATGCCGATGCCGAAGCCGGAAGTCGCCTCCTACAATCCGAACTCGCTGTGGCGGAACGGCAGCCGTGCCTTCTTCAAGGACCAGCGCGCCCATCAGGTCGGCGATCTCCTGACGGTGGCCGTGAACATCACCGACAAGGCCAATATCGAAAACGACACCCAGCGCAGCCGCACCAACAAGGAAGATTCCGGAATCACCGACTTCATCGGCGCCAAGACATTGGGCGCCCAAGCGCAGAAGGTGTTGCCCGGCCGTATCCTAACCGCCGACTCGACCGCGTCCAGCGAGGGCAAAGGAAGCGTGGACCGCAAGGAAGCGTTGCAGACCAACGTCGCTGCCGTCGTCACCCAGGTCCTGCCCAACGGCAACCTCGTGGTCGAAGGCAAGCAGGAAATCCGCGTCAACTACGAAATTCGCGAGCTCATCGTCGCCGGCATCGTCCGTCCCGAAGACATCCAGAGCGACAACACCATCGATTCCACCAAGATCGCGCAGGCCCGCATCGCCTACGGCGGCCGCGGCCAGATCATGGACGTGCAGCAACCGCGCTACGGCCAGCAAGTCATGGACGTGCTGCTGCCCTTCTAAGCTTCTCCCGAGCTCCCACATCGTGTTCGCGAACCTAGGCGCGGACGACGATGTACGACGCGGCCCTCGCTAGCTCCCCTGGCGAGGGCCGCATGTATTTTGGCGATGGTGCCGCTGCGTACAGCCGGCCAGATGCGCGATCGTAGCGGCACCGCTGCCCCAACCTCCGTCATTGCGAGCGCAGCGAAGCAATCCAGGCTGCCGCCGCGGAGGGACTCTGGATTGCTTCGCTTCGCTCGCAAGGACGCGGAGAGATCACGTAAACTCCGCCTCCACCGTCCCCAGTCCGTCCAGTTCCATCCGCACCTTGTCGCCGGCTTTCAGCCACAGCGTCTTCACCAGGCTCCCTGTGAGAACGAGTTGGCCCGCGTGCAGACCCTTGCCCTCGGCGGCGAGATGGTTGGCGAGCCAGGCGAGTGCGTTGTGCGGATGGCCGAGCACGTCGGCGCCGGTGCCGTGGCTCACCTCTTCGCCGTTGACGATGGCGCGGCCTTTGACCGCCTTCAGGTCCGGCACCGACGAGCGCGGCACGACCTCGCCCAGCACGCAGCCGGCGGCGAAGAAATCGTCGGCGATCAGCGTCGGCGCGCCCATTGTTTCCCACTTCACATAGCGGTCGTCGACGATCTCGATCGCGGGATGATAGGCCTCGACGGCTTCGCCGACCCATTCGGCCGTGAATGGCGCCTCGCCGGCGGCGAGATTGCGCTTCAGCCGCACCGCGATCTCGCATTCAACGCCGACGCGGACAAAATCGGCAGCCGCGAGCCGCACGCCGCTGTCGTGCACGCCCTTCTGGAACACGCCGCCGCCGCAGGGGTGTGGAATGCCGATGTAATCCTGCATCACCTGGCTGGTGCAGCCGATCTTGTAGCCGACGAGCGGGCCGGCATGCGGCAGCAGCAGATCGTGCAGCGCGCGCTGGACCTGATAGCCCTCGGCTTCATCGGCGGGAGGAACTTCGAGCGCCGCGAGCGGCGCATGGTTGCGGCGCGCCAGCGCGATCGCCTTTGCGGCTGCGAGAATTCTGTCCATCGGCGCCCGCTCCTACACACCACAATCGAGGGCGGCACTTCAGCATCCCCGCCGGGGCGTGACAAGCGCAGGGGGCCGCGCGGCAGCACGTCATTGCCGGCCCAAGCTGGATGAGATGCGGACGCTGGCCGGCCACATCACGGCAAGCCTCACGGGCGGCGCCGGCGTTTAAGGAAATATTGAGCTGGTCCGGGCTTTATGAGGATGCGCACCCTGCAGCGTCGCACCAGGCCTGATTGCAGCAACGCGTGAAGCTGCTGGATCAGTGCCTCAGCATTCGAGTCGATGTCCTTGATGCGACTCGCAAAACCTCCCGCACCTGAAGTGAAGGCTGTTTCTCATCCGAACTCACGTGAGCTCGGAGGAGTTGAGTCTAGCCCATTGATCGCGATTCACTTTCCGTGATTGCGCTCGCGCGTCGAACGCGCGGTTGCAAGCGACAGGCAAAATGCTGATCACGGCGCGAAAAGGCGCACCTTGCGTTCAAAAAACAAAGAGCCGCATCGCTGCGGCTCGGACTCTATTCGTCGCGATAGACCTTCTCGCGTTTCTCGTGGCGCTCCTGCGCCTCCACCGAGAGCGTCGCGATGGGACGGGCCTCGAGCCGCTTCAACGAGATCGGCTCGCCGGTGTCCTCGCAATAGCCGTAGGTGTTGTCCTCGATACGCTGGAGCGCGGCGTCGATCTTGGCGATCAACTTGCGCTGGCGGTCGCGGGCACGGAGTTCGATGGCGCGGTCGGTTTCGGACGATGCCCGATCGGCGAGATCGGGGTGGTTCACGTTCTCCTCCTGCAGGGCTTGCAGGGTGAGCTTGGACTCTTTGAGGATCTCATCCTTCCAGGCGAGGAGCTTCAAGCGGAAGTACTCCTTCTGCCTGTCGTTCATGAAAGGCTCTTTTTCGGTCGGTCGGTAGTTTTTCAACTTTTCCAAGGGCGGCCTATCTGTCTAAGCAACGACTCGTACGCGGAACGGGGTCCGCTGAGCGGGGCGTTATATAGCGGCCTCCTGTGACAGACAATGTTTCCCTGATAGCCCGACCGGCGCCCCCAAGCCCTTGCACAGGAAAGGTTTATCCTGAAGGGCCCGGGAGCGGCCGTAGGCCTAGTAGCCGACCGTGAACCGTTGCCTCTCATGGGCCGGCCGCTCGATCTCGTCGGCGAGCGCGATGGCGTAATCCGCGAAGGTGATCCAGCTTTTGCCGTTCGCATCTGCGAGAAGCTGATCGGTGCCAAGCCGGAACTTGCCGGTGCGCTCCCCCTCGATGAACAGGGCCGACGGCGAGATAAAAGTCCAGTTCAGCGCCTTTTCCTGCCGCAGCAGGTCGAGAAAGGCCGAACCCGCCTCCGCCTCAGCCTTGTACTGAGCCGGAAAACCGGGAGTTGTCACCAATTTGACGCCCGGAGCGACCTCTAGGCTACCGGCTCCGCCGACGACGAGGTAACGACCAACCTTCGAGTCCTTGGCCGCGCCGATCAGCTTGAGCGCGTCGCTGGCCAGGAAGTGTACGGAACTCACGGCGGCGTCGTGCCCGGCCCACAACTTGGCAAGGTCTGACTGGTCGAGCACGTCCCCCTTGGTGGGCGTGACGTTCGGCAGGGTCGCGATCTTCTCGGGGTTGCGGGCGATGGCCGTAACCGTGTGGCCGCGGCGGGACAGTTCTTTCGTGATCTCCGACCCGGCCCGGCCCGAGGCGCCGGCAACTGCGATTTTCATGGAAGGCTCCTTTGCTTCTGTAGTAACCAATGGTGACTAGATATCGCAAAGAGCGCTGGTGTTAAGAGAGCACTTTGTGCTTACCTGATTACGCAGGAGTAACCGGCGGCGGCCGGCAATGAGCGGAATGGATCGTGAGGACCCGACGATGAAGCCAGACGTCTATGCAGCGAACTGCCCCACGCGACAGATCCTCGACCGCGTCGGTGACAAATGGGCGGTGCTGATCCTGCTGCTGCTGCGCGAGGAGCCGATGCGCTTCAATCAGTTGCGCCGCACGATCGAAGGCATTTCGCAGAAGATGCTGAGCCAGGTTCTCAAGTCGCTCGAGCGCGACGGATTGATCAAGCGTCACGCCATCGCAACCGTGCCGGTGACCGTGGAATACTCGATCACGCAGCTCGGCGTGACGCTCGCCGCAGCCGTCGATCCGCTGCGCGATTGGGCCGAACAGAATCTGAAAGACGTGCTCGCCGCCCAGCGCCGCTACGACGCGCACCTGAAGGATGAAGCGGCGTAGGACGCTATGCCTGCCCGGCCTTGGCGAGCTCGACCTCGACTCGCAGCTCGATCTCCGACAGCACCGAATCCAGGCCGGAGTCGCCGGAGGACGATTTCAGGTTCGCCGCAGCGTCACGCAGCCGCATCACGGTCGAGGCGTCGAGCTTGCCGGAGAGAAGTCCCATCTTGAGATCGTCGAGCACGTCGAGCGCGGTCTTTCCGCGCACGACCGAGCGCTTGCGACGCTCGATCGGATCCTCTTCGATGCCTTGCAGCGCCAGCAGCCCGTCGATGTTGGCGGCCGCCTTCGGTGCGGCGGCGCCTCGCGTCTCCGGCGCCGACGAGGTGTCGGGTAGCACGAAGCCGCCGGAGCTCGTCCGCCTGGCCTGGCTGGCCGGCGTTCCAAGCATGGTGCCGTTCGGTCCGTAGATGCGCATCGGAAGCAATCCGGGTGATCGATGCGCCACATTCGCCGTTTTATGGTTAACGGCCCGTAAACAGCCCGGCAAAATCTGCCGACGGGCGGCAGTTTCGCTCCTCAGGGACAACACCGGCTGAGGTCGCTCGAAACAGATTTATTCAACCTATTCAGCGACCTACCCCCGCTGCCCCGAGTTGGCACAGCGCTCGCAAGGACAGCGTCGGACCAGCTCGTCATGGGAGTGTCGTGATGGTCCTTTGATTTGAGGAGGCTCGGGGAGCAGAGGATGCCAAGCGTTCGTTGGGTGAGACTTGTGGGGGTGGCCTGCGCCGCGCTGTCAGCGCTGGTGCTCTCGGTCAATTCTGCAAGCGCGACATCGCGCATCAAGGATCTCGCCAACATCGAAGGCGTGCGGCAGAACCAGCTCATCGGCTACGGACTCGTCGTCGGCCTCAACGGCACCGGCGACACCCTCAACAACATCCCCTTCACCAAGCAGTCTCTGCAAGCGATGCTCGAGCGCATGGGCGTCAACATCCGGGGCGCCACCATCCGTACCGGCAACGTCGCCGCCGTGATGGTGACAGGCAATCTGCCGGCCTTCGCCACCCAGGGCACGCGCATGGACGTCACCGTCTCCGCGCTCGGCGACGCCAAGAATCTCCAGGGCGGCACCCTGCTCGTCACCCCACTCCTCGGCGCCGACGGCAACGTCTATTCGGTCGCACAGGGCTCACTCGCGATCTCCGGCTTCCAGGCCGAGGGCGAGGCGGCGAAAATCGTGCGTGGCGTGCCGACGGTCGGACGCATTGTCAACGGTGCCATCATCGAGCGCGAGATCGAGTTCGCGCTCAATCGCCTGCCGAACGTTCGGCTTGCGCTGCGCAATGCCGACTTCACCACGGCCAAGCGGATAGCCGCCGCGATCAACGACTATCTCGGCGTCAAGACCGCCGAGCCGATCGACCCATCGACCGTGCAGCTTGCGATCCCGCCGGAGTTCAAGGGCAACGTCGTCGCGTTTCTCACCGAGATCGAGCAGCTCCAGGTCGATCCGGATCTCGCCGCCAAGATCATCATCGACGAACGCAGCGGCATCATCGTGATGGGCCGCGACGTCCGCGTCGCCACCGTTGCGGTCGCACAGGGCAACCTCACCGTCACGATCTCCGAGAGCCCGCAGGTCAGCCAGCCCAACCCGCTGTCGCGGGGGCGGACCGTGGTCGCACCACGCAGCAGCGTCAGCGTCACCGAGGACGGCAAAAAGTTCGCCGTGGTCAAGGACGGCGTCTCGCTTCAGCAGCTCGTCGACGGCCTCAACGGTCTCGGCATCGGCCCGCGCGATCTCATCAGCATCCTGCAGGCGATCAAGGCCGCCGGTGCGATCGAAGCCGACATCGAGGTGATGTGATGCAGACCGGCATGGTCAACACCGCACGGGTCGCCAGCTCCGCCTTCTCGGTGGAGAGCCGCAATGGCCGCCCGGACTTCGATCTCGCCGCGGCACTGCAAAAGGTCTCGCCGAAGCAGCAGGCCAAGGCGCAGAAGATCGCCACCGACTTCGAGGCGATGTTCCTCAACAGCATGTTCTCGCAGATGACCTCGGGTTTGAAGGGCGAAGGCCCGTTCGGCGACACCCCTGGCACCGGCGTATGGCGCTCGATGCTGACCGAACAATATTCCAAGAATTTCGCCAACGCCGGCGGCGTCGGCATCGCCACCGACGTCTATCGCACCCTGATCATGCAGCAGGCAAAAACGATCCGCACGGCATAAGGTCAAACGAGATGAACCACTTCAACGCCTCGCGTCAGCCGGTGCAAGCGCAGCGCCCGAACACCGCACCCGGTAGCGCCGAGGCGCGCAAGATCGCCGAGCAGCTGATGGATGCGATGAGTGCGCTGCTCGGCCTGATCGAGCGCGAGACCGAACTGGTGCGTGCCGGCCAGGTCCGCGAAGCGATGACCCTCGAGAGCAAGAAGCAGGAGCTGTCGCGAAACTATATCGGCGCCGTCACCCAATTGAAGGCGAACCAGGCCCAGCTCGCCAAATCCGCGCCCGAGCTGCTCTCGACGCTGCATCGGCACCACGATGCATTCCGCGCGATGCTCCAGGTCAATCTCACCGTGCTCGCAACCGCTCACGCCGTTTCGGAGAGCGTCGTGCGCGGCGTCAACGCCGAGATCCAGAAGCGCAACGTGCCGAACACCTACACGGCCGCGGGACGCCGCGCCACGGCGGGCCCACGCCACATCACGCCGCTCGCGGTCAGCCGCTCGCTCTGAGCGCGCGCAACAACAAGCGACAATTTTACGAAAAACCGCGCGGCAACATCGTCGCGCGGTTAGGCACGTTTCCTTACCGGGTGTTCAATCCTGGTGTTCCATGGTTGCGTATTGAGAGGGGTTGGGATTTGACTCACGTGAGGCAACCAGGAGGCTGCCATGAGTACAGATTTCAGCATCAGGCCGGTGGGGATACCGGTCGCCGTGCAGATCGTAACGACGTCCAATGCGGCGGCGAACGAGGCCGTGCAAACCGATCTGCCCGTGAGCCAGACAGTGGCCGCTGGCGAGGCGAGCGCGCCTGCACGTAATGATTTGCGAAGCAGCGAGAACGTCTCACGCCAGGTCGTGTTCGACCAGGCGGCGGCGTCGTTCGTCTTCCAGGTCGTCAACGACAGGACCGACGCGGTGGTCAACCAGTTCCCCGACGAAGCAATGCTGCGCCGGCGGGCCTATTTCCATGCGCAGGATTTGAAATCCGAGCCCTCGCGTCCGGCCAGCACGGACCGCAGCGCCTGACCATCAGGCGTCGAGCCTCGCAACGGCAACATCGAGATCGCTCGAACCGGTCGCGGGACCGGTGACGACGTTCCTGATCTGCGTCTTGCCGGTATCCGTCAGCGTGGATTTGGTGTTGCCGAAGCGGAACGAGCCGTGCTCGATCACGGACGGCCGGAGAGACCAGCGGCGATATTGCGGTTGATCTCGATCAGCGGACGGAAGTGATCGAACTGCGGGCTCATCTGCAGCGCGGCGGTCTGGCTCAGCACGAACACGCTGATGTTGGCGATCTTCTGCCGGACGTCGATCGGCTGCGGATTGTTCTCGCGCATGGCCTCGCTCAGGAAAATCGTCCAGAGCTTGCGATTGAACATCAGGGCCTGCGTGGTCTGCTCGCTGAACGGCTCGGCGCTGTTGATCGCATCCTGAAGCTTGTTCGCGGCCTTGAGCAGGGTCTGCGCTTCGATGTCGCGAGGAGATGCGGTGGTCGTTGCAACACGCGCGTAGGCCGAGGCAGCGGAATTCGACATCAATCACACCCTGGAGGTTACCTAGCGCGTTGAACGCGCTTAAGGATTTCTTTCCTGACCCTAGGCAGCACCGCTTAAGATTTGCTTACATGTGTGCTTGGAAGCACTCCGGATTATTACGGGTCTCGGAGTTCTTCGTCATCGTGAAGCTAGACGCGCATGTGCACGCTGTAAACACGTCGCGCGTGGTGCGCGTCGATCTCAGCTAATCCTGCCTTAGCGATCTCAGTAAAATGAACGGCGGAGCGTTAGCCCCGCCGCGAAATCGATGAGCGACCTGCGCCGCGAAATTAGCGGAGCAGCTGCAGCACGCTCTGTTGCGACTGGTTGGCCAGCGACAGCGCGGACACCGCGATCGACTGGCGGGTCGACAGCGCCTGGCTGTTCGCCGCTTCCTCGTTGGTGTCGGCCAGCGTCAGGTTGGCCGAGCCGGTCTGCAGAACGTTGATCAGGTTCTTGGAGAAGTCCTGACGCACCTGCACGATCGACAGATTCGAACCGAGCGAAGAACCCTCGGAGCGCAACGTGCTCGAGGCGGCATTCAGGCTGGCCAGCACCTTGTTGGTGGCACCGTTGTCGATGAAGTCCGTGCCGGGAACGAGATTGCTGAGACCCAGGCCGGCCGCGTTGAACACCACGCCGTTGATGCCGAGCGTCGAGCTGCCGTTCTCGTTGAAGACCAGCTTCAGCGTGTCGCCGTTGAGCAGGTTGACGCCGTTGAAGGACGAGTCCTGCGAGGTCGTGTCGATCTGCGCCAGGATGTTGTTGAACTGACTGACCAGGCCGGAGCGCGCGGTCTGCGCGACGGGATCCTGAATCGGTGGCTGCGCGGTGGTAAAGGCCAGCACGCCGGTGAGCGTACCGCCGACCGTACCGCCGGCGGCAGTCGAGCCGAGGGTCGAGGATGCGTACTCGTTGACGGTGGTGACCGTCAGCACGCCGTTGGCGTCGATCGTCGCCGTCAGGTGGTTGGCCTGAAGCTGCACATTGAGTTGGTCGAGCGTCTTGACGGTGCCGTTGGTGCCGTCGCCGAAGGTGACGTTGACCGGCGTGCCGCCGTTGAAGGAGGTGAAGGTCAGCGTCTTGCCGGCGACGCCACCAACACCGGAGTTGCGCGCCGCGGCGAAAGCGGTCGCCGTTCCCGTATTGCCGCTGAGACCGAACGCGTTGAGCGCGTTGCCGGTGCCGGTGATCGACAGGTCGGCGTTGATGCCGGTAGAGAGCGCAAGCTGACCGCTGCTGTTGACCGATGAGGGGATCTGGCCCGCGGTGGTCGACAGCGTCGCCGCGCCGTTGAAGATGCTGGCGGTCTTGACGCCGGTGGCGAGGTCGATCGAGTTGAGCAGATCGGTGAGCGTCGCGCTCTGGAGGTAGACGGTCGAATTACCGTTGCCGTCGGTGACGATATTGTTGTTGACGCCGCCGGAGGTGACGCTCAACGCCGACTGGGGCGACTGGGCGTTTTTGAAAGTGATGGTGTGGCCGTCGATGTTCAGCGTCGAGCCGTCCTGAACGAGAGAGCCGAGCGAGCCCGCGGTGGTCGATCGGTCCGCAGTCACGCTCGCATTGCCTGCGCCGGTCGCCGCGGTCAGACCGAGCTTGTTGAGGAAGTCGGCCTTGCCCGTCAGGCTCAGATCGGCGCCGGTCGAACTCTTCAGCGTGACCTGGCCGCCCGTGACGGACGACGCCACCTGCAGCGTGCCGATCGGACCGCTCGAGCCGCTGATCGTAATGGTTGCCGCGCCTGCACTGATTGCCGCGGTCTTGACGCCGCTGGCGAGGTCGATCGCGCTGAGGACGTCGTTGACGGTCGCGCCGGGCGCAGCCGGCGTTCCCTCGTAGACGATCGAATTGCCGTTACCGTCGGTGGCGATGTGCCCACTGGGGTTGAGGCCCCAGCCGGTCGGCTGCGTCGTCGGCGCGATACCGGTGCGGAAGGTGATGGTCTTGCCGTTGACCGTGATGGTGTCGCCGTCCGCGGGCGGCGCGCCGAAGGTGGTGGATGTCGTGGTGCCGACCAGTGTGGTGGTACCGGATAGTGCAGTCGTGCCGTCGGCCGCGGTCGCGGCAAACCCGGCATTCGTGCCGGCGTTCGAGCCCAGCGAGGCGCCGAGCGCGGCGGTTCCCGTGACCGGGGTTACGCCACCGGCTGCGCCGGTATAGAGCACATTGCTCTTGGCGGTCGCGCTCGCGTAGGAGGTCGTACCGCGCAGGTCGGCGGGCGTCGCACCGGGAATCGTGGTGGAGACGTTGGACTTGGTCGAGTAGCCGACCGTGGTCTGGAGCGCCTGGTTGGCGATCGACTTGGCGCTGTCGATCAGCTTCTGCAGCGAGGTGATGCCGGTGTTGGCGGCCTGGAGCACCTGCACACCGTTGTTGATGCCATCCAGCAGGTTGCCGATGTCGCTCGCCCGGTTGTCCAACCCCTGGGCCGTGAAGAAGTTGGTGGGATTGTCGAGCGCCGTGTTGACCTTCTTACCGGTCGACAGCCGCTCCTGCGTCGTGGCCAGCAAGTCGGCCGTCGACTGCAGCGACAACAGGTTCTGGCGAACGGACGCCGAGAGAACGATGTTGGACATTGGCGAGTCTTCCTCTTGAACCAGGTACGAATCGGCCGCGCGGTTTTGGAAGCGGGCTTTTGTCCAGTCTTAGAGGCTGTCCTTTAAAGTATGGTTAACGCCGGTTTAAGGGATAGGGTTAATGGGCGGTGAACGTCCCTGCCCCCCTCCGGACGCAAAAAAGCGGCGGGGCAAATGACCCCGCCGCTCTTATTTTATTTAATGATACCAGCTACTTAGCGGAGCAACTGGAGCACACTCTGCTGCGAAGTGTTGGCCAGCGACAGCGCGGAGACCGCGATGGACTGGCGGGTCGACAGCGCCTGGCTGTTGGCCGCCTCGACGTTGGTATCGGACAGCGTGAGGTTCGAAGAACCGGTCTGCAGCACGTTGATCAGGTTCTTGTTGAAGTCCTGACGCACCTGCACCACCGAGAGGTTCGAACCGAGCGCTGAGGCTTCCGAGCGCAGCGTGCTCGACGCGGCGTTCAGGTTGGTCAGCACGCGGTTGGACGCGGCGTTGTCGATGAAGTCGACACCGACGGTCAGGGCAGCGAGGCCGAGACCCTTGGAGTTATAGGTCACGCCGGTGATGTTGAGGCTCGACTTGCCGGTCTCGTCGAACACCAGCTTGAGTTGATCGCCGTTCAGCAAATTGACGCCGTTGAACGAGGAGTCCTGCGAGGTCGTGTCGATCTGGTTCAGGATGTTGTTGTACTGAGACACCAGGTTCGCACGGGCCGTCTGTGCAACCGCATCCTGGACGGGGCTGGAAGCCGTCGAGAAGGTCAGCGCCGAAGTCAGCGTGCCGCCGATGCCACCGCCTGCGACGGTCGAACCGATCGTCGAGGACGCGTAGTCGTTGGACGCCGTGATGGTCAGCCGGCCGTTGGCGTCGATCGTGGCAGCCAGATTGTTGGCCAGAAGCGCCGTGTTGAGCTGATCGAGCGTCTTGACCGTGCCGTTGGTGCCGTCGCCGAAGGTGACATTGACCGCCGTGCCGCCGTTGAACGCGGAGAAGGTCAAGGACTTGCCGGCAATGCCGCCGACCCCGGAGGTGCGCGCCGCGGTAAATGCCGACGCACTGCCGGTGTTGCCGGCCAGCCCGAATACATTCAGTGCATTGCCGCTGCCCGTGATCGTCAGATCGGCATTGATGCCGGTCGAGAGCTTCAGCTGACCGGACGTATTGATCGTCGAGTTCGACTGGCCTGTGGCGGTCGCAAGCGTCGCGGTGCCGTTGGCGTTGATCGTCGCGGTCTGCACGCCGGTGGCAAGGTCGATCGCCTTGAGCACGTCGGCAACCGTGCCGGCCTGCAGATAGACGGTCGAGTTGCCGTTGCCGTCGGTGAGGATGTTACCGCTGGCACCGAAGCCGCTCGGAACGCTCGGAGCACCGGTCGAGCCCGGGATCGGCGCGTTCTTGAAGGTGATGGTATGACCATCGACGTTCAGCGACGAACCGTCCGTAAGGGTTGCACCCAGCGAGGCGGCGCTCGTTGTTCGGTTGACGGACAGGCTCGCATTGCCTGCACCGGAAGATGTCGTCAGGGCGAGAGCCTTGAGCAGGTCGGCCTTGCCGGTGACGCTCAGATCCGCACCTGTCGAACTCTTCAGCGTGACGGCACCGCCGGCAGCGCTTGAGGCGGTCTGGCCGACGCTGGTGGCGATCGTCGCTGCACCCGCGGTGATGGACACCGTCTTCACGCCGCTGGCCAGATCGATTGCAGCCAACAGATCGTTGACGTTCGCAGCCGGGGTGCCCGCGGTGCCGAGATAGACAGTGGTGTTGCCGCTGCCGTCGGTGACGAGATTGCCGCTGACGCCCGAGCCGGACGCAACCGCGGTCGAGGCCGGAGCGGAGCCCGAGCGGAAGGTGATGGTCTTGCCGTTCACGGTCAGCGTGTCGCCATCGGCCGGCTGGGCGTTGCCGGACAGACCGGTTGCGGTCGTGCCGTTGGTGGCGATCAGCGTGATGGCGCCGGTCAGGGCCGTGGTGCCGTCACCGGCTGTCGCGCCCGTGCTTGCAAAGGAGCCGATGGTGGCGCCGAGCGTCGTGGTGCCGCTCGCCGCCGTGGTGCCGCCGGCCGTGCCGTTATAGAGCACGTTGCTGCTCGCGGTCGCGCTGGCAAAGGAGGTCGTGCCGCGCAGGTCCGCCGCCGTCGCACCCGCGATCGTGGTGGAGACGTTGGACTTGGTGGAGTAGCCGACGGTGGTCTGCAGCGCCTGGTTGGCGATCGACTTCGCAGAGTCGATCAGCTTCTGCAACGAGGTCAGGCCGGTGTTGGCAGCCTGCAGCACCTGCACGCCGTTGGCGATGCCGTCGAGCAGATTGTTGATGTCGCTGGCGCGGTTGTCGAGCGACTGTGCCGTGAAGAAGTTGGTGGGATTGTCCAGGGCCGAGTTGACGCTCTTGCCGGTCGACAGACGGTTCTGTGTGGTGGCGAGAAGATCAGCGGTGGACTGGAGAGACAGCAGGTTCTGACGAACCGACGCAGAGAGAACAATACCGGACATGACTCTTACCCTTCTGGTTTACGCGTCTTCGTTCGATCGCTTCAGATCGAGTGACGGGGACAGCGTGCCCCGACATGGCTAACAAAGGGTGAAACGACGCGCGTCCGCATTAAGCGCGGGTTCACCATAAGCGCGCGGAAGGCGTGGTCCCGGCCGGCAATAAGGTTGAAATCATTGGCATTTATCCACGCTTACTCTCCATTAACCATAACCGCTGGTTACTTTTCAGAGCGTCGCAAGGCTACTCGAATGACAGCTGACGCGCAAAAAAAGCGGCGGGGCCGAAGCCCCGCCGCCAGATCTTGCTTGCGATGTCGTCCGCTAGTTAGCGGAGCAGCTGCAGCACGCTCTGCTGCGACTGGTTGGCCAGCGACAGCGCGGAGACCGCGATCGACTGGCGGGTCGACAGCGCCTGGCTGTTGGCCGCCTCGACGTTGGTGTCGGCCAGGGTCAGGTTGGACGAACCGGTCTGCAGCACGTTGATCAGGTTCTTGTTGAAGTCCTGACGCACCTGCACGATCGTGAGGTTCGAACCAAGGCTCGACGCTTCCGAACGCAGCGTGCTCGACGCCGAGTTCAGGTTGGTCAGCACCTTGTTGGTGGCAGCGTTGTCGATGAAGTCGACACCGCTGGTCAGCGAGGCGAGGCCGAGACCCTTGGAGTTGTAGGTCACGCCGGTGATGCTCAGGTTCGACTTGCCGGTCTCGTCAAACACCAGCTTGAGCTGGTCGCCGTTCAAGAGGTTGACGCCGTTGAACGAGGAGTCCTGCGAGGTCGAGTCGATCTGCGCAAGGATGTTGTTGTACTGGCCGACCAGGTTCGAACGCGAGGTCTGGGCAACCGTGTCCTGGACGGGGCTGGAAGCCGTCGAGAACGTCAGGGACGAGGTCAGCGTGCCGCCGATCGCACCACCCGCGGCGCTCGAACCGATGGTCGAGGACGCGTAGTCGTTGGTGGTCGAGACCGTCAGCAGGCCGTTGGCGTCGATCGTCGCCGTCAGGTTGTTGGCCTGAAGCTTCGTGTTGAGCTGATCGAGCGTCTTGACCGTGCCGTTGGTACCGTCGCCGAAGGTGACGTTGACCGCCGTGCCGCCGTTGAAGGAGGAGAAGGTCAAGGTCTTGCCGGTGAGGCCGCCGACGCCGGAGGTGCGCGCGGCGGTGAAGGCGCTCGAGGTCCCGGTGTTGCCGGCAAAGCCAAGCGCGTTCAGCGCGTTGCCGGTGCCGGTGATCGACAGGTCGGCATTGACGCCGGTCGAGATCTTGAGCTGACCCGAGGCATTGATCGACGAGTTGGTCTGGCCGGCCGCAGTCGCAACCGTCGCGGTGCCGTTGGCATTGACCGTCGCGGTCTGCACGCCACTGGCAAGGTCGATCGCCTTGAGCACGTCGTTGATCGTGCCGGCCTGCAGATAGACCGTCGAGTTGCCGGCGCCGTCGGTGAGGACGTTACCGCTCGTACCATAACCGCTCGGAACGCTCGGAGCACCGGTCGAGCCCGGGATCGGCGCGTTCTTGAAGGTAATGACGTGACCGTCGACATTCAGCGTCGAACCGTCGGCGATCGTCGCCCCCAGCGAGCCCGAGCTCGTGGTCCGGTTGACGTTGACGGTGGCGTTGCCGCCACCCACAGCCGTCGTCAGGCCGAGAGCCTTGAGCAGGTCAGCCTTGCCGGTGACGCTCAGATCCGCACCTGTCGAACTCTTCAGCGTGACGGCACCACCTGCGGCGGTCGAGACGGCAGCACCTGGCTGGCTGTTGCTCACCGCGATCGTCGCAGCACCCGCGGTGATGGATACGGTCTTGACGCCGCTTGCCAGATCGATCGCGGACAAGAGATCGTTGACGGTCGCGGTGGCGAGATAGACGGTGGTGTTGCCGCTGCCGTCGGTGACGAGGTTGCCGCTGACGCCCGAACCGCTCGGAACGGCGGTCGACGCCGGAGCCGCGCCGCTGCGGAACGTGATGGTCTTGCCGTTCACGGTCACCGTGTCGCCATCGGCAGGCTGGGCGTTGCCGGACAGGCCGGTCGCGGTCGTGCCGTTGGTGGCGATCAGGGTGATGGCGCCGGTCAGGGCCGTGGTGCCGTCACCGGCCGTCGCGCCCGTGCTTGCAAAGGAGCCGATGGTGGCGCCGAGCGTCGTGGTGCCGGTCGCCGCCGTGGTACCGCCGGCCGTGCCGTTATACACGACGTTGCTGCTCGCGGTCGCGCTGGCGAAGCTGGTCGTGCCGCGCAGGTCGGCCGATGTCGCACCGGCGATGGTGGTGGAGACGTTGGACTTGGTGGAGTAGCCGACGGTGGTCTGCAGCGCCTGGTTGGCGATCGACTTCGCAGAGTCGATCAGCTTCTGCAGCGAGGTGATGCCGGTGTTGGCGGCCTGCAGCACCTGCACGCCGTTGGCGATGCCGTCGAGCAGATTGTTGATGTCGCTGGCGCGGTTGTCGAGCGACTGTGCCGTGAAGAAGTTGGTGGGATTGTCCAGAGCCGAATTGACGCTCTTGCCGGTCGACAGACGGTTCTGCGTGGTGGCGAGAAGATCAGCGGTGGACTGGAGGGAGAGGAGGTTCTGACGAACCGAGGAGGAGAGAACGATACCGGACATTGGGTGTTACCTTTCTGGTAAACGACGCTTACTGTTACGCGTCTGCATGGATCGAGTGACCCAGCGACCGGCGGACCGTGGGGCGGAGTCCTCTAACGAAACATGAAATGAAATCGGCGCTTTTGCTGAGTCGGCGCGCGATTCGGCCCATTCGCACACTCGCGACGCCACGCAGCCGGGCGTTTTTGGCCTTGATATGATTGAGTTTTTCCGCGGCATCGGCCGGGATTTACAACTCGTTAACTAGTCTTGATGGAGTATTGCGCCCTGATCCGCCGCAACACACGCTCGGTTACGAAAGCGTTGATGGAGAACAGGCATGGCCCTCAAGGTCGAGCTCAGACCGCACGAACGCATCATCGTCGGTAACTGCGTAATAACCAACACCGACCAGCGCGCCCGCCTTCTGATCGACGGCGACAACGTGCCGATCCTGCGCGAGCGCGACATCCTCACGCCGGAGACCGCCGACTCGCCCGCCAAGCTCGTCTATCTGGCGGTCCAGCTCATGTACATCTCGCCGGATCCACAGACCCAGCACGGCACCTATTTCAACCTGGTGCGCGACATCGTCACCGCGGTGCCGAGTTCCTGGCCGATCATCGAGGGCATCAACAACAACATCCTCAACGGCGACCTCTATCGCGCACTGAAGGATGCCCGCAAGCTGATCGCCTATGAGGAGAAGCTGCGCGGCCAGTTCGAGGCCACCCATCCCAAGGCCGAAGCGGACAAGGACGACGTCAGCACCGCCGCCTGATCCCACGCGTTCGCGGGCCCACGCCGCGCGAACGACCGACCTGAAACGATAACGGCCCCGGATCGCCTCCGGGGCCGTTCTCGTTTCAGATATGCATCGAGCTACTGTGCCGCGAGCGGCGGCGCCTCGACTTCGATCACTCCCCCGCTCCGGCGTCCGCCGAATTCCAGCACGGCCGCGACAAGCGCGTCGATGTCGGACTCGTCGGTACGGTGATTGACGATCGCGGCGCGGATCGCAAGCCTACCGTCCAGCGTCGTGCTCGAGGGCGCCGCGATACCGGACTCCTGGATGTCGGCGACGGTCTCGCGATTGACCTCGTCGGCAGCGCGGTAACGGAAGCAGACGATGTTGAGATTGACCGGCGCCAGCAATTCCAGCCGCGGCTCAGCGAGAATGCGCGTCTCCAGATATTTCGCCAGCGCACAGCTTCGCGCAATCACCGCACCAAGCCGATCGGTGCCGAACGTCTTCAGCGTGAACCACGTCTTCAGCGCACGGAAGCCGCGCGACAGATCGGGACCGAGATCGCAGGGCCAGATCGCGCCGGCCGCAAGTCCCCTCGCCTCGCGGCGCAGATAGGCCGCGGGCTGCGCAAAGGCCTGCCGATGCTGCTCGCCGTCGCGCACCAGCAGGAAGCCGGCGTCATAAGGCACCTGTCCCCATTTGTGGAAGTCGAGCGCAATGGAATCCGCAAGCTCGATGCCACCGAGCAGCGGCGCAAGCTCGGGCGACAGGATCGCGAGCGCACCGAAGGCGCCGTCGACGTGAAACCAGATCCCCTCCTCGCGGCACAGCTCCGCGATCGCCTTGAGATCGTCGACCGCGCCGATGTCGACCGTACCGGCGGATGCGACGACGAGGAACGGCTTGAAGCCAACCTCGCGATCGATCGCAATCTGCGCACGGAGCGCGGCAACGTCGATGCGATGATCGGCATCGACGCCGATCTTGCGCAGCGCATCGGTGCCAAGCCCGGCGATGTCCATCGCCCTCGAGACGCAGCCATGCGCGGCCTGCGATGTATAGGCGGTGAGAAGCGCACCGTCATTGCCGATGCCGTACTGCCGCGCCAGCGTGCCGAGCGCGCTCGTACGTGCCACCAGCACCGCCATCAGATTGGCCATCGACGTGCCCGTGACGAAGATGCCGCTCGCGCTTTCCGGGAAGGCGAACAGGCTGCGCATCCAGTGGACGATCTGGCGCTCGACCTCGATCGGCATGTGGTCGCGGCCGCCGAGATTGGCGTTGAGACCCGCCGCGAGCATTTCCGCGACCATGCCGACCGCTGTGCCGCCGCCATGCACCCAGCCCATGAAACCGGGATGAACGTTCCCGGTCGCATAGGGCGCGACATGTTCGGAGAAGTCGCGATAGACGTCGGCGAGATCGCTCGCCTCGCGCGGCACGTCGGCCTTGAATGCCGCGCGGACGCCGTCGGGGATTGGCTGCCACACCGGGCGCGCGCGAACGTTGGCGATGCCGTCGATCGTTTCGTCAAGCATGCGATGGGCGAGCGCGCGAAACTCGCTCCAGTCCTGCGGATCGAGCGAGGTGTGCGTGACGGAGCTTTGCGTGTTGCGGATGATCTCGTTCATGCTGCACTCTCCTCGCCCGCTCTTGCATGCCGCGACAGCATCGCCGTGAATGCCGCAAAGATCTTGCGCATCTGCGGCGGTTTGTACGGAAACACGGCCGGCGGATCCATGTTGTGCACGACGGCGGTGTTGTCGGCTTCGAAGACCAGGAGTTCGCCGTTCTGGTTCTCGGCGCAATCGACGATGAAGTAGTCGAGGCCGACGCGCCTGCTCATCTCGTCGAGCGCGATTTTGTGGCGCGCCGCGAACGCATGATCGAAGTCGAGCATGAAGACGGCTTCCTCGGCCCGCTTCTCCTCGCTGAACGCCATGAAGGCGTTGAGATACCAGATGTCCCAGCGATCGGCGATCGCCATGTGGCAGGCATAGGGTTTGCCGTCGACCATGGCGAGACGATATTTGCGATAGAGCCCGTCCGGACTCGCATAGTCGACGAAGCGAGCAACGAAAAAATCCTGCTCTTGCCGATCGGCGAGATAGGTCGCGAGCGCCGCCGCGTCATCGAGCTTGGCAAGCCCGACGCCGGCATGCGAGCCGCGCGGCCGCGCGATCATCGGAAAGTGCAGTTCGCCCGCAATGTCCTCGCAGGCGATATTCCCCGTGGAGAGATCCGACAATTGCGCGCGCGTCGCGTGGATGGTCGCGGGAATGTCCAGGCCGGGCACGCCCGCCAGCAGACGATAGAGCTTGTCGCGATCGAGATTGCCGATGAGATCCGGACGATTGAGCAGCGGCCTCGGCCAACGCGGCGCGGCCTTCTCGATCAGCGCGAGCGCCTCCCGGCACTCCTCGGAATCGGATGCGATCACGATAGCGACGTCGTGCTCGGGCAAAGTCTCCGGCAGGCCGATGCCCTTGACCACGTAAAGCGTCAACAGCTCGATGTCGGAGTCTTCAAGCAGGAAGTCGATCGGCGTGTTGCCACCCATGTCGATATCGGCGGCGAGCGCGAGCACGCGCAGCCGGGGTTTTGGAGCAGCGCAAGGCGTACGAAACAATTGGTGGAAGGAGAGCACCTCGGTCTGGATCACCAGCCCGGCCTCCTTCTCGCCGAGAAGCTGCGCAATCAGCGAGAGGTCGAGGCCTTCGCCCGCCTCGGCCGTCCCCTCCTCGATCCGCGACAGCAGCCGGTCGCGCAACGGATGCAGGTCGCCCCCCTCGAAGGCGCGGCGCGTCAGTTGCGCAAAGCCGATGCGGTCGGCATGGTTCGGCGCGGTCACGCCGCTCGGCGCGGAAACTGGATGTTGCATCTCACACCTCGAACGCGGGCTTTATCGGCACGGCCGCGACCGCGCCACGATCAAGCAGCAGCTCGATCTTCACCAGCACATGTGCGATGCGATCGAGAACCTGCTGCACATTGCGTTGCGTCTGCATTGCATCCGGCGACCACGCCTCGGTCACCAATCGTGCGCCGACGCAGAGGCGCAACACGGCCTGCGGCGCGCTGTCCTGCCGCTCCAGTCGGACCGGCTGGCCGACGAGACAGCGCTGGGCGGCCACTTGCCGGTCCGCCGCGCTGCCGCTGATCTCCTCGGCCATGTCGCACGCCAGCGCCCGATGCACGGCGCTGGTCTCGGCGATCGAGACCGGCTTGCCGCCGCGCAGCAGCGTGAACGGAAAGATCGTGGCTTGTGCGAATTCCTCGTCGTCCGCGCCTGACTTCTCGATCGCGGTGGGAACGGCGCGAAGCGACGGCGACAACGCGATCATGCTGTCGATGCCGGCTGCAAGCTCGGCCAGCATCCTGGCGCGGAAAGCCCCGGGCACGGCGTAGTAGCTGCCGATCTCGGCCAGCGCCGCCTCCCAGCGCAGCCATTGACCGAAGTTCGGCCGGCGCTCGAAGCGCGAGCGTAGCGTCGTCCACGCCACCGGCCAGTCGCAGTGGCCGGCATAATCGAAGATGCCAGGCGCGATCGCGCTCATCCGGTCGATCGACCGCGACAGGCCTTTCGGCAGCAGCAGCGCACCGCTGAAGGCGGGTCCGCCGAAGAATTTCGAACCGGTGATCAGCACCATGTAACCGCGGTCGAGATAGGCGCGCAGCCGCCGGCGGCCGAGCCGCGCCTGACAAGCATCGACGACGAATTGAACCTTGCGCGGCCAGCGCCGCGCGATCTCATCGAGACAGGCCTCGCTTGGAGCGCGCCAACCGAGTTTTGACGAATCCATGATCTGCAACAAAACGCGGCGGCCTTGCGCGAGGCTGGTCTCGACCGCGCGCAGCACGGCGGCATCGGCATCGGTGCGCATCGCAATGCCGGCCGCCATGTCGATCAGCGGCACAGCAATGCTGTCGCCGGCGAGCCCCGTCACCGCGCCGTCCTTGCGCACGGCCATGCCGCCTGCGGTCATCGTGCTGAAATGGTGGCCGCGTGCAGTATGCGGCGTTCCGCTTCCGGTCTGGTCAGCGCCGACCACGATCGTCACCGGCGCCGCGCCGAGCACTGCGCGCGCCACGAACAGGGCGTGAAGCTGGGAGTCCGTGCCGGACGGCGAGAACACGACGTCGATGCGCGACGAGAGCGCAAGGTGGCCGCGCAGCTCCTCGCGCATATCTTCGCAGCGGGCGTCAAAGGCGATTTCGACCTCGTCGAACAGGCACTTGTGCATCAGCTCTTCGCGCGCCAACGCGGCACGGTCATAGGCCATCTGCGAGATCGTCGACGCGGTTGCGGAGGCGAAATTCCAGAGCTCCGGCTCCGGCGAAGCCGCGCAGCCATAGGCGTTGACACGGTCGTTCGGATCGAGCGCCAGCCGCGGGTCTCCGCCGGAGGCGAGCAGCGTATCCAGCGGTGTGAAGAGATCGCGCAGGCGATAGCGCGAGCCGCCGTCGGACGCGCGCTCGCTGGCTGACAGACGGGATGCGCCGGCGCTCATCCCGAAAGGCTCACGCCGCATCGGCCGCCGCCGCGGGCGCCGGTGCGAATTGCGAGGTGATGTCGCCGTGGAACACCGACGGTCCGACGTGATCGAGCGAGCTCTGGATGTCGGCCCAGATCTCGCCGCCGATGTCGGTCCAGCGCTTGCAGAAGGCGAAGTCCTCGGACAGATAAGTGCCGGTCGCCGCATCGATCATGCACTCGAACAAGGCAAACCGGTTCTGGCTCGCCGCCAGCGTATCGTGCGAATGCTCGCGGAAGAATTGCAATGCCGCGTAGTCCGGATGGCGGCACATCGCCTCGAGCACGGAGCGCCGGATCATCAGGAAGCCGGTGCCGGCGTAGCGCACACGGGTGAATCCGTTCACCACCACGATGCGGTCGGGGTCCTCGATCTCGAGCACGTAGTCGAGCGATGCGGCCGGCACGTCGGCGCGGCCGGACTGGATCGCCCGCGCGGCCTTGTCCCAGTTGATCCGCTTGATCGGATAGCAGCCGGCGACGACGTCCGCGCCGCACTCGATCAGCCGGAACACCTGCTCCGGCTTGAAGCCGATGTCGGCATCGATGAACAGGAAATGCGTCGCTTCGGGATCGTCCAGGAACATCGCGGCCAGATTGGCCCGCGCGCGCGTGATCAGCGCATCGCCGTCGCGCAGCAGCACCTTGAGCTCGAGATTGGCCATGCCGTGCACGGCGCGCTGGAGCGCGAAGATCGAGCTCGCATAGATGCTCGTCACCTGCCCGCCGAAACATGGCGTGGCCACCACCAGTTTCATCTTCTCCGACATCGTCAGCTCCGCCCCGCTGCAATCCTCACCAAGAGGTAAAGAGGCATGGTTAACGGCGCCTTAACGCCCGCTTACAGGAACTTGACGAGCGAGAGCTGCGCGAGGTTCGAGGTCACCTGGTAGGACGCCTGGAGTGCATTCTGGAGCGACAGGATCTCGCTCGCAACTTGGTCCGGCGGCGCCGATTCCGCCTGGTCGATGATAGTCTGGAGCTGCGCCTTGGCCTGGGTCTGGCGCGTGCCTGCGTCCTTCATCGTGTTCTGGGCCATCGCGATGTCGGTCTGGATGTCCTCGATGCGCTGCTGGCCGGGCTGCTTGGTCAGGGCCTGCGTCACCCGCAGGCTCAGTGCGGCGACCTGCCCGCCCGAATACTGCCCGGTCGGCGAGGTCGAGAACGTCCCGAACACGGCGACTGCCTGCAGCTCCTTGCGGATCGCGTCCTCGTTCGCCTGCGCGCCATACTGCACCGTGACGGAATCGTCGACCCGGGCCATCGCGGTGGAGCGCGGCGAGCCGGGGCCGTCATTGCCCAGGTACCATTGCACGGTGGTGGCCGAGCCGTTCACCAGCGTCGTCGCCGAGCCGAGGGGCGACGAGCCGACGCGCAGCGGAGCCTTTGCCGCCGTGACCGGGGAGGTCGTGAAGCCGAGCGCCGCGAACGCCGTGCTGTTCGAGCTCGTGATGTTGAGGCTCCCGGGATCGTCCGTGTTGATCGTGATCACGCCGCCATGGATGGTCGACGGCTTCGTGGTGCCGGTGATCTGATCGATCTTGCCAAGCAGAGTTGTGATGTTGTCGGTGATGTTGATCTGGTTTGGGCCGCTGGCGCCCGAGGCGACAAAAGTCAGCGTCTGACCGTTCACCGTGATCGTATCGGGATTAACGGCAGGCGGACCCGCCGACCCCGCCTGGAACGCCGCTGAGAGGACTTCCGGGCCGCCCGTGGTCGCAGTGCCGCTCAGCACAGTTGAACCGGTGATCTGAGGCGTCGACGCCACGCTGCCGCGCGTCACGCTGCTGAGACCGAGCGCCGTGGCCGCCGCGCCGCCGGTGACCGCCACGTCCGTGCCGGTGCCGGTCGCGATCTGGATATTGCCGCCGGCGCTCAGAGTCACGTTGGCGGCGGGGATGCCGGCGGCAGTCGCGATTGCATTCAAGATATCAGACACCTTCGCGGCGCTGCCCGAAGCCAATCCGATCGTGGTATTGCCGCTAGCCGTCGTGACAGTGGTGACGTTAGGGTCGAAGGTAATGGTATGGGCGCCGCTCGCGCCGGTGATGGTCAGGGTGGTACCGGTCGGAGCGTTGGCGAGCGCGTTGAGAATGGTCCCGTTGAGATGGGGTGTCGCCGAAGAATCGAGCGACGTGGTCGTAGACGCAATCGCCAATGCGCTGTCCTGCAACGCGACCGAGCCCGTCCCGGTCGTCGAGGTATAGGAGCGCAGATTGCCGGTGGCCGCCACATTCGCGGTGGCTGATCCCGCCGTATTGAAGAAATTGTCGCCGGCGGTGACGGCGGAGGCCGCCACCAGCGAGGTGCCGGCGAGCTTCTTGATCGCGGTGTTCAGCGCGGTGTTGAGGTTCGTCGCCGTGTTGTTCGGGTTGACCGGGACGCTTGCATCGATGGCAAAGCTGCCGACAGGCGTCGGCGTCGCGGTGGACGCCGTCAGGTCAATCTGCTCGGTCGAGCCATCGGGCAGCGTGAACTGCACGCTGAGCTTGTCGCCATTTTTCGGATTGACGCCGTTGAGGTCGACCGAGAACGACACCGGCGAGCCGCTCGGGCCGGTGACCGTCGCGCCGGTCAGCGTCGAGGAGACTGCAGCGATCTTCAGGCCGAATGGCGATACGGCCGCGTCCTCCGACACCATCACAGAGCTCGGCGTCGGCTGTGGCGTCGCCAGCACCAGCCGGCCCATGCCATTGGCGCCGAGGTCGGCGGCCTGGCGCTCCGCCATGACGGTCTTGAAGCCCGCCTGCGTCGTGGTGCCGTTGATGATGTCGCCGGCATTCGCGACCGACGGCGTGTTGAAGGCGGTGCCGGAGAACAGATAGCGGTTGCCGGATTGCGTATTGAGAACGCCGACCATCGAGCCGAATTGCGCAGCTGCGGTGTTCTGCGCAACCGTCTGGCCGTTGACGTTGAGATCCTGCGCGGTGTTGGCCGAACCCGTCTGCACCGTGTTGCGGATCGTGGTCAGCGACTGCAACGCGGTATTGGCGAGATTGATGCTGACGTTGACGTTGGTCATCGTGTCGGTATAGGCGGCGATGTTGGAGAGTTGCGCGCGCCCGGCGATCGCAAAGCCCTCGTTGGTGCCCATGCCGGAATAGTTCTGCGACAGCTTGCCGGTCGAGAGCTGCGTCGACAGGTCGGTGAGCTGCTGGTTGATGTTGCGGATCTGCGAGCCGAGAACCGACGAGGAGTAGTTGATGCTGCTGATCGACATGTTTCAGAGCCCTGTTACTTGTTACACTTGAGCCTGGAGCAGCGTGTTCATCATGCTCTGCACCACCGACATGACATGAGCGTTGGCGGCATAGGCATTCTGGAGCTGGATCAGGTTCGACATCTCCGAGTCCAGGTTGACGCTCGCGGTCGAGTTGAACTTGGCCTGCAGCGTCGAGACCACGACGCTCTGGCCCTGCTGGAGCTGGGTCGCCTGGGTCGCGGCATTGCCCTGAACGCTCAGGAATTGCTGGAGGTAGTTCGAGACGCTGCCGGTGAAGGGCTGGCTCGCCGAGCCCAGACCGGATTGCGGCGAATAGGAGAACACCGCCGAGGTGAGCTGCGAATAGAGATAGTCCGAGCGCGCGGTGTCGCCGGTGGGCGTCACCGGCGAGGTGTTGTAGATCGACAGCCTGGTCGGGTCGGTCGCGAGCTGCGTGTTCACGGCGATGCGCCCGGCAAGGCCGGTCATCTGCGAACCCGATGCCGTGATCGCGCCGGTGTAGAGCGCCTGGCCGCCATCGGTGAACAGCGGCAGTTGCGGATTGCCCGAGGTCAGCGACGAGATCGTCTTGGTGATCGAGGCCGAATTGACCTTGGCGAGGCCGCTGTTGTCGTCGGTCACCCGCAATGTGGTGGCCGTCGCCGGCGACGGGGCGGCGGCGAACGACAGATGCGAGCCGGAAAGTGCGGTGTTGAGCGCCGAGGCGATCGCGCTCATGCCGCCGGAGAAGTTCACCCCGATCTGCATCGGATTGGCGTTGGTGGGGTTCTGCAGCGGCAGCGCCGCCGGATCAGTCACGTTGACCAGCGTGACCTGTCGCTTCGTGTTGGTGGTGTCGGTGTAGCTGAAGTTGACGCTGTTGCCCGGCGCCGCCCCGGCAAGGTCGAGATCGAAGCCGGCCGGCGGGCCGGTGACCGTGCTGCCGGCCGTGGTCTTGTCCGACAACGCGCTCGACATCGTTGCGGCGAACTGGTCGATCTGGTTCTGCGCCTGCACCAGCGTCTGGTCGCGCAGCTTCAGATCGGCCGCGATCTGGCCCGAAGACACCACGTTGTTGGCGATGACGTCGACCGACGATCCGTTCGGGAGCTTGATGTTGAACGCGCCAACGCCGGATTTGGCCGGATCGATGTTGTAGAGCGAGGTCGCCGACAGCGCGCCGGCGGACGCAAAGGTGAATTGCGAGGCCAGCCCGGCGCCGACCAGCTGGATGCCGGTGGTGGTGTAGATGTTGGCCTGATTGGACCCGTCGACGGTGACGTGGACGTCGACATATTTCGACAGCGTGTTGATGGCCTGGTCGCGCTGGTCCATCAGCGTCGCAGCCGAGGGGTCGTGTTCCGACAGGCCCTGGAGTCTGGAGTTGATGTCGGCGACTTGCTGCATCGCCGCGTTGGCCTGCTGCGCCGAGGTGCTGAGATCCTGCTCGACGTTGGAGCGCAGCGACTGGATGCCCTTGGTGGTGAGGTTGAGCTGCTGCGCCAGCGTCTGCGCGGCGCCGAGCGCAACCGTTTGCGCCGACGACGAGCCCGCGTTGGTCGACAACGCCTGCAGCGCCGTGGTGAAACTGTTCAGCGCGGTTTCGAGCGTACCGCTGTTGCCGGGCGTGCCATAGACATTCTGAAGCTGCTTCAGAATGTTGGCCATCTGGTCGGCGTAGCCGCCGCCGCCGGTCTCGGTGCGCAGCTGCTTCTGCACATAGGTGTCGAGCTCGCGGCTGACGCCGGTCGTCGTCACCGTCGAGCCGAAGTCGCCGGTGGTGACCTCGATCTGGTTCGGCGTCTGGACGACGTAACCCGGCGTCTGCGAGTTGGCGACGTTCGAGGAAACGATCGAGAGCGCAGCCTGATTGGCACGCAGACCGCTCATCGCACTGGCGAGGGCTGAACTCAAACCCATGTTGACTTGCCGCCTTTGGTTACGTCACGCCTCAATCAGCGCAACACGTTCAAGAGGTCCTGCACCATCGTATTCGCCGTCGTGATCACCTTGGTGTTGGCCGAATAGGCCTGCTGGGTCACGATCAGCTTGGTGAATTCGTCGGCGATGTCGGTGTTCGAGCCTTCCAGCGACGAGCCGCTGATCGAACCGGAAGCGCCATCGATCGCTGCGCCCGACTGTTCGGTCGCTGAGTATGCGCCGCCGTCCTGCGCCTTCAGGTAGTTGGTGCCGTTGAAGTGCGACAACGAGACCTGTGCGAGGTCGAGGTTCTGGCCGTTGGAGAAAGTCCCGACCACGAGGCCGTTGTTGTTGACGGCAACCGAGCGAAGCTGACCGGCGGCATAGCCGTTCTGGGTGATGGTGTTGATGGTGACCGCGCCGCTGGTGCTGGCATATTGCGTCAGTCCGCCCGAGGAGATGTTGAAAGAGACCGAGCCCAGCGATTGGCCGCTGACGCTGACGTTGTTGATGGTGATCCCCGAGCCGCTCGGCGAGGTCAGCGAGCCGTCGGCGGCAAAGGTGAAGGCCTGGCCGGTATTGACCCAGCCGACGGTCGTGCCGGTCGCATTCGGGTCGGTCTGGTAGAACATGTTCCAGCTATCGGCATGGCCCGCGCCCAGCGAGGCGCTGTCGGTCTTGGCCCAGCGCAATTGCAGGTTCACCGGCGTGCCGGCCGCGTTGTAGGCGGTCACCGCGCCACCGCTGATCGATTCCTTGGTGAAGGTGGCGATGTCATTGCCGATCACGCCGCCGGTACCGGCAACGCCACCACCGTCACGATTCTTGGTGATGGTCGAGGTGAAGCCGAGCGCGGCGAAGGCTGCGCTGTTGGAGCTCGCCACCGACAGGTTGGAAGCTGTGCCGGTGTTCAGCGTGATCACGCCGCCACTGCTGACCGACGACCCCGTTGCACCGGAGAGCGCGTCGATCTTGCCGAGCAGCATCGTGATGTTGTCGGTGACGTTGATTTGGTTCGGGCCTGACGCGCCGGCCGCCATGAAGGTCAGCGGCTGACCATTGACCGTGATGACGTCGCCGGCGGAGAAGCCCGATGTGATCACCTCGGCGCCGCCGGCCGCCGCCGCGCCGCTCAGCACCGTGGCGCCCGAGATTGCTGGGGAGGACAGCACGTTGCCGCCGCGCGTTACGCTGCTGATGCCGAGCGCCGTGGCTGCCTGGCCGCTACCAACCGGTACGTCGGTGCTGGTGCCGCTGGAGATCACGATGTTGCCGCTGGGGTTGAGCGATGCGGTAACGCCGGCGCCGCCGGCCAACTGGATGGCGGAGATGATGCTGGCCACCGTGGCCGTCGTGCCTGCGCCGAGACCGATCGTGGTATTGCTGCCGGCCGTCACGACAGTGGTGCCGCCGTTGAACGTGATCGTGTTGCCGTTGACGGTCAGCACCTGGCCGCTGAGCGCGGTGAGGGTGGTGGAGGCGAGATGCGTACCCAGGGCGTTGTCGAGCGAAGTTGTGGTCGATGCGACCGCCGCAGAGTTGTTCTGGAGCGCCGCTGTGCCGGTCGCCGTGGTCGACGAGTATGGTGAGCGAATATTGCCGGTCGCGGCAGCGCCGGACGTTGTGGCGTTTGCATACGGCGGAGGCGGCGTGCCGACCGGCAGCGGGTTGGCCGCGAAGTCCGATGGGTTCAGTCCGCCGGCCGCCAGCAGCGTCTTGGTCGCCGCCGTCGTGCTCGCCACGGTGTTCGGCTGGGTCGGCAGGTTGGCCGCGTACTGGATCGATGTGGTCGCCTGCGCCGGGATGAAGTTGTTCTGGAATTTCAGGACTGTCGCGACGTTGCCTTGCGGGTTGCCGGTCTTCGGGTCGACCGTGACACCCATCAAATAGTAGCCGGCGCCGTTGACCAGATTGCCGTTGGCATTGAGCTGGAAGTCGCCACGCCGCGTGTAATAGGTGACGCCGCTGAACACCGGCGCGTTGTCGACGACGCCCGTCGCCTTCTGAATCGAGAAGAAGCCGTCACCGGTGATCGCCATGTTGGTGGCGACGCTGGAGCCCGAGATCGTACCCTGCGTGGTGATGGTGGCCTTGGCGTTGGCCGTCACGCCGCCCGCGACCTGCTTGCTCGGGACCGATGAGTCGGGAATGAGATCGACGAAGCTGGTGCCGATGCCCTTGTAAGCGGTGGTGGATGAGTTCGCGATGTTGCCGGAAATGTTCTGCAGCGCGTAGGACTGCGCCTGCAGGCCACCCACCGAGGTGTTCATTGCATCGAAGATACCCATAACTTTGTCTCCAGATCCGATCTCGGCGGCCGGTCGACCATGGCCGCAGTCGGAGGAGACTGTCGCAAGGGCTATGCCAGTGCGGGTACTTTCACGAAATCAATGACTTAATGAAAAAGCCCCGGTCGGACGACCGGGGCACAATTGCCGGGACCGGCAACAATTGCCGGACGAAACCTAGGTTGCGGACGCCGACGCGGGATGGAAGACCAGCCCGAAACCGTCGATGCAGTAGCGCAATCCGGTCGGCTTCGGACCATCGTCGAAGACGTGGCCAAGATGGCCGCCGCAGCGCCGGCAATGCACCTCGGTGCGGAGCATGCCGTAGGTCCGGTCCTCGGTCTTGCCGACATTGCCCTCGATCGGCTGGTAGAAGCTCGGCCAGCCCGTGCCGCTCTCGAATTTGGTGTCGGAGGCGAACAGCGGCAGGTCGCAGCCGGCGCAGGCGAAGATGCCCTTGCGGTGCTCCTTGAGCAGCGGGCTGGAGCCCGGCCGCTCGGTGCCCTCCTTGCGCAGGATCTCATATTGCTGCGGGGTGAGCTGGGCACGCCATTCGGCGTCCGTTTTCTCGACCTCGAATTTTTGCGCGGCTTTCTCTCCAGCCTCCGCGGGCGATGCTCTGAGCCAGCGGAAGGCCGCAAGGCCGAACAGGCCAGCGACGGTCGTCAACAGGATGCGGCGGTCAAACATCTCATTCTCCATGCGGGAGCGTCTACGCCCTGAGATACGGGCTCTCACGGCAGACGTTACACTTCCGGGCGGGATTTTTCTCGGGTCTCTTGCGGACCGCTGTCGTCGCGCGAGACCGGTTCCGGGGCTGGTTCCGAGGCTGGTTCAATGGCTTCTGCCGCAGTTTTCGGCGGCTGGGTAAGCCGCGGCCTGACGCCTGACGGAGGCCGGCGCGGACCGGTGCCGGCGGCCCGGTTGGCTTCGGCGAGGCGTGTCTCGCGTTCTCTGTCCTTGACCTTGGCACGTTCACGATAGCGGGCAAGCGAGCCTGCGGCAGCGGAACTCGCCCTGCCCCAGATTCCGACCAGTTGGCCGGCAACCCGCCCCGTCGTTCCCCCCGCCCAGACCAGCTCGAACGGTGAGAACAGCTTCCAGCGCTCGTCGCCCCACAGGATGCTGCGCGCGATCATCTGCCCGGCCATGGCCGAGGTGTTCATGCCCTGGCGGCCGAACCCGCTGGCCACCCACAGGCCTTTGCGCAACTGGCCGATCTGCGGCATGCCATGCACGGTCTGGCCGGTGGCGCCGCCGAAGGTCTCGGTGATTTCGACATTGCCGAGTTGGGGGAAGATGGACCGGATCCGCCGCTTGACGGCGCCCGCAAAGCGTTGTGGTCGCGCCGCCCAGGTGGTCTCCGGGCTCTCCCACATCAGGCGGTCGCCATCGACGATCCGGAAATGATCGACGCCGTCGGAATCCATCACCGATCCCTTGAAGGCGATGATCTCGTGCACGCGCTCGCCGAGCGGCGCGGTGATGCCGGCATAGCGCCAGACCGGCAGCAGCGTCTCCGACAGGCGCCGCAACGGCGCACCGAGATGGATGTTGCCGGCGAGCACGATATGGGTGGCGCGCAGCCGCGCCGAGGGCGTGACGATGCGCTTGCGGATGCCGGAATGATCGATGCTGACGACCGGCGTATCCTCGAAGATGCGCGCCCCCGCCCGCCGCGCCAGCGCCGCGAGGCCGTGCACATATTTGCGCCCGTCGACCTGGAACGCCTTCGGATAATACACGCCATGGAAGTAGTGATCGGTCTTGAGCACCTCGCGGACGCGATCGACCTGCCAGCCCTCGGCCTCGGTGTCGAAATCCTCGTTCAGCATTTGCAAGCGGCTGATCAGCCGGTCGCCGGCATCGACGTTGGAGACCTCGAGCACGCCGGCGGTCGGGCCGATCCCCGGCATGTTCTCTTCCGTGGCGTTGGCCCGGACGAACTCGGCGCCCGCTTTCGACAGCGTCCACAATTCCCGCGCGTCCTCGAATCCGATCCGCTCGATCAGCTCGGCTAGCGGCAGCGCGAAGCCCGGCATCACGGTGCCGAGTTGATTGCCGGAAGCGTTCCAGCCGATGTGGCGGCCCTCGAGCACCGCGACGCTGGCCCCCAGCCGGGCCGCCTCGAGCGCGATGGAGAGCCCTGCAAGCCCGGCCCCTATGACGCAAATGTCCGCATCGAGGTCGAACGACAGCCGCGCCCGGTCGCGAAAGCCGGCTTCTTCCTGGGACACGCTTGTGAAAGTCTCGCTCATGTCGTTTCTTAAAGGACTGAGCGGCCGCTTGTCACCTTGTCCTCGACCAGCGCCTGTAGATTATCCTGGTCGTGTAACGATTCGAGAATGCCATGCGCCGTTTGCTGCTGCTGCGTCACGCCAAGACCGAGACCGACGCGCCGAGCGGCCGTGACCAGGACCGCCGGCTCGACGACCGCGGCCACAAGGATGCCGCCGAGATCGGCGACTGGATGGCCTCCCATCCCCCCTTTCCCGAGGCCGTGCTGGTATCGCATGCGGTCCGGGCCCGGCAGACCTGGGACATCGCCTGGGAGACCATGAAGGACCGCGTCGCCGCGCCGCAGGTCGAGATCCTGCCGGAACTCTACGCCGCCGATCCCGCCCAGATCCTGGAATCCATTCGCACTGCAACCGTCCCGGCCGACCCGAAGCAGTTGCTGGTGGTCGGCCACAATCCGGGCATGCACGAAATCGCCCTGATGCTGACGGGCGGCGGCGATCCCGCCGCCGCCAAGGCGCTCGCCGACAACCTGCCCACGTCGGGGCTTGCGATCTTCGACTTTGACGTCAAGGATTGGGGTGACGTGGCTTACCGCCGCGGCAAGCTGGTGCTGTTCGTCAGTCCGAGGTTGCTTCGAAGTTAAGGCTGCTTCGATCGGGTTGATCGCGCGACGTGCTGGCAAGACGTCCTGACTGGAAGATTTGGAGGCGCAGATGTTCAAGTCCATCCTCGTGCCCATCGACCTCGCCGACACCGACCTGGCCAAGCCGGCGATCGCGACCGCGGCAACGCTGTCACAGACGTGGAGCGGCGTGGTGCGCCTGCTCAACGTGCTGCCAATGACGCCGGTGATGCTGGCCGAATACGTGCCGGCCGATTTCGACGAACAGCAGCGCCAGACCTCGGAAGAAGCCCTCGCCATCGTCGCACGCGAGTCCGGCATCGAGCCTTCCCGCATCTCCAGCGTGGTGCGCCAGGGCGGCATCTATCACGAGATCCTGGAGGAAGCCGTGCACATGAAGGCCGAGCTGATCGTGATGACCTCGCACCGGCCGGCGATGCGCACCTATTTCCTCGGCTCCAATGCCGGGCATGTCGTGCGCTACGCAAAATGCTCGGTGCTGGTGGTGAGGCACTGAGGGTTGCGGCGAAACTCAGCAGTGCAAGCTGCCAGGTCGTAGCCCGGGTGAGCGAAGCAATACCCGGGCTAGCTCGTGTCACGATTCCCGGATGTCGCTTCGCTCATCCGGGCTACAAGCCCTTGCATTGCCTGACAGGCAAAACACCCAAGCAGCGGGTCAAGACCTGCCACGAAAGATATTCCACTTTACCGAAATTCGGAAATAACGTATGTGTCGCGGCAACCCGGCCCAAGGAAGAGGGGCGTATCGCGATCGTCACGAACGCGGGCCGGACAGCGGCGGACGCTGGTCCACACCGGCGCGAATGGCTTCGCAGGGCGGGCAACCGTGAGCGAAAGCGTCGCGCACACGACCGGTGTGATCAGCGTACGGCAAAACCGTGTCGTCCTGACGCCCGGGGTCTGTGCGTCAAGTCTTGTGGTGATGTGGCGGCCCGACCGGGTTCGCAGCATCAGCCATCCGCAAGGCGACGGGGGCAATAGTGCATCGCTCCCCGGGGAGAGCACGGCATAAGCCGTAAAACCGCTGCGCAGGGAAGGCCGGACGTTTTGGCTTCACCTGTATGCCGCTGTGCAAATTTCCTACTGCAACTTCGCACAGTGGACCGCGGGTGCCAGCCGGCGCCCGGTCTTCCCTGCGCCCTCTTTCAACTGAGGGCAAGGCGATGAAGCAAAGCTCGGGCGAAACAAGCCGCGAGAGGGCGAAGGTGTGTCTGCGATGAAGGCGCGAGCTAAGGAGCGACAGTGCTACCCCCAAACGCCGTCATTGCGAGCGCAGCGGAAGCAATCCAGAGTCTTTCCGAGGTGGGATTCTGGATTGCGTCGCTGCGCTCGCAATGACGATGTTGAAACAGGTGTGCCCGAAAACTCAGTCTCGTCGGCTCCGCGCAGCAGCGTCAGAACGCTGCAGCGCGTCCGGGACACGAGCGAAGCGCTTACAGATACCGCGTCAGCTCTGCTTTGGCCTGGCCGTAGACCGCGTCCTCGATCTGGCTGCGCGTGATCCCGATGTCGCGCAAGGCGCGGTCATCGAGGTCGTTCAGCGTCTTGACGGCGGAGCGTTGCTCCAGGCGGTCGAACAGCGCATAGGCGCCGTTGGCCAGCTTGCGGAAAAATCCGTCCGACGAGGATGAGCGTAAACTCCGCCCGGCGGTCTGCGAGATCGTGGTCATTGTCCTTCTCCGGCCTGTTGTCCACGCGGCGAAGCGGATGCCGTTGGCGCACGCGCCCGAGCGCCTGCACCTCATTTGCCTCGGATTGCTCTCGCTCTCCTCGGCTCAATCGTGAAGCTTGATGGAACTTAAATGCTCCACTACACTACTCGGAGCAAGTGAAACATTGCTCTCGGTGCAATAATGTCCAAGTTCGAATACGTGAAGCTTGCCGATGCCATTGCTCTCGATATCTCTAACGGCACGTTAAGACCGGGCGATCGGCTGCCGCCGCAGCGCAATTTTGCCTATGACCGTGGCATCGCGGTCTCGACCGCGAGCCGGGTTTATACGGAGTTGCTCCGCCGCGGCCTCGTCGTCGGCGAAGTCGGCCGCGGCACCTTCATCTCCGGCGCCATCAGGCGCGAGGTCGAGGCGCTGAGCGAGCCGCGCGACGCGCGGATCGATTTCGAGGTCAATTACCCGCTGCTGCCGCAGCAATGGGCGATGATCGCCAAGAGCCTTGCGGGCCTCGAGCGCGTCGACGCGCTCGAATCCGCGCTGCGCGTCTCCACCAGCACCGGGACCAAGAGCGCGCGCAATGCAGCCGCCGCCTATCTCGCGCGCAAGGATTTCGCCCCGCAGGCCGAGCAGATCGTCTTCACCGCCAACGGCAAGCAGTCGCTCGCGGCCGCGCTCGCAGCCCTCGTTCCCACCGGCGGCCGCTGCGGCGTCGAGGCGCTGACCTATCCTTACGTCAAGAGCATCGCCGCGCGGCTCGGCGTGACGCTGGTCCCGATACCGATCGACGAATTTGGCGCGCGCCCCGACGCCATCCAGAAGGCGCATCGCGAGGCGCATCTGTCGGCGCTGTATCTCCAGCCCATCATCCAGAACCCGCTCGGCGTCACCATGAACGCGACACGGCGCGCGGACATCATGCGCGTCGCCGAGAAACTCGATCTCACCATCATCGAGGACGCCGTCTACGGCTTCCTGGCCGACGACACGCCGCTGGCCGCGCTCGGACCCGACCGCTGCATCGTGATTGACAGCCTGTCCAAGAAGGTCGCGCCGGGCCTCGCGCTCGGCATCCTGGTCGCGCCGCCACGATTGCGTGAGAGCGTGATGAGCGCGGTCCGCACCGGCGGCTGGATCGCGTCCGGCCATGCGCTGGCGTCCGGGCAGCGGCTGATGGCAGACGGCACCGTCGCCGAGCTGACGCGGCTGAAACGCGTCGACGCCGCGCGCCGCCAGCAGGCTGCGGCAAGGCTGCTCGCCGGCTACCAGCTCGCCGCCGATCCGCGCTCCTATCACCTCTGGCTCACGCTGCCGGCACACTGGCGCTCGCAGACCTTCGTCGCCGCAGCAGCCCGGCGCGGCATCGCGCTGACACCGTCCTCGACCTTCGCGATCGCCCATGGCCACGCACCGAACGCGGTGCGGCTCGCGCTCGCCCCGCCCTCGTTCGAGCAGCTCGATTCCGGCCTGCGCACGATCGCATCGCTGCTCGGCACCAAGGAAGAGGATTTCGACTCGACGGAGTAGCTAAAGCGTTCTCGAGCGAAGTGGGTACCGGTTCGCGTCAAGAAGACGCGTCAAGCAATAATCTGATGCCGTTCCCCCGCTCAGGCCTCCGGCCATTCCGCGATGAAGCCCTTCGCCTTGTAAGGCTCGATCTTGTCCCATTCGTGCAGCATGCGGCGGCAAAATTCGGGATCGGTGTGCCAGAGCGCGCGCGGCGTCGCAAAGCTGTCGACAGTGAGCAGCATTTTCTCGACCTCCGGCCAGTGCCGGTGCAGCGTCATCGGATAGCGCCCCGCGGTCCAGGTGTTGCCGAGGCAGATCACGCTGCGGACATTGTGCAGCCCGAGCGCAGCGTCAATGATCGGCAGCGAGAGGATCACGTTCTCGCCGGTGTTTTGGGCACGATGTTCCTCGAGAATTCGGTGAGCCGGAATGCCCGCCGCGACCATCGCCGCCTTGATGATCGTGCACTCGGATTGCTCCGAGCCCGCCGTCACGCCGCCGCTGACAATCGACCAGCGGAAATAGCCCTGGCGCCATAGTCGCGCCGCCGTATCGGCCCGCAGCGTGACGTCCTCTCGGGTGCCGAACATGAACAGGAGGTCCGCCGGCTGCAGCGGCGTATCGATCAGATGTGCGCGGTTGATCTCGGAGATCTCATCCGCCGAAGGCCTACGCGTGCCGCGGTCCATGGTTGACATGGCAGCACGATGCGACACCGGGGCAACGGCGCGAAGTCACGTTTGGTTGCGGCCCATTGCACCCAAGGCAGCAAGGCCATTTAGGGCAGCAAGGCGCGCGGCACGCGATCGAAGCTGTAGCTCCGCGGCTGGTTGCGCCGGACGAACCCGCCGATCTGCCAGGCGAACAGCGCGGCAAAGCCGATGATGAACAGCGCCCCGGCGAATTCGCCGATCGCGAGCGCGCGGATCAGGAGTCCCGTCATCGCCACTGCAAGCACCGCAAGAAAAGCCAGCATTGTCGCGTAAGTCCTTCGGCCGAGGCCCGCGGTCAACTCGGCGTGGCTGCCGGCCTGCGCCATGCGCGCGTGCAACGCGACGATGAAGTCGCGAAAACCATTGTCCTGCGGCGCCATCAGGGCCGCGGTTTGCCAGCTCGTCGAGAGGATCGCGATACGGCCGCCACCGGTGTGGCTGACATCGGCGCGAAAGCGGTGCTGCTGCATCGACACCGGGCGGAACGACAGCCGGATTGCACTGATCTCGTCATAACGCCACAGGGCCGAACGGCCGCCGATGTGCCAGGACAGCCCCTCCTCCGTCAGTTCGAAGCGATGCGCCGAGCCGATCAGCGACGCCTTGTAGGCGTAGCTCGCGCCCGCAGCCGCCTCAGCTCCCGAATCCTGCATCTTCACAATCGATCCAATCCGGGCGATCCCATCTGCGATCCGCTTGCGTGAGCGCCCTGCCCCATCCTACAAGCGGGACATGGCTGAGACGATTTTTTTTCCGCGCCGCCTGATTCTCGGCGCCGCCGTGATCTCGGGCGTGCTGCTCGCGCTCGCCGTGCACATGCTGGGCGCGCGCTACGGGCTCGACCTCGGCGGCCTCTGGCACTCGGATACGCACGAGTTCATACCGGCGGGCGCGGCGATCGCCTGGTGGCTGATCGCCTCCGTCGGCTTCTCCGGCGGCTATTTCACGGCGACATTGATGCAGAGCGCCGTCTCGGGCCAGATCCCGCAACGGATGCGGCAATTCCTGATCGCGGTCGGCGTGCTGCTGCTTGCGGGCGCAGGCCAGGTGGCCTCGGCGCCGAGCCCGGTGCCGACGGTCTCGGGCGTGCTGGCGGGGATTGCCGCGCTAGGCCTCGGTGCCGTGATGGCGTTCTGCGGCGCGCATTTCGCACTGCGCCGCGGCTAACCTCAGGCGGTCGCGCGCAACGGCGGTCGGTCCAGCATGATCGCGACATCGGCAGCGGGCCGCGGCTTGCTGAACAGATAGCCCTGTGCCTGCGTGCAGCCTTCGCGCCGGAGCAGCTCGAGCTGCGCGTCGTTCTCCACCCCCTCAGCCGTGGTGACGATGCCGAGGCTCCGGCCCAGCCCGGTCACGGCGCGGATGATCGCCATGGAATCCTCACGCGTCGCGAGTTCCGACACGAAGGAGCGGTCGATCTTGATCTTGTCGAAGGGGAAGCTGCGCAGATAACTCAGCGATGAATAGCCGGTGCCGAAATCGTCGAGCGAGATGCGTACGCCCATGGCGCGGAGGTCGTGCAGCGTGGCCAGCGTCGCCTCGCTGTTCTGGAGCAGCACGGATTCGGTGATCTCGAGCTCGAGACGGCGCGCGTCGAGTCCGGACGCGACCAGCGCCTCGGTCACGGATGCGATCAGGTTCGGATTCTTGAACTGCACCGGCGACAGGTTGACGGCGACGTCGACATCGTCGGGCCAGGTGGCCGCGTCGGTGCAGGCGGAGCGCAGCACGAATTCGCCGAGCTGGATGATCAGTCCGGTCTCTTCGGCCAGCGGAATGAAGTTCATCGGCGCGATCAGGCCGCGCTCTGGATGGTTCCAGCGCAGCAGCGCCTCGAACGCGACGACTCGACCGCTGACGACGTCGCGGATCGGCTGATAGTAAGCCTCGAACTCGTCGCGTTGCAGGGCGGCGCGCAGGTCCATCTCCAGCAGACGCCGCGCCTGCGCGCGCGCATCCATGCCGGTCTCGAAGAACCGATAGGTGCCGCGGCCGTCAGCCTTGGCGCGATACAGCGCGAGGTCGGCGTTCTTCAACAGCTCGTCGGGATTGCTGCCGTCCTGCGGCGACAGCGAGATGCCGATCGAGACGCCGATGATGATCTGATGGTCGTCGATCTCATAGGGCGCCGAGATCACCTCGACCAGGCGGCCGGCAAGGGATCTTGCCGCGGTTTCCTCCGAACGTCCGATCTGGACCACGGCAAACTCGTCGCCCCCGAGCCGCGCCACCGTGTCGCTCTCGCCGACGGTGGCCTTCAGCCTGCGCCCGACCTCCTTGAGCAGCGCGTCGCCGATGGGATGGCCGAGCGAGTCGTTGATGTCCTTGAAGTGATCGAGATCGAGACAAAGCACCGCGAGCTGGTCGCCCGATCTGGTCCGGCGCAGTCCCTGCACGAGCTGCTCGTGGAACAGCACACGGTTCGGCAGGCTGGTCAGCGCGTCATGGCGGGCCATGTGCGAGATCTTGGCCTGGGCCTCCAGCCATTCGGTGATGTCCTCGAAGGTCGCGACCCATCCGCCGCCCTGCATCGGCTGGTTCACGACCCGGATGGAGCGGCCGAACCTGGTCACGACGTCCGTCGTGGTGCGGCTCTCGCGCGCGTCGGCGACGAGGCGGGCGAAGAATTCGCCGGCATCGCCCTGCCACTGACCCTTCGCCTGCTCCTCTCGCAGCACGTCGACGAGCAGCCGGCCGGTGAGCAGGATGTCGGTGCGGCCGAGCATCGCGGCATAGCGCTCGTTGAACAGGATGATCTTGCCGTCCGCATCGAACATGCACAGTCCCTGCGACATGTTCTCGAGCGCCGTGTCCAGCACGATCCGCTGGCGGCCCAATTCGCCCTTGGCGCGGCGGTCGAGCAGCGCGGCCACGAGCGCAATCGCGATGATCGCGACCGCGGCACCCGCTGTGAAGAAGGACAATGAGGCCGCCGGGATCGATAACCCGCTGGTCGCGAGCGTCGGATCCGGCGTCAGAACGACGGCGCCCATTGCGGTGAAATGATGTGCGACGATGGCGACCGTCAGCAGGGTGCTCGCGGTTAGCGCATGGAACAGGTCGTCGCGCCGCGCAGCGACAAACAGCGCGAGCGCCGCAAAGACAATTCCGAACAGCACCGAGGCGGCAACCGTGCTCCCGATCCAGTCGACGCGTGCCGGCATCTCCAGCGCCGCCATGCCGGTATAATGCATCGTCGCGACCGCGGTGCCGACGATGGCGCCGCCGAGCACGATCCACGGCGCGCGCGCGGAGGATGCCGCCAGACTCAGCCCCACGAAGGTTAAGGAGATCGCGAAGATCAGCGAAAGGATCGTCACCGGGATGTTGTAGGCGCCGGCGCCGCCCGGCCCGTAGGCGAGCATCGCAATGAAATGCGTCGCCCAGATGCCGCATCCGCTGACGGCGGCATCCAGGGCGATCCAGACCAGGCGCCCGGAGCCGTGTGTCGCGCGCGCCCGGTGAAACAGGCTGATCGCCGCCGCGCTTGCGAGCAGGCACACCGCGCCGCCAAGCGCGACGAGCCGCCAGTCGTGCTCCTCGGTGAGACAGTAGAGAACTTGATACATTGCGGGCCCCTATCGACCCGCACTTGAACCGACAGAGATGGACAGTCGGTAACCGGCTACACGCCCGTTTCGGGGATGGTGAACGGAAGCTGTGTGCATTCGCTCGGATTGTTCATCCGCGCGCCGGCGCGCCGAGGCCGATCACGGCGGCGGCGAGCAGCAGCACGGCCGCCGACACGACCAGCGACAGGTGCAGGCCCGTCATGAACGCGCCCTCCGAGGCCACCAGCGAGCCGAACAGCGCGACGCCGAGCACGCTCCCGGTTTGTCGCGTCGCGTTCAGCACGCCCGCAGCGATACCGGAGCGTGCCTTCTCGACGCTGCCCAACAAGGTCGAGGTCAGCGGCGGCACCAGCAGCCCAAGTCCGCTGCTGATCGCGATCATCTGCGCAAAGATCGCCCAATAGCTCGTGCCGGCTTCGATCCAGAGCAGGCCGACGCAACCGAGCGCCGAGACGCAGGCGCCGACGACGATGGTCGGGCACGGGCCGATACGCTCGGCGAGGCGCGGCGCCAGCAGATTGACCGGCAGCACCACGCCCATCATCGGCACGAAGGCGAGACCGGTCCACCATGCCGACAGCCCGTTGATCCTCTGGAAATACAGGCTGAGCACGAAGATCAGGCCGTAGATCGCGATGTTGACGAGCAGGCCGACGAGCGAGGTCAGCGCGAACAGCCGGTGGCTGAACAGCGACAGCGGCAACATCGGCTGTGCCGCACGGCTCTCGCGCCAGACGAAGAGCGCGGCGAGAATTGCTGCTGCGACGAAGGCTGCGATCACAGCTGGATGGTCCCAGCCAAGCGCGCCACCTTCGATGATCGCGCCGGCGAGCGCCCCCAGCGCACCAATCGCCGCGAGCTGGCCCGGCAGATCGATCTCGCGCGAGCGCGCCCGCGTGGTTTCGCTGGCGTAACGCCAGCTCAGCCACAGGCCAACAAGCCCGACCGGCAGATTGACCAGGAAGATCGCACGCCAGCCGACCAGCGTGATCAGCGCGCCGCCGACGAAGGGGCCGGCAGTGAGCGCGAGGCTCGCACCGGCGGCCCAGATTGCAACGGCGCGGCCGCGCTCGCGGTCGTCCGGATAGGCATGATTGAGCAGGGCAAGAGAGTTCGGCACCAGGATCGCCGCCGCCAGGCCCTGGACCAGCCGCGCCCCAATCAGCACGGTCGCATTGGGCGACAACGCGCAGGCGAGCGAGGCCGCAGTGAAGATGGCGAATCCCGCCATGAAGACGCGCTTGGCGCCGATGCGGTCGCCGAGCGCGCCGGCCGTCAGGATGAACGCGGCAAACGCAATGGTGTAGGCGCTGACCACCCATTGCAGCTCGGCGACGCCGCCTCCGAGCGTCCTGCCCATCGCATCGAGCGCGGTGTTGACGATGGTGACGTCAAGCTGCACCACGCCATAACCAAGGCTCATCGCGGCAAGGGTGAGGGATGTCGCAAGGCGCGAGCCGGCATGCGGCGCGCCGGCTCCGAAGGCTTCGTATTTGACGGTGCTTACTCGCATGCTGCCATCTCGGTTGCAGCCCCATGCGAACGATACGCTTCCAACCCGCCGTCATGTTACGACAACGATCGAATGATGAATGCATGATGGATATGTGATGCGCGAGCGTCGCGCGGACGGCCGCGCGACGCTCTGTCCTGACCCTGGCTGCGCCTGGCCCTAGCTCGCCGCGCGCAGGTTCACCTTGCTCTCGGCGAGCGTGGTCAGCTTCTTGTCGGTCGCTTTCTCTTCTTCCAGCGTCGTGGCGAGCACGCTGGCGCAGTCGTTGCGGCCGAGTTGCTTCGCCCAGGCGATCAGACTGCCGTAGCGGACGATCTCGTAATGCTCCGCCGCCTGTGCCGCGTTGATCAGCGCGGCGTCGAGCACCGCCTTGTCGGCCACTTCGCCGGCGGTCTCGTCGGCTTCCTCGATGATGCCGTCGATCGCCGGGCAATCGACCGCCTTCACCTGCGCACCGTGCATCTTGAACACTTCCTCGAGGCGCTTCACGTGCTCCTTGGTTTCTTCGAGGTGCGTCAAAAAGCCCTGCTTCAGCTGCGGATCGGTCGCCTTATCCGCCATTTTCGGCAGAGCCTTGGTGAGCTGCTGCTCGGCGTAATAGATGTCCTGGAGCTGATGCACGAACAGGTCGTTCATGGTTTTGATGTCTTTTGTGAACAATCCCATCGGTCCGATCCTCTCGGGTTGTGGGAACACGGAGGCGCCGGCTTGCAGGAGAAGCCGGTTATTCCGCCATGTTCGATTGCTGATGCGGCACTAACCAGCGCAGGGCATCGTCGTTCCAAAAAAGCCCGCATCCCTTGCGCTGGAACAATGCTGGCCGTGCAGGATCTGAGACCATGTCACGGACGGACGTGACCGATCCCACGACTCATATGCTTAACGCGCGTCCGATGTGAACCGCGTATGACAAAGTGGCTGGTCCAAGCTGGTCCAAGGCAGAACCTATCCTTGTCAAGGGCTGCACAAGTCACTGTTTTTGCCTTAAATGAGCTACATCATGCCTAGCGATCCAAGCCCACATCGGGCACTGATCGCATCCGACCGGCCAATGTCTGGCCTGGTCGGTCTTGCCCCCCGCCGGGAGGATGAATGCACGGACTGCTGACCGCGCTGAAGCGCGGCTTCAAGAGATGGATCGGCTGGCGGCGTCTCGGCGTTGCGGCGAGCGTCTTCATCATTGCGTTCGCGATCACCACGCTGGTACGGACGCTCAAGGGCATCGACACCGGGGTCATCCTGACCGCGTTGACCGAGATCCCCCGCGGTAACATCGGGCTGGCGGCGATCTGCGTATGCTTCGCGTTCTGTACGCTGACCTTCTACGATTTTTTTGCACTGCGAACGATCGGCAAGAAGCACGTGCCCTATCGCATCGCAGCGCTCTCCAGCTTCACGTCGTATTCGATCGGCCACAATATCGGCGCAACCGTCTTTACTGGTGGCGCGATCCGCTTCCGGATCTATTCGGATTACGGGCTGAATGCGATCGATGTCGCAAAAATCTGCTTCCTGTCGGGCCTGACCTTCTGGCTCGGTAACATCTTCGTGCTCTCGATCGGCATGGCCATCCATCCGGATGCCGCCTCCTACATGGATCAGCTGCCGTCGTCGATCAATCGGCTGATTGCGCTCGGCGGCCTCGCCTCGATCGGCGCGTATCTGGTCTGGCTGTGCATGGGCGAGAAGCGCCGCGAGCTGGGCCAGAAGGGCTGGAAGGTGGTGCTGCCGTCAGCGCCGCTGACGCTGGTGCAGATCCTGATCGGCGTCGTCGATCTCGGATTCTGCGCGCTGGCGATGTACCTTCTGGTGCCGGCCACGCCGCAGATCGACTTCCTGTCGCTCTCCGTGGTGTTCATTTTGGCGACGTTGCTCGGCTTTGCCAGCCACGCCCCCGGTTCGCTCGGCGTGTTCGACGCCGCCATGCTGGTGGCGCTGCCGGAGTTCGGCCGCGAGCAGCTTCTGGCCACGCTCCTTGTCTTCCGCATTCTCTATTTCGTGATCCCGTTCGGACTGGCCATCTCCATCATGGGCACACGCGAGCTCTGGATGAATGTGGTGGAGCCCTGGCAGGAGCGCCGACGGCTGGCGGAGGCCTGCGCGCAGGCCAACCTGCCCAAGCAGGTGGCAGCGATGGAGCGCGAGCGGTCGCTGCGGCAGGCCAGCAAGCGCTGAGCATGATCCGAAAAAGTGCGAAGCGGTTTTCCGGAAAGATCATGCTCCAACGATAGTCCGCTAGACGCCGGCCAGCAAAACCGTCAGACCGATGTTGCAGGCGGAGAGCAGCTCTCTTATTTCCGCCTCAACTTTGCCGTTGAAAATGCGGGCCATGATCCCTGTATCCCTTCGCCGTTTCCTCGCTGGTGCCCTGCTGCTCGCCGGGCTCCTCACCGCCCTGCCGCTGGAGCGGGCGGCCGCGCAGGACGCGGGCGCCATGCAGATCAGCTGGGAGGTGCGCAACCGCTTCAGGCTGTTCCGCGAAGAGCGCGACTTCCTGCTCCATGTCGAGAACGCACGTAACCGCAGCATCCTCGCCGCCGAGCAATCGCTGGAGCTCCAGAGCGAGGGCCGCGGCTGGGCCCGGAACATGGTAAACCGGCTCTGCATCGACCTCCAGGGCCGGGTCAACCAGCCCTGCACCCGCGACAACACGAAGGAAAACTACCTCACCCCCCTCGACCATCCCGTCACCGTGCGTCTCGCCGGCGCGGTGCCGGTCGGCGCCACCTGCGCCTGGTCGTTCGACGACGGCGACGGGCCGCAACAATCCACCTTCGACTGCGCCGAGCCGATCAATCTGCGGGTCCGCTACGGCAAGCAGACGGTCGCGACCGTCGACGTCTCCTCCGGCTCCGATCCGACCCAGCGGGTCCAGACCGAGATCCAGGTCCGCGACATCTTCGTCGCTGGCCTCGGAGACAGCATCGCCTCGGGCGAAGGCAATCCAGACCGGCCGCTGGCGCTGTCGGACGAAGGTTTTTGCTTCCGCTCCTATCTCGGCACCGCCGGCGCGCAGTATTACCGGCCAAGCCGCGCTGGCTTCAAGGGCGGCCGCGCCTGCGAAGCGCCGGATACGCTTGCCAACTGGCAGCGCTACAGCGCGCTCTGGTTCAACTCGCCCTGCCATCGATCGCTCTACAGCTACCAGGCCCGCACCGCGCTGGCGCTCGCGGTACGCTACACCCACGTCGCGGTGACGTTTCTGCCGCTCGCCTGCACTGGCGCCAGCATCAGCGACGGGCTGCTCGGCTCGCAGCGAGCCCGTGAATGCCCGCCCGGCAAGACCGGCGTCTGCAACATCAGCGTGAACGCACAGGTCGCCGAGCTGCGCGAGGCGCTCACCGCTGCCAGGAAACGGCAGCCAGAGCGCACGCTCGACCTCGTGCTGCTCTCGGTCGGCGCCAACGACGTCTATTTCTCCGGCCTCGTCGCCGACGTGATCGTCGAGACCGCAACCGAGCGCGCGATATTCCGGCGCTCCGGCGTGATGGCGAGCGTCGATGATTCCCGAGATGCGCTGGCGCGCGAACTGCCGCAGAATTTCGTCAAGCTACGCGAGGCGCTGAAGCCGCTGGTCGGTGGCGACCTCTCGCATGTGGTCTACGTCTCCTACGCCAACCCGGCGCTCGCCGATGGCGGCGTGCCTTGCCGCGGCGGCCGCGCCGGCTTCGACATCCATCCGTCCTTCAACGCCGATCCGCAGCGCCTCGCCCGCGTGTCGACCTTCGTCGACACCGAATTCCTGCCGCAACTGAAGGGGCTCGCTACCTGCACCCGCGGCGCGCTGTGCCGCGATCCCGAGGCCGACCGCATGACCTTCGTGGATTCGCATCAGGCGGCGTTCGCCGATCACGGCTTCTGCGCGCATTCGGGCAACGATCCCGAATTCGACCGCACCTGCTTTGCCGAGAACGGCCAGAGCTTCAATCCTGACATCGTGAGCGCGGCGAGCCAGCCGATGCTGTGCGGCCGCGGCGCCTCCGAATTCCGCGCCTATCTGCCGCGCGCGCGCTGGATCCGCGACGCCAATGACAGCTATTTCGCCGCGATGACCTATCCGCAAGGCTTGCCGGCAGCAAGCCAGCCGACCGACATCCACGACGCGACTTGGGGCGTGCTCTCCGCCGTCTATGGCGGCGCCGTGCATCCGAGCGCCGAAGGCCACGCCGCGATGGCGGACGCGGCACTGCCGGCCGCAAGCGCCGTGCTGGGGCTGGATGCGGCACCGCCGGGCGTGACACGCGGGCTGCTCGCGCCGCTGCCGGCGGCGCAGCAGTAGGCATCTGCGCCAAAATGGCGCAGGCGACCTCTCCGGCCTAAATTGAATGCACGACTTCGCCAATGCACGCTAAAGTTGGGCGCAGGGGCTTGGGTCAGACCAAATGCTCGCACGCCCGCCTACGTCACACGGAGGAGGCTGCCTTGGCGAAGCGATCAGCGAGAGGTCCGGCCAAGAAGCGACCGCGAGGTCCCACGCAGCGTAGCAGATCGGCGACCCAAGCTTCGCGAGGCCGGGATCAGGAATCACCGCGTCTGTCCGAGGACACTTGGCGAAGCCTCATTTTCAGGACATTTGGTCACCAGCGCTTCACGCAAGATAGCCCCATCCTGCCGGACGTGTGGCTGGCCTACGCCAAGGCCGACAAGGGGGTGCGCGTCGACATCATCCTAACTCCCAAGACGGGACACGCGCCCGGTGCCATTGCGCAGTCGCTTGAGCAGCGATTGCTGCGCTATCACAGGAACTCCGGCAGAACGACCAGCACGCTCAAAAGCGAGACGATGATCGCGTACAGCAGGTCCTCGGTCGTAGCCAAGCTGACATTTGCAGAGCTGATGCGCGTCGTCATTCCCATGACGAACTGGTGGCGTGACCTTCCCATGCAATTGCGATCTTTCCAGGAGGTCGAAGAGCGGCTGTCGCAACTGGAAACGCAGCGAACGAAGTTCAAGACCGTCGTCAATACCAGCCAACAATGGGATTACTTCCGCTTCATTGTCTTGGCTGGGTTCATCGACAGTTGGCGCGAGCGTCCCGATCCCGAAGACCTGGCCGAAGTTCTGCAAACCGACGCCAATAATTTTCGGGATATCAGGAGCATCACGGAAGGATTTCTGAGCCAATTCCGCCGGTTCAAGCAAATTCCCGGCGACGAGGACGGAAAGCTGATTTGGAGCATATCACTCAATCGCCGCACGACTGTGTCGCTGTTTCAGTCCCGGCAAGCCGTGAAGGCGGACGCGGCACACAACTTGTTCAAGATCAATACGAAGGGGATCGCCTGGGCCGTCATCGACTGCGGCATCGACGCCACCCATGTTGCTTTTCTTGACCGCGCTAAGAGCAAGTACTCAGAGCCCGGACAGGGCATTCTGCCCGAGCACTCGAGGATCAAGAAAACATATGACTTCACATACTTGCGAACGTTGCTCGCGCTTCAAAGTGGCCGCTTCAAGACCTCGGGCGGGCGACAAGTCGTCGTCACCCAACAGCAACAGCAGGAGCTTGTGGATCTTACGCGCCGGGTCAACCTTGGCCGGGAAATTGATTGGGACATGTTGCTGCCACTGATTACGGTCCCTTACGACAGGTACGAGCCACCCTCGCAAGAGCACGGCACACACGTTGCCGGCATTCTGGCGGGAAACTGGCCCGAGCAGGACAATGACGATAACGGTCCTCTCTTCGGAATCTGCCCCGACCTTACCCTTTACGATTTTCGTGTCTTTGACCAGAACGGTGAGGCGGAAGAGTTCGTGATCATGGCGGCCCTGCAGGTCGTTGCGCATCTCAATCGCTTTCGCGCAAATCCGGTCATCCATGGCGTCAACCTAAGCCTCTCGATACGGCACGAGGTCATGAGTTACGCCTGTGGACGTACTCCGATCTGCGACGAATGCTCCAGACTTGTCGGCGACGGGGTGGTGGTGGTCGCGGCCGCCGGGAATCAGGGATTCAACCAGCATCCCGAAACAGGCGGCGGCGACTTTGGAAGCTACCGCGTCGCGAGCATCACGGATCCGGGGAATGCAGACGCCGTGATTACGGTAGGTTCAACTCATCGCAGCGAGCCCCACACATACGGCGTGAGCTACTTCTCGAGTAGAGGGCCGACCGGAGACGGACGGCGCAAGCCGGATCTGGTCGCTCCTGGAGAGAAGATCACGGCTCCCATACCGAATCTCGGTTCAAAGCGCATGGATGGGACAAGCATGGCAGCGCCGCATGTGAGCGGCGCAGCGGCATTGCTGATGGCGCGCCACCGCGAGCTGATCGGCAGGCCAACCATGATCAAGCAAATCCTCTGCAAGACGGCCACTGATCTCGGCCGCGAAGCTAGCTTCCAGGGGGCAGGCATGCTCGACGTGCTACGCGCGCTGCAATCCGTCTAGGAGCCGTCATGATCCGATTTGAGGCCTTGAATGCAAAGCACGGCGATGCCCTGCTTATTCAATACCCCTGGAAGAACAGGAAGCGTCTCTGGATCATCGACGGCGGGCCGAAGGGGGTTTGGAAACAGACATTGAAACCGCGATTGGAAGAGTTGCGAGGCGACGATTCCGAACTGGCGGTCGATCTTGCCATGCTGAGCCATGTCGACGAAGACCACGTCACGGGAATCTTGCAGATGACCAAAGGGCTCGCCGAACAGGAGGACGGCGCCGCGGACTTTCTCGAAATCAAGCGATTTTGGCATAACAGCTTCCGTGACATCGTCGGCAGTTCCGCCAGCTTGCAGGCAGGCATGACGTCTCTCGCCGGCACGCAAGCGAAGGCTCAAGTGGCGATGGCCAGTGCCGATCCCCAACTCAACATAGGCGACGGCTCGCTCGACCAGCGCGCGGTTGCCGTTCTTGCCAGCATCGGCCAGGGCCGTGAGCTGCGGGACTATCTGACTAAACTTCAGCTCAGCGGAAACGAGCCGTTCGGTGGCACCTTATCCTCGAAGAGCGGGAGCAAGGTCGTGGATGGCGCCAAGGTCACGCTCGTCGGACCGATTAAATCGCGGCTGGACGCATTTCGACAAAAATGGAAGAGCGAATCCGGCAACGCCGCAGCGCTCGCTGCGTTGTTCCGCGACGATCTTGACGAGTCCCCAACAAACCTGTCGAGCCTCGTGATGCTGGTCGAAATCGCCAAACGTAAGATCTTGCTGACCGGCGACGCGCGCGGGGACGACATCGTCGATGGCTTCAAGGACGCAGGTCTAGATCTGCCTTCGAAGCTCGACATCTTGAAGATGCCGCACCATGGTAGCGACCGCAACATCACCGAGAAGTTCCTCAGGTCGTTTCCCGCAAAGCACTACGTGATCTCGGCTGACGGCAAGTACGGGAACCCGGATAGCGATACGATAGAGAACATCGTGAGTGTCCGAGGCGACGGCGACTATACGCTGCACTTCACAAATGATGTGAAGGGCCTCAAGACGCAACTGACGAAGTTGCAGAAAACGCGGTCATTCGAGTTCGAAATCCGCGCAAAGAGCGCTCCATCCCTCGCTATAGAACTCGGATGACGTCGACTCCCGTTCCATCAATCCAAAATCGGCATCGATCGATACTGCCTTGAACTTGGACACTTTGCCGCGCGCACCTCTAGGAGTCGCAGTGGGGAAACGTTTCGAGTTCTAAGGAGGCGCGCAATGAGCGCAGTGATGTCCGCAGCGGACGTGAGAAGGTCTCGCGTCAGGCTGTTCATCGTGACCATGTTGTTCCTGGTCACGACCGTCAATTATGCCGACCGCGCCACGCTGTCGATCGCGGGCCCCGCGCTCTCCAAGGAGCTGCATCTCGACCCCGTCGCGATGGGCTACATCTTCTCGGCGTTCGGATGGTCCTATGTGATCGCACAGGTGCCGGGCGGCTGGCTGCTCGACCGCTACGGCTCCCGCCTCGTCTATGCGTTCAGCATCATCGTCTGGTCGCTGTTCACGACGCTGCAGGGCTGGGTCGGATTCTTCAGCGCCGGCACCGCGATCGTCGTGCTGTTCGGCTTGCGCTTCCTTGTCGGTATCGCCGAAGCGCCCTCGTTCCCCGCCAATGCTCGCATTGTCGCGGCCTGGTTTCCGAGCAACGAGCGCGGGACCGCGTCGGCGTTCTTCAATTCCGGGCAGTATTTCGCCACCGTGATCTTCGCGCCGCTGATGGGCTGGATCGCACACGGCTACGGCTGGCGCTACGTGTTCTTCGTGATGGGTGCGCTCGGAATCATCATGGGCATGGTCTGGATCAAGACCGTCTACGGGCCGAAAGAGCACCCCGGCGTCAACGAGGCCGAATTCGACTACATCAAGGCAGGTGGTGCGCTGGTCGACCTCGACGCTCCCAAGGACGACCTGAAGCATGAACGCGCGGCCGCTTCCGGTCCGGGATGGGACCATATCCGCCAGCTGCTCTCCAACCGCATGATGCTCGGCGTCTATCTCGGCCAGTACTGCATCAACACGCTGACCTATTTCTTCCTGACCTGGTTCCCGGTCTATCTCGTCAAGGAGCGCGGCCTCTCGATCCTGCAAGCCGGCTTCGTCGCGACGCTGCCGGCGCTGTGCGGCTTCATCGGCGGCGTGCTCGGCGGCGTCATCTCCGACGCGATCCTGCGCAAGACCGGCTCGTTGACGATGGCGCGCAAGATCCCGATCGTCGGCGGCATGCTGCTGTCGATGTCGATCATCGCCTGCAACTATGTCGACGGCCAGGCGCTGGTGGTCGGCTTCATGGCGCTCGCCTTCTTCGGCAAGGGCATCGGCGCGCTCGGCTGGGCTGTCGTCTCCGACACCTCGCCGAAGGAAGCCGGCGGCGTCTCGGGCGGCCTGTTCAACACCTTCGGCAATCTCTCCTCGATCAGCACTCCGATCGTGATCGGCTACATCCTGGCCGCGACCGGCTCCTTCAACGGAGCGCTGATATTCGTCGGCGCCAATGCGCTGGTGGCCGCATTCGCCTATCTCGTGGTCGTCGGCAAGATCGAGCGCGTGGTGCTCAAACGTTCCTCCTGAGGGCCCCCATGGGAGCTTGACCAGGCAACTTAACGGCGGCTTCACGGCCGCCGTCTTTGTTTTGGGAGTAATCGATGCTAGAAGCGCCGGGGAAACGCCTTATCCATCTAAGGCATGTATCGATGTTCGACCTCAACCAGCTCCGCTGTTTCGTCACGGTGGCGGAGGAGTTGCATTTCGGCCGCGCCGCCGCGCGGCTGAACATGACCCAGCCGCCGCTGTCCCGGCAGATCCAGGTGCTCGAGCACATCATCGATGCGCCGCTGCTGGAGCGTACCAGCCGCTCGGTGCGTCTGACGCCGGCCGGGCGCAGCTTCCTGCCGGAAGCGCGGCGCATCCTGAAGCTTGCGGAAAGCGCCTCGCAGGTCGCCCGCCGTATCGCGCTCGGCAAGTCCGGCTCGCTGAAGATCGGCTTCACCGCGGCCGCTGCCTACGGCTTCCTCCCCGAGCTCGTCGCCGCCTGCCGCGCCAAGCTGCCCGAGGTGGACTTCTCGCTGAAGGAGATGGTCTCGGGCGACCAGTTCGAGGCGCTGACCTCGGGCCAGATCGATGCCGGCCTGCTCAGGCCCCCGATCGCGCGCCCCGAAATCGCCAGCCGCCGCGTCGTCGCCGAGCCCCTGCTCGCCGCGATCCCGAAAAAGCATCCGCTGGCGAATGCCGAGACCATCACGATCAAGGATTTCGACAACCAGCCCTTCGTGATGTATTCGCCCTATGAGAGCCGCTACTTCCACGACGTACTGGTGGCGCTGTTCACCCGCGCCGACATCCTGCCGCGCTATGTCCAGCACCTGAGCCAGATCCACTCGATCCTCGCCATGGTGCGCGCCGGCCTCGGCCTTGCCATCGTGCCGGCGGCGGCGGCGAGCCTGAAGATCGCGGACGTCCGCCTGCGGCCGCTGAAGCTGCGCACCCGCGTCCCGGTCGAGCTGTTCATGGTCTGGCGCCGCGACGACGAGAATCCGCTGCTGTCGGCGCTCGTCAAAATCGCGAGCGAATTGTCCTCGGCGGAGGTGATGGAAGATTGATGCTGAATTCGCATCGGTCGATATAGGCTTTGGCTTGGACCCGCATCGAACGGTCTCCTAAACCACGGCGCATGGACGCGCAGCCTTTGCGTCCTCCACAACATGAGACCAGGGAGCAGCGCCCATGAGCAAGATGACCCCGCAGGAAATGGCCCAGAAGATCGGATCCGGCCTGCTGTCTTTCCCCGTCACGCCGTTCAAGGCGGACTACTCCTTCGACGAGACGACCTACCGCGCCAACATGGACTGGCTCTGCGGCTATGACGTCGCAGGCCTGTTCGCCGCCGGCGGCACCGGCGAGTTCTTCTCGCTGACGGCCGCCGAGGTTCCGCAGGTGGTCAAGATCGCCGTGGACGAGACCAAGGGCCGCGTGCCCGTCCTCGCCGGCACCGGCTACGGCACCGCCACCGCGCGCGAGATCGCGATCGGCGCGGAGAAGGCCGGCGCCGACGGCTTGTTGCTGCTGCCGCCCTATCTCACCCATGCGGAGCAGGATGGCCTTGCTGCCCACGTGGAAGCGATATGCGCCTCCGTGAAGATCGGCGTCATCGTCTACAACCGCGACAACGCCATCCTCCAGCCCGATACGCTCGCCCGCCTCGCCGAACGCTGCCCGAACCTCGTCGGCTACAAGGACGGCATCGGCGACATCGAGCTGATGACCCGGGTCTACACCAAGCTCGGCGACCGCCTGACCTATATCGGCGGCCTGCCGACCGCGGAGACCTTCGCGCTGCCCTATCTCGACATGGGCGTGACCACCTACTCCTCGGCGGTGTTCAACTTCGTTCCGGAATTCGCCACCAACTTCTATGCCGCCGTGCGCAAGCGCGACCACGCGACGATCCACGCCGGCTTGAAGGACTTCATCCTGCCGCTGATCGCGATCCGCAACCGTAAGAAGGGCTATGCGGTCTCGATCATCAAGGCCGGCATGAAGGTGATCGGCCGTGATTCCGGCCCGGTCCGACCGCCGCTGACCGACCTCACCGAGCAGGAGATCGCGGAAGTCACGGCGCTGGTGAAAAATCTCCCCGCCATCCGATCGTCACAACAGGCTGCAGAATAACAGACGACAACAGGGAGAAGCCTGCGATGGCCAAGACCGAGATCACTGGCGCACCGGTCGTCACCGCGATGCAGGTGATCCCGGTCGCAGGCCGTGACAGCATGCTCCTCAATCTGAGCGGCGCGCATGCGCCGTTCTTCACCCGCAACATCGTCATCCTCACCGACAATGCCGGTCACACCGGCGTCGGCGAGGTGCCTGGCGGCCAGAGGATCTGGCAGACGCTGCAGGACGCCCGTGATCTCGTGATCGGCAAGACCGTCGGCGCGATGAACAACATCCTCGCCGATATCAGGACCGCATTCGCCGATCGCGATGCCGGCGGCCGCGGCAAGCAGACTTTCGATCTCCGCGTCATGATCCACGCCGTCACGGCCGTGGAGTCGGCGCTGCTCGATCTGCTCGGTCAGCATCTCAACCTGCCCGTCGCAGCCCTGCTCGGCGAGGGCCAGCAGCGCAACAGCGTCGAGACTCTCGGCTATCTCTTCTTCGTCGGCGACATCAGTAAAACCAAGCTCGACTATGTCAGCGGCGAGACCGGCAAGGCCGAATGGTTCAACCTCCGCCATCAGGAGGCGATGACGCCGGAAACCGTGGTGCGGCTCGCGGAAGCCACCCACGACCATTACGGCTTCGCCGATTTCAAGCTCAAGGGTGGCGTGCTGCGCGGCGAGCAGGAGATCGAGGCCGTCACCGCGATCGCCAAGCGCTTTCCGAATGCGCGCGTGACCCTGGATCCGAACGGCGCATGGTCGCTCGACGAGGCTGTCAGCCTCTGCAAGGACATGCACGGCATCCTTGCCTATGCCGAGGACCCCTGCGGCGCCGAAGGTGGCTTCTCCGGTCGTGAGATCATGGCCGAGTTCCGCCGTGCGACCGGCCTGCCGACCGCGACCAACATGATCGCGACCGACTGGCGGCAATTGTCCCATGCGCTGCGCCTCGGCGCGGTGGACATTCCGCTGGCCGATCCCCATTTCTGGACCATGCAAGGCTCGGTGCGCGTGGCCCAGACCTGCCGCGACAACGGCTTGACCTGGGGTTCGCACTCCAACAACCATTTCGACATCTCGCTCGCCATGTTCACCCATGTCGGCGCCGCCGCCCCCGGCAAGGTCACCGCGATCGACACGCACTGGATCTGGCAGGACGGCCAGGCCCTGACCAAGGAGCCACTCCAGATCAAGGGCGGCAAGATCGTCGTGCCTGAGAGGCCGGGCCTGGGTATCGAAATCGACAGGGCCGCCATCGACGCCGCGCATGACCTCTACAAGCAGCATGGACTCGGCGCCCGCGATGACGCTATTGCCATGCAGGACCTGATCCCCGGCTGGACCTTCGACGACAAGCGTCCCTGCCTCGTGCGTTAGAAAATTCGGAGGAAGAGATATGACTGCGATCCTGAAGAACTTCATCGGCGGCGAATGGGTCGATGGCTCCGCCGTCACCAAGAACATCAACCCCTCCAACACGAACGACGTCGTCGGCGAATACGCCAAGGCCGACAAGGCACAGACCGAGAAGGCCATCGCAGCCGCCAAGGCCGCCTTCCCCGCCTGGGCGCAGTCGACGCCGCAGGCGCGCTACGACGCGCTGAACAAGATTTCGCTCGAGATCATCGCCCGCAAGGAAGAGCTCGGCCGCCTGCTCGCCCGCGAGGAAGGCAAGACGCTGCCGGAAGGTATCGGCGAGGTCGCCCGCGCCGGCCAGATCTTCGCATTCTTCGCCGGCGAGGCGCTGCGCATGATCGGCGAGAAGGGTGCCTCGGTGCGTCCCGGCATCGACGTCGAGCTCACCCGTGAGCCGATGGGCGTCGTCGGCATGATCACGCCCTGGAATTTCCCGATCGCGATCCCCGCCTGGAAGATCGCCCCGGCGCTCTGCTACGGCAACACCGTGGTGTTCAAGCCTGCCGAGCTAGTGCCGGGCTCGGCGCATGCGCTGTCCGAGATCATCACCCGCTCCGGCATCCCGTCCGGCGTGTTCAACCTCGTTGTCGGCTCGGGCTCCGTGGTCGGCCAGACCCTGATCGAGCATCCCGACGTCGCCGCGATCACCTTCACCGGCTCGGTGCAGACCGGCCGCAAGATCGCGCAGGCCTGCGTGACCTCGAGCAACATGAAGAAATTCCAGCTCGAGATGGGCGGCAAGAACCCACTGGTGGTGCTCGACGACGCCGACCTCAAGACCGCCGTCGAAGTCGCCGTTAACGGCGCCTATTTCTCCACCGGCCAGCGCTGCACGGCGTCCTCACGCCTGATCGTCACCGAAGGCATCCACGACCGTTTTGTTGCGGCGGTGACCGAGCGCCTGAAAGGCCTCACGGTGGACGACGCGCTCAAGGCCGGCGTGCATATCGGCCCGGTGGTCGACCAGAGCCAGCTCGACCAGGACCTGCGCTACATCAAGATCGGCCAGGACGAGGGTGCCAAGCTCGCCTGGGGTGGCGAGTTGCTCAAGCGCGAAACGCCCGGCCACTACCTGCAGCCGGCGCTGTTCACCGAGGCCAACAACAACATGCGCATTTCGCGCGAGGAGGTCTTCGGCCCGGTCGCCGCCGTCATTCGCGCCAAGAACTACGAGGAGGCGCTGGCGATCTCCAACGACACCGAGTTCGGCCTTGCCTCCGGCATCTGCACCACCAGCCTGAAATACGCCTCACACTACAAGCGCAACAGCGAGTCCGGCATGGTGATGGTCAATCTGCCGACCGCCGGCGTCGACTATCACGTGCCGTTCGGCGGCCGGAAGGGTTCGAGCTACGGCGCCCGCGAACAGGGCTCCTATGCCCGCGAGTTCTACACGACGGTGAAGACCGCCTATACCTTTCCCGGCTAACCACGGGCAAGATATCGTAGGGTGGGCAAAGCGAAGTGTGCCCACCGCCTTACGTTCGGTGTGAAGATGGTGGGCACGGCGCGTTGCGCCTTTGCCCACCCTACGGCTTCGGAGGCAAGCGCAGATGGACCAGTCAGTCGCAGCGAAAGAACAGCCTCGCTACATCAAGCTCAACGAGCGCGACAACGTCGCGATCGTGGTCAATGATTTCGGGCTTCCCGCCGGCTCCCGCTTCGCCAGCGGGTTGACGCTGCGCGCCTTCGTGCCGCAAGGCCACAAGACGGCACTGGTCGACATCCCGCAGGCCGCCCCGATCATCCGCTATGGCGAGGTGATCGGCCATGCGCTCGCGCCGATCCTGGCCGGCGAATGGGTGGACGAAGCGCGCATCCGCATGCCGGACGCCCCTGCCCTCGACAAGCTGGAAATCTCGACCGCTGTGCCCGCGCCGCTGCCGCCGCTGGAAGGTTTTACGTTCGAGGGCTTTCGCAATTCCGACGGCTCCGTTGGAACGAAAAACATCCTCGGCATCTCCTCATCCGTGCAATGCGTCAAGGGCACGATGGAATATGCGGTGAAGCGCATCCGCGCCGAGCTGCTGCCGCAATACCCGAACGTCGACGACGTCGTGCCGCTGACGCATGCCTATGGCTGTGGCGTCGCCATCAACGCGCCCGACGCCGTGATTCCGATCCGCACGCTGCAAAACATCGCGCAGAACCCGAACTTCGGCGGCGAGATCCTGGTCATCAGCCTCGGTTGCGAGAAGCTCGCGCCCGAGCGTCTGGTGCCGGAAGGCGTCAGCAACGCCATCGTGCGCATGCAGGACGAAGCCTTCGACGGTTTTGGCGCCATCGTCGAGGCGATCATGACCCAGGCCGAAGCCCGCCTGAAGATCCTCAACAAGCGCACCCGCGAGACCTGCCCGGCCGCCGATCTCGTCATCGGCCTGCAATGCGGTGGCAGCGACGCCTTCTCCGGCGTCACCGCCAATCCTGCCGTCGGCTTCGCCGCCGACCTGCTGGTGCGCGCCGGCGCCACCGTGATGTTCTCGGAAGTCACCGAAGTGCGCGACGCGATCCAGTTGCTCACCCGCCGCGCCATCAACGAGGACGTCGGCCGCGCGCTGGTCCGCGAGATGGCCTGGTACGATTCCTATCTGGCCCGGGGCGGCGCGGACCGCAGCGCCAACACCACGCCGGGCAACAAGAAGGGCGGCTTGGCGAATATCGTCGAGAAGTCATTGGGCTCAATCGTCAAGTCCGGATCGTCCGCAATCACCGGCGTACTCTCGCCCGGCGAGAAGGCGACGCAGAAGGGCATGCTGTTTGCGGCAACGCCGGCGTCCGACTTCATCTGCGGCACGCTCCAGCTCGCCTCCGGCATGACGCTGCAGGTGTTCACCACAGGCCGCGGTACGCCCTATGGCCTTGCGGCTGCGCCCGTCATCAAGGTCGCGACCCGCACCGAGCTGGCCCGACGCTGGAAGGACCTGATCGATTTCGATGCCGGCGGCATCGCCACCGGCGACAAGACCATCGAGGAGACCGGCTGGGACCTGTTCCGCCTGATCCTCGACGTCGCCAGCGGCCGCACGCAACCCTGGTCGGATCGCTGGGGCATCCACAACGATTTGACGCTGTTCAATCCGGCGCCGGTGACCTGAGCGCTGGGCGCGGACGCTGTCTCGCCGCGCGGATGCGTTGGTGCGAGAGCCTCGTTTCGGCGCTACGCATCGCCTGGGATGACGCTTCCGTTTACGTCATGCTGCCCGGCATGAAGCAGCGCACGCGTGGATGGCCGTCGATATAGTGCTTCCACACCATGGTGCGGCCGATCTTGTTCGGCTCGGTGATGACGGCGCCTTCGGGCACGACGACCCATTCGCCCTCGAGATGCACGCGATAGCGGCCCCTGTCGGATTCCCAGTCGACATCCGCGACCACATAGCCGTCGGCATCCGAGCAGCATTGGCCGTATTCGCTGTGCAGGCTCTCGAACCAGGGCTTTAACGGCGAGTTGGCGTAGCGGCCGTCATCACGCGCCATCGTCGGGGCGGTCAGCAGCACCGTCAGAACCAGCAGCATGGCGGCACGCGGTATTGCACGTCTCATGTCGTCTCCGCGGATCGAGGTCATCGCCGCGGGGCGATAGTTGCCGTCCGCCTCCGCGACTCGGCGAAGGCGTCAAGGATGGCGACTCATTCCCCCAACAGCTTTGCGGATAGCTATGCAAATCCGGCGCCACCGCGCATTCCGGGGAACTACTGGCGCGCGTCCGGCACGCATTGGTCTTTCGACGGGTATGACCGCTGCTCGCGCGCCAAGGTCTCCGCTGTCTCAGCCGGCCGCAACCGCGATTGCGCACGGGGGCCACGGACACCGCGCAAGAACACGGAGAGGCTGCGGCGTGCTGGAGTCCCCCGCCTTCGCGAGCGGTGGTGTGTGGAGCTACGGAAGTTCAGACGGCACAGTGCGCGACGTAGACGCTACTGCTTCGGCGCCGGCGCCATCATCGCGCCGCCCTTCTTCGCCGGCGCCGCAGGCATCGGCTTGGTCGCGGCGGTCGCTTGCGCCGGGAGATATTTCGCGACGATGGCGGGATCGACCTGCGCGATGTTGGTGTCGGGAAGACGCGTCCAGGTTTCGTCCTTGCCGAACAGGGAAATGCCGAGAAAGCCCCGCATCGTCAGGGTCTGCCCATCCGGGCTGACCGTCATCTTGGCCTTCCAGATGTTGCCGTCGCGCGGATTGACCACGTTGCCGCCGTCATACTTCAAGCCGTCGCGCTTCATGTCGCGGATAAAGGAGAGCCCGAGCACCGGCGCGTTCTTGCGATCGTCCGTGCATTTCGCGCAGATCTCGTTCGGGTCGTCGCCGGGACGCGGGAAGGTTTTTGCGATGACACCTTCGAAGATGCCGTTGTGGTCGATGAAGAGGAACCATCCCACCGTCTTGCCGTCTTCGACCTTCTGCCAGAGACCCGCGGCGGTCGGCTGCTGCACTTGCGCCGCAACGGGGCTCACCGCACCGAGCGACATCGCGAGCGCGAGGAGCGAGAACAGCCGAAAGCTGGAAAAGAAAGTCCGCATTATGATCACCTTGCTGAGCCAATCGCCTTGCCAAGCCGCCTACCGCAATGGCCGCAGACTACGGCGATTTCGCGAACTGTTCCAGCACCAGAAACATGGGGCATCGCCCGCCGCCGTCAGTTGACGCCGAGCTTCTTTTGCAGGCTGGAGGACGAGGTCGTGTACTGGAACACGAGCCGCTTCTCCGGATAGACGTAGCGATGGGCTTTTTGCGACATCAGCGCGCCCTCGTGGAAGCCGCACAGGATCAGCTTGATCTTGCCGGGATAGGTGTTGATGTCGCCGATCGCGAAGATGCCTGGCACGTTGGTCTCGAACGCGGACGTCTCGACCGGCACCAGATTGTTCTCCAGCGCGATGCCCCAGTTCGCCACCGGACCGAGCTTCATGGTCAAGCCGAAGAACGGCAGCATGGTGTCGCAGGTGATTTCGGTCACGCTGTTGTCGTTGCCCTTGACGGTGGCGCCGCTCAGCTTGCCCTCGCTGCCCGACAGCGCGGTGACCTGGCCGAGGCGCAGATCCATCTTGCCGGCCGCGACCAGCGCGCGCATCTGCTCGACGCTGTGGGGCGCGGCGCGAAAATCGTCGCGACGGTGCAAGAGCGTGATGCGCTTGGCAATCGGATGCAGATTAAGTGTCCAGTCGAGCGCGGAATCGCCGCCGCCCACGATCAGCACGTTCTTGTCGCGGAACGTCTCCATCTTGCGCACGGCGTAGTGCACCGAGCTTCCTTCATAGGCTTCGATCCCCGGCACCGGTGGACGCTTGGGCTGAAACGAGCCGCCGCCGGCCGCGATCACCAGCACCTTGCATTCGAACACCTTGCCGGCGTCCGTGGTGCAGCGGAACAGGGGATCGCCGATCTTCTCCACGGTCTCGATCATCTCGCCGAGATGGAAAGTCGGATGGAACGGCTTGATCTGCTCCATCAGCGCGTCGGTGAGGCCCTGCCCCGAAACCTGCGGAATGCCGGGAATGTCGTAAATCGGCTTTTCCGGATAGAGTTCTGCGCACTGGCCGCCGACCTTGTCGAGGATGTCGACGAAATGCGTCTTCATGTCCAGAAGGCCCAGCTCGAAAGCGGCGAACAGACCGCAGGGGCCGGCGCCAATAATCAACACATCGGTTTTGATCGCGTCGCTCATGTCGTCTCTTTGTCGGTCGATATCGGTGGGACGGCGCCCTGTGGGCCGAGGTGACCCTGCCTGTCTAGCCAACGGGGATGGATCAGGGAAGGCATAAAAGCGGGAGCGCCCCGCAGCCGGCCCCACTTGCCGGGTCAGGATAACTGGGCTGTAACCAGCAACGATATGACGGAGATCAATCGGTGAACGCACCAAGCCGCCTCGATACGACGCCGCGCCTGGAGGACTATCCTTTTCGCCTCAGCGACAACGTCCGCTTCGGCGATCTCGACCCCAATCAGCACGTCAACAACGCGGTCTACGCCACCTATTTCGAAACCGGCCGCGTCACGCTGATGAAGCTCCCGGAATACGGCCTGACGCCGCCCGGACTTGCCTGGATTATGGTGCGGCTCGACATCCATTTTCGCGCGGAGCTGCACTGGCCGAACACGATCGAGCTCGGCCTCGGCGTCGCGAAGCTGGGACGAACGTCGGTGACGTTCGAGCAGGTGGTGTTTTCGGAAGGGAAGTGCATTGCATCGGCGACATCGGTCGCCGTGATGATCGACGAGGCGTCGCGCCGGCCAACGCCACTGATCGCGGAAGTGCTCGAGAAGCTCAGGCCCTGGCACAAGCGCGGCATCGAGGTCGCGCCGCCGAGCACATGAATAGCTAAGAGAGTTAGGCCTGGCGTTCCGGCGTCGCCACCACGAGGCCGTCGAGATCGTCGGAGACCTTGATCTGGCAGGACAGGCGCGAGTTCGGGCGCACGTCGAAGCCGAAGTCGAGCATGTCCTCTTCCATCGGCGTCGGGCTGCCGACCTTCTCGCGCCACGCTTCGTCGACATAGACATGGCAGGTGGCGCAGGCGCAGGCGCCGCCGCATTCGGCCTCGATGCCGGGAATGCTGTTGCGGATGGCGGCTTCCATCACAGTCGCGCCGTTCTCGACGTCCACCGTACGGGTTTCGCCCTTGTGATCGACAAAGTGAATTTTGGCCATGTGTGCTCGTGCTGCCGCGATCTAGGGAATGAAGGAGGGTCCGGGCTGTCCTATAACGGGTCGGTCAGCCCGGCGCCATAGCGTTTTGTTGAAGTCGAGAATACCGCTTCGCGGGAAGAAAACCCGTCAAAACAAAAGACTAGAGCAGGGGTCTGGCCCTGTCGCCCTAAGGGTTGAGGATTGCCTCGATGGCGACGCGCGCCTCGGTCACCGCCTCTTTCAGCGCGGCGAAGGCGTGAGGCCGGCCCTGGCCGGTCTGAATCGCAGTCTCCAGGCCGGCTGCGGCATCCGCCACCGCAAAGGCGCCGATCCCGCGCGCCGAGCCCTTGAGCTTGTGGGCGAGTGCGCCAGCCTCGGCCGGCAGCGCTGCCATTGCCGCGATCAGGCGCACCGCCTGCTCGGCAAACATCGTCAGCACTTCCTGTTCCAGCTCGGAATCGCCGAGCGTCATGCGGGAGAGATGATCGAGGTCGAGCGGGCTGTCGATGGGTGCAAGCGGGGGCGAGGGCATCCAGTCCATCCGTTGCAGTTCAGGCGTCATGGCGCAGGCCCCGGCATCGCGCGATGTCCGCCGGTCTGGCGGTCAAGTTCCCTCCACCCAAGCACGGAAATGGTTAACGAAATGTTCCGGCCGTTTTACGCAAATCTGCCTGCTTATTGACGAAAAGTTGCCGCAATCCGCCGAGTTCGGTGGAGAATTGCATTTATTGCTAAGGCCTTACGGCACGTTCCTGTTAACGATGATTAAGAATGTCTTAATCGCGGGCATTTCATTCGCGACGCTCTGCCAATAGGATGTTGGAGAAATTGGCGGACAAGCCGTCCGGGTGGGGATGGCTCGGAGATCCGCGCAAGCGGCATGATCCGGACTGTGGGCTTGCGTAGCGCGCAGAGCTCGCGGGGGGACGCGTACAAGTAACGAGGGCTCGGACTGAACATGGCAAACACTCCGAAAAAGGTCAAAGACCCCACAGAAGATGCGCTTTCTGCAATCCAGGAAGCCCTGAACATCAGCGACACGGCCGCGGACACCAGCCGCAACGCCTCGATGCGCAGCGAAACGTCGCCCCCCGTCGCGCCACCGGCGCCCCCGATGTTCGACGAACCGAGCTTCGACGCGCGCCCCGCCGCGAACGAACGCGCGATGTTCGACCAGATCGAGGAGCCGCGCTCCTCGCGCCGCGCCGCCAATGACGACCGTGCGACCATCGGCCAGCTCTTGCAGACGTTGCAGACGGGACGCCCGACCCGCAACATCTACACCGGCGCGACAATCTTCACCGTCATCTGGCTGGCGGCCTGCGCCGCGCTGACGGTCGGCTTCCTGCCTTCGATCCAGGCGGCGATGGGCCAGAGCGGCGGCGTGTTGGCCATTGCCGGCCTCGTCACGATGTTCTTCGCGCCGATCATGCTGTTCTTCTTCCTGGCGAGCCTCGTCTGGCGCGGCCAGCAAATGAGCTCGGTCGCGCAGGCTATGGCCCAGGTTGCGATCCGCTTCTCCGAGCCGGAAGGCTCGGCTTCGGATTCCATGGTGACCGTCGGCCAGGCCATCCGCCGCGAGGTTGCGGCGATGGGCGACGGCATCGAGCGCGCCATCGCGCGCGCCGGCGAGCTCGAGACGCTGGTCGCCAACGAGGTCGCGGCGCTCGAACGCGCCTATTCCGACAACGAAGTGCGCATCCGCGCCCTGCTCCAGGACATCGCGCATCAGCGCGACAATCTGGTCGGCCAGGCCGAGCAGGTCCGCAGCGCCATCTCCGGCGTGCAGATCGATTTGCGCCATGACATCGCGCTGATCTCGGACGCGATCGCCTCGCGCGTCGACGAGGTCGCCAAGTCCATCACCGGCGCGCTCGAAGAGCGCGGCGCCCACATCACCGGTGCGCTCAGCAACGCCGGCGACAACATGATCCTCGCGCTCGGCGAGCGCGGCGGCGACCTGCTCGACCGCCTCGAGGAGGCCAGCAACGAGACCACGCGCGCCGTGCTCGACGCCAGCGAGCGGCTGACTACCAGCCTCAATTTCAAGACCGGCCACGTTCACGACGAGTTCGTCGATCTCGCCGACCGCGTCCACGAAATGCTGAACGAGCGCATCGACCGCATCACCGGCGAGTTCGAGCAGCGCTCCGCCGCGATCGTCGACGGCATCTCCGAGCGCACCGAGCAGGTGCACGACAGCCTGAAGAATTCGTCGGACTCGCTGCTGCTCGAGCTCGAGCTGCGCTCCAACGACCTCTCCGCCAAGATCGACGACGCCGGCAACCGCCTCGCCGGCCACATCATGACCTCCGGCGACAAGGCCAGCGAAGCGCTCGACGCCACTGTCAACACGCTGGTCGCCAAGGTCGTCAGCCAGACCGAGACCGCGCACGACTCGCTCTCGCTCCAGATGAGCGCCTTCGATGAGCTGGTGAAGAACCAGGGCACCGAGCTGGTCGAGAAGTTCGCCCGCGACTCCGGCACGCTGGGCGCGCTGATCACCCGCCACATCTCCGAGTTCGACCGCACCGTGAAGACCTTCGGCGGCGAGATCGTCGATCGGATGGGCCAGCGCACGCAGGACATCCATGAGTCGCTGAAGACCTATGTCGACAATTTCGACACCCGCTTCACCTCCAACGGCGGCGCGATCACGGCTGTGCTCGACCAGCGCCTGGTGCAGTTCGAGACCACGATCGGCGAACGTGTCACCAACCTCGACGCCTCGCTGAACGGCAAGATCTCCAGCCTCGATTCTACGATCGACGGTCACATCAAGACCTTCGACGAGCAGCTCGTCGGCCGCGTCGCCGCGCTCGAACAGTCGTTCGATACCCGCGCGAAGTCGGTCACCGAGACCATCGACGGACGGCTCAACACCCTCGCCTCGTCGCTGACCGACGGTGCCGCGCAGGCGATCCAGTCGATCGACTCCCGCCTCACCCACCTCACTTCCTCGCTGACCGATGGCGCGTCTCAGGCGATCGAGACCATCGACAACCGCCTCAACCACCTCACGATCTCGCTGACCGATGGCGCATCGCAGACCATCCAGTCGATCGACACGCGCCTCACGCATCTGACGACCACCCTCACCGGCGGCGCGTCGCAGGCGCTCGAATCCATCGACACGCGCCTCACCTACCTGACCACCGCGGTGACGAACGGCGCCTCGCAGGCCGTGCAGTCGATCGATACCCGCCTCACCCTCCTGACCTCGACACTCACGGACGGCACCGCCCAGGCGGTCGAGGCGGTCGACCGCCGCATCACCGGCGTCACCGAGATCATCGACGGCCGCAGCATGCACCTGACCGACACGGTCACTGCGCGCTTCCAGGACATCCAGCAGGCCATCGAGACCAAGGTCGTCTCGGTCGCCAGCGACATCGACGTGCGCGTGGCGCAGTTCGAGGACCTGCTCGGCTCGCGCGTCGAGGCCGTCGCCGGCCGCATCGAGAGCAGCGGACGCCAGGCCAGCGAGGACATGATGTCCCGCGCCGAGATGATCTCGACCGCGATCCGCTCGCATGTCGAGGACGCCGAGCGCTCGCTCACCAATCTCGTGGTCAACACCAGCGAGACCATCCAGACCGGTGCGCGCACCGCGCAGCAGTCGCTGATGACGGTCTCCTCCGACGTCAACGCCCAGCTCAAGATGACCTCCGCCGAGGTCGAGCGCGCGCTGACCGCGGTCGGCACCGGTGCCGCGAACTCGATCCTGACCAGCGCCCGCGAAGCGCAGTCGACGCTGGTCGCGGCCTCGGGCGATGCCTCCAACCAGATCAAGGGGCTCGCGGCCGACGTCGAACGCACGCTGTCGTCGGCAGGCTCGGCGACCGCCGCCTCGATCCTGGCCGGTGCCCGCGAGGTGCAGACCACGCTCGTCACGGCGTCCTCGGACGCGGCCAACCACGTCAAGACCCTCACCGCCGACGTGCAGCGTTCGCTGTCCATGGCCGGGACCACCACGGCGGAATCGATCACCGCCGGCGCCCGCGATGCGCAGAGCACGCTGATCGCGGCCTCGAGTGAGACCGCCAACCAGATCAAGGCGCTGTCCTCGGACGTGCAGCGCTCGCTCTCGATGGCTGGCACCGCGACGGCAGAGACCATCATGACCGGCGCCCGCGAAGCCCAGAGCACGCTCGTCAACGCGTCCTCGGATGCGGCGAGCCAGGTCAAGTCCCTCGCCGCCGAAGTGCATCGCTCGCTCTCGCAGGTCGGTCAGTCGACCGCCGAGACGATCACGACCAGCGCCCGCGATGCCCAGAGCACCCTGCTGGCGGTCTCCGCCGAACAGACCGGCCAGGTTCGTTCGCTGGCGGCCGAGATGCAGCGCGCGCTGGCGACCGCCGGCGGCGCCACCATCGAGGCGCTCACGAGCGGCGTACGCGAAGCCCAGGGCACGCTGATCTCCGCCTCGACAGACGCTGCAAGCCAGATCAAGTCGCTGACCATCGACATCGAGCGCACGCTGACCTCGGTCGGCGCCGACACCGCCTCGACCATCCTCAACAGCGCGCGTGAGGCGCAGACCTCGCTGACCTCGACCTCGGCGGATGCCGCAAGCCAGATCCGCACGATCTCGAGCGAGATCGAGCGTACGCTGAGCACGGCCACCGCGAACGCGACCAACGACATCCAGACCAGCGCACTCAACGCCCAGAACGCGTTGATCAACGCCTCCAACGAGGCGAGCTCGCGCGTCAAGTCGAGCTCGGCGGATGTCGAGCGCTCGGTGCTCGCCGCCAGCAGCAGCTTCGGCCAGGCCATGACCGGCAAGACCGACGAGATCGTCACCTACGTGCAGCAGCAGTCCGACCGTCTCGCCAACATGATCGACGCCAAGCGCGGCTCGCTCGTGGACGCGATCGGCTCGAAGACCAGCCAGCTCACGCTCGACATCGACCGCGTCACGTCCGACGCGCTGAAGTCGATCGAGACGCGCGGACATGCGTTCTCGCAGACGATGATGGGCAACGGCTCCGAGGTGGCGCGGACCATCAACTCGGCGAGCGAGATGGCGACGGGTGCCGTCAACAAGTCGCTCAAGGACCTCGAGCAGGCCTCCCGCGCGGCAATCGACCAGTCGCGCCAGGTCTCGATCGCGGCCGTCACCGAGATGCAGGAGACCAGCAAGATCCTGCGCACCGACACGGTCGCCCTGTTCGAGCGCCTGCGCGAAGGCAACATCCTGCTCCAGGAGGTGCTGACCGGTGCGCACGACAACCTCAACTCGCTCGAGCGGGCGCTGGTGACGCGCGTCGCCGACTTCGTCTCGGCGATGAACGACGTCACTTCGCGCAACGGCGCTGCGACGCAGAACCTGGAAGACCAGCTCAACGTCTTCAACAGCAAGACCACGCGGGCACTTCAGGATCTCGGCGAGCTGTCGACCCAGTTCGACGCGCACGGCAAGGCACTGGTCGAGGCCGCGCAGGTCGTCGAGCAGAGCAACAAGAACACCACCGCCTCGCTCGCCGAACGCAAGGAGGCGTTGGAATCGCTCGTCACCACGATCGACCTGCGCACCGCCGATCTCGACCAGCGCCTGTCGCGCTTCACCGGCCTGCTCGATGAATCGCTGGCGGCCGCCGAAGAGCGGGCCCGCGACATCGCCCGCGTCGTCGCGGAGACCGCCGGCGCCGGTTCCGCCGCGATCACCCGCCAGTTCGAGGCGGTGCGGTCGGCCTCCGAAGAAGAGCACCGGCAGACCGTCGAGGCCATGCACGACATCTACCGCCAGACCACCGACGAGGCGGATGCGATGTTCAAGCAGTCGACCGAGAAGTTCACCAACCTCGTCTCCAGCATGAAGCAGATGGCGTTCGAGATGCACAACGAGCTCGAAGCCACCCGCAACGAGCTGCGCCGCGGCGTGCTCGAGATGCCGCAGGAGGCCGCCGAGAGCACTGCGCAGATGCGCAAGGTGATCGTCGACCAGATCGAGGCCCTCGCCGAGCTCAACCGCATCGTGGCCCAGCACGGCCGTGGTCTCGACGTCTCCACGACGGGCCGCGCCAGCGTGCAGCGGCAGGAAGAGCCGATGCTGGCGGCCGTCGGCGCGCGCAGCACCGAGACGCGCATGCGCGAGAGCGCCAGCGCCTCGACGCTGCCGCCGCCGGACCTCGGCATGCCGGCCTCCTCGCGCCGCACCGAAGCGCCGCCGGTGGCGCCGGCCGGCAACGACCAGGGCCGCGACGGCTGGTTGTCGGACCTCTTGAGCCGCACGGACGCCAACCAGGGTGCGCCTGCCGGACGTGAGCCGCAGCGCGGCCGCCAGGCTGCACCGGCTCCGCAGCCGCAGGCTCCGCAAGGTGGCGGCAATCCGCTGGAATCCTTGTCGCTCGACATCGGCCGGCTGATGGACCGCAACCTCGCCTCCGAGATGTGGGACCGCTACCAGCGCGGCGAGAACAAGGCCTTCACCAAGCGCCTCTACACGCCCGCCGGCCAGAAGGCCTTTGACGAGGTCGCCCGCAAGTATCGCTCCGACCGCAACTTCAAGGCCACGGTCGACCGCTATGTCGCCGAGTTCGAACGCCTGCTCGACGAAGTCGCCCGCGACGGCCGCGGCCCGCAGGAGCTGCGCAACCATCTGACCTCCGAGACGGGCCTGGTGTACACGCTGCTCGCGCACGCAGCGGGCCGGCTGGGGTAAGCGGTTCGCAGCGATAGCGAACAGCGAATGAAAAACGGAGCCCTCGCGGGCTCCGTTTTGTTTTGGGGAACGTCGCTGCGCCTCTACTCGTCATTGCGAGGAGCTCTTGCGACGAAACAATCCAGACTGCTTCTGCGAGGCAGTCTGGATTGCTTCGCTTCGCTCGCAATGACGAAGGAGAGGGTCGAGTGCAACGCGCCTACTACCGCCTGCGCTCCGGCACGGCGGGCTTCGGCGGCTCGGGCGGCGGTGGCGGCGCGGCTGGCGGCGCGTTGTTGCTGGCGCCGAACAGGACGCGGGTCGGGTTGCGGTCGAAATTGTTGACGGCGCGGCTGATGTCGCCGAGCGTGCGGCGGCCGTCGGTCATCAATGCGCCGGAGCGCTTGTCGAAATCGTCGGCCAGTTCGCGGATCGACTTCACCGCCAGAAACAGCTCGCCGCCGTCCTTGCCGCCGGCGAGCGTGTTGAGGCCGAGCATGAGGCTGTCGGCCTTGAGCATGACGCCGTCGACCTTGGCCATCACGCCGTCGATCTTCTCCGAATTGCGGGCGAGCGAGTTGGTGAAGGTCTCGAGATTCTTCAGCGAGTTCTTCACCGACTCCTGATTGTCGGCGACGATCTTGTTGATGTTCTGGAGCGTGCCGCGGATCGCCTCGGTGACGTCCTGGAGCTTGTTGGGATCGGCCGTCAGCGTGGGGATGCCGTCCTCGTCGAGCGGCGGCGACGGCGCGGCCTCCTCGCCGCCCTTGAGCGAGATCGCGGCGACGCCGGTCAGGCCCTGGAATTCGAGGCCGACCAGGGTGTCCTTGCGGATCGGGGCGTTGTTCTCGACCATGGCGAGTGCGACAACCCGCCGCGGGTTGTCGAGCTTCACCGAGACCACCTCGCCCACCCGGATACCGTTGAAATTGACACTGCCGCCGTTGCGCAGGCCCGCAGCCGGGCCCTCGAACACGACGCGCAGGGGGCTGCGCTGCTTGGTCGTGTGCAACGACTGAAACCACAGCACGAAGCCGATCGCGGCGGCGATCACCGCCAGCGTGAACGACCCGATCAGCACGTAATTTGCGCGCGTTTCCATCAGCTACTCCGGCACCTCAGCCCATCACCGCGCGAGCGCGCTTGCCATGGAAATATTGCCTCAGCCAGGGATGCTGCGAGGCCTGCATGTCGGCGATCGACCCTGCCGCAATGATCTTACCGTTGCCTAAAACGGCGATGCGGTCACATGCTGTGTAAAGGCTATCGAGGTCGTGGGTTACCATGAAAACGGTCAGCCCCAAAGTCCGCTGCAACGTCCTGACCAGCTCGTCGAAGTCGCCGGCGCCGATCGGGTCCAGGCCCGAGGTCGGCTCGTCCAGGAAGACGAGATCCGGGTCGAGCGACAGCGCGCGCGCCAGCGCCACGCGCTTGATCATGCCGCCCGACAGTTCAGAGGGAAAGCGATCGGCGACCTCAGGCTTGAGACCCACCATGGTGAGCTTGGCGATGGTGATCTCGTCCATCAGCCGCTGCGACACCCGCAGATATTCGCGCATCGGAAACTGGATGTTCTGCCGCACCGTGAGCGAGGAGAACAGCGCGCCCTGCTGAAACAGCACGCCCCAGCGCCGCTCCACGTTGCGACGCTGCGAGGTATTGGAGGCATCCAGGTCGACGCCGAACACCTCGATGCTGCCTGCGACCTTGGGCACGAGGCCGATGATCGTGCGTGTGAGCACGGACTTGCCCGCGCCGGAAGGGCCGACGAAGCCAAGAATCTCGCCGCGCCTGACGTCGAGGTCCAGCCCGTCGAGCACGCGCGTCGCGCCGAATTGCACGGTGATGTCGCGGACGCGAATGATCGGGTTCTGAATTTCGGGAGCCATCGTCACATCCCGATCGCGGCGAAGAAGATGGCGAACACGCCGTCCATGACAATGACGAAAAAAATGCCTTTCACGACAGACGACGTCGTGTGCTGCCCGAGCGATTCCGCGCTGCCCTGCACCGCGAGCCCCTCGACGCAGGCGACGATGCCGATCACCGCGGCCATGACAGGTGCCTTGACGATGCCAACGATGAAATGGTCGATCGAGATAGCGTCGCGCAGCCGCAGCAGGAAAGCCTCCGGCTGCACGCCCCCATAGAGCCAGGCGACCAGGCCGCCGCCATAGAGCGCGGCCATCGCGCCGAGGAAGGCCAGGATCGGCAGCGCGAGAACGAGCGCGAGCATGCGCGGCAGCACCAGCACCTCGATCGGATCGAAACCCATGGTGCGCAGCGCGTCGATCTCCTCGCGCATCTTCATCGAGCCGAGTTCGGCGGTGTAGGCGCTGCCCGAGCGGCCCGCGACCATGATCGCGACCAGCAGCACGCCGATCTCGCGCAGCACTAGCACGCCGAGCATGTCGACGACGAACAGGTCGGCGCCGAACCTGCGGAAATGGAAGATGCCCTGCTGGGCGATGATGCAGCCGATCAGGAAGGTGATCAGCACCACGATCGGCACGGCGCGCCAGCAGACCTGCTCGAGATGATGCACGGTCGAGGTCAGGCGGAACGAGCGCGGATGAATTAGGGTGCGCGCGACCGCCGCGAGCACCGCGCCGAGCATGTCGATCAGGCCTGCGACCGTGCCGGCAACACCGGCCACGGCCCGGCCGATCTGCTCCAGCATGCCGGTGATGGTGATCGTGCTGGCGTCGATGACGGGTGTCGCCCTGACCCGTCGCACCTCGTCCACGAGGCTCGAATAATTGGCGGACAGCCCCGCGATCTGCGCCTCGACGGCGCCCTGCGTCAGGCTGCGGCGCAGCCGCTCGATCAGCCAGGCACCAAAGGTGTCGAGCTTGGAGACCTCGGAAACGTCGATGAAGATGCTTTGTGGGCCGCCGGCAAGCTTCTCGGCGTCAGCCACCATCCGCTCCAGGACCGGCGCGAAGCTCGCGGTCCAGGTTCCGGTGGCGCAGAGTGCCAGCGCATTGCCCTTCGCAATCCGTTCCAGCTTCGGATCGCCGTTCAAGATGTCCGCTCCCGTGCCGGGGCGCGAGAAACGGATGAAATCAGATGGTTGCGCACGCGCCCTTACCCAGAGAAGGTATCCCCAACTGGTTAACCTTAGTTGCTAGAGGTAACCAGCAGGTTCAGATTTCGCCAGAGTTCAAAATGACTTCCAGCAAAGTTCCTGCCCTCGCCGCGCGAATCGAGCTCTTTCCCATCGCGGGCAGTTTCACCATCAGCCGGGGCGCGAAGACCGAGGCCGTGACGGTCGTGGCAGAGGTCAGCCGGGACGGCCTGACCGGCCGCGGCGAATGCGTGCCCTATTCCCGCTATGGCGAGACGCCCGAGGCGACCCTTGCCGCCATCCAGGCCATGCAGGCGGCCGTGGCCCGCGGCCTCACCCGTCAGGCCCTGCAAGCCGCCATGCCGCCTGGAGCGGCCCGCAATGCCCTGGATTGTGCCCTGATCGATCTGGAAGCCAAGACGGCCGGCGTGCGGGCCTGGAGCCTGCTCGACCGCCCGGCGCCGGGGGAGCGCACCACGGCCTACACGATCTCGCTGGGCACGCCCGAGGCCATGGCGGCGGCGACCGCCAAAGCGGCGCACCGGCCGCTGCTCAAGATCAAGCTCGGCGGCGACGGCGATCCGGAGCGGATCACGGCCGTGCGCGAGGCGGCACCCGAATCCGAGTTGATCGTGGATGCCAACGAGGCCTGGACCGAGGCCAATCTGGAGCACAATCTTGCCGCCTGCGAGGCCGTCGGCGTCACCTTGGTCGAGCAACCGTTACCCGCCGGCAAAGACGACGCGCTGGCGCGGATCAAGCGGCCGCTCGTGGTCTGCGCCGACGAAAGCGTGCACGACCGCAACTCGCTCGCAGCCTTGCGCGAGCGCTACGACGCCGTGAACATCAAGCTCGACAAGACCGGCGGCCTCACCGAAGCGCTGGCGATGGCCGATGCCGCTCAGGCGCTCGGCTTCGAGATCATGATCGGCTGCATGGTCGCGACCTCGCTGTCGATGGCGCCGGCGATGCTGGTGACGCCGCAGGCGCGCTTCGTCGATCTCGACGGCCCGTTGCTGCTGGCGCACGACCGCGATCACGGGCTTCGTTACGATGACAGCCTGGTCTACCCGCCGGACTCGTCGCTCTGGGGATGAGCTTTCAGCCGGTGCCGCGCCGACCAGATCACAAGCGCGCCGGCAGCGGCCATTGCGGCCATGACGTAATAGAGGCCGTCGCCAATGCGGGCGTAGATCGCGCCTGACGCGATCGAGGTGGTCGCACCCAGCAGCCCGTTGCACGCGGCGTAATAGCCCTGCCCCCGCGCGATCTGATGCGACGGCACGCGCTGCACCAACAGGCTCATCGTGCCGAGAATGGTCATCCCGAAGGTCAGGCCGTGGCCGAGTTGCACGACCGCCAGCAGCGCAAGCGGCGGATCATGCGCGGTGACGACCCAGCGCACGACCGCGCTCGCGCCTCCGATCGCCATGAGCGCGGACGGATGCAGCGAGAAGCGCGGCGACAGCGCGAACACGATGATCTCGGCGATCACCCCCAACGTCCAGAGGCCCGCGATCGTCAGCCCGCCGAGGCCCTGGACCTGCCAGTTAATGGCCGAGAACGTATAATACGCGACGTGACTGCCCTGGATCAGCGCGGCCGAAACGATGATGGCCCAGAAGCCGGCATCGCGCAGCAGCGCCTTGCTGGCGTGGACCGCCGTCGTCCTTCGCCTGACATCGTCGAGCGGCTGCAGCAGCATGCCGGCGGCGACCGCAACAACAGCCCAGGCGACGATGATCCAGATCAGATCGCGCGCCGCGATATGGTCCACGAGATAGCCGCAGGCGAGCGAGCCGGCCGCGAAGGCTGCCGAACCCCACAGCCGTACCGGCCCGTAATCGAGCCCGTAGCGGGCGACGCCACGCAGCGCATAGGCGTCGGTTAGCGGCATGGTCGGCGTCCACATCATGCAGGTCAGCGCATAGATCAGGAACAGCGCCAGCGGCTGCTGCTGCAAGCCGACCGCCGTGAACCCGATCGCCGTCGCCAGCACGGAGATCATCATGCCGGCGCGAATCGCATGTCGCTTTTCGGCAAAGGCGGTGATCTGCGGCAGCGTGGTGAAGCGTGTCATCGCCGGCAGCGCGTTGATGAGGCCGATCCAGGCCGCGTCGATACCGATCGCCTTCAGCCATACGGGAAAGAACGGCAGATGCGTTCCCGACACCGCGAACACCGCCGAATAGAACAGCGCGAGGCTGACGGCGAATCGCCGCTTCCGAGATGCTGCGATGGGGATTTGTGATTCGCCTGCCATCAAACCAATTGCGATTCGGCCGATATCGTGGTGATCGTTACAGTAACGCGTACTGATTTGCGCGACGAGATTGACATGGCCAACGAAGCATTCGCCCTCTCGCCTATGTCTGCCCGTGCGGCCGAGCCGAACGAGCAGGATTACGACGCGATCCGCGAAGCCTTCATGGAGACCGCGCGCGGCCGCTGGTTCCTTGGCGAATATGCCAAGCGCAACCGCAATGCGGATACCCGCATGGTGCTCGACGCGGTCGCGAAAATCGAAGAAACCCTTGCGGCACAGCGCCAACCCGTCGTCGAGGATCGGCTGCCCGAGGCGCTGGTCGCGATCCGGCACGCGATCCGCGAAGCCGAGACGATCGCGATCGCGGCGTTCGATCCCGGGGCGATCGAGGCGAGCCTCGCGCCGATCCCGCGCGGCCTGCGCATCATCAAGGAGATCTCCTGGCGCTGGCGCGAGATCGGCGCCGACGGGCGAATCTGCGACCTGATTGATTCGCAGCTCGCCTCCATCGAGGCGGCCTGCGCGCAGGTTTCGACCATCGACCCCCGCGCCGACCTCAAGGCCGCATTCGATCTGCTCAAGGAGCGGATCGACCAGACCGACGCCGACGCAACGCCGCAGCCCGCGCGCCCCTCGCCGGCTCCGGTGCAGGAGGCACCCTCGCCCGTTGCGGAAGCTCCGCCTGCGGAGGCCGTGCCTGCGGCGATGGCCAGCGAAGCAGCCGTGGCTTTTGCGGAGGCGCCGCAGGACATCGCAGAGGCGATCGAGCCCGAAGCAGCCGTGGAGACGGCTGGCGTGGCTGACACCTTCTCTATTGCCGAGCAGGCGACGGACGCCGCCCTGGAGCAGGCGACCCTCGCCGAGAGCCGGATCGCGCCTGAAGACATCGCTTTTGAAGAGCCGGCCACTGAGGCCTTCGCGGAAGTGACGGACGAATTTTCGCTCGAGGCCGCCGCCGAAGCCGAGGACGAAGCCATCCTCGAGGCCATCGCGCTGGAGATGGCCGCGCCAGATCCGGAATTCGACGAGATCATCGAACCGGTCGAGATGGAAGCGACGGTTCTGGAGCCGGTTGTTGCGGAGGCCGCAGCGCCCATCGCAGCCGAGATACCGGAGCCGATCGCACCCGAGCCAGTCGCCGCCGCAGCGATCGTGGAGGAGCCTGTAGAGGAAGCGCCGATCGCGATGGAGTCGCTGGCGCGCCTCACCAACGCCATTGCGGAAGCCGCCGCCGAGGTGATGGAGCAGCCAGCGCCGGTGATGGCAGCCACTGCGACATTCGGCGCGGCGCAGGCCACGACGCTGCCGATGCCCTCGCCGGTTCCGGAAGTCTCGCTCGGCGCCACCATCCTCGCCAGCGGCATCCTGCAAAAGCCCCGCGCCGCCGCCAACGACCCCATAGCGCCCATCCGCCGCATGACCCAGGCCGAGAAGATCGCGTTCTTCTCGTAAGGGGGACGCCTGCTCGAGTATCCCGGACGAGCGAAGCGCAGACCCGGGACCCAGGAGCCACAGCCTCCGTCGCAACATGTGCCCCGGCTCTGCAGCGCACCGTCGAAGAGACGCTGCGCTGCGTCCAGGGCACAAGAGCGGGTGAGGAAAACACTCTCTCCTCGACGTCATTGCGAGCGCAGCGAAGCAATCCAGAATTTGTCCGCGGAGGCACTCTGGATTGCTTCGCTACGCTCGCAATGACGGAGGCTCAGCCCATCATCCGCAATTCCACACCGCACCGATCGGCGTCCGCGTCCAGCATGGCCCAAAACTGCCGCCATTGTAGCGGCCGCCGCCGAAGCCGGGCCGGCCGAAATAGCGCCACTCACCATCCCAGCCGTAATATTGCGGGACCGGATCGATGTACCAATGGCGCCGGTCGCTAGGCGACATCCGCCGCATCGCTTCCTTCTGCTTGTAGAGCGGAATGCTGTTGCTCAGCGGCTGGCGATAGCCGGGCAGGAAGCCATAGCCATGCCAGGCTTGCTTGGGACGCTTTTGGATCGAAGCAGCCGGCGCGACAGCCGGCAGCAGCGACAGGACAATAGCGACAGATAGACACATAAGGCGCGACATGGACCGACCATAAACAGTCGGATGCCGGCAGGCCATTCAAATTCGGGTGGGCGATGTAACAAAGCCCATCCCGAAACCGAAGAGATCGAGAACGGAAATCCATCACCGAGGGTCAAGGAAACATGATTGGTGAAGTGATTGTCATTGGCGATCTGCAATTGCGTGACGGCGCCTCTGTCGGCGAACACGACCGACTCGGCGAGCGCATGTACGACATCGTCAGCCGTCTTCCCGGCTTTCTGTCGGTCAAGTCGTTCAAAGCCGACGACGGCGAGGAGCTCACCGTGTTCCGTTTTGCCTCGGAGGAAGCGCTCGAAGCCTGGCGCACCCACCCCGAACATGTCGAGACGATGAAGCGGGGACATGCCGAGTTCTACGCCAGCGGCTTCCTGCAAATCTGCAAGGTGATCCGCGAGGTCGGACCGTTCGAGCACGCGTGACGCAGTCTCGCATCGTTCGATCGTGCGCTTCTAGCTGATCACACCCTTCCTGATCAGGAAGCATCCGTAACTGCTGCTGTCGCCGACCTGCACGACGCCAAAGCTCGCCGCCGCCGCGCGATAAAAATCCGGCCGGGAGAGTTTTCCGGGCGTGACCGGCCGGCCGGCGGCGCGTTCGATCTCGGCGAGCACCGCGCGCTGCACGTCGGGGACGCGATCGGGATCGTCGACCGGCATCATCACGCGCACCGGATCGGGATCGAAATCGTCGAGCGGATAGACCGACATGATGGCGCGGATCGCGGTCTCCATGCTCATGCCCGGCAACTGGATCAGGCGCCGCGAGTGCGTGCTCTGCGCGATGCGTGCCGCCGGGTGATTGGCATCGACGAAAACGAGGTCGTCGCCATGGCCCATCGAAGCCAGCAGCCAGAGCAGGTCGGGCGTGAGGATCGGATCGATCGATTTCAGCATGTGACGACTGTCCTCCCATCGTGCACCCACCCCGGCGGGTTCCAAGCGTGATTCAGATCACGCAGCCTACCATGGTGATGGCGATCACGGACCTCAAACTCGAACGCGGCCAAGCTCCCGGGCAACCAATCTCGTATCGAGATCAGTGCCAAAGGAGCACGCCATGTTCCGCCTAAAACCTTTCCTGATGACGGCCAGCCTGCTGGGAAGCCTGTTCGGCTTCGCCTGCGGCCCTGTTTCCGCGCAAGTCGCTCCGGTCGAGCCGGCCCCCACCGCGCTGCAAGGCCCGGAACAGCGCGTGGCGCTGGTGATCGGCAATTCGAACTACCAGAACGCGCCGCAGCTCGCCAACCCCGACAATGACGCGGAGTCCATGGCGAAATTCCTGAATTCGGCCGGGTTCGAAGTGGTCGCCGCGACCGACCTGACCCAGAACGACATGCTTCGCGTGGTGCAGGACTTCTCCGCCAAAGTGTCGGCGCGCGGTCCGAACACGGTGGCGATGGTCTACTACGCCGGTCACGGCGTGCAGCTCGCCGGCGAGAATTACCTCGTTCCCGTCGACGCCAAGGTCTCGAGCCAGACCGAGCTCGTCAACAACTCCGTCCGTCTGGTCGACGTGATGTCGACGCTGGAGACGATCCCGAGCCGCATGCGCATCGTCATTCTCGATGCCTGCCGCAACAACCCGTTCCCGAACGTGAATGATGCCGGCCGTGGTTTGGCCATCGTCGATGCCCCGAACGGTTCGATCGTCGGTTACTCGACTGCGCCGGGCGCGGAAGCGCAGGATGGCACCGGCGGCCACAGCCCCTACACGCAGGCCTTCCTGAACGTCGCGCGCGAGCCCAATGTGCCAATCGAGCAGCTGTTCAAGCGCGTGCGCCTCGAAGTGAACCAGACCACCAGCGGCGCGCAGATCCCGTGGGAGAGCTCGTCGCTGACGTCCGACTTCACCTTCTTCGGCGACACCGCCGTTGCCGCCAACCGCGCGCCGGTGAATGCGCCTGTGGTGCAGATGGCCTCCAACCTGCCGAGCCGCTCGACCCGCCAGGCCTATGACTACGTGGTGTCCGAAGCCCGCCCGGAGTACTATCAGGAGTTCATCACGATGTATCCGCACGACCCGCTGTGCGATCACGTCCGCTGGCTGCTCAACAACCTGCTGCTCACGCAGGCCTGGCACAAGACGGTGCTCGCGAACTCGCCGGTCGCCTACAAGAACTTCTACGACAGCTACGGCAATACGCCCTATGCGCAGGTCGCGCTGAAGCTCCAGATGCAGCCGAAACAGATCCCCTTGATGCAGGCGACCAAGTTCCTGGCGCCGCAGAATATCGCCCCGACCGTCAAGATCGGCAATCTCGGCCAGCCCAAATACATGCCGCTGCAGCAGGGTAATGGCGGCGCGCAAGTGAACGGCAATTTGTCGATCGTGCAGAAGTCGGGCGACAACAACGGCATCGGCAAGCTCGGCAATGGCGGCCAGATCGTCAACCTGCCGGCGGGCAACAACCAGCCGAACGGCACGCCGTCGCAGACCCCGGGCAAGATCGTGACCCTGCCCGCGCCGACCAACACCACCAACAACAATGGCGGCGTCGGCAAGATCGTGACGCTGCCTGCGACCAACAAGACGCCGAACGGTACTGCTAACGGCACGACCAATGGCACGACCAATGGCACGACCAATGGCACTCCTGGCAAGATCGTGAGCATGCCGGTGAATGTCGGCAAGGGTGGCACGAGCATCGATACGAAGCCCGTCAAGGTTCAGACGCAGAACAACCCGATCCGCATCGACAACGGCGCGAAGATCAACAACAACCCCGTGAACAAGGTGCAGGTGCAGAACAACACCCGCCCGCAGTTCAACACGACCAACCGGATCGTCAATAATAGCGGCAGCAACAACTTCCGGCAGTCGATGAACCAGAGCCCGGGCGGTAACGGCGGCAACAACCACCGCGGCTTCATGCACTGATCGCGGTCGGCCACACACGATAAAGGGCAGAGCGGTGACGCTCTGCCCTTCTTCATGTCAGAAGATTGGATTATCAGGCCACCAGCTCGGCAAACAGATCGGCGTCGACATTGCCGCCGGAGAGCACGATGACGACGTTCTTGCCGGCAACTTCGAGTCGCCCCGCAAGCAGCGCGGCCAGGCCGACCGCTCCGCCCGGCTCCACCACGAGCTTCAGCTCGCGATAGGCAAACGCGACGGCCGCGCCGACTTCCTTGTCCGAGGCGGTCACGCCGCGCGCGAGCAGCTTGCTGTTGATCGCGAACGTCATCTCGCCGGGGATCAGGGCCATCAGCGCATCGCAGATAGTGCGGCCTGCCGGCCCGTGCGGCTCGCGATGACCTGCGGTCAGCGACAGGCCGTGATCGTCGAAAGCCTCGGGTTCGGCGACGACGATTTGCGCCAGCGGATAGCGCGCCTTCACGGCCGTCGCGACGCCCGCGATCAGACCACCGCCGGAGGCCGGCGCCACCACGATGTCAGGGGCGAGACCAAGTGCCGCCATGTCCTCGGCGATCTCGCGGCCGGCGGTGCCTTGGCCGGCGATCACGAAGGGATCGTCATAGGGCCTGACCAGCGTTGCGCCGCGCTTCTCGGCGATGCCGCGCGAGATCGCCTCGCGGTCGTCGCGGTCGCGGTCGTACAGCACGACCTCGGCACCGTAGGATTTGGTGCGCTCGCGCTTCGACAACGGCGCATCCGCGGGCATCACGATGGTCGCCTGCATGTCGAGGATCTTGGCCGCCGCCGCCACGCCCTGGGCGTGATTGCCGGAGGAGAACGCCACCACGCCGCCGGCGCGCTTGTGCTGCGGGATCGAGGCGACCTTGTTGAAGGCGCCGCGGAACTTGAACGAGCCGGTGCGCTGAAGCATCTCCGGCTTGAGATAGACCTTTGCGCCGACGCGTTCGTTGAGCACGGGAAAGGACAACAGCGGCGTACGGACGGCGAAGGGTGCGATCACGCGCGCTGCGGCATCGATATCGGCAGGGCCGATCGGGAGGAGCTGTTCTGTCATGCCTGATGTTATCGCGGCGGAGGAGGCGCGGGCAAGGCATCTCCGCGCGAGCATTCTGGGCTCTCAGGCGACGAATCGCGCCGGCTCCGCCCCGTTCCGGCCCGGCAGCACCGCGCCGACCGCCAAAATGCTGTCGATAAAGGCCCGGGCCGAGGCCTCCCAGGTGTAGTTGGCGGCGAATTCGACACAGTCCTGCCGGGAGATGTCCAGCGCGGCGAAGCAGGCGCTGCGCAGATCGTGATCGAGCGCGCCGACCGGCGCATCGCCGATCACGTCGCGGGGCCCCTTCACCGGAAGCGCCGCGACCGGCAGGCCGCTCGCCAGCGCTTCGAGCAGGACCAGGCCGAAGGTGTCGGTTTTGCTCGGAAACACGAAGACATCGGCGGCAGCGTAAATGTCCGCCAGTTCCTCGCCGTGCTTTTCGCCGAGGAAGATCGCGTCCGGATGGGCCTCCTCCAGCGCGACACGCGCCGGACCATCGCCGACGATCACCTTGGTGCCGGGCAGGTCGAGGTCGAGGAAGGCCTCGAGATTCTTCTCCACCGCGACCCGGCCCACCGAGAGGAACACCGGCGCCGGCAGGCAGAGATCAATCGCACGGGGATGGAACAAATGGGTGTCGACGCCGCGAGGCCACAGCACGACATTGTCGAAGCCGCGCTCGGTCAGCTCGCTGGCGAGCGCCGGCGTTGCCGCCATCACGGCGCGGCTGGGGCTGTGGAATCGGCGCAGCGCCCGCCAGATCAGCGAGCCCGGCACCGGCACGCGAGCGCGGACATATTCGGGAAAGCGGGTGTGGAAGCTGGTCGTGAAGGGCAGCTTGCGCTGGCGGCAATAGCGGCGGACCATGAGGCCGATCGGCCCCTCCGTCGCGATGTGGATGCTGTCCGCCTGCGCCTCTTCGATCAGCTTCGCGATTCTGCCCGGCCGCGGCATGGCCAGCCGCACGTCCCGATAGCTCGGCATCGCAAAGGTGCGGAACGATTGCGGTGTCAGGTACGAGAATTCGACGTCGAGGCTTTTGGCACCGTCAGCAAGTTTGGTCAGCGTCCGAACCACACCGTTGACTTGCGGGTGCCAGGCGTCGGTCGCGACCAGGATGCGCATCAGGCTGCCTTTGTCATGCAGCTCTGGCTGCAACCTGCGGGACCTGCGCCGGCTTCTCGGCCTGGTCCGCCCAGGTGATGATCTCGAAACGGCCGTCATCGTGCTCGACCAGCGCCGTGCAGCTCTCGACCCAGTCGCCGCAATTCATGTAGCGGATGCCGCCCTCGTCGCGGATCACCGCGTAATGGATGTGGCCGCAGATCACGCCGTCGGCGTCGTGGCGCCGCGCCTCGGCGGCGAGCGCCTGCTCGAATGCGCCGATATAGTTGACGGCGTTCTTGACCTTCTGCTTGGCCCATTGCGACAGCGACCAATAGGGCACCTTGAACATGCGCCGGAAGAAGTTGACGAAGCGATTGAGCTGGATCGCGAAGTCGTAGGCCTTGTCGCCGAGATGAGCGAGCCAGCGGGCGTTCTGCACCACGAGGTCGAAGATGTCGCCGTGGATGACGAGATAGCGCTTGCCGTCCGCGCCGGTGTGGACGGTGTTCTCGACCACGTCGATGCCGCCGAAATGCGTGCCGTAATAGTTGCGCAGGAACTCGTCGTGATTGCCGGGGATGTAGATCACCTTGGCGCCCTTGCGCGCCTTGCGCAAAAGCTTCTGGACGAGATCGTTATGCGATTGCGGCCAATGCCAGCTCGATTTCAGCGCCCAGCCGTCGACGATATCGCCGACGAGATAGATCGTGTCGGCATCATGGAAACGCAGGAAATCGAGCAGAAGGTCGGCTTGAGAACCGCGGGCTCCGAGATGAACGTCGGAGATGAACAACGTGCGAAAGCGCCGCTCCGGGCTCTCGTCACTCACATCGTAACTTCCCATGCGCCAGCCTGTAACAATGTCCCGTGACAGGGGGATGACCAATTGAACCTTTGAGGCACCTTCGGAACCGAATCGCGCTTGCCTCGCCCACCCCGCGAATATCAGTCGCATGCGACAATCAGGCGACATGGCGTCGCAGCGGCCTCCGCAAGAACCCGGAGCTGCGGCGCGCTCGCGACCGGCGTCAGTAGAATTTGTGGAAATGATGGATCGGGCCGTGGCCGTGGCCGACGCTGAAGCGATCGGCGGCCGCGATCGCCGCGCTGATCCAGGCCTTGGCTTTGCGCACGGCGCGCTCGAGATCCTCGCCCCTGGCGAGCCCGGCGGCGACCGCCGAGGACAGCGAGCAGCCGGTGCCATGGGTGTTGCGAGTGGCAACGCGCGGCGCGGCCAGCGCGATCGTGGTGCTGGCATCGACTAGATAGTCGATGCTCTCGGCGCCCTCGCCGTGCCCGCCCTTGATCAGGACCGCCCTGCAGCCGAGCGCCAGCAGCCGGCGCCCCTGGCTCTCGATTTCGGCCTCGCTGGCCGCGACCGGTTCGCCGAGCAGAGCCGCGGCCTCGGGCAGATTGGGTGTGATCACCGAGGCCAGCGGCATCAGCTTGATGCGCAGGGCGTCGACGGCTTCGGAGGCGAGCAGGCGATCACCCGATGTCGCCACCATCACGGGATCGAGCACGATATGCCGGGGCGCCCAGCGCGACAGCGCGGCCGCGATCGCATCGATGCTGGCGGCTTGCGCCACCATGCCGATCTTGACCGCGCCGACCTCGAGATCGGAAAACACCGCATCGATCTGCGCGGTGACGAATTCGGCGGGCACCGCGTGAATGCCGGTGACGCCGCGGGTGTTCTGCGCGGTCAGCGCCGTGATGGCGGACGCGCCAAAAACCCCCAGCGCGGCAAAGGTCTTCAGGTCGGCCTGGATGCCGGCGCCGCCGCTCGAATCGGAGCCGGCAATGGTCAGCGCGACGGGCGTTGTCATGGGGCGATCTTCAGCGTTTTCGAAGCCATGGACCGTCCTAGCGCGCCTCCCTCGGCCCAGCAAGTTCGCTTGCTAAATCCGGCCGGGTTTGGCCTATTAGCCGCCAGATATGCTTTCGGAGAGACCGCGATGGTTCCCTTTTTCGTCCAGATCAAATGCAAGCTCGGCCAATCCTATGTAGTCGCCAATGCGCTTGCCGAAGCCGAGATCGCCTCCGAGATCTATTCCACGGCCGGTCAATACGACCTGCTGGTGAAGTTCTACGTCGACAACGACACCGATATCGGCCACTTCGTCAACGAGAAGGTGCAGGTGCTGCCCGGCATCCAGGACACCCTCACCATCATCACCTTCAAGGCGTTTGGCGCGAGTTGACCGTCGAGAAAACGGCGGCCCTGATCAGGCGCCGCCCTCCTTGCGCTTGGGGCGCCGCGGACCGTCCACCGGCGGCAGCGATTTGAGATAGTCCGCCATCGCCGCGAGATCGTCGTCCGGCAATTGCGAGGTGTTCTTGATCACCCGCGTCATCGCGCCCCCGACGCTGTCGCCGTCGGGCAATTCGCCGGTCTTCAGGAAATAGGCAATATCCTTCGCGCTCCACTCGCCGAGGCCCTTCTGGGTGATGTTGGGCACCCATCCCTCGCCTTCCGGATTGGGGCCTCCCGCGAAGCGTTGTCCGGCGATGATGCCGCCAAGCGCGTTGCGTGGGCTGTGGCACTCCGCGCAATGGCCAAAGCTGCTGACGAGATAGGCGCCGCGATTCCACTGCGGCGACTTCGCGCCGTCGGCGACGAAGGGCTTGCCGTCCAGAAATAAGAATTTCCAGATGCCGACGTTGCGGCGGATATTGAACGGAAAGCGCACGTCGTGGTCGCGCACCTTGCCTGCAACGGCCGGCAGCGTTTTCAGGTACGCAAAGAGATCGAGCACGTCCTCGCGCCTGGCGTGCTGATAGGACGTGTAGGGAAAGGCCGGAAAATAATGCCGGCCGTCCGGCGAGACCCCGTGCATCACAGCATTGACGAATTCGGCCTCGCTCCATTTGCCGATGCCGTCGGTCGGGTCGGACGAGATGTTCGGCGCATAGAACGTTCCGAACGGCGACTTGATCGCAACGCCGCCGCCGAGCCTGAGACGATCGGGCTGGTCGGGGACGGCATGGCATGAGGCGCAGCCGCCGGCTTTAAATATCACCTGGCCATTGGCAAGATCAGGGGCGCGGGCGGGCGCGGTGCCAGCGGCCGCCACCACCGGCGCGCTGAGCCACCAATAAACGCCGGCTCCGGCGAGTGCGGCGAGCAGCGCCACGGAGGTTGTTCGTCGCAACATGCGGTCCTTTCGTCGTCGCGGCGAAGCTTATGACCGATGCCCTCGCGGCTCCAGCCACGAAGAATTTAGCCCACCGCGGCCTGGAACGGGAATAAACTGAAATGCCGGCTGTTGGAAGTTTGGCGGCCCAAACGGGTTCAGCAGGGAGAAAAATCATGAACAAGATCGTCATTGCCATGTCAGTGCTTGGCGCCGTTGCTTTTGCGGGTTCGGCCAGCGCCGAAAAGCTGAAAGCAACGCTCGACGCCAAGTCCGAGGTCCCCGCAACGACCAGCAGCGGCACTGGAACGGCCGATCTGGATTACGACGCCGCCAGCAAGAAGCTGTCCTGGAAGGTCACCTATTCCGGCCTGTCCGGCCCCGCCACCGCCGCGCATTTCCACGGACCCGCCGAGGCCGGCAAGAACGCCGGTGTCGCGGTCGCGATTCCCAATGCGACGTCCAGCCCGGTCGAGGGCTCGGCGACATTGACCGACGCGCAGGCCGCCGATCTGCTCGGCGGCAAGCTCTACGTCAACATCCACACCGCGGCCAATCCGGGCGGCGAGATCCGCGGTCAGGTGACGAAGTAAACTTCGCACAGACCAGCAAAAAAGGGCGGCTGCCATCGCAGCCGCCCTTTTCGATTCCCGTAGCGCCGGCGCGGGCGTCACACCTCAGGTTCGGCCGCGTTCAGCGCCTGCGCGAGGTCGGCGATCAGGTCCGACGGGTGTTCGATGCCGATCGACAGCCGGATCGTGGAATCGAGCACGCCGATCTTGCGGCGGATGTCGGCGGGAACGCCGGAGTGGGTCATGGTGGCAGGCAGGCTCGCAAGCGACTCCGTTCCACCGAGGCTCACCGCCAGCTTGAGGATCTGCAGCGCGTTGAGGAATTTCATGGCGGCAGCCTTGCCGCCGACGATGTCGAACGAGAACGTGGATCCCGCCCCTGTGCATTGCCGCGCAAACACAAGTCCGTCCGGCGACGCCGCCTCGTGATGACCGAGATAGTGCACCTTGGCCACTTTGGGATGATCGCGCAGATAGTCCGCCACGAGGCGCGCATTCGCATCGGCCTTTTCCATGCGCAGGCTCAGCGTCTCGAGCGACCGGTTGATCATCCAGCAGGAATGCGGATCGAGCTGAGTGCCGATGGCGCCCCGCAGCGCCTTGATGCCTTTCACGACCGCCTTCGCGCCGAGCGCGGCGCCCGCGATCAGGTCTGAATGACCGCCGACATATTTCGTGAGCGAGTACAGGGAAATATCGGCGCCGTGCTCGATCGGCCGCTGAAACACCGGCCCGAGCAGGGTATTGTCGCAGGCGATGATCGGAACGTGGCCTTGGGTCTTTCCGATGGTGTCGGCGACACGGCGCATCATCGCGATGTCCACCAGCCCGTTGGTCGGGTTGGCCGGGGTTTCGATCAGGATCATCGAAACGCGGCCCTTGCGCATGGCCTCCTCCGCGGCCTGGCTGACCACGGCTTCGTCAACGCCATCGGCGAAGCCGACGGCGCCGATCGACAGACGCGCAAGCGTATTCGTCAGCAGCGTTTCCGTGCCGCCATAAAGCGGCTGGGAGTGCAGAATGACATCGCCGGGGCGGACGAACGCCAGGATCGTGGTTGCGATGGCCGCCATGCCGGACGAGAACAGCGCGCAGCTCTCGGTGCGCTCGTAGATCGCGAGCCTGTCCTCGACGATTTCGCTGTTGGGGTGATTGAAGCGCGAATAGACCAGGCCCGCGCCCATCCCTTCCGGCGGCTCGCGCCGGCCGGAGACGAAATCGAAGAAGTCCTGCCCGTCCTCGGCCGTCTTGAACACGAAGGTCGAGGTCAGGAACACCGGAGGCTTGACGGCGCCTTCCGACAATTGCGGATCATAGCCATAGGTCAGCATCAGCGTTTCCGGATGCAGCATATGGTTGCCGATGTGCGTCTTCGACGGGAACGGTTTGACCATGGCTTGTCTCGCTGTTGCTGATTGAGCTGCTCGCCGCGGGTTGGAACTCCTGATGTCGCAACGCGGTCAGGAGCGAGATGCGTCGGCGTCAAAAGCTCACGCCAATGCCGCGGCGGCTGGAGCCAAGATAGCTGCTCCGGCAGCGATCCGTCAGGCCTTGCAGACAGAATTTCCAGTGCTGCGCGCCAACATGAAAAAAGCGGCTGCTGTCGCAACCGCTTTTTCCCGATTCCCAGTAGCCCGGATGGAGCGCAGCGCAATCCGGGCTACGAATCTTTTTCTTCCGTCAACCGTTCTTCACGCGAAACGTCTCGTGGCAGCCGCCGCATTCCTTGCCGACCGCGGGGAAATTCGCCTTGAGCGAGTCCAAATCCTTGATCTTGCCCTTGGCCTCGCCGACGACCTTGGCGAAGCTCGCGACCTTGGCATCGAAGCCGGCCTTGTCCTCCCACACCTTCGGCGAGGCGCTGTAGTCGCCCTCGGGCTTCATGCCCTTGGCGCTCGCCGGAAACAGGTTCGGCAGCTTCTTGGCGGTATCCTCGAACTGCGCCAGCGCGCTGTCCACCGTGGCCTGGTCGTAGGGCTTCTCGCCCTTGACCATCGCTGCCACTGCGCCGGCGTTCTTGCCATTGCCCTTCATCAGGGTCTGGACCTCCTTGACGGAGTCCTGTTGTGCCCAAACCGCGCCCATACCTAGCAGGAGCGCGCCCCCAACAACCAACACTCGCTTCATTCGCAAAGTCCCTTTCCTTGATGCAGGATTGCCTTGATGCAGGATCGCCGTGCTGCACGATCGTGCTGACCCCTCAATGGGGCCAACACCGCTCGGCAGACTTCATTCCCGTGGAAGATTGTCACAGGCTGTGACGGCGATGGTGCTCGTTGACGGCGATCCACACCCGCTCCGGGGTCGCCGGCATGTCGATGTGGTCGATCTTGTACTCGCGCCAGAGCCCGTCGACGATGGCGTTGACGACGGCCGGGCAGGACCCGATCGCGCCGGCCTCGCCCGCGCCCTTCACCCCCAGCGGATTGGTCTTGCAGGGAACGTTGGCGGTCTCGAACACGAAGTCCGGCCCGTCCGCCGCGCGCGGCAACGCGTAGTCCATGAAGGTCGCGGTGACGAGCTGGCCGTCGCCCGCGCCATAGACGACCTGCTCCATCAACGCCTGGCCGATGCCCTGCATGGCGCCGCCATGGACCTGGCCAGCCAGCAGCAGCGGATTGAGCGTCATGCCGAAATCGTCGACGATCACGTAGTTGACGATTTTGATGATGCCGGTGGCCGGATCGATCTCGACCTCCGCGACATGGGTGCCGTTCGGATAGGTGCCGTCGGCGCTGGCAAAGGTCGCGCTCGCATTGAGCTTCGACGGATCCGCGCCGGGTCGCTTGGCGAGATCGGCGAACGAAATCGAACGGTCGGTGCCGGCGATGCGCACGATGCCGTCGGTGATCTCGAGGTCGCCGGCGCTGGCTTCCAGCGCCTGGGCCGCGATTTCCTTCAGCTTCTGCCCGAGTTCGCGGGTCGCGCGCTCGACGCTGACACCGCCCGACGGGATCGAAGCCGAGCCGCCGGTGCCGAGGCCCGTGGCGATCATGTCGGTGTCGCCCTGGTGGACGTGCACGCGCTCGGGCGCCACGCCGAACTGCTCGGCAACGATCTGCGCATAGGCCGTCTGGTGGCCCTGCCCGCTCGACTGGGTCCCGATCAGGACCGTGATATCGCCATTGGGGTCCATCCGCACATTGGCGGTCTCCTCGCCCATGGTGCCGCAGACCTCGACATAGCTCGCAAGTCCGATGCCGCGGATCAGGCCATTCTTCTTGGCCGCCTTGGCGCGCTTGCCAAACTCTTTCCACTCGGCGATCTCCATCGCGCGCTTCAGATGCGCGGCGAAGTCGCCGGAATCGTAAACCTTGCCGGTCGCGGTCTTGTAGGGCAGCGCTTTCGGCTGAATGAAATTCTTGCGGCGGATGGCATCCACCGTCATGTTGAGTTTTCGCGCGCAGGCGTCCACGAGACGTTCGATAACGTAAGCCGCTTCGGGCCGCCCGGCACCGCGATAGGCATCGACCGGCACGCTGTTGGTGAAGATGGTGCGCACCCGGCAGTGGAACGCCTGGATGTCGTAGAGGCCCGGCAGCATGCCGGCGCCGCCATGCGGGATATAGGGCGCGAAGGTCGACAGATAGGCGCCCATGTCGCCCATCAGGTCGCAATCCATCGCGAGGAACTTGCCGTCCTCGGCCAGCGCCATCTTCGCGGTGGTGACGTTGTCGCGGCCCTGCGCGTCGCCCATAAAGTGCTCGGTGCGGTCGGCCGCCCATTTCACCGCCTTCTTCAGCTTTCGCGCGGCGACCGCCAGGAGGGCGTATTCCCGATAGGGAAACAGCTTTGTGCCGAAGCCGCCGCCGACGTCGGGGCAGATCACCCGCATCTTGTCGGTCGGAATGTTGAGCACGTTTTGGCAGAGGATGTCGCGCAGGCGATGGCTGCCTTGGCTGCCGACCGTCAGCGTCAGATGGTCGCGCTTGGCGTCGTATTCGCACACCGCCGCGCGCGTCTCCATGAAGTTCGCCACGACGCGCGGATTGACGATCGAGATCTCGGCCACCGCATGCGCTTTGGCAAAGGCCGCTTCGGTCGCTTTCTTGTCACCGATCGAGACGTCGAACAGCACGTTGCCGGGCTTGTCCGGCCAGACCAAGGCTGCGCCCTTCTTCACGGCGTTGACGACGCCGGTCACCGCCGGCAGCGGGCTCCATTTGACCTCGATCGCCTCGATCGCGTCGCGGGCCTGGTCGATGGTCTCGGCGACCACGAAGGCGATGGAATCGCCGACATGGCGTACCTCGTCCTTGGCGAGGATCGGGTAAGGCGGCCCGGTGAAGGGATCGGTCTCGAGATTGAACAGGCAGGGCAGATTGCCGAGATCCCCAACGTCATCGGCGGTCAGGATCAGCGCGACGCCGGGAAGAGTGCGGGCTCGGCTCGCATCGATGGTGTATTTGGCATGCGCATGCGGCGAGCGCAGCATCAGGCAGCGAAGCGCGGCCTGCGGCGCATAATCGTCGGTATAGCGGCCCTTGCCGCGGATGAGCGCGTCATCCTCCTTGCGCAATACGCTTTGGCCAACGCCGAACTTGATGGGAGCCGCCATTTTCTCGTCCCGTTTCTCATGGTTGTTTTGCCGGCATATTGCCGTGGAAAAACTGGCAAGGCAAACGGGTTTAGCCATGCGAAAACCGTCCAGCGCCCTCACCTGTCAGAGCAGGATGGAACGGGAGCGCCGCAGCTCGGTCATTTCGCTGTGAGGATCGGTCCGTTTGATGGCATGATAGTTGCCGAACCCGCCCGCAGTGCACGCCTGAGAACAAGCAGCCGTGCCGACGGCTGCTTGTTCACAAAGCGCATCTCCGCTTCGGATGGCTCATCAGTTACATTCCCCCGCGGCTCCATAGATCTCTGGCGTGATCCCTCAGCCTATCGATAGCCCGTTCCGGCGAGATGTAGTCGACCTCGCCACGCGTTATGCCGATATCCATCAACTCCCTGTCACTCAGGTCCTGCAAGGCGATTTGTGGGCCCTGCCGCCAGCGCCAGTCCTGGAGCGCACGCCAGTATTGCGCGAGCAAGCCTGGGATGCTCCACGTCGAGGCAAGTTCGAGAGGGAGCCTCTCGGTCTCGGATGTCATGTTCGTCTGTTGAGGTGGCATCGCACGCTCCTGCTGTTGTGCCGGCAGGGAAGCGTGGCCAAACAAAAGGCCCCGTCCGATGCCGGCGGGGCCTGGTGAAAAGATGTCGTCGTCGAATTCCTAGCGCACGACTCCTTCCACGGCCCAGCCGAAGCGGGTCATGTGGTTGCGGTTGAGTTTGCGCGACGATTTGATCATGCGCTGCGAGTACCACAGCAATCGCGCAAAATCAAGAGATGTGTAGAGGTTCGCTGCATCCTGGAGGCGAGTCCCTTATCCTGGCGCTTTCTTGCCCCTACACACGCCCTCAGGACTTCGTCTGCTTCGCTTCTACGTATCGTGCGAAGTTGTCGAGGATTGCCTGCCAACCGCCTTGCTGCTGCTCGACCGAATGCGTCGATTCGCCATCGAAGACCACGCGGACGAGAATGCCCTTTGGGCCGGGCACAAACTCGACTTCGGCTTTTCGCTCGCCGAACGCGTATTCGATCCGCTTATGCTCGATGATTTTCGTGTAGGTACCGGCGAAGTCAAAGCCCATGCTGCCGTCCTTGGCCTCCATGCGCGATGAGAAGACACCGCCTTCTCGCAGGTCGACGGTCGCCTTGGTCGTATGCCAGTCGTCGGACGCGGCGTTCCACTTCATGATGTCGGCCGGCGTCGTATAAGCGCGCCAGACCTGATCGATCGGGGCTGCTACGTTGGTTTCGACGGTGATCCTCATAAACAGTGCTCCTGGTTCGATTTTTGCCGGCTCAAGGTGACGGCATCACGTCAATTGTGCGGGGTCCATCCGCCGCACTTCCGAGATGTGTCGATCCAAGGACGATCGAGACTGGCCCATGCCGACAAGGTCGAGCCGTCAATGCGTTGAAAATATGAAAAAGCTAGCCCCGCACCAGCGAGACCAGCCAGCGGCGGCCGAACAGGGCGAGGATGGCGAGCGCATAGACGATCGTGCCCCCGACGGCCAGCAGAAGCAGCGTCGATTCGTCCCGGAAGGGCATCGCGCCCAACGAAGGACCGCCAAAGCGCGCGATGAGCCAGAAGGCTGCCGCCAGGATGATCCCGGTCAGCAGGAATTTGGCGAGCGACAACAGCCAGGCGCGGTCCAGCACGAGAAAGCCTCGCCGCACCGCGAAGAACAGCACCAGCAGCAGGTTGGTCCACACGCCGACGGCAGTGGCCAGCGCAAGCCCGATCTGGGCCAACGATCCCATCAGGGCGACCTTGAGCGCGACGTTGACCGCGATGCCGGTCAGGGAGGCGCGAACCGGCGTTGCCGTGTCCTTGCGCGCATAGAAGGTCGCGACCGCGCTGCGGATCAACACGAAGGGGATCAGGCCGATGGCATAGGCCGCGAGCGTGGCGCCGGCGGCGGCGGCATCGGCTTTCGAGAACGCACCGCGAGCGAACAGCGCGCGCATGATCGCGTCGGGCACAGTGAGGAAGGCGGCGACGAACGGCACCGAGAACAACAGCGTGAAATCGAAGGCGCGGCGCTGAGCCTTCATCGCGCCGTCATGGTCGTTGGCCGTGATCCGCCGCGACATCTCCGGCAGCAGCACCGTGCCGATGGCAATGCCGATCACGCCGATCGGGAGCTGGTTGAGGCGGTCGGCGTAATACAGCGCCGACAGCGCGCCCGCAGGCAGGAAGGTCGCGATGATGGTGTCGGCAAACAGCGCCAGCTGCGTGCCCATCGAGCCCAGCGTCGCAGGCCCGAGTGCCCTAAAGAATGCGCGGACGTCTTCGTCGAGCTTGAGTGGCGCAAAGCGCGGCAGGCCGCCGTGGCGGGCGAGATCGCCGGCGAGCAAGAAATACTGCAAAAAGCCGGAGATCAGGACGCCCCAGGCGGCGGCGTGGCCCGCGCTGGGAAACCAGGCGGCAAGCGCCAGCGTCATCATCATCGAGACGTTGAGGAAGATCGACGCGGCTGCGGCGCTCGCGAAGCGCTGCATCACGTTGAGCATGCCGCCATAGAGCGTCACCAGCGTGATCAGCAGCAGATAGGGAAAGGTGATCCGGGTCAGCTCGATCGCGAGCTTGCGCTGCTCGGCGTCCTCGGAAAAGCCGGGGGCCAGAAGGCTCATGGCTTGCGGCATGAACAGCCAGGCGACGATCAGCAGCACCACCTGCGAGGCCAGCAGCAGCGTGAAGATGCGGTCGGCGAACAATCTTGCCGCCCCCTCCCCGCGCTCGCCATGGACGTGCGCATAGGCCGGCACCCAGGCCGCGTTGAAGGCGCCCTCGGCAAAGATCGCACGGAAATGGTTGGGCAGCCGCAGCGCCACGAAAAAGGCGTCGGCCACGGGGCCGGCGCCGAGAATCGCCGCAAGCATGATGTCGCGGGCAAATCCCGTCAGCCGCGAGAGCAGCGTGTAACCACCAACCGTGAAGATACGTCCGAGCATCGTTCCCTTCTAAAGGAAGAGCTCGCGCAGCAAAACGGCGAATTCAGGTTGAAAGCGCGCCGCGCACGGCCGCGATGATTCGCTCCTGATCGGCTTCGGTCAGGTAGGCGTGCATCGGCAGGCTGATGACGTCCTGCGACAGGCTCTCGCAGCCCGGCAGGCCGCCCTCGGCCACCGGGTACTGCTTGTAGGCCGTCTGCTGATGCATCGACTTGCCGTAATAGATCGCCGTCGGCACGCCCTGGGCCTTCAGCGCGGCGGCAAAGCCGTCGCGGTCGGTGCCCTCAGGGAGGCGGATCGTGTACTGCGCCCAGACCGAGGTGTTGCCGGGAGCAACGCGCGGCACGGTGACCACATTGCTGAGACCGCGCGCGTAGCGCTCGGCGACCTTGTTGCGGGCGGCGATCTCGTCGTCGAAGATCTTCAGCTTCTCGATCAGGATCGCGGCCTGCATGGTATCGAGCCGGCCGGTCAGGCCGAGGCGGACGTTGTCGTATTTGTCCACGCCCTGCCCGTGCACGCGGATGCTGCGCAGCGTCGCCGCGAGCTCGTCGTCATCGGTGAAGATCGCGCCGCCGTCGCCGAAGCAGCCGAGCGGTTTTGCGGGGAAGAAGCTGGTCGCGGTGGCGAGTGCCAACGTGCCGAGCTTGCGGCCCTTGTAGCTCGCGCCAAAACCCTGCGCTGCGTCGTCGAGCACGAACAGGCCTTCAGCCTTGGCGATCTCGGCGATGGCATCGTGATCGGCCGGCTGGCCGAACAAATCGACCGGAATGATCGCGACCGGCTTGAGGCCGGCCTTGCGGGCGGTCGCGATGCCGCGCTTTAGCGATTCCGGGCTCATGTTGAAGGTGGCTTCGTCAACGTCGACATAAACCGGCGTCGCGCCGGTCCGCGCCACCGGCGAAGCCGTCGCGATGAAGGTGAAGGACGGACACAGCACGGCGTCGCCGGGCCCAACATTCTTCGCCATCATCACCATCAGGATCGCATCGGTGCCGCTGGCGCAGCCGATCACATGCTTGGCGCCGCAATATGCCGCAAGCTGCTTCTCGAGCTCGGCGACTTCAGGGCCGTTGACGAACTGACAATGGTCGAGAACCCGCTTCACGGCAGCATCGAGCGAGTCGCCGAGCCGGCGGCGCTGCGAGGCGACGTCGATGAAGGGAATGGGTTCGGAACGCAGATGCTGGTTCATGGCCTGGTTCTTGGCGCCTTCTTGAGTGGTCGGCATGGATGAGGAATCAACCGGCGACGCGGCGCGGACCCTTGCGGGCCGACGACGTGGCCGCGGGCCGCGACGGCGTTTCCAGGCACTGCGTCGCGATCTCGAGGCTGGCGACACCTTCGTCGCCGGTGACCGCCGGCGTCTCGCCGTTGCGCACGGCCTTGAGGAACGCGATCAGCTCGGCGCGGAGCGGCTCGTCATGGCCGACCGGAAGATGCCGCATCGAATAGCTGCCGTCAGGCTTGAAGCCGAAACATTCGGTGACCTGGCGCGTCAAGAGATCGCCCATCACGTATTTGCCGCGGGTCGCGACCGTGACGCTACGCGCCTTGAACGGCGTCAGCCAGTTGGTGTTGATGTGCGCGAGCACGCCGTTGGCGGTGCGGAACTGCAAGAGCGCGATGTCCTCGCGCTCGGCGACCGCACTCGACAATTGCGGCTGCACCTCGACGATGTCGGACTCGGTGAACCAGCGGATCAGATCGATGTCGTGCACGGCGAGATCGATGACGACGCCGACATTGGACATGCGCGGCGGAAACGGGCCGACGCGCGTGATCGCGATCGACAGAATATCCTCGCCCGCGATCGCCTGCTTGACGGCGGCGACCGCCGGATTGAAGCGCTCGACATGGCCGACCATCAGCGTCACGCCGGCCTTTTGAGCCGCCGTGACGATCTCGCGGCCTTCCGCGACCGTGGACGCAATCGGCTTCTCGACCATCACGTGGATGTTCTTGGCGATGCAGGCGAGCGAGACCTCGTGATGCAGATGGGTCGGCGCCGCGATGGTGACGGCATCGACGCCTTCCGCCAGCAGCTGGTCGAGCGTCTCGAAGCTCGCGCAATTGGCAAGCTCCATCGCCCGGGTGCGATGTGCCGGCGAAGGATCGACGACGCCGACGAGGTTGACGCCGGGAAGACCCGCGAGCACGCGCGCGTGGTTGCTGCCCATCACGCCGGCGCCAATGACGCCGACGCGCAAGCCGGCCTTTGCCGGTGCCGATCCTGTGGAACTCATTTGAGCAAACCCCGATTCAACGCAAATCCCCGGGGCGCTTCTAGCACGGACGCCACATTTGTGGCGAATGGGGAGCTAGCGGTCCGGACACGATTTGATTCAAAAAGTTACACGTTTCCCGGGCCTTAAGCCCCTGAAAGAGACCACTCTTTTGGCCCGGGTCGCGTGATTCGGAGTGTGCTGGTTACGACCTTTGATAGTCGTCTTCAATCCGGATGATGTCGTCTTCCCCGAGATAGCTTCCAGTCTGGACCTCGATCAGCTCCAGCATGATTTTACCGGGGTTCTCCATCCGG
>NZ_JADPKX010000018.1:0-5117 GCF_023074155.1 Bradyrhizobium sp. 134 | reverse complement strand
AGGGCATCCGGCTTGATCGGGCGACACTGGGCAACTGGTCCGGCCGCGCCTGCTTCCATCTTCAGCCCATCGCGGAACACATGCGCCACCACCTGGCCATGGCGGATCGGCTGTTCATGGACGAGACCAAGGCGCCGGTACTCGATCCGGGGCGCTGCCAAACGAAGAAAGGCTACTTCTGGGCGATTGCCTCAGACGACCGCGGCCACAGCGGCCCAAGTCCGCCGATCGTGCTGTTCCGATATGCCCCCAGTCGCAGCGGTGCCTTCGCTGAGCAGTTCCTGGATGGCTTTGGCGGACGCTTCCTGCAATGCGATGCCTATGACGGTTATGATCGACTGACCGAAGTCGCTCGACTGCAAGGGCCTTGGACGCTCGTGCATTGCTGGAGCCACTTGCGCCGACGCTTCGTCAAATTGGCCCGCAATAGCAAATCGCCGATCGCCGAGGCCGCCATTCGGCACATCGCACAGCTTTACGCCATCGAAGCCATAGTGCGCGGTTCATCGCCGGACATCCGGCTGGCCGCGCGCAAGGAGCACGCGCTGCCCATCGTCGCCGCGCTAAAGCCGTGGTTCGAGAAGCAGCTGTCGATGATCTCCAGTGGTTCGACGCTCGCCGAGGACATCCGCTACGCGCTCAACCACTGGCAAGGGCTGACCCGCTTCCTCGAAGACGGGCGCCTCGAGCTTGACACGAACCCGGTCGAGAACGCCATGCGGCCAGTCTGCCTGACCAGAAAAAATGCGCTCTTCGCCGGTCATGAAGTCGGCGCGGAAAACTGGGCCCTGCTCGCGTCGATCGTCGCCACCTGCAAGCTCAACGACATCAACCCGGCCGCCCACCTCGCCGAAACACTCGACACGATCATCGACGGCCATCCCCATAGCCGCATCGAAGACCTCATGCCGTGGCGATTCCGCAAAACGTCAGGGTTGCGGCTACGCGCTTACGTCCTTTGAACGATTCATCCAGCTCGCGAAGGCGAGGAATCGAACGGTCAAGGATCGTGAGCTCAGCGCCCAAGCCCGCGGCCATTCTTGCTGCGTGCGTACCAACAACGCCGCCTCCAATCACCACGATGCGAGCCGGCTGAACACCCGGCACGCCGCCGATCAGCAGGCGGCGACCGCCTGCCGCTTCAGCGCCGTACCGGCTGCCTCGGTTGAAAGCCTACCCGCAACCTCACTCATGGGCGCTAGCAGCGGAAGTCCGCCATGTGCATCCGACACCGTTTCGTAGGCGATTGCGGTACATCCGGATTTTGAGACCCTTCGCCTGCTCGGCGTCTGGTGCCAAGTGCAGATAAGTGAAGAGGATCTGCTTTTCGTGCAGCTGAGACCATTCAGAAGACTGCGGCTCCTTGACCTTTACGATCATCTCGCTCGATGCAAACAGCTCACGAGCGGTGTCAACAACGGCTGCGCCGGCCTTGCGATGAATGTCATCGGTTGCGCCGACGCCCGCGCCGGCATTGGCCTCGACGATTACGCTATGACCAGCAGCCACATATTCGCGGACGGCGGCGGGCGTGAGGCCGACGCGGTATTCGTGTGTCTTGATTTCCTTAGGAACCCCGACCTTCATTTGCTATCTCCGAATGGAGATAGCCTTTTCTAATAGAACGCCGTGTTTGTTTTCCTGCAAAGTTGGTAAGAATAGGAGAGATTGTGCAGATATTTTACGTTTCTAGAATCTACTACGCAGGATTCCAAACAAGCTCAGCAACCTGCTAAACAAATGTAGGGTGACTGGTTTCGCTGCTTCGCTTCGAGGATTCGAATGCCCTCCCCTCTACGGGAAGCAGAACCGTCGTCGCTCCAACCGAACGCATTTTTTGTTTAACCGAAGTCATTTGAAATTGACTGAGCTAAGGGCCTCGCGCTGAAGGTCCAGCTGGAGCATCTATTCCGGAAAGAAAGTCGTGGGTGGACGAATCCCTGTATTTTACGACAAAATTATCGATTACTTTCGCAAATTGCGACCCGGCTTTCCGAAATGATTGGAGGCACTGCGCGATTGGCGATCTCACGTATGGCAAAATTCGACCGGTGCGATGAATTCGCTCGAAGTCTTCTACATCGCGCGCCAACACTATCAGGAGATAATCGTCACTTCCCGACATCAGAAAGCAGCGCACCAGAGACGGGCCCTTGAGGACGCCGATTTCGAACAATTTCAAGGCCTCGTCGCTTTGACCGTCGAGCGTGACTCGAACGAGCACGGTGGTGCTCAGGCCAAATCGACTCAGGTCAATCGTCGCTTGATAGCCGAAAATGTATCCTTCATCTTCCAACGCGCGCTGGCGGCGTGCAATTGCCGTACTGGATAGCCCCATTCGGTTCATTCTGTCTGGCTGATCCGCGCGTTTGCGCTGAGTTCGGCTAGGATTGTCATGTCAACTTATCGGTATCCATCGCGTCGATTTCCGTCGTCTCTTGTAAGCAACGTATTAAGCGAGGGACTCCGGGCGGACGTTTTCGGCCAACGATCTCGATTTCCACCACGTGAGATAGAGCGCAAAGAGCCATAGCACGGGCAGCAGCGTCAACAGCGATCCCACCGCGGCGATCGTCGGATCGATCTGGTTGCTTATGTTCTCCCACATTTTCAGCGGCGGCGTGCGAACGGAATACCCGCTGACCAGAGATGTGATGACGACCTCGTCGAAGGAATGGATGAATGCGAACACAGCTCCACCTATGATGCCGGGACGGATCAAGGGTACCGTGATTCGCAGGAAGGTTCGCAGCGGGCCGGCTCGCATGCTCATTGCCGCTTGCTCCAGCCTCCGGTCGAAATTCGACAGGTTTGCCGAGACAATGATCACGACATAGCACATCGAGCCGACGCTATGTGCCAGCACCAACCCAGTCGTGTTCCGATAAGTCCGAGTTCGGCCAGCCCGAGATAGATCGCGACGCCCACGACAATCAGCGGAAAGGTAATCGGCGTCAGGATTACCATGGTCAGAAATGAGCGCTGCCGCGGAGACGTACGGCTAAGACCGAACGCTGCGAGCGTGCCGACGATGGTAGACAGAAGGCCAACCATGACACCTACTTCGAGGCTCGTCCAGAACGCATCGGTCCAGGTTGGGTCACCGAAGAAGGAGCGGTACCACTGCAACGAAAGCCCCGAGGGTGGGAATTCCAACAAAGCCCCGGCGCTAAACGACATGACGACGACGATAAGGCCCGGGTACTGAAGAAAGATCATTACGGCTACGATAAACACCGTGGCGACCACCTTTGACCAGAGGCCGTTACCTGCGGCTTGATATAGTTGGACCCTCCATCGCTTGGCTTTGAAAGGAGCGGCGACTTCACCCAGATGGCCTGTCACACTCCCGAACGACAGCAGCCGGCTGCGCCAGGATTTTCGCTCTTGTTGCGTAACGAGGCCATGTTGGGTGGAAAGATCGAGTCCAAAGATCGACAGCGCGACGGCGGCGATCCCCAGGAGGATGAAATCCGATGCGGCGATGGGGGCCAAGTCGATGGACGTCGCGATCTGGGACGCGATGAAATTGGACAGCATGGCGTCGCGCAACCCGCCGAGAGCAGCGGGCGTGATGTAGAAGCCGAGGCAGACGACAAAGACGAGCAATACTCCGCTGCGCACACCCGGCAGACTGAGCGGAAAGAACACACGCCAGAAGGCAGCAAATGGCCGCGCTCCCATGCTGCGAGCAGCTGCCATCAACGACTTGTCGATGCCCATCATGACGCTGAGCAGGGGCAGTATCATAACCGGCAGCATGATGTGTACGATTCCGATATAGACTGCCATTCGATTGTAAATGAGTTCCAGCGGGCTGGAGATAAGGCCGCTCTTGAGCAGCAGATTGTTGATTAAGCCGCGGTCACCGAGAATCACGGTCCAGGCATAGGTGCGCACCAACCCGCTGGTCAGCCAAGGGACGAAGATAAGTACAATGAGGGTTGTGCGGACACGCAACACCCGATCCCGGCGAAATGGGAAGCAAAACGCGAGCGGCGTCCCTTCCGGAGCGCTGTCACTAGCTTCGCAAGAATCGTTGGTCGCGGGGCCTTGCTACACCCGATTCTTGCTATTGGTCGAGAGGACCATACCAAAGCTAGCAGCGTAAGCGTTCGATGTAACACGACTTCGAATCTCTCCTGCCTCGGCCTCGCCGCTTCTGCGGTTTCATTCGCCATGGCCGCCGTTTGCCGCATAGGCAAGCGGAGGTCATTTCGACAGCTCTGGGCAACGATCACCTGAAACCCGCCGAGGAGTGTGACTGCTGCAACGAAGGTCTAGCCAACATACGACCGTCACTTATAGCGATGCTTAACATACACCGTGTTTCTTGGAACTAAGGGAAGAGGCAAGAATTGCTGGCGGACTCAGCTTGGGTTTGCTGAAGGTGCCCTTAGCCGCGATGGAAGCAAGGTGGAACATCGCGTCGCTCCGTAGCCGTCGACCAAGCCGGAACCTTCACTGTCGATTTGGGGAAAGGGGTGCCGCTCACGCCTCCAGCGGTTAATCTGGCCCTGGTCAAAATGGTGCTGTCCTTGGTCGCCGAGGACCAACTGCCGTTCCTCAAGGGGACGATCGAGTGGGTCCGGAACAATGCACACGCCGAGCGCCGCCTCCCAACGGTCGCGACCCACCGTTTTCCTGCCCCGAGACCCGTCAGCTGAACTGACCATCTATACGAGGAAGCAACCGCACCCGCCGCTTCCGCATATCGTCGGGGAGTTTCGATTGAGCTGCTCCATGTACGTCTTCGCGGGACCGTTTTTCGCAACAAGACAGCTCGGATTTGATCGGCTTCGCCACGAGCGGGAAGGCTGTTCTTCGGATTCGAGTTGTTTGGTGTCAACTCTCCTGTGCGGGACTATTGGTAGCGCCCTAGCATTACAGTTGCTTTTTTGATTTGAAGTGGGCGCGTTGAGCGGCAGCCTGGTGAGCTCTGCGCCAGAATGACCATGCGATGACATGCGCGGGTTGGATCCGCTTCCGCGCAAGTCTGATAGCAATGCGGCGGATTTCTGGATTGACCAACGGATCAGTGGTGGGGTGGTTATGTTTTGGCTTTTGCCGGGGGGCGCCGTTTCGTTTTTTTGGGCGGTGGCGGATTAGCGCGATGT
>NZ_JADPKX010000047.1:0-884 GCF_023074155.1 Bradyrhizobium sp. 134 | reverse complement strand
AAGCGGGCATTGCGGCCCGATGGATCCGTGCGTTATCTCGATATATTCAGCTCGTCGGTGCGGGATTCGGCAGGCCGCTTCCTTTATGGCGTGCGCGTTGCCCAGGATGTCACCACCACCAAGCAGCTGGAGGACCGCCTGCGCGAGGGCGAGCAGCGGATGCGCGATCTCCTTGAGGCGTTGCCGGCGGCCATCTACACGACGGACGCCGAGGGCCGCATCAATTTCTTCAATCGAGCCGCGGTCGAGATGGCGGGCAGAACGCCGCAGCCGGGCGACGAGTGGTGTGTGACCTGGAAGCTCTATTGGCCAGATGGCACTCCGTTGCCACACAACGAATGCCCCATGGCCATCGCGCTGCGCGAGAACCGTGAGGTCCGCGGTGCCGAAGCCGTGGCCGAACGCCCCGACGGCAGACGCGTACCATTTATCCCTTATCCGACGCCCCTGCGAGACGCCGCGGGCAATCTGGTTGGCGCCATTAACATGCTGGTCGATATCAGCGAGCGCAAGCGCGCCGAGAACGCCCAAAAGGTGCTTATCGACGAGCTCAACCATCGTGTGAAGAACACTCTGGCCACCGTGCAGTCGCTTGCGAACCAGACGGCTCGCCACGCGGGCGACCTGAAGGAATTTCTGCCGACGTTCACTGGACGGTTGCTTGCACTGGCCCGCGCGCACGACCTGCTCACCAGGCGAAACTGGCAGGACGCACCTTTCGAACAGCTGGTCCACGACGTCGTCGCTCCGGTGTCAGGTGGACGGGTGGTGACAGACGGGCCTCACGTCGATCTGGACGCGCGCAGCGCACTGAGCATCACCATGGTGCTGAACGAGCTTCTGACCAACGCCGCGAAGTACGGCGCACTCTCGGTGCCCGATGG
>NZ_JADPKX010000027.1:0-5551 GCF_023074155.1 Bradyrhizobium sp. 134 | reverse complement strand
ATGATCGCACGTGCGATAGCCGCGTCTGTACCATTCAAGTGGGTTGCCGGTGACACGGTCTACGGTGTTGGCGATATCGAACAGCAGCTACGGCGGGCAGGCAAAGGCTATGTGCTCGGGGTCAGCAGCTCTCATGTCTTCCGATCCTGGGGCAAGCGACAGCCGGTCGCCGGCAAGGCCGAAGACATCGCCCGGACGCGGCGCCCGTCCGACTGGAAGCGCTTGTCGGCGGGAGCCGGAACCAAAGGACCGAGGCTGCATGACTGGTGTTATCTCGAACTGGCCGATCTCGAGGTCGAGCAGTTCAACAGCGCAAATGATGGTTTATGGACGCGCGGTCTGCTGATCCGTCGCCATATCGCTGATGGCGATCTCGCCTTCTTCACCACCTGGTGTCCAGCGGGAACGTCCATCGAAACGCTGGTGGCGGTCGAAGGCCATCGGTGGGCGATCGAGGACAGTTTCGAAACCGCGAAAAACGAATTCGGGCTCGATCACAACGAGAGCAGGTCCTGGCATGGCTGGCATCGCCACGTGTCCCTGGTGATGCTCGCCTTCGCCATGATGGCGGCGATCCGCCATCGCGCCAATCCGCCACCGCCCAAAAAAACCAAACGCCGCCCCCCGGCAAAAGCCAAAGCATACCCACACCGCCACTGATCCGTTGGTCAATCCAGGAAATCCGCCGCATCGCCAGCAGGCTTGCTCGAAAGCGGATCCAACCCGCGCATGTCATCGCATGGTCATTCTGGCGCAGAGCTCACCAGGCTGCCGCTCAGCGCGCGCATCTCAAAGCAAAACGGCAACTGTAATGCTAGTGCCTATGCTGACTTCGCACTAGCAGCGGATATTCAAGCGACTTCCAACCCAACGTCGACCAGCGACGCCGTAGCTTGCTACTCTATTAAGCCGTCCGCTCTACCGCATCAAAGGAGGGCGTCACGCGGCGGCTGCCACAGCTATCTGGTTCCGGCAGCTTGTTCAGATGCGCAATCGGCCTGCGCCGGTGTGCTTCTGCTTGAAAGGAAACGGATCTGAACGTTTAGAACCGGCCAAGTTGTTTAGAGTGCGACATTCCGCCGGTAAAAACGCCGGCGCTCCGCTGTACTCGCGCTGGCCCAAATCCTGCTGCCCGACATGCGCAAATCCAGGAGGGCTATTATGCAGGAGGGCTATTATAGAGTCTGAGAGGACGGATTTGCGATGCTCAAACGTTCCGCCCCAGACGCGCCGCCAACCCTCGCGTTGACTGCGACTAAAATCGGCGTGCTCGATCGCCTGGTCAACCACAAACCAAAAGCAAACGCTCTCGCAGTATCTGATCAAGATCGCCCGGCTCGGCGGTTATCCGCCGCCTGGCGCGGGCTGTCACGCCTCACCGACATCGCGCGGGGCGCCATGGTCGGAGGAGAATCTGTGGGTAATTGAAAGCCGGCGGCGACCGCCTCGTCGAGCTTGATCCCGTTGCCGCTTTTCCACAAAGCACGCCCCTTTAGCTTTTCTTTGGTCAGATTCACAACGAATAATTCGTGCTTTCCTGGACCCCATTAGCCCTTTTTGTCTTCTCTTTTCTTCTCATCACCTAACCTCTTGGCCTCTCCTTCGTGCGAGAGACGGAGTCTGCGGAGAATGCTAAATAATTCGGTCGCCTCAATTACCTGATCCGGTGGGGTGGCATTCACATGTAATCCGCACTTCGCCGATAACTTTGGAGCATCTCACCATGGCGACTTCAACTTCGGCCCGACGTGAGCCGCACTCGTTTTTGCGACACTATATATGGCTGCGCACGGGCGCGGGATGCGATAGATCTTCGACGGCCAGATCCATCTGCCGAGGCGCCGTACTCGACGGGAGAGCCAAAGCCAGACGGCTTACTCGCGATAGCTCGAGAGTTTGGATATGCTGGCGGAAAAAAAAGGACGTACATTCATCGAGAAGATAAGTCGTAGTCTGCGGTCTAGCTGTGCTCTTGTACATTCCTTAGCTGAGGGAACGGGAAGACGTTCTTGCTATATCGCTCGCGGATTCAGCCCACTGTCCTTGCCTTTGCGGCTCTCTTGTCGTCAGCCTTGTAGGCTCACTTGAGCCGTGTCATGTCGATGGCGGCGACTCCAATATTCACTCAAGGTCGGCATAGGGTCGTGATCTCGGAAAGAGTGACGATTGAACCGCCCGGGTTTGCCGGAGGCCATTTGGTTTAAGCTATGCCGCCATGGCCGGTTGTTCCAGCATGGCGCAGTAGCGTTGCTCGGCTTCGGCCGGCGGGATGTTGCCGATGGGCTCCAGGAGCCGTCGGTTGTTGAACCCGTCGACCCATTCGAAAGTGGCGAACTCGACGGCCTCGAAGCTGCGCCATGGCCCGCGCCGATGGATCACCTCGGCCTTGTAGAGACCGTTGATCGTTTCGGCGAGAGCATTGTCATAGGAATCTCCGACGCTCCCGACAGAAGCCTCCACGCCAGCCTCGAACTGATTTCGGACGGCGAGCAGCAGTTGACTGTGATAGGCCGCGCACTGATGTCGCGGCCGCGGCTGTTGGTGCTCGACAACGTCGCTGGAGTTGAGCGCATTGTTTAAGCACTCAAGCAACGTCATGCCATTGCGACACGGGGACCTGACTTGTGATCAACAAGGATCCCTTGTCGTAGCGATCGTCGACGATCTCGAGCAGATCACGGCGCTGGTCGGCGGTGAGCGGTTCGGGTCCCCAGTCGTCGAGGATGAGGAGATTGACGCGCTCCAGGGCAGCGATCAGGCGCGCCAGACGGCCTTCGCCGCGCGCCTGGGCGAGATCGGCGAACAGGCGGGATGTTCGCTTGTAGAGGACGGAAAAGCCGTCGCGGCAGGCCTTGTTGCCGAGCGCGCAGGCAAGCCAGGACTTGCCGGTGCCGGTTGGGCCGACAATGACCAGGTGGTTGCTGTCACGGATCCATTGACAGGTGACGAGGTTCTGGAAGAGCGAACGATCGAGACCACGGGCGGTGCGATAATCGACGTTCTCGATGGTGGCGGCTTGACGGAGCTTGGCACTGGTCAAGCGGCGCGTGAGGCGGCGGATGTCGCGGGCGGTGACCTCGCGATCGACGAGGAGGCCGAGCCAATCGGCGTGCGGCATCTCGGCCGCCTCGGGATTGTTCTGCAGTTCAGTGAGGCCATCGGCCATGGCGGCGAGGCCGAGTGCGCGCAAGCGATCGACGGTGGGGTGAATGAGCATGCTGATCTCCTGATCAATTGTAGTAATTGCGGCCGCGGATGTTGGCGTGGAAGAGGATGGGCGCCTCCTCGGCGGGAGGAGCGGTTCTGTCTGTGCCGTTCTTGAGGATGGCAGCGACCGATTTGTACGAACGGGCGTTGAGCAGCAGCGCCCGGGCGCAGGCTGCGTCGACGCGTTCGTGGCCATAGCGCTTGACCAGCCCGAGAATGCCGATGGCGGAGCGGAAGCCCTGTTCTGGATGCGGCCGCGACCGCAGGATGACGTCGATCAGCGTCTGGGCATCGGGACCGACTTTGGCGGCTTCCGAACGAATGCGCTCAAGGGTCCAGTCGCGATAGCGGCGATGTGAGCTCGGCATATGCTCGGGAATCGTGGTCGGGCGATGTGGCAAGGTGCTGCGCAGATGCGAGGCCACCCGCTTGCCGCGGAGAAATATCTCGACGGTCTTTTGGGTGATGCGGGCCTCAACCTCCTGATGAACGAGGTTGTGAGGGACGCTGTAGTAATGCTTGGCGATCTCGATGTGATAATCGAGGTTGACCCGGCAGCGCTTCCACTCGGCGTACTCGTACGGCTCATCCGGCAAAGGGGTCAGCGCCGGACGATCGAGCTCCTCGAACAGGTCGCGGCGACTTCGTCCCCAGCTGCGCAACGGTCGATCGTTCAGTTCGACAAGGAGCGCGTGGATCGCCTCATTAAGGGAGGCGAGTGAGAAGAAGCGGCGGTTGCGCAAGCGCGCCAGAATCCATCGCCCGACGATTTGGACCCCGACTTCGACCTTGGCTTTGTCCCTTGGCCGATACGGCCGCGCCGGAACGATGGCAGTGCGGTAATGGCGGGCGAGATCGGCATAGGTCCGGTTGACCATCGGTTCGTGAAAGCAAGCCCGGGTGATGCCGGCCTTCAGATTGTCGCTAACCGTCTGTCGGGCCACGCCTCCGAAATAGGAGAATGCGCGAACGTGCGAGGCGATCCAGTCCGGCAGGCTCTGGCTGAGGCTGGCCTCGGCGTAGGTGTAGTTCGAGGCGCCGAGCACGGCGACGAAGATCTGCGTGCTGCGTACCTCACCCGTGAGCCCGTCAACCACCTCCATCGTGTGGCCGGAATAGTCGACGAACAGCTTCTCGCCGGCGACATGGACCTGGCGCAGGGTCGGCTTGAGGCGGCCGGCCCATTCCTTGTAGCGTTCGCAGAACCATGAGTAGCTGAAGCTGTCGGAGCTTGCGTCGCAATACTCCTCCCACAACAGCATCAGCGTGACGTTCGGGCGCCGCAGCTCGCGATGCACGAGCGCCCAATCCGGCTGCGGACGTTCCTCGCTGGGCCGATCAGAGGGTGGCGGATACAGGCGGTTCTCGAGCCGGACATCGTCATCCAGCTCTGGCCGCAACGGCCAGGTCAGGCCGGCGCGGCGGGCGCGGTTGAGGTACTTGCTGACCGTGCCTTGGGCCAAGCCCAGGCTGCGGGCAACGGCGCGTTGCGACATGCCGACGCTGTCGTGTAGGCGTAGAACTTCACGAATGTGGCGCATGGACAGTCTCTCGGTCGGCATCTCGATCCTCTGCGGTTAGGCAAAAGACCAAGCTACCCGGGTTGCAGACTGTCAGCGGCGCGCACCTCCTGGTTGCCCCCCGATCGCGATCGCTGGAATAGCGATCACGATCGGCTGGAAACCGTGATCACGATGCTCTGGAATGGGTGATCACGATGGCTTGGAATCCGTGATCACGATCGGCTGGAACGCGCAGCAGAGGCTCCACTTATCAACGCGGAGTCTGTTCAGACAACCGGGACCAGCTCTTTCGTCCACGAAATCGTCTTGCGATAGAATGATGTTGCCCTTATCTAACGCGCGCGGCGGCGTCATATCGAAGGTTGAAATTCCACTCGGCAGGCGTGCGAAACGCCTATTTCTCCGCGTGGTGGTCACGGCGAGGAACAGTTCAATAGAAGCTCTATTCGCTAGATCGCTTCAATTCTCCGAGGAGCTATTCATTGACACGCATTGAGAGATGTTGATCTGAAGCCAGCAAACTGGACATTTTTGGCTAGAGCTTTGCGCAATGAGTCCTGGCTGGGAGGAGCGAAGAACGATGAAGGCCTCGAAGTTCTCAGACGCCCTCAAGGCGTCCATTCTCGAGCTATCACCCAAAGTTGGTGACGGCGGGAATCGGAAAGGCGGCATATCGTGGGGGTGCTTGACGCCTCCACTTCTCCACCGAAGGAGCGATATGGCGTGTCCAACGATAACGTCATCCATCTGATTCAGCCAGGAATCTTCGACGATCAACTCACAGAAGTCTTGCGCAATGGAGCGCGTGCCCTGCTGGCCCA
>NZ_JADPKX010000030.1:0-7098 GCF_023074155.1 Bradyrhizobium sp. 134 | reverse complement strand
CTAGCCTCGGACTTTCGAGCTCAAGCCAAGTAGTCCTCTGGCGGTGCCTTCCTTCAGCCCAGAACGATAGTTTCAACTCTCAGGCAGGGCATGCACCTGTAGGCATTGGCGGCGGGCAGGTTTGCAATTGCTGGCAGGGACGTGAGAAACTCCATTGGACGCTGACATCTGTTGCAAATGAGGGCTGGTGCCTTGTCCGTGCCACCGCCTTGCGCCATTGCTGGTCCGCCAAAAGGTGAGAACGGTAATTCCAATGGCCGGCGTTTACACCTCCGGACGACTACAGGGTGGCTGTATGGAAAATTGGCCCGCCAGCGTGAGCCGCTATTGCTCCTGAACCGAGACTCAGTTCTGATTTCTATCATTGTGGCCAAATTGCTTGCGGGAGGCGATCGTGAACGGCGAAGCCGGATGCACCGTTTGTAGCCAAGCTCGACTGCTCAAAGCTGTTTTCCTCGTCACCAAAGGCTACGAACTGAAGCGTTATGAATGCGGTAGTTGCGGCAGCGATCTGTGGCTGGTTACGAGAGTGTCCCGATCATCCGCGCCTAAGCAGCAAAGCGGAATATCCCGACGAGGTGCGCGGCTCAAGACCATCGAAGCGGCCTTGAGGGGCGCCCGTGGCACAGCTAATCAAAAACGGAAAGCGCCGCAAGCGTGACTGGCCCCCGCACTCCTCCATTTCTGTACGGTCAACCGCGGCGTCCCGATTGCCAGTTGAAAGCGAGATTTTGTCGTCGAGTTGCGAGACGGCCGCGACTGGGCACCATTATGATCCCCACTCAGACCTCCTTTGCGGCGTCAACGACCCCACCATGCCAACCTCGCACGAAGCCATTTCCCGGCCCCGCGAAATCTTGCTGAAACAGAGGGGGCCGAAAGTACCAGAATCGAACACGGGGACGCGACATGCTAGTCCTGATGAACCTGATCTGGCGGCGCTTTGCCTACACCATGATGGCCGGTATGCGGTCCAAGCTTGTGCGCCAATGACCAGAAGGGCGGCCGCGTAAGAAGCATCCGTGCCGCGTCTGGCGGCCCGCCCCGGAGCCCTCCCCTTGGGCGCCGCGACTTCAACCGCCCCTTCGTGAGAAAGGGGCTTTCCGTTAGACTGCGAGCGTCGAAGCCGCGACATCCCGCGGCGATGCCACCCTCTTCCGGGGGTGCGCATTTCATTGTGTGACTCATCTTTCAGTCAGGCTTGCCAAGAAGCGTCCCCAGGACGGGAAAGACCTGAAGCCGAATTACCTTCCCTCCGCGCCAGGCTGATAGGCGAACAAGGCTCGAGCCCATGTTTTTTTAGGGGGCTGGACCGGTCCTTGCTATCCCGAACAGGCCACCCAAGTGAACCAGCGCGTTTGTTTACCCACCTTGCGCGCCTGCTGAGCCGCTAAGGGCCGGCCATTGACTCTCGGCGACATGGCCATGAATACCGGCATGCGGCTTCAGAAGATCACCTTTGGTGAGATGCGCGAGATGGCCGAAAGCGGCACCTGATCTTCTGCCATTGGGCTCGCAACTCCCTGGCCGGAGAGGTTCGCTTGTCTGGTATCGAGCCGCGCTGTGTGTGCGCCGGGTGCGGCTATCGAGGGGCGGAGGTCAGGCCGGATTTAGCAACGGCAGGCCGCCGCAGTTTGCGAGATCGAGCGCTCGTTAGAGGAACGAACGCGCAGAGGAAAAATTGGAGGCTTGTTAGCTCTCTTCTTCGAGCTGGCGGAGCGGCCCCGGCATCAACCCTCAGGCCCCCAAGCCGGGTCGTCTCTCAGTGCGCCAGCTTCCGCTGAATTGACAAAATATCCCGGATAGCTTCCGACCGCCACCCTTTCATCTGCCAAATGGCATAGACGACCGCTAAATCAAACTGGCGCCAAGGCGGTCCTGCAAAAAGCCGGCCCCAGACGATGATTCCTGAGGCCGGAAGTTCTACGCGTCCGCTCCGAGACATCGCCCGGAGCTGGAGGCGAACGCACCCAGATTGCCGATTGTTCCCGATCAACATGGACCTGAGAGCCGGCGCACTGATGCATGTTAAGCCTTCTGCCGATTGTGAAACTGATCATATTGCGAGCCAGAGATGTTGCGGTACGATCATCGCACCGGGGCTGGCTGGATATTTCACCTCGTCGTTTTTCACCCGGAATTTTTGACCGCGCGGGCCGCAGCAGCAGTCCCCCTGCTGCGGCCTTCGTGTTCACGGCTCTTAGTACCAATGACTTCGCGTCCTGTGCCATTGGAGAAGGTATTATGCCCAAAGAGAAAAATTGCCTGATCGTTCGTGCTGCGGGAAGACAACTGGACCTGTTACGCGGCGAAGCCTCCCGCATCGCGAAAGGCAGCAACGTCGATTGGTGGATCGATCAGGCAGAGGTCGGCACTCGCTTCTGCTTCGAGGATACAAAAGCAAAAGCGTCATTCGCTCTCGCTTGTGACAACTTCGGTATTCCCTGCCAAGACGGCTAGTCCGCAGTTGAGCTGTAAGCCGGCGGCAGGGCCGCACAACCATCATAGCAGTCCAGCGCTAGCCGGCTCCCGCGCCCGGAGGTCCGCACCTGATCCCAAGCACGCGAACCGAGCCCGTCAGCGCCGGCGCCGACAGCGGGCCTTGAAGCAACGCACTGGCCGAGATAAGGGCCAAGCTGTTCCCGTCCGAACTCGTTGCCACCCGCTCTGAGGCCATCGCACTGAGATCAGATTGCGCTGTGTAGAGCGCGCCTGAATGGGGCGCGAGATCAGAACCAGCTGCGGTTATTTTGGAAGCATGCCTGTTTGGTGCGGTCCCAGATGAAATCCCCGCCGCCGCAGGGTGGACGGGGGCGAGAGGTCGCCGGGCATTCGTTCCGAACCTTGGCTCCCGTGCCCCAGCCGTCAACGACACATGCGCCACCGCTTGTCCTATGACAGCCCTCGCCACAGCCACCCGCTGCGTGCGCCCCACTAGCAGCAGCGAGAACCGTGGTCGCGAGGAGCATTCCTTGTAAGATTTTGATCACTGCCAGACTCCTTGGAAGCGAATGACCCGAGCGAGAAGGAAAAGATCATAACTCCTGCCGTGCCTCTTAGCTACGATCAGCGCGGCGCGAAGTCCCCGGCTCCGCACGAACCGCTCGATGGCTGCGCTCCCCGTTCGAAGCTGTTGATCCAGCAATTTTTAACAAACTGCAACCAGGTCAGCACAGCTGCATTTTTCGAATCATCCACCTGTCTCCGGACTGGAGGGACGTTCTGTTCCCGAGGCGCGTGTGAGCCACTTGCCTCGGTCCTGCTCTTGCTGGCCAACTTAATGCTAACGCTATGTTTCGGCTTGGCAGCGTGGCGCGTTTCCGACGAGGGGACGCTGGTAAACCGGTAGCAATGGCCTAGGCTGGATGCAAACCTCGGCCTACTGACATATCCGCGTACCCCTCGCATTTTGATCTCGCGCGCTGCTGAGCGCAGGCGACCACCTGCCCCGCTATGCGCCGCGACGCTGCTACGCTCTCAAGGGCAAGGCGGTCCTGAAGCATATGACGTCTAGAGTGGGTCACGAGCGGCCTTTGGTGTCCCAGGCTGCTTACTTCCGCTTGAGCTCCGGGGACGGACATCATCAGCGCCGGTCAGAATGTCCGAGATGGGCCCAGAAGGAGACCTCTGCTCGCAACTGAGCAAGCAACGAACATCCTGGCCATCTCATTGCTCGCGAACGCCTGCCTTCCTCAATCCTTCGACGATGCCGTCGTACTCACGACGAAACTGCGGATTAGTCGAACGTGCGTAGCCGATTTGCTGGAACCACTGAATCGTGAAGTCCGGTCGGAGTGCATTCAATTCGACCAACGCTTGCTGGGCCAGCTCCAACTGACCAGTGGCTCCATAAGCTGAAATCAGATCTACATACGGAAACCAGTCCAATTTATTCAAGTTGATGGAGCGCTTACATTCCCCGATGCCTTCCGTGTATTGGCGCAGATGGACATGAGCATGACAGAGGAAAAAGCGCCAAGTTCCAGCAGCCGGATCTTTGGGGCTTAGGCGCAGAGCGATCTGAATCGGGGGAAACGCTTCGCGCGCACGTCCTGCCGTAATAAGTACAATTCCCTTGGATGCGTACGCTACGGGCGAATTAGGATCAATTTCCAGCGCTGCGTCGTATTCAGGTAAAGCTGCCTCGGGATTTCCATAGTTCAAAATGTTGCCCTTGGCTGCGTGCGCGTTTGCGGTCGCCGGCCGTTGTGCAAGAACTTGATCAATCAGCTTGAGGGCCGTCCTTTTGTCCTCGATCACGGATGTTGACCATCCTTAGATCACGCCATCCGCTATGCACAACGCCTTGCCGATCATTGCGTCGATGTTGTTTCGATCGAGGCGCAGTGCGCTGTCGAACAAGTCGTTTGCCTGTTCGTTCGTTGACTTGGTCCGAGGGCCATACCGCTTCGCCCAGCCGCGCATGCTGAAATCCACAGCGTCTGGATTGGTTGGTCTGTCCATTTGGCTGCGTCGGCTTTCGGCTTGGATGAGTTCGACGTTGAGAGAGCGAGCGAGCCGCGCCGTGACCTGCTCCTGTAAGGTCGCAAGATTCGATCGATCGCCATCAAAGCGGTCAGACCAGACGTCGCGACCAGTCGACGTTCGGCAAGTGACACGTTCATCCGGACCCGATCTCCGGCCCGTTGCACGGCGCCCTGTACCGCCCATCGGATGCCGAGATCCTTGCCGAGCGCCTTGAGATCGATTTGCTTATTTTTGTAGGTGAAAGCCGTCCCCCGCCCGATAACGAATGTATCGGGCATTTGCGCGAGGTCTGTTGTTAGATCGGTCGTAAGGCCGTCGGCAAAATAGTCCTGCTCCGCATCGTTGTTGAGGTTTGCGAATGGCAGGACAACGAGAGACAAACGGGGAGCAACGTCGGGCCGAGCCGTAGCATCCTTTTGGGTTTTTTGGCTTTCCGGAAAGACGTCTGCGCGAAGCGTCTTCCAAACAGTCCAGTAGCCGACGAGGCCACCGGCGATAGCTCCCACGGCACCAATTGAGGCGAGCGCGCCGCCGATCAGCTGCAATCGTGCCCGCAAGCGAATCCTTAGATTGCGATCGGATGGCGGCTTCCGATCCTCATCGAGTGCCGCTTTGTCCGGCTGCTCATTATCAAATGGCGGTTTGGCAGGGGGGCGTTGGAGACTTCCAAGTTTGTCACCGTCGGCTCCCTGCAGGCCTCACGCCCGAACTTCAAACATTAGCAGAATTGCACGGTTTAAGTTGGTCAAGACTTCTGACTCATTCGAGCGTTTTTTCTGAAGACTATGTTCGGTCTACGAGGTCCGATAGATTTCCCCTGTGGGTCAGAAGTTGCAGTCGAGGCAAGTTCAGCTCGGCGTCCGGTTTAGCAGCGATTGTGTTGCAAAACTCGTTTCTGACTTGGGGGCGAGCTTGGCTTTGGAGTTTCGGCGGTTTTTTTGGTGCGGGGTGTCGGCGGTTTCCGTTTTGCTGGTGGATTTCAGCACGGGACTGCCAGTTGTGGCGGGGGACGGCAGATTAGCTTGGCCAGCCGCCTCAGGTTCTGCGCGGTGGCTGTGAGCAGCACTTCGTCCCTGACGCCATTCAGGCCCCGCAACCGAAGCCGGTCGAGCCTGAGAATGCGTTTCATATGAGCAAAACGCATCTCGACCTTTTTGCGCTCGCGGTGCGATTGCTCGAAGACTTCCGTATTGGCCAGCGCACGGGCATGATCGCGCACATCTTCGTTGACGTCACGGGTAATTTTGCGCACGACCGCCGTCGTGCATTTGGGCTTCAAGGCGCAGCCAGAGCAATCGCTCTTGCTGGCCCTGTAGTAAACGATGTCGATATTGCCGGTGCTGGTCAGTTCCGCGCCACCCGGGCAAACATAGACATTGCGCTTTTTGTCGAAGACGAAGTCCGCTCGGCTAAAGGTGCCCATCGGGGCGTGCCGACTTGTCCCACACCGGAACGTGCGGCGTGATCTTGCGATCCACTAGCCATTTGAGCAATCTGACCGCGCCGTAAGCCGTGTCGCCTGCCAATCTCTTGGGGCGCAGATCGAAGCGACGCTCAACACGGTCCACCATGATCTGGGTGACAGCAATCTCAACCGCACGGTTCGCGCGCGTGCCTACCGCATCGAGGATGATCCCGGCCTTGTTGTCGATCAGATAGTTCGCATCATAAGCAAAGAATGGATCCACGCCCGGCCTCGTAACCCATGTTGCTTGCGGATCGGTGAGCGAGACTTCCTTGGGAGGCTTGCGGCGACGGCTGCCTTCACTTGAACCGCCGCCGTCCTCATCGCCGTCCTTATCGCTATTGGCAGCATCAAGCGCTGCGATGTACTCGCGCACCGCATGGGATGCTTCCTCCGCCTTTGGCCAGGTAGAGGCTGGTCGCCGGGAAGTCGCCTAGTCTTGTTCACATCGGGCTTGATCAGGCTCGCATCGACTGAGAACGCTTCGCCTCCGACCAGCCCCGCCAAAATACACAGCGCCACTACACGTTCAAAAACCCGGCGTAAGGCATCGCTCTCACGGAAGCGTTCGCGCCGCGCCCGGCAAAACACCGAGTGATCAGGGATATGATCCTCGACGCCGAGCTTGCAAAACCATCTATAAGCCAGATTGACCAGGACCTCGGCGGAGAGCCGACGCTCGGAACGAAGTGCAAATACGTAGGCAAAGACCAGCATCCGGATCATGAGCACCGGATCAATCGAAGGCCGGCCAGTGTGGGAGTAGAATGGAGCGAGCTCGTTGTGCACCCAACTCAGGTCCAGAAAACCGTCGATTTGCCGTACCAGGTGATCAACCGGCACCACCTTGTCGAGATCAAAGGAGTAAAAGAACTGGCCCTGGCCGCTCTCCTACCGACCTAACATCCGCTGCTCCCGCAAATGCCGCCTCAAACCAACGGAATCACGATTCGCGAGTCATCTCAACCGGAGTTTTGCAACACAATCGCAGCCACGGCGGACATCACGGCGGCTGAGGCGCTCTTTCGGCGATGGGCCATGTGTGGACGTATATGGACCCCGCCCGATTGCAACGACTGGCTTGATCAGGATCGACGGCCACAACTGCTGACGTATATCCGGCTTCTTGATGCGGCTGGACAACG
>NZ_JADPKX010000029.1:0-7878 GCF_023074155.1 Bradyrhizobium sp. 134 | reverse complement strand
ACCTGGCGTCCCCAGAAGCATCGAAATCCTCGTGCCGCCGGAAAGCTTGCCGATCCTCGAATGGCTCGGTATCAAAACGTCGAAATCACTGTGATGAACCACTAGTGGGGCTTGAAGAAGGACAGAGGTCGACGCGAGCGTCGTCCTGTGTATTCACCAATCGGTCAGGTTACGGCCTGTGAAGTGGACCCCGGAAATAGGACCAAACGTTAAGGTGTGAAGCGTCCTGCTCTGTTTGAACCGACGGAGCACGGATATGACGAAATCACGCAAGAAGTTCGATGCCGCATTCAAGGCCAAGATTGCCCTGGAGGCCCTGCGCGAGGTCGCGACGGTGCCTGAACTGGCGAAGCGGCACGGCGTTCACCCGAACCAGATCTACGGCTGGAAGAAGCAAGTCCTCGACAATTTGGCGAGCCTGTTTGTGCGTGGCGCGACGGCTTTGGGAGATGGCGAGGAGGAGCATGAGCGTGAGACGGCGAAGCTATATACCAAGATTGGCCAGTTGACGGTTGAAAGGGATTTCTTGGCCAAGAGGCCCGGGCGATGACTCGTCCCCGAGCGCAGGGCGATGGTCGAGCGCCCTGGCGAGAATTTGTCGGTTCGGCGGCAATGTGAGCTGCTGAATCTGGCGCGTTCGGGCGTCTATCGCTCCGAGCCGGTGACCAGCTCCGACGATCTGGCCATGATGCGACGGATCGACGAATTGCATCTGAAGTGGCCGTTCTACGGCTCGCGACGAATGGTGTTCGAACTCAACCAGGCAGGCTACGGCATCAACCGCAAGCGCATGCAAAGGCTGATGCGCGTGATGGGAATCGAGGCGCTGGTCCCGCGTCCCGGCACCAGCAAGGCAGCGCCCGGCCACAAGATCTATCCATATCTTTTGCGCGGCGTCAGCATCACCGAGCCCAATCACGTCTGGGCCAGCGACATCACCTACATTCCGATGGCGCAGGGATTCCTGTATCTGGTGGCGATCATCGACTGGGCTACCCGGGCGGTACTGGCGTGGCGTCTGTCGAACACGATGGATACGGGCTTTTGCATCGCCGCGCTCGACGAAGCGCTGGCGCGGCACGGCCGGCCTAAAATATTCAACACGGATCAGGGCGCGCAGTTCACCAGCTCAGCCTTCACCGGCAGGCTTGAGGCTGTAGGCATTGCGATTTCGATGGACGGACGCGGTCGTTTCATGGACAATATTTTCATCGAACGGCTGTGGCGCTCGATCAAGTACGAGGAAGTGCATCTGAAAGCCTATGCCGACGGACGCGAAGCGCGAGATGGCATCGGATCATGGATGAGCTTTTACAATCGTCGCCGCCCGCACCAGGCAATGAATAACCAGTTTCCGATGGCGGCATGGCGTGCCGGCATCGACAGGACCGAGGCGGCGAGGACTGTGGATATGCCGCTTCGCTTGGACAACGCAAACGCGTTGCCCACATACCCACAGCAGACGCAACAGCAGCAGAAGAAAGCTGCTTGATTTGAACGACAAGGCAGGCCGGATCACACCTTAAGTTTGGCGATCCATGGTCCCCGCTCCGGGGTCCACTTCACACAGCAGACGCAACAGCAGCAGAAGAAAGCTGCTTGATTTGAACGACAAGGCAGGCCGGATCACACCTTAAGTTTGGCGATCCATGGTCCCCGCTCCGGGGTCCACTTCACACAGCAGACGCAACAGCAGCAGAAGAAAGCTGCTTGATTTGAACGACAAGGCAGGCCGGATCACACCTTAAGTTTGGCGATCCATGGTCCCCGCTCCGGGGGCCACTTCAGCTCGAGCGAGCCGAAAGCTTCGTGGACCGAATGCAACATGGTTCTGTCGTCATGCACGGCACTAGAGCCGCCCCTGTGTCTGGCACAATGGGCCGACCTGTGCCTGGCCATGTCGTCGATGTGATTGATATTGCCACCGTCACCAAACAGCCGGACGAAACAGAAGGCGCCATCGCAGTGCTGTCGCCGGATCCGGTGATGTTCATCGGCTATTGGAACAATCCCGCAGCGACGCGCGAAAAATTCGTGGAGGGGCCGGATGGCAAATGGCTTTTGGCGGGTGATCAGGGCTTACGCGATGTTCAGGGCCGAATCCGTTACCTTGGACGCAAGGACGACGTGATTGGGTCTGCTAGCTATCGAATTGGCCCGGCCGAAATTGAAGATTGCTTGCTGGCTCACGAACCGATTCTTATCGCCGGCGTGGTCGCTAAACCTGACCCGCTTCGCGGCGCGGTGGTAGCCGCATACGTGGTGCTGAAGGAAGGATTTGTCCCGTCAGAGGCTTTGGCTGACAAGATTGCGAGGTTCGTGAAGTCGCGATTGGCGGCACACGAATATCCACGAGTGGTACGGTTCATTGATCATATGCCGACGACGACGACTAGTAAGATCATTCGCAAAAGTCTACGCCAAATGGCCGAAGAGGAGGCTCGAAGGGAAATGCAACAACCAGGAGGAGTTGATAGGGAAGCGCGGCCGTTTCAAAATCGGCCCTTGGGACCTGCCAAATTTGCGGCCTTACCGCGGCCAAGCGCATATCAGCGCCGGCCCTTTGGTCGGTTCGCCAGTACATTTCTGATCGAAAAGCTGGAATGGATGCGTGAGACGCCCGGAAGCGTCGAGAGGATTTCCTTGTGGATCCGCTCGAACTCGACAGCATTGGCTGCTTCCACTCGCAGGAAGTAATCCGCACCCCCGGTCATGAGATAACACTCCTGGATCTCCGGATAGTGGCGTACCGCAGCCTCAAATTAATTGAGATACACGACCGTCTGCCGTTCCAACGTGATGTTGATCAGCACCGCAAGACCTTGCGAGTCGGCGCCGGTCTCGACGAGCGCCGTGTTCCTCGAATGATGCCGGCCTTCTCGACGAGCTTGATACGCCGCAAACAAGCCGAGGGAGAAAGCCCAACTTCCTCCGCCAGATTTACATTGCTTACCCGGGGCGTTCACGCGTAGTCGTCCGTTAAGAAGCCGAATTGAGCGGGGCGGTACAGGCGAGCGTTCGCCATAGCTGTGCCAGGAACATGCACAAGAGTTCTCTGAGCCAGGCGAGGATGCGGCGGAAGTTGTAGCCCACGGCTGAGAGCACGACGTTGGCAGCGTCGCCGGCGCGGCCTTTGAGATAGCAGCGGCCGAGGTGACCTTCGGCCTTGAGGTGTCCGATGAGGGGCTCGATCGCGGAGCGGCGGCGCAGCTCGCGTTTGATGACGCCGAAGACGCCGCGCTTCTGGCCGGAGATGAAGACGCGACGGGGATTCTGCGCGTCGTGGCCGCGGTATCCCTTGTCGACATAGGCCCGCTCGATCGGACAGCCGGTGAGCGTCTCGGTGCGGTCGATGACGTCCCGCAAGGTGTGACCGTCGTACGGGTTATCGGGCAGCGCCCTGGCGTGCAGCACGAACAGGCCACCGGGAGCCCGGCGGTTGTTGGTGACGATGGAGGCCTTGACGCCGAACTCATAAGGCGCGGCGGCCTTGCCTTTGCCGATGCACTCCACCTCCGGGGCATGAAATGAATAGAGCTTCCAGCCGCGCTGGCGCTGCTGCTGGGAGCGGATCTGGCTGGCTCGGCCAAGCGGAAGGGCGAATGCCTCCTCGAGGGCTGGCTGGCGCTCGATCTTGCGACGGATGTCGCGGATGATCCGGCCCAGCCGGCTGCGCAGGATACGCAACTGCCGCTGATGCCGGCTGAACTGTTTGGCATGGGCGTAGCGGCCCGCCATCATCGCAGCGGCCTTGGCGATGCGAGAATAGGATTGCCGCAGCCTGACGGCGTGCCTTCTCGCCAGGCGATTGAGGCCCTGGATGGCCGCATGAAGCAGCTTGGCGTCGGTCGGAAAGGTGATGGCCTTTGGCTGCACCGTGGTATCGACCGTGACGCGCTTGAGGTCCTGGCTGCGTAAGGCGCCGGCTTCGTGCGCCACCCGCAGGCTCTCGGCCAGCAGCAGCTCCAGCTTGTCGCCGAGCCGCTTGCGCCAATGGCTCAGGTCCGAGCGTTCGTGCGGGAAAGCGTGCTGGAAAAACTCTTCGCCGGTGAAGAACTGGAAATAAGGGTCGTGGACCCAGCGCTCGCACACCCCCTCATCGGACAGCCCGTAGATATGCTTGAGCAACAACAGCCCGATCATGAAGCGGGTCTCGATCCCGGGCCGGCCGTTCTCGCTGTAGAGCGGCGCGATCTCGCCGTCGATCCAGTCCCAATCGATCTTGCCGGCAAGCAGAACCAACTCGTGCTTCAGATTGATGATCTGGTCCAGCCGCGCCCGGAACAGATCGTTCGATCCCGTCGTCCTGTGCTTCTTCGGTCGCATCGGCCCCTCCGATGCACCACAGAATCATGGTCCGCAGCGAAAGGGAATCCACAAACGAAAATTGCAAGGTTTGGGGGCCTCAAGCCCCCAATCCCTGCAATCTCAAATGCCGCCGCAACCGGAAAACTGACTCCTGCTCAATCGCTTAGTGCCTTGTTCACGGACGACACGCGTAGCGCGCGCAAAATATTACGATCTATGCTGTCCATTGGCGTCGTGCAGTTTATTCGAAAAGTTGGCAGATCGCGCTAATTTGTAGCATCGTTTCGTACAATTGAGCAAGGAACGCGCAGCATCCACTCGAATATTGCGCTAAGCCGTTCCGCGTGAAAAGCGAAGAGACACTCGGCCGGGCTGATCCGAAGATGCGCTTCGACGGTAAATCGCAGGGCTTTCCCGGCTACATGACCGTCGATCTCGCCGCGTTACGTCCGAATTTTGAGCGTATCGCATCGCTGGCGAATCCGGCTTGCGTGGCTGGAGTGGTCAAAGCCGATGCCTATGGCTTGAATGCCGTCCGGGTGGCGGGATCGCTGTTTGACGCCGGCTGCAGGCGCTTTTTCGTCGCGCATGCGGAGGAGGCCATTGCATTACGGCCTCATCTTGCGAGCGACGCTAGCTCTTCGTGCTGAACGGCCTATTACCCGGTGCGGAGGCTGCTTGTGCTTCGGCTCAAGTCATTCCCGTCGTCAACTCCTTAACCCAGCTTTGCCGTTGGCGCAGTCAGGCACGCACCGAGGGTCGGCGTCTCCCTGCTGTTCTACAGTTCGATACGGGCATGTCACGACTTGGGTTTGCGCCCGCTCAGCGAGCTGAAGTGCGCATGGAAATAGCGCAATCACCGGAGCTCAAGGTTCTCTACGTCATGAGTCATCTCGCCTCCGCAGATGAGCCCGCCAAGGCCCAAAACGCTGCGCAGCTCGCGGAGATGGAGATCGTGACAAAGGAATTCGTGCCGGTGCCATCCAGCATCGCCAACCGCGGTGGCGTGCTGATGGGCAAGGAGTATCATGGAACTCTCGTTCGTCCAGGGATCGCGCTCTATGGCGGTGCGCCGCAGGTGGATGCCGTAAATGCGATGGAGCCCGTCGTAAGCCTCTCCATTGCAGTTGCGCAGACCCGCACGGTCTCGGACGGCGCTACGGTCGGCTACAGTGGCGCTCATGTGGCTACCGGTACCACCCGGCTTGCTACCCTTTGCGCCGGCTATGCCGACGGGCTCCCACGCAGCTTGAGCGGTCGCGGAGCTGTCTACTTGCGCGGCCAGCGTCTTGCCATCGTAGGGCGCGAGACGATGGACAGCGTAACAGTCGACATATCCGGACTGTCGGATGACACACTCGATCTAAGAAGCTTGGTCGAAGTGGTTGGTCCTCATCAGACACTCGAAATGCTGGCGGCTGACGCGGGCACGATCTCCTACGAGAGTCTCCCCCGCCTTGGTCGTCGCTTCTTCAGAAGCTATTGCTGAGCGTCCATCGCAGATTAGTCGGCATCGTCGAGCAAAACGTTGGATTAGATAATGAAAGTCATCATTCTCGGCGCGGGCGTTATCGGCGTCACCACGGCATATCAACTCGCGAAGCTCGGGCACGAAGTCCTCGTTCTCGATAGGCAGTCGGGTCCAGCACTGGAAACGAGTTATGCGAACGCCGGGGAGGTATCCTTTGGCTACTGTTCGCCGTGGGCTGCCGCCGGAATTCCTATGAAGGCCGTCACTGCGCCATTGATCCTTCGCCCGAAGCTTGATGCGGCCATGCTCTCTTGGCTTGTCCGCATGCTATCCAACTGTACGGCCACGCGATATGCGCTCAACAAAGGACGGATGCTCCGCTGCGGACTACAGTCGCATAGCGCTTGCCGAGGTGAAAGGGGAGGTCTCGTTGAACTATGACGAGCGCACGCAGGGAACCCTGCAGCTGTTCCGAACTCAGCAGCAGCTCGATGCATCAGCAAAGGATGTGAAGGCTCTTGCGGCAGATGGCGTTCCTTTCGAGGTACTCGATCGCGATGGCTGTGTTCGGGCCGAGCCCGCCTTGCGCTACGTGCGAGATCGATTAGTTGGAGGACTTCTAACTCCGAAGGACGAGACCGGCGATTGCTTCAAGTTCACTAATGCGCTGGAGCAGAAAACCGCGGCATTGGGCGTTGACTTCCGTTACGGACATTTCATCAATGGACTTGACATCGAAGCCGGTCGAGTGCGCGGCGTGATCACCGATCACGGGATATTCGCTCGGACGCAGTAGTTGTCGCACTAGGAAGCTATTCACCTCTTCTCCTCAAGAAGATCGGAATCAAGCTGCCAGTCTATCCTGTCAAAGGATACTCGCTGACAATTCCAATCACCGACGCCTCGCGCGTCCCCGAGTCGACTGTCATCGACGAGTCATACAAGATGGCGATTGCCCGTCTCGGAGATCGAATTCGAGTCGGCGGGATGGCTGAAATCTCGGGCTACACCAATGACCTCGTCAACTCGCGTCGGCGAACGTTGGAGTATTCCGTGATGGATCTGTTCCCCGGTGGAGATCCCAAGAGCGCATCCTTCTGGTCAGGCCTACGACCGATGACTCCAGACGGCACCCCAATCATCGGCGGGACCAAGATCAGAAATCTATTCTTGAATACCGGGCATGGCACTCTCGGTTGGACGATGAGTTGCGGTTCCTCCCGGGTCATAGCGGACCTTGTCTCGGGACGAAAACCCGACATCGAAACAGAGGATCTCGGACTAGCATTACAGTTGCCGTTTTGCTTTGAGATGCGCGCGCTGAGCGGCAGCCTGGTGAGCTCTGCGCCAGAATGACCATGCGATGACATGCGCGGGTTGGATCCGCTTTCGAGCAAGCCTGCTGGCGATGCGGCGGATTTCCTGGATTGACCAACGGATCAGTGGCGGTGTGGGTATGCTTTGGCTTTTGCCGGGGGGCGGCGTTTGGTTTTTTTGGGCGGTGGCGGATTGGCGCGATGGCGGATCGCCGCCATCATGGCGAAGGCGAGCATCACCAGGGACACGTGGCGATGCCAGCCATGCCAGGACCTGCTCTCGTTGTGATCGAGCCCGAATTCGTTTTTCGCGGTTTCGAAACTGTCCTCGATCGCCCACCGATGGCCTTCGACCGCCACCAGCGTTTCGATGGACGTTCCCGCTGGACACCAGGTGGTGAAGAAGGCGAGATCGCCATCAGCGATATGGCGACGGATCAGCAGACCGCGCGTCCATAAACCATCATTTGCGCTGTTGAACTGCTCGACCTCGAGATCGGCCAGTTCGAGATAACACCAGTCATGCAGCCTCGGTCCTTTGGTTCCGGCTCCCGCCGACAAGCGCTTCCAGTCGGACGGGCGCCGCGTCCGGGCGATGTCTTCGGCCTTGCCGGCGACCGGCTGTCGCTTGCCCCAGGATCGGAAGACATGAGAGCTGCTGACCCCGAGCACATAGCCTTTGCCTGCCCGCCGTAGCTGCTGTTCGATATCGCCAACACCGTAGACCGTGTCACCGGCAACCCACTTGAATGGTACAGACGCGGCTATCGCACGTGCGATCAT
>NZ_JADPKX010000002.1:0-914 GCF_023074155.1 Bradyrhizobium sp. 134 | reverse complement strand
ATGATCGCACGTGCGATAGCCGCGTCTGTACCATTCAAGTGGGTTGCCGGTGACACGGTCTACGGTGTTGGCGATATCGAACAGCAGCTACGGCGGGCAGGCAAAGGCTATGTGCTCGGGGTCAGCAGCTCTCATGTCTTCCGATCCTGGGGCAAGCGACAGCCGGTCGCCGGCAAGGCCGAAGACATCGCCCGGACGCGGCGCCCGTCCGACTGGAAGCGCTTGTCGGCGGGAGCCGGAACCAAAGGACCGAGGCTGCATGACTGGTGTTATCTCGAACTGGCCGATCTCGAGGTCGAGCAGTTCAACAGCGCAAATGATGGTTTATGGACGCGCGGTCTGCTGATCCGTCGCCATATCGCCGATGGCGATCTCGCCTTCTTCACCACCTGGTGCCCAGCGGGAACATCCATTGAAACGCTGGTCGCGGTCGAAGGCCATCGATGGGCGATCGAGGACAGCTTTGAAACCGCGAAAAACGAGTTCGGGCTCGATCACAACGAGAGCAGGTCCTGGCATGGCTGGCATCGCCACGTGTCCCTGGTGATGCTCGCCTTCGCCATGATGGCGGCGATCCGCCATCGCGCCAATCCGCCACCGCCCAAAAAAACCAAACGCCGCCCCCCGGCAAAAGCCAAAGCACACCCACGCCGCCGCTGATCCGTTGGTCAATCCAGGAAATCCGCCGCATCGCCATCAGGCTTGCTCGAAAGCGGATCCAACCCGCGCATGTCATCGCATGGTCATTCTGGCGCAGAGCTCACCAGGCTGCCGCTCAGCGCGCGCATCTCAAAGCAAAACGGCAACTGTAATGTTAGGGTTCAGACTCAATTGATCCAATAAGCGACGAGAGCGGCGAGGTGGACGGCGGCCAAGAAGTTTCTGGCAAGTTTGTCGTAGCGAGTAGCAACACG
>NZ_JADPKX010000015.1:0-8256 GCF_023074155.1 Bradyrhizobium sp. 134 | reverse complement strand
TATGATCGCACGTGCGATAGCCGCGTCTGTACCATTCAAGTGGGTTGCCGGTGACACGGTCTACGGTGTTGGCGATATCGAACAGCAGCTACGGCGGGCAGGCAAAGGCTATGTGCTCGGGGTCAGCAGCTCTCATGTCTTCCGATCCTGGGGCAAGCGACAGCCGGTCGCCGGCAAGGCCGAAGACATCGCCCGGACGCGGCGCCCGTCCGACTGGAAGCGCTTGTCGGCGGGAGCCGGAACCAAAGGACCGAGGCTGCATGACTGGTGTTATCTCGAACTGGCCGATCTCGAGGTCGAGCAGTTCAACAGCGCAAATGATGGTTTATGGACGCGCGGTCTGCTGATCCGTCGCCATATCGCTGATGGCGATCTCGCCTTCTTCACCACCTGGTGTCCAGCGGGAACGTCCATCGAAACGCTGGTGGCGGTCGAAGGCCATCGGTGGGCGATCGAGGACAGTTTCGAAACCGCGAAAAACGAATTCGGGCTCGATCACAACGAGAGCAGGTCCTGGCATGGCTGGCATCGCCACGTGTCCCTGGTGATGCTCGCCTTCGCCATGATGGCGGCGATCCGCCATCGCGCCAATCCGCCACCGCCCAAAAAAACCAAACGCCGCCCCCCGGCAAAAGCCAAAGCATACCCACACCGCCACTGATCCGTTGGTCAATCCAGGAAATCCGCCGCATCGCCAGCAGGCTTGCTCGAAAGCGGATCCAACCCGCGCATGTCATCGCATGGTCATTCTGGCGCAGAGCTCACCAGGCTGCCGCTCAGCGCGCGCATCTCAAAGCAAAACGGCAACTGTAATGCTAGGGTCTGTTGGGCTTCATCTGGAGTTTATCACGGCCGCGGCCAGATAGATCGTAAGCGTAGCGCCGCGGCCCTTTAGATTGTTTGTGCGCGATCTTGGGAGCACCGTTAGAAGAGTCATCTTCTGGAGGGTGCTCACAATGGACGACCATTCGGACGACATAAGACGACCATTGACACAGCGTATCGAAGTGTACGCCGGCGCAGGCCGTAAGCAGTGGCCGGATGATTTGAAGGCCCGGATTGTCGCGGAAAGCCTTGATCCGGGCGCGGTTGTAACAGATATCGCACGCCGGCATGGCTGCCGGTCACAGCAGGTGCATGACTGGCGGCGCCGGGCGCGTTTAGGTCAACTGGTGCTGCCAGCTGCGGCGGGTGCACTGTCGTTCGTGCCGTTGGTGTCGGAATCGTCGCCATCGGCGGCTGCCGCGCCCTCCGGATCGCCGGAAGCTGCCGCTGTTACGGTTGAGTTCCTCGGGGCCCGAGTTGAGGTGCGCGGAACGCCTGGACTTGCCGTGCTGAGTGATGTGTTTGTTGCGTTGCGCCGGACACGTTCATGCTGACGGCTCCCGCTGGCCTCATGATTTACGTTGCGACCCGACCTGTAGACTTCAGGAATTGGACGAAGCCGCTCCGCGGCAGAACACTCGGCAAGAGTGGCCCATCTTCGGATGAAGGAATGCGGCTGAAGCAACTGTAACTGCTTTGGCGTGCCATGGTGAGACGTAATTTGCAGCGTTCATAGGCTTGGCTTCGAGCAAGATGGCGTTGCTGCCCTCGGGCAGTTTTCGTTTTTTTGCCAAGGAGCCTTCAATGACCCCGCTTCGGTTACGCATGACAAACGACATGCAGATCCGCAACCTGTCACCGCATACGCAGGAATCCTATCTGCTGCAGGTTTCGCAGTTCGCCCGCCATTTTGGGAAGTCGCCGGCTTTGCTTGGGCCGGAAGATGTCCGCGCCTACCAAGTCTATCTGACGAACGAGAAGAAGTTGGCGCCGAAGTCGATCCACGTGACCGTCTCAGCGCTCCGTTTCTTGTACCGTGTCACGCTCGGCTTCGAATGGGATTTCGACCTCATCATTCCGTGTCCAAAGGCGCCCAAGACACTCGCCGTCATCCTCAGCCCCGAAGAGGTGCTGCACTTCCTCGGCTGCGTGGAGAGCCTCAAGCATCAAGTGATCCTGACAACATGCTACGCCGCCGGTCTGCGCATTTCCGAAGCGGGTACGCCTAAAGCCGGGAGCCATGGACCGACAGCGGATGGTGCTACGCGTCGATCAAGGCAAGGGGAAGAAGGACCGTTACGTCATGCTCTCGTCACGGTTGCTGGAGACACTGACCGACTATTGGCGCGCCGTCCGGCCGAGCACGTGGATGTTTCCCGGCGGTATCCCCAACGAGCCGATATCGACCAACGCGGTGCAGGACGCCTGCAGCAAGGCGCATCGGTTAACGGGCCTTGCCAAGCCCGTGACGCCGCATTCGCTGCGGCATGCCTTCGCCGTCCATCTACTCGAGGCCGGCACCGATCTTCGCACCATCCAGCTCTTGCTTGGCCATCGCAGCCTGTCCACAACCGCGCAATATCTCCGGATAGCCACGAACAAAGTCTGCGCGGCGACCAGCCCGCTGGAGCTGCTGCCGCGCCCAATCCCTAAGGCACCACCACCGCCGCCGCCTGGACATTTCTGACGGCGGCCCCATGGGACGCTCAGGTCCGGAAGTGGCGGATATCTTCCGCCGCTATGGTGCTGCCTGGCGCGAGCAGCAGTGGAGGTCTCTATCGACCGAACGACGTGCAGCAATGACGGCGATCGAGCGCTGCCGAGCGGCCGCGCTCGGTGGCCATGTCGAGCAGTGCGATCACTGCGGAGAGCGGCGGATCTCCTACAATAGCTGCCGCTCGCGCAACTGCCCCAAGCGCCAATCGCTCGCGCGGGCAGAATGGATCGAGGCCCGACAAGCGGAGCTTCTCGATACGCAGTATTTTCACGTTGTTTTCACCATACCAGACCAAATCGCAGCGATCGCATTCCAGAATGCCGGCACCGTGTACGATATTATGTTCCGCACAGCTGCAGAGACTTTGCGGACTATCGCTGCCGACCCCAAGCACCTCGGTGCCGAGATCGGGTTCTTTTCTGTCCTTCATACTTGGGGCCAGAACCTCCTTCACCATCCCCACCTCCATTGCGTCGTTCCTGGAGGAGGACTGTCCCCGGATGGCAGCCGCTGGATCGCGTGCCGGCCCGGCTTCTTTCTTCCCGTGGCCGTGCTTTCCCGTCTGTTCCGGCGCCTATTTCTCAGCGCCTTGCAAAAGTCGTTCGATACCGGCGAGCTACAATTCTTCTCGTCGCTGGAACCGTTGCGTGATCCGGCTGCGTTTCAGCGTTATCTGAACGATGTCCGCAGAATCAATTGGGTTATCTACGCCAAGCCGCCATTTGGCAGCGCCGAACAGGTTGTGCACTATGTCGGCCGCTATACGCATCGGGTAGCGATCAGCAACAGCCGTGTCATCGATATCGAAGACGGCAAAGTACGCTTTCGATGGAAGGATTACCGCCACGGCAGCCAGCAGAAAGTAATGACGCTGGACGCCGGGGAGTTCATTCGGCGTTTCCTCATCCATGTCCTGCCCGAAGGCTTCAAACGTATTCGCTACTATGGTTTTCTGGGTAGCCGCTACCGCAAGCAAAAGCTCGCTCGCTGCCGCGAACTGCTCGGAATGATATCCGCCGACGCTCATTCGGAGCCGAAAGAGCCCTCCGATTGCCCCGAGAAGGCTGAGCGCTGCAATGCCGCTTCCTTGCGTCAATGTCCATCCTGTCATCAAGGCCACATGGTGTGCGTCGAGGTCTTGCAGCCAGGTTCGTTCAGTGCCGCTCGTTCACCGGACACTTCTTGATGCGAGACCTCGATCAACCAAGAACCGCCACCTTCCATTTCGGGATTCTTCCGGCCGCCGTGGCAGCCGATAGATGCCCTGTTGTCGTTCTTCCGACGTCAAACCTCCGGCGCTTCGCATTTGTCGGCTACTTCGCTTCCCAGATGTCGCTTCCACCCAGTACTTTCGTGATAATGTCCGCTTTGGACTTGTCTCCAGTCCAGATCACGACGTCCACAAATAACGGCGCAGTGATTCAACACCCATAGCTGCAGCGGCGTGCCCGCGCCTTCGTCCAACACGTTTTTAGATTACCGGCGCCCCTCGCGAGTGCTCGTGTTGGGTACCGAACCACGCGCCGCCAATCTAAAAACGCTCTCTATTATGTGGTGCACCACATAACAGGAAAGGCGCGGATGGCCTGGCGCTGTTGGCGAAGGAGACGCTGGGCCACGATCCGATGAAGGGCGTGGCGGTGGTCTTCCGTGCGAAGCGCGCTGACCGTGTGAAGATTGTCGCCTGGGATGGCAGCGGCCTTGTGCTGTACTGGAAGCGGCTCGATGGCGGCGGCTTCAAATGGCCGCCGGTCGTTGACGGCGTCATGCGAATGAACGCCGCGCAGTTGTCGGCGCTTCTGGCCGGCATGGATTGGACACGCATGCATGCGCCTCGAATCCCGCAGCCGAAAGCACTTGCGTAGGAAATAAAATCTTCGGTGCAGCTGGGCGCGAAGCATGGCAGACTCGGGCCCATGAGTGATTTGCCTGATGAACTGCCGAGCGATCCAGCCGAGTTGCGTGCCTTTGCCGCGGCTCTGCCGGAGCGCTGCGCCGGACTCGAGCGGTTGCTCAAGCTTGCAAAAGACGCGCAGTTCGGTCGATCGTCGGAAAAGCTTGACGCTGATCAGCTCCAGCTTGTTCTGGAGGACATCGAAGAGGCCGTTGCGGCCCTCGAAGCAGCCGAAGATCGCGCCAATCCCAGAGTTTGCGAGAAGAGAACTACCAAGCGCAGAGCCAACCGTGGTCAGCTGCCGGAGCATTTGCCGCGCATCGTCGAAACCCTGATGCCGGCTGCAACCTGCTGCCCCTGCTGCAAAGGCGATCTCGTTGAGATTGGTCGCGATGAGAGCCAGAGGCTGGACGTCGTACCGGCGCAGTATCGCGTCATCGTCACCCGCCGACCCAAACTGGCCTGCCGCGCCTGTCATGGCGTCGTCCTCCAGCATGCTGCTCCCGAGCGACTGATCAGGGGAGGACTGCCGACCGAGCGGCTCGTCGCGCATGTGATCGATGCCAAGTATCATTGGCATTTGCCGCTTTACCGCCAGGCGCAGATGCTGGCGACGCACGGTATTGCCATCGACCGTTCCACGCTCGCCTTCTGGGTCGGCTATGCCGCCCAGGAATTGAAGCCCTTGTGGCATCGTCTGCGCCAGCTTCTGCTCGCCTCTTCGAAGCTCTGTGTCGATGAGACCCCCGCACCGGTGTTGGATCCGGGGCGCGGCAGGACCAAAACCGGATACTTCTGGGCGCTGTCACGCGATGACAGGCCCTGGGCCGGACCTGACCCACCTGGCGTGGTTTACGCCTATGCGCCGGGCCGTGGGGCCGTTCATGGCTTGCAGCTGCTTGAGGGCTATCGCGGCATCATCCACTGCGACGGCTATCAGGCTTACAAGACCATGACTCGAGAGACGCGTGCGGACGCCTTGTCCGGAACGCTCGCCTTCTGCTGGTCGCATCTGAGGCGCCAGTTTGTGAAGATCGAGCGCGAGGCGGCTCCGGCGCCAGCTCCGGTTGCGCACGAGGCTCTTGAGCGCATCGCTCAGCTTTACGCGGTCGAGAAAGCGCTCCGCGGCCGATCAGATGCCGAGCGCCGTGCTGGCAGGCAGGCGCATGCCCGGCCTCTGGCTACCGCCTTGAAGCCATGGTTTGAGGCCAAGCTTGATCACCTTGCACAGAAGAGCGACACGGCGAAGGCCTTGCGTTACGCGCTGCGTCATTGGGACGGCCTGACGCTCTACCTTGATGACGGACGCATCGAGATGGACACGAATGCTGTCGAGCGTGCGATGCGGCCAATCAAGCTCAACGCCAAGAACTCCCTTTTTGCCGGTTGCGACGAGGGCGCCGAGAATTGGGCAGTTCTGGCTTCGTTAATCGAGACCTGTAAGCTCAATGGCGTCAGTGCCGAGCACTGGCTCGCTGATGTTCTCGCGAAGCTCGTCAATGGTTGGCCTGCGGCGCGACTGGACGAACTGCTCCCTTGGGCGTCGTTCTACACGATGCATGCACACGATCCGAGGCTGGCGGCATGAGCCTGAACACGACCGCGGTCCGGGTCAAGGTAATCCTCAAGGAAGTAAAACCAGAGGTGATGCGTCGCCTTGTCGTACCCGTCACGCTGCGCCTTGATCGGCTGCATCTGACGCTTCAGGCGGCATTTGGCTGGACCAACAGCCACCTCTTCGAGTTCCTGGCTGGCGAAGGGCGTTGGGGCATCCCTGATTCCGACGGTGATTTTGGTCCCCAGCCGATCGATGCTCGCAAGGCGCGGCTCTCCGATGTCGTTCGCGAGACCGGCGCCAAGACGATCCACTATCTCTATGACTTTGGCGACAGCTGGGATCATGTGATCAAGCTCGAAAAATGGTTCGAAAACACGACGGACTGAGGGGCTTCCCCTCCTGCTCGAGGCTGCCGGCCGCTGCCCTCCAGAGGATGTTGGAGGTGCACCCGGGTATGCCGAATACCTCGACGCCATTAGCGACCCCGCCCATCCGGAGCACGAACATATGCGCCTCTGGGGACCGGAGCGGTTCGACCCTAACGTTATCGACCGGAAGGCGATCGAGGCCGCCGTCAACGCATTGTCCGGAATTTGGAAGCCACGCCCCCGCAAGCTGCGATCAAAATAGACGCAAGCGCCAATCAAAAGGGCCGCAGAGCTACGCTCACGATAGATCATGGAGGCGAAGCTCTGGTCGGTCTTGTCGGCGCGCATTGCGATGCGCTTGAATTCCTTGAGCTTGCTGAAGAAGTTCTCGATGAGATGCCGCCATTTGTACATCTCCTTGTCGATGGCGAGAGGCTTTGCTCGACGCGGATGCTGGGAGATGACGGCCTTGGCGCCGCGCGCGTCGAGTTCGGCGATGATGGCGTTGCTGTCGAACGCCTTGTCGGCGATCAGCGCGTCGAAGGCCAATCCCTCGATGAGCGGCTGCACACCCACCGTGAAGCGCTATCCGGGCAGCAGCACGAAGCGCACGAGATTGCCAAGCGCATCAGTGAGCGCCAGGATTTTCGTGGTCATGCCGCCCTTCGAACGGCCGATCGCTTGGCTTTGCGTCTCCCTTTTGCGCCCTGTCCGTGGCGGTGGACCTTGACGATGGTGGCGTCGACCATGGCGTATTCCATGTCGGGATCGCTGGAGACAGCCTCGAACAGCCGCTTCGAGATATCCGCCCTTACCCAGCCGCGGGAGCGCATGAAGACGCTGTTCCACTGGCCGAACGAGGGCGGCAGATCCCTCCACGGACTGCCGGTTCGGGCGGTCCACAGCACGGCCTCGACAAATAGTCGGTTGTCCTTGCCGCGGCGGCCGGGGTCACCCGTCTTGCCAAGACAAAGCGGCTCCATCTTCGCCCATTGGGCGTCAGTCAAAACGAATCGGTCCATCCCAAGCTTGAATCACAACCAAGCCCGGATGAGAATCCTGCATCCCAACAGAACCGAGCATTACAGTTGTCTTTTTGATTTGACGTGAGCGCGCTGAGCGGCAGCCTAGTGAGCTCTGCGCCAGAATGACCATGCGATGACATGCGCGGGTTGGATCCGCTTTCGAGCAAGCCTGCTGGCGATGCGGCGGATTTCCTGGATTGACCAACGGATCAGCGGCGGCGTGGGTATGCTTTGGCTTTTGCCGGGGGGCGGCGTTTGGTTTTTTTGGGCGGTGGCGGATTGGCGCGATGGCGGATCGCCGCCATCATGGCGAAGGCGAGCATCACCAGGGACACGTGGCGATGCCAGCCATGCCAGGACCTGCTCTCGTTGTGATCGAGCCCGAACTCGTTTTTCGCGGTTTCAAAGCTGTCCTCGATCGCCCATCGATGGCCTTCGACCGCGACCAGCGTTTCAATGGATGTTCCCGCTGGGCACCAGGTGGTGAAGAAGGCGAGATCGCCATCGGCGATATGGCGACGGATCAGCAGACCGCGCGTCCATAAACCATCATTTGCGCTGTTGAACTGCTCGACCTCGAGATCGGCCAGTTCGAGATAACACCAGTCATGCAGCCTCGGTCCTTTGGTTCCGGCTCCCGCCGACAAGCGCTTCCAGTCGGACGGGCGCCGCGTCCGGGCGATGTCTTCGGCCTTGCCGGCGACCGGCTGTCGCTTGCCCCAGGATCGGACGACATGAGAGCTGCTGACCCCGAGCACATAGCCTTTGCCTGCCCGCCGTAGCTGCTGTTCGATATCGCCAACACCGTAGACCGTGTCACCGGCAACCCACTTGAATGGTACAGACGCGGCTATCGCACGTGCGATCAT
>NZ_JADPKX010000064.1:0-8422 GCF_023074155.1 Bradyrhizobium sp. 134 | reverse complement strand
AAAGAAGACTTATCGGCTTCCGAGCGAAGCCGAATGGGAATATGCCGCGCGGGGCGGAACGCAGACCAAATATTGGTGGGGCGACAAGCTGCAGCCGGGCATGGCCGGTTGCAAGGATTGCGGTGATCTCGCGGCCGAGCAGCCGGCGAAGGTCGGCAGCTTCAAGCCGAATCCGTTCGGGCTCCATGACATGGGCGGCGGCGTCGATCAGTGGGTCGAGGACTGCTGGCACAAGACCTATCAGGGCGCGCCCGGCGACGGCTCGGCATGGAGCAGCGGGGATTGCAGCGCTCATGTCCTGCGCTCGGGCTCCTGGAAGAACGATTCGAGATATGTGCGACCGTCCAACCGCGATGGCTACGACACACATGTTCGTTATCCGACGCATGGATTCCGCGCGGCGCTCAGCCCTTGAGTGGAGGAGTTGGTTTGATGCACATCCTTCGTTGCGTCGCGCTGGCGGCGGCGCTCGCATTGCTCCCGGCGGCAGCCTTTTCGCAAGGCAAGACAGGTCCCAAAGACGCAAAGCTCTATTTCATCACGCCGCATGACGGGCAGAAGGTTCGCGGCGGATTCTGGGTCCGGTTCGGCTTGCGCAACATGGGAGTGACGCATGCCGGCGACGAGTATCAGAATGCCGGTCACCATCATTTGCTGATCGACGTCAATGACCCCGTCGATCCCAAGGAGCCGATCCTGCAGGACAAATCGCATCTGCATTTCGGAGCAGGACAGACCGAAACGCTGCTCGAGCTTCCGCCCGGAACGCACACCCTTCAGCTCGTGCTGGGCGACGCCAGGCACTATCCGTTCGAGCCGCCCATCGTGTCGGAGAAGATCACCATACGGGTCAGGCAGCCCGCGACGGCGAAGTAAATCGCAAGCCGGTCTTAGGTGTCCATTCCACCGTTGCCGCCAGTGGCCGCCGCTGCTGCGGGGCGCTTATGTCTAGGAGATGAGATCAGCATTGAGCCACAGGACCGGCAATGAACCTGCACCATTGGTGCTTTTCGGCCTGGCAGTCACCCCATCATTGCGATATCGGCCTAGTTCGCTTTTGAGAGCTTTGAACCTTGTCCGCGATGCGAGCGTCTTATAATTGAAGCTTCTCTAAGCTTCACCCCCCACCAGAAAGCCCGCTTCCCCTGGCGGGGTTTTCGCTTTTGCGCGCTACATCAATGCACCGATCTTTTCGAGCGGTCTTTTGGGTTGACCACTTTTCCCGCTACAGCAACCTAGATGTGGGCCAGAGTTTTGAGCGCAGAACCCTTCCCGAGTGCGGCTCGACGCGCTCCCGCAGGATCAGCCGTGGTCGCGCGTCGGTTTGCGCTTTGTCTGTTCGGCATGCGGCGCCGCAGGATCTGTGCATATCGTCCCGAACTCGCATGACAGTCGCGGGCAAGTCAGGCCAAGCATGGGCGCTTGAGGTTTTGATTCCAGCGATGAAGCACGTCACCGAACGCCCTTTTGCAAATCCACAAGCCGCAGCCCGCAAGCTGATCGAGCTCGCCGCCGGCATACAGCCGGTTCAGGACGGCCGTATCCACATTGAGAAGGTAAACTATCCCTTCCTCTTCACGCTGAAGGGAAGCGGCCCGGAGTTCGGCGCCGGGATCAAGTGCGCTATCGAGAAGGGTTGGCTGGAGCTGCACGAGAGCGGTACCTACGTGCGGCTGCTGACGCCGCGCGAGGATTTGTTGGCGCCTTAAGGAACCTGCCGGGGGCGTTTCCGCTTGAATCCTCGCTGGGTCGCCGCCCGAGCTGGCGGAGCGGCCCCGGCCCCCTGAAGCCGGGGCCGTCTCTCCTGCGATTGAGCGAGCGTGCCCAAAGCAAATTGCCTGATCGTTCGTGCTGCCGGAGACAACTGGACCTTTTACGCGGCGAAGCGTCCCGCATCGCGAGAGGCAATGCGCGGAGGTCGGAGCTCGTTCTGCTTCGAGGATGCAAAGGCAAAAGAGTCATTCGCTCTCGCGTGTGACAACCTCGGTATTTCTTGCCAAGATGGCTAGTCCACAGTCCATGCGGTAAACCGATCGCGTCGGTCAGCGCTAATCCGGCCCCCGTATCTGGAGGTCCGCACCTCCGATCCAAAGCACGGGAGCCGAGCGCGTCGGCGTCGCCGCCGACACTGGGCTTATGAAGCACGCACCTGTGAAGGGAGCAACAGAGTTGGCGTAGTTCGATTAGCGGTCGAGCAGCCATTGCCCCGGGGGGGCCTTGCTATTCTCGATGCTGGAGGTAGGTGGTCGTAGCTCGTTCGCCAATGACATGCGGACGCCCACCAGCTAACGAGAAGGCCGCCCCCTGAGGCCGCCTCTCGCTTCCGCTCTCAGCCTCGTGGCACGCCTTTCCCGACATCTGCGCGGCGCGCCTAGCCTTCGGTTCAATCGTACATCTGGACGCCGTGAACTACGCTGGGGCGGTGCTACGAGGCGACGGTGGAGGCAAGAAGAGCGCTCGACGAGCGGCACCAGGACTATGGATGGGTCGAATCCGGACACTCTGTAGCTGAGCGACGGCTGCTAGGGGAACTTCGTAGCTAATCACCGTAGCAATTTGCGCGCAGCTTCACTGAAGCGCGAAGAAGCGTGCCTTCACAGTAGCTTGCGACCGATGGTGAGGAGGAGTGGATATCCGCTGACGTTCAAGGTCGGCCTGCAGACACTTTTACCGCGCTCACTGTTCGTATGGTGCGTCGCAGAGCGTGTATTCAGAGAGTGCAATTTGGTTTGGACCACGATTCACTGTTGGCTACCGCCATTTGGGGCATCAGCAGTGGTGAGCCCTCCCTAGCTAGCCTGCCCTGTCCGCTTCAACCTGGGCCAGGAGCCGACTAGTTGGTAAGGTTCGTGTTTGGACTCTCCCGCGCCGCACTACTGTAACCGGATTACCATGCCCCTGCCGCCTCGCGGATGGTGTCGATGAACAGCTTCGCGGCCGGGTTCAAACTATTCGGACCACCATGTCCTCTAGCTCCAACGCCGGTATCGCCAAGAAAGCGCGCACGAAGGCTGAGGCTGATTTTGCCACTTGGCTCATGATGGCCAAGCTAGGCGGTTTCGAGGACCTGCCATCCAACGCCCAAAGCTTTCTGGCTAACTATCGAACGCGCCTCGAGACAATGAGCGAGGCCGAGTCCACGGCCCTAGCCGTTCGCGAGGTCTACAGCGCTTATTACAGCGAAATGGGAGGCTTAGGCGCAGCGCCGGAACCAAAGGCTCGGACGCCAACGACAAAGCGCAAAGTCAAGCCGGCCCAGAGACCGCCTAGACCTCAACCCGGTCAATCGGCTGCGCGCCATTCGACGAGACAAATGATCCGAAAATCCCTCCCGGCCCTGCTGATTTTCGCGAGCATGGTGGCACTGGTTGTCGCATTCGGATTTCTAGCGCAGTAAGACCGCCCGCAGATTGTGGGCGACGTCCGCTTCTCCTCCGATATCGCCCCACTTGGCGAACATCCTGCACTTCGCATTTGGGCCACAAGCGGAAGTCACTTACGGGCGAAGAAAGATGCTGCCCACTGAGGCGGCCCAACGAGAGCCGCGAAGCCATGACCAAACGCTGTTGCGATTTCTTCATGTTGCGCCAAATGCAGGAACGTGCATCGACTTTCTGCGTGGCAAGGTCAGATAGCTTGGCTAGAATGAAAGCTGATGGCGGGAAGATTGGTCTTTGCCTCCGCGCGGCCTGTGGCTCACCACCGGGGAACTTCAGCTCTTCGCATAGGTTAACTAGGCGAGGTTGTTCCGCCATGACGCATACAGTTTTAGTAGTAGATGATGATCCCGGCGTGCTCGCCGTGATCGCGTCCATGCTCGAAGAGTTTGGCTGCAAAGTTGTTTGCGCGCATAGCGGCCCCGAAGCTCTCGATACACTGGCGAGGAACGAAGACGTTTCGATTTTGATCACGGACATCAACATGCCGGGGATGGATGGCCATGAACTGGCCGAACGTGCAACGCGGGCTCGCCCAACGCTGAAAGTTTTACAGCTATCGGGCCGGGAGCGAAGGCGTGATGGCTTTCCCTTGCTCAGGAAGCCGTTCTCTGAGGAAGACCTTCATCGCGTCATGGAACAAACGACCGGCATTTGTTAGCGCAACAGAGTCGCTAAACAGCGCTCAAGCTCGTCCATTGGGAATGGTTTTTGAAGGACCGGATGATCCTTGAAGCCCGTGGGTACGCCGCCCGCGCCGTATCCGCTCGCGAAGGCAAATGGAATGCCCCTGCCTCGCAGCGCTTCTGCAATGGGTTCGCAGCTATCTCTTCCAAGCTGTATGTCGAGAATGGCCGCATCAACACCGGGCGCAGAAGCAAGCAAAAGCCCGCTTTGCAAATCGTTAGCCTCACCAGCGAGGCTGTGACCTAGCTCCGCCAGCATATCCGCAATCATCATGCGGATAAGCGATTCATCCTCGACCAGAAGCACAGACGCCATACCGCCACTCCGAGCGCAGTGTACCCAACTACTTCATTCCTTCAGATGCCTCTGACCGCCATGACTGCTCACCGCAACTGCCACACCGAGAGATTCGAAATGTGCGGCCCGTTGTCGGATCAAGGATCGAAGTCACGAACCTTGGCTTGTGACCGCAGCGATGGCAATCCTTGAGGGAGGGGATTTGAGGCTCTTGCATCACAGCCTTAGGTCGGAAGCGGGTATCATCGGCAAACCCGTGTCACTACTGAGCGCTTCTCCTGGGCCATGTGGATGCTTTTTCAAATGCCCGAAGGCCAACAGCCCGAAGCTCCCCAAGGGAATGTTGTCCCGCTTCCGCAGCTTTCAGAAGCCGTTCCGCGACCATCTTCCGAACGTCGTGGTCACCGCCGTTCGGAAGGTCACGGCAAACCTCTTCGAGTACGACTTCTAGGTTTGACCTGACACGATGCGCTAGGGTCATGGCCTTCCCGTTCGCTCGTTCCTACGATGGAACTTATGTTCCCATTCTGGGTTGTTGTGTCAAGGTCCGATAGCGCCATTTCGCGGTGCAAGGTGGGAGTAACACATGAGCGAGCGTCGTCGGGTCACGCATCGCAAGACATTCACGGATCGCCTGATGGAAGAGGCGGCAAAGTCTAGGGAAGCCGCAGAGCGGCTTGCTCCGGGCACCGAACGCGAGCTTCTAATGAAGCGTGCGGATCAGGCGGAAAAGGCGGCCCAGATGAGCGACTGGCTGACCAAGCCAAACACTGCGCCGCCGCCGTTGAGCAACCTTTTGAAGGCTATCAAACCCGGCGTGGCGCGACCAGAGGACGGCCTTCCCGGGGAGTAGGGGCCAGTGAAGCAGTTGACGGACTATCTTGAGCGTGCAGTTCAGCTTGAAGCGCTGGCGGCAGATGAATCTGATTCACGCTTCAAAGACCAGTTGCTGGCGCAAGCTCAGTCCTACCGAAAGTTGGCGGCGAAGCGAGCGCAGGAATACGGGCTACCCATGCCGAGTCCTCCCGCTTCATCGAGCGAGACCACCACCTGAACGATGCTGGATTTCGCGCAGCATCGGTTGCGCGCGACCGGTATAAACACCGTGGGAATAATGCTCGTCCAGCGCCACCATGACAGCAATGAAAATCGCGGCTGCAGTCAGCCCCGGATTTGCTTGGGCTATTTCCTGGCGCTTGGCGACAACGAAGAGGCCGCCAACTCAGGGCGGCCTCTTAGCTTGGTTTGCATATTCACCGACTTGCCGGATAGCGGTAATGATACACTAGAAGGTCCGACAGAATTGCTGTCAGTTCCCGCTTCGAGATGAGCGTGGTTGGAGCCGCTCGATCCCAGAGCTGGCTGGCCGGAGGGGCATCGTCATCAACGTGAGCCCTCGCACCACGGGCATCACCGTGCCGTTCGATGGCGCTCGAAGACCAACGTGCCTGCACAGAGACTTTATATCGCCCATCTCAGATGGGCAGATCGCCGCGCCTTCCATCGCTTCAGACGAATGACGGCGCATGATGTCTTGGTGCTGAACTGCTCTTTGGCTTAGGCGACAGACGACACCAAGAAATAGGGCAGCCAGGCGGACACAAAGGTCTCAGCTTTCAGTCTGCTCCACAGTGGCAGAGACTGTCAGGAGAACGCCGCCGTCATTCCTAACGACAATTGCGATGGTGCCCGGACGAGCAGCAAAAGCAAAATCGCGCACGGCCTCGCCGAGCGCAATCATGGCCATCCTGTGAGCTGCAACAACGCTGCGCATTTCCTGGCCGAACTCGTCGACAGTGACCCGTTCCGCTTCATGATAGTCGAAATGAAAACGCGGCATTGGGCGGTAAGTTAGTAAATACCCCGACGTTCCTAAAATCCTGCCCCAGATTTGCTGAGCGTTGATCCTGCGCTTAGGTTTAACTCATGCAGATATTCAGAGCTGAACTCGGCTACAGCTTGCAGTTCCTGTGGCCGGAGCACTGTAACGATGTGGTTTTCCCATTCAATGAGGCCCAAACCCCTGAGTTCCTGGATTGTCCTGTTCACGTGAACTATCGAAAGCCCACATGCATCGGCAACATCTTGCTGGGTGAGCGGGATCCGGTAGCTGCCGTTGTCCGCCAGCCCAACAAATTCCATGCGAGTGGTAAGCTCGCAAAGAAGATGCGCGAGTCGACCTAAGGCTTGGCGCGCTCCGAGATTCTCAACCCATTCGCGATAAATGGCGGCCTGTATCAGCGTTTCGCGCCAAAACGCGTGTGTAAGCCCCAGAGATTCGGTCATGATCTCTCTGAGAGATGAATGGGGCACAGCGGCTATCGTCGAATTGCCTACGCTGCAAAGATCACAATCCGCGATCGGCAGATGCAGGGTAGGCAAGTCGGGCATGTCCCCAGCCAGGTAGAATGACGAGATCTGATTTCGATCATTCACCACTCTTTGCCGAGCTAGAAAGCCTTCGATCACAACGATGCAGCTGCTGGGCTTGTCTCCCTCGCGCACCGCGTATTCGCCATCAGCCAGGGACTTCACCCTATATGGTATGCGCGCGAGTCTAAGCTTATCTCGTTCGAATAGACCGCCGACTGCCTGTAGGCGCGCTATTAGCTTGCGGTGCGGCATGATCGCTCCCTTGCACATGCAGGCGGGAGCGCGACCTCTCTCAGCCACCGACGCCTACGGACAAAGCCTCGGCCGGTGATGCTTCAGTAAAGCATAAAAAGCGCAAGCTTGCCAGACTCTTCGGCAACGAACATCGCTTTCTCGCGCTCCGGCCAGATGGAGCAGCGTTTGGACGCGGGCGCGCTTCGGGGTCACGAGCGGGCGTACCGGAGCGTTATCTCACAATCAGCTGCCCGCCTTTGGCACGTCTCGAACGGTCCACAGACTGTTTCTGAGTTATTACCGCTTCAGGAAACTTCCAGAACCTTTCGGTTATCGGATTTTTCCGGCCCTGGACTACCTTCGTGGCGAAGGAGCCTGTCATGAAGCCATCAGAGATCTACAAGGAGAACGCCGATAACTGCACCATGCTCGCAGAAGGAGAGCCCTCGAAGGAGAGCCCAGCTTACAAGCGGTACCGGCGCATGGAACAGGCGTGGCGGTCTTTGGCCGAAGAGCAGGAATGGCTGGATGGGGAAGTACCACCGGTTCGGAGGGATCGCGCCGACATATCGAAAAAGCCGTCTGGTTAGGACGGCTTTTCCTGTCCTTAAAAACTTGCGCCGTTGCCGATGTGGTCGCCGGGTATCCCTGTTCTTCTAACGGATTCTCTCCGGTGAAGTGAGGCTAGCCGCGCTTCTGCGGGAGCGCCAGAATCGTCCGCAATTGCTCGTTTAATTGCTCGATAGAGAACGGCTTGCCGATTGCGGGCGCATGCCTGAACTCCTCCTCAAGCGGCGGTCCGCCATAACCGGTGCTGAACAGGAAAGGGATTTTCCGGTCGCGCAAGATGCGCGCTACCGGGAAGACACGTTCACCTGCCAGGTTCACGTCAAGCAGCGCCAGATCGAACGACGCCCTGGCGGCAAGTTCGCACGCCTTTGGCACGTGGGCGGCCGAGGCGACCACCTTCAATCCCAATTCTTCGAGCATGTCTTCAATCATGAGGGCCACCAAGCCCTCGTCTTCGACCAGGAGAACCCTGGCGCCAGACAGCTCAACCATTGGACGCTGCAAGCATTAGGGGGAACACCATACGGCAGCGGGTGCCCTCCGGCTCGAACACCAGATCGAACTCGCCCGCGAGGTCATGCTCTATGCACCGCTCCATCAGTCGCGTGCCGAAGCCACGCCGCTTGGGTGGCGAAACCGGGGGGCCGCCGCGTTCGCGCCACTCGCATTCCACCGCGCTTTGCGACAGTTTGTTGGGGCCAAGCCGCCAGGTGAAGGACACAGTCCCATCGGGCACCGAGAGTGCGCCGTACTTCGCGGCGTTGGTCAGAAGCTCGTTCAGCACCATGGTGATGCTCAGTGCGCTGCGCGCGTCCAGATCGACG
>NZ_JADPKX010000008.1:0-9466 GCF_023074155.1 Bradyrhizobium sp. 134 | reverse complement strand
GAAGGGGGGTCACCGTTGTTCCCGGATCGGAAGTTGCGAATTTCGCCCATAGCGGGACCCACAAAACTGCAAGGCGACCCAGCATACAACCCGTCAAAAAGATCGTCCGCGACGATATCACATCGATGAACCCACACAACATCGAAGCACTCGTCTGCATCGCCTTGCCGATTGAAATGCCATCCCAGATCACCTGCCGGTCGTGGACGCGGCCGCGGCCGATGACCCTCGTGCTAAGGATAGGGGCTTAGGGCGCGGCGACCAGAGCGCGCCGATCCCCGACCTTCACATAACCTGCGACTATCAACTCCATCGTCTTTGACATTCCGCATCATTTCAGCAGCCAATCATTGGTGCAAGCAAATCCCCGCGAGATTGATCTCGGCCGGCGTGGCGCGCCGCAGCGCGCGCGTTACTGAGAACGAATTATCATATCGGGTTCGCTTCCTGTTCGGCGGCCGTTCTCAAAAACACAACCTGACAGCGCTGGAGCGGTTGTATTGCCGTCCGCGGGAACACGCTGGCAGCCCCGAAGTTGTAAGTCCCGTGACTAAGAAGGTAGACTGTCCCGCCGTCGGCTCCCAACACCGGCGGCGGGGTTTTTGTGAGTTGCGTGAGTGGCAAAGCGTACCGGAGCACCGGCCAAGAAGCCGCAAACTTCCATGCCGGGCTTTATCAGTCCCCAGCTTGCGACCCTGAAGATGAAAGCTCCTTCGGGGGCTCAGTGGATTCACGAAGTCAAATACGACGGCTACCGCATCCAGCTCCACATCGACGGCGACACCCGTAAAGCCTTTACTCGCAACGGCCATAACTGGGTCAACCGGTTCTCGGTCATTGCCGGCGCCTTCAATATTCCGGGTCAGGCGATCGTCGACGGGGAGGTGGTCGTCATCCATGGCGAGCGAACCAACTTCTCCGAACTCCAGGCGGACCTCGGCCGAGGCGACCAGGACCGGCTGGTTTACTTCGCCTTCGATCGCCTGTGGCTGGACGGCAAGGACCTTTGCAGGATGTCTCAGCTTGCCCGCAAGGAGCTGCTGAAGCAGCTGATCGACGAGAATGGGCTGGAAGCCCCCATCTTCTACAGTGAGCACCATGGGGGTGACGGGCAGGCGCTGTTCGAGGCGGCCAGCAAGCTTAACTACGAAGGCATCGTCTCGAAGCGGGTTGATGCGCCGTACCGGTCGGAGCGGGTCGAGACCTGGCAGAAGATCAAGACCGTCCAACGTGAGAAATTCCCCGTCGTTGGCTTCGTCAAGGACCCGTCCGGCGTTGCCGCGCTCTACCTCGGCAAGAAGGAAGGGAAAGAGCTGAGATACATCGGGAAGGTCGGCACGGGCTGGAGCCGGACGAAGTCGGCGGAGATCCGCAAGGCGCTCGAGACCGTGGTCAGCCCGAAGCAAAAGCTCACGAAGCCTGTTAGGAAACCGAAGGCCACGTGGGTCGAGCCAAAGTTCTATGCTGACATCGAATACCGCGACATCACCTCTGAAGGCCTGCTGCGAGCGAGCTCATTCAAAGGATTATATAAAAAATAGCTCAGGTACATCGATAGGTCTGCATGCGGGCGAGTGATACCTCCGCGTGAGCTACGTGATGGTATGGCGTCGAGCCAAAGATCCAAGCAGAGGCATTCTCTTGAAGCGAAGCTCTCGCTTTTGCTCAGTACAGGCAGCGCAGGGCTCCTGCTCAAGCGCACATGTAACGCAGATTAAGCGATCAGCGCGAAGGCGCCAGCTTCGTGCGCAGCGGTAGGAACGGGGCGCAGCAGGTCAAGTTTTCCAAGCATATGCAACCTCCCCAGACTAGGCCTCCGCCTTCCCGGAGGCCTTCCTTTTGGGAACACACCCTTCTTGCGGGCGTTTTATTTGCCAGTGAGTGGAGTACCGGCATGCCGGATCGCGTAACCCAAGCGGTAAAAAAAGCCCAAGCCATCCTGGCCCGCTATGTCGAGCCTGGCCGGAGGGACTGCGAGAAGACGATCAATGACCTGCTGACCGTTCTTGACGACGAACGGCTTGTACAGGCGATGGAGGAGGAACATGAGCGACAATCTCACCAAACGGGACCAGCGCGACCGTAGCAAGATCAACATGCATGAAGACTTCGAGGTCAAATATTGGACCAGGGAGCTTGGTGTCTCCAGCGACGAGCTGCAGAAGGCCGTCGACAAGGTAGGCAATTCGGCCGCCGCTGTTCGCAAAGAACTGGCAGCGTAACCGAGGCGCGCGGTATGCTTGCGATCTTTGGAGCAAGGCCCGCGCGCTTTTCATGCCATGACCGATCCCAACTGTCCCATCTGCTCCGGCATCGGCTTTGTCTGCGAGAACCATCCGGACCGGGCCTGGAGCGAAGAGCTTGGCTGTCAGTGTGGTGCCGGTGATCCGTGCGTCTGCAACAGGTCGCCGGATGCTGGCGCAGGAATCGAAGAGCCTGACGCAAGCCAGATTATTTCCGACACGATCGGAAAGAAGCGTCATTGACGGGCCGCCCGCTGATGTAAGGTGAGCATACCGTTCCTGTTTTTGCCAGCCAAACTCCTGGGTGAAGTTAAAGCGATGATCCGCAAGGCCTAGCGCAAGCTTCCTCTGTACGCTGTGGGTAAATCAATCAAAGCGCTTTGGTTGGGCCGCAATTACGTGCTCGGCTTGGACTTGGGAACGACACTCGGCGTTAGCAGGGTGTATCTTGATGGAGGTCTCGATGCCCAGGCACTTCGGTTTGAAGGCAACATCGGAAGTCACACGGTCGGAGTTCACGGGGTCGTCCATCGCTTCGCTGGACCAGACTGCCTCGGCGTCTGCATCGAAGAGCCATTCTCAGGACAGTTCTCCAGCGTCAAAGCGGCTCTTTCCCATGCTCGGAGCTGCCGTACTCGCCTGCGAGCTGGCGGGGCTCCCTTGGTCGGCGGTCCATCTCAGCAAACTGAAGCTGCACGCGACCGGCAAAGGCAACGCCAAAAAAAACGACATGCAGGCAACGGCGAAGGCGCGCTGAGGGAAAGACCTCGGTGAGGATGAAGCGGACGCGGCTTGGGCTGGCACTTTCGCGTTGGACCTCAATCTATTCGCGTAGCAGTCAGCAAAAGGCCCCAGCCCCAGGGGGGAAGGGCTGAGGCCTCGGGAGGGTCCTCGCGCTGTCTGGACGCGGTGACTGAACAGAAAACCTAACCGCGATCTGACGTTCCTAAAAAGGATCGGGGCCACTGACTTTCGTCAGCGGCCCCCCGGGTCTCTTTAAAAATTACGAAATGAAAAGGAATTGCCAGCCCCGTCTCATTATCCTCGCTCCGATATTTTGATTAGGCAATACTGATTTTGGCGTTCCCGAAACGGAACCATCTACTTAGCTTTGCTCTGGTACCCGCGCTCGGTGGCTCTGCTTAGGGACGTCGGCGTAGTTTAGGAGGCGACCGTCAAGAGCACCACGAGGCGATGGCAACAAACGGCGGCACCAATCAGACCATCGGGCTGCGCTGGGTGCGGCGGCTGTCGCTGCTGCGCCAGACGCCGCCCCTCGAAGCTGCGCGTCTCGAACTAGCCGCGCAAGCGAAACAAGGTCACTCACGTGGCCCGACGCGTGAGCGCAGCGCGATGTCGCTCGTTGGCCCGGTTACGGTGGCTGGCGCCGCGGCGCTCCCTGCGCTCTGATCCGCAATTGAACGGCAGCCGGAAGCATTAGCTGGCTGGCACAGAAAGCGGCGCCATGTTCACGTTAGGCTGAAATTCCGTGAGACTTCGAACTTCGGTAGTTGTACGGAATCCATTTTCGGAACGGGTGTTCTACTGTGAGAACACCGGCGAAATTTGGGTGCGAAGCTATTTGTAATCATCCGGGATGGCCGCAGTGGGACCGGAACCACCATGCGGCTTTTGCGTGGGTCAAACTACGTGGAGCCGTAACGTATCTAGGGCGACGTTTCGACGGAGTATTTGTGAGCATTCAGGTCATCATAGCGGCCATGTTGGAGCGCGAGCTAGCAGCGCGCGGCGTGCAATCATTGGGACATTCCGATTGCGTGCAGATTGTGGAAAATCTCCTTGGGCGCCTGAAGGAGCTAGATCAGGAATTAGCCGCGCGAACTATCGCGCAACAGTAATTTCTGCCCCGCGGAGCCGCATGCACATGGGCACACGACCGGCGGCGGTGCCGAAGCGCTTGGCCCGCCTTGCTTCGGATTAGGTGCAGACCTTAGGGCTCGGGGTCGGATAATTGCGTACTGCCGCCGACCTCAACCGTAGGCTAGCCGTCTCGGCAGGCAATGCCGAAGTTGTCACAAGCGAGAGCGAATGACTCCTTTGCCTTCGCATCCTCGAAGCAGAAACGGGTTCCAACCTCGGCGCGGTCGATCCACCAGTCGACGTTGTGCCTTTCGCGATACGGGAAGCTTCTCCCCGCAGCAGGTCCAGTTGTCTTCCGGCAGCACGAGCGATCAGTCAATTTTCTTTGATACCGTCCTCCAATAACAATCAGAACGCCGCGACTGGTCGATACAAAATGGAAAATTGCGGTGGGGTACCAGTTGACCTGCTAAGTGACGTGAATACGAAGGCACAGGCTTCTGCGATCCGAGCGGTCGCAAATTCTCAGGTGGAAAGATCGAAATGAAATATGCAGCCAGCCCCGGTAAAATCATCGTATCGCAGCAGTCCTGGCTTGCGATGTGATCTATTTCACAAGCAGGCTTAACGTGCATGAGCTGAGGGAAGGGCCCTTTGGGCTGGCCCCTGGCGAGCCTTCCAACTCAAGCACAAGGCCCGTGTATGTTCCCACGCGCAAATCCCCACACGGCAGCTTGCGTCATACGCGTTGACACCGGGTTTGAGGCTCGGGCGATTTAGGCTGACGGGCCTTTCGGCTTTGGATTGACTGCTGCTCGAGCGGCGCCCTTTGACGCCGCTTCGATTGTCTTGAGCCGCGTACCTCGACGAGATATTCCCCTTTGCTGCTTAGGCGCGGATGATCGGGATACTCTTGTAACTAGCCACAAATCGCTGCCGCAGCTGGCGCATTCGTACAGCTTCAACTCGTAGCCTATGGCCACGGGGGAAATAGCTTTGAGCAGTCGAGCTTGGCTACAAACCGTGCATCCGGCTTCGCCGTTCACGATCGCCTCCCGCAAGCAATTTGGCCGCAATGATCGGAATGAGAACTGAGTCTCGGTTCAGGAGCAATAGCGGCTCTCGCTGGCCGGGCCTGTTTTCGATACGGCCGCCCGGTAGTCGCCCGGAGATGTAAACGCGGACCAATGGAATACCGTCCTCACCTTTCGGCGGACCGGCAATGGCGCGCGGCGGTGACACAGAGAAGGCACCCACCCTCATTTGCAAAAGATGTCAGCGTCCAATGGAGTTTCTCGCGCTGCTGCCGGCAATTGCGAACCTACCTGCCGCCTATGCCTACAGGTGCATGGCCTGCCTGAGAGTTGAAACTATCGTTCTGGGCGGGGCGAAGGCGCCACCAGAGGACAACTTGGCTTGAACTCGAAGACCGAGGCGAGCGCCTTCATCTGCAATGAGACGAGCTCGTCCTCGGCATCCTGAGCGGCATTCTCGCCAACATGGGTCGGTTGCTCTAGAGAAGGACGCGAATTACGATCTCCGCCAAGATGCGACCGAGCCGCCTCATGGAGCGGCGATCATGGTGGAAGGGCATTGTTCCAGGCCGCGATTAGCAAGGACTCTGACCGCTCTTGCGCTGCTATCAGCCGAGAAGTTTAATCATGTTAATCGTCGGAGATTGGCAATGCACAAAATGATCGTGGTAGCCGCAATGAGCGCTGCGTTCGCACTTGCAGCGTGTGGGAGAGACCCAGGACCGAAGGGAGATCCAGGTGCGCAAGGTCCAGCCGGCCCGCAGGGAGCTCAAGGCATCCAAGGAGTGCCTGGACCACAAGGCCCCGCCGGCGCGCAGGGGCCTCAAGGGCCGCAGGGGCCGAAAGGCGAAAAGGGAGACAAGGGTGATCCGGCGACGGTCGACATCCGAGCGGTTCAGGCCGACGGCGCAGTCAATTGCGACAGCAGCGAAGCACTAGTTTCCGTGTTCTGCCCGAGTGGCGGTGCCGCGGACGGGGCGAAGTGCGGGACGTCCCCAACGATTGGGCTTTGCATGAAAAAGTGACTGAGCGTCGCCTAGGATATTGGTGGAAGTACTTCGGCCAACCCCGCGGCCGTTTAGTCGCGGCCCCGTCTCTCGCAAAAGGCTGCACCTCGCAATCGATATTGTTATGTGCTCGACAGCCTGTCCGAGCTAGAATTGGCACAACCAGGGGTGCTGCTCATAAGGTGGCGCGATGTGAAAGCCTTCAAGTTCGATGAAATTCCACCGCTCGCTGTTTCAGGGAAACCCTAGCCGCGAAGCCTGACTGCAGCCACGCCATGGCTTGCGTGTGCCCGGCTTTGCGCGAACTCTCGTTTCCCCACCACGCACTGAACCTGTAGGCTGACGGCGGTAGCGGCCTGCCGAGAATGTCTTCGATTTCCGAAAACGTGAGCCGGATCGTTTGCGCTGTTGTGCGCTCCAGCTCCCTCCGTAGTGGATCGTAAACGGACATACGCTCGGCTCGTCACGTTGTCCTGTCGTCACCGCTCTTGGGCATGTTGAAATCCCGCGCGGCAAGCTCCAGCTCGAGCTCAGTGATCCGCTCAAAGATGCGAGCAGCAATCGTCTCCGACTCTTCCGCGGTTAAGGATCGGATGCCCCGCAAAGCGAGCTCGTCCCTGAGAACCTTTGCCACTAGCAATAGAATGGCCATTGGAATCAAATCCTAAAGGGACGATCCAACCGCAACCGAAGGGCGAGCGCAAGTGATTCAGTGATTTCCCCGCGGTGGTCCGGCTAGCAGTCTCGGCATGGCATGTCGGCTGTCGCAGCTATCTAGACTGTTTGATCGATCGCGGTGCGCTTCGCCTGAGCACGAGCTGACCAGCATCTCCAGCTTCGATTGCTCCTCACTTAGGCGCCTTTCGACAAACTGGCGCTCGAACTCCGTCAGTTTGGTCTGCAATAAAAGCCGATAGCGTTGAATATTGTCGCGATGTGCACGCGCCAAATGGTCGTCGATCATTGTGCCGCCCTGTGACGGATATACCAGTCCATTCATCGCTTGTTTTATGGGGCACGCGAGCCCGCGCGGCATTGCACCACATCGCAAGAGCGGAGCATCTTCGCCCGCGCGCGCTCATCGATTGTAGTGAGCTTTTCTTTACCGATCTGTGAACTAGTTCACAATGGCAGCGGCGGGTCGTCTCCTGCAATCGCTCGCCCCTTATCAGACCACCGATTGCGTCGAAAGCACTCTCCGACCGCGCGCTGCGTTTTTTTTGCTTGTCAGCCCCGAAGCAGTCGACCTAGGCTATTCATTGTTCAACCGGGAGGCGGGCGTGGCGACAGGCATTGTGAAGTGGTTTAACGGAACCAAGGGATTCGGTTTCATCCAGCCCGATGACGGCGGCCCGGATGTTTTCGTGCATATCAGCGCAGTGGAGCGCGCCGGCTTATCGGGTTTGGCTGAAGGGCAGAAGGTCTCCTATGAGGTCCAACTCGACCGCAAGCGCGGGAAGAGCAGCGCCGAAAATCTGCGCGTCTGACGGCTGCCGCGACATAGCGCTGCGGTTTTGATCACTGCATCTTTTGTCCGAGGTCTCTCAGTAGCGTGTGGAGAAAGTCGCTGGCATGGTCGTATTGCGCGTTGCCGTTCGTGATTTGACGGACGCGTGGATCCATTAAGCGACCAACGGTTTCGGAGCCGAGCAACTCAACTCTGTCCGACCACAGCTGCAGCAACGTATCGGGTATATCGTCCGCAGATCCGAACATCTTCAAAAGGGAATGTTCGCCCTCGGGCTTGTGGTCGTGATGCGCCTTCGCCGCATAGAAAGCGAACAGCCCACGAAAGGCATCACGGGAAACGGTAGGTTTTCCCATCGCAATGTCCCTGAAAATATTACGTTCTCAATAGAAGCAAGTTTGACGCCTTAGTTCGGGAAAAGCTAGCAAAAGTCACCCTGTGCCCCGTTCGTTGTCGAAATTACCCGCCGCGGGCGGCCGAGTGAAAAGCGACCTCAGTCAATGACCGTGACCTATTTTGCCGCAGCCTTGGTCGGGCGTTCGCAGTGAAATTCTAGCTTTGGGGCGCTCTATGGCGCTAGTGCTCGCCAGCTGGTCCGTTCCGCTGAACCCGAGCCAGCGAAGGGCGCCAGCGTGTGGAAGCCAGCGTAGAAGTTGCGCCGGCCGCGCGGCTTGCACTAAGCTCATCCGATTAGATCGGAATTGTTTTTTGCGGAGTAAGCGTCATGTCGAGTGCGATTGAATTGATTGTGGACGGCTACGCAAGACTGAACGACCATCAGTCGCTCGAGGAGTTGAGGATGCACCGCCGGCGCTTGGCGCTCGATCTGAAAGCCATGACTGGCTTCGACTGCGGGTCGTCGATCGCGCAGCTCGAGCAAGACATTGCGGCCATCGAGGCTGGGATGGAGATGCTGTCCGGACCAATCGCCGGGTAGGCCAACGCGCCAACTTGGTGGCGGCGAGCGCCCAACGAGGGCAAGTGCTGCGATCTTTCATCATCGCTCCCCTCGCAGTGGTTTGGGCATGCCCGTCCGCGCTCAGCCTGACGTCTGAGGAGATCATCGCCAAGCTTCGTGCCGCGGGCTACTCCCAGATCCAGGAACTACCGGCCGGCAAGATCAAGACCTACAAGGCCGTCAAGGAAGGCACCACGCGCTCGGTAATCATCGACAGCACCGGCCACATCGCAGAGGTGGCGAGATAAGCTAGACGGGCAGACGAAGCCAGACGTCTTTACTGGACAGCGTGCCGGTTGGCGTCGCAATCTCCATATCGACGACGCGAAGCGAGCCATGACTTTCGTAAAGGTAGCGAAGGTGCCAGACCGGGCCGAGTTCCGGTGAAATGGCAAAGTCGTCCAACGCGCTTGTGATGTTGTGAACGGCATCGCGTCGGCCGATCGGTGCGGAGAACATCGCATCTATCAGCGCGGCTAGGCTCATGCCACCGACCAGCATGGCTCGTGCAGCTTCGTCGCCGTGAGTAAGCCGGAGGGCGGTCACGATGACCGCAATAGCGTCGGGGTTCTTCAGAGCCATGGCAGGTTCGCTTCGCCCAACAAAGCCATGATGCCGGATGCCGCCCCTTTCAGGCAAGCGACCGGAGCCGTCGCCAAGATATCTCAGAGCGACATCTGCCAACGGGCCCATCCGCACTTGCGGAATGCGGGGCCGCCTTCAGGGCCTAGTCGTGTGGGTCGTTTCCCTTCGGCTCTTGCAAGAACTTTGGCATGGGCCCACGCGCTTCGCGATCACGCGGGGCGGGGCGTTCCGATGGGTCGCGACCGAGCTTTGACTGCAGCTCGACGAGGTCGGTGAAGACGTCGGCCTGCCGGCGCAGCTCGTCGGCGATCATCGGCGGCTGGCTCGCGATCGTGGAAATCACGGTGACC
>NZ_JADPKX010000039.1:0-9665 GCF_023074155.1 Bradyrhizobium sp. 134 | reverse complement strand
CGCCCTCCTTGTTTGAGGCTCTGCCCGGTCCATCCAGGCAACCCTCGTCGCAACATCGAGGGTGAGTCGCCTCATTTTGTGGAGGGGACATACAGTCTAACGGACTGCCGTACTGGTCATCGATCTGCAAAACAAAGAGGTTTCTGAGGAAATTCGGACAAAGCACCAGGACTATGTGGATCGCATCAGGCGTGTTGTATTGCCGAACGTACAGCGGCTGATTCATGCCGCCCGTTCGAACGGTGTCGGAGGTGATCTATACGACGATCGAAAGTTTAACTTTGGACGGGCGCGATCGTGCGCAAGGGCTCATGGGGCGGGAAAGTGCTGACCGAGATCGCTCCGGCGGACCACGAAATCGTTCTGCCCAAAAACCCGCTCGGGTGTATTCAATACGACCATCCGAAACAGGGGATCGAAGTTGTAATCGTCGCCGGCGTTCTCACAAATCAGCGCATCGATATGGCTTCGCGAGACGGGTCGGACTGTGGCTTCTTCATGATCTGCGCGAGCGCGCATGCCCGTCCATACGGAAAGCTCAACACGAAAACGCGCTACGCGGGCAGTATCGGTCCATACGAATCTCAACAACAGCAGATCTCGTCCTGGAATTAGAGGGCAAGGCGACTGGCACACTGGCTAGATTGACTAGTCAAATAGAAAGGAATCGCTTCTGAGTAAAAATCGCGATCGCGTGATGAGCAACGCTGCTGCTGTTACGCACGAGCCTGTCGCGCCTCTCGGGCTGGAGCGTTCGTTAGACGTATCATAGTTGCCTGCCATCTCGGGTGCTTACCGGGGTCGGCAGACCTGAAGAGTCTCTGACGCCGACTGTCGCTTTTGCGGCATACTGTTTGGTCTATGACACGCCGCTTGAAATAATGGCCTCGGGAAATCAAGTTCCTGCAATTGGCGCGAACCTTGAAAGGGAAGGCCTATCCATTGCCGCCTCAGGAGTCACAGCAATGTCTTATAAAGGCCATCGCCTCTCTCTTCACGTATGCGTCGCGTGTGAAATCCACGACACGTAATCCACCCAACTGCGTGCACGGGCTCGCCCGAGTGTGCCACTGTGATCAGTCAGGCCGGCGATTCGGTTCGCACTGGCTTCCATTGCGGGATGATGCTTGGTAGTCGACCGTACCGGCTTGCCGACCGCCAGCTGTGTCTTCCGCGTCTCAAAAAGGTCGGTGCGGAGGTGCTGCTTAAGGACAGCACTATTCTGGACAGAGCAGATCCCGGGACAGGATTGAACAGCGGACCCAAGCCGTCGGCGCACTCGCGTCTGTGACACGCCGCTACACAAGGTCAGCATGCGCGGGTGATAACTCTAGGCGCAGAAGGGGATCCTCTCTCTGGAAACAGGAGATCGTCCATTCCGGAGGCAAGGTAAGCAGCACGATACATGGTCAAGATAACCGAAACGAAATCCGGATCGCATTCCTGGCACAGACGGACAGGACGGACGGCTTGCCATCACCTCGCTGTCGAGCTCAATGAAACCGCAAAACTTGCATTGCCGATGGCACTGACCCAGGTTGCGCAGATCGCGATGATGACGACCGATCTGGTCTTCATCGGACGCACCGGCGTCGAGTCGATCGCCGCGGTAGCGTTGGCCAGCAGGGTGTATCTCGTTAGCTTCGCCTTCGGCGCGGGCCTCTTAGCGCCGATCGCAACATTGGCGGCTCAGGCATTTGGAGCGCATAAACCAGCTATGATACGGCGCTCTCTGCGCATGGGGTTGTGGATGGCGCTGCTGATATCTTTACCGATCATAGCATTTGCGCTGCGCGGGGAACAAATACTGCTCGCTCTTGGCCAAGAGCCGAATGCGGCGCGGCTTGCTCAGCAATATCTGTTCGGACTGGCCTGGGGCGTGGCACCGGCCCTCGGTTTTCTAGCAATTCGAAGTTTCATGGGCTCGGTCAACCGGCCGGGGCCCGCCCTATGGATCACGCTCGCGGCCATTCCCGCCAAGGTCTTGCTCGTTTATCTGCTGATCAACGGGAGGCTCGGCTTGCCCCAGTCGGAGCTGTTCGGGATGGGGCTTGCTACGACGCTGGTGAACTGTGGCACGTTCTCGGCCGGTTTATGGGTCGCTACAATGTGCCGCACTTTTCGTCACTACCGCGTGCTTGCACATCTGTGGCGCTTCGATTGGCCCTTAATACGGCAACTGATCGTCATCGGGACGCCTATTTCAATAGCTGCCTTGGTCGCGTATGGACTATTCTCCGCGGCGGCCATCCTGGCTGGACAGATCAGCACCAGCGCACTTGCCGCTCACCAGATCGCGCTTCAGGTCGCCTCGCCCTTGTTCATGATATCGTTCGGCATCAGCATGGCGGCGACGGTGCGTGTTAGCCATGCGGTTGGCCGTAACGACGGTCCCGGAATTAAGCGGGCAGGTCTCGTGGCGATGCTGCTTGGTGTAGTGATCACCGCGATGGTGACGCTTGCGGTGATCGCCGCGCGCTTTGAACTTGTCGAGTTATTCCTGCGCGAATCGGGCGTCGATGCCGATCCGACGATCGGACTTGCTGCAGAGCTCCTTTTGGTCGGCGCAAGCCTTTTTATCAGTGAAGCCGCGCGGAGCGCTGCGGCGGGTGGGCTGCGCGGACTGAAAGACACGCGCGTGCCGCTTTTGCTCGCCGGCATCGTTTATTGGCCGATGGGCTTCTCGCTTAGCTATGTGCTTAGCTTCTGGGTGGGGCTTGGGGCCATTGGTATTTGGATTGGGTTGTCAGTTGGGACAATCGTATATGCGGGCCTTCTTGTCCGGCGTTTCCAGCTGCTCGCGAACAGGCTTGCTCTTGGGAGCCGGGAGTTGCGCGCGTAATTCAGCGTCGTTGACCGCCGCTCGGCTAGCGAGAGAGTCCGGGATGCGACGCCACTTAGGCTTGGAGCTTCTTTGGAAACTTGGTCGGACAGAACGCATGGTATCCTCACCAGAGTAGGTAGTGTCTCGATCCATTGTTATTAAAGTATGGTCGCCGGATAGCAATCACGCAGCTCATCACGATACGACATGGTGCGACAATTGACAAACGTAGCAAATGCCTTGCGAGTATCGCGCTGGCTTCAGGTAAATGACGCCGCTGCCACCCAGAAAGGTATCTATCTTTTGATAGGTTTCGATTTTCATGAGTATGTTTCGATCACACGAGCCACTCCTACAAAGGGACCAACCTATCCAAATTTCCGGCCAGATCGCTCGCCAATCAAATCAGGTGAGGGATACTGGATTGTGGGCGTCGACAATAAGAACGAGGTCGCAATCGTAGCGGCGGCTCGACTATACGATCTTTCGCACACCAACTTTGCAGCACATCTCGAATCGCTAAAGGCGTTTTACGCTGATCCGATCAGGCATGCACATCCTCAAGATCGTTGTGCTTGCGTGGCTCCAAGCGCGAAGAAGATAACCGGGAAAGTAGCCTACCACGGGGATTTTTGGATCCGCAGAGACTTTAGAGGACAGGGTGTGTCCAAGATCATGACACGAATAACACACTGTGTATCGTTTACCTTGTGGGATCCTGACTTTTTGTGTGGTCTCGTCGCTCGCTGGTCACTGGAAAAGGGCGTCGTCGCAGAATACGGATATGCGCATCAAGAACGAGGCGGCTCGATATTGCAGCTAGCCGAGGACAATATAGTGGACGACGATTGGCTGATATGGCGAACCGGGGAGGAGTTAAGGAGCCAGTTTGATCGTCGAAGAAGCGACCTGACTTTAACTCCGTCGTTTGCGCTCGGATGATTGGCCGGTGTCTCCTGACGTCCTCTTGCCGTTTGGCGCTTCATTCCTCCTTCTCGTCTGCGCGAAGAGTCTCCCTGGAAGAAAGTGTCGGACCTGCGACGCAAAATCGATTATTAGGTGTTCCGATCAACAACGCGATCGATAACGCAGAACGGACCTAGATCCAACGCGGCCACGTAGGAGAAGCAGATGACGTCCTGAGCGTCATCATGACTGGCAAAGGAGCCCTCGATGGGAGTATTGACGCATCTACGAGTTATCGAGATCGGTAGCTCGGCAGCAAGTAGCTATTGCGCGCGGTTGTTTGCCGATTTCGGTGCCGATGTTCAGAAGGTCGAACCACCATCTGGCGATCCACTTCGCCGCAGTGGGCCACTCACACCTAGTGGCCAAAGCGCGTGGTTCGCATTCCTGAACTTTAACAAGTCAAGCATCATCATAGATAGCGCGGACGCCGACGCGGTCACAAGGCTGACGACGCTGATCGAGGAATGCGACATTCTGGTCGATGGCCGAGATGTTGATCGAGCGGAGTGCCCTTCCATTGATGTCACCGGGATTCGGGACCGGCGTTCCAGGTTGATCTACCTCGAAGCGAGCTGGTTTGGCCACGACGGGCCCTATGCAGAATTCGCCGCAACCGATTCAACCATCCGCGCCCTCGCGGGCTTAATCAAATTGGTCGGACCAATTGAGGGGCCTCCCTTGCACGCACCGGATTTCCAGACGGGTATCCTTGCTGGATTGTGGGGCTTCATCGCCGCAACGTCTTCGATTATTTCGCAAATGAAAGGTGGAGCAGGACGGTCATGGTCACTGAACATTTTGGAATCGAACATCGCCCTGAGCGAGTATCTCATGTTCGAGGCATTTGCGAGCGGCGACGTAATGCGTCGGATTGGCATTAACCGGTTCTGGCCGGGCGGTCCAGCCGGAATTTACGAAACTAAAGAAGGCTGGCTCGGAGTGACGACGGTCACGCCAACACAATGGCGCGCATTCTGCGATATGCTCGGCTTGCCCGCATTGCGTGATGATCCGGCTCTTGTTCTCGCCGAAGATCGTCTCATACACATGGAACAGATTGAACGGCAGTTTATGCCGAGGCTAAAAGCGCGGACAGCCCAGGAGTGGTTTGCAGAGGGACTTAAACGGAAGATCCCGGTCGTGCCAGTACCCGAAATATCCGATCTACTCGTCGATCCCGAAAAAATCGCGCGTGGCGCGATCGTGCCAGTCTTGTTTGGCGAGGAAAAGGGCCTGACCGTTGGCTCGATGCAGCGGCTGAAATCGTCACCACCGCGTCGGGGGGGCAGGGTTCCGAAGCTTGGCGAGCAGCAGGCTTTCACAAACCGCCGAAAACACGAGGCGGGCGCTTCGTCACCGTCCTCCGGTTCCGTCGATTCCGACCGACAGCCGATGCGGGGGGTTCGCGTCATTGACTTCACGATGGGCTGGGCGGGTCCGTTGTGTACGCGCATACTGGCTGATCTCGGCGCCGAAGTTATCAAAATAGAAGCCATTCAGTATCCGGATTGGTGGCGCGGTGTTGACGAACGTCCTGCTTTCGTCGCCGGCCAGATGTATGAAAAGGCGGTCCGCTTCTGCATTATGAATCGAAACAAGCTCGGCATCACACTCGATCTGAAGCGTCCAGGAGGTCTCGATATTGCCAAGCGGCTTGCTGCGGGAGCCGATATCGTAGTCGACAATTATTCGGTTGATGTGCTGCCAAAGCTCGGCCTTGGCTACGACGTGCTCAGATCGGTCAACCCTCGGCTGGTGGTGATGTCAATGTCAGCTTTTGGTGTGGACAGCGCCTATCGGGATTGCCGAGCTTACGGATCGACCTTCGAGCAGGCATCCGGGTTGCCGACAGTGATCGGAAATCCCGACGGTCCACCCGTGATGAGCCACATCGCTTTTGGCGATGCCGTCGGCGGGTTGAACGGTTGCGCTGCAGTTTTGGTCGCGCTGATTCACGCTCGCAACACCGGCCAGGGACAATTCATTGATCTGGCGCAGATCGAATGCATGATGCCCTTCGCAGCGCCATGGATCACTGTTCACTCGATGGGGGGGGCGCCGACAAGGTACGGAAATCGCCATCCTCATTTCGTACCGCACGGCTGCTTCCGGTGTGCGGGTGAGGACAGCTGGATCGTGCTAGCGGCGACAGACGCGGAGATGTGGCAAAGGCTTGCGGTGCTTATTGGTAGGCCTGAGTGGGCCACAGAACCGTTCAAATCTGCGGAAGCTCGCCGGGCAATCGAGGATGTAATTGAGACAGCTATTGCAACCTGGACGCTGCGCCTCGACGCGGACGAGGCCATGTCGGTACTGCAAACCGGAAAGATTGCTGCCGGCGTGGTCCGCTCGCCAATTGACTTGCTCAAAGATCCGCATCTCGGCTTGCGCGCATTTCTGCAAAAAGTCGAACGCGCTTTCATCGGCTTGCACCCGCAGCCTTCGATGCCAATTCGTGAGGATCTAGAGCCCTACGCGGTCCGCACAGCGGCGCCGACCCTTGGACAACATAACAAAGCGGTCCTATCAGGTCTCCTCGGGATCTCCGACGCGGAGATCTCACGGCTGGTAACAGAGGGCATTATCGGTACGGCAACGCTCTCCAAAAGAAAAGCTCGATAAAACAACAGGTATATCGTCAGACTGAGAAATCAACGGCCCAGATTGTCAAGCCTTCGAGCTTAAGAGATCGGCAGCATTTGATCAGGAATTCAAAAGGTCGACCGTTAAGAAGCTGACTTGATCGCCGTTTTGATGATGAGTCGGCGCAGAGCTCGATCGGGATCGGGCGCAACAGCATCCTCGACCCGGCGAAGACGAGGCTAAGGTTGTGGCTGACGTGAGACAACGAAGTTGGCAGCATCACCGTCGCGGCGTTTGATCTGACAGCGGCCGAGATGTTATCGGTCTCATGTGGCCGAGAACGGGTTCAATCCCGGATCGGCGGCGGAACTCGCGTTTGATCACACCGAGGATCCCGCTTTTATGGTCGGAGATGAAGACGCGTCGTGGGTTGGTCCGTTGCGTGGCTGCGGTAGCGCTACTTTGGCAGAGTAACTGCGCCGCTGTTTTCCTAGGATTCGTCGTCTGCAATATGGGCATCGTTTAGTTGGCGGCCGGTCGAAAAATGCGATCGACGATGGGCTGGCGTACGGCCGGTATGTTGGCCGAGGCGGCGGTCCGTTGATTCCTTTTTTTTCGGCGCGCTTGTGCGAAGTGTCCGTGTTGCAAGAAGGCCTAGGCGATCATGGCCACTAGAAGACCTTGCCAGGATCGCCCCTCAAAGTGATCGAGCTCGAATTCCTCTTTCAACTGCTGATGCGCCTGTTCGCAAAGCCGGGTGCCTTGATGGTGGCGGCTAATTGTGGTCGGCTGCACTCCACAGAATATCCGAAAGGTATTGCTTGCGGGGAGCGGCCCCGCATTGTAATCAATCAGGTTAGCTTGACGTCGACCGGGTGCATACCGTGAGATGACGGGGATGCCAACGGTTGAGCGTGTGACCTCACAGTAGCCGGATTGAACGAAGAGGCGCTATAGGGACTCGGCTGCGGGAAGGCGCGCCTGTGGTCGCCGCGCGTCTGTTGGCAAGCGCGACCGCGACTACCTTGAAAGGCCAGCGCGCCAAAAGCGTGACTAGCCACCGCGGCGCTTTCTCGTTGCCCTTCACGCGTCGCAAGACCGACGTCGCGCCACAAACAAGCAGCGAGCGAAGCGTCGGCTTTCCCATTTTCGATATGCCGCCGAGCCGATGCTTGCCACCGCTAGAATGGGGCTTTGGCGTCAGTCCCAGCCAGGCGGCGAAGTGACGGCCGGATTTGAATCCTTCGGGATCCGGGACCAGCGCTTTGACGGAAGCCGCCGTGATCGCTCCAACGCCCGGAATTGTGATCAGCCGCCGCATGTCCTCGTCACGTTTCACCTCGCCGACGATACCTCGTTCGAGCTTATCGATCTGGCGCGTCAACGCCTGGATCTGATCGGCGATTTCAGCCAAAGCCAAACGGGCGGCTTTTGGCAGGCAAACGTCCTCTTCGTCCCGCACGATCTCGATCAACTCTGCTACTTTCGCCGTGCCGGTTGCGGCTATAATGCCCAGCTCCGACAAATGCCCGCGAAGCGCGTTGATCGCCAGAGTTTGCTGGCGGAGTAAAAGAGCCCGCGTCTTCAGCACCATGGCCGCCGCCTGCTGATCGGCCGATTTGATCGGAACGAACGCATGGTCTTGCGGGTCACAGCTTCGCTGATCGCCTCGGCGTTGGCAGCGTCCGTCTTGCCCCGTTTCACGAACGGCTTTACGTAAACCGGCGGGATCAAGCGCACGTCGTGACCGAGCGCCGCAATCTCGCGCGCCATAATGGGCACTGCCGCACGCCTCCAAGCCGACCAGACACGGCGGAAGCTTTTCGAAAAAGCGCAGCACGTCGGCCCGACGCAGTTTTTGATTGAAGATCGGCGCGCCCTCGGCGTCGGCGCCGTGTGTTTGAACAACGTTCTTGGCCGAATCCAGGCCGATGGTGCTAATCTGATTCACGGAACGGCTCCCTACCTTGTGGCGTTGCCAGCAACGAGCCACGTTTTAGCACTTTGATGCTGTCGGTAACGAGGCCGTTCCACACCATCAATCTGGATGGGAAAGCGCGCGACAATCAGGATGGCGAGTCGGTGTCGCGGCGAGGTGATGATTGCCGCGATGATTGTCGCGCGCGCATTGCCTCGCCTTAATTGTTGCCGGATGCTGAGCCGTTGCCTCACGTAAATTGCTCCCTTGGACTGGGAACGAGCGGGGGCAAAAATGGGATGGCTGAGCATGGCGACGCGGAATGAACTGACGGCGGCGGTAGCCGCGCGCTATCGGACGTCGGATCGCGCGAAGAAGGCGAGGATATTAGACGAGTTCGTCGACATCACGGATTCCATCGCAAGCACGCGATGCGGCTTCTTCGAGGTCAGGAAGCGACGGCCAGGTCGGCGGACGCGACGTCGGGTGTATAACTAGGCAGAACGCAACATTCTCGCGCTCCTTTGGGAGGCGTCAGACCGGATTTGCGGGAAGCGGCTGAAGGCGCTGATACCTGCGCTGATTGCGGCGATGGAACGGCACGGCCACCTCGCCCCCACTCCCGAGATCCGCGACAAGCTTCTGGTGATGAGCGCTGCACCGATCGACCGCGCATTGGCGCGGGTCCGAGAGGGGTTGGGTCGCAAGCGCCGACGGCACGCGACGCACTCGTTGCGTCGCAGTATTCCAATAAGGACCTCGGCAGATTAGAACGATCCTCGTCCTCGCCGAGCGGCAGAAGAAGAATGCAACCAGATCATTGGCGTACACTCGGAGGGCTCTTCTGCACGCTCGGCGTGTTGTCGTTTGCCCCGTGATCGAGATCAAGCGATAGCCGTAAAGCAAACGACGAGGACCAGCACCTGTCACCGCAATCCGCCACGTCATCGTGAGTCTTACGGGTACCACCCAGTGCTCTGGCCGCGATCGAGTGAGTGAATCCACAATCTAGTCATCTGGAACTCAAGTGCGGTGCATTATAAATTAGCGCTCGAAACGTAGGGGGACAGCGCTTGTGGCGAATCCAGGTGTGAGAGGCCGACCGATCGAGCCGTTGGTGCTGAGTGCCAGGAGCGGGCGTACTTGGAGAGGCAAGTCCGTCGTCACCGTGTAGCGCGGTCGCTATCTGAGCGATGCCGCGCGATCCTGCGATGCGCGGATGGATTGCCAAGCAAGTCTGTGGCTGCCGAACTCGGCCTCCACGAACACACCTGCGGAATCCGGGGCAAAGCGGCCACCGATTCCGACGGAAGGCGGCCACCGATTCCGATCGAAAGCGGCCACCCGATCCGAACGAATGCGGCCACCCTG
>NZ_JADPKX010000007.1:0-10920 GCF_023074155.1 Bradyrhizobium sp. 134 | reverse complement strand
TTGATAGCACGTGCGATAGCCGCGTCTGTACCATTCAAGTGGGTTGCCGGTGACACGGTCTACGGTGTTGGCGATATCGAACAGCAGCTACGGCGGGCAGGCAAAGGCTATGTGCTCGGGGTCAGCAGCTCTCATGTCGTCCGATCCTGGGGCAAGCGACAGCCGGTCGCCGGCAAGGCCGAAGACATCGCCCGGACGCGGCGCCCGTCCGACTGGAAGCGCTTGTCGGCGGGAGCCGGAACCAAAGGACCGAGGCTGCATGACTGGTGTTATCTCGAACTGGCCGATCTCGAGGTCGAGCAGTTCAACAGCGCAAATGATGGTTTATGGACGCGCGGTCTGCTGATCCGTCGCCATATCGCCGATGGCGATCTCGCCTTCTTCACCACCTGGTGCCCAGCGGGAACATCCATTGAAACGCTGGTCGCGGTCGAAGGCCATCGATGGGCGATCGAGGACAGCTTTGAAACCGCGAAAAACGAGTTCGGGCTCGATCACAACGAGAGCAGGTCCTGGCATGGCTGGCATCGCCACGTGTCCCTGGTGATGCTCGCCTTCGCCATGATGGCGGCGATCCGCCATCGCGCCAATCCGCCACCGCCCAAAAAAACCAAACGCCGCCCCCCGGCAAAAGCCAAAGCACACCCACGCCGCCGCTGATCCGTTGGTCAATCCAGGAAATCCGCCGCATCGCCAGCAGGCTTGCTCGAAAGCGGATCCAACCCGCGCATGTCATCGCATGGTCATTCTGGCGCAGAGCCCACCAGGCTGCCGCTCAGCGCGCGCATCTCAAAGCAAAACGGCAACTGTAATGTTAGGGTCCAGACTCAATTGAGCCAATATGAGAAGAGAGCGGCGAGATGAACCGCGGCCAAGAAATTCCGAGCGAGCTTATCGTATCGGGTAGCGATGCGCCGGAAGTCCTTGAGCCTGCAGAAGTTGCGCTCGATGACGTTTCGGCCGTTGTAGGCGTGTTTGTTGAAGCGATGGATGACGATACGGTTGGATTTATTGGGGATGACGGGCTTGGCGCCGCGACTAACGATTTCGGCGCGAAAGCTGTGGGACATCATAGCCTTTGTCAGCGAGGAGCGCGTGCATGGGCGGGGCGAGCGCCAGAACGTCGGTCGCAGCAGCGATATGGCATCCTGGCCTGGGGTCAGATGAAGGACGACCGGCCGGCAGAGCGGATCACTTAGGGCCTCGATTTTGTCCTGCGACCGCCGCGCGATCGGCCGATCGCTTGACTATACTCGCGCCTTTTCCGCCGGAGGCACAACGATGAGCTTTGACCGAAGTCGAGTCGCGCGACAGCGCAACGGAATCCTTGCCAAGCTTGGCCAGCGCTTCAAAGATTGCGCACCATCCTCCACGCTTGGCCCGACGATTGAAGCGGTTTGTAGATGGTCGTGTAAGGGCCGTACTCAGGTGGACAATCGCGCCATCGCGCACCCGATTGCAGCATGTGAACGATGCCGCTGATGATGCGCCGATCGTCGTCTCGCTCCGGCCCTGTCAGTCCCGTCGGCAGATGAGGTTCGATGCGCGCCCATTGCCTATCATTCAGCCAGATCTCCCGTCAATGCACAGGTCAGAGAATCACGTGATGCTAACTAGGAACAGACCCTAGCATTACAGTTGCTTTTATTGCGGACTTATGAATCCATGGGTAACCGTGATTCGAATGTAGTGGTGCGGGCCGCGTCGGTTGAGGAGACGCTTGCGTTGTGGACGGCGTCGCTTCCAACCGACACGTCCGTTGTTCACGCAAGAGCGTGTTGCGACGAATGCGGGTCTGTTCCTGGAAGGCCTGCTCGGAGATGAGCAACGCAAGACCGGTTGGATGCGCGCGGAGGCGGCTGGCGATCCTGGCCCATGGCGGCAGCAGGCGATTCTGGGTCGTGGGGATTGGGACGCCGATGCTCTGCGCGATATCGTGCGCGACTATGTCATCGAGCATTTGGCGGATGAGGATGCGGTGCTGGTGATCGACGAAACCGGCTTTCTCAAAACAGGGCAAAGCGTCTGCGGAGTGGCGCGGCAATATACCGGTTCGGCAGGGAGATCACGAACTGCCAGACCGGCGTCTTCGCTGCCTACGTTTCGCGTCGGCCATGAGTTCATCGATCGCGCGTTGTATCTTCCGAAGGAATGGACCGACGATCCAGATCGTCTGGAAGCCACATATGTGCCTGCCGATGTCGGCTTTGCGACCAAACCAAAGCTTGCGACGAGAATGATCGCACGCGCGATAGCCGCGTCTGTACCATTCAAGTGGGGGTGGCCGGTGATACCGTCTACGGTCGGCGACATCGAACAGCAACTACGTCGGGTCAGCAAACGCTACGTGCTTGGGGTCAGCAGCGCTCATGCGTTCCGATCCTAGGGCAAGCGACCGCCGGTCGCCGGTACGGCTGCAGATCTCGCCCGGACGCGGCGCTCATCCGACTGGAAGCGCCTTTCGGCGGGAGCCGGAACCAAAGGACCGGCGGCGGCACGATTGGTGTTATCTCGAATTGGCGGATCTTGAGGCCGAGCAGATTCAACAGTGCAAATGACGGTTTGTGGACACGCGGTCTACTGGTCCGTCGTCGCATCGCCGATGATGACCTCGCCTTCTTCACCAGCTGGGTGCCCGGCGGGAACAGCCATTGAAACGCTGGTCGCAGTCGAAGGCCATCGATGGGCGATCGAGGACAGCTTTGAAACCGCGAAAAAACGAGTTCGGGCTCGATCACAACGAAAGCAGATGCTGGCATGGCTGGCACCGTCATCTGTCCCTGCGTTTGGATTTGCCCGGTTGGGCGGTGGGAGCGACGGGAGCTGGCGCGGAGCCTTCGGCATAGCGCAGCGTCAGATCCCGGCGCGGGTGGCAGGTCATCGCGAATTCGGACGGGGTTCCATCCAAGCTGCGAGTGCGGTCGTCTGTGGTTCTACAACAAGGTTTGAGAAACGCCCACAGGACCGTTCTTCGCGAGGTTCTTTATCGATATCGTCCTTGGTTTGGTCGCCACGTTTGCGTTCACGGAACGGTTGACAAGGCTGATGAAGTGCTTTCCGCTGCTCGCTGGATGGATCGCAAGCAGATCGTTGGCTGGAGGTTCCAGCATGGATGTTCGACCGGACGGCATGCCCTGAGGCGGAGCTTTTGGCAGCTCGGCCATTTGTCAGCATAACCGCACTTGCAGCGCTTTCTGCGCTTGTCGATCTGGCGTTAATGATCGAACGCCATCAGCTGCCCCGCTTTCTGGCGCATCCAGAGGCTCTCACGGCCAGAATCGGGGAGCGACTCATGTCAAGCCAGACGGCAATGCCAGGGAGCGGATACCGACACAATCGACAACCGCGGCCGCAGCAACAGATGGATCTGTTCGGGAGCGGCCTGTCGAATGGCCCCATCGGCGCGCCAGCATGGCCGGAGCAGCCGGCGGAAGCCCCGGGCGGCCCTCACGAGCCTGATGACGCAGTTGATCCTCGACCATGCTGCGAGGACAGCAACGCTGCTCGCGAAGGAGGTCGATCATGATCTCTGACAAAGTCAGGCCTCATCATCTGGAGCGCAAGGCGATTCTTTACGTGCGCCAAACCTCAGCACATTAGGTGTTGCACAATCGCGAGAGCAGCGCGTTGCAATGCGCCATGAGGGACCGGCTCACGGCGCTCGGGTGGTTAGAGATCGAAGTGATCGATGATGATCTCGGTCGTTCAGACGCCGGCGGGGTACAACGCGCTGGCTTTGAGCGGGTGGTGGCGGAGGTTTGCCTCGGCAAGGTTGGTGCGGTTTGCGCCCGCGAGGTCTCGCGCTTCGCTCGCAACAGGCGGGATTGGCAGCAACTCATCGAGATGTGCCGCGTGGTCGATACCGTTCTGGTCGATCAGGAGACCATCTATGCGCTAAGGCACGGCAACGATCGCCTGCTGCTCGGGCTCAAGGGCAGCCTCAACGAGTACGAGCTGGATTTGTTGCGCCAGCGCTCGCTCTCGGCCCGCCACGAGAAGGCCCGCCAGGGCGAGTTGGTTGTGGCGGCGCCCGTCGGCTTCGTGAAGGCCGGCGACCAGTATGAGATAGATCCGGATCGGCGTGTCCAGGAAGCGATCAAGCTGGTGTTCGACAAGGTCGAGGAACTGGGCAGTGCGCGACAGGCGCTCTGCTGCCTCCACGAGTGCAATCTCGATCTACCGGTGAAGCAGACCGACGGCGACACAGCCTGGCGGCGACCGAATTGCTCCGCCATCCACCGGATCATTGAGAACCCGGTCCACGGCGGCGCTTATGCTTATGGTAAGACGGCTGTGGCGGCGGGATGCAGCACGCGAGGGCGTGAGCGTGAACATGCGCCACAGGCGGAGCGTATCGGCTTTGAGACGGGCACAATGGCGAGCTGGCTTTGGCATGAGCTTCGTAGGGTCGAACTCAGCCGGCTCTCTGTCGGGTAGAAGTGTGATCGGTCGTCGCCTCTCAACCAGATGATTGTTCCGTAGCGCTGATTGCGCCGCCATGCTCAATCGTCGGCGCGGCAAAGGGCGGGCATCCGCGCCTTCTAACGACGCGAAGCAAGGTATCGCTACTCACGGGCATCATCAGCCGGCCAGCAAAACTCGCCGCTGGCCGTCCGCCCAAAGCAAGGCCAAGGTGGTGAACGACAAAACCGAGCCGGGTCGTTCGCCTCGCCCACGGCACCAGAATGCTATTATCGAAGCGCTCGATGAAAATACGTCGAGCGTAAAGGGTAGCATCGCATCGGAATCGGCGTGCAACGACCATAAGCCGAACCGGCCGCCCAGCCAGCGGCAGAGCCGAGAGACATCGCTGATATCGGCTGTGGATTCGCGCAGAACTGGATTTGCACCCGGGACAGAGACTCGTGTCACCAGTGGGACGCACGGTAATCACGGTTGCAGTGCCGTCACAGATGGCACTCTCAACGACAAGCCCAGGAGGGACTAAGGCCGACGGACGTAGGGCTCGCTGCACCATGTTGATTCCCTTGTGAAACCAACGAGCCCGCTCTCGAACTTTATCAAAAGTGATGGTGTGGAACGGCCCTTCGAACCGGCATCAAAAGTGCCTAACGTGGTCGCGTAGAGAGGCGCCACAAAGGAAGGACCGTTTTGGCCAAGTCGATCTTTCAAGTTCACGGCACCGCCGAAAACGGGAAAGTCTTGGTTCGCATTGCGGCGATCGCAGGTTCTGCCCTTCTTTCGGAGCCTTCCAGCTTGCTTAGTAGGTATGGAGGCCTGTGCGAGTGCACATCACTGGGCACGCGAGATCGCGGCGCTGGGCCACTCTGTCCGCATGATGCCGCCAGCCTAGGTGAAGCCTTACGTCAAACGAAACGACGGACGTGGCGGATGCTGAAGCCATTTGTGAGGCGGTCACCCGCCCGACAATGCGATTCGTACGGGTGAAGACTGCCGAACAACAAGCATCCAGCATGATTTTGCGAATGCGAGAGATGCTGATGAGGCAGCGCAGCCAGACTGCAAATGCCCTGCGTGCTCATATGGCCGAATTGGGCATTATCGCCGGAAAAGGCATGGCAAGCATCGCAAAACTCCTGGTGCTTCTCCGGGACGAAAAAGACAATAGGGTCCCCGGCGCCGCCCGCTTTGCTCTGATCCAGTTCGCTGAACAGATTGAGCTGCTTACAACCCGCATAGAGAAGCTCGACAGAGAGATTTTGGTTGCCGTCAGAAAGGACCCCCGATGCGAGGCGCCTGATGAGTATCCCCGGTGTCGGCCCTCTCATCGCCGCTACCGTTCGGACGTCGGTCGTGGATGCTCGCGGTTTTGCGACTGCACGAGATTTGCTTGGACGGGGCTAACACCGAGGGCTCAGTCGAGCGGCGGGAAAGAAAGGCTCGGGGCGTATCAAAGCGTGGAAATCGGCATACGGACGCTCTTGATCGTTGGTGCGACCTCAATCATCAAGCTTGGCAAGCGAGGCTTGAAAGTCCCGCTCTGGATTCGGACCATGCTGCAAAGACGGCCGTCGAAGTCGTAGCGGTGGCGTTCGCCAATAAGATTGCGCGCACCATCTGGGCCTTGCTGGTCAGAGGCGGCATCTATCATGCGCCCCCTGCAATGCTGAAAACCCAATCTTAAGAACTCTCCGGCGGAAGAAGAAAGCTGCCGAGGAGGCAAGGTGCAAATCTGGATGAACCCCGAATGACGACATTCCCGGTAGCGATCAGACCGCCTGACTCACTGCGCTTCGAGGGCGAGAAATTGATTGGGCGATTTGCTTCCGCGGATATCATCGTGGCCAGCGGCCGGGCGCCGCGTTTACAGGCCGAACATATGACCGCACCGTCATCCCTTGTTCAACCAGAGAAAGATCTTGCAGCCGGGCCGTTCCACATATGAGTCAAAGCCAATTTTGCATGCCGAATGACACCCATACGCGATCGCCGGACCTGAGATCGTAGAACCTGCGCAGAACTGCACGCGATTCTCGAAAGCATGGATAATGGTGACGCACATTTTTACCGAACACATCGACTGTTAGCGCTTATCTTGGTCTTTCGCCCGGCGCAGAAAGCGGTCGGCGAAGATCGGACTTGGTTCCCGTCCTCTTGGCGAAAGACGAAGGTCCATATTTTCGCTGCTCGCGATCGTCCTTCAGCCAACCGGCATGCTCACTTAAGGGCGTGGCGGTCTGTTTTCGCGGGGCTGTAGCAATGCTACTTACTCTTTCTCAATTGCGCCGATTTATCAAATCCCGCGCCTACGCTGACTGCAGGGAATAACGAGTTCGATCTCGCCAGATACCTCGAGGACAGCTTCTGGATGTTGGCCATTCTCGCAGAGTGCGTATTTCAGTGCTTGCGCGCGGCTCGCAAACAGGCCACCAAAGTTACCATTCTGTTCGCGGACGACCCAGTTTCCAAAGCGATTCTTGCCAACAAAGACGGTCGACCTGGTGGAGCGTCCGGAAGGATATTCGACACGCTTCATGACCATAAGCCATGAGTCTGCAGCTTCATCATTACGGCGCTATGATGCCGTTTCTTCAAAGCGGCTGCACGTTGCTTGGGCTCATGAAGTGCGCAGCGAGCCTTACACCGAACGTTTGCCGCCGCACCGCGGCCAAACGCAAACGGCATCATCGACATCGGGACTGTCAGCCGAGCTCGCTTGGCGGCTCCAGAGACGAGCCGCACAGGTTCGGCGGTCAACGCAACAGTCGTGGAGTTTGTCAACGCTGGTTTAATAAATGGATTATCTATCGGACTTGTCATCTGAATCTTCGATTTAGATCGCGAGTCATGAACGGCGGGATGGTAGCCCTTTTCAGAGAACCGTTAGGATTGTAGTCATCTTACACGATCGTTGCAGATCGCGATCACAAATTACGGCGCTTTAGTCCCGAATCGATCGTCGACCTCGATGGCGAAGACTACAGCAAACACGAAGCGATTCCTGCTACCAGTTCTAGTGAAAGGCAGATCGCGTTCGCCTTTGCTAGAAAACGAGGAACTTTGCCCTGACGACTGTCAGGAAAATCGTAGATTCGCTCTCGTTCATCCGCTAAAGCAGCCACGCTGACGGCCGTCAAATCACAGTCTATGGACATGCTATTTCGGCAGGCTCATCCAGAATGCAGATAAGCGGGGTCCGCGCGTAAAGGCGGGCATTGGATCCATATGTGGCCGGTGTCGTGCCAATGAACCGGTACTACAACCTATGACGAGCTTACATCTGATAACGTACTGGCTACCCCTTGGTTCAAAAGCCGAGGGCGCGCCATGACAGGCGGCGCGAAGGTGGCGGCGAGAGCGCGGTAGCGAACGCGCGCATGACAGATCTCCTTGATCAGATGTTTGAGGGTAGCCTGTCCGGAGCGACGCAATTTGCGATGGTAGGTTGATCGATCGAACCGGATCGCCGCGCAGGTCCGGCGGATCGAGACCTGCCACTCGATGCGGACTTCGTCGACCAGCTTGCGCTTCCTGCCGGGCTTCATAGCTTTCGGCGGATCACATCCTGCAGCATCTTCTTGTCGAGCGAGAGATCGGCGACCAGCTTCTTCAGCTTGACGTCCTCGTCCTCGAGCTGCTTCAGCCGCCGCATCTCGGTCCGCAGCAGCCCGTCATACTTCGTCTTCCAATTGAAATAGTCGCCTGGCTGATTCCGGCCTTGCGGCAGATCTCCACAACCGGCACGCCGTCGGCGCCCTGCTTGAGAATGGAGAGCTATCGCCAAATTTTGGTGACGGCCGGCGCCGGTCAGGCGGCGGCGGTTGTGGGCTGACGGTCGGCCGGCTTGGCGATGACCTCAATCCCGTCGTTGAATGTCACACCAAGAACGAGTTTTGGCAACTGGTTGGTGCCGTCGAGGCGGCGCCAGCTTCTCTGCGCGGTTTCCAGCAGTTTGAAGACCATCGCGAGCGCGGTCCTGTTGGACAGGCAGCCCTTCGATCGGATCGTGCGATGGCGCACGGTGGCGAAGGTGCTTTCAATGGGGTTGGTAACCGGTATGAGAGTTCTCGGTGCCAATGTTCCGCTGCGGTGTTCTGCATCGTGGCGTATGGTGCGACCATCGGGACAGAGGCACCGGGAGCACGATGTGCGGGCAGGCCGATGCATACGATGAGCCGAGAGCTCGAGTTAGTAGCTGGCCGCCTCTGCGACTCGCCCGGTTGCGCCGTGAGCGCGAATCCGTAGTTGTCGTGTCGCCCGCAGCTCCCGTCATATCGAGCAGGAGGTGCAAATGCGACGGGTGATTGGCATCGACGTCCACCGGACTTTCGGGGAGGTGGTGTTTTGGGAAGACGGCAAGCTCCGACATGCGGGCCGGGTTGATATGACGCGGACTGCGCTCGAGGGATTTGGCAAGACCCTGCTGGCCAGCGATGAGGTGGTGCTCGAAGCGACTGCCAACAGCATGGCGGTGTCGCGGGTTCTGGCGCCGTTTGTGGCACGGGTGATTATCGCCGATCCGCTGCAGGTGAAGGCGATCGCCCAGGCTCACGTCAAGACCGACAAGATCGATGCCGGCACGCTCGCCAGTCTGCAGGCGGCCGGGTATCTGCCGCAGATCTGGACGCCTGACGCGGAGACCGAACGCAAGCGCAGGCTGGTGGCGCGGCGCTACCAGGTCGTGCGGCATCGCACGCGGCTCAAGAACGAGGTGCATTCGATCCTGCACGCGCACCTGATCCCGAAGTGCCCGCATGCCGATCTTTTCAACGCCCGCGGCCGGGCGTGGTTGGCCGCTCAACAGTTGCCGGACGATGAACGCGCAGCGATCGATCGGCACGTCCGTGAGCTTGACGGTTGGCGGAAGACCTGGCCCTGCTCGACCGCGAGATCGCACAGGACGCCATGGACGATCCCGCGGTCAACAGATTGATGACAATCACCGGCGTCAATCTCGCGGTCGCCGCCGGGATCGTGGCAGCGATCGGCGACATCGGCCGGTTCAACAGCCCGCAGAAGCTGGTGAGCTATTTCGGGCTGAACCCGCGGGTGCGGCAGTCGGGACTGGGAGCTGCCCATCACGGTCGTATCAGCAAGATCGGCCGTTCTCACGCGCGTGCCATGCTGGTCGAGGCGGCCTGGGCAGCGGCCAAGGCGCCCGGTCCACTGCATGCTTTTTTCGTCCGCATCCGCGCCCGGCGCGGCCATCAGATCGCCGCGGTGGCCGTGGCTCGCAAGCTCACTGTGCTCTGCTGGCAATTGTTGACGAAGGGCGAAGATTACCTGTGGGCGCGCCCGGCCCTGGTGGCCAACAAGACCCGCGCAATGCAACTTCAAGCCGGACATCCGCAACAGAAAGGCAGCCGGCGTGGACCTGCCTATGCCTACAACATCAAGGCGCTGCGCGACCGCGAGATGCTGATTGCCGCCCAGGCGGAGCGAAACTACGAACAATTCGTGTCGCAATGGAAAGCGCGGCGGCCAAGAGCGGGCGCGCGGGCGCCTCAGTCCGGCAGGACAAAATAGGCAGTCCGGTGACGCTTGCAGCCGACGCGTCACGCTTCGCCACGAGGTCGCCCGCGCCCAACAACCATAGTCGCGGTTGACGGCAAGTCTAGCCAGGCCAGGAACCCAGTCCCGTTCCACGCCAGCGTGCCGTCGTGCTCGGGCCGGTCAAGGCCAAGCCATGCGGTGGCCGCAAATGCGGCCAGCCTTGACCGCCCCTGCGCGCGGCGGCTGCGAGATCGGTGGCCGGGACGGAAGAATGGCCCGCAGCGCGACCGAACAAAAGAATGGACTTACGGCGATCTCCGCAATCGTCGCCTCGGCCATGAAGAAATCGCTTGTCCATCTCATCCGTGGTCCGTAAATGTTTCCAGTGCTCAGCCGGGAAGTCGTAGAAAGCAAGCAGCGTGTCTCGATCCTTGCTCAGGCAATCGGCGGCCTTCTCGTATTTCAGCATGTAGCTCTCGATGAAGGCGTCGAACGCCAGTTCGGCAGCGACCTTGGTTTCAGCCATCCATATCTCCTGCAACGCGCGTTTGGCTTTCGGCTGCTGGCTTTTCGGCAACTTGGCGAGCACATTGGCGGTCTTGTGCACCCAGCAGCGCTGCTCGCGCGTTTTCGGCCAGACCTCGCCAGCGGCCTTCCAGAACCCGAGCGCGCCGTCGGCGATGACGAGCTGCGGCGCCACGTCGAGCCCGCGCCGCTTCAGGTCGAGCAGCAGATCGCGCCAATCGTGCGCGCTCTCCCGGGCGCCATCGGTGAAGCCGACCAGTTCCTTGCGGCCTTCCGGCGTCGCGCCGATCAGCACCAGGATGCATTGCTTTTCGTCTTCGAGCCGGGCTTCGAGATGGATGCCATCAGCCCAGATGTAGACGTAGCGCTTGGCCGACAGATCGCGCCTCTGCCACGCGGCGTGCTCGTCGAGCCAGCCATCCTTCAGGCGACCGATGGCGGATGCCGACAACCCGGCAGCATCCTTGCCGAGCAGCGCAG
>NZ_JADPKX010000053.1:0-786266 GCF_023074155.1 Bradyrhizobium sp. 134 | reverse complement strand
CCGCTTTCGGCCAATTCGGTCGAGATAAGCGGACACAACCTGATCGACTACCGAATGACGGAGGCGCGGAAGATTAGTCCGGGCCATCACCTGAGCGGCGTCTGCGCTTCGCACGGCCGAAACCAGGCCCAAGACCGAAACGAAGGCTGACCCGGCGTAGATGAAGAGGCAGATCAGGAACGCCGCCAGGATGCCAATGAGCCACCTCATGGAGCGGCAATCACGGTGGAGGGGCATTGCTCCAAGATGCGATCGGACCTCTAACGCCTCTTGCGCGGCTGTCAGCCGAGAAGTTTAATCATCTTGATCGTTGGAGGTTGGCAAGTAGCCGCAATGAGCGCCGCGTTCGCACTTGCGGCGTGTGGGAAAGACCCAGGGCCTAAAGGTGCTGCTCATAAGGTGGGTGGCCATGAAAGCCTTCAAGTTCGATGAAATTCCACTGCTCGCTGTTTCAGGGAAAGCCTAGCCGCGAAGCCTGACTGCAGCCACGCCATGGCTTGCGTGTGCCCAGCTTTGCGCGAACTCTCGTTTCCCCACCACGCACTGAACCTGTAGGCTAACGGCGGTAACGGCCTGCCGAGAATTCCTAGATCGGCGGCAGCGCATTGCAAGGGGGCGGCATCGCATCCGGCTTGAGCAGAGCTTACGGCGATGCGCTGACCATCTCCGGCGACGCTCAGGGCGGCGACGACAGTCTGACCGGAGGCAATGTTCCAAGCCCGGTTCCTGCCGGAACATACGATACCATGCTTGTCGGGGATGGGCAGACCATGCTGACAACGCGCGTGGAGGGAACGACCAGTTGATCAGCGGCACCGGAAAAGATGACATGTGGGGCGACGCTCAGGTGATGCTTGGGCTCGCGAAAGGAGGCAACGACACCTTTGTGTTCAACGTCAATAACGGCCACGACAAAGTCGCGGATCTTGGCCAGGGTATTTCGAATTTAGGAACCGACTACATCGATGTCGCTGCGCTTGGTATTGAGAACTTCAGCGAACTTACGATCTCGGCATTTGACACGACAGCACACGAAAGCACGATCACGTTCAGCGCAGGCAACGACGTGCTCGTATAGGAAGCACTCAGGCCTCAGGATTTAATATTCGCGCCGCATGGCCTCTTGCTGACCTAGAAGGCAAGTGGCCAAGTCCTCTGGGCTGACGTGCGCCGGCTTTTGTTCGTTGCGCGTGGAGCAAATACACCGGTTCATCAACTAACCAGCTTGCGATGTAGTCGCGTAAGGCGTCTTCCGCGGGAATCTTGGGGCGGCCAGCGCGTTAAGCCGCTCCTCGGCAACCGCTGCGCGTTCTGTTCCTTTGGTACCGTTCCGTGTCCGCCAGTTCAGGAGAATGGAAAGGCTTGCTGTAGCAGCTGCCTTGAAGGGAGTTGACCGGCTGCCTGTTGCAGCAGCCGGCCAGGAACCCTTTTAATTGGATTTGATTTTCTCAGACGGGCGGGCTCAGCCCTCTTTGTGACGGTCTGTTTGCGAAAATGAGTTCGGTAGACGTGGTTGTTCCCTGCTTCCGGTATGGGCGCTTCCTGCGAGAGTGCGTCGGGAGCGTTTTGACGCAATCCGGCCCCGAACTGCGCGTGCTTATTATCGATGATGCGTCGCCGGACAATACAGCGGAAGTTGCGGAAGAGTTAGTCTGCTCCGATCCCGCGTCAGCTATTGCCGGCACACCTCGAATCAAGGGCTGATTGCTACCGCCAATGAAGGCATCGCCTGGGCGAGAGCCGACTACATGCTTCTGCTGTCTGCGGACGATTACCTGTTGCCCGGTGCCCTTTCGAGATCAGTCGAGCTGATGGACGATCATCCGTCCGTCGCTTTCACCTTCGGCGGCGCGGTTGTTCTTGATCAACGCGGGGAGCGTTCGCGGCGTCGAACAGGCGTGGGATCGAGAACCCGTGTTTTGTCCGGACTTGATTTCATTGCACTTAGCGGCGCAAAAAACATTGTGCTGTCACCAACCGTCGTGGTTCGCACATGCCTGCAGAAACGCGGCGGGTATTTGGCTGATTTACCCTACGCCTCTGACATGGAAATGTGGTTACGGCTGGCCGCACACGGCGATGTCGGGGTCATTGCCGCTGACCAAGCCGTGTATCGAGCGCACTCGGCCAATATGTCAAGTGAGCCTTCGCGGGAGCAAGACCTGCTCCAACGCAAGGCAGCGATAGAACATTTCCTGGATAGTAGCGCCGCGAGGTTCACCAACGCTGCTGATCTTCGTATCCGGATGAACCACATGTTGGCACTTGAAGCGATCGGCTGCGCAAGCGCTGCCTTCAATGAAGGCGCGATGGAGAGCTCAGCACGCCTGTCTAAACTTGCAGTGAGTATTGATCCGAGCGTTCAAAGATCGCGTCGTTGGTGGTTTCTCGCCTGCAAGAAGGTTCTTGGGTCGCGAGAATGGCAGCTGGTGCGGCCTGCAGTTGAATGGTTTAGATCTATCGTGCGGAAGGACCACCGCTGAACACCGCCAAAACGACTGGGCTTCTATACGGCCTTGTTAGTTTCGTTCGCGCCTGGCCATACCTCAGCGGATTTACGGCGCTGCCGTCGATAGCTCGTTGTTGGATCAGTGTGGATGCGACGCCTGTTTATGAATAGGAAATCGACCTCGATCAGGGTGGGAAAGGCGTAGTGCGTGGGAAGGACTGCATTTATGGCAAAGCCTCGTTCTTCGTAAAATGTTACGGCTTCTCTCAGGCTCGGCTGGTCTTGGTACAACGGAGCGATTGCCACTTCGGATTGGAGGCCATAGAATTCTGAGAGCATCTCGCCGGCTCCCGCGGCAACGGAGAGGTCATGCCCTTGAGTATCCATTTTCAGGAAGGCACGCTTGAACCCAAGCGTTTTCTGATATTTGCGAAAGTAATCATCGAGCGTGTCTGTGTCGATGCCGATTCTTTCTGACGCGGCTATATCCCGCTCAAACACGCCACCCGACAGCGGCGTATGCAGAGACGATAGTGAATGGGACGATGCCACATTAAATTCGACATGTCGTCGCGTTGAATCCAATGCAACGCTCTCAACATACCAACTCGCGTCGTAGACAGCTTTTGCGCGCAGCGCCTTTGCGAGTCGCGGGACAGGTTCAAACGAAACAATCTGGCCGTCGTAACCGATAGATCTCAGCAACTCGGCATATTGCCCCTCGTTTGCGCCCACGTCGAAAACGCAATCGACGTCGAGATAGACGAGCAGTTCGCGGAGCGCATGCTTCTCATGCAGCAGGGGGAAACGATGCGCATGCGCGATTCCAATCGACATCTTGTTAAAGGCGATATCCTGCAGGAGCCGCTTAAAGGTCAGCATGACTGCCACTCGGGGGTTTTCCAGCTATTGACGTTTTGGTAGGCATTAACTATCATTAAATGTAAATTAAAGCTCAATAAATCCGCAAAACAAGATCCAACCCGTTTAAAATGTGGAGCAGAACAATGAAGATCGCCTCGGGAGTTTTGTCTGCATTAGCTCTGGCCTTCACTCTAATAATTTCTGCGCCGCCCGCCCTAGCCTGCAACGGCAATGGAAATTGCGAAAACGCGCCCGGCCAAGTGAGGGGAGCCCCCGGTCCGATTGCTGGCGCCGGCCTTCCGATTCTCGCCATTGGCTACGGTGTCTACTGGTTGGTTAAACGCCGTCGTAAGGTTGGCTGACATTGGTAGCTCGCCTTCCCGGGGCAGTCTGTCTTACCTGATATTTCGGTAGGTACTTCAAGCGGTCGCAACGGGCTGCACGCCAATCCCGAAGAGAGCGATTGCTAGCCTGTTGTAATGAGCACGCCGCGCACGCGAGGCGTTGCAGTTAGTTAATCGCAATCTCCGCGGATAGTAGCCGGACGAAATCGTTGTGTCCGCTTTCATCTGCGCCAGAGTTCAAGGGATTTTGGTTCTCAAGCAAGACTCGATGGTGGTTTGGCATATACTCGGCGGCTGAAAACAAGGCGAGGCGCTGGCTTGTGGTCGCATATTCAAACGAGTGGATTGCACGTGGTACATTGCGAATAAGGCAGTTGTCACGTGGAGAATTCTTTGCGGGACTATTCGCTCTCGGTTGTGTAAGTGGCCTCGCATCACGCATCATCCAATCAGTTAACCGGCTTGGATGGGCGGAGGCGCTTTTCAATACCTTCGGGATTAGCATAATTGTGTGGATCTCGTGTGCCGCCGGGGTATCTCTTGTTCTTCGAGACCGAACGTTTGGGGTGCGTCCGTCAGAGCTGGCCCTGGGGGCAGGTTTTCTCTTTCTGGTCATTCTTCCGATCGGAGCCCTAAGCTGGCTCGCAATAGCCGCTCTTAGTCTCTACATCATTATCTCCGCCGATGTCGCCTCATCTCGACGGGGCGCTTTCATATTACTGGCTACCACCGTGCCCATGCTTTGGAGCCGATTGCTATTTCAGTTTTTTGCAAACCTAATATTGCAGATCGACGCGTCACTCGTTGGTTGGATACTGGGGACGCATCGGACCGGAGACATTGTGGAATTTGCTGACGGATCCGGAGTTCTTGTAATCTGGCCAGCTTGTTCTTCGCTTGCGAACGTGTCTCTTGCAGTACTGTGTTGGGTTACCTTGAGCCAATTAGCGGGCTCCAAGAAATCCGTTTACGACGTGTCGTGGTGCCTTTTGGCCTGCGTTTCAGTAATAGCTGTGAACGTCGCGCGGATAAGTTTGATGGGTTTGAGCCAATGGCATTACGCCGCCGTCCATGGACCGTGGGGAGACGCGGTCGGCAACACAATCATACTCGGCCTGATAGTCGGCTTCAGTGTTCTTGGGGTGCGGCGTGAACTATTCCAGCGCATTTAGGTGGTCTATTGCTGCCGTGCTTTTGTTGACGATTGGATGGAAGATCGCAAGCCAGCCCGAAACTCAAAACTATTTAAAGGACGACCTTATCAAATTCTTTGAACGCAACCACTTCAACGTCGTCGTGACCGACGAGGTCGTGAATTACACGCCGATTATCCGGGCGAGCAGAGCCTCGTGCCATCTGCAGATCGCGACACTTATTCCCGATGGCTCGAACCGGGATCTCATTCGGCATCTTGCTGCAGGTACAGATCGCTCGTTCGTTGTCTTTCGCGGCACGGTGTACGTCCAACAGCCCGTATTCTGGACAGTACTCGATTACTTTTGGTCCAAATTTCTTCGCGAGCTTGGATTGATTAAGCACATTACGCCCGTCATTAGCGTAGCGGTGAACTCATCGTGCAATGGCGAGGGACTTCCGTGGGGTGAGCTAGAAGGTATCAGGAGAGATCCGCGTTGAACGCCATTGATTGCCAAGAGCTGATGGCGGGTATCGGCCCATCGGCGACCTGCCGTAGGCTACTCCAGTCGACATCCCTCACGTCGGATGCGATCGCGAGTCGGGCGCAGGCGCGCCGAGGGTACCTCTGAGGAGTTATGAAGTACATTTTCATCGCGGTCGGCTGCTGGCTGCTGCTGAACCTGCTCTTCGTTGTGCTAGTCACCCCGCCGCGTAGGTCGCGCCGGCGGCGACAGCTTGCTCGCACGATTCAAGCAGTCAATAAATTCATTTTGAGCAGACGGCAGCCCCCTACCTGAGTGGAGACAGTGGGGTTCTGAATTTCCGGAACTACTCGGGTTCGCAGACGGGATTCACATGCTTCAATGAAGCCGAGCCCGGTCGCTGATTTAAGTCTTCTCATTTGCTCTGATGCTGTCCTGATAGTGATTTTGTTGTGGTGGGGAGAACATTTATGCGAAGCTCTCGCGCAATCCTTTATGCCCAAGGACTTGGCGAAATCACCTCTCAGGTCTCAGAATTGGAATACCTTCGAGGTCTAGTCGAAGAAGCAGCGGAGGGCCCGCGGTGTGCCTCCATTACGCTTGACACATCCCGTTTCGCGCAGCCTTCGAAGTCGTGAACCCGGCGCCCTGTCTGTCCGCTTCCGTCGCCGCGTGCCACCAAGCTGGATGAGGAGCTATCGGGCCCCCCGGCAACGACAACCAAGTCAATCGGACTTTGCTGACGCCATTCCCCGAGGCATGGTGGGCTTCCTCCTAAAACCTCTCCAAGGGCTGGCTTACCGCGCCTTGACTCCTCCTGAGGGGGAGTGGACGAGCCCAGCAACGATAGGCGGCTCCGCACGTTGATACGTATCGCCGGCCGAGGGGCTGACTGTAGGCGTCGGTGGCTGAGAGAATTCCGCGCTCCCGCCTTGTATGTTAGGAGCGCAGAATGGCCGAAGAATTCAGCGCCGAGACACGTCGCCTGCTCGAGCGAGCCAACGAAACCATCGCTCAAAGTCGTCAGTTAGCCACGGAACATCGTAAGCGCTTATCCGGGACCCTTATTGGAGCTGGCTTGACGCTTTGCGGAATCGCCACGGCATGAGGTCTTCGATTCTGCTATGGGGATGGCCGTCGATGATGGCCTCGAGTGTTTCGGCGATGTAGGCGGCCGGGTTGATGTCGTTGAGCTTGCAGGTGGCGACGAGCGACGCAAGCAAGGCCCAATTTTCAGCCCCGACCTCATGTCCGGCGAAGACAGCATTTTTTCTGGTCAGGCAGACTGGCCGGATGGCGTTCTCGACCGGGTTCGTGTCGAGCTCGAGGCGCCCGTCTTCGAGGAAGCGGGTCAGCCCCTGCCAGTGATTGAGCGCGTAGCGGATGTCCTCGGCGAGCGTCGAACCGCTGGAGATCATCGACAGCTGTTTCTCGAACCAAGTCTTTAACGCGGCGATTATGGGCAGCGAGTGCTCCCTGCGCGCGGCCAGCCGGATGTCCGGCGATGAGCCGCGCACCATGGCTTCGATGGCGTAAAGCTGTGCGATGTGCCGAACGGCGGCCTCGGCGATCGGCGATTTGCTGTTACGGGCCAATTTGACGAAGCGCCGGCGCAAATGGCTCCAGCAATGCACGAGCGTCCACGGCCCTTGCGGTCGAGCGACTTCGGTCAGCCGGTCATAACCGTCATAGGCGTCGCATTGCAGGAAGTGTCCGCAAAAGCCATCCAGGAACTGCTCCGCAAAGGCACCGCTGCGACCGGGGGCATATCGGAACAGCACGATCGGCGGACTTGGGCCGCTGTGGCCGCGGTCGTCGGAGACGATCGCCCAGAGGTACCCTTTCTTCGTGTGGCCTCGCCCGGGATCGAGCACCGGCGCCGTGGTTTCGTCCATGAACAGACGATCCGCCATGGCTAGGCGCTGGCGCATGTGGTCCGCGATAGGCTGAAGATGGAAGCAGGCGTGGCCGGACCAGTTGCCCAGTGTCGCCCGATCAAGTCGGATGCCCTGACGCGCATAGATCTCGGCGTGGCGGTAAAACGGCGTATGGTCGCCAAACTTGGAGACGATCACGTGCGCAATCGCCGCTTCGGTCGGCAGCCCGCTGGGCACCACGTGCTCCGGTGCGTGCGCCTGCACGACAGGGCCCGAGCAATGGCGACAGATGTATTTCGGGCGGCGCGTGACCAACACCCGCCATTGCGCCGGGATCACGTCGAGGCGTTTGCTGACGTCCTCGCCGATCTTCGTCATGGCACCGCAACCGCACGGACAGAGCGTGCTCGCAGGCTCGATGATCCGTTCCACCCGCGGCAAATATCGGAAATCCTGAACAGTAGGACGGAATGCGGTCGTCTCCTGCGACACAGCTTCTATCGGCGCGGTCTCCAATAGGATCGCGTTCGGCGCTACCTCGCTGATCGTGAATGGAACCGCTAGACGTCACCGTCACAACGGCAGCCTGGTCCGTGAGCGAACTAGTAAGCACGCCGCACTACTTGGGGCAGGGATGGCAGTCTCGGAGAAAACCGGTGGGCAAGCGCGAGCACCGCGGCTTCGTCGGTTTCGAGGGCGATTTTCTGAGCCAGCATCACATCGCCAGCCGCCAGAGCACGATCGGGAACGAAACACCAGCCGATCGCGGGCTTCCCAGTTACGTCAAGCTCTACAACATTGCTCAGGGTACCATATTGAACTCGATATCGTCTGCCGGTGTGAGAACCGGTGACTTCGAAATAGTTGTTGGCATCGAATTGCGCGCGCTGCTCTGGAGATAGCCAATCCCGCAGCAGACGCCGCGAACGCGCTTCCGGGCCGTTTTGCTCGGTGAAGCTCCGATAAAGCTCACGGAGGGCACGGAAGCGCGCACTGTTGACGTCCCTGCGTCTGAACAGAAACATTGTCGCATCTCGATAGCTTAGCCGCCGACGAGCCGCGGATAAAATAGCGTCTCATCCGCGGTGGGATCAAACGACCGTGTGACCTTTAGTTCACTGCCCGCCGTCCGCGTGGCGGCGGTAAATCCCTGATCAGTGAGCTGCTTAAATCGCCGTTCAGCCTCGGCGAGCCCCTTCGGATCAGTTCGTTCAAAGAAATGTCTGCTGTCGCCTCTGTGGTCCATAACGATCTGGGTAGCCATGGAAGAAACTCCGCATTCCATTAGCCTCTAACGGGAAGAACCTCGCGGCTCCGAATAGTGTTCCCATTCTCGCCGGATTTCGTCGCGGCACCCGCCGCAATGCGGGCGGCACCGGAAGCGCGATTAAATTTTGCAGCGTTCTAAAATGGATGGATCAAAATTTTGCGGGCACGTGAAGATATCGGGTCGGCCTCGCGAGCGATTAGGAGCGCGCTCCTGACCTAAGTTGCATTCCGCGGTCGTGCAGCGCCATCAGCGGTTGCTTCAAAGAGCCCGTTGGCGCGACGCGCGCCCGACAGAAGCGGCTTCCTTCTCCGATCTAAAAACCGGCTGGATCCACACGGCAAGCCTTCCGGCGAGTGTTCACTCCCTCAGGGATGTCGGCTCGCTCCCTTCAGGGCAGCTAGCTACAGCAGCCCTTGCCGTTCTCTTGAACCGGCGGACAGGGAACGGTGCCGAAGGAGCAGAACACGCAGCAGTCGCCACGGAGCGGCTTCAGGCGCTCGCCGCAGCCTTTGCAGTCATAGAAGAACTGGCAAGCGTCAGTCCGCATGACCTCGGCAGCAGCGTGACTGCAGTTGGGACACGTGATCGTGGAGTTCAGGATCATTTACCTCAGGCGCGTGGCAGGCAGGGAGCAAGGAGCTGCCGGCGAGCTTTCTTCAGATCGGTCGCCAGTTTTATCTTCTCTCTCAAGACGAGGATTTCGGAATATTCCTTTTGGATATCTGGGGCGGTGCGAACTGCTTCAAGCTGCTGGTCGGTCAGTTTGAGGATCGCGGCAACATGCCTACTCTGGATATGGTGCATGGCAATCAAATCCGCTGTTGGAAAAATGGAACGATACAGCCAATTGCGGTGCGGCGTCGCTGGAAATAAACAGGCAACATTGCTGCCGTTTTTTGCGGCGCGTCACTGCGGCTCGGGGCAGACCGATCTTTGGGGTGGTGCGGGAAAGTGGCTTCCAATTCCCATAGTCGTAGTCACCCATCCAGGCGATAACTACAGCGTCGCAGGATAGGCACTTGAAAGAGCTTGCTCTCGTCAACGAAGAGCGGAATTGAACAGCGCTGTACGCTTGGCCGCATCTCGCGCATGCAAAGACGACTTGTGTCGGTGCGGTCTCCGTCATCGCATATTAAGGCCGATCGACGGCCGTTGTCCCCTGGCACTCCCTAGGGGCGCCGATCACTCTCTTCAAGGGAGCACCGATCAGTTGAGCTTGCGCAGCAGCTTCTTCACAAGGCCCGCAGTTCGGCCATTCATTCAGGATCGTCTGCTGCATGGCAGCTTCTCGACCGGCTTCGACGAAGCGGTTGACTTCTTGGTCTTCTTTTCTTTGTAGGCATCAGTGTGACACTACGCTGGAGGCGCGCCGTTGTTCAGAAGCTGAGCGACGGCTGCTACGATCTGCGCTGGCGCAAATGGCTTGCTCAATAGGATGCTGTTGGGCACGCCGTGAGCGGACCACTGATCGGCCGCCGCACCCGTCATGTAAATAACAGGGATGTCAGGATTTAACTCTCTGGCGCGGTGGCCGACTTGCCAACCGTCAACAGTACCAACCAAATTGATGTCGGTGATGAGGGCTCGATACTTGGTGGCGTCGCTTAGAAGAAGTTTGACGGCATACTCTCCACAGACGCTGACCTCGGTCGTAAAGCCGCCGTCGGACAATGCATCTGCCACCAGGTCACGGACAAGCTGATCGTCCTCCACGACCAAGATTAGAATCGCGGCCCCTTGCATCCCTCGCTCCCTGTCGCCGGTCAGGTGTGTTCCGGATCAGGAACTCATGAGAGCGAGTTATGTTCCAAAGTGCACATACGATGCCGTCCGCTCACTTCAAAGGGAGCGAATTGCTGGCTGGTAGAAGTCACGGATCCGCTGATCGGCACGTCGTATTTCTAGGCGCGGATTTGTTCGTTCCAACTTGAACAAAACGGCTGTACGTAGCGCATCGACTGCCTCATGCGATGACGCATCCACTGCCTCATTCGTGAAGGTTGTGCGTCCTGTGGGTGGCAGGCTTGGGCTACGTTCGAGCACCGCTCGGCGCGGCAACAAACGCAACGCAACACAACGACACAAGCCGCTGAGGGAAAGCTTGGCGGCTTTGTTCCCGACGCAAACGAGTTCGGACTAAGGCCGACAACGCAGAACACCCGCCTGTGAGGGAAACGCTGCGGAACATCGCCCAGACTAACGATGCCTCGCGCGTTGCGCGGAGCAAATCCGGATGCACAAGGCGCGACGGAGTAAGCCTTAAAAGCGGCGGCAGTCGGCGGCCTCTTTCGCCCAAGTCTCCCCTTCAGTCTGCTCAACAGTAGCAGAGACTGTCAGGAGAACGCCGCCGTCCTACCTAACGACAATCGCGATGGTGCCTGGACGAGCAGCAAGGGTAAAATCGCGCACGGCCTCGCCTAGCGCGACCATGGCCATCCTGTGAGCTGCAACAATGCTCTGCATTTCCTGGCCGAACTCGTCGAGAGTAACCCGTTCCGCTTCATGATAGTCGAAATGAAAACGCGGCATTTGCGCTAAGTTAGTAAATGCCCGCGCGTTCCTAAAACCCTGAGCCAGATTTGCTGAGCTTCGATCCTGCGCTTGGGTTCAATTCATGCAGATATTCAGGGCTGAACTCGGCTACAGCGTGCAGTTCCTGTGCGCGGAGCAGAGTAACGGTGTGGTTTTCCCATTCGATGAGACCCAAAGCCCTGAGTTCCTGGATCGTCCTGTTCACGTGAACTATCGAAAGTCCACATGCATCGGCAACATCTTGTTGCGTGAGCGGTATCGTGAAACTGCCGTTGTCCGCCAGCCCGACGAATTCCATCCGAGTGGTGAGCTCGCAAACAAGATGCGCGAGTCGACCTAAGGCTTGGCGCGCTCCGAGATTCTCAACCCATTCGCGATAGATGGCAGCGTGTATCAGCGTTTCGCGCCAAAAAGCGTGTGCAAGTCCGAGAGATTCGGTCATCATCTCTCTGAGAGATGAATGGGGCACAGTGGCTATGGTCGAGTTGCCGACGCTGCAAAGATCACAATCCGCGATCGGCAAAAGCAGGGTAGGCAAGTCGGGCATGTCCCCCGCTAGGTAGAATGACGAGATCTGATTTCGATCATTCACCACCCTTTGCCGGGCTAGAAAGCCGTCGATCACAACGATGCAGCTGCTGGGCTTGTCTCCCTCGCGCACCGCGTATTCGCCGTCAGCCAAGGACTTCAGCCTGTATGGTATGCGCGCGAGTCTAAGCTTATCTTGTTCGAACAGACCGCCGACTGCCTGTAGGCGCGCTATTAGCTTGCGGTGCGGCATGATCGCTCCCTTGCACATGCAGGCGGGAGCGCACGATCTCTCAGCCACCGACGCCTACGGACAAAGCCTCGGCCGGTGATGCTTCAGTAAAGCATGATATTCGCCAGCGCTCCAGATTCTTCGGCAACGAAGATGGCTTCCTCGCGCTCCGGCCAGATGGAGCAGCGTTTGCACGTATCGGGCTGTCTCTCCTGCAGCGAAGGGATGCAGGAAGCTTGACTGGACTCCTCGCAAATCAGCGCTTGATGAGGCTAACCAAAAGGGGCGGGATGCACTTCGCGCCGTCGGACTGATTGCGCTGCTGGAGCACGACCTCCCACGCGTCATAGCCCGTTAGATTGAGCAAAGGTACTTTCTGGTCATTTCCGTCCTTATTCCTCGGATCCTTTCTGTCTCGAATGACCACCAATCGTTTCTTCATATCAACCAGCGGCCACTCGGGTTTGCAGATTTCTTCCTGGCGCAAGGTCGTTGCCACGGCGTATCTAACGATTCGTCCCATCGGTATGAATTGCCGTCGGTTCGTCTCGAAGTATTCGATTAGTTCGTCGAGTTCGTCCTGTGTGGGTCGTCGGTCACGCTCATTGCTTTTTCCCACCAAGTTGAGGTGACTTAACGCGACGCGTGCGAGGCGGGCTTCCTCGGCTGAAACCTCGATACCGTGCACCGCGGCAGCATGAGTTATGATTGTCCGGATGAAAGATAAATCGATGGCCAACGTTGCGGGACCGGCGCCTTCCTTGGCGCGCTTCCTTCCGAATTCGATCAGCCGCTCTCGATTGAGCGCGGGAAGCTTCACGCTACCGAGCGCAGTCTTGAGCGACGCCATTACAGCAACTTTTTTTGACCGGCGAGGGGGCCTTCCAACTTCATGCATGTCTTCATCGTGCAGGTCGATCAGATCGCCAAACGTGCGAACGTTCCGCGCCACGCGTGGCTTGGACGATCCGTTGCGATCGATATTGCGCTCCATCTCGAGCGCCCATTCTTCGCCGTCCTTGCGCCGTCGAAATGTCTCGGCCACATAGCGGGTCTTCCGGCGGACCTGGACGCGCCAGTTCCCTGATGCCATTTGTGTGAAGGTCGCCACGCGTGTGCACTCCGACTTTCGTGTGCACTATGTGTGCACTGAGAGGTCAAAACGGGTACAAACGTGTGCAATTTCGTCTAGTTTGGAGTGCACACGTTCGCGGTTCATCCCATTGAAGAGTAAGATAAACTGTTGAAATATCAAGGCTATCGCTTTTCTGTTGCACCCATGATGGACTGGACCGACCGGCATTGCCGGGTGTTCCACCGTCACCTGACGCGGCGGGCGCTGCTCTATACGGAGATGCTGACCACTGGTGCCATCATTCATGGTGACCGGGAGCGGTTGCTTGGGTTCGACCTGATCGAGCACCCGGTCGCGCTTCAGCTCGGCGGGTCGGATCCGCGCGAGCTGGCGCTGGCGGCGCGGATCGGCGAGGAGTTCGGTTATGACGAGATCAACCTCAACGTCGGCTGCCCCTCCGACCGCGTGAAGGACGGCCGTTTCGGCGCTTGCCTCATGGCGGAGCCTGATCTCGTGGCGAGGTGCGTCGAGGCGATGAAGGGTGCGGCTACCGTGCCCGTCACCGTGAAGTGCCGCATCGGCATCGACGACCAGGATCCGGAGGTCGCGCTCGACAACCTTGCGCGCGCGGTCGTCGCCTCCGGCTGCGATGCGCTGATCGTGCATGCCCGGAAAGCATGGCTCAGTGGTTTGTCACCGAAGGAAAATCGCGACATCCCGCCGCTCGACTATGATCGCGTCTATCGCCTCAAGCGAGCAATGGCCGATATGCCTGTCATCATCAACGGCGGCATCCCCGGCATCGACGAGGCAAGAGCACATCTCGATCACGTTGACGGCGCGATGCTTGGACGAGCCGCCTATCAGGAGCCGTGGCGGCTGCTCTCGGTCGATACCGACATTTTCGGCGAGGCGGCGCCGCATGCCTCGATGCAGGATGCGCTCGAAGCGATGATGCCCTACATCGAACGACAGCTCGCGCGCGGCACGCGGCTGCACTCCATGACGAGGCATTTCGTCGGCGCATTCCATGCCGTGCCCGGCGCGCGCGCCTTCCGCCGCCATCTTGCCGAGCAGGGGGTGAAGCCGGGCGCCGGCCTCGAGGTGCTGCGCGATGCGATCGCGCGTGTCGGTGCCCGCGCGCCGACGGAGGCGGCAGCCTAGCCGAGGCACATGGCGAGCCGGATTGCAAAAGTCTAGTCGACTGCCAGGCGCGAGCGGCGTTGACTGGTCTGGAGCTCCGGATAACCGGTGAGCATCAGCTTGTCGGCGCGCACGCCCCAGCTCTCCAGGCGGTCCAGGAAGCTCATGCCGAGCAGGTTGGTCTTCATCTGACCGCGCTGCACGACGAGGGCCGGCACCGATTTCTCAACGAGGTGACCGACGGAGAGGCGGTCGATGGTGAGGCGGGCCGCCTTGGTGTGACCGCCCGCGGTTTCGAGATCGACGTCGTATTCGAGCATCTCGAGCGGCAGCCCGATCGCCTTCGCGGTTTCCCAGGTCAGCACTACCGAAGTCGCGCCGGTGTCGATGACCATCGGTGCGGCCACGCCGTTGATCTTCGCGCGCAGCGCGAATTCGCCGCCCTGGCCGCGCGGGATCTGCACGGCGGGGGCGGGCGCTGCGGTCTGCGCGCGAAAGATATGCGAGACCTTGCTGCTCGCGCGCGCGATCTGGTCGGAATCGCCATAGGCGACGACGGCACCTGCCGTGCAGGCGAGCATGGTGAGAACGAGCAGGAATCGGATCATTGCGCACCTCCCGATGCGCTCAGGCCGGTCAGGTGCGTTCCGGCGATCCCGCGATGGGCGCAAGTCCAGCCTGATTCATGCGCGCCGGCAACAGCGCCATGACCGCGAGCCGTTCCGCGCTCTCCATGGCGTGCCAGCGCGCGATCTCCGGCAATGTGCGTCCGCAGCCGAAGCACAGCCTGGTCTTGGGATCGATCATGCAGACGGCCACGCAGGGCGTTTCTTTGCTCATTCGGACATAGTGACGGATGGTCTGGCATGTCTGCAAGCATCTCGTTACGAGCCTGTACCTGCGCTCATGATCGGCTTGCGACGGGGCCGGCGCTTCTCGTCCGCTACCGCGGAACTCTCGGGCTGGAGCGGCGGAGAATCATCCGACATCGGCGCCAGCGCGCTCATCACGCGCTCGGGCGGGAAGGTGACGATCACTTCGGTGCCGATGCGCAGCTTCGATTTCAGCGTGAACGTACCGCCATGCAGGTCGACCAGATTCTTGGCGATCGGCAGGCCGAGACCGGCGCCCTGTTCGGCCGACTTGATCGAGTTGGAGCCTTGGCCGAACGAGGCCAGCACGACCGGGATCTCGTCCTCGGGGATTCCGGAGCCGGTATCCTTCACCGAGAGATATTGTCCGCCTGAGGCCGTCCAGCCGGCCTTGAGCCAGATCTCGCCGCCCTGCGGAGTGAACTTGATCGAGTTGGAGAGCAGATTGAGCACGACCTGGCGGATCGCGCGCTCGTCGGCCCAGAGCCGCGGCATTGCCTGCTCGAACACCTCGTGGATGGTGATACCACGGCTCGAGGCGCGCAGCTTCATCAGATGATGGCAGTCGGCGACGATGCCGACCAGCGAGACCGCTTCCTCATTGAGCTCGTAGCGGCCGGCCTCGATCCGCGACAGATCGAGGATCTCGTTGATGAGGTTGAGCAGGTGGACGCCGGAATTGTGGATGTCCGCCGAGTACTCCTTGTAGACCGGCACGGCATGCGCGCCGAAAATCTCGCTCTTCATCACCTCGGAAAAGCCGAGGATCGCATTGAGCGGCGTCCGCAGTTCGTGGCTCATCTGCGCCAGAAAGCGCGACTTGGCGACATTGGCGGATTCGGCGCGGTGGCGCGCTTCGTCCGAGATCGCCTTGGCCTGTTCGAGCTCGCCGATCAGCGCGTCCTTCTCGGCGCGCGCCTCGAGCGTGGCGAAGGTCGAAGAGTGCAGGCGGTGGGCCAGCAGCACGAAATAGCCTTCGGCGGCGAGGGCGAGCGCGGCCAGGATGTAATTGTCCAGCGAGCCCGTCATCACGAAGCTCAGCGCCATCGCGACCGCGACCGGCGCGGTGGCGGCGAGGGCGGCGATCGGCAGATTGGCGGCCAGCATGCTCGATACTGCGATCACCAGCAGCATCAGGAACATCATCAGCGATTCCGTGATCATGTCGAGCACGGGATGGATCAGGATCGCCATCCAGCAAAGGCCATAGAGCAGGTCGAGCACGACGAAACGCGTCTGCCATGCGCGCGTTGCTGCGGGCGAGGCGGGCTCGGCCAGGAAGCGGTGGCAGCTGCGGATCATCGCGGCATGGATGCACAGCATGCCGGCGGTCCAGGCCGCGGCCGGGATCGGCTGCATCCACAGCCCAAACAGCACGCCCGTCGCGACCACAAGCAGCATCACGACATAGGAGGCCGACAGCCGGGTCTGGGCGTAATGGCGCAGCATCTCGGCGTCGAAAGCCGGCCGGGTTCCACTGGTCGACGTTAACTTGTCGCGCGCCTCGCGCACCCGCTGTGCCGCAGCCCGGCGATGGCTCGCCGACGGCACGCTCACCGGCTCGGCCGGAAGCTGCACAACCTCGGGCTTTTCAGCGGGTTTACTCATCGCACAACAACAATTCCTGCCCGCGCGGGACGGGCCTTCTGCATTGTCTATCTCTGGCAAGAAATCCTTAAGAGGTGACTTAAGGAGCTAAAGAATTACGTTAACCCGGCGTTAATTTTGGATCCGACGTGAGCCGCTCAATGCAGCGCCGCGTGCTGCGCGATGTACACCACGGCTCCCGCCAGATAGCCGGCGAGCGCCGGGAGGGCGATGCGACGGGCGTACCAGAGGAACTCGATGCGCTCGAGCCCCATGGCGGCGACGCCCGCGGCCGAGCCGATGATCAGGATCGAACCGCCGGTGCCGGCGCAATAGGCGATGAACTCCCAGAGGAAGCTGTCGGGTGGATAATGCGCCAGGTCGTACATGCCCATCGTCGCGGCGACCAGCGGCACGTTGTCGATGACGGCGCTAAGCAGCCCGAGCACGATCACGATGATGTCCTGTCGGCCGATCGCGGTGTCCAGCCATTTGGCCAGCATGGAGAGCAAGCCGGCATGTTCGAGGCAGGCGACCGCGAGCAAGATTCCGAGGAAGAACACGATCGAGCCCATGTCGATCCGCGTCAGCGCATTCGCCAGCGTGAGCGGACCACGGACATGCTCATCCTTGTCGCGATGAACGATCTCGCCCACCAGCCACACGACGCCAAGCCCGAGCAGGACACCCATGAAGGGCGGCAGGTGCGTGACCGTCTTGAAGGCGGGCACCGCGATCAGTACGCCGAGTCCGAGATAGAACATCACGTTCCGCTCGAACGGATCGACGCTCTGCAATCCGTCCTCTTTCGGCGGCGGTGCGATGGTCTTGCCCTTGAGCGAAAAGCTGATGAATGCGAGCGGCACCAGCAGGTTCAGCAGGGAGGGCAGGAACACCGCGCCCATGATTTTCAGGGGCGAAATCTGTCCGCCGATCCACAGCATGGTCGTGGTGACGTCGCCGATCACGGTCCATGCACCACCGGCATTTGCGGCGATGACGATGAGAGAGGCGAACAGCAGCCGGTCGTCGCGCTTGGCGATCAGCCGCTGGATCAGCGAGATCATGACGATGGTGGTGGTCAGATTGTCGAGAATCGCGCTGAGGAAGAAGGTCACGAAACCGATCAGCCATATCAGACGGACCTGGCTGGTCGTGCTGATGCGGGAGGTGATGACTTCGAAACCATCATGGGCGTCGATGACCTCGACGATCGTCATCGCGCCAATCAGGAAGAACACGATCTGCGCGGTGGAGGCGACGGACTCATCTAGCTGACGGCCGACCACCGTGTGGTCACCGGTCGCGAGCGCATAGATTGTCCAGAGCACGCCGGCGCCGAGTAGCGCAGACGCGCTCTTGTTCACCCCGATCGGATGCTCAAGCGCGATCGCCGCATAGGCGAGGACGAAGATTGCGGCGAGTGCGATCAGCAAGGCAGAATCACTTCGTCAGAGGTCAGCGATTAAGGCGCGCGAGCAGGCTCGACGTATCCCAGCGCTTGCCGCCCATCTTCTCGACCTCCGCGTAGAACTGGTCGACCAGCGCGGTCACCGGCAAATTGGCGCCATTGCGGCGGGCTTCGGCCAGCGAGATCGAGAGATCCTTGCGCATCCATTCGACCGCGAAGCCGAAATCGTATTTGTCCTCGTTCATGGTCTTGTAGCGGTTTTCCATCTGCCAGGACTGCGCGGCGCCCTTTGAGATGGTTTCGATCACGGCGGCGACATCGAGGCCACTCTTCTTGGCGAAGTGAACACCCTCGGAGAGGCCCTGGACGAGGCCGGCGATGCAGATCTGGTTGACCATTTTGGTCAGCTGGCCGGAGCCGGCCGGCCCCAGCAATTTGCACATCCGCGCATAGGCGCCTGTGATGATCGGCTCGGCACCCGCATAGGCGTCCTGCGCGCCGCCGCACATCACCGTCAGCACGCCGTTCTCGGCGCCAGCCTGGCCGCCGGACACGGGGGCGTCGATGAACTTGAAGCCGGCCTTGGTCGCGGCCGCATCGAGCTCACGCGCGACCTCGGCGGAAGCCGTGGTGTGGTCGACGAAGGTCGCACCCTTCTTCATGCCGGCAAACGCGCCATCGGCACCGATCGTGACCGCGCGCAGATCGTTGTCGTTGCCGACGCAGCACATCACGAAATCCTGGCCCTCGGCTGCAGCCTTCGGGGTCGCGGCGGTCTTGCCGCCGAACTTGTCCGCCCACTCCTTCGCCTTGGCCGCGGTGCGGTTGTAGACGGTGACCTCATGGCCCCCTTTTTTCACGAGGTGTCCGGCCATGGGGAAGCCCATCACGCCGAGACCGAGGAAAGCGACTTTAGCCATCTGTGGTACCTTGTCCGTAGTTTAGGTTTTACGGTTCTTGCCGGGCGAGGGCCGTCCGGTTCCGCCATTGCGGCAGATCGGCCGCACCATAAACCCTTGAGGCCGGAGGGCAACGGGTTCGTTTGGCCCCCGCTTGTGCTAGGGTGGCGGACCTAAGGACTTCAAAAAAAGGGAGCGAAGGCATGGGCGGCGTAAGCGTGGGCGTGCTCGATCATTTCAATATCCGGACCCGGAATCTGGCCGAGACCGTCCGCTTCTACGAGGACGTGCTGGGCCTGGAAAAGGGCGCCCGGCCGAATTTCGCCTTTCCCGGCGCCTGGATGTACAGCGAGGGTAAGCCGGTGGTGCACCTCGTCGATATTTCTCCGACTGCCGAGCCACAAAAGCCGGATTCCGGCGTTGTCCACCACCTCGCCTTCGCCAGCCGCGGGTTTGACGGCATGAAGCAGCGGCTGGCCTCGAAGGGGATGAAATTCGACTCCCGCCAAGTGCCCGGCGGCGAACTCTGGCAGATCTTCGTCCATGACCCCAACGGGGTCATGATCGAGCTGAATTACGAGGCTGCCCTGGAGCAGGGCGCGGCGCCCGCCGAGATGGCTGACGACATCGGCAGGCAGTAGCCTTTTGGGCGTTTCCGCTCTAATGGGGCATCTTGAATTCTAGGAGATGCGCTTTGAGCGTGACGCAGCAACAGGTTCTCGACAGCCTCGCCAGGATCAAGTCGCCCCGCGGGGTCGCGCTCACCAATGCCAATGTGCTGAGCGCGATCAGCGCGGCCGATGGCAAGGTGTTCTTCTCGATCAATGTCGATGCCGCCGAGGCGCGCGCCTGGGAATCCGTCCGGGCCGAGGCCGAGGCCGCTGTGCGCGCCATTCCCGGCGTCACCACCGTCATGGTGGCGCTCACGGCGGAGCGGAAGGCGGGCGCGGCACCACCGCCGCCGCCAACGCCCAGTCGCGGCACGCCGGGCGTGCAGCCGGTCCACGCCCACAAGCCGCCGCCGCAGGGCGGCGCCCAATCGCCGATGGCGCGGCAGTCCGAGATTCCGGGCGTCGCGGCCGTGATCGCGGTCGCCTCGGGCAAGGGCGGCGTCGGCAAGTCCACCACCGCGCTCAATCTTGCGCTCGGCCTGCGCGATCTCGGCCTCAAGGTCGGGCTGCTCGATGCCGATATTTACGGCCCCTCGGTGCCGCGCCTGACGGGCCTGCATGAGAAGCCGGAGCTGGATGGCGAGCGCAAGATGATTCCGCTCAAGCGCTTTGGCCTGGCGATCATGTCGATCGGCTTCCTGGTTGAGGAAGAGACCGCGATGATCTGGCGCGGGCCGATGGTGATGTCGGCGGTGACGCAGATGCTGCGCGACGTCGCATGGGGCCAGCTCGACGTCCTCGTCGTTGACATGCCGCCGGGGACCGGCGATGCCCAGCTCACGCTGGCGCAGAACGTCCCCTTGAAGGGCGCCGTGATCGTCTCGACCCCGCAGGACCTGTCCCTGATCGACGCAAGGCGGGGGCTTGCGATGTTCAAGAAGGTCAACGTGCCCGTGCTCGGCATCGTCGAGAACATGAGCTATTTCCAGTGCCCGCAATGCGGCACGAAATCCGACATTTTCGGCCATGGCGGCGCGCGCCACGAGGCCGAGAAGCTCGGGGTACCGTTCCTGGGCGAGATCCCCCTGCACATGGCGATTCGCGCCACCTCGGACGCCGGCACGCCCGTGGTGGACAGCGAGCCGGACGGTCCCCATGCGGCGATCTACCGCGCCATCGCGGGACAGGTGCGGGACCAGCTCAAGGGCGTCATCGCCGCGGCCTGAGCGGATCCAAGCAATCCCTTCAAACCAATACCCCGGGGACATGCGACTTTCGTAGAGCCCTGTCATGCCAATGTCGCGTTTCGAAAGCGGGGCTTCCGTGTTAAAGGCCCACGGCAGTCAAGCCCCTTCGGTTCGACGCGGCCAAAGAACGCGTCGCCGGAATGAGCGGCAGCAAAGAGGAAGTTAGGGGAAACGCCCCAACAAGGAGAGACTGAAGATGAAGCGTCGTGATTTCCTGAAAGTGTCGGCAGCCGGTGCGGCGGCGACCGCAGCGGTGGCCTCGCCGGCGATCGCGCAGTCCTCGCCCGAGATCAAGTGGCGCCTGACGTCGAGCTTCCCGAAGTCGCTCGACACCATCTATGGCGGTGCCGAGCAGATGGCGAAGTACGTCGCCGAGATGACCGACAACAAGTTTCAGATCCAGGTCTTCCAGGCGGGTGAAATCGTCCCCGGCCTGCAGGCGCTGGATGCGACCCAGAAAGGCACCGTCGAGATGTGCCACACGGTGTCGTATTACTACGTCGGCAAGGACCCGACCTTCGCGATCTTCGCGTCGGTGCCGTTCGGCCTGAACGCGCGCCAGCAGAATTCCTGGCTCTACCAGGGCGGCGGCAACGAGCTCGCCAACGAGTTCTTCAAGAAGTCGAACGTGATGGGCTTCCCCTGCGGCAACACCGGCACCCAGATGGGCGGCTGGTTCCGCAAGGAGATCAAGACCGTTGCCGACCTCTCGGGCCTCAAGATGCGCATCGGCGGCATTGCCGGCCAGGTGCTCCAGAAGGTCGGCGTGGTGCCGCAGCAACTCGCCGGCGGCGACATCTATCCGTCGCTGGAGAAGGGCACCATCGACGCGGCCGAATGGGTCGGCCCCTACGATGACGAGAAGCTCGGCTTCGCCAAGGTCGCCAAGTACTACTACTACCCGGGCTTCTGGGAAGGCGGTCCGACCGTTCACGCCTTCGCCAACATCGACAAGTGGAACGAACTGCCGAAGAACTACCAGGCGATCCTCACCAACGCGACCGTCAACACCAACACCTGGATGGCCGCGCGTTACGACATGGTGAACCCCGGCGCCCTGAAGCGTCTGGTCGCCGGCGGAACGCAGCTTCGCCCGTTCACCAATGAGGTTCTGGAAGCCTGTCTCAAGGCGACCAACGAATTGTGGGGCGAGATCTCGGCCAAGAATCCCGACTTCAAGAAGTCGATCGACGCCATGCAGGCCTACCGCTCCGACGAATATCTGTGGTGGCAGGTCGCCGAATACACCTACGACAGCTTCATGATCCGCTCGCGCACCCGCGGCTGATCTTCGAGCAAGTCGCAAGACGACACGCCCGGTCTCGTTCGCGAGGCCGGGCTTTTTCTTTGGGGCAACGCCGCCGAGCGGCGGTGTCGCCGCGGTACGGGCGGGGCGTCCAACAAAAAATCTGAAAAACAACCCCATGCACAGTAGACGAGGGGCGAGAGGACAAGGCGCTGCGAGTGCAGCCAACAGCTTGATGCGATGGAGTTAATGGCAGGCAGGCCCGGGCATCGCGAGGGCGATGGCAACTTGGCATTTTGGGAGCCAAAAGCGGGGTGGGTCAGGCGTACGAAGCGACTGCTTCAGCGAGACCGTTTGACTCGTCGGGCAAAACAGTGGCAGAAAGGCATTATCGTATAATCCGAAATTGGCGCCTCGGTGGTCAGCCTGGGTGACGATGAGCTTCGATCCCGATGAGGTTCAAAGCGCGCTGCGCAAGGGCCGGTCGTTGGCAACCGCCAGGCAATGGACGGCGAGCATCCGGCGGCAGGACAATGCAACGTCACTTCGCTATTGATTCACGAGCTCTTCGGCGGCGACTTGCTGAAGACGCCGCTTCCGGCCGGCGACCATTTTTACAATCGCATCAATCGCAGACGGGTTACAGGAGTGGGCGCGGGAAATCAGCTGAGCATCAATTCGCAAGGCGGTCTTTGCTCATGCGCAGGATGATCACCACACCCTCTTCCGACCAGTCAAAACTTATAGCCCCGCCAAGCTGGGCGGCCATACTTCGGTGCACCAACTGGCTTCCGAAGCCTTCGAGCTTTGTTGGAGCGACAACAGGGGGACCACCCCGCTCCGTCCACTTGACCAACACCTCGTCCTCGTGGGCGTTGCACGATACGTCCAAGGTGCCACTCGAAAGCGACAGCGCACCGTATTTCGCAGAGTTGGTTGCCAGTTCGTGCATCACCAAGGCGAGTGCTGTGCTGGAAGCCTCTCCCACGTTCATCTTGGGGACCGAGACGCGAATACGAACACTGGCTCCCTCCTCGTCGTACGGCGCAAGCAGAACGGAGATGAGGTCTCCAAGCAGCGTCCCCCCTCTGTTTTGTCCTGGTACCGGGCGAACGAGGTCCTGAGCACGTCCAAGAGCGATCAGGCGGCTGGTCAGCTCCTGGGCCATATCTTCTTTTGATGCTGCCGAGCGTGAGCTGATTTGAGTCAGCGCCGTTGCGACGGTGAGAAGGTTTTTCAGCCGGTGGCTCATCTCGCCCGCCAGTAGCTCGTTGGCTTCCTCAGCTTGCTTGCGTTGGGTGACATCCAGGAAAATACCGAACATAGTTCGATCCGCTATGTCGGCGTCGTCGCCTTGGCCCCGAGCGGAAATCCAACGAATATCGCTTCCGGTTAGAATACGAAAATCGATTTCGTAAGAGCCCACGACTGCGCGAGTAGCCGCAAATGCTGATCTGACCCTCTCAAGATCGGCCGGGTGGATACTCTTGGAGAGTATTTCGAACGTAATGTTCTGCTCGTCCTTGGACACCTCCCAGAGGTCGTACGCGGGTTCATCCATGGTGATGGCGTCGGTATCAACGTTCCAGGACCATAGAGCGACACCGGCCGCGCGAGTGGCAGCCCGAAGGTGCTTTTCGTGCCACAACGGCATCGTCACCTGGCTAGGAAACATCGCGCTTTGCTTTCCTGCTGATCCGACCAGATCGGCATCTCTGCCGACGGGCGATCGACAGATACCATACCCCGTAGAAAAGGTCTCGGTTCGACCGGGAGGGTGGGTTGAAGTGTGGTCCCGTGCCCGAGTTGGCTCAGAAGCGATCCTCAAACGAGCCATGAGGCTCGCCGACGGCCATAAGTGGCGCTGTTCGTCTGCGACTACGCATTGCTTCGCGAACCTTCATTCAGCAATTTGAGCTGGTGCCGATTGAACACATCTACGAACCGATGGGCATCGCCACGAACCGTTGGCGCTATGCCGGGTCATCACGTCCTTTGGGGCGCTCGGCATTTTATTCGGAAATTCCGTGTCACCGCTTTCTCGCCAACAATCTGCGCGTCAGGCGCCGGTAGTCTCTCGGGGCTGTTGTACGCCCGGACCCTCTTTTCCATGGATCAACACGGCCTCGGCAGCAGCTTCGTCGATGGCTGCCATCACGTCAGCGGTTGCGGAATAATGAATCATGTGTCCCGCTCCGTCGATGCGGCGCAATTTGCTCTGCTTGACCTCGCCGTGCAGCCTGACCGACTGCTTGATATCGATCAGACGATCGTCCTGGCCTGCGATAATGATCGTCGGCATCTTGAGCTCTGCATAAGTCTTCGAACCTGAGAATGCGGCGGGGATCAACATCGTCGCTTCAGCCGCTGTGGCCCGCATCTGTGATGGGCGGAGCGCCATTTCTTTCGGAAAGCCCGCGAACTTGTTCGGGACCGGCCGGGGGCCAAACAGCTTGCGCAACATCGCGGGCCACATCATCCGACCGGCTAGCGGCGAAATCGTGGAGCTGATGACGTCCCCGACCACTGGTAGCGCGGACAGCACCGACGCGGCGCTGTCCGCGCGGGGAGTCGGGAAATAATAGCCCGAGGCCAGCACGAGAGCCTGCACGAACGAGGGATGTCTTGTCGCCAGCGCAACCGCAACCGACGCTCCCCACGAATGGCCAAGGACAATCGCTTGAGAGACCCCCAACTGATCGAGCGCCTTCTTGAACAGGTCCGCTTGGGCATCCGGGGTCCAGACGACGTGCCTCGGCCGCGAGCTATGCCCAAAACCGGGACGATCGAACACCATGACCCTGTAGTTCTCGGCCGCGAGATCGATCAATCCACTCGCGTCGAAATCCTGGACCATGCTGCCATTGCCGTGAAACAAGACCAGCGGCTTGCCCCTGCCGCGTTCCAAATAGTGCAGGCGGACCCCCTCGATGTCGATGAACCGCCCCTGCGGAGGATTATCGCGTTGCGCTTTGTTCGCGAGCCGCCGGTTTATGATTGCGGTAGCCGCGATGAGAGTACCTGCGGCAGCAAATGCGGTGGCGCCCGGATGTCGCGTGAGGGCGGCCAGGCAGTCGGACAGAAGCGAGGGGGAACGTGTTCGTCGTGCAACCCGCATGTGCATTACCTTCGGTGGTCTGCACGACGCCTCATGCAAGTGAGAAATGTTGCAGCCGAGGCAAACGGGGATGCGGGGTGTTTGGTTCCTCGATGAAAAGCAGACGTCCGAGCCGGCGCGAGGTTCCGGCGAACGGCCTCTGGCGTTGGTGCAGACTCGCGCGTGCAATACGGGGCGCGAGTAGCCTATAACGGCGCCCCCTCAGGCCGCGCCGGCCTCTTTGCCGAAAACCACGGTTTAGAACGCCGATCTATAGCTGTGGACCAGACAGTCTGACTTCTCGCTCAGCGCGTAGGACATTGCCATACAGGCTGCTGATCCATTGCCGTCCGCTCGAGGTTACATTCAAGCAGCGGATGGCAGCCTGGATTTGGGGTGCAACCTTGGTCCAGTAGAATTGAGGGTATTTGTACACCACATCCGCGGGCGTGGCGTATCCGAGCGATTTGTTGAGCCCGATCTCCTCAAATTCATAGAAGAGCGCATTTGACTTTTTCATGTAGTTCGGATCGCCGAGCTGACCAATCAGATCAGCGGCGCGGAGCAGCAAACCTTCCTCCTCGTCCAAGTCATCCTTGAGTTCGCTCGTTGGTTCGTCCGTATAGGGAAAACGGGTATACTCGATGGCCCTGGCAACGCGAGCGGCGTCGATCTGGTCGACGGCGTCGAGACGCTCCGCGGCGAACAATTTCGAGCGGTCCACGTGATAGGGTGCAAGCGCTGCATCGGAGGAGCCGATCGGCAACTCCACCGTTCGGCCGGTACCATCAACGACATAGGCTCCCTCTTGGTCTCCATGGATTATTCCCCGAACGTAGCCGATGTCGTGAATCAGACAGGCCAGGATGAAGTGAGCATAGTCGCTCGCCGTCGTCGGCCTCAGGAGGGAGCGGCCGATCAGAATGTCGTGCCCGACCAGCGTGACCAACAACGTGTGCTCGACATTGTGGTATAATGCATCGCTGTTGCCGATACATTCCAGGGCAAGCTTTGCCGCGTAGGGGAGCAATTCCGGTAAGGTGGCATGCGACGAGCCGAAGCGGCCTCTTGTCTCCGAGATCAGGAACGCACCGAGCGCTTGGGACGTCAGTTCTGGAATCGTTATCACCGGCAAGCTCCTCAGTTCGTCAGGCCACGGACCAATGCGATGCCGACTTAGAAGTTGCTAGCGCGCGCCGCGACGCCGGGGCATCTGTCCATTAGCGCGCGGCGGCTTGCAGGACCGAGGCAACGGCCGGATCGGTCAAGGACGCACTTCGAAGATCATGTTGAACGGCGTCTCGGTGGCGCGGCGGAAGCGCCTGAAGCCCGCTTCAGTCGCCACTTGACGCAATCTGCTTTCACCGGCCTGTGCGCCGAGCCCCAAGCCCACTTCCTGAGACAGTGATGCCGGCGTACAAATGAATGTCGAGGCGTGATAGTAGACGCATCCGACCGGGTTGAGATTGTCCTTGAGATTGTCATGAGCAAACGGCTCGACGATCATCCAAGCCCCATCCTTGGCTAGCGTTTCCTTGACATGCTTGCCTGCACCCACGGGATCGCCCATGTCATGCAGGCAATCGAAGAACGCCACCAGATCATAGTCTTTGGCTGGAAAATCCTTGGCACTGGCCTGCGCGAACGTGATGCGGTCTCCAACTCCCGCTTCTTGTGCCAGGACCTTGGCGCGTTCAATCGAAGGCTTATGGTAATCGAACCCGAAGAACTCTGAATTGGGGTAGGCCTGCGCCATCACAATCGTAGAGGCGCCGTGGCCGCATCCGACGTCGGCTACCCTGGCGCCGGCTTTCAGTTTCGCTTCGACGCCTTCGAGCGTCGGAATCCAGTTCGAAGCCAGATTGGCGTTATAGCCCGGCCTGAAGAAGCGTTCGGTGCCGGAGAAAAGACACTTCGAATGCTCGTGCCAACCAACGCCTTTCCCGGTTCGAAACGCTTCGGCGACTTTGGGTTCGTCGAGATAGGTGGATTGCACGACATCGAATGCGCCTGCAAAGAAGGCTGGCGACCCCTCTTCGGCGAACGCCATGGCTTGCTCCGCCGAGAGGGAGAACGCATTTTTTTCCGGATGGTAGTCGATGTATCCGGAAGCGGCCTGTCCGGACAGCCATTCGCGCACGTAACGCTCATGCAGTCCGGTCTTCTTCGCAAGCTCGGACGGAGTGATCATGGCACCATCCGCCATCGCCTTGTAGAGTCCGAGGCGATCGCCGAGCAGTATGCTGGCGCCGCCAAGCGCGATGCCGAGGTCGCCGACCAGCTTTCCTACCAGCGCGTTCAGCTTTTCAAGGTTTGGTTCACGCATTGCAGCTTCCTCCTCTTTGAGAACAGCCTCATCGTTATCCAAAAAGCCTAGGGCGACCTGCGGATCGCAAGCATGAAAGGGTTCGCGTTCCGGCGAATAGCCGCGGGCCGCTTGATGTCAGAATGGGTCAGAAGCGGTAACGTTTGATCGAGCCGCGGATTTCTTGCCTGCAGCCCAGCAGCCGACATGCGCGGCCATATGGGCACCGGCCCGACTAGCTTACACCAACCTGACAAAGTTAAAAGCGAAACCGGGCTCGCTTGTGTTCTGGCCGAAATCGTGCGGATGGTGGAAGAGGTCGTAGATGCGGCGCGAGCCGTGCTTGCACCGGAACATCCCGCGGGAAAATGCGATGCGCCTTCTGATCGTCGAAGACAATGCCGAGCTGTCGCGGCTCGTTGCCGGCGGGCTGTCGGCGGCCGGCTATGAGAGCGACATCGTCGGCAGCGTCGCCGAAGCGCGCGAGGCGGTCAGCAGCGTCAGCTATGCCGCGATGATCCTGGACCTCGGACTGCCCGACGGCGATGGCCTGTCGGTGCTGCGCGAGCTGCGCCGGCAGATGGAGCCGTTGCCGGTGCTGGTGCTGACCGCGCGCGGCGGCTTGCAGGACCGCGTCAGCGGCCTGCGCAGCGGCGCCGACGATTATCTCGCAAAACCTTTCGCGATGGAGGAGCTGGTGGCGCGGCTGGAGGCGATCCTGCGCCGTCCGGGCCAGTTGCTCGGCCGCTCGCTGCGCCTCGCCAACCTTGTCTATGACACCGAAAGCCGCCAGATCTTCGTCGACGACCAGCCGCGCATCATCTCCGCGCGCGAGACCTCGGTGCTCGAGATCCTGCTGCGCCGGCAGGGGCGGGTGGTGCCGAAGAAGAACGTCGAGGACCACATCTTCGGCCTCGACGGCGAGGTCGCCTCCAACGCGGTCGAGGTCTACGTCTCGCGGCTGCGCAAGCAGCTCGCCGAGCACGGCGCCAAGGTCGTGATCCACACCATCCGTGGCGTCGGCTATCTCATGGCCGAGGAGAAATAGCGTGGCCCGGATCGGATCTCAGGCCGGATTCCGCGCCGGGATCCATGCGAGGTCGCCGACATTCAAATCGCTGATCTGGCGCATCGTGTTCCTGCACATCGTGGCGGTCGCGGTGGTCGCGATCTTCCTGCCGCTGGTGCTGTTCTGGCTGCTCAACTCCGAGATCGACCAGCTGCACCGCGACGCCATGCGCGCCCAGGCCGAGGTGTTGGCCGAGCGCATCGTCGTCCAGCCCGACGGGCTGCTGACGTTCAACCTGCCGGACAGTCTCAAGGGCCTATATTCGGAAGCCTATGGCCGCTACCAGTACGACATTCGCGATGCCGAGGGACATCTGCTGTTCTCGTCGCGTCGCAAGACCGGCACTGCCACGGTCGCGCCACCGCCGCTCTCCGAGACGATTTCCGGCGCTGGCGTCACCCGCACCATCGACGGCAAGGTGATACGCATTCGCGTCGCGGAGGACCTCGCGCACCGCGACGTCATCATCGACGACATCGTGTCGAACTTCTTCCGGCGGGTCGGGTGGATCACCATTCCGATCCTGCTGGTCCTGCTCGCCATCGACATCATCATCTTTCGCCGCGCTGTCGCGCCGCTGTGGAAGGCCTCCGAGGAGGCAAGCAATATCGGTCCGGCGCGCACCGACATCCGCCTGCCGACGGAGCAGATCCCGCGCGAGATCATGCCGCTCGTCACCGCCGTCAACCAGGCGCTCGACCGCCTCGAGGACGGCTTTCGGGTGCAGCGGCAGTTCACCGCCGACGCCGCGCACCAATTGCGCACGCCGCTCGCGATCCTGCGTACGCGAATCGAGACGCTCGGCGACGGCGCTGCACGGCAGGCGCTGCATGCCGACATCGAGGGCATGAGCCGCATCGTCGCGCAGCTGCTGGAGATCGCCGAGCTCGACACGCTGGTGCTCGATCCCGGCGAGACCGCGGATTTGCGCGCGGTCTGCGCCGAGGTGGTCGGTTCGATCGCGCCGCTCGCGATCGCGCAGCACAAGGACATCGCGCTGAGGGGCACCGAGGGGCCGGTGCTGATACACGGCAATTCCGTGATGCTCCAGCGCGCGATCTTCAACCTCGCCGAAAACGCCATCAAGTTCACGGCAAAGGACACGTCGGTCGATGTCGATGTGAGCGAGGACGGCGCGGTGCGCGTGCGCGATTGCGGACCGGGAATTGCGGAAGGCGAGCGCGAATTGATCTTCCTTCGCTTCTGGCGCGCCGACCGCCAGCGCAGCGACGGCGCCGGCCTCGGGCTGTCGATCGTGCGCGCGGTGGCGGATGATCACGCGGCGACGGTTGCGGTGGAGAATCTTCCGGGGGGCGGCGCGCAGTTCACGCTGCGGTTCAGGCTGGCAGAGAAGCCGGGCGACGTTGAACTGAACGCGGTGCGGCACTGACGCCACCTTCTCCCGCATCCGCGCCTTCGCCAAGGCTTCGGCGGACATGAGGGGAGAAGGCGAAAGCGACGGCTATTTCAGCTTGCCGGTGGACAAATCCATGATCATGCGCGTGGTCAGATAGAGACGCGGCACGATGCTGTTGAGCTGCACATATTCGGCATCGTTGGAATGCGCGCCGAAGCCCGACAGGCCCATGCCTTCCACGACGGCTGCGTTGGTCTTCAGCGCGGCAAACGCCGCGTCGGTGCCGCCGCCGATCGCTTTCTCGTCGATCTTGAGGGGCAGTCCGAGCTCCCCATAGATCGTCTTGCCGTGGGCTGCGACGCGACGTGAGGCGTCGTTGGCCTCAAGCGGCGGGCGGCGCACCTCGAATTTCAGCGCGACCTTGGAATCGGGCAGCAGGTGATTTTTGATCTTCTCCTGAAGTGTCTTCTCGAGCTCGTCGAAATCGGCGACCTTGAGTGCACGTGCGTCGGCCTGGGCCGTGGCCTCCGCCGGGATGACGTTGCGGTTGGTGCCGGCCTTGGAGACCGTCCAGTTCAGTTTCAGGCCCTGCTCTGGCTTGGACAGGTCCTTCATCTGCAGCAGCTGGTGCGAGAGTTCGTACAGCGCGTTGACGCCGCCCTCGGGCCGTGAGCCCGCATGCGAGGACTTGCCCTGCACCGTGAGATAGGCCGAGCCGATACCGCTGGTGGCCAGCCGCAGCGTGCCGTCGGTGCCGCCGCCTTCAAACGAGAACACCACGTCCTGATCCGAGGCGAATCTGGTGATGGTGCTGCGCCAGCCCGGTGAGGAGATCTCCTCGTCGCCGTTGGTGAGCACCGTGAGCGTGCCGTAATCCCGGAAGCTCAGCTTCTGCAGCAACGCAACGGTGTGGAGAATGAGCGCGACGCCCTGCTTGTCGTCGGCAATGCCGAGGCCGTAGGCCTTGTCGCCGTCGATGCGGAACGGTTGATCCTTCAGCATGCCTTTCAGGTACACGGTGTCCATGTGGGCGATCAGCATGATCTTCTTGCTGCCTGTGCCCTTGAATACGGCGTGTACGGCCGGGCCGATCTTCTCGGGTGTGTCGTCGAGGCGATAGACGTCTGTGGGTTGCAGGATTTGCACCGTGCCGCCGAGCTGCTTGAGCTGGCCGGCAACGCGCTCGGCGATCTGGTTCAGGCCTTCGACATCCTTGCTGCCGGATTCGATGCTGACGAGATCGCGCAGCGTGTCGAGCAGCGGCTGCTGCTCCTTTTGCGCCAGCGCATGGACGTCGGCCATGACATTCGCGCTGGGCTCGGCATGGGCCGGCATTGCAGCACAGGCCAGCCAGAGCGACGCGATCAACGGACCAACGAGCGATGGAGCAGGGTGCGATCGAGACATGCGCGACGGCCTTAGGTTGGGGGGATGACGCGGTATGCCCGTGTTTCCGACGCTTGTCACGCGCCCGGCGCACCCGTCAGGCACCGCCCAGGCGGACATCATGTGGGGGTAGGGCCGCTGGCCGTCTAAGCCTAAAGTCGTAGGACCGGAGGGCGCGGAGCTGGGCATTTTCGTCCCTCACATCGTGAGGGATGGAAATCGGACGACACATGTTCCATGCTGGCCTCCAAGCCTCAACAAGAAGGCCCACCGTCACAATCCATCAGGGTAGGAAATCATGAAAAGACGAGATTTCATCAAGGTCACCGGGCTTGGTGCGGCGGGTGTCGCGACGCTCGCCGCTCCAGCGATCGCGCAGACGACGCCCGAGATCAAATGGCGCATGCCGACGAGCTGGCCGAAATCACTCGATACGCTCTATGGCGGTGCCGAGATGATGGCCAAGATGGTCGCGGAAGCGACCGACAACAAATTCCAGATTCAGACATTTGCCGGCGGCGAGATCGTGCCGGGCCTCCAGGTGCTCGATGCCGTGCAGAACGGCACCTGCGAAATCGGCCACACCGCGTCCTACTATTATTTTGGCAAGGACCCGACCTTCACCTTCGGATCGTCGGTGCCGTTCGGACCGAACATGCGCATCAACCAGGCCTGGTACACACTGGGCGGCGGCAGGGAGATCCTCAACGAGTTCTACAAGAAGTACAACGTCGTCTCGCTGCTTGCCGGCAACACCGGCTGTCAGATGGGTGGCTGGTTCCGCAAGGAGGTCAAGACGCCCCAGGACTTCAGCGGGTTGAAATTCCGCATCGGCGGCTTCGCCGGAAAAGTGATGGCCAAACTCGGCGCGGTGCCGCAGCAGATCGCCGGAGGCGACATTTATCCGGCGCTGGAGAAGGGCACCATCGACGCTGCCGAATGGGTCGGACCGTATGACGACGAGAAGCTCGGCTTCGTGAAAGTCGCGCCGCATTATTACTTCCCGGGCTGGTGGGAAGGCGGGCCCATGCTTCTCGCCTTCGTCAACCAGGACAAGTGGAATGCGCTGCCGAAGCACTATCAGAGCATCCTCGAGCAGGCAGGGCACTACGCCAACAACTGGATGATGGCGAAGTATGACCAGGCCAATCCGCCGGCGCTGCGGCGCCTGCTCGCGGCCGGCGCCAAGCTGCATCCGTTCTCGCCCGAGGTCATGCAGGCCTGCTTCAAGGCATCCAAGGAGCTGCACACCGAAGTCTCGGCCACCAATCCGGACTTCAAGAAGGTCTATGAATCGCTGACCGCGTTCTCGAACAACGGATATCAGTGGTTCCAGGTCGCCGAAGTCGGCTATGACAACTTCATGGCGCGCAATTCGCAGAGCTGATCGCCGGGCGCGATCGGCCCAAACGAAAGAACCCGGAGCGAAAGCTCCGGGTTCTTTTTTGCGGACGGGCCGGGCGCTATTGCTTCGGCTGGCCGAAGTCGAGCGGCGGCAGATCGATCTGGGGAATATCGATCTTGATGCTGTTGGGATCGACTGTGGACTGCACGCCCTTGTAGTGCATCACCATCGACGGGAACGTGATCACCAGCAGCACCATGATGAGCTGGATGACGACGAACGGAACCGCGCCCCAATAGATCTGTCCTGTCGTGACCGGCTCCATGCGTTTGCCGGTGACGCGATCGGTATAACGTTCCTTTGGCGCGACCGAGCGCAAATAGAACAGCGCAAATCCGAACGGCGGGTGCATGAACGACGTCTGCATGTTGACGCCGAGAATGACGCCGAACCAGATCAGGTCGATGCCGAGATGCTCCGCCGCGGGCCCGAGCAGCGGGATCACGATGAAGGCGAGCTCGAAGAAGTCGAGGAAGAACGCCAGCACGAACACGAACGCGTTGACGAAGATCAGGAAGCCAACCTGGCCGCCGGGTAGGGAGGTCAGCAGGTGCTCGACCCAGACGTGGCCACTGACGCCGTAGAAGGTGAGCGAGAATACGCGTGCCCCGACCAGGATGAAGACGACGAAGGCGGAGAGCTTTGCCGTCGATTCGACCGCCTGACGAACGAGGTCCCAGGTCAGCCGACGTTTCATGGCACCGAGAATGAGGGCGCCGGCTGCGCCCATCGCACCGCCTTCGGTGGGCGTCGCGACACCGATGAAGATCGTGCCCAGCACCAGGAAGATCAGGAACAGCGGCGGCACCATGACGAAGGTGGTCTGTTGCGCCATCTTCGAGAGGAAACGGAAGCCCGTGAGCTTGTCGATGGCCCAGTTCGCGATCGCGACGAAGAAGGCGAAGAGGATGCCGAAGAACATGCTGAGCACGACGAAGTCGGCGCCGTGGGTCTCCGAATTCCGCATCATGAACCAGCCAAACACGCAGCTCGCCAGGAACAGCACGCCCAGCGACCTCAGGCCGCGGTCACCGCTTTCCTCGCGGAAGCCGATGGCTTCCTTCGGCAGGCCCGGAGCGGCGTTCGGGAAAATCAAGGTCACGAGGAACGCGTACCCCGCGTAGAGGGCCGCGAGCACCAAGCCCGGAATAAACGCGCCCTCGTACATGTCGCCGACCGACTTGCCGAGCTGGTCGGCCATCACGATCAGAACGAGCGAGGGTGGGATGATCTGCGCCAGCGTGCCGGAGGCCGCGATGATGCCGGTCGCCACGCGGCGGTCATAGCCGTACCGCAGCATGATCGGCAGTGAGATCAGGCCCATCGAGATCACCGAAGCCGCCACGACGCCGGTCGTCGCCGCGAGCAGGGCACCGACGAACACCACCGCGTAGGCGAGGCCGCCGCGGATGGTGCCGAACAACTGACCGATGGTGTCGAGCAGATCCTCCGCCATGCCGGAGCGCTCGAGCACCAGTCCCATGAAGGTGAAGAAGGGAATGGCGAGCAGCGTGTCGTTGTTCATCACGCCGTAGACGCGCTCCGGCAGGGCCTGGAGAAAGTCCGGGTGGAATTGTCCGAGCTCAACGCCGATGATGGCGAAGAACAAGCCGACGGCGCCGAGCGAAAATGCCGCCGGATAGCCGAGCAGCAGCACGACGACGAGCGTCGCGAACATGATGGGCGCCAGATTGGCGATAATAAACGCGGTCATGACTTCCCCCTAAACCGTCGCCAACGGCTACTTCTTTTCGATCGCTTCGACGAGGTGCTCGACCTCGGCCTCCAGTGCGGACACCTGCGACTCGTGTGGGTCCGGGATCATGCCGCGCATGATGGCGATCCGCTTGATCAGCTCGGAGATGCCTTGAACGAGCAGGAGGGCGAAGCCGACCATGATCAGCGACTTGGCCGGCCATTGCGGCAGGCCGCCGGCGTTGCCGGATTGCTCGTTGATCTGGAGCGAGCGCAGGAAGAACGGTACCCCGGTGACGATCATGACAACGGTCAGCGGGATCAGGAAGAAGATGTGCCCGATGATGTCGATGATGTTGCGAGCCCGCTTCGGCATCATGCTGTTGAAGATGTCGATCCGGATGTGCTCGTTGTCGAGCAGCGTCCAGGACGCGCACAGCAGGAACACGATGCTGAAAAGCACCCATTGCAGCTCGAGCCACGAGTTGGAGGACGTGTCCAACGTCTTTCGAATGATCGCGTTCAGCGCCGAGATGATCACGGCGAGCAGGATCAGCCAAGCCAGACGCTTGCCGGTCCAACGTGTGAACGCGTCAATTCCATTGCTCAGCTTCAGGAGCGCTTGCAAGATTGGTCCTCCCCGATTTGCCCCGGCCGTCTTGACTGCGCCGAGTGGCGCGTTGGCTTGTCTCGCCGCGCAGGCATGAGGCAGCCGCACCAAACCAGCGAGTTTGCCGCCAGTCAATCGGAAGTTTGTTGATAGTTAAGGGGAATAAGCCGCGGCCGGCAGACCGATGCTAGCCGCCGGTGACGCTCATGTGCCTGCTGACGCTGGGACGGTCGTGGCGGCGGTCGATGATGAAGTCATGGCCCTTGGGCTTGAGCCCAATGGCGCGGTCGATCGCATCCGCAAGCAGCGAATCGTCGTCCGATGCACGCAGAGGTTTGCGCAAATCGGAGGCATCCTCGTGGCCGAGGCAGGTGTGCAACGTTCCCGTGCAGGTGACGCGCACGCGATTGCAGGATTCGCAGAAATTATGAGTCATCGGGGTGATGAAGCCGAGCTTGCCGCCGGTCTCGGCGATGCTGACATAGCGCGCCGGCCCGCCGGTGCTCTCGGCCAGATCCGTCAGCGTGAACTGCTGGGCGAGGCGCGCGCGCACCAGCGACAGCGGCAGATACTGATCGATCCGTCCCGATCCGATCTCGCCCATCGGCATGACCTCGATCAGCGTCAGCCCCATGCTCTTGCCGTGGGCCCAGCGCATCAGGTCGGGAAGTTCGTCCTCGTTGAGGTTCTTCAGCGCAACGGCGTTGATCTTGACCGCGAGGCCCGCAGCGCGCGCCGCCTCGATGCCCTCCAGCACCTTGTCGATCTCGCCCCACCGGGTGATCTCGCGAAACTTCTGCGGGTCGAGCGTGTCGAGCGAGACGTTGATGCGGCGGACGCCGCAATCGGCGAGCTCGCTGGCGTATTTCGCAAGCTGGGTGCCGTTGGTGGTCAGCGTCAGCTCGCTCAGCGCGCCGCTCTTGAGATGCCGCGACAGCGAGCGCACCAGCGTCATCACGTTGCGGCGGACCAGCGGTTCGCCGCCGGTGAGCCGCAGCTTCTTCACGCCCTTGGCGATGAAGGCCGAGCAGAGCCGGTCGAGTTCCTCCAGCGTCAGCAGGTCCGCCTTGGGCAGGAACGTCATGTCTTCCGACATGCAGTAGAAGCAGCGCAGGTCGCAGCGGTCGGTGACGGAGACGCGCAAATACGAGATGGTCCGTCCGAACGGATCGGTCATCGCGCTCGACAGCGCGGCGCGGGGGCTCGGGTAAAGTCCGTTCATACCAAATGCCTTGTCACTTGCGGCAACGCCAGCAGTTTTGCTTCAGCGGCGTCCTGGAAGCAATCTAAGTATCGAACGCGTCAGAGACAATTGGGGGGATGACGGAGGTCAGCGATTGCCGGTGTTCGGATCGGGGAACGGCGAGCCCGCGGCCGGTGCGGCAGCAGCCGGGGCAGCGGCGGGCGCCACCGGTTTCGGCCTCTTCGGCCGGTGCGGCTTGCGGACCGGTTTCGGCGGAACGGCCGGCTGGAGCTCCGCGAAAATCGGGTTGGGGTCGGTGGTGACCGAGGCGGGGGTGGTGAAGTCGCCGGAATTCCTGATGACGTTCACTGGCACGCTCACCGGCTGGTATTTCGGCAGCGCGAAAGCGACCGTGAAGGGGACCTCGGGGGCGGGAACCGACACGGAGCAGGGGGTCTTGCAGCCTGCACCCAGTGAGGTCGTGGCGTCAGCGCCCGGGGGATTGGATTCGAGCCGGACCTGAACGGTCGGCGGGGCCGATTTGAACATGTCCCAGGAAGTCGAAGACATTGAGGAGCAGCCGGCAAGACTTGTTGCCCCGATGACGCTTACTCCAGCTAACGCAAACGAGATGACACGACGCATGACATCCACCTAGTGCGACGAACCGCCACATCCCCGGGCGAAGTTAGGAGCGTCGTTCTAAGCAAGCAACCGGCCGGCCGCGCTTAGTTAGTAGATGGTTAACGCGGGATTCTGCGGAATAATCAAGTTATCTCAGCTACTTGACAGCTTCCTGCGCAGTCATCAGGCTGCTGGCGGCGGCCGGAAGGTCGCGCATGTGATGGATCAGCCGGTCCGGCTTCAGCTCGGCGATCGGCACGTCCGTATAGCCGAAGCTGACCCCGATCACGGGAACTCCGGCGCGCCGGGCCACGCCGACGTCGGGTCCGGCATCGCCGACCATGATGCTGGCTTTGACCTCGCCGCCGGCCCGCGCCACCGTTTCCCGGAAAATGGTCGGATCGGGCTTCTGGACGCCAAAAGTGTCAGCGCCGCAGATCGCCGCGAAGCGCCGGCTCAGGTCGAGCTGGTCCAGCAGGCGCTTCGACAACCATTCCAGCTTGTTGGTGCAGACCGCGAGGCGATGGCCCTGGGCCGCAAAATGGTCGAGCGCGGCCTCCAGCCCCTCGAAGGGCCGGGATTCGACGGCGATATTGTCGGCGTAATAGGCGATGAAATCGGCCGTCATCCGGTCCATGTCGGCAACCGTGACGCTGCGGCCCTCGGCCTCCAGCCCCCGCTCGATCAGCTTGCGGGCGCCGGCGCCGATCATGTTGCGGGCCGAGGCCATCGGCACGGGCGGCAGCCCTTCGCGGTCGAGCACGTAATTGAGCGCAGTGATCAGGTCGGGCGCCGTATCCACAAGGGTGCCGTCGAGATCGAAGACGATGGTGTGGGAGGAGGTCATGGTCCAGCGCTACCGGCCCGGCCCCGCCCGCGCAAGGGCCGAAGCCATAAGATCACCTTATAAGGTGGGCCCGGAGGCCTGTTCCCCCAGACCCTGTTCTCCGAGGGAAAACGAGGCTACACAAGCCGCCGCAAGCCTATCGGGCAGCACACTCGTAATTCAGGGACGGCGCAAACGTGAACATGGACCAGTTGAAGCGGCAGGCTGCGGCGCGCGCCCTCGAGGACGTCCGAGACGGCATGCAGCTCGGGCTCGGCACCGGCTCGACCGCAAAACATTTCGTCGAGCTGCTCGGCGAGCGGGTCCGCGCCGGACTGAAAGTGATCGGCGTGCCGACCTCCGAGGCGACGCGCCTCGATGCAATTCGCTGCGGCGTGCCGCTGACCACGCTGGACGAGATCGACCATCTCGACATCACCGTCGACGGCGCCGACGAGATCGACACAGAACTCAATCTGATCAAGGGCGGCGGCGGCGCGCTGTTGCGCGAGAAGATCGTGGCGGCCGCCTCGGATCGCATGATCGTGATTGCCGACGACACCAAATGGGTGCCGACACTCGGCCGCTTTCCGCTACCGATCGAAGTCATCCCGTTCGGGCTCGGCGCAACGCGACGCGCGATCGAGAAGGCGTTTGCGGAATGCGGCGTTTCCGGGCAGATGGCGGTCCGCAAGGGCAAGGACGGCCACGTTTTCGTCACCGATGGCGGCCACTGGATCGTCGATGCCCAGCTCGAAAAGATTGAGGATCCCGCCCGCCTCGCCACGGCGTTGAGCGCGATCCCCGGCGTCGTCGAGCATGGTTTGTTCATTGGCTTGGCCAGCTCGGCTGTTTTGGCCGGTGGCGAGGGAATTCGCGTGATTGAACGGCGAAAGCCGAAAGGAGACTAGGAATGAAGAGCGTTTTGAAATTGTTGCCGGTCGTGACCCTCGCTGTGGGACTGGCCCTCTCGGTCGCCCCGGCCGGGGCCCAGCAGGCAGCGGCGCCGAAATCGTCGCCGGCCGCCGTGGCGGCGGCCAAGGAGATCCTGACGATCAAGAACGCCAGTGCGATGTACGCCAACGCCGTGCCTGGCCTGGTCGATAAGACCAAGATCGCGCTGATCCAGCAGAACCTCAACTACCAGAAGGACCTCACCGAGGTCGCCCAGATCGTAGCCCAGCAGCTCAAGGGCCGCGAAAGCGAAATCGGCGATGGCATGGCGCAGGTCTATGCCAGCGAGTTTACCGAGCAGGAGCTGAAGGATCTCGTCACTTTCTACAAGTCGCCGCTGGGCAAGAAGCTGATCGAGGCCGAGCCGCGCGCCATCGGGCTGAGCATGGCCTTCATGAACTCCTGGGCCCAGAACTTCTCCGAGACCGTGATGGGCAACTTCCGCGCCGAGATGCGCAAGCGTGGCAAGGAAATCTGACAGTCCCTATCTGATCAGAATCCGGATCATGTTCTGAAGAGGTCGGAGTGGACAATGGCTGAATTCGACGTCGACCTCTTTGTCATCGGTGGCGGTTCGGGCGGCGTGCGTGCCGCCCGCATCGCGGCCGGTTACGGCGCCCGCGTGATGATCGCGGAAGAGTACCGCATGGGCGGGACCTGCGTGATCCGCGGCTGCGTGCCGAAGAAGCTGTTCGTCATCGGCTCGCATTTCCGCCATGAGATCGAGGACGCCGCCGGTTTTGGCTGGACCGTTCCGCCTGCGACCTTCGACTGGCCGACGCTGATCGCCAACAAGGACAAGGAGATCGCGCGTCTGGAGGCGGCTTATACCGCCAATGTCGAGAAGTCAGGCGCGCAAATCGTCAAGAGCCGCGCGGTGATCGAGGACAAGCACACCGTCCGCCTGCTCGAGAACGACAAGAAGATCACCGCAAAATACATTTTGATCGCTACCGGCGGCGCGCCCAATCATGGCGCTCCGATTCCCGGCATCGAGCACGTGATCTCCTCCAACGAGGCGTTTCACCTAACCAGGCTGCCGAAGCGGATCGTGATCCAGGGCGGCGGCTACATCGCGCTGGAGTTCGCCGGCATCTTCGCCGGCTTCGGCTCCGACGTCACGGTGATCTATCGCGGCGACAACATTCTTCGCGGTTTTGACGAGGATGTTCGCGCCCACGTCCGCGCCGAGATGGAGAAGCAGGGCATCACCATCCTCACCGGCTGCACGGTGGCGAGGGTCGATCGCCACGGCGAGGAATTCACCACGCATCTGTCGAACGGATCGAGCCTCGCCTCCGACCAGGTGATGTTCGCGATCGGCCGCCATCCCGCCGTCGCCAATCTCGGCCTGGAGAAGGCCGGCGTCGCCATCAACCCGCGGAACGGCGGCATCGCGGTCGACCATTTCTCGAAGAGCTCGGTCGACAGCATCTATGCGATCGGCGACGTCACCCATCGCTTCAACCTGACGCCGGTCGCGATCCGCGAGGGCCACACGTTCGCCGACACCGTGTTCGGCAAGCGCGAGGTGCAGGTGGATCACGCCAACATCCCGACCGCCGTGTTCTCGCAGCCGGAGGTCGGCACCGTCGGCCTCACCGAGACCGAGGCGCGCGCGCAATTCAGCCATGTCGATATTTACAAGACCACGTTCCGCCCCATCAAGGCGACGATGTCGGGCCGCGATACCCGCGTGCTGATGAAGCTCGTCGTCGACGGTTCAACCGACCGCGTGCTCGGCTGTCACATCGTCGGCGATGCCGCGGCCGAGATCACGCAGGCGGTCGCGATTGCGGTGAAGATGAAGGCGACCAAGGCCGATTTCGATGCGACGATCGCGCTGCATCCGAGCGCGGCCGAAGAGCTCGTCACCATGCGCACACCGACCGCACGCCACGTCCGCCAGGCGGCGGAGTAGCTCCGCTCAGCCGTAGAGGTAACCGACTGGCTTGCCCTCGGTGCGCAGGGGACGGATGTCCTTCTGTGTGATGATCTGACCGGCGAGGCCGTCGATCTCGTCGCGTTGCGTCGGCGTCCAGCTGCGCAGGTCGTTCATGCCTTTGAGGAGGCCGAGCCGAAGGACCTGCGTGTTCTCACCCACGCCGACGAGACTTGTGGCGTTCTTGCCCGCTGTCACCACGTCGCCGGCCGTGAGCTCAAAGGTCTCACCAGTCTTGTTCTTGAATTCGGCCGTGCCGCGGATCACGCGGTAGATCACGACCTCGCCCTTGTCGAGGCATGTGGTGTCAGCTGCCGCCGACGTGCTCTTGGGCAAGAGCGATTGGCCGCGCGGATCGGTTGCGATGATGTGGCCGGTGACGAGATGGCCGCTCGGGACTTCGATCCCGATATCGCGCACGTAAACCGGCATGGCCGATTTGATCGGGCTGTCGGTGAGCGGCTTGAACAGCGCGTCGAGCGCCAAGGGGTCTTGAAGCCAGAAGCCTGCATCCACCGGGCGATCGTGCAGGGAATGGCTCCAGGCCACACGCGGCGTCTCGGCCTCGTTGATCTGGTCGGGACCGACGATGGTTGGGTTTGGAAACGTCGTCGGGTCAGTGATGAACGCTTCGAGGAATTTGCCCGAATAGCCCATGGAGATCGGATCCGGCACCACCGTCTGCGGCGTCTTCAAATTCTCTTCGGTCGACAGTCCCGACCAAGTGTAGAACAGCTGGCGGTGCACGATCGCGCTTTGCAGCATCACCGCGCCGGGGCCGACATTGTAGAAGCGCCCATCATAGTCGAAGGTGAACGCGCCCGAGGTGACCAGCACGAGCTGGAAGCCGCCCGGTGGCAGATGAAGGTGGAAATCGGTGGGACCGGTGTCGGGCAGATAGATCGGCAGATTGGTCGCGACTTCGTGCAGCAGGAAGGTTTCGTTGTTGGCGTGAAAGCCCTCGTTGGCGCGATTGTAGAGGGCTTGCGGCCGGTACGTTGCCTCGAACGTCGCATTCCGGTCGCGGTCGATCGCCACAAACTCCTGAGCGTTGAGGCGAAGGGGGGCGCCGTTCGGACGGGTGAGGCCGGTGATTTTGAGATCGCCGGCGGCATGCACGTTCATGGCATTCTCCGATTCTAGACCGCTCACCCGGTCTCTCGGCGCACGCATCTTGCTGCTGCAATCGGGAGAGCAGGGATCAGGCCTGATGCTGCCTTGCGAATTCTGGGCCAGTCGAGGAGCCGCGCGGCACGGAGGCTTCGCGACGAGCCGCCACGCGAGGAAAAATCGAGGTTGCACCTGAGGTTAGCTGACACGTTTCGCCAGCCTGCATGGCCATGTTCGCCCGGTCTGCAAACCTGACGACGAAACGTGTCTTGTCTAATTTGTCGGCATCCTGGCGCGGACGTGCAGCCGCGCCGATCAGAGGAAGTCGGCGGCCGGATGTCTGAAGCCGTTCATTCGAAAGATCGACGGAGGGTCCGCTCGGGCTTGCCGTACGGGCTGTCAGCCCATTTCGCCATGTCCACTGCACGCGCCTCGATGAGCTCGCACCACAGGCAGCTGAGCTCCGCGCGACCTTTGGTCGAGAGCATCGGAATGAGGCCATGGCCACAGCCGGCGCAACATTTGACGCGATTCATGGTTCTCTCCGCGACTTTCCGGATTCAGGAGCGACATCGTTGCTCCCGAAGCTTGCGCGGGCGCTATGAGGGCGCAGCGACGCCTGCGGCCGGGGTGCTCGTCCCCGAGATCGTCGCGTCTGCGATCCAGCGCGACACCGCGGCGATGTCCTCCGCATTGTCGCGGAAGGCACGAAGCTGGAATTCAGCCGAGCTGCCACGTTCGACGATGGTACGACAGTGTTCGACCTCGGCGGCGCAGTTCAGCGCGGCGGCGTCTTCGGCGATGTCCTCGATCACGCGGGAGAGCAGCTCGGAGATCTCGACCGGCCCGTCCTTGGAGGCAAAGATGCAATCGGTGCCGTAGCGCTGGGCGCGCCATTTGTTCTCCACCGCGATCGCGCGTTCCACCGCGGTGACCTCTTTCGACAGATGAGGCCGCAGGTAGAGATAGCGGGTCAGGCAACGATAGAGCGAGGCAATGGCAACGGCGTCGTCGACGAAGGTGCAGGTATCGGGCGCACGCAGCTCGAGGGTCGGGTGCTTCATGGAGGGGCGCATGGCCCACCAGATGTGGCTTTCATCGGGGATCACGCCGGAGCGCTGCAACGCGCCGACATATTCGTCGTAATCCTGCCTGCTCTCGAACAATTCTGGCAGGCCGGTGCGCGGCAGCTCGGAATAGGCGGCGAGCCGATAGCCCTTCAGCCCGGTCTTGTGTGAATTCCAGAACGGGGAGGAGGCCGACAGGGCGATAAACAACGGCAGATGCGGCAGCATCGCTCGCATCACCGCCATGCGCTTCTCCGGATCGGGCAGCTGGACGTGGACATGCATGCCGCACATCAGGTTGCGGTGGCCGATGCTGCGCAGATCCTCGATCATCTCCTCGTAGCGCGGCTTCGGGCTCGGCTGCGACAACCGCCAGACCGCGGTCGGATGTGTGCCGCAGGCCATGATCACGAAGCCGTATTGTGCCGCGACGTTTGCGACTTCGCGACGCAGGAAGCGAAGCTCTTCGCGCGCGTCGGCGACGTCGACATGAACGTTGGTGGCGACCTCGAGCTGCGACTGCAACATCTCCCGCATCGCCTGGCCGCCGGTGGACCAGTTCGCAGATTCGAAAAGCTCATTCGGGGTCTGGATCGCGACCTCAAGGCTGCGCCGATCGGCGAGGAAGTATTCCTCCTCGATGCCGAACGAATATTCCGCGGCTTTGCCGCGCCCGCCGGCGGAGCGAATGACGAGGTGCTGCTTGTCTTCCGAGGAATCGAGCCGCAGAAGTTTCAAAACGTCTGATGCAAATGTCATTGTGCCACCCGGCCAAGGTATTTACCTGCGGGCGATAATCCTTCTGACAGGGGCGGGTTCCGCGTCGGCCCCACCGGAAATTGCAAGGTCGAACGGAACAATTTTCGCGCTTTCGGACGCACGTGCGACCAGCGCGTGATTCGGGGGCACTTCTGTCCAGTCCGTTTCCTTGTCGAACGGCTCGGACACCACGATGACTTGGCCGCCGGCCTCGCGGAAATACAGCGTGTTGGCGGCATCGTTGACGGCGACCCGGAAGGCATAGAGATCCCGGCCGTTGGCGATGGCGCTGGTGAAGCGGAGCCGCTCACGAAGCTCGCCTTCGTTGACGAGGCCGACGAGGGACCGCAGCACGCGATGCGTAGCGCCGAGTGGATCGGCATCGAGTCCCGCGCCCATCATGGCGAGAAACACGGCTTCCGAATCGGTCGTGCCTGTCCGCGAGGGGTAGTAGGCATCGGGGATCAGCGCCTCGACCTTGCGCCGCAGGCGATTCCAGCTGCCGACGAAGCCGTTGTGCATGAACATCCACTGGCCGCAGGCAAAGGGATGGCAGTTCTGCCGCGTCACTGCCGTGCCGGTGGCGGCGCGCACATGGGCGAAGAACAGATGCGAGCGCAAATGGCGGCAGAGGTAGCGGAGATTCTCGTCCGACCAGGCCGGGCGTGTTTCACGATAAAGACCAGGCTCCGGATGCTCGCCGTACCAGCCGAGACCAAAGCCGTCGCCATTCGAGCCGGCGGTCGACTGGAGCGAGCGGATGCTTTGCGCGATCAGCGAATGCTCGGGCTCGGTGACGTAGGGTTCGAAAGACGTGGTCTCGCCCCGGTATGCGATCCAGCGACACATGGGAATCCTGTCAGGAGATGCTTGCTGAAATGTATCAACGAACCTGACAGGACGATGGTTCCCGACAGCGAGTGTCGGGAACCAGGTGGCCACTACACCGGAACCGGAATCAATGGCGCAACTTCGCGATCATCTGCATTCTCGCTCGCTGCGAGACCTTGTGCGACGCCGACGCGGTCGGCCTCGGGACGGTTCTGGCTCATCTTGCGCTTGCCTTCGAACCGCACGACGGGAATGCGCACGCCGACGATTCCGCGCAACTGCGCGGCGATAAAATCGGCAGGGGCATCCGTAACGGCCCAAGGCCTGGCACGCGATCCTTCATGCCTGTTCGTGAGCCGCGTCACGATCTCGAGCAGGCGCTCGGGGTCCTGGAAGAATTCGACTGGGCCGTAGGCATGCACGGCGACGTAGTTCCAGGTCGGCACGACCTTTTCGGTTTCCTGCTTGGTCGCGTACCAGGACGGCGTCACATAGGCGTCGGGACCGCCAAAGATCGCCAGCGCATCTCCGATCGGCGGCAGTTTCCATTGCGGATTGGCTTTCGCCACATGTCCGTACAGCACGCCATGCTCGCCTTCGCCCTCGTCGAGAAAGAGCGGCAGCGGCGTGGCGACCGGGCCTTCGCTGGTGGCCGTGACCAGACTGGCGAGGCGCGCGCCGTGAATGGTCGCCCGGATGCTCTCGATGTCGTCCTTGAAGGCGGGAGGGATGTACATGGTCTATCTCCGATGTTGGTCTGGAGATAGCCGGAATCTGGCCTGTAAGAAACGGCCAGTTATCGTCTATTTGATCAGTCCAGTTCGGCGACGGCCTGTGCAAGAAGCCTGCAGCCGCGCTCGATCTGTGACACCTCCAGTGCCGAATAGCCCATGACGAGGCCGATTGTCTTCCGCGGTCGGCGAGGTCCGACGAACAGTGCCGAGACGGGATAGATGCCGACGCCCTTGGCATGGGCCGCCTTGATCAACGCGTCCTCTCGCTTCTGCGGCAGATTATCGAACCACGCCACGATGTGCAGGCCGGCGGCAGTGCCCTCGATCCGGACGCGATCCCCGAACCGGCGGCGAAGCGCGTCGAGCAGCGTGCGCTGGCGTTCGGCGTTGCGCCGGCGCACGCGCCTGATGTGGCCGTCATAGGCGCCGCTTTCAAGCATCGACGCGAGGGCATCCTGTTCGATCAGCGGCGTGTGCCGGTCCATGATCTGCTTGGCCGCGGCGAACAGGGATCGCAGGGCGGCGGGCACAACAAGATAGCCGATCCGCAAGGTCGGCGAGAGCGTCTTGGAGACGGTGCCGAGATAGATCACATTGCCGCCGCCTGCCAGCGCGTGCAGGGGCGGGATCGGCTTCGTGTCGTAGCGATACTCGCTGTCGTAATCGTCCTCGATCACGTAGGCGTCGTTTGCCCTGGCCCAGGCGAGCAATTGGTGCCGGCGTCCGATCGGCATGACGCCGCCGAGCGGATATTGGTGCGACGGCGTGACATAGGCGAGGCGGGCTTCGACGCCGTCGAGCCGCGTGGTCTCCAGTCCATCCGCGTCGACCGGGATCGGGATCGTCTCCGCGCCCGTCGCCGCAAAGGTGTGCCGCGCCATCTGGTAGCCGGGATCCTCCATCACGAAGCGGTCGCCGGCGTCGAGCAGCAGGCGCGCGCAGATGTCGAGGCCCTGCTGCGAGCCATTGACGACGACGATCTGATCGACCTCGCAGCGGACGCTGCGCGACCGCCAGAGATAGCCTTGGAGTGCGGTCCGCAGCCGCAGCGCGCCGCAGGGATCGTCATAGGCCAGCCGCTCGGGCTTGCGCGCCATCGCGGCAGTCACGGCCTTCTTCCAGGCCACTACCGGGAAATCCGACGGCGCGAGCTCGCCATAGCGGAAGTTCGCGACAAGCCCGCGCGGCGGCTCGGTCCAGCGCGGCGGGTCTTGAAGCAATCGGTCCCCGAAGGCCGACAGCCGCACCTTCCGCGCCGCCGCTCGCGACACGATGCGCGCGTGTCCCCGCTCGACTACGGCGCGGGCCACCCGCGGCCGCGCGCCATGGCGTGTCTCGATGAAGCCCTCGGCGGCGAGCTGTTCGTAGGCGATCGTGACGGTCGAGCGTGCCACGCCCATTTCGCCGGCCAGCGCGCGCGAGGACGGCAGCAACCCGTCGATCCCGTACACCCGCGCCAGGATCTGATCTCTCAAGGCCTCGTAGATCTGGCGCGCGCCCATGCGGTCGGCACGGAGAGCAGGATTGGTCTTCATCTGGATCATCCACATTCCAAGCCGGCATTCGCCCGAGCGGACGATGTCGGAATGTGGTTCTAGTCCCGTTCGCCGAGAGTTTCGACGTAAGCCTTGCCGTAGGGATGAAAATGCTCCTTGCGGCCCTGGTCCCACAGTGCCCTGAGGCCGGGCGCCGCGATGTCCCAATCCGGCCGGCACTTCATGCCGACTGCCCTGAGGTCCTGGCGGAGTTCTTCGACGGTTGGACGGCCGAAGAACCAGTAGCCGTTATAGATCTTGTGAATGACAAGGCCGGGCTCGAGCACGACCACGTGCGGAATCATCGGATTATGGACGGGGTCGGTGTATTCGGCGATGTCGAGATCTTTCTGAACGAGGCGCCGCGAATCCGAGAGGAAGGGCCAGTGCGCTCCGACGCCGCTGCGATATTCACTGGTCTGGGTGATATTGTCGGTCGTGATCGTGACCATCCGGCAATAGCCCACCTCCATTTCGCGATGGAGTTGCAGCAAGCCTTCGGCCTGGCGGCGATCCTTGGGACAAAATCCACCGCGGCCGAGCACGAGCACCATCGGATCGCCCGCCTGCAGCTCGGAGAGCTTTCGATGTTTGCCGGTGTGGTCGCTGAGCTCGTAATCGGGGAAGGTTACTCCCGGTATCATGTCAGGTCGCATTACGCTCTCCCAGTTTTACAGATCAATCACGGCGTCGTTTCGGGGCCGTGAGCAGCAGATCAGGACATTGCCGTCCGCCGGCGGATCGAGCGGATCCGGCGCATAGTCGACCGTCCCCGCGATCAATCCGCTCTCGCAATTATGGCAGACGCCGGTCCGGCACGACCAGCGCACGGGGACGTCGCAAGCTTCGGCCAATTCCAGCAGGCTGGCGTAGGCCGGTCCCCAGCACACGTTGAGGCCGCTGCGGGCGAACGAAACCATCGGGCCGGGGCCAGGAGCGCCAACCGGCGAGTGCGCCCGTTTCTGCGGGGAGGACGCTATGCCGGGCGTCAAGGATGGTCCGGCGCCGAACAATTCGGTGTGGATGCGATCCGGTGCGATGCCCAGCGTTGCGAGGCCAGCTTTCAGATCGCTCATGAAAGCTGCCGGTCCGCACAGATAGAAATCGCCGTCACGCGGCACGCTCAGGGTCTGGAGCAGGCGTCCGTCGAGATGTCCGGCTGTATCGAACGCCACATTGAGACGATCGTCCGGGTCAGGCGCGCTGTAGCAGACGTGGCTATGGTGACGAGAGAGCCCACCTAGCAACTCGCGCGCCTCGGCGGCGAATGCATGTTCGCGGCCGTTGCGGGTGCCGTGCAGCCACCACACGTCCCGCGTCGTGCCTTCGGCGGCGAGGGCGTGGAGCATTGCGAGTACCGGGGTGACGCCGATGCCGGCGCTCAGCAGGACGACGGGGCGCGCATCTTGCCGGAGCGTGAAACTGCCGCGTGGCGCACCGAGCTGCACGGCAGCGCCGTCCACCAGCTCGTCGGCGATGTAGCGGCTGGCGGCGCCGTGCGCTTCGCGCTTGACGCTGATGCGATAGGACGCGGCATCGGCGCCGCTCGACAGCGAATAGCTGCGCGTCATCGCCTGCGCAGCGGAAGGTTCGAGCCTGATGACGACGAATTGACCGGGCAGGGCGGCCGCCACGGGATGTCCGTCGGCGGGTTCGAGGATCAGCGACGTCACGTTGCCGCTTTCGGCGATCTTGCGCGCCACGCGAAATGAGCGGAATCCGCGCCAGGCCGGAGGAGGGCTCGCCGCCGGCCCAAGTCCGGCGTTTCCCGCGATCTTGTTGTCCTTCTGCTGCTCGAGCAGCGCCGCGAATGAACGCTGCCACCCGCGGCTCAGCGCGGGAATCCGCAGCGCGCGCTCCAGGCGTTCGCGCGGATGAGGCGGCAGGTAAAGCAGCGCATTGACCTCGGACACGCTCATGCGCTCGGGTCCCACAGCGATCTGTTTGATCTCGTCACCGGCTTCGACGTCGCCTTCCTCGAGCACACGGAAATAGAATCCCGGCCGCCCGTGCCTGACCAGCAGCGCGGCCATGTCCGGCTCGTCCATCCGAATGCCGAGCCGGTAGCAGGTGACGCGCGGCTGCGTCACTTCGAACACGGCAGAGCCGATCCTGTAGCGGTCTCCGATGCACACGTTGGTGTCGGCGAGGCCCTCGACCGTAAAGTTCTCGCCGAACTGGCCATGAACGAGGTTCGATCGACCGAGATGCTCCTGCCAGTACCGATAGGATTCGTCCTGATAGACGAATACGGCACGATGTTCGCCGCCATGACCGGCCGTATCGCCCTGGCCGTCGCCATCGATGTTGAGCCGGCGCACCCTGCGCGGGCCTGTGACCTGCGCCTTCCAGATGCCGGTGTGGACGGTCCGACCCTGCCAGGCGACGTCGCGCGGCAGGCCGACATTGATTGAAAGCAGACGTGCCATTGCGTGTTCCCGATCTGGCTGCGCGGTTCTGCCGTCATCCTTGCAGCAAGAGGGCGTTTTTGGCTCGTTAGTCGTTGTTAGAGGTTGCGAGCAAGCCTTGCCACCGGCGGCCTTGAGGCCAATCTGAGATGGCGTAACGAAAACGCAGTCGGGACAACGGGAGGCCACGATGGATGATCAGGGCAAGCTGGCCGCGCTTCAGCGCCATTGGGACGCTTCGGACGCGAACGATTTCGAGGCCGAGCACCACATCTATCGCGAGGACGCGGTGCTCGACTATCCGCAATCCGGCGAGCGCATCCGCGGTCGCAGCAACATCCAGCAGAGCCGGTTCGTGCAACCGAACAAGAAGCGCTTCACGGTTCGGCGAATCGTCGGCGGTAACGATCTCTGGGTGAGCGAATTCGTGCTGACCTATGACGGGGTGCCGTCTTACGTGGTGAGCATCATGGAATTCCGCGACGGCCTGGTGGCGCACGAGACGCAGTATTTCGGCGACAGGTTCGAGCCGTCGGCCTCGCGGGCGCATCTTGTCGAGCGGATGGGGTAACACACGGAACCCGATGCGGCGGCTGGTCGCAGTCGCGTCGCCTTGATTCCGACAGTCCCATCTTTATGTGTGGAAGGAACAAGAATCCGGGCCCCTCTGGCGAGGACGCCGACGCTGTCGGCAAACCTCGTGATGTCGGATGACCTGTCCCGCGCGAATGCGATGGATCGGCCGATCGTCGGGCCTTCTTGAGAGTCTCTCCGACCCAATCGTCCCCATCGCAGCTCCGTGCGGTCATTTCGCAAGATAAGGGAGCAACGATGTCCGACGCCAAGCATTCCAATCCGATCGAAATCGAGATCACCGAGCCGTCCAGCCTGAACGAGCAGGCTGCGGTGGCGCTGGTGATCGTCGGCGCGCTGGTTGCGGTTGCCGACCGCCAAGTTTCGCCGGTCGAACGCGACGAGGTCGTCCGTTTCATCCGGGATCGCAAGCTGGCGCCGCACATATCGGAGGACCGGCTCTACGCCATGTTCGACGAGCTTGCCGAACGACTCGAGGAGCCGGATTTCGCCAATGTGGTGATCGAGAACTTGCGTCCGGTTTCGGACCTGCCGCTGTCGGCTCATTTGATGGAACTGTCGGAGCGCGTCGCGGCCGCCGACGAGGACGTGCATCCCCACGAAGTGCAGGCGATCAAGCTGTTGCGCCTGCTGACGCTGGTGCTGCCGCGCGCAAAGCAGGTGGCGCCGGGTGCAGTGCGGGCCGAACAACGCATCGCCGCCGAGGAGTAAGCATGAGCGTAGTTTCGGACGAAGATAAGACAGGGACTGCGGGTGCTACCGGCCAGATGGCCGGCGGCGACCCGCGCCTCGACAAGCTCGTCCGTCGCCTCCCGCCACGTATGGGTGACACCGTCACCTATCTGCTCAAGCCGTCCAGCCGCTGGGTGAGAATCCCCTCGGGCGCGCTGCTCATTGTCGGCGGCGTCCTCTCCTTCCTGCCGGTGCTCGGAATCTGGATGCTCCCGCTCGGCCTTGCTTTGCTCGCAGAAGACGTTCCCGCACTGCGATCCTCGCGCGGCAAGGTTTTGGATTGGGTCGAGCGGAAGAAGCCGCAATGGCTCGATCCTGCCGCACCGAAAAATGACCAATCATGACTGAATTCATCACCACCGAAGCGCTGACCGCGCTGCTTCAGGTCGTCCTGATCGACCTCGTGCTCGCCGGCGACAATGCCGTCGTCATCGGTCTTGCCGCAGCCGGCCTGCCGGCCGAGCAGCGCCGGCGCGCCATCGTCGTCGGCATCATAGCCGCCACCGTCTTGCGCATCGTCTTTGCCGGCGTCGCGACCCAGCTTCTGCAAGTGATCGGGCTGTTGCTCGCCGGCGGCGTGCTGCTGCTCTGGGTGTGCTGGAAGATGTGGCGCGAGCTGCGCGAGCAGTCCGCGCACGCGAACGAGCTCGCGTTCAGCCATGGCGGCAGCCGCGCCGCGCCTGCCTCCCGAAAGACCTTCAGGCAGGCGGCCGTGCAGATCGTCGCCGCCGACGTCTCGATGTCGCTCGACAACGTGCTCGCGGTCGCGGGCGCTGCGCGCGAGCATCCCTACATCCTCGCCTTCGGCCTGCTGTTGTCGGTCGCGCTGATGGGCGTCGCCGCCGATTTGCTCGGCCGCGTGCTCCAGAAGCAGCGCTGGATCGGCTATGTCGGCCTCGCCATCATCGTTTACGTCGCCTTCGAGATGATCTATCGCGGGTCGCTCGAGCTCGCGCCTGTGATCGCGAGTCTCTGAGGCAACGTGCCTGTCCATCATCCGGAGTGATCAATGACATCCGAACCCAAAGCACCTTCGGCGGTTTCCGTGCCGGCGCCGCAAATCGGCGCGTTTGCCCAACTCATCTTTGGCTCGCGCTGGCTGCAGGTCCCGCTTTATGTCGGCCTGATCGTCGCGCAGGCCGTCTATGTGCTGCTGTTTCTGAAGGAGCTCTGGCACCTGGTCGTCCACTCGTTCGACGCCACCGAGCAGCAGATCATGCTGGTCGTGCTCGGGCTGATCGACGTCGTGATGATCTCGAACCTGCTGGTGATGGTGATCGTCGGCGGTTACGAGACCTTCGTCTCGCGCCTGAACCTCAGCGGTCATCCGGACGAGCCCGAATGGCTCAGCCACGTCAACGCCAGCGTGCTCAAGATCAAGCTTGCGATGGCGATCATCGGCATCTCCTCGATCTCTCTGCTCAGGACCTTCATCGAGGCAGGTAATCTCGGCACGACGCGGAGTAATTTCACCGAGAGCGGCGTGATGTGGCAGGTGCTGATCCACTTGACCTTCATCATCTCCGCGATCGGCATCGCCTGGGTCGACCGCCTCGGCGATAGCGGCCAGCGCAAGGGAGCCGGCCACGGCTGAGCGTGACACACGGCCGCTCAAAGACCGAAGGCTGCGCTCAGGGACGTCGGCTCCGCGCCAGCGTCTCGGAGGGCGTCTCGCCGAACGCCAATCTGTAGCCGCGCGAGAACTCACCAAGATGCCAGAAGCCGTTGCCGAGCGCTGCGGCCTTGACGCTCATGCCGCCACCTCCGACCATGAGCTGGATGCGGGCGGACCACAGCCGCTTGAGGCGCAGATAGTGGTGCAGGCTCACGCCGTGCACTGCGTGCGCGGCCGTCTGGAGCGTACGCAACGATACGCCGAGCGCAGAGGCGAGGTCGTCACTGTAGAGTGCCTTGCTGCCGGACCACATGACCATTTCGTCGAGGCGCGCGATCAGCTTGCGGTGCTTGGCGAACGATCCGCGTCGCGCGGTTAGCCCGCCTGCCGGCGCGAGCGCATCGTCGAGGCAGGCGAGCAGCGTCTCCTGGATGGGTCGGTTGAGCGCCTCGAATTGCCGGGGATCGTTGCACGCCGAGGCGAGCGAGAACATCTCCAGGATAGCGGTACGCAGGCGCGCCATCGGATGGTCCTGCGCGCGAACATATGCGAGGCCCGTGTCGAAATCCGTCCAGCCGCGATGACGCATGTCCGAGTTGAAGCGCAGCATCAGGTAAGTGTTGGGATGATGCTCGATCGCATCTACGGGCGCTTTGCCGCGCATCATGGCAATCGTGGAATTGTCGACCTCGCGGCCGTTGGAGGTGGAGTGAAACGCGAGGGGGACAACGAGGCCGACACCATTGTCCGTGCCGATCTCGGCCTCAAACCGCCGTGCAAAGGAGCGCTGGAGCACGAACAGCCCATCCTGGAGCGGCAGGATGGCGCGAGACAGCGAGAATTCGCGCGGGCGGAGCGGCGTGCTGATGCCGAGGCCGAGCACCTCGTTGGCGCGAAACTCGGCGAAATCCGAGAAGCGCTCGATGCCGAGGATTCGCGAAGGCTTCAGCCGACATAGCGGCATCTCGGAATCCTGGCGTGAGGGATGAGCCGCAAAATACAAACGGTATCAGATGGTCGACCATCGGCCCTATCCCGGAAGACTACTGCGACGCTTCATCACGCAACCTGCGGATAGGCCGCGTTTTCCCGCCGCTCGCGCTCGCCCAATTCGCGCACCAGCTCCTGGAGGAAGGATTCCGTGTGGGCGGGCAGAGTGCGCTCGGCGCGAACGTAGATGCCGAGATCTGACCACACCGGACTGCCGGCGTTGTCGAGCGGCAGGAAGACGAGCCGGCTGTCGCGCGACAGTCGGTCGATGCCGAGCTGGGTCTGGAAGGCGACGCCGACGCCGCGCGCGGCGAGCTCGCGCATCAGGTCGATCGAGTTGGCCTGGATGGCAGGCTCCGGCGTCTCGGACAGCTGCGCGATCAGCGGCTGGAGCAGATGGTAGATCGATAGCTCCGGCAGCGCGTGGATGACTGGAAAGGCGAGACATTGGGTCAGCGTGACCGTCTTGCCGCGCGCCAGGGGATGATTGCACGCCACGACCGCGCCGAGGCGAAATCGCTTCAAGGCGACCTGGCGCAGATCCGGCGGATGGCGAAGCGCCATGGCGATACCGATGTCGGCCTCGCCGCGGCTCAGGGCCTCCAGCACATCCGACGATCCCTTCACCTCGGTGGTGAAGCTGACGCGCCGGGCGCGGCCGCGATGGGCGGCTATCAGGTCCGGCAGCACCGACTCCGTGAGCGACTCGATGCAGGCAATGCTGACAGTGCCGTGCCACGTTCCGGACAGGGACGCGACGTCCGAGCGGAAGCGGTCGAGGTCCTGGAGCACGTTCATGACGTGCCGGGCCAACATCTCGCCGACCGTCGTCAGCGTCAGGCCGCGCGCATTGCGCTCGAACAACGGTGACCCAACCTCTTGTTCAAGCTTGAGAATCTGGCGGCTTACGGCGGACGAGGCAACGTTCAGCAGGCGCGCCGCGGCCCGGATCGAACCGGTGCGGCGAACGGCGTGGAAGTACTGGATGGCCGGTGAATGAAAGCGCATGGGACCCCCGGCTGGATTATAGCTGTTGCTGAAACGGCATCAACATGTGCGAAATTCTGTGCTTTTCGAGCGCGCTCCTCCCACCTAGGTTCGCCGCCGGATTGCCGGTTCCGCCAGACCGTCATGCCATGCGCAACGAGGCGCCAGGGGATTCGGGGTGGACGAGAACATTGTTTGCGAGGTCGCGCCGGACACGCGCCTGGTCGATCGCCGTCGCGCGGCCGCCTATGTCGGCGTGACCGCCGGACGCTTCGAGCAACTGGTGCGCGACAGCGTCGTGCCACCGCCTGTTATGGTGGACAACAAGCGGCGCTGGCCGCTCGCGTTGCTCGACGTTGCGAAGGACGCGGTTGTCACCAGCAGTATGCCGAGCCTGCCGCAGGTGATGGTTGAGATTGCGCAGGACGCGCGTCTCTGCGAACGGGCCCCGGCACCGGCCTTGCACGAACTGCCGGACCAGGCCTGGTTCGAGCAGCGCGCGCGGTTCGTTCAACGCGTGCGCCGCTCACTGCTGTCGGGCAACGAGATCCGTCTCTTGCGCGAGTTCAAGCTGCTCAGGCAGAACCAGATCAGCATGTTCGGCTATTACGGCAGCTTCGAAGCCCTGATGGTGCGCGGCTACATCGTCGAGCTCGCGCGAAAGCCGCCGTCGAGCCGTCCGCTGGTGACGTACCGGCTGACCGCGCAGGGCGAGCGGGTCCTGTCGGCGCTGAAGGACGAGCCGGCGATCTGACCGGCGCGGACAAGGCGACGGCATCCTTCGGCATCATCGCACGGCGTGCATCTCCAGAAACGCCTTCACGCCGGTGACGGTGCCCGTGTCCGACGGCACATAGCCGGGTAGTGTCGCGACGGCCGCGCGAAAATCGGCGCTGCGGATGATCTCCAGGATGCGCTGCATCGGCTCGGTGTCCAGGAACGCGCGCTTGCAGACGAAGAAATAATCCTCGGTCAGGAGCCGGATGAAATCGAGGCCGAAATGCCGGGCCGCGGCTTCGACGCCGAAACTCGCGTCAGCCATGCCGCTCGCGACATAGGCTGCGACCGCGGCGTGGGTGAATTCGATCTGCTGCGCGCCGTTGATGCGGCTCTCGTCGATGCCGTTTGCTGCAAGCAGTTGGTCGAACAGAAGCCGCGTGCCGGAATCGTGATCGCGGTTGACGAAGCGGACTTTGGGTCCGGTGAGATCATCAAGCGAAGCGATGCGCAGCGGATTGCCGCGCGCGACCATCAATCCCATTTCGCGTGTGACGAAGCTGATGATGCGATCCTCGCGGGGATCGAGCCATTCGCGCGCAGCCTTGATGCCCTGGGCGCGCAGCGCGCCGTGCGGCAGATGCAGGCCGGAGAGATCGCAGGCGCCCTGCGCCAGCGAGACCAGCGAATGCTGGTTGCTGACATAGCGCAGATCGACGCCGATGCCGGGCTCGCGGTCGAGGAATTCGCGCAGTTTTGCGACCGCAAAGCCGTGGCTGGCATGCACGCGGATCACCGACGGGCGCTGCTCGAGGAATGGCTTGATCTCGCTTGCCAACTCCTGCGCCAAATTTTCAAGCTGAGGTCCGAGCCGGGCCTGCATGCGCTCGCCCGCCCACACCAGCCGCTCGCCGAACGGTGTGAGCTTTGAGCCTTTGCCGCGCTGGGTCTCGACCAGCGGCGTGCCGAAGAACTCCGACCATTGCTCGATCAGATTCCAGACATGGCGATAGGAGAGATGCGCGTCCTTGGCCGCGCTGGTGATCTTCCCGGTTCTCCTGATCTCGTTGAGGACGCCGAGCATGATGATGGCGGTGCGCGGATTCCCCTCGCGGCGAAACCGCCAGACGGCCTCGATCTCGATCTGAAGCATCGGTCTTCCTTATGAACTGCACTTCATATGATGATGGTCCATTTGCAATCCATATCATATTTACTCCCGCCCCTAGGCGCCTAATCTGGTATACCAGAACTGGAGAAAATATGATGTCTGTTGCATATGACTTTGTGCATTCGCCTGCGAGCGAGTTCATGTCCCGCCCACAGCATCTGCTGATCGACGGCCGCCGCGTCCCCGCCAGCTCCGGTCGCACCTTCAAGTCGCTCAATCCGGCCACCGGTCAGGTCATCGCCATCGTCGCCGAAGGCAACGAGGCCGATGTGGAGCATGCGGTCGCCGCCGCGCGCCGGGCTTTCGAAGGCTCCTGGCGCACGATGCGGGCGTCCGAGCGCGGCCAGATCCTGCTGCGCTGGGCAGACCTGCTCAAGGCTCACGCCGAGGAGATCATCGAACTCGAGTCGATCGACGCCGGCAAGCCGATCTCCGCGACATCGCGGCAGGATTTTCCGGCCGCCGTCGACACGCTGATCTACTACGCCGGTTGGGCCGACAAGATCAGCGGCGACGTCGTGCCCGTGCGCGATGATGCCCTGACTTACACCGTGCGCGAGCCGGTCGGCGTGGTCGCGGCGATCGTGCCCTGGAATTTCCCGCTGATGATCGGGATGTGGAAGCTCGCGCCGGCGCTGGCCTGCGGCTGCACCATCGTGATGAAGCCGGCCGAGCTGACCTCGTTGTCGGCACTGCGCATCGCCGAGCTCGCGCTCGAAGCCGGCCTGCCGGCGGGCGTCTTCAACGTCGTCACTGGCCCCGGCCGGGTCGTCGGCGACGCGCTGGTCAATCACCCTGACGTGGACAAGGTCACCTTCACCGGCTCTCCCGGTGTGGGGCGGGGAATCATGAAGGCCGCCGCAAGCAACTTCAAGCGCATCTCGCTCGAGCTGGGAGGCAAGTCGGCCAACGTCATTTTCGACGATGCCGATCTCGAAGCCGCATCGAAAGCTGCGGCTTCCGGCATCTTCTTCAACGCCGGCCAGGTCTGCTCGGCCGGCTCCCGCGTGCTCGTGCAGGAGAAGGCCTATGACGAGGTCGTCGAGCGACTGGCGGCGCGCGCGAAGTCGCTCAGGATCGGCGACCCGCTCGACCGCAAGACGACGCTCGGTCCCGTGATCTCAGAGAAGCAGATGAAGTCGATCCTCGACTATGTCGAGATCGGCCGGAAGGAGGGCGCGACCCTCGTCACCGGTGGCGAGAAGGTCGGCGACCGCGGCTACTTCATCAGCCCCGCGGTGTTCGCGAATGTCGCGCACGAGATGCGGATCTCGCAGGAGGAGATCTTCGGGCCCGTCGTCAGCGTCATCAAGTTCAAGGACGAGGCCGACGCTTTGCGGATTGCCAACGGCACGGCCTACAGCCTCGCCGCCGGCGTGTGGAGCCGCGACATCGGCAAGCTGCAGCGCTTCGCCAAGCGGGCGCGCGCGGGCACGGTCTGGATGAACACCTATGGCTATACCGACGTGCGGCTGCCCTGGGGCGGCGAGCGCGACTCCGGCCTCGGCCGCGAGCATGGCACCGCCGCGCTCGACAATTTCACCGAGCCCAAGGCTGTCTGGATGAATCTGGCCGTCTGATACCTCCCGAGCGGCCAAGCCTGGAGCCCGCCTGCCCCCCACGTGCAGGCGGGCTCTTTTTTCGAGATCGATAGAATTGTCTGCATTCCGCTCAGCGGCGGCAAACCCTGCGGACAAGAACTGTGCGGCCTTAAACTCCGGCTTTGGAACCGGCGTGCATCCTGCCTGCAACAGGGTGGGGCATCAGCATGTCAGTTCTCAGGGAGGTCGTCGTCGCGGTCGCGGGAGTCTATGCGCTCCTGTTCGCGTGCGACGCAGTGTTCGGGGTCGGCGAGGCGCGCTTCGACGACGTCTATTACAGCGCCAGCTTCTACGCGCCGCGGCCGAAGGAGTTTCGTTTCGCCGGTGATACGCCGCCGGCCGTCCGCGTCAGCGAGGCGTTTGCGCAATTCGCGCCGGGCGAGGCCAAGCCGAACAAGCGCTACTCGTCGCTGACCACGATCCTCCGGTAAGCGCCGTCTACTCTCCCTGGATCCATTCCGCGACGCCGCGCCACAATGTGTCGCGGTGGTCGGGGCGGAAGAAGCCGAAATGGCCGATCGCCTTGGCGCCGACGTCGGACGGCTTCACGTCGAGCACCTCCGGCTTGATCGTGGTGAATCCGCTCGCAAGCAGCTCGACCGCGGGCCGCGTCGCCCAGGGATCGTCGGAGAAGCAGAGGGTGCGCAACTCGCCCTTGAACCTGGCGAAATTCTCCAGCTCAGGCAACTTTGAATCGAAGAGATAGCGGGGGCTCGAGACCCACTCGGCCCATTGCAGGAAGACGCCCTTGGGCAAATCCTCACCGATGCCGGCCCAGCCCGGCGCGTAACCGAGCGCGTGCACGAGCGGCACACCGACAAAATTCATGAAGGCAAAGACGCGGTATCTTTCCGGTGACGTCATCAGCCGCCAGGTCGCGGCCTGCGAGGCCACGAACGCGGCGCGCGAAATCTCCGTGTTGTTCGCGATTAGACCGAGGGCCTGGCCGCCAAAGGAGTGGCCGATATAGGCGAGAGGGAGAGTGTTGTACCGCTCGCGCATCCAGTGCACTGCGGCGGTAACGTCGAGCGCGGCCCAGTCCGACATCGAGGCCTTGAAGCCGACCAGCGATTTCGGCTGGTTGTAGCCAACCATCGCCGGCAGCCGGGAGTCCCCGATGCCGCGATAGTCGTAGGTCAGGACCGCGCAGCCGCGATGGGCGAGATAGGAGGCAAAGCCGCGATAGATTTTTCGCGGGACGGCCGTCGCCGAATTGACCAACACGGCATGACGTTTGGTGCCGCGCGGCAAGAATAGCGTACCGCTCAGCGCAACCCGTCGGTCGCCGGGAAGCTGATCTCGTCGATGAAAACGTCGTCCAGTGCCACGTCCATGGGCCGAAGGTATCTTGCCAGTTTCCAAGCCGTTTCCCAGCAAATGCGAATTTGGCTTTCCCCGCAAGGCTTTGCAATGCCAGATGGATTTACAACTGGCGGCCGGTGGCCAGCCTGTGTATAAGGCGACCCTCGCAACCCACAGATCAGGTTGTGCTTTTTGCTTCACGGAGAGATTGCGATGTCCGAGCGGTGGACGCCCGAGTCCTGGCGCAGCAAGCCGGTGCTACAGGTGCCCGATTATCCCGACGCCAAGGCCCTGGCCGACGTCGAGGCGCAGCTTGCGACCTTTCCGCCGCTGGTGTTCGCGGGCGAGGCGCGCAATCTGAAAAAGGCGCTGGCGCGGGTCGCGGCCGGTGAGGCCTTCCTGCTGCAGGGCGGCGACTGCGCCGAGAGCTTTGCCGAGCACGGCGCCAACAACATCCGCGACTTCTTTCGCGTGCTGCTCCAGATGGCGGTGGTGCTGACCTATGCCGGCGCCGTCCCGGTGGTGAAGGTCGGGCGCGTCGCCGGCCAGTTCGCAAAACCTCGGTCCTCGCCGATGGAGAAGATCGACGGTGTCGAGCTGCCGAGCTATCGCGGCGACATCGTCAACGACATCGCCTTCACCAAGCAAGCGCGCGTCCCTGATCCGCAGCGCCAGCTGATGGCCTATCGCCAGTCGGCCGCGACGCTGAACCTGCTGCGTGCGTTCGCGACCGGCGGTTACGCCAATCTCGGCAGCGTCCATCAGTGGATGCTCGGCTTCCTCAAGGATAGTCCGCAGTCCCGTCGCTACAAGGAATTGGCCGACCGCATCTCCGATGCGCTCAATTTCATGCGTGCCTGCGGCCTCGATCTCGAGGCCCACCCAGAGCTGCGCGCCACCGATTTCTACACCAGCCACGAGGCCCTGCTGCTCGGCTACGAGCAGGCCATGACCCGCGTCGATTCCACCACCGGCGACTGGTACGCGACCTCGGGTCACATGATCTGGATCGGTGACCGCACCCGCCAGCTCGACCACGGCCATATCGAATATTTCCGCGGCATCAAGAATCCAATCGGGCTCAAATGCGGACCGTCGCTCAAGCCCGACGAACTGCTGAAGCTGATCGAGGTGCTCAATCCCGACAACGAACCGGGCCGGTTGACGCTGATCGGCCGCTTCGGCTCCGACAAGATCGGCGAGCACCTGCCGAACATGATCCGCGCCGTGAAGCGCGAGGGCAAAGTGGTGGTCTGGTCGTGCGACCCCATGCACGGCAACACCATCACCTCGACGTCAGGTTACAAGACGCGGCCCTTCGACCGCATCCTGTCGGAGGTGAAGTCGTTCTTCGCGATTCACGCCGCGGAAGGCACCCATGCCGGCGGCGTGCATCTGGAGATGACCGGTCAGGACGTCACCGAGTGCCTCGGCGGCGCCCGCGCAATCACCGACGAGGATCTCAACGACCGCTATCACACGGTCTGTGATCCCCGGCTCAACGCCGAGCAATCCATCGACATGGCTTTCCTGGTCGCAGAACTGCTCAAGCAGGAACGCGCCGGCAAGGTCAGGCCGATGCCCGCCGCAGCGGGGCTCTAGAACCTTGCTGCGGATCTGGAAGGCCACGATCAATTCCCGTAACGGTCTGGCCTTTGCGTTCCGCTCGGAGCAGGCCGTCCGCGAGGAGATCGTTGCGCTCCTCTTGTCGCTGCCGCTTGCGTGGTTGGTCGGCGCGACCGCGATGCGCGCGGTCGAGCTGATCTGCGCGGTCGCGTTCGTGCTGGTGGTCGAACTGCTCAATACGGCGATCGAGAAGCTTGCCGACCGGCTGACCATGGATCACGACAAGCAGATCGGACGGGTCAAGGACATGGGGTCGGCCGCGGTCGGTGTTGCGCTGCTGATGGCCGGCGCGTTCTGGATCATCGCCATCATCGAGCGATTGGGATTCCTCTAGAGCGCTAATCGCGCTTTAGGTTGTTGTTTTGGGCATGATCTTTTCGGAAGACCGCTTCGCACTTTTCCGGATCATGCTCTGATCGGAGCGCCATGACCGAACGTCTCAACGCATTCGCGGTCACGCTCGCCCAGCTCAATCCGACCATGGGCGACATCGAGGGCAATGCCGCGAAAGCGCGCTCGGCGCGCGTGCAGGCGGCCGCCGACGGCGCCGATCTCGTGCTGTTTCCGGAATTGTTCATAGCCGGTTACCCGCCGGAAGATCTGGTGCAGAAGGCTTCCTTTCAGGCGGCCTGCCGCGCTGCGATCGAAGTGCTGGCGCGCGAGACCGCCGATGGCGGGCCGGCCATGCTGATCGGCACGCCCTGGGTCGAGGAGGGCAGGCTCTACAATGCCTGCGCGCTGCTCGATGGCGGTCGTATCGCTGGCCTGCGCTTCAAATGCAATCTGCCGAACTACGGCGTGTTCGACGAGAAGCGGCTGTTTTCGCGTGGCCACGCGGCCGGCCCCGTCACCGTGCGCGGCGTGCGCATCGGTGTGCCGATCTGCGAGGACATCTGGCTGGAGGAGTCCGAGGATTACGAGAACGTGGTCGAGACGCTGGCCGAGACCGGCGCCGAGATCATCCTTGTGCCGAACGGATCTCCTTATGCCCGCAACAAGGCCGACGTGCGTTTGTCGGTCGCGGTCGCGCGCGTCACCGAGAGTGGCCTGCCGCTGGTCTATCTCAACCAGGTTTGCGGGCAGGACGAACTTGTGTTCGACGGAGCTTCCTTCGCGCTCAACGGCGACCTTTCGCTCGCAGCGCAATTGCCGGCGTTCGCGGAGAGCGTCACCACACTGCGGTTCACACGAAGCGGCGACGATTGGCGCTGCACCGGTCCGATCGCCGCGCAGCCCGAGGGCGACCACGCCGACTACGCGGCCTGCGTGCTGGGTCTACGCGACTACGTCGCCAAGAATGGCTTTCCTGGTGTGCTGCTCGGCATTTCCGGCGGCATCGACTCCGCGCTGTGCGCCGCGATCGCGGTCGATGCGCTGGGTGCGGATCAGGTGCATGGCGTGATGCTGCCTTATCGCTTCACTGCGGCAAGCTCGATTGCCGACGCCGGCGAGCTCGCCGGCCATCTGGGCATCCGCTACGAGGTGCTGCCGATCGCGGAAGCGGTGAACGGGTTCGAGACGATCCTGTCCGGCGTCTTCAAGAATCTGCCGCCCGATGTCACCGAGGAAAATCTCCAGGCCCGGACTCGCGGCACGCTGCTGATGGCGATCTCCAACAAGACCGGCCTGATGGTGGTGACGACAGGCAACAAGTCGGAGATGTCGGTCGGCTACGCCACGCTTTACGGCGACATGAACGGCGGCTTCAACCCGATCAAGGACATCTACAAGACGCAGGTGTTTCGGCTGGCAAGCTTGCGCAATTCGTGGAAGCCCGAGGGGGCGCTGGGGCCGGAAGGCGAGGTGATCCCGCCCGACATCATCACGCGTCCGCCGACCGCGGAGCTGCGTGAGAACCAGACCGACCAGGATTCGTTGCCGGCCTACGACGTGCTCGATGCCATCCTGGAGCGTCTGATCGAGCGCGAGGAGCCGCTCGACACGATCATCGCCGCCGGCTTCGACCGCGAGACGGTGACCCGCATCGACCATCTCCTTAACGTCGCCGAATACAAGCGCCGCCAGGCCGCGCCCGGCGTCAAGGTGACGGCCAGGAATTTCGGCCGCGACCGCCGCTATCCCATCACCAACCGCTTTCGCGATAAAGGCGAGCAGCTCGCCGCCCCGGACGAGACGCTGGTGTCGCGTGGGAGCAAAGCCTCGATCGACGCATTCGAGGGGTGAGGCTGGCCGAAGGTCGTGGGATGGACGGTTCGTCACGTACGACGCTGTCATCATCCGCGAAGGCGGATGATCCAGTACGCCGCGGCGGACGTTGTCGAAACCCAAGTGATGTCACGGAGTACTGGATGCCCCGCCTTCGCGGGGCATGACAGTTGTGCCGCCTACTTCTGCTGTTGCGGCAGGAAGCTCGGCCCGACCGATCGGATGGGCTTGTTCTCGGACGAGGTCGTCGCGGCGCCGGTATCGGCAGGCGGAGTCGCGACAGGTGCAGTCGCCGTGGTCGGCGTCGCACCCTTTTTGCCATTGGCGGCCGGCGTGCCCTTGTTGAGCTGCCGCTGCTGCATTTTCTTGGCGCTCTCCTCGGTGACGATGATGTCACCCTGCTGCTCGGCCGATGCCTTGTCGTCTGCCGATTTGAGCGCGTCCGCCCAGGTCTGGCCCGCGGCCTTGCAGGAGCAGGACGGGTTGAACTCGCTGCGGAATTTGAACGCGGTCGGCAGCGCCGTGTAGGGCTGGCCGTTGGTGGAGACCGCGGAGTTCATGTCCTCGCCGGGATTGCGATGGGTGTAGAGCACGGCTTCGGCGGCCGGGCACAGCGCCTTGCAGGTCTTCTCGTCGTCGGGGAAGCGCGCCGGCACGGTCGCAAACGAGACCGGGAAATAAGCACCGTCGCAGGTGCGCACGCACACGGTGCGATAGGTGCCTGATTGCGGGCCGAGATCGGACGGCGGCACGCCTTGCGGATTGTTGGGGTTGTTGCCGCCGAACAGATTGCTCAGGAAGTTGCCGCCGCCTTGCGACTGCGCGGCGTTGGCATATTGCGGGCCGCAATTGTTCTGCGCCAGCGCTGCCAGCACCGAGCGGCGCTGGTTGTCACGCTCGGGACTGAAGCCGCCGGCGCCGCCGCGCAGGCGTTCGAGATTGCCGGTGATCTGGTCCAGATTGGCGCGCATCTGCTGGATCTGGGTGTTGACCGGACCGCATTGCGCCGACTGGCCGCTGAACAACGAGAAGAAGCCGGAGGAATCGCAGCCCATGCGCTTGGCCTGCATGGTGACGCGGTCGAGCTCGGCCTGCTGCTTGGTCTGGGACTCCTGATAGCGGCGGATCTGGTCTTCGCGTGCGGGATCACCGCCGCCGCCACGATCGAGCCCGGCGAGCTGGCCTTCCAGGCGCGCGCACATCGGGTTGGGTCCGAGCCCGTTCTGGCCGGGCTGAGGCGGCGGTCCCGGCGGGCCGGCCTGTGCGGACGCGTTATTGGCGAGCGCGACCGTGCTCAAGAGCACGGCGCAGGCAAGAATCGAGCGAGCACGGGAGAGAGACAAAAATTCAGGCATATCCGCCATTCTAGCGAGGTCACGGCCACGCGTGATGTGGAGGGCCGAAGCGCGCCCTCCCATAGCCGCTTCCTGCGGCATCGTCACGTCGTTTCAGAGGCCAGGGATTGGACCTAAGGTACGCCAGTTCCGAGCGAATTCAGCGCTGGCAGGTGATTGCGACATATTCATCGCAATGGCCATGGGAGCAGTTTGCGCCGGATTTGGGGACAGAGCCGGTAATTTCGTCGGGATCGACCCGGCGATAGGCCGAAGCCTGGGCAAAATCGCGTGACTGGCAGTAGGTGCGGGCGACCTGCGCGCCGCATTTGTCGCTTTTGGCCAGGCACTGATCGACGCCGTAGCCATCCGCCTGGTTGGGGATGATGAAGACGCGGGTCTCGGCGAGAGCGCTGGAAACGACGAGGATGGAGGCGCAGGAAATGAGCGCGAGCAATGATCGCATGAAAACACCGGGGGCAAAAAAATAGAAACTGCCAGTTCCAGAATGGGCTCAAATGGTTAAGGATATGAACCATCTATGCGCGGCGGCTGCGCATTGCGGAGATAAAGCGGCATTTTCGCGGCTCTCTTGACGCGGGGCCGCCTCATAGCCCATATGTTCCGTCATGAACGGTCTCCTCGTCATTTGCGCCATTTGCCGCGAGATTACGAGCTAGCGATTCGCTGGCTGGAGCCGTCTTTTCTCAAAACCATTGAGAGCACTGGACGCCCGGCCAACAGCCGACGGGTATCCTTATGGAATTGCGCCTTTACGATACGCTGAGCCGGGAAAAGCGCACCTTCGTGCCGCTCGATGCCGAAGACGTCCGCATGTATGTCTGCGGACCGACCGTCTATGACTTCGCCCATATCGGCAACGCCCGGCCGGTGATCGTGTTCGACGTGCTGTTTCGGCTGCTGCGCCATCTCTATGGCGCGGCCCACGTCAAATATGTCCGCAACATCACCGACGTCGACGACAAGATCAACGACCGCGCCGCGCGTGATTTCCCCGGCCTGCCGCTGAACGAGGCGATCCGGAAAGTCACCGAGCAGACCGGCAAGCAGTTTCACGCCGACGTCGACGCACTCGGTGCGCTGCGGCCGAGCGTCGAGCCGCGTGCGACCGAGCATATCGGCGAGATGCGCGAGATCATCGAACGGCTGGTCGCCGGCGGTTTTGCCTATGTTGCCGAGGATCATGTGCTGTTCTCGCCGCAGGCGATGAACGCGGCCGATGCCGGGCTGCCGCGCTATGGCGCCCTGTCCAACCGCTCGCTGGACGAGATGGTCGCCGGCGCCCGCGTCGATGTCGCGCCGTACAAGAAGGGCAACACCGACTTCGTGCTGTGGAAGCCGTCCAAGCCCGGCGAGCCGTCATGGCCGTCACCGGCCGGCGTCGCCGCGCAGGGGCGCCCGGGCTGGCACGTCGAGTGCTCGGCGATGGCCTGGAAGCATCTCGGCGAGCACTTCGACATCCATGGCGGCGGCATCGATCTCGTGTTTCCGCATCACGAGAACGAGCTCGCGCAGACCTGCTGCGCCTTCCACCGGGAGCGCATGGCGAACTACTGGATGCACAACGGCTTCCTGCAGGTCGAGAGCGAGAAGATGTCGAAGTCGCTCGGCAACTTTGTCACGATTCACGAGCTGCTCGCGGACTGGCCGGGCGAAGTGCTGCGCCTGAATATGCTCAAGACGCATTACCGCTCGCCGATCGACTGGACGATGAAGTCGCTGGAGGAGAGCGCCAGGACGCTCGACGACTGGTATCGGGTTGCGGCTGACGTCGCGCCCGGCAAGCCGGCCCCCTCAGTGGTCGAGCCGCTGCTCGACGACCTCAATACACCGCTGGCGATCGCGGCGCTGCATGGCCTGCGCGGCAGCGACGTTGGTGCCCTCGCGGGTTCGTTGCGGCTGCTCGGCTTTCTCTCCGAGAGTGCCGCGCAGTGGGAAGGGCGCAAGCAGCAGGCGAGCGGCGTCGATGCCAAGGAAGTCGAGCGCCTGCTCTCGGAGCGGACGGCGGCGCGTGGGCGTAAGGACTTTGCGGAGTCCGATCGTATCCGCGATCTGCTTGCCGCGATGGGCGTTGCGATCAAGGACTCCAAGGAAGGCACGACGTGGGAGGTCGCGCGATGAAGCGGCCCGACACGCCTTTTCCGCGACACTGGTTCTATTACATAGCGCTGAAAATCCTGCTGCTCGGCGCTGCCGTGGCGCTGGCGCTGAAACTCTATGGGATGTGGTGAAGACGATGGCACAAGCACTCCCAAAGCCTGGTTTGCGGCCCTTCCTGCCGGAGGACGTGCCGGTTCTCGCCGCGATCTTCACGGCCAGCATCGAAGAGCTGACCGGCGACGACTATAGCGAAGCGCAGCAGCAGGCCTGGATGGCGGCGGCCGAGGACGAAGAATTCGGCAAGCGGCTCGCCTCCGACCTGACGCTGATCGCGACGCTGGAGGGATCACCGGTGGGCTTTGCCTCGCTGCGCGGCAAGGATCATGTCCGCATGCTCTATGTGCATCCAGCCGTGGCCGGGCAGGGCCTGGCGACGATGCTCGTCGATGCCTTGGAAAAGCTTGCGGGCGGCCGCGGTGCCGACAAGCTGACGGTCGACGCCAGCGACAACGCGCAGGGCTTTTTTGCCAAGCGCGGCTATGTCGCCATGCAGCGCAACAGCATCACCGTCAATGACGAGTGGCTGGCCAACACCACCATGCAGAAGACGCTCGGCAGCGGACCTGCGTCGGGAGCCCTGCAATGAGCAAGGAGCGCCTTTATCTGTTCGACACCACGCTGCGCGACGGCGCGCAGACCAACGGCGTCGATTTCACGCTGACCGACAAGCAAATCATCGCCCAGATGCTCGATGAACTCGGCATCGACTATGTCGAGGGCGGCTATCCCGGCGCCAATCCGACCGACACCGAGTTTTTCGGCACCAAGCCGAAGTTTTCGCATGCGCGCTTCACTGCGTTCGGCATGACACGTCGGGCGGGACGCTCGGTCTCCAACGATCCCGGCGTGGCCGGGCTGCTGGAAGCCAAGGCCGACGCGATCTGCTTCGTGGCGAAGTCGTCGGCCTATCAGGTGCGCGTTGCGCTGGAGACGACGAAGGAGGAGAACCTCGCCTCGATCCGCGACAGCGTCGCAGCGGCCAAGGCCGCCGGCCGCGAGGTGATGCTCGACTGCGAGCATTTCTTCGACGGTTACAAGGAAGACGCCGGTTTCGCGCTCGCCTGCGCGAAAGCTGCCTATGAAGCCGGCGCGCGCTGGGTGGTGCTGTGCGACACCAACGGCGGCACCATGCCCAACGAGGTCGAGCCGATCGTTGCCGAGGTGGCGAAGCACATCCCCGGCGATCATCTCGGCATCCACGCCCATAACGACACCGAACAGGCGGTGGCGAATTCGCTCGCGGCGGTGCGCGCCGGCGCGCGCCAGATCCAGGGCACGCTGAACGGCCTCGGCGAGCGCTGCGGCAACGCCAATCTCTGCTCGCTGATCCCGACCTTGAAGCTGAAGGCCGAGTTTGCCGACGCCTTCGAGATCGGCGTCACGGCGGAAAAGCTCGCAACCCTGGTCAAGGTGTCGCGCACGCTCGACGACATGCTCAATCGCGTGCCCAACCGGCATGCGGCCTATGTCGGCGAGAGCGCCTTCGTCACCAAGACCGGTATCCATGCCTCCGCCGTGCTGAAGGATCCGCAGACCTACGAGCATGTCTTGCCGGAGCTGGTCGGCAATCACCGCAAGGTGCTGGTGTCCGATCAGGCCGGCCGCTCCAATGTCATCGCCGAGCTCGACCGCGCCGGTATCGCCTATGAGAAGAGCGATCCGAAGCTGTCGCGGCTGGTCGAGGAGTTGAAGGAGCGCGAGGCGCAAGGCTACGCCTATGAATCCGCCAACGCCTCGTTCGAGCTGCTGGCGCGGCGCACGCTCGGCAAGGTGCCGCATTATTTCGAGGTCGAGCAGTTCGACGTCAATGTCGAGCAGCGCTACAATTCGCACGGCGAGCGCGTCACCGTGGCGCTGGCGGTGGTCAAGGTCGACGTCGCCGGCGAGCATCTGATCTCGGCGGCCGAAGGCAACGGTCCCGTCAACGCACTCGACGTCGCGCTACGCAAGGATCTCGGCAAGTACCAGAAATATATCGAAGGCCTGACGCTGATCGACTATCGCGTCCGTATCCTCAACGGCGGCACCGGCGCGGTCACGCGCGTCCTGATCGAGAGCGAGGACGAGAACGGCGACAGCTGGACCACGGTCGGGGTGTCCCCCAACATCATCGACGCCTCGTTCCAGGCGCTGATGGATTCGGTGATCTACAAGCTGGTGAAGTCGGGCGCGCCGGCATAGGGGACATGGCGCCAAGAACGCAATGACGAGGAGAGAGGGGAGCGCGACCCATGATCGACCACATCTCCGTCGGCGTCAGCGACCTGCAGCGCTCGGCGACATTTTACGAAGCGGCGCTTGGGGCCCTCGGACTCGCGCGCGTCATCACGCGACCGCGGACGATTGGCTTCGGCAAGGCCTATCCCGAATTCTGGATCAATCTGCGCGAGGGCATGCCGCACGTCACGCTGGAGAGCGGCGTGCATATCTGCCTGCGGGCCAAGACCTCCGCCGAGGTCGATGCATTTCACGCCGCAGCGCTGTCCGCCGGCGGCGCGTCCGACGGCGCGCCGGGTATCCGCCCGCACGATCGCGTGCGCTATTACGCAGCCTTTGTCGTCGATCCCGATGGTAACCGGATCGAGGCGGTGACGTTTCCTGCGGACTAAAGCTTGCGCACCATTTCCGGGGCGAGCTGCTTTTCCGCATCTTCGATCTGCGCTGCAGCCGATTTCAGCTTCGGCAAAATCTCTTCGATCCGATCGGCCTTGAGGATGTCGACCGAAAGCCCGGCGCGGATGAACTCGGTCTGACGCATGTGCGACAGCAACGAGAAGAGCGGCTCCCAGAAATTATCGATGTTGGCCAGCAGCACCGGCTTGGCATGACGTCCGAGCTGCTTCCAGGTCAATTGCTCGACCAGCTCTTCCAGCGTGCCCACGCCGCCCGGCAGCGCCACGAAGGCGTCGGAGCGTTCGAACATCAAGCGCTTGCGCTCGTGCATGTCGGGGGTGACGATCATCTCCTGCACGCGCGTCAGCGCGTTTTCGCGCATCCGCAGGAAGTCGGGGATGATGCCGGTGACGGTGCCGCCGTGATCGAGCACGGAGGTCGCGACCGAGCCCATCAGGCCGAGCGAGCCGCCGCCGTAAACGAGGCGGATGTTGTTCTCGGCGAGCGCCTTGCCGAACGCCTTGGCGCCTTCGGTGAAACGGGGATTGGTTCCTGGGCCGGAGCCGCAATAGACACAGACGGTTTTGATCGTGCTCATCGGTGCCATGATGCATTGCAGCGGAGAGGCGTCAAGCCCAATCGGTGATTCGGGACTTCCGGAAATCTACCGGTAAACGACGGCGAACAATCGAAGATTCGCCATCTGGCGGGGTGCATGGGCATCGGTAAGGCTCTATATGACAAACGAAAATCCTTAATGGCAACGCAGCCCGCATCCGACGGGCTTTTCAGGCTTCTTGATGGACCAAGCTCAATCGCCCGCCGGCCCCAACGTTCCTGATCCCGCCGGAGGGCCGCTGGAGCGGGCCACGCTGATGGGCACGCTGGCGCATCTGTGGCCCTATATCTGGCCGGGCGACCGTTTCGACCTGAAGATGCGCGTGGTCTGGTCCATGGTGCTGCTGCTCGCGGCCAAGCTGATCACGCTGACGGTTCCTTTCAGCTTCAAATGGGCGACCGACGCGCTGACCGGCGCCAACACGGCGCCGGTTCAGGCCGACAATTGGCACCTCTGGGTGATTGCCTCGCCGCTGCTGCTGACCGCCAGCTACGGCGTGATGCGCATCGTGATGGCGGTGCTGACGCAATGGCGCGACGGCATTTTCGCGCGCGTCGCCATGCACGCGGTGCGCAAGCTTGCCACCATCACCTTCATCCACATGCATGAGCTGTCGCTGCGCTTCCACCTGGAGCGCAAGACCGGCGGCCTGACGCGCGTGCTCGAGCGCGGCCGCGAGGGCATCGAGGTCATCGTGCGCATGGTGATCCTGCAGTTGATCCCGACCATCGTCGAGGTCTCGCTGCTGATGGCCGTGCTGCTGTGGCAGTTCGATTGGCGCTACGTGCTCGCGACCCTCGTCACTGTCGCCGTCTACATGTACTACACCTACATCGCCACCGAGTGGCGGATTGGTATCCGCCGTAAGATGAATGATGCCGATACCGAGGCGAACACCAAGGCGATCGACTCCCTGCTCAACTACGAGACCGTCAAATATTTCAGCGCCGAGACCCGTGAGGCGCAGCGCTACGACCGATCGGTCGCGCGTTACGAGGAGTCGAGCGTGCAGGCTTATACTTCGCTTGCAGTCCTCAACACCGGGCAGGCCGTGATCTTCACGCTGGGGCTGACCGCGACCATGCTGATGTGCGCGATCGGCGTCCGCAACGGCACCAACACGGTCGGCGATTTCGTGCTGGTCAACGCCATGATGATCCAGCTCTACCAGCCCTTGAACTTCATGGGCATGGTCTATCGCGAGATCAAGCAGGCGATCATCGACATCGAGAAGATGTTCAACGTGCTGGGGCGCGAGGCCGAGATCAAGGACGCGCCGGACGCAAAGCCGCTGGTGGTCTCCGCGGGCAATGTGCGTTTCGAGGACGTGCGCTTCGCCTATGAGCCTGCGCGCCCGATCCTGAAGGGCATCAGCTTCGAGGTGCCAGCCGGCAAGACGGTGGCGATCGTCGGCCCGTCCGGCGCCGGCAAATCGACCATCTCGCGGCTGCTGTTCCGCCTCTACGACATCTCCGGCGGCCGCATCCTGATCGATGGCCAGGATATTCGCGAGGTCACGCAGGCGAGCTTGCGCGCGTCCATCGGCATGGTGCCGCAGGACACCGTGCTGTTCAACGACACCATCCGCTACAACATCCGCTACGGTCGCTGGGACGCCAGCGATACCGAGGTCGAGCAGGCAGCGCAGCTGGCGCAGATCGATCATTTCATCCGCATGGCGCCGAAAGGCTACGAGACCCAGGTCGGCGAGCGCGGCCTGAAGCTGTCCGGCGGCGAAAAACAGCGCGTCGCGATCGCGCGCACCGTGTTGAAGGCGCCGCCGATCCTGGTGCTGGACGAGGCGACCTCCGCACTGGACACCCACACCGAACACGAAATCCAGGGTGCGCTCGAGCGCGTGGCGAAGAACCGCACTTCGCTGGTGATCGCCCATCGACTCTCGACCATCGTCGGCGCCGACGAGATCATCGTGCTGGACCAGGGCCGCATCGCCGAGCGTGGCACCCACGCAAAACTGCTCGCGGAGGGGGGACTTTACGCCAGCATGTGGAACAGGCAGCGCGAGGCCGAGGCGGCGCGCGAGAAACTGGCCAGGATGGCCGACCCTGACGAGGCGCCCAACCGGGAGCCACCGCCGGTTGCCGATGTCCTGACGACGCCTGCGGCGGCGGAGTGACCTTGTCTCCGGTCCCAACTCTGGCCTAAACAACACCACCGCGCGGGACGACCTGCGCCATCAACCCTGAGCGGCAGATAGCGATGTCCATTCTCGATTCGATCCAGCGTCAGATCCCGCCGATCCACAAGGAGGGATATCCCTTCATCGGCGGCTTTGCGCTGGCAAGCCTCCTCCTGTTCTGGCTGTGGTCGCCTTTGGGGTGGATCGGCACCATCCTGACCGTGTGGTGCGCGCTGTTCTTCCGCGACCCAGTGCGCGTGACCCCAGTGCGCGAGGGGCTCGTGGTGTCGCCCGCCGACGGCCGCGTCTCCATGATCACCATGGCGCTGCCACCGGCCGAGCTCGGGCTCGGCGATCGGCCGCTGCCGCGCGTCTCGGTGTTCATGAGCGTGTTCAACTGCCATGTGAACCGCAGCCCGATCGCGGGCCGGGTGGACCGTATCGCCTACCGCCCCGGCCTGTTTATCAATGCCGAGCTGGACAAGGCGAGCGAGGACAATGAGCGCAACTCGCTGGTGATCACGACGCCGACGGCGCGGATCGGCGTGATCCAGATCGCGGGTCTGGTCGCCAAGCGCATCGTCTGCTTCGTCAAAGAGGGGCAGGCGATCGGCGCCGGCGAGCGCTTCGGCCTGATCCGCTTCGGCTCGCGGCTCGACGTCTATCTGCCGCTGGGTACGAAGGCGCTGGTCTCGGAAGGCCAGACCGCGATCGCCGGCGAGACGATTCTGGCCGATCTCGCCGGAGACGACCCGAGTCGCGCCTACCGTGCCAATTAACCAATAAGTCGGTCCTGAGGGGCCTTCCGCCGCAATGGCGGAGGGGAACGCGGCTTGCTATATCTCGCCCCAAGGTGAGGACGAGCCATGACGCCCTATGACTTCAAAGATCCTGATGTGCGCCGCCGGCGGTTCCGCCCGATCCCGGTGCGCATGCTGGTGCCCAACGTCATCACGCTGCTGGCGATCTGCGCCGGCCTGACCTCGATCCGGCTCTCGATCGAGGGGCGGATGTCGCTCGCGGTCTACGCCATCGTGTTCGCGGCGGCACTCGACGGCATCGACGGCCGCATCGCGCGCATGATCAAGGGGCAGTCCAAGTTCGGCGCCGAGCTCGACAGCCTCGCCGACTTCGTCAATTTCGGCGTGGCGCCCGGCCTGATGCTGTATTTCTGGCAGCTGCACGAGCTCGGCAATGCCGGCTGGATCGCCGCCATGGTGTTCGCGATCTCCGGTGGCCTCCGCCTGGCGCGCTTCAATGCCACCATGGACGATCCCAACAAGCCGGCCTTTGCCGCGAATTTCTTCACCGGCGTGCCGGCGCCGGCCGGCGCGATCACGGTGCTGCTGCCGATCTATGTCGCTTTCCTCGATCTCGGCCGGCTGCCTGCGGCGGTGACGGCTGCGTATACGCTGCTGATCGCCTTCCTGATGGTGTCGCGCCTGCCGGTGTTCTCCGGCAAGACCAAGCGCATGCGCGTGCCGCCCGAACTGGTGCTGCCGGCGTTCGTCGCGGTGGTCGTGTTCATCGCGATCCTGATCGCCTATCCCTGGCACGTGCTGTCCATCGGAACGGTGCTGTATCTCCTCGCTTTGCCGCTCGGCTACAAATCCTATCGCGACCAGGCGCGCGCGATGGAAGCCACCGCGCCGGCTGGAGGTGAGGTCTCTTCGCCGCCGTCGGCGCCGACGCTGGCAAACCTGTCGGAGCCGCCGCGCGAAGACGACCGGCCCGACCGGCTGCACTGAACGGCCAAGCAGCAAGGCGCTGAACAGCGAGACTTGGATATCTGCCATGAGGCGCCCTGAGTTGGGTTGAGGCCCGATCTCGGCTATATCGCCCGGTGCCGGCGGCACCGCGCCAACAGCGGCCGCCAATCTGGGAGAGAACGCCGTGACGAATACTGCGACCGGGCCGCTGCCCGCTTCCGTCCTCGAAGCGCTGGGCCGCTATGACACGCCGACGATCTGCAATGCCATGGAGATCGTGGCGCCCGAGCGCCGGCTAATCGGCTACACCACCAAGCCACTGGTCTGCCCATTTCCCGATCTGCCCCCGATCGTCGGCTATGCCCGCACGGTCGCGATCCGCTCGGTGCTGAAAAATTCGCTACCGCCGGAAGAGCAGTCCAAGCGCCGCATCGACTATTACGAATATGTCGGGACTGGCCACGGTCCGCGCATCTCGGTGATCCAGGACATCGACGGTCCCGACGTCGGCTACGGCGCGTTCTGGGGCGAGGTGCAGAGCAACGTGCACAAGGCGCTCGGCTGCCTCGGCGTCATTACCGACGGTTCGATCCGCGACATTCCGCAATGGGCACCGGGCTTCCAGGCACTGGCCGGCTCGATCGGCCCGTCGCATGCCTGGGTGCATGCCGAGAGCTTTGGCGGCGAAGTGCGCGTCGCCGGCATGACCGTCAAGTCGGATGATTTGATCCATGCCGACCAGCACGGCGCCATCGTGATCCCGCACGATATCGCCGCAAAGCTGCCCGAGGCTGCCGAGCTCTGCGGCCGTCGCGAGACGCCGATCCTCGAGATCGCCCGCAGCCCCGACTTCTCGCTGGAAAAGCTCAAGGCCGCGCTGAAGCGCTCAGCGGAGATCCACTAACGGCGGGACCGCAATGATCTACGGTTGCGACGCCGCTCGCAGGCTGCCCTGTTCCGTGAGGAACAAGGCGGCCTGATCCGGCTCGCCGAGCACCGCGGCAGCGCATCCGATCAAGGTGAAGCCGCCGGCAAAATCCCACAGGGTGATATCTTCCGCATTGTCCGGCATGTGGATCAGGCGTGCTGCGATCACGGCCAGGGCCGCCTCCACAAAGAGCAGCACGCTGAACGCCGGCAGGACGAGCCCGGGTTCGAGCATGTGGAGCGCCAGCACTGCGGGAAGCGCGGTGAGAAGACTGAACAGCGTCACCATTGCGATGCCTTCCGCCCTGAGGAGCCGGCCCGCTCCAGAATACCAACTGATCGGTCGCCCCCGATGTGGCGCAGGGCCGCAGCCGAAGGGATCGCGCGCGCACGGCCTTGGGTGATGGGGTACGCGCAACGCCCTATGGTTAGCGAAATGTTGAAATCCCTGTCGGCACTCGGCAAAAGTCGGTGCCTTTCAGCGCGCTGCGGCCGCCAGGCGCGCCGGCTCAACTTAACCTTTACGCGTCTTTAATCGCGGCTCACTAGGGTTTCCGATGCGGTTCGGGGTTGGGCCGCGCCATCGGCCAGGACGGCCGTTGTTGCGTTCGCGTTGGAGTCTCCCATGGATATCATGACGAGCATCGGGCTCGTGGCGGGTATTGTCGTCATCGCGACGATGATGCTGCTGGGCGGCGATCTCCACATGTTCGTTTCCGAGCATGCGATGATCATCATCTTCGGCGGCTCGACGGCCGCGACCATGATCCGCTTTCCGCTCTCGACGCTGATCCACGGCCTGCCGCTCGGCGCCAAGTTTGCCTTCACGATGAGCCGTCTGTCGGCGCACGATCTGGTCGACGAGCTCGCCCGTATCGCCGAGATCGCCCGCAAGCAGGGCCCGGTGGGGCTGGAAAAAGTCGAGACCGACGAGCCGTTCCTCGCCAAGGGCATCCGCTACGTCGCCGACGGCTACGACCTTGATTTCATTCGCGACAATCTCGAGCGCGACCGCGATAATTTTTTGATGCATCTGGACGAAGGCAGCAAGATCTACCGCGCCATCGGCGACTGCGCCCCGGCCTTCGGCATGGTCGGCACGCTGATCGGCATGGTGCAGATGTTCGCCAACATGACCGACCCTTCAAAGCTCGGCCCGTTCATGGCGACCGCGTTGCTCGCGACTCTCTACGGCGCGCTGGTCGCCAACCTGTTCTGTACCCCGATCGCCGACAAGCTGCATGGCAAGCTCCTGGACGAAGAGACCAACCGCACGTTGATCATCGACGGCATCCTGATGATCCGCGACTCCAAGAGCCCGACGCTGGTCCGCGAAATGCTGCTGGCCTACCTGCCCGAGAAGCACCGCCACGCCGAAGGCGAGCCGGTGCCGGCCTGAGGCCGCGCGTCGGGATTTGAGACATGGCCAAGAAGAAGCGCGGCGATTCACACGGAGGCGGTCACGGCTGGTTCGTGACCTTCGCCGACCTGATGGGCCTGATGATGAGCTTCTTCGTGATGCTCGTCGCGTTCTCGACGCAGGATGCCAACAAGCTCAAGGTCGTCGCAGGCTCCATGCGCGACGCCTTCGGTGTCCAGACCGAAGCGCGCTATTCCGGTATCGTCGAGTCCGACGGCCTGCCGACCCGCCCTCGGCTGAAGAACGTCGATCACATTCAGCCCGAGGACTCCTCCAACACGCCGACGCCGGACCAGGAGGATCGGGACCGCACGTCGGGCGCCAAGATCAAGGTCGACCGCAATTTTGCGCTGGCGGCGGCCTCGCTGCGCCAGGCATTGCAGGACATGCCGGAACTGACCGAGATGTCCAAGCACATCATGTTCGAGGAGACCAAGCAGGGCCTCAACCTCGAGATCGTGGACCAGGACGGCCGCTCGATGTTCGCCGACGGCTCCAAGGTGCCCTATGACCGCACCCGTCGCCTGATCGAGAAGCTCGCTGTCCCGCTCAAGGCGACGCCGCTGCGCGTCTCCATCGCCGGCCACACCGCGGCTGGATTCGTGCCGACCCGCAGCGACTACGGCGCCTTCGACCTGTCGGCCGACCGCGCCAATGCCGTGCGTCAGATCCTCGAACGCGAGGGCCTGCCGGCCGCCCATGTCTTCGCCGTCGCCGGCAAGGCGGATACCCAGCCGCTGTTTCCGGACGATCCCTCGCTCGCGGCCAACCGGCGGGTGACCATCACCCTGATGCGCGAAGATCCGCCGCTGCCACCGAATCTGAAGCCGTAGGGCGCATTCGAGCGAAGCGAGCCCTGTTTCGCGCGAAGAAAGCGCGACAAAACAAGGATGTAGAGCCAATTCCCCTTCGATCGGGGACGGAAAGGCTCAGGGCTCTTGTGCCACCGTCTTACCTGAGGCATGTCGTCGCGTGGGCGACGACCGTTGCTGCGCCGTCACAGCATCTGCCCCGGCGCCTGCTATGGTGATGTGCCGATTGACAGGGGCGCCGGAACCGTCAAAAGGCGCCGGATCAATTCTCGGGCAAAAGCGTTCCAGTTTCATATGACGGCGAGCATCACATCGACCGAAGCTCCGGACGGACCGGTCAGCTCGGGTTTCTGGGGCCTGACGCTCGGGAGCATCGGCGTCGTCTTCGGCGACATCGGCACGTCGCCGCTCTACGCATTCCACGAGGCGGTCAGGGGCGCGGCCCACGGTCAGCCGGTCTCGCGGGTCATGGTGCTCGGCGTGCTCTCGTTGATCCTCTGGGCGCTGCTGATCGTCGTCACCGCCAAATACGTTCTGCTGCTGCTGCGCGCCGACAACAACGGGGAGGGCGGCACGCTTTCCCTCATGGCGCTCGGTCAGCGCGCGCTCGGGCGGCGGAGCTGGTTCCTGACGGCGCTTGGCGTGGTAGGCGCCTCCATGTTCATCGGCGATTCCATGATCACGCCGGCGATCTCGGTGCTGTCGGCGGTCGAGGGTCTGAAGCTCGCAACACCTGCCTTCGAGCACTACGTCGTTCCCCTGACCGTTCTCATCCTGGCGCTGCTGTTCGCGGTCCAGAGCAAGGGGACGGCGCTGGTCGCCTCGGCTTTCGGGCCGGTGATGGTCGTCTGGTTCACCGTCCTTGCCGTGTTGGGCGCCGTTCACATCGCCGACGATCCGTCGGTGCTGGCAGCAATCAATCCCTATTACGCGCTGGAATTCCTGCTGTCGCACGGCACGATCGGCTTGGTGACACTGGGCGCGGTGTTCCTCGCGGTGACCGGCGGCGAGGCGCTCTACGCAGACCTCGGCCATTTCGGCCGCAAGCCGATCCAGTCAGCCTGGATGTTCTTCGTGCTCCCTGCGCTCCTGATCAACTATTTCGGGCAGGGCGCACTGGTGCTGTCGGATCCCAGCGCGATCGAACACTCCTTCTATCGTATGGTGCCCGAACATTTCGTGCTGCCGCTGGTCGGACTTGCGACCGCGGCGACCGTGATCGCGAGCCAGGCGGTGATCACAGGGGCCTATTCGCTGGTCTATCAGGCAGTGCAGCTCGGCCTCCTGCCGCGCTTCGAGGTGCGCTTCACCTCGGAAACTCATGCCGGCCAGATCTATCTGCCGCGTGTAAACCGGCTGCTGCTGATCGGTGTGATGCTGCTGGTGCTGTTGTTCCACACCCCCACCAATCTGGCTTCGGCCTACGGTATTGCGGTCTCCACCACCATGGTTGCTGACGGCATCATGGGCTTCATCGTGATCTGGAAATTGTGGAACTGGCGCGCGGCGACGGCAGCAGCGGTGATCCTGCCCTTCGTCGTGGTCGACATCAGCTTCTTCAGCGCGAATCTTCTGAAGCTGCTCGAAGGCGCCTGGGTGCCGCTGCTGTTCGGCGTGATCATGGCCGGGACAATCTGGACCTGGCGACGAGGGTCCGGGATCCTGATCCAGAAAACGCGCCGCATCGAGGTGCCGCTGGACGATCTGATCCGGAGCCTGGAGAAGCGGCCGCCGCACATCGTCAAGGGCACCGCGGTGTTCCTGACCAGCGATCCGTCCTTCGTGCCGACCGCGCTGCTGCACAATCTCAAGCACAACAAGGTGCTGCACGAGCACAACGTGGTCCTGACCATCGAGACCGCGCATACGCCGCGGGTCGATCTGTCGGAGCGTTTCCGGATGGAGAAGATCAGCGACAAGTTCTTCAAGGTCCGCCTGCGCTTCGGTTACATGGAGCAGCCAAACGTGCCCAAGGCGCTCGCGATCGCGCGCAAGCAGGGCTGGCAGTTCGACATCATGTCGACCTCGTTCTTCGTGTCGCGGCGCTCGCTGAAGGCGTCGGCGCAGTCCGGCATGCCGCTTTGGCAGGATCATTTGTTCATCGCGCTGAGCCGGTCCGCCAACGACGCCACCGACTATTTCCAGATTCCCACCGGGCGGGTGGTTGAAGTCGGAACCCAGGTCACCATCTAAGCCGCGATGGCGAAGGCATGCAAAACTGCATGTCTAGGCCCCAAAATCGGGCTAGGCTATGCCGGTAGCGCAGGCCTATAAGCCGCGCGCCCTTCTGCCGTTGTGCAGTGAAGCATTTTCAGAGGCCATCAGGCTCTCCCATGACAAGTGACGTAGCGATTTCCGCCCCGGAAACGGCGGCGGCCAATGGGCATGGCGATGCCCACACCACCGCCGGTTTCGGTGCGCTGACACTCGGCAGCATCGGCGTCGTCTACGGCGACATCGGCACCAGCCCGCTCTACGCGTTCCGCGAGGCGGTCATGGCGGCTTCTGGCGCGGAGGGGCTGCCGACGCCGGCGGCCCTGCTCGGCGTGCTCTCCCTGATCCTGTGGGCGCTCATCATCGTGGTGACGCTCAAATACGTCGTGATCCTGCTTCGCGCCGACAACAACGGCGAGGGCGGCACGCTGGCGCTGATGGCCCTGGCCCAGCGCGCAGTCGGCACCCGCGGAACAACCATCGTCCTGCTCGGCATCATTTCCGGCGCCCTGTTCTACGGCGACGCCGTGATCACGCCGGCGCTCTCGGTGCTGTCGGCGATCGAAGGCATGAAGGACGTCACCCTGCACTTCGAGCCCTACATCGTACCGCTGACCGTGATCATCCTGGTCGGTCTGTTTGCCGTGCAGTCCCGTGGCACCGCTCGCGTCGCCGCCTTCTTCGGCCCGATCATGTGCGTCTGGTTCGCCGTGATCGCGATCGCGGCGATCCACCCGATCATCCAGCAGCCACAGGTACTGTTGGCGCTGAACCCGCTCTACGCCGTGTCCTTCATGATCCACCATGGCATCATCGGGTTCGTGACGCTCGGCGCGGTGTTTCTGGCGGTCACCGGTGCCGAGGCGCTCTATGCCGACCTCGGCCATTTCGGCAAGCGGCCGATCCAGACCGCCTGGCTGTTCATTGTGGTGCCGTCGCTGGCATTGAACTATCTGGGGCAGGGCGCCCTCGTGCTCGGCGATCCCGGCGCGATCGTCAGCCCGTTCTTTCAGCTCTTCCCGCAAGGTTTTTTCCGCGGCTGCATGGTCGTGCTGGCGACCGCCGCAACAGTCATCGCGAGCCAGGCGGTCATCACCGGTGCGTATTCGCTGACGCGTCAGGCGATCCAGCTCGGTCTGTTGCCGCGTTTTGAAATTCGCCATACCTCTGAAGCCCATTCGGGCCAGATCTTCATCCCGCGCATCAACCAGCTCCTGCTGGTGGCGGTGGTCCTGCTGGTGCTGCTGTTCCGCTCTTCCACCGCGCTAGCCTCGGCCTACGGCATCTCCGTCACCGGAACCATGGTGGTCACGGCGATGATGGGTTTTGTGGTGATCTGGAAGGTCTGGAAATGGTCGCCGTTCACGGCCGCCGCCCTGATCGCGCCGTTCCTGTTCCTCGATCTGACTTTTCTCGCCGCCAATCTGCTGAAGGTGTTTGAGGGCGGCTGGGTGCCCCTGGCGCTCGGCGCAGTCATGATGATGCTGATGTACACGTGGCGGCGCGGCAGCCGGCTGCTGTTCGAGAAGTCGCGCAAGCTCGAATTCCCGCTCGCCGACCTCGTGGCGATGCTGGAGAAGCGGCCGCCGCAGCGCGTGCCCGGCACCGCGGTGTTCCTGACCAGCGATCCCGTCAGCGCGCCGACCGCGCTGATGCATAGTCTGAAGCACTACAAGGTGCTGCACGAGAAGAACGTCATTCTCACGATCGAGACCGCACAGACCCCGCGCATCGATCCGGCCGAGCGGGTGAAGCTGGAACAAATCTCGCCGACCTTCTCCAAGGTGACGCTGAAGTTCGGCTTCATGGAATCGCCCAACGTGCCGAAGGCGCTGGCGATCGCCCGCAAGCTCGGCTGGCAGTTCGACATCATGTCGACCTCGTTCTTCCTGTCGCGGAGGGCGCTCAAACCGGCCGCCCATTCCGGCATGCCGCGCTGGCAGGACCGGCTGTTCATCTCGCTCAGCCGTTCCGCCAACGACGCCACCGACTATTTCCAGATCCCCTCCGGCCGCGTCGTCGAGGTCGGCACCCAGGTCACCATCTAAAGTGACGATCTGATCCTCCGTTGGAAGGTCGCGCTTCAAGTCGCTGCGATTTAGCCTTAACTTGCGCAAGGCAGCTCAAGCCTTTGTAGCGCTTGATTTTCACCGGCCGAGAGGCGAGGTTGCCGGCCGCCGGGATCGCCCCGGCAGCGGCCCGCGACGTTGGAGGATGATGTGGCAAATCAAGTACAGGATCTGACCCCGGACGAGGTCTCCAAGGGTGTCGCGGAAGGGCGCTATCTCCTCGTCGACGTGCGCGAGCCGAACGAGGTCGAGGCCGAGGCTTATCCCTACGGCGTGGTCGTGCCGCTCTCGACCTTCGATCCTAAGGCGATCCCCGATCCCGCCGGCAAGGAGGTCGTGTTCGCCTGCCGCTCGGGCAAGCGGTCGGTGACGGCCTCGCTGGCGGCGCAGGCCGCGGGCCTGCCCTACGACAAGCATCTGGCTGGCGGCATGCTGGGCTGGAAGGCGGCGGGTCTTCCCAGCAAGGTCGGCGGCTGACCCCGCCGATGTCCAAGAGCTCGTCCCTCAACAAGGTCTTCGCGGACCTTCCCGTCACCATCTTCGAGGCGATGTCGCAGGCCGCGCGCGACAATGCCGCCATCAATCTCGGCCAGGGCTTTCCCGACGATCCCGGCCCCGAAGACATCCGCCGCGCCGCGGCCGAGGCCTCGCTGAACGGCTACAATCAGTATCCGTCGATGATGGGCCTGCCGGAGCTGCGCCAGGCGATCGCGACCCATTACGGCCACTGGCATGGCCTCGAGCTCGATCCGATGAGCGAGGTGATGGTGACCTCCGGCGGCACCGAGGCCCTGACCTCGGCCATCCTCGCCGTCGTCCAGCCCGGTGACGAGGTGGTGTGCTTCCAGCCGGTGTACGATTCCTACCTGCCGATCATCCGCCAGGCCGGCGGCATTCCGCGCCTGGTCCGGCTCGAGCCGCCGCATTGGCGGCTGAATGAGGACATGCTGAAAAGCGTCTTCAATTCAAAGACCAAGGCGGTGCTCTTCAACAATCCCCTGAATCCGTCCGCGATGGTGTTTCCGCGCGAGGACCTCGAGCTTTTGGCGCGCTACTGCCAGGAGTTCGACGTCATCGCGATCTGCGACGAGGTCTGGGAGCACGTCACCTTCGACGAGCACAAGCATATCCCGCTGATCACCATCCCGGGCATGCGCGACCGCACCATCAAGGTCGGCTCGGCCGGCAAGATCTTCTCGTTGACGGGCTGGAAGATCGGCTTCGTCTGCGCGGCGCCGCCGCTGCTGCGCGTTGCCGCCAAGGTGCACCAGTTCCTGACCTTCACCACCGCGCCGAACCTCCAGGCCGCCGTCGCTTACGGGCTCGGCAAGCCGGACGAGTATTTCCTGTCGATGCGCAAGGACCTGGCGCGGAGCAGGGACCGCCTTGCCAAGGGACTGGAGAGCCTCGGCTTCCCGGTGCTGAAGTCGCAGGGAACCTACTTCCTCACCGTCGACCTGTCCCCGCTCGGGCTGAACGAGAGCGACACCGAGTTCTGCTGGCGGATCGTGAAGGACTACAAGGTCGCGGCAATCCCGGTGTCGGCCTTCTACGAGCAGGACCCTGTGACCTCGGTGGTGCGCTTCTGCTTTGCCAAGAAGGACGAGACGCTCGACACCGCGCTGGAGCGGCTGTCGGACGCGGTGCGCGGGCGCAAGAGGTAGCAGATGACGATCGTCAGCCGCTTTGGTTTTGGCCTCGCGATCGCCGCCGCGCTGACGTTGCTCTCCGCTCCCGCCGGGGCCGAGGAGCGGGTCGTCAACTTCTACAACTGGTCGAACTACGTGGCGCCCGACGTCCTCGAGGCCTTCACCAGGGAGACCGGTATCAAGGTGGTCTACGACACGTTTGACGCCAACGAGACGCTGGAGACGCGCCTGATGGCCGGCAAGTCCGGCTATGACGTCGTGGTGCCGACGGCCTATTTCCTTCAGCGCCAGATCAAGGCCAACATCTTCCAGAAGCTCGACAAGTCGAAGCTGCCGAACCTGGCCAATGCCTGGCCGGTGGTGACCGAACGTCTCGCGATCTACGACCCCGGCAATGTCTACGCCGTCAATTACATGTGGGGCACGACGGGCATCGGCTACAACGTCGCCAAGCTGAAGCAGATTCTCGGAGCGGATGCGAAGATCGACAGCTGGGACATCGTGTTCAAGCCGGAGAATCTCGCGAAATTCAAAGACTGCGGCGTCCACATGCTGGATTCCGCCGACGACATCTTCCCGGCGGCGTTGAACTATCTCGGGCTCGATCCGAACTCGACCAAGCAGGCCGACCTCGACAAGGCCGCCGATGTCGTGGCCAAGGTGCGGCCTGCCGTGCGCAAGTTTCATTCGTCCGAATATCTAAGCGCGCTCGCCACCGGCGAGATCTGTTTCGTGGTCGGCTGGTCCGGCGACATCATGCAGGCCCGCGCCCGCGCTGCCGAAGGCAAGAGTAGCATCGAGATCGGCTACGCCATCCCGAAGGAGGGCGCGCAGATGTTCTTCGACAATCTCGCAATCCCTGCGGATGCCAGGAACGTCAAGGAAGCCTACGAGCTGATCAACTATCTCTACCGTCCGGACGTGGCCGCCAAGAATACGGACTTCCTGTCCTACGCCAACGGCAACCTCGCCAGCCAGAAGCTGGTCGACCCGAAAATTCTGAACGACAAGAACATCTATCCGGACGAGGCGATGCTCGCAAAGCTGTTCGTCATCACGGCGCGTGAGCCGGCGACCCAGCGGGTCATCAATCGGCTGTGGACCAAGGTGAAGACGGGAAGGTAATCGCGCCCGTCATTGCGAGTGACGAACCAATCAGAGTCTTTCCGCGGGAAGGATTCTGGATTGCTTCGCTTCCGCCTTCGCTCTTCGAGCTACGGCGGACAAGTAGCTCGCAATGACGGAACAAGATTACCGCCACCTGCGGTGCAGCCACAGCCACTGCTCGGGATGCTCGCGGACCCAGCCTTCCACCACGCTCGTGATCGCTTGGGTGGTGCCCTGGATGTCGATCTTGCCGTCGGCGTCGCGCACCGGCTGGACCTCTTCGGTGATCTCGGCGGTGAAGCGGCCGCCGGGCAGGCGGATGACGCGGACGCCGTGGATCGGGCATTCGACCTGGCGCAACAGGCGTGCCAGCATCGGATTGGCGCGGGTCTTGCGGCCGAAGAAGGTGACCTCGACGCCGCCGGTCAGATACTGGTCGATCAGCATCGCGACGTGCTTGCCGTCCTTGAGCGCCTGCGCGAGCCGCAGCGGCGCGTCGCGGCCCGCGGGGATCAGCGTGCCCATGTTGACCTGGCGCATCTCCTGGATGATGCGGTCGGCGGAGGCGATATTGGGGCGGCGGTAGAGGATCGCCGCATCCAGCCCATGCGCGACCGCGGCGAGCGCCGGCAATTCCCAATTGGCGAGATGCGCGGCGAAGATCAGCGCCGGCTTGCCGTCGTCGCGGATCCGGTCGAACAGCTCGATGCTGCGGCTGGGCAGGTCGATCCGACTGTTTTCCGGATGCTCGCGGTCGTAATCCCAGACGTGGTCCATATGGGCGAATTCGGCGCCGACGCGACCGAGATTGTCCCAGACGCCCATCAGGATGGATTCGATCTCCTCGGGCGACTTGTCCGGAAAGGCGGCGGCGAGGTTGGCACGGCCGATGCGGTGCTCACGAAGGCGGGGCCCGATCAGCCTGGTGACGCGTGCGAAAAAGTCCGAGGTCTTGGCCGGATCGAAATAACGCGTGGTGCGCAACATGCCGACGGTGGCAGCGCCGATCAGGCCTCCACCGATCGACTTGGCAGTCTCCCGCGCGCGGGCCTTCGTCCTCGCAGGAAGCAGCGCCATGCGTCCGGTCAGGCCGGTTCGCGGGTCAGGATCAGCGAGGCGTTCTGGCCGCCGAAGCCGAACGAATTCGACATGACAGCGGTGACGCGGGCATCGCGTGCCTTGTTGCCGACGACGTCGAACAGGATCGTGGGATCCGGATTGTCGTAGTTGATCGTCGGCGGGATGCGCTGATGTTCGAGCGTGAGCAGCGAGAAGATTGCCTCGACCGCGCCGGCGGCCGAGATCGTGTGGCCGACCATCGACTTGTTGGAGGTGACCGGAATCTTCGAGACGAGATCGCCGAACACGGCCGATGTCGTATTGTACTCCATCTTGTCGTTCTCGGGCGTGGCGGTGCCGTGCGCGTTGATGTGGTCGATCTGGTCCGGCGTCATGCCGGCATCGGCCAGCGTCTTGTTCATGCAGCCGATGATCGGCTTGCCGTCGGGCGAGGAGCGGGTGCGATGGAAGGAATCGGTGAGCTCGCCGCAGCCGGCGATCACGCCGAGGATTTTTGCGCCGCGCGCAGTGGCGGCTTCGTAGCTTTCGAGCACCAGCGCACCTGCGCCTTCGGCCATGACAAAACCGTCGCGGTTCTTGGAGAAGGGACGGGAGGCTGCCTGCGGCGGATCGTTCTGGGTCGACAGCGCCGAGAGCAGCGAGAAGCGCACCAGCGCCTCCGGATTTACGGTGCCGTCGGTCGCCACGCACAGCGCGGCATCGGTTTCGCCGCGGCGGATCGCCTCGACACCGAGCTGGATCGAGGTCGCGCCCGAGGCGCAGGCCGTCGACAACGAGATCGGCGAGCCCTTGGTGCCGAAGGTCTCGGCGAGGTAGGCCGCGACCGAACCGAACATGAAGCGGTGGTGATAGGCGCTGTACTTGCCGCCACCGGAGATGCGCAGTAGATCGTCGTAATTGAAGTCGAGCTTACCGACGGCGCGCCCGAGCTCGCGGCGCTGCGGCCATTCGACTTCGACAGGTGCGACCGCAAGGAAGAGAGGACCCGGGAAATCCGCCTTGGCGCCGATGCCGGCCTGGTCCAGCGCTTCCTGCGTCACCAGTTCGGCCATCCGCTCGGACAGGCCGGTGGAGGAGAACGGATCGACGCTGACGAAATCCACCGTGCCGGCCATCGTGGTTTTCAGGCCGTCGACTGGAAAGCGCGTGATGGTGCGGATGCCGGATTCGCCGGCGACGAGCTTCGCCCAATTGTCGGTCTTGCCGTTGCCGAGCGAGGTCATGATGCCCATGCCGGTGACGACGACGACGGGGCGCCCGAGTTTGTCGCGTGGTGCAGTCATGTCGATCCCCGCTTGAGCTGGAGCATGATTCGAAAAAGCGTGACGCGATTTTCCGAGAAGATCATGCCCAAACAATAACCTGCCAAAGCGCAACGCGCTCTAGCTTACTGCCTCGACCAGCGCCATGCCTTCGCCGCGCCAGTGTCCGGCCCCCACCACCACAATCTGGGTGGGCGCTCCCTGCATTTCAATCTCGGTGCCCGTGGAATCGTTCGGCGGAAACAGCGCGCCGCGAGAGATCGACAGCGCGGCGAGCGCGATGCCGAGCGGGAATTGCGTCTCCATCGTATGGCCGAACATCGTGCCGGTCGAGCGCACCGGGAACTCGGCGTGGCCCTTCAGGAAGCCGCGCTCTTCTGATGTCGCCGGCTCAGCGCCGGTCGCACCGGATATGATCGCGCCCTTGCCGTCGCGCTTCGGCAACTTTGCCCAAAGCTTCTCCAGCGTCGCGGCCATGTCGCCGGGGGTCTTGCGCCGGGCGAGGTCGGCAACGACGCTCGACAGCTTCGCGAACGGCTTGGCACCGCGCGCTTCCGCATGCGCCTTGGACTCCAGCACCAGAAACGCGCCAGCCGAGCCGAGCGCGAAGCCGGCGTTGTCCTCGCGCGCCCACACGGGTGCGAACTTGTCCTTGAGATTGAAGTCGCCGAATTCGTAGAGGACCATCAGGTCCTTGCGCTCGCCATTGTGCGAGCCGCCGATCAGCGCGATGTCGCTCTCGCCCGAGGCGATGCGCGACAATGCAATGCGGGCGGCATCGGCGCCGGCAACCTCTTCACCCATGAAGGTGCGCGAGGTGCCGCCAATGCCATGCACGATGGCGATGTTGCCGGCGAGCAGGTTGGAGAGCTGGGCCAGGAACAGCGTCGGCCTGAGATCGCTCATCAGCCGCTCGTTGAGGAAGCCGGGCGCGTTGGCACCCTTGGCCTCGGCCGTGAGCACGCCGGTGTCGACGTTGAGATCGCGCTCGCCGCCGCCGGCGGCGACGACCATGTCGATCTTCGACAGGATATCCTTGTTGCCCTTGATCCCGGCGGAGTCGAGCGCAAGCCCGGCCGCATAGGTGCCGATGCGCTGCCAGGCTTCCATCTGGCGCTGGTCGCCCTTCTTCGGGATTTGGCTGTCGAAGGTAACCGGCGTCAGGGGGTGCACGATGTAGGGCGCAAAGCCCTTCTCGTCGACATTGATGCGCTTCTCCTGAAGCGCGGCCCAGTTGGCGTCCAGGCCCTCGCCGAGCGAGGTGGCCAGGCCAATGCCGGTGATCCAGACTTCCGTCTGGGCGGGCTTCGAAGCAGTCTCGGTCATGGCGATACGGCCTGTTGCGGAAAGCCGACGCGTTTGGCGACCGCGTCCATGTGGGCGCGCATTTCCGCATGGGGAAAGGGAATCTGCGTGAAGGTCAGCGTCGAATTCGCGCGCAGCTTGCCGCCGACCTTGATCTTGGCTTCGGTCACGGCGTAGCCCGAGCCCTGATGGGCCAGGCTCGCCTCGATGCTCATGAGATCGCCGGGGAAAACCGAGCCGCGGACCTTGGCCTCCTTGACGGCAGCCAGGATCGGCATGCGCTCGAATTTGAGCACGCCAAGCTGAAGCCAGCCAGAGGCCTGCGCCATCGATTCGATCAGGAGCACGCCGGGCATCAGGGGATAGCCCGGGAAGTGCCCCTCGAAGATGGTGCTCTCCATCGGGACCTGAGCCTCGACGACAATCGTCTTCGCGTCGAGGTTGAGGTCGACGACGCGATCTATCATGTGGAAGTATTCGAGTTGCATGACCGCGCGCTTAGGCGCTCGCGCCCTTGGCCGCAACCAGTTCGTCGATGCGGGCGCACAGGTTTTTCAGCACGAAATACTGCTCGGTGGTGGCTTTGCCGTCGTTGACCTCTTGGGTCCACTTTTCCAGCGGCAGCTTGATACCGAACTGCTTGTCGATCGCGAACGCGATGTCCAGGAAATCGAGGCTGTCGATGCCGAGGTCATCGATGGCATGGCTATCCGGCGTGATCGTGTCGCGCGGGATGTCGCAGGTTTCAGCGATGATCGTAGCGACCTGATCGAATGTGGAGGACATCACTAAGCCTTTGATATATTGCAGATGTTTGTCAGATTTTCCAGAGTGGAACGGTGGGTGGGCGTCGCGCCCCGATGACGCCCTCAACCCCCCTCTGGCCGGGTCGAAAGCCCGTATATCGGAGCGCCGCCCTGAGTTCAATGGAGCCGGCGGGTGTGGGGACAGGGCTGGGGACGCCCCGGCTGAGCCGCTTCGGCCGAAGGACCGTCGGCGGGCCTCGCCAGACGTCTTGCCTTAGATGTGCGGCGTCGTGATCTTGACGCAGTCGCGGCGGCCCATCAGCACGCAATCCTGGGTCCGGCGCAGGTCGGCGATGCTCACCGCGAGCCAGATCCCGATCGCGGTCAGTGCGATGGTGAAGGCCAGCGCCGCGATATTCGCGAGCATGCGATGGCGGAAATCGTCCGGTTCAGTGCGGGGCTGCTCGTAGCGCGACAGGTCGAGCGGCTCGGGCGCGACGCGCAACTGCTGCACGCTAGCGTTGCCGCGGTAGCCCGTCGGGGAAGGCGTGGTGCGCGGCCTGAACTGGAGCACCCGGTGCTCGTCATCCGAGCTTATGGGCCGCTGGGTTGTCATGGTGCAGGGATCACTCCGAAGCAGCGATTTTTAGATAGCATACGTGGTGAACACGTTGCAGAAAATCTTCTCAACGCGCACGTGCATTGCGCGTTCGCACTATCTGGCAGGGTTGCGAACGAAGGACCGTGGAACCGTGGTCGTTCCGGGCCTGCAGAGGGTGCAATGCAATAATCTCCGCCCAGCCGAATGCATTGCCGGCGCAATGCCCATGGCATAGTCCAGGGAACCTGATCACGCAGCTGCAACCATGTGAAGGGCTCTCCAACCATGACCAATACGCGCGAACCGAGAGTGCATCCGGTGTCGATCCTGTCGCTGCGGCCGACGCAAATGACGGTCGGGATGCGCGAGGTCAAGGAGAAGCGCAAGCGCTGGCGCGAGCACGACAAGAAAAAGCAGGCCGATCTGCTCGGCAAGCATATGATTCCCGTCGTGCATGGCCCCGACGAGCGCTATTACGTGATTGACCATCATCATCTCGGTCGCGCTCTGCACGACGAGGGCGTCAAGGAGGTGCTGGTCACCATCGTCGGCGACCTCAGGATGGTGGAGCGCGAAGCGTTCTGGGGCGTGATGGACAACAAGCGCTGGGTTTACCCTTACGACGCCAAGGGCGAACGGCGCCCGTTCCGCGATTTGCCCAAATCCGTCGTCGCTCTCAAGGACGATCCCTTCCGGAGCCTTGCCGGCGAGCTGCGCCGCATGGGCGGCTTCGCCAAGGACACCACGCCGTTCTCCGAATTCCTGTGGGCCGATTATCTGCGCCGAAAGCTGTCGCGCAAGGCTGTGGACGCCAATTTTGACAAGGCGCTCGAAAAGGCGATGTCCTCAGCCAAGAGCAAGGATGCGATCTATCTGCCTGGCTGGTGCGGTCCGGCTGACGATGATTAGGCGCAACGCTCACGTCAGTGCGGCATGCGGCCCCGCAAACCGGATCTGATCACAGCCTCTTGAGCGAAACCATCTTCCGTCCTCGCGAAGCGGTGCTGAAACAAAGCCGTGCCATCTGTAGGATTGTCGAGCTCACACAGGAGGCCGAAATGCGCCGTCTGGTTTTCGCCGTTGCCCTGCTCGTGGTCGCTTCAGCCGGGATATCGGCATCGTTTGCCGCAGTACACCATGCCAAGACGTTGACGTTTTCCGAGCGCTTTGCCCCGGCGCTCGAGTTGATGGCGAAGCGTTAGGACAGATCCCCGCCAGTTCAACCAACAGCGTCGCGATCGATTTTGCGCAGCCGCACAAAGGCGGCCCAGGCCCGCGTATAATTCTTGTCCGTGGGATCGATCGCAAGTAGCGCGCGGCATGCTTCCTTGATCTCCTCGGGCGAAGGACGCTTGGCCGGAACTCCGGACGATTTGGCGTCTACCCAGCGAGCCTCGACGTCTCTTGCAAAAGCCAGGGCCTCGGCGCTCGTCCGCCTCTGCGCCGATTTCGCCAGCGGGTGGTCCGAGGGAAAATTCGGCCATGCGGCCGGCGGCTGGTCGACACGCCACGTCAGTTCATCTGCTTGTCGTGCCTCCACGCCCGAACCTGAATGCTGCGCGGCTGGCGCCCATCCTGCCCCTGCTGAGGCTGCCGAACCCGATGAGCCGGCCGATCTCCGCGGGACCGCCGAACCTGGCGCGACCGCCGCTGTCTGTCCGGCGAGCTGGCCAAGCTGTTGTTCCATCGTTCCGCCGCTGGACTTGGGGATGATTTTTTCGACGGTCTTGATCATCGACAGCGCGCCTGGCGATATCAGCGTGTTCTGGTCGGCAATTTTGTCGTCGGCCGCGCCTGGGCAGGGCTTGTAAGGAGAGCGCTGCGACGTCATCCGGCCGTCGTCGTCGATACGGGCAAAATCGATCGCGACGCTGTAAACGAATGCGGCCTCGACATACTGCCTCTCCTTGTCCATCGCCTTTACGGAGCCGCATACGTATTTTGCCTGGTCCGTATCGATCGTTCGCAGGCCGTTGAAGTGAGCTGAATTCGGCGCAACGAGGACGCGCAACACGGCAGCCCGCGCCTTGCCATGCTCCGATTCGAACATGCTCCATATCTCGTTTGCGTTGATGATCTCGGGCTGATAGTTCCATACGTATCCGGCCGCGAAGAATGCCGTGCCGATACAGGTCGCGATAACAAATGCCCGCACGTTCATGAGAAGCCCCTCGACAGGCACGACTCATCAGCATCTCCGGTGACGGAAACTGCGCAAGTTGTGCCAAAGCGTTTGTGCTAGTTGAGGGTGAGATTCTTAATAAAACGTGTGCGATTGCGAAAACGCAGAGTTCCCGTCAAACGGGAACTCATCCACTGCGTTTGTCGGCTATGCGTTCCTTCCGCGTTCGCGGCAGTCGGTCATTTCTTTGGCAGCCGTCCCATCAGATAGAATTCGTCATTCGGCCGCATACCGGTGAAATTCGCCAGCCGGTTCGACAGTGCGAAGAAGGCGGAGATTGCGGCGATGTCCCAGATGTCGTCGTCGCTGAAGCCATGCGGCGCGAGCGCGGTGAAATCGTCCTCGGAAATCCGCTGCGCATCGGCCGAGACCTTCATCGCGAAGTCGAGCATCGCCTTTTGCCGCGGCGTGATGTCGGCCTTGCGGTAGTTCGTGGCGATCTGGTCGGCGATCAGCGGGTTCTTGGCGCGGATACGCAGGATCGCGCCGTGCGCGATCACGCAATACTGGCACTGATTGGCTGCTGAGGTCGCGACCACGATCATCTCGCGCTCGGCCTTGGTGAGGCCGCCGTCCTTCTCCATCAGCGCGTCGTGATAGGCGAAGAAGGCGCGGAACTCGTCCGGGCGGTAGGCCAGCGTCAAGAACACGTTCGGCACGAAGCCGCTCTTCTCCTGCACGGCGAGGAGACGTGTGCGGATGTCGTCAGGGAGCGCATCGAGGGCGGGAGCGGCGAAGCGTTGCGCAGGCTTTGTCATGGGCATGGATTCCGGCTTGGGGGCCGGCAACCATAGTCGATGCCGGCGCCATGCTCAACGTGACGCCAGGCTCGCAATTCCGGAGCTGGAAAACGAGCGTTGCTTTATCGCAGCGGCTTCTTCAGCAGCGAGAAGCGGTCCGGATCCAGCCCCATCGACGGTTGCAGCATCGGGGCTTCGACGTTGGAGAGCGTCTTCGCGGGCGGTGCCGAGAATACCGGATCGTTCGGCACGTCGCGCTGCGAGGTGGCGCCGCGCCAGCGCTCGAGCACGGCGCCGACGAAATGCATGTCGTGACCGGAGGTGACGGACGGCACGCTGCTGATAGTGGCTTCGCCGCGCGGCAATTGATGCGGCGGCACCTCCTTGAAGCGCAGCCGCGTCGGCAGCGCGACACCTTCGCCGAATGCCAGCACTTCGCGGGTGCCGAGCGAGGGCACGAACGAGAGCAGATTCGCGGCCGCATCCGACACCGCGGCGCGCAGCAGCGCCTGGTCGCGCTCGTTGGCAAGACGCATTGTGAACAGCGTGTTGCACTGGGAGATGATGGTCGCGTCGAGCTCGGCCGGACGCTGGGTGATGAGGCCAAGATAGACGCCGTATTTGCGGCCTTCCTTGGCGATGCGCGACACCGCCTTGCGGGTCGGCCCGAAGCCGACATTACGATCGGCGGAGGCGTAGCGGTGAGCCTCTTCGCAAACGAACAGCATCGGCGAAACGCCGTCGCTCCACAGGCCGAAGTCGAAGGCCATGCGGCAGAGTACCGAGACGACGGAATCGATGACTTCGGCCGGGAAGCCGGCGAGCTGCATCACCGTCATCGGCTTGCCGTTGGCCGGCAGGCGGAACAGATGGCTGATCACCTCGGCCATGGTGTCACCGCCGACATTGGCGTTGTCGAACATGAAGGCGTAGCGCGGGTCGTTGCGGACCGCCTCGATGCGGGAGATCAGCTTGTGATAGATGATGCGCGAGGAGCGGTTCTCGAGCTTGCCCATGCGCTCGTCGATCAGCGACATCAGATCGACCAGACGATAGGGCACCGGCGTATCGACGGTGTAGCCGATCTGCTTGGGATCGATGCGCTTGAGGCCAATGCGGTCGGCGTTCTGGTACTGGGTGTAGACGCCCTTGGCGAGGGGAATGACCTCGGCGAGGACGTCGAGCTCCTCCGGCACGCCGGCGCGGCCGCCGAACAGCACGTCGACGATTTCCTCGAAATTGAACAGCCAGAATGGCAGTTTCAAATTGCGCGGGTTGAGCACCAGCGCTCGGTCGCCGAAGCAGCGGCCATATTCGTTGTGCACATCGAGCAGGAAGATGCGCAGGTTCGGGCGTGCCTTGAGGATCTCGTTGAGCAGCAGCGACACACCGGTCGATTTGCCGACGCCGGTCGATCCCAGCACCGCAAAGTGTTTGGAGAGCATTTCCTCGATGTCGACATAGGCGACGACGGAGCTGTCCTGCTGAAGGAAGCCGACATTGATCTGGTCGGAGCCGGTGGGCGCGTAGATCGTGCGCAGCTCCTGGCTCGTGATCAGGTCGACGGAATCGCCGATGGTCGGATAGTTGGTGACGCCGCGCTGGAATTTGGCCTTGCCGGTGGCGTTGAGAATTTCGCCGAGAAGGTCGACCGAGGCGATGGCGATCAAATCGTCGTTGCTCGAGAGGTTCTCGCAGGACACCTCAGTGATCATGGCGACGATGACCGAGCTGGCGCAGCGGATACTGACGAAGCGGCCGACGGTTGCCCGCACTTCCGAGACCGGCATCCGGCTTTCAGGCAGTAGCCCGACCCGGGCGAGCGATCCGCGAACCGAAATCACGCGTCCAAAGGATGTCACAATGAATGAACCTGGCAAGAGCAACGGGTTGCCCGGACTATGCACGGCCGTCGCTGGACAAACGGTTAAACGGCAGGCGCCGGCGCTTCGTTAAATCCGCGACAATTCGGGTGCGAAGTTTGTTCCCAATGCATATTCCCTGGCAGAAGCGCCCGGAAAATGCTGCTTTTTCCCGGCCGACGGGCCTGAGAGCGCTTAAGAGAGACTTTACCATTCGGGCAGTCGGTCCGCGGTTCCGGGACGGGTTGGTCATCCTAGACGGTTCGTCATCCACCCTCGGCGGTCTTGCTTGATTTGTTGACGGGACCTAATCATTTGTACATTGGTACAAATGAACCGGCGGCCTTGTGCCGCCCACCGGCGCGTGAGCGGATTGCCGCCTGCGCCAGATCGCGGGATCCGGTCCAGCGGATCGCAAGCCACGTCTTGGAGGACACCATGCAACCCGAACCGATCCTCGATCTCGCTCATCTCGGTCACATGGAGCTGTTGACACCGAAGCCGGACGAGAGCCTGAAATTCTTCGTCGACATTATGGGCATGACCGTCAGCGGACAAAAGGGCGAGTCGGTCTATTTGCGCGGCTGGGACGATTACGAGCGCTATTCGCTCAAACTGACGGCGTCGAAGACATCGGGCATGGAGCACATGGCATTGCGCGCGCGCAGCCAGCAGGCGCTGGAGCGCCGCGTCGCGGCGCTGAAGGGGTCCGGCTTTGACATCGGCTGGATCGACGGCGACATGGGGCAGGGGCCGACCTTCCGCTGCCGCGATCCCGATGGACACATCGTCGAACTCTATTACGAGACCGAATGGTATCAGGCGCCGCCGGAGTTGAAGCCGGCGCTGAAGAACCAGGCGCAACGCTTTCCCGCGCGCGGCGTCAATGTCCGCCGCCTCGACCACCTCAATTGCCTCGCCGTCGACATCAAGGCGAACCGCGAGTTCTTCGAGAACTATCTCGGCTGCCGCCTCACCGAGCAGATCGTGCTCAACGACGGCCGCGAAGCGGCGATGTGGCTGACCATGTCGAACAAGAGCTACGATTTCGCCTATTCGCTCGACCATTCCGGCACGCCCGGCCGCTTCCACCACGTTACCTACGCGCTCGACAGCCGCGAAGAGATTCTGCGCGCTGCCGACATCTTCCTGGAGAACGGCATCCACATCGAGACCGGCCCGCACAAGCACGCGATCCAGCAGACCTTCTTCCTCTACGTCTACGAGCCCGGCGGAAACCGTGTCGAAGTCGCCAATGCCGGCGCGCGCCTCATCCTCGCGCCCGACTGGAAGCCGATCGTGTGGACGGAAGAGGAGCGCAAGAAGGGGCAGGCGTGGGGCCTGAAGACGATCGAATCGTTCCATACGCACGGCACGCCGCCGGTGGAGCACAAGAAGTAGCGCTCAATTCGTGGCGGCTCTCACACGCGCAATCGTCTCCTTCACGCCCGTCCATGCCGGCCTGTCCGGGGCGAACTGCTTGCGCAGGAAGGTGACCAGTTCCTCGACCTGCGCATCGCTCATGCTGTTCTTGAAGGCCGGCATGTAGCCGAGATCGCTCGACACCGGCTCGGCGATGCCGTGCAGGATGATCTGCACGAGATTGTCCGATGTGACGCTGTGCAGATTGCTGTTGAGTGCCAGCGAAGGCCGGCTGCCGAACAGCGGCAGGCCGCCGACCTCGTGGCAGACGGCGCAGGCGCCCCGATAGAGCCGTGCGCCGGTGGAGGACGCAATTGTAACTTGCGTCGCGCTTTCGAGACGTGCCGCAAGCGCGTCCGGTGCTTCGGTTGCGGTGTCGTTGAATGAGTTGAGATAGACCGCCATGGCGCGGATGTCCTGGTCGGGCAGGGCTTTGAGATCCCTGACAATCGGCGCCATCGGTCCGGCGGCGACGCCGTGATATCGCGAGTGGCCGGTGCGCAAATAGGCGAACAGCTCGTCCTCGCTCCATGGGATCGGCGCGTGCGAGAGCGAGGTCAGCGGCGGCGCCTCCCAGCCCTCGGCAAAGCCGCCGGCGAGATAGGCGCTACGCTGCTCGGCGCCGAGCGCGTTGCGCGGCGAATGGCAGCCGCTGCAATGGCCGAGACCTTCGACCAGATAAGCGCCGCGATTCCAGACTTCGGATTTGGCGGGATCGGGCTTGAACTCGCGCGTCTGATGGAACAGCGCATTCCATCCGGCAAGTAGCGGACGGAGATTGAACGGGAAGGCGAGCGCATTCGCCGCTGCCGGTGCGCGCACCGGCGGCTGCGCCATCAGGTAAGCATAAAGCGCCTGCATGTCGGCATCGCCAGTCTTCGCAAAGTGCGTGTAGGGGAAGGCGGGATAGAGCTGCCGTCCGTCGCGATGCAGCCCGTCGCGCATCGCGCGCTCGAACGCGGGATAGGACCAGGCGCCGATGCCGGTTTCGACGTCTGGCGTGATGTTGGTCGCGTAGATCGTACCGAACGGCGTCTCCAGGGCGCGGCCACCGGCGTTGAGCGCCCCGCCGATCATGGTGTGGCACTCCGCGCAATTGCCGAGTGCGGCCAGTTGTTGCCCGCGCGCGATCGTCGCCGCGGAATAGACAGATGCATCGGGTCGGGCGATCGGCGCGATGGCGCGGCCAGGCAAAAGCGCCGCACCGATGCCGATTGCCGCGGTGCAGACGGCCGCGATCGTCGCGAAGATGCCGGCGCGTTTGGCGAAGGGATTCTCCCAGATGCGGGATGGTTGTGGCGTAGCGGGAGCGGGCAGCGCCTGCGGCGTGGCCGGCGCGCCGCCGTGCAGCCCCTTCAGGATGCGCTCGGGCGTGAACGGCGGCTCGCGAAAGCGCACGCCGGTAGCATCGAAGATCGCGTTCGCAATCGCAGCCGCGCTCGGGACCGAGGCGGATTCGCCGACGCCGAGCGGCGGCTGGTCCGGCCGCGGCAGCAACAACACGTCGATCTTGGGCACGTCAGGGAACGGGATGATCGGATAGGCGCCCCATTCACGCGCCGCGACTGCGCCGCGCTCGAACGAGACCTCCTCCATCAGCGCGCGGCTGGTGGACTGGATGACGTTGCCATGGATCTGGTGGCGCACACCGTCCGGGTTGATCATCAATCCGGAGTCCTGCCCGGCGACCACGCGCGTCACGCTGACGTCGCCGGTCGACTTGTTCACGGCAACGTCGGTGACCCAGGCCGACCACGCCGCGCCATAACCGGGAAATTTGCTGTGGACGTACAGCGCATAGGCAAAGCCGCGCCCATGCACGATCTCGCCGTCTTTCTCTTCGCGCACCGGTCGCGGCGTCCACCCCGCGCGCTCGGCGACCGCATGGACGAGATCGACGGCGCGCTGATCCCTAAGGTAACGCAGGCGATATTCGATCGGGTCGACGCCGGCTTCTGTCGCGGCCTCGTCGATATAGGATTCATGCGCAAAGGTGTTCGGCAGGGCCGAGACGCCGCGAAACCAGGACGCGCGCACGATCGGCGCCATGTCGTGTGCGACGACGCGCATGTGGTCGTAATCGTAAGGCGGGATCGCGGTCCGGTCGCCCATCTGGAGGACGTCCGCCTTCGGCGATATCCGCCCCGTCAGCAACAGCGCCAACGTCGGCGCGGCATTCGACGGATAGCGCGTGGCAAGATCGTAAGCAGCGACGCCGCCCTCCGCGTTCAGGCCGCCATTGACGTCGATGAGCTGCGCGGCGCCCTTGGGCTCCCAGGCGTGCTCCTGCTCGCGCGTCAGCTGCACGCGCACGGGCCGGCCGACAGCGCGCGAAAGCAACAGCGCGTCCGCGGTGACGTCGTCGGCGCAGTTGCGGCCATAGCAGCCCGCGGCCTCCAACCTGATGACCTCGATCTCGCTCTCGGGACGCTCGATCAGCAGCGACAGGTCTGCCCGCAGCAGGTGCGGATTTTGCGTGCCCGACCAGACGCGGATGTTGCCGTCCTGGAAGTCGGCGACCGCGCAGGACGGGCCGATCGAGGCATGCATCTGATATGGCCAGACGTAAGTGCGCTGCATCGGCTTGGCCGCACCGGCAATGGCAGCATCGACGTCGCCCTTGTCGATCAGCGTGCGCGGTGTGGACGGGTTGGCACGAAGCGCGGTCTCGACGTCGGCGAGATCGGTCAGTTCAGGCGTCGGTCGCCAACTCACCGCAAGCTGCTCCGCCGCGCGGATCGCGTTCTCCTCGCGCTCCGCGACGATTCCGACGAAATCGCCGATGCGCACGACGGCTATGATGCCGGGAATGCCGCGCACCGAGGATTCATTGACCGAAATCAGGCTGGTGCCGACAAACGGGCCGGCGTCGACGCCGGCATAGGGCGGTCGCACCACGCGGCCGTGCAGCATGCCGGGCATACGGATGTCGTGCACGAAGGTCAGCTCACCCGTGGCCTTGGCCGGCAGGTCGACGCGGGGCATCGATTGGCCGACAATGGCGTAATCGCCGACCGGCTTGACGGCGACGCCGTCGGCAAGCTCGAGACGAATGGTCTCTCCGCCGATCAACTCGCCATAGCTGACGCTGCGATTGTCGTGGCCGCGCACGAGGCCGTCTTCGATCCTGAGATCGGCTACCGGCAGCTCCAGGCGCTCGGCCGCACGTGCGATCAGGAAGTGACGCGCCTGCGCGGCGGCTTTGCGCAGGGGAACGGCGGTGATCTGGATGGTCTCGCTCGCGATCGTCGCGCCCTGGTTCGGCACCATTGCAGTGTCGCCGAGCACGACGACGACGCGGGCAAAGGACACATCCAACTCCTCGGCCACGATCTGGCCCAGCGCCGTGCGGATGCCGGTGCCGAGATCGACATGTCCGTTGTAGGCTGTGACCGAGCCGCTCGCGGTGATGCGGACGAAGGTCTCGGATGTGCACTCGTCCACAGTGCGGACGACGACGAGCGAGCCGGATTGCAGCTCCGCTCCGTTCGGATGCGGGGACGCCATCAATCACCGGCCTCGGCGAGCTGGCCAGACGCACGCATTACGGCACGAAGGATTTCGATATGCGTGCCGCAGCGACAGAGATTGTAGCGCAGCGCCGCCAGCGCCTCCTGTTCGGTGGGCCGCGGGTTGATCGCAAGCAGCGCCTTGGTGGTCATGATCATGCCGTTGAGGCAGTAGCCGCATTGCGCGGCCTGCTCGTCGATGAAAGCCTGCTGCACCACATCCGGTTTGTCGCGGGTGCCGAGCCCCTCGAGCGTCACGATGTCGCGGCCGCCGCAGCCGCTGATCGGAATGACGCAGGAGCGCGCCGCCGCGCCATCGATCAGGACAGTGCAGGTGCCGCATTCACCGAGGCCGCAACCGTATTTCGGACCGTTGAGCGCGAGATCGTTGCGCAGCACGTAGAGCAGCGGCGTATCGCGCGCCGCAGTGATCTCGTGGATCCTGCCGTTCACGGTGATGCGGATCGGTGTCTGCGTCATCTCGTTCCCAAGTCGACTCGTTGAGCGCCGCGGCCAAAGCTTCGCGAAAATTCCAAGTCCGCTCAAAATCTACGTTGCGACGATACCGTTTGTACACAAACGTGCAAGCCGTGCATGCCGCAGTGCAGCGCGAATGCCTTCTTTGTGGACAGAGCGGATAGGCAAATGAGGTTTTATGCGGCAGGCGTATGTTTTGCGCCGCACCGCCGCTTGACAGCCATCGGGAGGGCGCGCAACATCGTTCGTGTACAAATGATAACTGCACTGTCGGCTGGCTTTGACATGGTGACTGAACCTACGAGCGCCGCCATCGACAAGATCCGCTGCGATGCGTGTCCGGTGATGTGCTACATCAAGCCGGGCGCGGCGGGCGCCTGCGACCGCTATGCCAATCACGAGGGCAAACTCGTCCGCGTCGATCCGCATGTGATCCTGGAGCGCACCGTGTCGCATGGCGGCAAGCTCGTTCCGTTCAGCCGCACCGAAGATTGGGACGGCAAGATCGTCCACGAGCCTTCCACCTTTGTAACGGCGATCGGCGCGGGGACGACCTATCCCGACTACAAGCCGGCGCCGTTCATCGTCTCGGCGGAGGTCGACGGCGTCGACATGGTGACTGTCGTCACCGAGGGCATCTTCTCCTATTGCGGCATCAAGGTGAAGATCGACACCGACCGCTATCTCGGGCCGGAGACCGCGACCGTCCGCGCACAAGGCGAGGCGGTCGGTCACGTCACCACCAGCGAATACGGTTCGCAGATGCTGTCGCTCGGCGGCGTGCATCATCTGACCGGCGGCTCCAAGAAGGAAGGCCGCGTCACCTGCGACACGCTGATGGACCTCGCAAACTGCAAGGCGGTCGAACTCACCATCGACGGCGGCGCGAGCGTGGTGGTGCAGGCCGGCCAGCCGCCGATCGTCAACGGCATGAAAGAAGAGCGCATGCGCGTCGGCTGCGGCTCGGCGACGATCGGCATGTTCGCCAAGCAATGGCACGGCAAGGTCGATGAAGTCGTCGTGGTCGACGACCATATCACCGGCGTGCTCTCGGAGCATCAGGCGGGCAAGCTGCTCGACATCGCCGACACCGGCATCAAGATGAAAGGGCGCCGCTCGACGCCCGGCCGCTATTTCCAGGTCGCTGATCCCGGCACGGGTTGGGGCGGCACCAATATCTCCGATCCTCTCGCAATCCTGGGACCGTTCGACGCCAAGGAAGCCAGGGCCGGTCTTTCCATGCTGATGGTCTCCACGACCGGCGAGCACTCGTCCTATTACGTGCTCGACGAGGCCTTGAAGCCGGTCGAGACCGAGATGCCGGATGACCTCAAGTTTTCGGTCGAGCGCATTCAGGAGAATTGCGAGCCGGCGCTGTGTACGGTGCTGTTCATGGCCGGTGCCGGTGGTTCCTTGCGGGCGGGCGTGACCGACAATCCGGTGCGGCTGACGCGCTCGGTCAAGGACGCCCTGACGCGCGTCACCAGCGGCGGCGCACCGGTCTATGTCTGGCCGGGCGGCGGCATTACCTACATGGTCGACGTGACGCAGATGCCGGCGGGCGCATTCGGTTACGTGCCGACGCCCGCGCTGGTCGCGCCGATCGAATTCACGATGAAGCTGTCGGACTATGCGGCGCTCGGCGGGCACATGGATTATGTGAAACCGCTGTCCGAGGTGCAGGGCGGCGACGATGTCCGCCAATTGCCCTGGCAAAACCCGATCCCGGGACCTCGGGCATGACAAGGCTCCCGCAAATCGCGTTGCTGTCTGATGGCCGGCGGCTGCATTTGCAGGATGGACCGATTGATTTGGTCGTCGAGGCGAGGGGGGCTGCCGACGCGGTGCGCGCGGCCTATGAGGCTGCGGCCGAACGGTTCACCGGACTTCTCGACGAGCTCTGCGCGGAACTGCCAGAACTGCGGACCGCTGTCGAGGAGCGGACCTCGTTGAGAGGCGTTGTGGCGCGTCGCATGCACGCCGCGGTGGCGCCCTATGCCGGTGATGGCTTCATCACGCCGATGGCCGCTGTGGCCGGCAGCGTGGCGGAGGAGGTGTTGGGCGCAATGCTGGACGCTGCGGCGCTCGATCGGGCCTATGTCAACAATGGCGGCGACATTGCGCTTCACCTCGGCGAGGACGAGCACTTCTCCGTCGGCCTGATGGATCGCCCTGACCGCGACGGCATGATGCGTACGATGAGAATCGATTCGGATGACCCTGTGCGCGGCATCGCTACCAGCGGAAGGCACGGCCGCAGCTTTTCGCTCGGGATTGCCGATGCGGTGACCGTGTTGGCCGGAACGGCCTCGCAAGCCGATGCCGCCGCGACGATCATTGCGAATGCCGTTGATCTGCCGGGGCATCCCGCCATCATCCGAAAGCCAGCGAACGAACTTCAGCCCGACAACGATCTCGGTGCGCGGCTCGTGACCCGTGGCGTCAGTGGTTTGTCACAGGATGAGATCACGACCGCACTCGAATCTGGCGCGGAATGTGCACGGCAATTATTCAATCGCGGATTGATCGAGGGTGCCGTGTTGCAGCTTTGTGGTGATATGCTTGTCATCGGGACCAAGGATATTGAACGGCAACGATCGCGTCCGCTTGTACAAGAGAACGCGGTTCATGCCTGAACAGGGAAGCGGCTTGAGGAAACAATCATGAGCGCGATCATCCGCAAGATCGTCACCGTCGTCGAAGAGACGCATATGGAGATGGGCCGCCAGGTCTCGCCGCCGACGCGGCGTGCGGCGGCAATCGCCGTGATCGAGAATCCGTTTGCCGGAAAGTATGTCGAGGATCTCTCGCCCCTGATCGCGATTGGCGAGGAGCTCGGCGAGCTGCTCTCGAAGCGCGCGGTGGCGGCGCTCGGCATCGAAGGATCCAAGGCTCAGAGCTATGGCAAGGCCGCGGCCGTCGGCGAGAACGGCGAGCTGGAGCATGCAGCTGCCATCCTTCACCCGAAAATGGGCGCGCCGGTGCGTAAAGTGCTGAGCAAGGGCGCAGCGTTGATCCCGTCGTCGAAGAAGCGCAGTGGACCTGGCACGACGCTGGATATTCCGCTGGGCCACAAGGATGCAGCCTTCGTGCGCAGTCATTTCGACGGCATGGAAGTGCAGATCAACGACGCGCCGCGCGCCAACGAGATCATGGTCGCGGTCGCCGTCACCGACAGCGGCCGTCCTTTGCCGCGCGTCGGCGGGCTGACGGCTGCGGAGATCAAGGGCGAAGACGGACTGCGTTAATCTTTTCAGAAAAGTGGAGGTTGGGATGCGAGCAAAGAACTATTTCGCCGGCGCGGCATTTGCGCTGTTGGCGAGCGGCATGGCTCATTCGGCTCTGGCGCAGGACATCAAGATCGGCGAGATCAACAGTTATTCGTTGCTTCCGGCGTTCACCGAGCCCTATCGCAAGGGCTGGCAGCTCGCGGTCGAAGAGATCAACGCAGCCGGCGGCATCAACGGCAAGAAGCTCATCGTCGTCTCCAAGGACGACGGCGGCAAGCCGGCGGATGCGCAAACCGCGGCCAACGAGCTGGTGTCGAGCGAGGGCGTGGCGATGCTGACGGGTACGTTCCTGTCGAACATCGGTCTTGCGGTCAGCGACTTCGCCAACCAGAAGAAGGTGTTCTTCCTGGCAGCCGAGCCGCTGACGGACGCCATCACCTGGTCCAAGGGCAACAAGTACACGTTCCGACTGCGCCCCTCCAATTACATGCAGGCGGCGATGCTGGTGGAGGCAGCCAGCAAGCTGCCGGCAAAGCGCTGGGCGACGATCGCGCCGAACTATGAATACGGCCAGTCCGCAGTGGCAGTGTTCAAGAAGCTGATGTCGGAGAAGCGGCCGGACATCCAGTGGGTCGATGAGCAGTGGCCGCCGCAGGGCAAGATCGACGCGGGTCCGGTGGTGCAGGCGGTTGCCGCGGCCAATCCCGAAGCGATCCTCAACGTCACTTTCGGCGCGGATCTCGTGAAGCTCGTGCGTGAAGGCAACACCCGCGGTCTGTTCAAGGTACGCGAGGTCGTCTCGTTCCTCACCGGCGAGCCCGAATATCTCGACCCGCTCAAGGAGGAGACGCCCGAGGGCTGGATCGTCACGGGCTATCCCTGGTACTCGATCAAGACGCCCGAGCACGACGCGTTCCTGAAGGCCTATCAGGCCAAGTACAACGACTATCCGCGCCTCGGCTCGATCGTCGGCTATCAGACCATCAAGTCGGCGGCGGCGATCCTGGCGAAGGCCAATTCGACCGATCCGGAGAAGCTGATCAGCGCGGCGGAGGGACTGTCGATGCCGTCGCCGCTCGGCGAGATCACCTTCCGCAAGATCGATCACCAGTCGACGCTCGGTGCCTATGTCGGCAAGACCGCGCTGAAGGACGGCAAGGGCGTGATGGTGGACTCGTCTTACAAGAAGGGCGCGGACTATCTGCCAAGTGATGCCGAAGTCGAGAAGCTGCGTCCGAAGGATTGATCTCCGCTGCCGTAGGTGGGTTAGCCGAAGGCGTAACCCACCACGGTCTGTACCCGCAGAACCAGAACAGGTGGGTTACGCTGCGCTAACCCACCCTACGAAGCTCTCTCTCCCCGCAAGCGGGGAGAGGTGATGCAACACCAACCCGGACCGCTGATGGCCTTTTACGTCGTACAGTTTCTGACCGGCCTCGCCAGTGCAGCGTCGCTGTTCCTGGTGGCGTCGGGCCTGTCGATCATCTTTGGCGTGACGCGGATCGTGAATTTCGCGCACGGCGCCTTCTACATGATCGGTGCCTATATCGCCTTCACGCTCACCGAGCGCCTATCGGGGACGTTCGGCTTCTGGGGCGGGATCGTCATCGCAGCGCTTGCCGTGGCAGTGATCGGCGTCATTGTCGAGATGGTGCTGCTCCGGCGCATCTATCACGCGCCCGAGCTGTTCCAGCTGCTTGCGACCTTCGGCCTGACCTTGATGGTCGAGGACCTCGTCGTCCTGATCTGGGGCCCGGACGATCTCGTCGGGCGCCGTGCACCCGGCTTCAAGGGGGCGATCGACTTCTTCGGCCAAAACATCCCGAGCTATGATTTGTTCCTGATCGTGCTCAGCCCGGTCGTGCTCGGCATCCTCTGGCTCTTGTTCCAGCGCACGCGCTGGGGCGTGCTGGTGCGCGCAGCGACCCAGGACCGCGACATGGTCGCAGCGCTCGGCGTCAACCAGAAATGGCTGTTCACGAGCGTGTTTGCGGTCGGTGTTTTCCTCGCCGCTCTCGGCGGTGCGCTCCAGATTCCGCGCGATGCCGTGCATCATGCGATGGATTTGCGTATCATCGTCGAGGTCTTCGTCGTCGTCGTGATCGGAGGCCTCGGCAGCATCATCGGCGCTTTCGTCGCGGCGGTGCTCGTCTCCGAGCTCAACGCCTTCGGCATCCTGATCTTTCCAAAAATCTCCATCATCCTGGTCTTCTTGGTGATGGCGGCAGTGCTGATCGTGCGGCCCTGGGGCCTGTTCGGCAGGCCCGAGGCCCCCGCGCGCAAGACGCCGGGTCTCACGGTCAATCCCTGGCGACCGCTGACGTCGAACGAGCGGCTGGCCGCGCTTGCAGCGCTCGTCATCGCAGCGACGCTGCCGCTGTTCGCCGGCAACTATGCACTGACCGTCGGGTCGGAGATCGCGATCTCCGTAATCTTCGCCGTCAGCCTGCACTTCCTGATGTCGGTCGGCGGGCTCGCCTCCTTTGGTCACGCCGCCTATTTCGGCCTCGGCGCTTACGGCGTCGCTTTCCTCGCCAAGATGGCGGGACTGCCGATGATCGTCTGCCTGTTGCTCGGGCCGCTGCTCGGCTGCATGGGCGCTGCCGTGTTCGGCTTCTTCGCGGTGCAGCTCTCCGGCGTCTATTTTGCAATGCTGACGCTCGCCTTCGCGCAGATCGTCTGGTCGATCGCGTTCCAGTGGGTGAGCGTCACCGGCGGCGACAACGGCATCCTGGGCGTCTGGCCCGCGAGCTGGGCGGCGAGCCCATCGCATTTCTATTGGTTGTCGCTCGGCGTTGCGGCGCTCGTGACGATCGCGTTGCGGGCCATGGTGTTCTCGCCGTTCGGTTATGCGCTGAGGGCGACGCGCGACTCGCTGCTGCGCAGCGAAGCGGTCGGCATCAACGCCAAGCGCATCCAGTGGACCGCCTTCGTGATCGCGGGCACGACCGCGGGCATCGGCGGCGCGCTGTTCGCCTACCTCAAGGGCAGCGTCTTCCCGGACAATCTCGGCATCTCGCTATCGGTCGATGCGCTTGTGATGGTGCTGCTCGGCGGCGTCGAGACGGTGTCGGGCGCGGTGATCGGCGCCATCATCTACAAGGCCTTGAACATCTGGCTGGTCAGCCAGACCGACCTGTCAAAGCTCGTGCTCGGCGGCTTCATCGTTCTGATCGTCGTCGTCTTCCCCAAGGGCATGGTCGGCATGCTGGAGATGCTGGCGCAGCGCCGCAGGAAGGCATCGCCGCCGGGCTCCCCCTTGCTTGCCAAGCCGATCGAGTCCGCCGAATGAGCGTTGCCCCCCCACTTCTCGCGGTCGAAAGCCTGACCAAATCCTACGGCGGCGTCCACGCCGTGCGCGGCGTCTCCTTCTCGTTGCGATCAGGCGAAATCCTGGCGCTGATCGGACCGAACGGCGCGGGCAAGAGCACTTGTTTCGACATGCTCAACGGCCAGAACAAGCCTGATAGCGGCCACGTCCGCCTGCTCGGCGAAGACACAACCGGCAGGAAGCCGCGCGAGATCTGGCGGATGGGCGTGGGCCGCACCTTCCAGATCACCGCGACCTTCGCGACCATGACCGTGCGCGAGAATGTGCAGGTCGCGCTGATTTCGCACGGCAAGCAATTGTACAATCTTTGGGGCTCGGCGCCGAACTTTGACCGCGGCGAAGCCGGGCGACTGCTCGAGCTGGTCGGTATGGGCGGTTACGCGGATCGCCCCTGTGGGGAGCTTGCCTATGGCGATCTCAAACGGCTCGAGCTCGCCGTCGCGCTCGCCAACCAGCCAAAGCTGCTGCTGATGGACGAGCCGACCGCCGGCATGGCGCCGCGCGAGCGCGTCGATTTGATGCGGCTGACCGCGCAGATCGCCCGGGAAAAATCGATTGGCGTTCTCTTCACCGAGCACGACATGGACGTGGTGTTTGAGCACGCCGATCGCATCATCGTGCTCAACCGCGGCACGTTGATCGCCGAGGGCTCGCCGGCGGAGGTGCGCGGCAATGCGCAGGTGCAGGCGGTCTACCTCGGCGAGGGCCTCCTTTACGAGGCCGGGCATCGCGAGGGAGCATCGGTATGAAGCTCACGGTGCAAGATCTCAATAGTCATTACGGCCCGGCCCATATCCTGTTCGACATCGGCTTCGAGGTCGGCGAGGGGGAGGTCGTGGCGTTGCTCGGCCGCAATGGTGCCGGCAAGTCGACGACGTTCCGCTCGATCGTCGGGCTCGTCGCGCAGCGCTCGGGGCGGATCATGTTCGAAGGCAAGGATGTCTCGGCGCGTCCGACACATGAGATCGTGCGGGATGGGCTTGGTTACGTGCCGGAGGAGCGGCGTATTTTCACCGACCTGACGGTGGAAGAGAATCTCGAGGTCGGCCGTCAGCCGAAGCGCCCGAACGCACCGCACTGGACCCGCGACAAGCTGTTTTCGCTGTTTCCTAATCTCGGCGAGATGAAAAATCGCCCGGGCGGCCGCATGAGCGGCGGCGAGCAGCAGATGCTCACCATCGCGCGCACGCTAATGGGCAATCCGTCGCTGGTGATGCTGGACGAGCCTTCGGAGGGCCTATCGCCGAAGATCGTGGAGCAGATGGTCGATGCCATCCTGACCATGAAGAAGGAGGGCGTCAGCATCGTCGTCTCCGAGCAGAATCTGCACTTTGCGCGGCTGATCTCCGATCGCGCCTATATCATCGAGCGCGGCCGCATCTGTTTCGGCGGCACCATGGCCGAGCTCGACGCGCGTCCGGATATCCGCGACGCACATCTGTCGTTGTGAAGGCAAAGGGAAAGGGTATCGAGCGGATGGCGAGAAGCGTCGCGGCGAAGAAAAGCGTCAAACCGGCAAAGCCGCCTTACGTGCTCGACGAGCAGGTTGGGTTCATCCTTCGCCAGGTCTGGCAGCGCCACAGCGCGATCTTCTCTCGCGAGATCGGCACCAACATTACGCCGACGCAATGGGCGGCGCTGTCGAAGCTCGCCGAGGCCGGGCCATGCTCGCAGAACCAGCTCGGGCGCCTGACGGCGATGGATGTGGCGACCATCAAGGGCGTGATCGATCGTTTGACGGCGCGCGGCCTCACCGAGACCAGCCAGGATCCCGAGGACGGACGGCGGCTTCTGGTCAGCCTGACCCGCGCGGGGCAGCAGCTGGCGGAAAAGGTCGCGCCGAATGCGCTCGCGATCACCCGGGAGACGCTGGCGCCGCTCGAAGCAAAGGAGCGCGAGATGCTGACGGCGCTGTTGAACAAGCTGCGGTGAGGCGCGACTAATCTCGTGAAGGTCTTGTCGAGGTTAGTCGATATGAGAGCGGCGACGCGGTTTGCGACGGTTCTGAGTATGAGCGCGGTGCTGGCGGGCCAGTGTGCTCCCGCCGGTGCGGCGGAAGCCTATGAGGGGTTCTGGGCGTCAACCAAAAAGGATTGCCGCGACCAGGACAGTGCCAGCCGCCTGAGCATCGAAGGCGGCAACCGCCTCTATTGGTACGAGACCCGGTGCCGCGCCAGTGAGATCACCGCCGATGGGAAGCTCGCCTGGAAAATGAAGCTCGCCTGCGAAGGCGAGGGCGAGAAGTATCGCTCCAGTCCCCGGGTTTCCATTGCCGCGGATGGCAAGCTGGTGATGGACAACGCCCCGGTCGGGCAAGGCAAGCGCCAGACCTATGTGCGTTGTGAGATCGCTAAGCGCCACTGATTGGGTGATCAGCTTTTCCCGAGGGCCCGCGCGGAGCGGCGAGCCGCTCCGGCTGCGTCACTTCGCCATCAGCTCCGGCACCCTGCCGGCCGGCGGGGTGTTGCGGCTGCGCTGGGTGCGCACGATGCCATCGATGATGGTCATGCCGATGCCCGGGAGGTCGCCGAGCTGGACGCTGTCCAAAATGTTCTTGCCGGCCGAGTGCTGCGCCTTGTCCATGATGACGAAGTCGGCGGAACGGCCGACTTCGATCAGGCCGCAATCCAATTCGCGCATCCGCGCCGTGTTGCCGGTGGCCAGGCAAAACGCGACCTCTGCCGGCAGGTCGCCAAGCGAGGACAGCATCGACACCATGCGGAGAATGCCGAGCGGCTGCACGCCGGAGCCGGCCGGCGCGTCGGTGCCGAGGATGACGCGATGCAGATCGCCCATCTCGCGCGCGATGCGCAACGTGAACAGCGCCGAGCGCTCATTGCCGTTGTGCACCAGCTCGAGGCCGCGCTTGCAGCCCTCGCAGATGCAGCGGATCTGGTCGTCGGGAAGCGCGGTGTGACCGCCATTGATGTGGCCAACCACGTCGGTGTCGGCCTCCAGCACCACGTCCTTGTCGATCAATCCGGAGCCGGGGATCGAGGGCCCGCCGGTGTGGATCGTGCTCTGGATGCCGTATTTGCGGGCCCAGCCGACCATTTTTCGCGCGGTCGGGCCGTCCTTGACGCCGCCCAGGCCCACTTCGCCGAGCAGCTTGACGCCGGCTGCGGCCAGCTCCTTGAAGTCCTCCTCGACCATCTCGCATTCGATCACAGGCGCGCCGGCGTGAACCTTCACGCCGCCAGGCCGCAGATTCCAGAATGCGCGCTGTGCGAAGATGGCCATCGCCTTCAACCCGACGACGTCGCGCGGGCGGCCGGGCATGTGCACCTCGCCGGCGGAAATCATCGTGGTGACGCCGCCATGCAAATTGCTGTCGATCCAGCCGATCTGGTTCTGGCGAGGCGTCCAGTCGCCCGCAACAGGGTGGACATGGCTGTCGATCAGGCCGGGCGCCACCGTGGTGCCGTTGGCCTCGACGATGGTGGTCGCGCCTTCGGTGTCGAGGTCCTTGAAGCGGCCGATCGCGGTGATCTTGCCGTTCTCGGCGACGATGGTGTCGCCGTCCAGGATCGGCTTCTCCAGCGCGCCGGACAGGATCAGGCCGATATTGCGGATCACGAGCTTCGAGGGTCCGGTGGCCTGGGGTGCGTCATGCGCCATGGAATGGGTCCTTATCCTTAACTGCAACGCTTCCGATCTTGGGCAGCCTTGACCGCGGGATCAAGCCGGATTATTCATTAGTATACAAATGATCGTGTACAAACGACGCATAGCTGCTGCCTTGAAAACCGCCACGACGCGCCACGGAAGGGTGAGATGAGCAATTTCAATCAGGAAGCCGTTTTGAGCGTCCACCACTGGACCGACACGCTGTTCTCCTTCAAGACCACCCGCAGCCCGACCTTCCGCTTCCGCAACGGCGAATTCACCATGATCGGGCTCAAGGTCGGCGAGAAGCCGCTGTTGCGGGCCTACAGCGTCGCCAGCGCCAATTACGAGGACACGCTGGAGTTCTTCTCGATCAAGGTGCCGGACGGCCCACTCACCTCACGGCTCCAGCATCTGAAGGAAGGCGACGAGATCATCGTCAGCCGCAAAGCCACCGGCACGCTGGTGATCGACAATCTGGAGGACGGCCGCAACCTCTACCTCATCGGCACAGGTACGGGCCTTGCGCCGTTCCTGAGCGTGATCAAGGACCCCGAGACCTATGAGCGGTTCGAGAAGGTCGTGCTGCTGCACGGTTGCCGGCACGTCAAGGAGCTCGCCTATGGCGAGATGATCACCGAGACGCTGCCCAAGGACGAGCTGATCGGCGAGTACATCCGCAACCAGCTGATCTACTATCCGACCGTGACGCGCGATCCCTTCCGCAATCGCGGCCGCATCACCGACCTCATCACCTCGGGCAAGTTGTTTTCCGACATCGGTCTGCCGGTCCTGGAAGCCGCCCACGATCGCGTCATGATCTGCGGCAGCCCGGCTCTGGTGGCGGACACCCGCGTGCTCCTCGGCGAGCGGGGGCTTGTCGAGGGTAATCACGGCGAGCCGGCCCAATTCGTGGTCGAAAAGGCCTTCGCCGAGCGCTAGGCCCGGAACTCCCGCGCAATAAGACCGTATTTTCGCCGCCGCGCGCCCGTTGCGGCGCCGATTCGGCACGCGATACACTGTGGGAACGAATCAGCGGAGTTCCCACATGGTTGCGGACAGCGACAGCAACATCGCCTGGCACCGGGTTCAGTTGAAGAAGAACCGCGCCGAGTTGAAGGCGCTCGAGACCGCGCGCTTCACGATGGGCGAGATCGCGTCTTCGAAGCGGAACGGCCAGACCCAGAAGGCGGTCGGGGAACTCAAGCGCAAGATCGTGCAATCCGAGCGCGTAATCGCCGATCACGACAAGCGCACGCGCCGTCCGCTCACCACCGACCTGCGAAGCCTCAGCAACGGCAGCTGGAGCAATTGGGACGCCTACACCAATCAGCAGCAGCGCAAGATCGGCCCGCGTTCGCCCGGGAGGGGGTAGACTCGACTCTCACACCTGAACCGATGACGAGGCGGAGGTTCCGCACCCCTTGCGCGGGTGGCGGCGTGCACCATCTCGGTAAGACCTCGTCAACCGCTGCGGTGAACACATGGCACCACGCCTCGATTTCACCAGCGAGGCCTTCTTTCGCGATCCGCCCAAGGCGATCGCAACGTTGCGCATGTCCGGTCCTGTGGTCGCGACGCGATTTCCTCTCGTCGGCGATGTCTGGATCACCACGACCCACGAGGCCACGGCGCAAGTCCTGAAGGACGGCAGCAATTTCACGCTGCGCAAGGAGGATGGCGACGTCGCAGGTCTGCGCTGGTGGATGCCGAACTACGTCAGAACCATCGCTAACAACATGCTGACGACGGACGAGCCGGACCACACAAGGCTGCGCAGCATCGTGGACGAGGCCTTCCGCCGCCGCGCGATCGTCGCGATGGAGCCGCGTATCCGCGCCATCGCTGACGGTCTCGCCGACGAGCTATTCTCGGCAGGAAGCCCGGCCGATCTCGTCCAGCGCTATGCCCGCATCCTGCCGCTCGCGGTGATCTCCGAGTTGCTTGGGTTGCCGTTGGCCGATCGCCCTCGCTTTATCGCGTGGGCCAATACAATGTCCTCGCTCACGAATGTCGCCAGCTTCTTCCGCCTGCTGTTCGCGTTCCGAAAGATGCGAGCCTACCTCGAACGGCAGTTGCAGATTGCGCGCGTGCGGGGCGGCGACGGCTTGATCGCGGAGCTGGTCCAGGTCGAGCGCGAGGGCGGCCAGATCACGCCGGACGAAATGGTGTCGATGGTGTTCCTGCTGCTCGCGGCGGGCTCCGAGACCACCACGCATCTCATCAGCGGTTCCGTCTACGAGCTCCTCAGAAATCCCGGCGTCCGCGACTGGCTGGCACAGGACTGGAGCCGCATCGGGCTTGCGGTGGAGGAATTCCTGCGCTTCGTGTCGCCGGTACAGTTCTCCAAGCCGCGCTATGTGAGGCGGGATATCGAGCTCGCGGGCGTGCGTCTCAAGAAGGGCGATCGCGTCATGGTGATGCTCGCCGCCGCGAACATGGACCCGGCTATGCATGAGCGTCCCGACAGCCTCGATCTCGCGCGCAAGCCGAACCGTCACATGTCCTTCGGAACGGGAATCCATTTCTGCCTCGGCCATCAACTTGCCCGGATCGAGGCAGCGTGTGCCTTGGAAGCGCTGTTTGTGCGATGGCCGAAACTTGGCTTTGCTGTGGACGTGTCTCAGATCCACTGGCGCAAGCGACCGGGCATGCGTGCGATCGCGAATCTCCCCGTCGTGCCCGACGGCCACGGAGCAGCTGGATCGATGATGGTTCGTTCCCTGCCAGCGGCCTGCTGAGACTTACACCTTGCGGATAATTTTCTCTGCACTCGTCGGTAGGAACGGCATGTCGTTTCTCTCGTTGTTTTTCGGACATCGGAGGCCGCGATGAGTTCCTCGGTCGATGTCGCAGACCAACAACAGGAGACAGCATCATGACCGGCAAGATGCCACCTGTTCCCGCCGAGAACCAAAATCCGAAGGGAACCGGCGACAGCAAGCAAGTGTCCTCGACTGCCCCGCACGGCCAGCAGCGTGCGCAAAATCCGGACCAGCAAGGGCAGCAGGGCAACATCAAGCAGAACACCACCAACCAAGGCCATCAGCAAGATCGCTGAGGAGGTGACATGTCGACATCCACCAAGACACCGAACAGCATCCGTCAGGGCGGACCTGGCGCATCGCATGAGAATGCGAAGGCACCGCTCGAAGTGAAGAAGCCACCGGCGGACGACCCGCAGCGCAACCACAGCCGCGTCTCTGGCGGGGGTGGCGAGCACGATTCACACCACAGGCATGACGAGGCCGGAAAAGGCGGAGGCAGGTGAGGCATGACCAATAAGCAACCCAAACTCTACGCACCGACCGAAAAGGATCTGCACGAAAATCCCATGATTGGCGGATCGAAGGGCGCAACGATGGCTGGTATCTCGCCTGACGACCTCGAGGACGCCCTGGGCGAGAACACGATCGAAGGCGATGTCGAGAACGACGTAAACGCCGCTGGCGGCATCGACAAGGACGTCGCGCGCAGCGGCGCGCGCCGACGAGACCGATAGCTCCGGAGGACGAGCATGCAAGGCAAGAAGACCCACGAGCAACAGGTTCGCATCCTCGAGCGCAAGCCGGATGTTCCAGACGCGCGAGAGCTTGACCAAGCGATCGGCCACAATCCGGAGGACACGGCCGTCCACCGCGCGCGACCTGAGGCGCGGCAGAGTGAATTTCCGGTGAGCCGGGGCGGCCTCAACCAGGAAAGCGACCACAACAAGCACAACGATCCCGGCCAAAGCGGTCACAAGCCCCCGAAACCGACGCCGGCACAGCAGAAGCACTGAGCTTCACGGGCGATCAAAGCAAGAGGAGAAAAAGATGCCAGGTGGTCATGGCAGCAAGACGCATTTCAGATCGGGCATGCACGGCAAGGGCGACGGCACCGGCGCCATGACGGACGTGCCCAAGGACAAGATCGGCGACAACATGGTGCTGTCAAACCGCGACAAGGCGCAGCACTCGGACATTCGCGGCATGGACGGCAAGGCGATCCAGACCGACCAGTATCAGGACCACTCGGCCAACCGGCTCGACGAGGAGCCGGGCACCGACGAGACCTGAGAGAGGCGTTCCTCCCGACCAACTCGCGGACCGGTGTTCAGCCGGTCCGCTTTTTTGTCGATGCCAGGTCGCGTTCCCAGCCAAACACTGAGCGGCCGTCGAGATCGGGCGAGGCCGCACGCTCTCCGGCGATATAGGCCTCGACAGACGGCCCACGCGCAGTGCGCTCCAGCCGCCGCGCCTGGTCGTCGAGGCGCTTGATGGCCTGCATCTCTTCCTCGCGCCCGAGCTTTGCGTTCTGAATCGCCCCCTTCAGCACGCGAATGGTTTCGTCATAGACCTTGATTGGAACAGGGTAGGGATGCCGGTCCTTGCCGCCGTGGGCAAGCGAGAAGCGGGCGGGATCGTTGAAGCGGTAGGGCGCGCCGTGCACGATTTCGGCGACCATCGCCAGCGAACGCACCGTGCGAGCGCCAACGCCGGGCGTCAGCAGCAGCTCCGGAAAGTCGACCGGGCCGCGCTCGGCCGCCGCCGCGAGTGTGCCGTGCAGGCGGCGCGCAAACACGTCCTTGGGCCGCACGTCGTGATGTGCCGGCATGATCAGGTGCGGCAGCATCGCCTGCGCGGGCTCGGGCGTAGTCCCGGTGAGCCGCTCGAATTCGCAGACGATGCGATCCGGCCCGAGATCGCGCAGAAGCTCGAGCTGCGCGGTGCGCGAGATCTCGGCGCGATGGTCAGTGAGATTGACGATCTCGCCTTGCAGCGGCCCGTCGATCGCGCTGTGCGGCGTATCGACAAAACTCTTCAGCGCCTCGGAATGCCAGTGATAGCGGCGGGCCTGCCGCTTGTCGCCGTTCATGCCCTGCTGCACCACGGTCCATTTGGCGTCGGCGGTGACAAAGAAGCCGTGGAGGTAAAGGTCAAAGCCGTCCTGGACCGCGGCGCTGTCAACCTTCGCAACGAGGCGACTCGCACGCGTGAGCTTTGCGCCGTCGAAGCCGACGCGGTCGCCGAGCTGCATCAACTCGTCCGGGGTCTTGCGCGAATGCTGGCCGCGACCGCCGCAGACGTAGATTCCGAGCTCATCCTGGAGCGGGCCTAACCCCCGCTTCAACGCGCCTATCACGGAGGTCGTGATGCCGGAGGAGTGCCAGTCCATCCCCATCACGGCGCCGAACGACTGGAACCAGAACGGGTGCGAGAGCCGCTGCAGGAATGCATCGCGTCCGTAGTGATGCACGATCGCCTGCGTGACGATCGCGCCGAGCGAAGACATGCGGGTCGCCAGCCAGGGTGGAACCCGGCCGGTGTGAAGGGGAAGGTCGGCGCTGCCGGTCCGTCGAGTCATGATCGACCAGAAATAGCGCAGTTCGGCGATGATTGCACCAGAGGGGATGCTGCATTGCACCGATCAGGGGAGCGAACCACGCTGCAATGCGTTGAACGGCAAGCGCGAAGCAAATGCGGGGACTTTAATGAATCGGCAGACCCTCTTGGCCGACATCGACAGGATGTTCGGGTGGATACCGTCGTGGTTCGTCGGCCTCTGCCTGGTCGCTGGCGCGATCCTGATTGCCCTGTCGATGTATCATCTCTCGGTTTGGCTGTTCAACCGCGCCTTCGGAACCCGCCTCCCGCTCATGAGCGTGTTCATCGCGCGCACGGCTGGCCCTGCTCAGCTGGCCCTCAGCCTTGCCGCCGTAGCATTGGTGCTGCCGCTCGCGCCGCTGGACGACGCTTTCCGCACGCCGCTGACGCGCCTGTTCGTCGTCGCCTTCATCGCGCTGATCGGCTGGATCTCGATCCGGATCGTGGATATGAGCGCGGCACGGTATCTCCTGAACTTTCGCGACGTCACCGAGAATTTCGTCGCGCGCAAGCACGTCACCCAGGTCCGCGTCTTCAAGCGCGTCACCGATATCATCATCGTCATCATCACAGTGTCGACCGCGCTGATGACGTTCGACTCGGTCAGGCAATACGGCGTCAGCCTTTTCGCCTCCGCCGGGGCCGCGGGTATCATCGTTGGTCTTGCCGCCCGGCCGCTGCTGAGCAATCTGATCGCGGGCATGCAGATCGCGATCACCCAGCCGATCCGCATCGAGGATGCCGTCATCATCGAGAACGAGTGGGGCTGGGTGGAGGACATCGCCGCGACCTATGTGGTGATCCGGCTGTGGGACTGGCGCCGCATGGTGGTGCCGCTGTCCTATTTCATCGAAAAGCCATTCCAGAACTGGACCCGCGACACCGCGTCCCTGATCGGCGTGATTGCGTTCCATGTCGATTATCGTGCCGACGTGCCGCGGATCCGGCGTTGGCTGGAAGAAGCAGTGAAGGAGTCCAAGCTCTGGGACGGCGAGGTGGTCAATCTCCAGGTAATCGACGCGGATGCTCGCACCATCGAGCTTCGCGCCCTCGTCAGCGCCAGGAACGCGCCGCAGTCCTGGGACCTGCGCTGCGAGATGAGAGAGAAGCTCATCGCCTTCATCCGCGACGAGATGCCGGAAGCGCTGCCGCGCGAGCGCGCGATCCTGATCCCGTCGGGAGGAGGCGACGATGACGCCGATTTCGTGCGGCGTGCCGCGCCGCCGGAGAAGATGCGGGCGAGCGCACGCAATTGACCTACGTCGCCTTCGTGGCGCCGCAAGCCGGTCTGGCGCTGGATCGTGTCCAGCGCGCCGGTCCTCATGCGAAGCACCTCATTGCGCTCGGATGTCGGCGGCCTTCAGCACCGGCTCCCATTTGGTCGCCTCGGAATGCATGTAGGCGTCGAATTCCCTCGACGACGAACCGACCGCGGCTGCGCCGATCTTGCCGAGCGTCGACAGCACGTTCGGGTCCTGCAGCGCCGCCTTCAGATCGGTTTCGAGCTTCGCCACGATCTCCGGCGGCATTTTTGCCGGGCCAAGAACGCCCCACCAGACGGAGACGTCGTAACCCGGCACGCCCGACTCGGCGACGGTCGGAACATTGGGTAGCGCCTTGGAGCGTTCGGCCGAGGTCACCGCGAGCGCGCGCACCGGACCGCCTTCGATCTGGCTAATGGCTTCCGCAAGTGGATTGATGCTGAGCGGGATGTCGCCGGCGATCACAGCGGTCAGCGCGGGGGCGCCGCCCTTGTAGGGGATCGCGACGATCTTGGTGCCGGACATGTATTTCAACAGCTCACCGGCGAGATGCGCCGAGGTGCCGTTGCCGGACATACCGTAAGAGAGCTTGTCAGGGGCCTTCTTCGCCGCAGCGAGGAGATCGCCGAGCGTCTTGTAGGGGCTGTCCTTGGCGACGACGATCGCCAGCGGCGAGGAGGCGACTTCGGTGATCGCGGTAAAGTCCTTGAAGGTGTCGTAAGGCACGCTCGGATAGATGAACTGGTTGAGGGGATGACCGCTCGCGACCAGGATCAGCGTGTAGCCGTCGGGGGCGGCTTGCGTCAGTGCCTGCGAGGCGACGATGCCGCCGGCGCCGGGACGGTTGTCGATCACCGGCTGCTGGCCCCAGGTTTTCGCCAATGCCTGTCCGAGCGTGCGCGCGAGCACGTCGACCGCGCCGCCGGCAGCGTAGGGCACCAGGATGTGAACAGGTTTGCTCGGATAGCTGTCGGCGGCCTGCGCGGCGCCGCCTCCCAGCAGCAGACCGGCACCCAGCATCAAGCCGCCGATCTTCTTGTTCAAACCCAGCATTTTCCAGCACTCCTTGCGAGCATTGCGTGTGGACCGTCGGTCTTTCGAGCCGTCCGGACGCCGCCCATGGTTCTTGTTGACGAGACCTGATCTTTTGTACGATAGTACAAATCACATGACGCGCAACCCCGCCAGCAAGGAAACGGCCCGCAAGCCGAACATGCGCGAGGCAATTCTCGCCGCGGCCGAGGAGCTGTTCGCCACCAACGGCTTCAACGCCGTGTCGGTGCGCGATATTGCACAGGCCGCCGGCGCCAATCCCGGCAGCGTCACCTATCATTTCAAGACCAAGGACGGCCTGCTGCTGGAGATCTACCGGCGCCATTGCGGGCCAATGAATTTGCGCCGTTCCGAGCTGCTCGCGGCCGCCAAGCGCGTGCGCGATCTCCAGGACCGGCTCGAAGCGGTGGTGCGGGCCTATGTCGTGCCGGCCTTCACCTCGGGCAGTGATCTTGCCGGGGGTGGGGCGCGGTTCACGCGGCTGCGCGCGGTGATGTCCGCGGAGGGCAATGAAGTCGCGCGAAAGATCATCGCACAGACTTTTGACGACACCAGCCACGCCTTCATCGATGCTGTTCACGAAAGCCTGCCGCACGTTCCGCGCACAGATATCGTCTGGCGCAGCCACTTCCTGCTTGGCGCACTCTATTATTCGCTGGTGACGCCGGATCGCGTCTCGCGCCTGTCGCGCGGCGAGGCCGACGGTAGCGATGCCGCAAGTGCCATCGAGCAATTGGTGCAAGCCACCGTGGCCGCGTTCCAGGCGCCGGCGCTGGATCAGGCGCCAGCACGGCGACGGCCGGTCGTCAGCAGCAAGACTTGAAGACACGATCTGGTTCGGCGGTTTATCCGATGGCAATGATGTACACGCCGACCATTCCGCCGCCCAACCCGAACACGCGCACGCCGAAGTTCAAGCTGCCGAAGCTGGCATGCGATGCGCATTGCCACATCTTCGGGCCCGGCGCGAAATACCCTTACGCGCCGGACCGTTCCTACACGCCGCCGGATGCGCCGCTCGCCGATTTCCGCACGCTGCATGCCAAGCTCGGGGTCGAGCGTGCCGTCATCGTCAATGCCAGTGTGCACGGCACCGATAATACGGTGGCGCTCGATGCCATCGCGCAGAGCAACGGCGCCTATCGCGCGGTTGCCAATATCGACGGCACCATCACGGAGCGTGGGCTCCGCGTGCTGCACAAGGGAGGCTTCCGCGCCTGCCGCTTCAATTTCGTTCGCCATCTCGGCGGCGTTCCCGACAAGCGGGTGTTCGACCGCATCGTCGCGATGGTCGCACCGCTCGGCTGGCACATCGACCTGCATTTCGACGCGATCGACCTGCCCGAATATGCCGACACGCTGACAAGGCTGCCGCTGAGCTACACGATCGACCATATGGGGCGGGTGAAGGCGTCCGAGGGGCTCGATCAATTGCCGTTTAAGATCCTGATCGAGCTGATGCAGCGCGACGAGAAGTGCTGGGTCAAGATCTGCGGCTCAGAGCGGGTGTCCTCTAGCGGTCCTCCGTTCACCGACGCCGTTCCGTTCGCGCGAAAGATCGTCGAAACCGCGCCCGACCGCGTCATCTGGGGCACCGATTGGCCACATCCCAACGTCAAGGCGATGCCGAACGACGGCGATCTCGTCGACCTGATCCCGCTGTTCGCGCCGGAGCCGGAGTATCAGCAGAAGATCCTCGTCGATAACCCGGCGCGCTTGTTCGAGTTCGAGCAATGACGGCGCTTGCGATCGACAAGCCGCGCGGTCGCGCCTGGTGGAAGGAGCTCTGGATCCAGGTGCTCGTCGCCATGGCGGCAGGCATCGCGCTTGGGATCGTCAATCCCGAGGTTGGCGCCAGGATGCAGCCGCTTGGCGACGCCTTCATCAAGGCGATCCGGATGCTGATCGCGCCGATCATCTTCTGCACGGTCGTCCATGGCATCGCGCATATGGCCGACATGGCGCGGGTGGGGCGCGTCGCCGTCAAGGCGATCGTCTATTTCGAGATCATGACTACGATCGCGCTGATCATCGGCCTCGTCGCGGTCAATCTGCTCAAGCCGGGCGTCGGCATGAACATCGATCCCGCCGGCATCAACGCCAGCGCGATCGAGCCTTATGTCAAGCAGACCGGCGTGATCGGCTTCGTGCCGTTCGTGATGAACATCGTGCCCGTGACGTTTGTCGGCGCCTTTGCCGAGGGCAACATCCTCCAGGTGCTCTTCATCGCCGTACTGTGCGGATTTGCGCTGGTGCAGCTCGGCGAGCGCGCCGCGCCGCTGGTCAGTCTCATCGACATCGCCGCCAAGATGGTATTCGCCGTCGTCGGATTCGTGATGTGGGCCGCGCCGATCGGCGCGTTTGGTGCCATCGCCTTCACGGTCGGCAAGTTCGGCGTCGGCTCGCTGGCCTCGCTCGGCAAGCTGCTGGGCGGCTTCTATCTCACCTGCGTGATCTTTATCATCGTGGCGCTCGGCCCGGTCGCGCGGCTGTGCGGCTTCTCGCTGCTCAAGCTGATCCGCTACATCTGGGAAGAGCTCCTAATCTGCATTGCCACGACATCGTCCGAGACGGTGCTGCCGCGGATGCTGACCAAGCTTGAGAAGGCCGGCTGCGAGAAGAGTGTGGTCGGGCTCGTGATCCCGACCGGCTATTCCTTCAATCTCGACGGCACCTGCCTCTACCTTGCCGCCGCCTCAGTGTTCCTGGCGCAGGCGACCAACACGCCGTTCGGTCTCGCCGAGCAGATCGAGCTGCTCTTGATCCTGCTCGTGACCTCCAAGGGCGCGGCGGGCATCGCGGGGGCCGCCTTCGTCGTGTTGGCGGCAACGCTGTCCGCCACCGGCAGCATTCCGGTGACGAGCGTGGCGCTCGTGCTCGGCATCCACCGCCTGATGTCCCAGGGACTGACGCCGACCAATCTGATCGGGAACGCGGTCGCGACCATCGCGATTGCCAAATGGGAAGGCGCGCCCGATGGCGACCGCCTGAAGCGCGTGCTCGACGGCGAGGAGCCCGCCGCCGCGGCTTGACGAACTTATGACGCTTGCGAACAGAAGAGGGGAGTTTGTCCCATGAAAACAGGTCTCGTGATCACGGCCCATCCGGGCGATTTCGTCTGGCGGGCTGGCGGCGCCATCGCGCTGCATGCGAAAAAGGGCTATCGCATGAAGATCGTCTGCTTGTCCTACGGCGAGCGCGGCGAGAGCCAGTTCGCCTGGAAGGAAAAGGGCGCGACGCTGGAATCGGTCAAGGCCGGCCGCAAAGATGAGGCGGAGCGCGCTGCAAAACTGCTCGGCGCCGAGATCGAGTTCTTCGATTGCGGCGACTATCCGCTGAAGCTGACGGAAGCGCATTTCGACCGTATGGTCGACATCTACCGCGAGCTCAACCCGAGCTTCGTGCTGACGCACGCGCTGGAAGACCCCTATAATTTCGACCATCCGAACGCGGCGCATTTCGCGCAGGAAACGCGCGTGGTCGCGCAGGCCATGGGCCACAAGCCGGGTGCGCAGTACAAATATTCGGCGCCTCCGGTGTTCCTGTTCGAGCCACACCAGCCCGAGCAATGCAATTACAAGCCGGACCTGCTGCTCAAGATCGACGAGGTCTGGAAGGAGAAGTACGAGGCATTCCAGATCCTCGCCGCGCAGAAGCACCTGTGGGGCTATTACGAGCGCGTCGCGCTCAATCGCGGCATTCAGGGCAGCCGCAACACCGGCGTGCCGATGACGTATGGCGAGGCTTATCAGCGCCTGTTCCCGACGGTTGCGGAGGAGCTGGCATGAAGCCGGTCGTCGTTCGCAACATCAAGCGTGCCGATCCCGCCGGGATGGCGGAGTACGGCGTCTCGACCGTGCACGAGGCCTATGGCCGCATCGGCCTGATGAAGCCGTATCTGCGGCCGGTCTGGCCGGGCGCGGCGATCGCCGGTCCCGCCGTCACCGTGCTGGCGCAGCCGGGCGACAACTGGATGATCCATGTCGCGGTCGAGCAGTGCAGGAATGGCGACATCCTCGTCGTCGGCTGTACCGCCGACAACACCGACGGCATGTTCGGTGAGCTGCTCGCGACCTCGCTGCAGGCGCGCGGCGTGCAGGGGCTGATCATCGATGCCGGCTGCCGCGACGTCAGGGCGCTGCACGAGATGGAGTTTCCGGTGTGGTCGCGCGCGGTCTCGGCCAAGGGGACGGTGAAGGCGACGCTCGGCGCGGTCAATGTCCCCGTGGTCTGCGCCGGCGTCAATGTTGATCCCGGCGACATCATCGTGGCCGATGACGACGGCGTCGTAGTGGTGCCGAGGCGCCATGCGGCCGAAGTCGCCGAGAAGGCGAAGAAGCGCAACGCGGACGAAGCCGGCAAACGCACGCGGCTGGCTTCGGGCGAACTGGGCCTCGACATGTACGGCATGCGTGAGGCCTTGGCGAAGGCCGGGCTCGTCTATGTCGACAATCCCGAGGATGTCTGAAGAGAAGTGGAGCGGGCCGATGGATCGTCTCAAGCTGAAGGCCGTGCTCGGCAGTCACCCCCATGTCCAGGCGGTGAGGAGCGGTGAGCTCCGCTCCGACCCCTTCGATCTCGATTTCATCGCGTACACGCCGACCAACACCGCGTTCAAGCCGATGGTGCGCGAGCAGGCCTTCGATGTCTGCGAGATGGCGATCGTCACCTATCTGATGGCGAAGGCGCATGGCAAGCCGCTCGTGCTACTGCCTGCCACCATGCTTGGCCGCTTCCAGCATTCCTACGCGCTCTATAATCCTGCGCATGGAATGCTCGGACCGTCGGATCTCGAAGGCAAGCGCGTCGGCATCCGCTCCTTCACGACCACCACCGGGGCCTGGATCAGAGGCATCCTCGCCAACGACTACGGCGTCAATCTCGACAACATCCGCTGGGTCACGTTCGAGGATCCGCACGTCGCCGAATATGTCGACACCACTGAGCGCGCGCCGAACGGCAAGAAGATCTTGCAGATGCTGATCGACGGCGAGCTCGACGCCGTCCTCGGCGAGACCTCGACCGATCCCAAGCTGAAGACGCTGTTCCCCGATCCGGCCGCGGAAGCCGCCAAATGGTACGCCCGTCGCGGCGTCGTGCCGGTCAACCATCTCGTGGTCGTGACCGAACAGTTGGCGAAATCGCGTCCTGACGTGGTATCGGGCATTTATGATCTCCTCAAGCAAAGCAAGGCGCAGGCGGGATCGGCGGCAACGCCCGATCTTGTGCCGTTCGGGATCGACGCCAACAGGAAGCCGCTGGAGCTGATCGTCGACTACGCCTTCCAGCAGGCGCTGATCCCGCGCCGTTATGCGGTCGAGGAGCTGTTCGACGAGACAACGCGAGGACTGAACTGATGGCGGGCGATCCCAAGCGATGGCAGATCGGACTGGTCGGTTACGGCGAGGTCGGCAGGATCCTGGCCGAGGATTTGCGCCAGCAGGACATCAAGGTCTCAGCCTTTGACATCAAGCTCGGTGGCGAGCAGGGCGCACCGCTGGTGGAGCATGCGGCGAAATTCGGTGTGGCGCTGGCGGCGTCTCACGCCGAGCTGACCGCCAAATCCGATTTCATCATCTCCGCGGTCACGGCGAGCCAGGCCGTGCCGGTGGCAAAGGCCTGCGCGGCCGCGATCAATCAGGGCACCTGGTTCCTGGATTTCAATTCGGCGTCTCCCGGCGCCAAGCAGTGCGCCGCCGCGCTGATCGATGGCGCCGCCGGACGCTATGTCGAGGGCGCGGTGATGACATCGGTACCGCCTTATCGCATCAAGGTGCCGCTGCTGCTCGGTGGTCCCGGTGCCAGGGAGCTTGAGCCGCTCTTGAACGCGATCGGTTTTGCGGCAAAGGTTGCGAGCGACGAGCTCGGTGTTTCCTCGGCGGTGAAGATGTGTCGCAGCATCATGATCAAGGGCCTGGAGGCCATGGTCATCGAAAGCTTCACCACCGCGCGCGCCTATGGCGTCGAGGATGCGGTACTGGCTTCGCTGGCGGAAACCTTTCCCACCATCGATTGGGAGAAGCAGGGCGCTTATTGCTTCCAGCGCGTGATCGAGCACGGCCGCCGCCGCGCCGAGGAAGTCCGGGAGGTCGCCGAGACCGTGCGTGAAGCGGGGCTGACGCCGTGGTCCGCGCAGGGCACCGCCGAGCGGCAGGCCTGGGTGGCGGACCTTGCCGATGAGGGCCTGTTCGGAACGAAAGGCACCAAGGAGTTCGCCCGCAGCGCTGATTGGCGCACCGAGGCGGATCTAATCCTGGCGAAGATCAATCGCGAGAAATAGGGTGGCTCCTGCTCAGGACTTTGGCGTGCGACAGCCGGTGAGCTCGTCGCGGGTGCGTTCGATCAACGCCATCAGATCTTCGGCCTTGTGGGCCAGCCGATCGTTCGCGACTTCGGTCCGGAATTCTGCGCGGATCGATCGAATACACTTGTCGGCGGTATCGAGCGTCAGGAGCATGCGCGTCAGGTCATCCTGTGTCCGGACGCCCGCCAGATCGAGGTCCGACAGGACGTGCCCGATGCCGTCGAGCCGCTTCAGGGCGGCCTCGCTGGGCGTTCTCGCTCGAATGGAGTGAGTGCCGATGCCGCTGAATGCGCTGAACATGTCGATGCTTCCCCGTTGAATGCAGACATCAGTGCCGGTCCTACTATGACCGGCACCGCGGGACTTGCAATGCGCGTAGCTATCGGGAATCAGCAAGAATCTACTATCCGGGAATCTACCGGATTCGGAATTGCGGAACCATCAGCGGTACCATCGAACGGAAGCTGCTCGGAAATAGGCCGCCCTTCAATGCAGATATGCATTGAGAGCGGATCAGCGGCCGGGGCTGAACAGAGTGGGCCGTTGACGCGCAAAAGTCTGCCGGCCGCTCTTGAAGCCCATCACGATATCCGGCAGCTCGGCGATGGCGAAGCGGCTGTCTTGTGTGTCGAGCACGACGAGATCGGCTGGATTCCCAACCTCGATGCCGTAATCCAGAAGGTTCATCAGCCGCGCCGGCAGCTCGGTCACGAGATCAAGGCAGGTATCGAAGTCGTTGACCGAGGCATGCGCGACGTTGGCGTAGAAATTCGCCATTCGCAGCAGTGAGGCATCGCCGAAAGGCGTGAAGGGATTGAGCACGTTGTTGGTCGCGATCGAGCACACCACGCCGTCGGCGGCGAGCTTGTGGGCGAGCGTCAGCCCGCGTGGCGCGTTGTGGGTCGCTTCGCGCCCCATCAAATAGAGATCGGTTGCTGGCAGCACGGTGACGGCAACGCCGGCCTTCGCCAGTTGCGCGGTGGCGGCCTTCAGCCGCTCCGGTGGCAGGGCGGAGAGTTTCGTCGCATGGCCGATTGCCACGCGCCCCCCGTAGTTGCGTCGCTCGGTCTGCCGGCAGACCTCGTCGAGGTGCCACCAGGAGGGATCGAGATCGAAATCGAGATGGAGATCGACGTCTACATCGAACGCCTCGGCGAGATCGAAGATGCGTGCGAGATGGGCGTTCGGATCGGTGTCCGTGTAAGGACAGCCGCCGATCACCTCGCCCCCGTCGCGCAGCGCCTGGACCAGAAGCTCCTCGCTGCCGGGATCGTTGGTAAGGCCTTCCTGCGGAAAGACACAGAGCGACAGGTCGATCGCCCAGGCATAGTCACGCTTCAGCGCCTTCACCGCCTCGAAGCCGCGCAAGCCGATGCGCGGATCGATCTCGACGTGGGTTCGCATGCGCGTGGTGCCGTGGACGATGGCACGTTCGAGCACCCGGGCGCCGCGCGCGTAGACGTCCTCGACCGAGAAATCCTTCTTCATCCCGGAGACGGCGCGGATCGCTTCGGAGACGCTGCCGTGATCATGCCCGCAGCGGCCGAGCAGGCAGGCCTTGTCGAGATGGATGTGGCTGTCGACGAAGCCGGGCAGGGCGAGACGCCCGCCGACATCGACCTCGACGGCCTCGCAGGCGAGCGTCGGTTCGATGGCGGTGATCCGGCCGCGCGTGACGCCGATGTCCATTGGGGCGGCGGCACCGCGCAGCAAGGCGTTGCGAAAGATGAGGTCAAAGGCGGGTTGCGCGGTCATGGCTCTTGCGGAAGGAATTTAGTGCATTCGGCCGCGTTTGGCGGCTCCAGATTGTCGGCAGTGTAGCGACGGAAATGTTCAAAATATATGCACGTATTCCCCGAGAGTGGCGTTAGTATTCCGCAAGCCCGGGAGATTGAGCCATGTCCGCTGCCGCAAAAGCCGAAGCCGGTCCGTCGTCCGACGCCGAGATCGTTGAAGCCTATCTCACGGCGTCGATGATCCCCGATCCGGACGCCGCGGCGGCCTATATGGCGCCGGGCACGGTGATCACCTTTACCGGCGGGCGCGAGTTCGATCATCCGCGGGGCCCGACCGCGTTCAACGCCAAGCGCTACCGCTGGGTCAAGAAGAAGATGGATCGGTTCGACGTCTGCCCCGGCGACGGTGAGACCGTGGTCTATAGCGTCGGCACGCTCTACGGCGAATGGATGGATGGGACCGCGTTCGAGGGCAACCGCTACGTCGACCGCTTCGTGGTGCGGAATGGCCAGATCACCAAGATGGACGTCTGGAACGACAGCGCCGAGCGGATCCTGGTCCAGCGCGGCATCGACGCGTAACAGCCATCCTGGCGCTTAAGGCGCCTCGACTCCAGGCGGACAAAAGGCCGGTCACCATATCGCAAGCCGCGATAGCTGATCGATGCAAGCTCGTGTGGCGGCTGCTGCGCGCCTGCGCTATCAACGGTGCGATCGCTGCGCCCGGCATGGAGGCGCGAGCCTCCTCGAGGAGTTCCCGATGCGTTTACCCACTGTTCTCCTGGCCCTCACATGCCTTGCGACTGCCAGCTCCGCCGAAGACCTGTCGGGCACGCTCCAGAAAGTGAAAGAAACGAAGAAGATCACGCTGGGCTATCAGGAGGCCTCGGTCCCCTTCAGCTACCTCGACGGCAATCAGAAGCCGGTCGGCTTTGCCATGGATATCTGCCTCAGGATCGTGGATGCCGTGAAAAAGCAGCTCGGCATGCCCGACATCGCCGTCGAGACCCTCGCCGTGACGTCGTCGAACCGGATTCCGCTGATGGTCAACGGGACGCTCGACCTGCATTGCTCGGCGACCACCAACAATGCCGATCGCCAGAAGCAGGTCGCCTTCACCAACACGCACTTCCTCAGCGCCACGCGATTTGCGGCCAAGAAAGCCGCAAAGATCAACACCATCGACGATCTCAAGGGCAAAGCGGTGACGGCAGTGGCCGGCTCGGTCAACCTGACGCAGCTCGCCAAGGTCAACACCGAGCGCAATCTCGGCATCAATGTGATGCCGGCCAAGGACCAGGCCGAAGCCTTCCTGTTGCTGGAAACCGACCGCGCCCAGGCCTACGCGCTCGACGACGTGCAGCTCGCGGTGGCGATCGCGCGCTCGAAGGAACCACAGCTCTTCATGATCAGTGAGGAGACGTTCTCGAAGCCCGAGCCTTACGGGATCATGCTGCGGCGAGAGGACGCTCCGTTCAAGGCGCTCGCCGACCGCGCGACTGCAGAGCTGTACGCGAGCCAGGAGATCGAGGTCCTCTACAGGAAGTGGCTGGAATCGCCGACGCCACCAAACGGCCTCAACTACAACGTCCCGATGTCGAGCGCCTTGCGCAACGCCTTCAAGAAGCCGAGCTCCAGCTTCGATCCGGATGTCTACGTAGCGAACTGAGGCGAGGGCTGTCGCCGCCAGAGGGAGCGCGCGCAAGCGGCCCGCCGAGATGTCAGCAGGCCGTCGGGAACCCGCGCCGCCCTCGGGCCCTGGCGGGTGCGGGCCAGCTTGCTCTTGCCCGCTCCGAGGAACTTGCGGTCACCTTCGCGACTCTCCAGCGCATAGGACCGCGGGTAAGCCGCATGCAAGCCATGAAGACCGACGCCGAAGCGAAATAGCCATGCGCGCAGATGAGCCCTTCCTGGTCCGCCACGCGGACCTCATTTTCGCTTTGAAGACGTTCGCCGCGTCAATCCTGGCGCTCGTCATCGCGCTGGCAATGGATCTGCCGCGGCCCTATTGGGCGATGGCGACCGTCTACATCACTTCGCAGCCGCTGGCGGGCGCAACCAGCTCGAAGGCTTTCTTCCGCGTGATGGGCACGTTGGTCGGCGCGGTCATGACGGTGGCGCTCGTTCCGAACCTGATCGATGCACCCGAGCTGCTGTGCCTGGCAATCGCGCTCTGGGTCGGGCTCTGTCTTTACCTTTCGCTGCTCGACGGCACACCGCGCAGCTATGTCTTCATGCTGGCCGGGTATACGGTGGCGCTGATCGGCTTTCCTTCGGTGTCCGAGCCGGGCGCCATCTTCGACACCGCGGTGGCAAGGCTCGAGGAAATCTCGCTCGGCATCATCTGCGCCAGCCTGGTTTCGACCATCGTATTCCCGCGTAGCGTCGCGCCGGCTGTTGCCAATCGCATCGACAACTGGCTGGCGGACGCGCAGCGCCTGAGTCAAGTTGTCCTGCTGCGTCACGGGACCAACGAAACGCGCCGCGGCAAGCGCATCAAGCTTGCGACCGACATCGTCGAGATCGACACGCTTTCGGCCCATCTTGCCTATGACCGGCTGACCGACCGCAATGCCGTCGTCGGGTTAGGCGAAATCCGGCTCCGCATGCTGATGCTTTTGCCCGTGATCGCTTCGCTCGAGGACCGGCTGGCCGCGCTGGGGGAGGAGGCATTGCGGCGGCAGCCCGAGCTGAAGCGGCTCTTGGAAGATCTCGCGGGATGGATCACGAGCGACGTCAACGCTCGGCAGCCCGCCGAGCGGATTCGTGCCATGATCGCAGGGCAGCAGGCGATCCTCGACGACAGCGCCTCCTGGGAGCGGATCATCGTCACCAGCCTGTTGTGGCGGCTACGCGAGCTGGTCGACCTCTCGCGCGATTGCCGCGCCCTGACGGAAGCGATTGCGGAGAACCGGAACGTCTCGTCCCTCGATCTGGACTTCCATTCCGAAGCCGGTGCCGCGCCGGTGCGCCACAGGGATCGCGGCCTTGCCCTGTGGTCGGCCGCCGGCGCGGCGTCGGCGATCCTGATCTGTTGCGCTTTCTGGATCGGCACCGGCTGGCCTGACGGCGCCTCGGCGCCGATGATGGCGGCCGTCGCGTGCTCGTTCTTTGCCGCGCAGGACGAGCCTGCACGCTTCATCCGCAGCTTCGGCCTGTGGTCGCTGGTCGCCATTGTCGTCGTCGCGATCTACCTGTTCGCGCTGGTGCCCGCGATCTCCCATCTCGAGGTTCTGGTCGCCGCGCTGGCGCCGACCTTCTTGCTCTACGGCTTCCTGATCGCGCGGCCGGCGACGGCGGGTACCGGCATGGCGCTCGCGGCGAACACGGCAACGCTGCTGGCGCTGCAATCGACCTACAGCGCGGACTTCGCGGCCTACGCCAACTCCGCGGTTGCCTTCTTCGTCGGCGTTGCGATCGCCGAGCTTGTGACACGGATCGCGCGTGGGGTGGGGGCGGAGTGGATCGCAAATCGCCTGGTGCTGTCGAACTGGGAGACGCTGGCTGTTGCCGCCGAGCGGCGCGGCAAGGGCGATCGCGCTGAATTCGCAGGCCTCATGCTGCACCGGCTCGGATTGCTCGTACAGCGCATCGCCTTTCTCTCGGAGAGCGACCGGCGCGATACCGACAGCCTGGTCCAGCTCCGTATCGGAATTAACGTGATCGATCTGCGCCGTGCCCGCTATGGACTTGCGGCGTCCACCATTGCCGTCATCGACGACATGCTCGATCAGCTCGCTATCGCCTGCCGCAAATATGCGGGCGATGGAATGCCCGCCGAGCTTCTGACGAGCGTCGATCGGGCACTGGCCCGGGCGGTGAAGGATCCCAACGAAACGGCGCGCGAGGACGCCCTGGTGGGCCTCGTCGGCATCAGGCGCGGCCTGTTTCCGGATGCGCCGGCCTATCGGCCGCGTGCAGGCGAGAGTGTTGCGGCATGAGATACGTGATCGATATCTACGGTGTGCTCGTGCCGGCGCTGCTGTTGTGGATCATCATCGCCTTTGCCCTGAGTGCTCTGCTGCGCCGCTTCATGCAGCGCTTCGATCTCTATCGGCTGGTCTGGCACCGCGCGCTGTTCGATTTCGCGATCTTCGTCTGCCTTCTCGGCGTCGTCGTCTATCTCTCGGAGTATCTCGCATGAAGGGGAATTTCGCCTGGCTCGGTCGCCTCCTGCTGACTGCGATCGTCGTCGTCGCGGCGCTCGCTGTCGGCCGCGAACTCTGGGTCTATTACATGGAGCAGCCCTGGACGCGCGACGGCCGCGTGCGTGCCGACGTGGTGCAGGTCGCGCCCGATGTGTCGGGCTTCGTGACCGAAGTGCTGGTGAAGGACAATCAGAAGGTCCATCGCGGTGACGTCCTGTTCAAGATCGATCGCGAGCGTTTTGCGCTGGCGCTGCGGCAAGCCGATGCGTCGGTGGCCGGTCATCAGGCCACGCTCGATCAGGCCAATGCCGATTTGAAGCGCTACAGCGCGCTGACGACGGATGCGGTGTCACAGCAGAAGCAGGAGCAGGTTCTGGCCACCCAGCTCCAGGCCAGGGCTGCCTTTGACCAGGCCGTTGCCGACCGCGCGGTCGCCCAGCTCAATCTCGATCGCAGCGAGGTGCATGCCTCTGTGAACGGCGTGATCACCAACATGGATCTGCGTCCCGGCGCTTACGTGACGGCCGGGAAGGGCGTGATGGCACTCGTCGACATCGACACGCTGCATGTCGAAGGCTATTTCGAAGAGACGAAACTCGCGCGGATCCGAATCGGTGACAAAGTCCAAGTCCGCCTGATGGGCGAGAAGGTCACGCTTTTAGGCCATGTCGAGAGCATCGCTGCCGGCATCGAGGACCGCGACCGAGCCGAGGGCGCGAGCCTGCTCGCCAACGTCAACCCGACCTTCAGCTGGGTACGCCTCGCTCAGCGCGTGCCGGTGCGCATCGCGCTGGATCCGGTGCCTGAGAATATGTCGCTGGTCGCGGGACGCTCGGCGACGGTCGAGGTGTTGAAGTAGATGCGATTGCCATCGCCCGATTCAAGCGTTCGAATATTTCTTCAGCTCGAACCGCGCGATCTGGTTCCTGTGGACCTCGTCCGGGCCGTCGGCGAGACGTAGCAAACGCGCGGTCGCGTAGGCCTGGGTCAATCCGAAATCGTTGGACGTGCCGCCGCCGCCGTGGGCCTGGATCGCCCAGTCGATGATCTGGCAGGCCATGTTGGGCACGGCGACCTTGATCATCGCGATCTCGGCTTTCGCCACCTTGTTGCCGACGATGTCCATCGCGTAGGCGGCGTTGAGCGTCAGCAGCCGGGCCTGCTCGATCATGATGCGGGCTTCTGCGATGCGTTCCTGCGTCACCGTCTGCTCGGAGACCGGCTTGCCGAAGGCGACGCGGCTGCGCACCCTCCGGCACATCTTCTCCAGCGTGCGTTCGGAGAGCCCGATCAGCCGCATGCAGTGGTGGATACGCCCCGGGCCGAGGCGTCCCTGCGCGATCTCGAAGCCGCGACCCTCGCCGAGCAGCATGTTCTCCTTGGGCACGCGCACATCGGTGAAGACGACCTCGGAGGCACGGTCGGGCACACCGTAGAAGCCGAACACGGGCAGGGGGCGCTTGACCTCGACGCCCGCTGTGTCCATCGGCACCAGGATCATGGATTGCTGCTTGTGGCGGTCCGCATTGTCAGGATCGGTCTTGCCCATGAAGATGCAGATCTTGCAGCGCGGGTCGGTCGCGTTGGTGGTGTACCATTTGCGGCCGTTGATGATGTAATGGTCGCCCTCGCGAACGATCGAGCTTTCGATGTTGGTCGCATCGGATGAGGCGACGGCAGGCTCGGTCATGGCGAAGCAGGAGCGGATTTCGCCCGCGAGCAGCGGCTTCAGCCAGCGCTCCTTGTCCTTCTCCGTGCCATAGCGCTCCAGCACCTCCATGTTGCCGGTGTCGGGCGCCGAACAGTTGAAGACTTCGGGTGCGAGATGCGAGCGGCCCATGACCTCGCAGAGCGGGGCATACTCAAGATTGGTCAGGCCTGCACCGTGGCCGGAGTCCGGCAGGAACAGATTCCAGAGGCCTTCGGCGCGCGCCAGCGGCTTCAGCTCCTCGACGACCGGATAGACTTTCCAGGGACCCAGCTCCTCCGCCTCGCGATAAAAGCGTTCCTCGTTCGGATAGATGTGCCGGTCCATGAAACTTTCGAGCCTGCGCTTGAGCTCGACGACTTTGGGCGACATCGGGTAGAGCATCTTTGTCTCCTTGATCGATGGACAGGCCGGGCGCAATCGGCTCAGGCGACGCGATACCCTTTGAATTTCTCGCGCAACGCTGATTTGAGCACCTTGCCGGTGCCGGTCATCGGGAACTCGTCCATGAACTCGACGGCGTCGGGCATCCACCAGCTCGCGATCTTCGGGCGCATGTGCTCGAGCAGCGTCTTGCCGTCGACGGTCGCGCCCTTCTTGCGGACGACGAGGAGCAGAGGTCGTTCCTGCCATTTCTCATGATTGATCGCGACCACGGCGGCTTGCAGCACATCGGGGTGAGACAAGGCGACGTCCTCGAGCTGGATCGAGGAGATCCATTCGCCGCCGGACTTGATCACGTCCTTGGAGCGGTCGGTCAGCGTGACGTGGCCCTGGGGATCGATCACGGCCATGTCGCCGGTGATCAGCCAGCCGTCGCGGTCGAGGCCTTCGTCGAGTTTCATGTAGCCGGACGCAACCCACGGTCCTCGCGCGCGCAGATGGCCGACACTCTTGCCGTCGCGCGGCAGCTCGTTGCCGCCGTCGTCGACGATGCGCAAGGCGGTGCCGAAACAGGCGCGGCCGGACACCTGGCGGCGGTCGAACTTCTCCTTGTCGTCGAGATGCTCGGAGCCCGGCCGCAGGCCAGGCATCGAGCAGCCGAGCGCCTCGGTCATGCCCCAGGCCTGGACGTAGTCGATGTCATACTCGCGCTTGAGCTTCTCGACCATCGCGCCCGGCGGCGCCGAGCCTGACGACAATGTTGCACGAAGCGTCGAAAACCTGTTGCCGGTGCGTCCGAGCCAGTCGAGCAGGATCAGCCAGAAGCTCGGCACGCCCGCGGACAGCGTCACCTTCTCGCCTTCGAGCAGCTCGTAGAGCTTGTCGGGCTCGTAATTGCGGCCGGGCAGCACCAGCTTCGAGCCGGTATAGGGCGCGGTGAACGGCATGTTCCAGCCGTTGCCGTGGAACAGCGGCGCCATCGGCATCATCACCTCGCGCACGCCTTCCAGGTGCCCGGGCAGGAAGTCGAAATTGCAGGAGACCATGGTCTGCAGGATCGCGGCGCGGTGCGAATAGATCACGCCTTTGGGATTGCCGGTGGTGCCGGAGGTGTAGCAGATGGTGGACGCCGATTTTTCGTCGAACTCCGGCCAGGCAAAGCCGGCGTCGTTCTCGTTGTCCAGAAGCTCCTCGTAGCAATGCACGTTGGCAAGCTTGGTCTCGGGCATCCGCTCGCGCGAGCACATCACGACATAGGCTTCGATCGATGTGAGCTGCGGCGCGATCGCCTCCACGATCGGCAGCGTGGCACGGTCGATGAACAGCAGCCGGTCGTCGGCGTGATTGACGATGTAGACGAGCTGCTCGGGGAACAGCCGCGGGTTGATGGTGTGCAGCACATAGCCCATGCCCGGCGCGGCGTAGAACATCTCGAAATGCCGGTGTGTATTCCAGGCCAGCGTGCCGACGCGGTCACCGGGCATCATGCCGAGCCTCTTGAGCGCCAACGCCATGCGCTTGATGCGCGGATGGGCGTCGGCATAGGTGTAGCGATGGATGTCGCCTTCGATCTCGCGGGCGACGACCTCGGCCTCGCCGTGATAATCGGCGGCATACTGGATCAGGCCGCTGATCAGGAGCGGCATGTCCATCATCAATCCCTGCATCGTCTCCTCCGGACCGCCATGTCGTTGCATGACGTACGCTTGTGATGTGCGTTTGAGGTTAGCGGAACGCCAGGCGACGTTCACGCCAAAAAGCGAGGGACGTGATTGCATGCGTCACTTTTTCAGGGCTAAGTGATGCGAGCTGCCGGCGAAGCAGTATCCGCCGGGGAGGAAACGGATGTCAGCGCAAAGACACAAGACCGGCGCAGCCGGCGAATCTACACTCGACATTGACGCACTCCGTGCGCGCTATCGCGACGAGCGCGATCGGCGCCTGCGCACCGAGGGCAAGGCGCAATATGTCGAGGTGACCGGCGAGTTCGGGCGCTATCTCGACGATCCCTGGGCCAATTCCGGATTCGCGCGTGAGGCTGTCAGCGAACGGACCGAGGTGCTCATCGTCGGCGGCGGCTTCGGCGGCCTTCTGTGCGGCGCACGACTGCGCGAAGCCGGCATCGATGATTTCCGCGTCGTGGAAAAGGCCGCCGATTTCGGTGGCACCTGGTACTGGAATCGCTACCCTGGCGCGGCCTGCGATACCGAGAGCTACATCTACCTGCCGTTGCTGGAAGAGACCGGCTACATGCCCGTGCGCAAATATGCACGAGCACCCGAGATCTACGAGCATTCGCGCCGCATCGGCCGTCACTTCGATCTCTATGAGCGCGCGCTGTTTCAGACCGTCATCACGCGCATGGAATGGCAAGAGCAGGAGGCAATTTGGCTGGTCGAGACCGATCGCGGTGATTGCATCCGCGCGCGCTTCGTCATCCTTGCTGGAGGCCCGCTGAGCCGTCCGAAGCTGCCCGGCATTCCCGGTATCGAAAGCTTCAAGGGACACAGCTTCCACACCAGCCGCTGGGATTACGCCTACACCGGGGGCACGGCCGAAGGTGATCTTAGTGGTCTTGGCGACAAACGCGTCGGGATCATCGGCACCGGTGCCACCGCCGTGCAATGCGTGCCGCATCTCGGCCGCTCGGCCAAGGAGCTCTACGTTTTCCAACGTACGCCGTCGGCGATCGGCGTGCGGGACGACCGCCCGACGGATCAGAGCTGGGCGCAGCGGCTCAGGCCCGGCTGGCAGCGCGAACGCATGGACAATTTCACCGCCGTGATCTCGGGCGAACCATTCGAACAGGATCTGGTGCAGGACGGCTGGACCGGCCTGCTCGGCGAGATACTGCTGGCACCGCGCCGCCAGTCCCAGCCGGTGACCTCGATCGAGGAGGCGCTCAAGGTCATCGAGCAGGCCGATTATCGCAAGATGGAGGAGATCCGAGCGCGCGTCGATGCGATCGTCAAGGACGAGGCGACGGCTTCGGCGTTAAAGCCCTGGTACAAGGCCTTCTGCAAACGGCCGTGTTTCCACGACGAATATCTCGACACCTTTAATCGCCCCAACGTGCATCTCGTTGACACCAGGGGACAGGGCGTCGATCGCATCACCGAGAATGCCGTCGTGGTCGACGGCCACGCCTACGAACTTGACTGCCTGATCTATGCCAGCGGTTTCGAAGTCGGTACCGATTACGCCCGTCGCGTGGGCTTTGAGGTCTACGGCCGTGACGGCGTCAGCCTGTCCGAGCGCTGGCGCGACGGCGTCAAGACGATGCATGGCTTCTACAGCCGCGGCTTCCCGAACTGCTTCCTGATCGTCATGGTGCAGGCCGGCCAGAGCGCCAACTTCCCGCACATCATCGACGAGCAGTCGCAGCACATCGCCTACGTGATCGCCGAAGCGCGCAAGCGCAAGGCGCGAACCCTCGAGCCGACGCTGGCGGCCGAAAACGCCTGGGTCGAGGAGGTGGTCAAAGCCGCGCTCGGCCGCCAGACCTATCTCGCCGAATGCACGCCCGGCTACTACAACAATGAAGGCGTGTTCGATCCGATCGCGGCGAGAAACAGCCAGTATTGGCGCGGGCCGGTGGCATTCCTGCGGCTGCTCGACAAGTGGCGCAAGGAGGGCAATTTGGTTGGACTGGAACTGTCGTATGATCATGCCATGGAGTCGGCGCCTTCGTCCGGGTAAGCTCGGGCATCGGATCGCGCCAGAGAGAGGACATCGGACATGATCAGGGGCAGAACTGTAGCTGCGGCGGTTTTTGGGGCGATGACGCTGCTCAGCTGCGTGGCGCCCGCCGCCCACGCCGCGCAATGCGGCAGCTCGTCGGCCGGCTTCGAGGCCTGGAAGCGCGAGTTCAGCGCGGAGGCGCAGGGCAAGGGCGTTGGCCAGACCGCGCTCGCGGCCCTGGTGCAGACCAATTACGCCAGTGCCACCATCGCGGCCGATCGTGGCCAGCGCAGCTTCTCGCTAACGCTCGACCAGTTCCTCGCCAAGCGCGGCGCCACAACCATTGTGGCCAAGGGCCGCCAGCTCAAGCAGTCGCAGGCTGCCTTGTTCGCCTCGATCCAGCAGCGCTATGGCGTTCCGCCGGGCCCGTTGATTGCGATCTGGGGCATGGAAACCGGATTCGGCAGCCAGCGCGGCAACCAGAACATGCTCTCCTCGATCGCGACGCTCGCCTATGACTGCCGCCGTCCCGAATTCTTCACCGAGCAGCTCTATGCGGCGCTGAAGCTGATCGATCGCGGCACGCTGTCGGGGGCAACCCGCGGCTCGATGCACGGCGAAGTCGGCCAGACCCAGTTCATGCCCAAGAACATCCTGGCCTATGGCACCGGCAATCTCGAGGTTGCCGCCAATGCGCTGAACTCGACGGCGAATTTCCTCAAGGCCCATGGCTGGCGTGCAGGAGCCGGTTACCAGCCGGGTGAACCGAATTTCGTCGCCATCGAAGCCTGGAATGCCGCCGGCGTTTATCAGAAGGCGATCGCCCTGATGGGACGGCAGATCGACGAGGGCGGAGGAACGGCCGCATCGCGCTGACCAGAGCCCCGTTTCGAAGGGGGTTCTAGCTTCTTGTTCTTGGCGCGTTTTCTTTGTGCGAACCGGCATCCACTTCGCTTGAACACGCTCCTGCTCAGCAAGGCGTGATGCGCCGACAAGAGAAAGTTGTTGCCATCAGGAACCGACGGCACGAGGTTTGCTTTGATCGAACAGGGCTGGGCATGAGGAGACTCAACATGGCAACCCAGATCGTGATGGACCAGACTGGCGACACGCGCCACGAGTTTGATCCTGGCAATGCCGAAGCGCTAGCGCGGGCCGAACGGCGCTTTCGGGAGCTGACCGGAGCGGGCTTCACCGCCGCGCTGCGAACCGGACCTGGCGAGGTCACCCGGATCCGATCGTTCGACCCGACCGCGCAGGAAACGCTGTTCTATCCCCGCCTGGTCGGCGGTTGATCTGAGCTGCTCATGATCGCGGCGGTCTGGCTCCGCGCGCCGGCGCGTGCGCGTCTGCATGCGCTACGCGAACTCTATCGGCGCTTCTTCGGCGAGAACACGCCGGATGCCCGCGGCCGCCGGCTCCTGGCCGAATGGCTGTCGCCGGCGCAGCGCGTCCAATTTGAGCAGTACCGGCATTTCGATGTCGTCGGCTGCGATACCGGCAAGACCTATCGCATCCACTATGGCACCGCCGCCAATGTCCATGAGATCGATGCGGCCGGAAATGCGACGATGGGGTGGTGCTTCGTCCCGTCAGGCTTTCTCGTCCCCGGCGACGTCATGCTCGCACAGAAGATCGCGCTCGAAACCGACGAGAGGGGAGCTCTCGCGCTCGCCAACAGGTTTCCGCCGGCAACACATTCGGAGCACTTCTACCGGCGGCCGTTCTAGGGCAAGGCTATCAGCCTAGAGCAAGGCTATCAGTGCAAGGCTATCAGTAATGTGTGGTGCGATAGGCATCCACCGCGTGCGCTGCAAAAACGCCGACGCTGCAAAGCGCGAGCAAGGCCGAGATCAGCTCGATCATAGCTCATCCTCCTGCGGCGGCAGGGCGACGAGGTGCTGACAGCAGGAATGATCCCAGATCAGGTCGAGGAAGAATTGCATGGTGGCCGTCCCTGTATGATTTTGACAACCAGATAACCGACCATCTGTTTCAGGCGTGTTTCGTCGCATCTGGAAACGGGTTTCTTGGGGAACCCCGGGCTGGTTTGTGCGCTGCGGAGCCGCTACATCCCGCTCTTGCTCAATCCCATTAGCCGCGAGGCGGCGCATCACATGGCGAGGCGAAATCATGGCGCAAGTCGAGTGGTTCGACGATCTCACCATTGGAATGCAGTTCAAATCCCCCGAAGTTCACGTCACCGCGGCCGACATCAAGCGGTTCGCGGCCGAGTTCGATCCGCAGCCGATGCATCTCGACCACGAAGCCGCCAAGCAGACCCTGTTCGGGGGTCTCGCTGCCTCGGGATGGCACACCGCCGCGATTGCCATGAGCCTCGCGATCCAGACCCGCCCCTTCGGCCCGCATCCGCTGATCGGCGCTGGCGTCGATGGGCTGCGCTGGACCATCCCGGTACGGCCCGATGACCGTCTGCATCTGGTCGGGGAGGTCATGAGCCTGACGCCGTCGAAGTCGAAGCCCCAGGGCATCGCATTGGTGAAATGGACGATGTTCAACCAGAACGGCGAGGAGGTTTACACCTTCACCCCGATCGCGATCGTGCCGCGGCAGGAGTAGGGCAGGGCCGGCGCCCTACGCACCCCCCGAAGCCCTTGCGGGTCACCGGCAGAGGTGGTCATCTCGGTCCGGGGAACACGCTGGAGGCTGACATGAAACGATCTCTTCTCGCCGCCGGGTTGCTGGCCGGCGCCTTGAGCGCCGTCGCTTTGACCGCGAGGCCGGTGCAGGCGCAACAAGCCAAAGTCGGCGACTGGACCATCGAAAAGCGTACGCAAGACGCACATTGCAATGCGAGCCGCGGCTACAAGGACAAGGAAGACGAGAACCGGGACTATGTCATCGTCATCACCTATTCCGAGAAAGCTATCGTCATCGTCATGATCTATGACGGCTGGGAGTGGGACAAGGTCGGCGAGATTCTCCGGGCCGATGTCGGGACCGATGACGCCGATATCATGAAGAAGGCCAAGTGGGAGGTCATGGACAAGACCACCGTTCGCGGCATCTTCGAATACGATCAGTCCATGATGGACCGGCTGTCCAAGGCCAAGCGTCTCTCGCTCGATTTCGAGGACGATGACGACGACAGCATCGAGATGCAGGTGCCGCGTGCCGGTGAAGCGCTGGCGGCGCTGAAATTTTGCGAGGAGAATCGCAAGTAGATTGCCGGAGCCGGATGCGAGGCCGGCGGGATCGGTGGCGACAGGGTTCTGCAGCACGAACGGCGCCTGACGCATCGCACGCGTGACTCATCGCACACAGTCCGCGCGCTGTTCGCTTTAATCCTAGTCTTTGGCGAAAACGTCCAAGCCGCATCCTGCGGTTGACGTTACGCAAGGACGATGTTCGATATTCCAGCATTTCGTTGCAACGTTTTCTCGGCTTGGAATGGGGCGATTGACTGGCCCGTCTCCTCCGCCAGTGTCCGGATCGCGATCTCTCTCGCGCGTGCGAGCCATACGCGGATTGCGTCGTCCGGCCGATGACAATCCTCCACGCAAATCGATTCTCGTCCCTCGTCGGCGAGATCTACGACGCGGCGGTCGATCCCGCGCTGCGCAGCGCGGTGCTGGAACAGGTTTCGCATTTCGTCGGCGGATGTGCCGTGACCATCCTGTCCAGGGACAGAGCCAGGCTCTCGATCGAGATCCATGAGCATTTCGGCAGCGAATCCCGCTTCCGCCAGCTATATCGCGACCGATACGTGGAGCTCGACCCTCTGCTCGATCGTCATCTCACGCTCGCGGCGGAACAGACGATCGGCGTCGCCGACATCATGTCTCAGGCGGATTTCCTGGCAACGAGCTTCTATCGCGAGTGGGTGGAACCGCAAGGAGCGATAGACCTTGCAACCGTTGCCCTCGAGAAGTCGGACACGCGCACCACGATCCTGCAGGTGTTGCGCCACCGGTCGCGCGGACTTGTTGACGAGCCGATGCGTGAGCGCATGCGGCTGCTTGCTCCGCACCTCCAACGCTCCAGAGCCATGGGCCGGCAGATCAGGGCGCGCGCTCATACCGTGGACGACCTTGCCGATGTCTTGGATGGGCTGAGCACGGCGATCTGCCTGCTCGACGCAGATGGCCGGGTCGTGCATGCCAACGCAGCATGCCGCGGGCTGTTCGCCGATGCCAGCCTGCTCGCAATGGTCGGCGACCGGATCGTGGCTCGCAACACCCAGACCGACAAAATATTCCGCGGCCTGTGCGAAATCGATTCAGGCAGCGAAACTCGTTCCGCTGCCCGCCGCCAGATCGAGCTTGCGACGTCGGTTGATGGGCAGCACTATCTGCTCCACGCTTTTCCCCTGAAGCGCGATCGCATCCCATCGCGAGATGCCGCAGCCACGGTGCTGTTCGTGCAGAAGGCCTCGGCGGCGACATGGCTCGCAGCCGATGCGATCGCTGCGGCCTTCAGGCTGACACCGTCCGAACTGCGCGTATTGATGGCCATTATCGAGATTGGCGGCGTTCCCGACATCGCTGCAAAGCTCGGCATCGCCGAAACGACGGTGAAGACGCATCTCGGCCGCCTGTTCGAGAAGACCGGCGCCGGCAGGCAGGCCGACCTGGTCAAGATCGCCACCGGTTTTGCCGTTCCATTCGCGCGTCGAACGAACGGCAGTGGCGACGCCGTGTGATCCATTTCACATGGCTCGCCGGTATGTGCGGCAATCTCAATCCATTGTGATGAGCCGAGCTCCTGTGTCCTCCGAATGCAGGACGCGAGTCATTTGATACTTTCGTATATCGCGACCCAGAAAAGTGAAGAGCAGCAAGCGCCGCGAAGAGATGCCACGACGGCGTCAAACGCGAGTGTGAGGAAACGACAGCGCACGGCCGGACCTGCTCGTCGGTTGGAGGATTGCAGTGAGCCAATTTGATTTTTCCGTTATCAATGTTTCAACGAACGAAATTCCCGAAAACGAGCGTATCCCGCTGCTTCGCGATTTCTACTGCCGCGGGGTGTTGAAGGCGGAGGTCGAGGTGAGGGAAGGAAAGCCGTTCGCGGCGAGCTTCACGTCCCACGTCTTGCCGGAAGCCCAATTGCTGATGGGAGGATTGTGCGGAGCGCGGGTCATTCGCACCAAGCACCTGGTTGCCGACGGCGACGACAGTCTGGCCCTGATCGTGAATCGATCTGGCGTGCTTGGGATATCCGAGCGGGGACACGATCTGAGCCTTCGTGCGGGAGAGGCCGTCCTGACCAGCGCGGAGGACGTCACGACGTTCGAGCGATTGTCCCTGGGTAGCTGTTTCTCGCTCCGTGTGCCGAGACGCGTGCTGGCGCCGATGATCGTGGATGTCGATGACGCCGTGATGCGGGTGATGCCGGAGAGCTCGACGGGACTTCGGTTGCTGGTCGATTACGCGGTGACGCTGGTGCGGGAGAAGGCATTCGCGATGCCCAATTTGCGCAAGCTCGGCGTCGGGCATCTGCACGATCTTCTGGCAATCGTCCTCGGTGCCACCAACGAGCCGCGGGAGCTGGCCGGGCGGCGCGGCGTCAAGGCGGCACGGCTGCAGAAGGCCAAAGTCTCCATCGCCAACAATTGCTGGCGGCAGGATCTCTCCGTTGCCACGGTCGCTCAGGAGCTCGGCGTGACGCCGCGTTATCTCCAGCGCTTGTTCGAGGCCGACGGCAAGACGTTCTCGTCCTTCCTGATCGAACAACGCGTCAAGCGTGCGCATCGCATGTTGCGCGAACCCGGATACGCCGAGCGGACGGTCAGCTCGATCGCCTACGATGTCGGTTTCGGCGATCTCTCCTATTTCAACCGCTGCTTCCGGCGGACTTATGGCGCCACGCCCAGTGACGTCAGGAGCCGCGAGATGTCGTGACCGCGCGCGATTGAATGTCAGGTCAAATGCCGATTGGAGACGGCACGGGCGTGCGCCGCCCGCAGTTGGAGTGTTGTGTTGCATGCGCCGTTTTTTCTTTGATCTTATGCTCGGCAATATCGTGAAGATCGATCCGGGTGGCATGGTGTTCGAGTGCCCCGAAGCGACATTCGTGGTGGCCAACGAGATGGCAAGCCACCTGTTCGTCTGGCGCGACGATTTGCGCGGTCGCGATGCCTGCATCCGGGTCAGAGACACCGACGGGCGCGAGATCTATCGCGCCGCGGTCTGGTCGGAGAATGTGGAGAAGGTCGGCTGGGACGAGACGTGAGCGTCCCGGTGCGGTATCGCGACTCTGCATCAGTAGCGCCCGAAACGGATATCCGTTCGTTCCGGCCCGGGCTCCATCCGCCGGGCCGGCGTCCTCCGATCGGAGGATGCCGCATGCTGTGGTTGTGGTATGCTTGGTGATATTGATCACCCAGGCCATTTATAGCCATGCACGGACCACGGAAACTGCCCGACCTGGTCGAGGCCATCTACGATGCCGGGCTCGATCCCTCGCTGTGGAATAACGTCGTCACCGGCATCCGCGACTTCGTCGGCGGCCAGGCCTGCGGGCTGTTTTCCAAGGACTCGATCAGCAAATTCGGCGTCACGCACTATTACTGCGGGGCGGACCCGCACTACATCCGGCTCTATTCCGAGACGCATTCGAAGTTCGATCCGCTTACGGTCCTGCCGCCGCATGGCCAGATCGTCAGCATCCCGGATCTCGTCAATTTCGATGAATATCGGCGAGGACGCTTTTACCAGGAATGGATGCGGCCGCAGGGTTGCAGCGATGCGGCCAACGTCGTGCTCGAGAATTCGAATGCGAACTGCCCGGTGATGATGACGGTGCTGTCGGGCCGCCGGATGGTGGATCCGGTGATGAAGCACCGCCTCTCGCTGGTCGTCCCGCACGCCAGTCGCGCGTTGCTGATCAACCGCGCCATGACCTCGCAACTGACGCTGGCGACGGCGCTGGCGGAGGTCCTGGACAATCTTGCCTGCGGCATCTTCCTGCTCGATGGTTTCTGCCGGGTGGTGTACGCGAATTCCGCGGGGCACGATTTGCTTGCGGCCGACGATCTGGTTCGGTCCGTTGCCGGGCAATTGGTGACCAGCAGTGCGGAGGCCAATCAGACGCTGCGGGAAGCGTTCGCGACCCGCAATGAAATTACCCTGCTTGCCACACAGGGGCATGCGTTTTCGCTGCTTTCGCCTTCCGGCGAGCGCTACGTCGCGCACATCCTGCCGCTGTCGTCCGTCCTGCGGGACCGCAGCGAGCGGGTGGTCGATGCCGTCGGTGCGCTGCTCCTGCGCAAGGTATCGCCCGGCGGACAGTCTTACGGCGAATTGATCGCGCGGACATTCGACCTTACACCGGCCGAGCTGCGCGTGTTCCTGTCGATCGTCGAGGTAGGCGGCGTCCCGGAGACGGCGCTCGCGCTCGGTATCGCGGAAACGACGGCGAAGACGCATCTGCATCGCGTGTTCGCCAAGACGGGCGTCTCGCGTCAGGCTGATCTTGTCAAGCTTGCTGCAGGATTCTCCAATCCGCTCGTCAACTAGACCGTTGATTTTGCCATCACGATTGAACCTTTCGCTCCCGCGAAAGACTCACGGAAGCCGCCAGGCATGAAGAACATGTCGCCATCTCCATGTGTCAGTATTGGCTCTTCCAATGCCCCGACCTCCAAAGCCGTCCGAGTTGATCGAGACTATCTATGACGCGGGTCTCCACCCAGAGTTGTGGAGCGAGGTCGTTGTCAAACTCAATGCCTTCATCGGCAGCCAGGCCTGTGGTCTGATTTCGAAGGACCCGGTCAGCAAATCGGGCGCGACGCATTATTACTGCGGGGTCGATCCGCACTACATTCAGCTCTATGCGGAGACCTACTCCCGGTACGACCCACTTGCTCGGCTTCCGCGCTATGGCGAGGTGCGCAACATTCCCGATCTCGTGGATTTCGACGAATATCGCCGCGGCCGCTTCTACCAGGAATGGCTGCGCCCCCAGGGCTGCGTCGACGTCGCCAATGTGGTGCTGGAGCAGTCGAAGTCGCCCTGTCCGATGCTGATGACGGTGATTCCGGGCAGGGGGATGCTCGACGCCGAGCAACGGGCGCGGATGCAGTTCCTGGTTCCGCATGCGAGCCGGGCGTTGCTGATCAACCGGGCGATCGAACGGAAGCAGCAGCGCGCGATCGCGCTCGCCGACGTCGTGGATCAGTTGAATGCGGGTGTCATCCTGCTCGATTCGGCCTGTCATATCGTCCACAGCAATCCGGCCGCGGAGACAATCCTGGCCGTCGATGATGTCCTGCGGTCTGTCTCGGGCCGGTTGGTGGCAAGCTCCTCCACTGTAAATTCGGCGTTGCGCGATATTTTCCGCGACCCAAGCGAAGTCGCTTTGGCGGCATCTTCGGGTCGGAAAATTCCGCTGATATCGCGTGACGGCTCCTACTACGTCGCGCAAATCATCGCGCTGCCATCATTGCTGCGCGAGGGTACGGCCGAGCGCAGTTCGGCCGTCGGAGCCTTGTTCATCTGGAAAGCGGAACTCGACGGCCGGTCGTGTGCCGGTCTCATTGATCGCACCTTCGAACTCACGCCTGCGGAACTGAGGGTCTTGCAGTCGATCGTCGATGTCGGCGGCGTGCCGGAGACCGCGGTTGCGCTCGGCATCGCGGAGACGACGGTGAAGACGCATTTGCATCGGGTGTTCGCCAAGACCGGCGTTTCTCGTCAAGCCGATCTCGTCAAGCTGGCAGCTGGATTCTCCAATCCGCTCGTGCACTGAGACGCGTTCAAAAACGCAGGCGAGTCGCTGCAGCTCGCAATAGGTTCAATCAGAAACATCATTAGAAAGTTATCGCGCGTCGTTCGATCGAATGACGCGATTTTCCGCGCTCTATTCTACTGAACATCACACGGTCTGTTGTTCGACGTATCGGGCATTTGTGTGAAGCAATTCACTGCAGACGGAAGTGGATCCCGTCAACCTCTCGAGCAGGTTGAGAGGAGATTGTCATGCGAACGGCGTCACCAGTTCTGACAGGCAGGTTCCGCGATATCGTCGCCCGCATAGGCGCGGTACTCCGCGCGCAGCGAGAAATCGACGCGCAGCGCGTGTTGCACCGCTATCGCCATCTGCTGGAGCAGCCGCACGAAACATTGCGTTTGAATGAAATCATTCCGGTCAGTAACGAAGAGGATATTTTAGAAAATGCCCACGGATCTGATGGGTGCGAGCGCGCCGCCGGACACCCCAAATTCGAACGTGCGTAACGTCAACGTCGTCGCGATCGCGTTGACCGCGGCGCTCGTCACGCTCCAACTGGTCGGCCTCGCGATGGTGGAGCGATCTCACGCTTACGCGATGCATCCGTCGGCTCCACTCGAGCCGGCCGCTTGCATGGAGAGCGTCGTGGTCCCTGTCTCGCAAATTCCCTACGATTGACCGGAGGGCGGATTGTGCCTGATGTCACGACTCTGATGCTGCTCAGCGTTGCCGTGTTCGCCGGTGCCTTCGTCTCCGGGCTCTCGGGATTTGCCTTCTCGGCGGTGGCGGGCGCCATCCTGCTCCGGGTGTTTCAGCCGCTCGAAGCCGTGCCGTTGATGATGGCGTGCAGCATCGGCGTGCAGGCCACCAATCTGTGGGCGCTTCGACGCAATATCCGCTGGGAAGGCAGCCTGCTGCTGATCGTCGGTGGCTTGATCGGAGTTCCCATCGCGGTATCGCTGCTCCAGAGCACCGATACGCATCTGCTCCGGCGCGGCTTCGGCATCATCGTTGCACTCTATGCCGCCTACATGTTGCTGCGGCCGACGTTGGTGACGGCCGGCGAGGCGGTCGGGCGGCATTGGGTTGCCTTGATCGGGTTCGGGGGAGGGCTGGTCGGCGGGCTGACGGCGATGCCCGGCGCGATCCCGACGATCTGGTGCGACATGCGCGGCATGCCCAAGAGCGAGCAGCGCGGCCTGGTGCAGCCGTTCATCGCCGCGATGCAGCTGTTCGCGATCGCGCTGCTGGTCGGACATCAGGATCTGTCGTCAAAAGTGTTCGTCGATCTCGCGGTCAGCCTGCCGGCGCTGTTCGCAGGCTCCGCGCTCGGCGTGATTGCCTTCCACAGGGTCAACGAGACGGTCTTTCGCAAGACCGTGCTCGTTCTGTTGTTGCTGTCGGGGATTTCCCTGATCTAGTGCCCGACAGTTTGCACCGGCGCCGCGCTTGTGTCGCTGCCGTGATGCGTCAGCGGCTTCATGCCGGTGACGGTCCGCAGCAGCACATAGAACACCGGCGTCAGGAACAGGCCGAATACGGTGACGCCGATCATGCCGGAGAACACGGCGACGCCCATGGCGCGCCGCATCTCCGAGCCTGCGCCGGTAGACAGCACCAGCGGCAGCACGCCCATGATGAACGCCATCGACGTCATCAGGATCGGGCGCAACCGCAGCCGACTCGCCTCGATCGCGGCCCGGATCGGCGTGCGGCCTGCGAACTCGAGCTCGCGCGCGAATTCGACGATCAGGATCGCGTTCTTGGCCGAGAGTCCCACCAGCACGATCAAGCCAATCTGGGTGAAGACGTTGTTGTCGCCCTTGGAGATCCAGACGCCGAACATCGCAGCCAACAGGCCCATCGGCACGATCATGAGGATCGAGAGCGGCAAGGTCAGGCTTTCATAGAGTGCGGCCAGCACCAGGAACACCAGCAGGATCGCCAGCGGGAACACCCAGAGGCCGGAATTGCCGGCGATGAACTCCTGATAGGTCAGGTCGGTCCATTCGAAGGCGAAGCCGGGCGGCAATGTCTCCGCCGCAATCCGCGTCGCGACCTCCTGTGCCTGGCCGGAGGAAAAGCCGGGCGCAGCCGCCGCGTTGATGTCGGAGGACAGGAAGCCGTTGTAGCGGATCGCGCGCTCGGGGCCCGCGCTCTGGCGGATCGTGAGCAACGCCGACAGCGGCACCATGTCGCCGGAGGACGAGCGCACCTTCAACTGCCTGATGTCGTCGGCACGCGCGCGGAACGGCGCGTCGGCCTGCACGTAAACGGAATAGGTGCGACCAAACTTGTTGAAGTCGTTGACGTAGTAGGAACCGAGATAGATCTGGAGCGTGTTGAACACCTCCGTCACGGGGACGCCGAGCTGGAGCGCCTTGGTGCGGTCGATGTCGGCAAAGAGCTGGGGCACGTTGACCTGGAAGCTCGAGAACACGCCCGCGATCTCCGGTGCCTTCTGCATCGCCGCCATGAACGCATTCGTCGCCTGGTTCAGCGCCTCATAGCCGAGGCCGGCGCGATCCTCGATCTGCAGCTTGAAGCCGCCGATGGTGCCGAGACCGTTGACCGGCGGCGGCGGGAACATGGCGATGAAGGCCTCCTGAATCCCCGCGTATTTCTTGTTGAGGTCAGCCGCGATTGCATTGCCGCTCAGCGCGGGGCCCTTGCGCTCGTCGAACGGCTTCAGCGTCGAGAACACGATGCCGGCGTTGGAGGAGTTGGTGAAGCCCGAGATCGACAGGCCCGGGAATGCAACCGAGCTCTCGACACCGGGCTGGGTCAGCGCGATGTCGCTCATCTTGCGGATGACGTCTTCGGTGCGGTCCAGCGTTGCGCCATCAGGCAGTCGTGAGAACCCGACCAGATACTGCTTGTCCTGACCCGGCACGAAGCCGCTCGGGACCTGCTGGAACAGGAAGGCGGTGAGGCCGACCAGGAGCACATAGAGGCCCATGACGGCCGCCTTGCCCGAGATCACCTTGGTGACGGTGCCGCTGTAATTCTCCGACGAGCGTGTGAACACCTTGTTGAAGCCGCGGAAGAACCAGCCGAGGCCCTTTTCCATGATGATGGTCAGCCGGTCTTTCGGCTCGTTGTGTCCCTTGAGCAGCAGGGCCGACAACGCCGGCGACAGCGTCAGCGAGTTGACGGCCGAGATCACGGTCGAAATTGCGATCGTCAGCGCGAACTGCTTGTAGAATTGCCCGGTGAGGCCGGAGATGAAGGCGAGCGGCACGAACACGGCGATCAGAACCATGGCGATCGCGATGATCGGCCCCGACACCTCGCGCATCGCCTGGTAGGTCGCATCGCGCGGCGACAGCCCGCCCTCGATGTTGCGCTCGACGTTCTCGACCACGACGATGGCGTCGTCGACCACGATGCCGATCGCAAGCACCAGGCCGAACAGGCTGAGCGCGTTGATGGAGAAGCCGAAGACGTGCATCACCGCGAAGGTGCCGACGATCGACACGGGCACCGCCAGCAGCGGAATGATCGAGGCGCGCCAGGTCTGGAGGAACAGGATCACCACCAGCACCACCAGCGCGATCGCCTCCAGCAGCGTGTGGATCACGGCCTCGATCGACGAGCGGACGAATTGGGTCGGGTCGTAGACGATCTGGTAGGACACGCCTTCCGGCATGTTCTTCTTGATCTCGGCCATGGTGGCGCGAACGTGGTCGGAAATCTCGAGCGCGTTGGAGCCGGGCGCCTGGAAGATCGGGATCGCAACCGCCTGCTTGTTGTCGAGCAGCGAACGCAGGCCGTATTGCGAGGCGCCGAGCTCGATGCGTGCGACGTCGCGCAGCCGCACCACCTCGCCACGCGTGCCGGTCTTGACTACGATGTCGCCGAACTGCTCTTCGTTCGCTAGCCGTCCCTCGGCGTTGACGGACAGTTGCAGGTCGATGCCCTTGACGTTCGGCGAGGAGCCGACCACGCCGGCGGCGGCCTCGACGTTCTGCGCCTGGATCGACTTGACGATGTCGCTTGCGGTGAGGCCGTGCTCGGCTGCCTTCTGCGGATCGACCCACACCCGCATCGAATAGTCGCCGGCGCCATAGAGTTGAACGTCGCCGACGCCGTCGATCCGCGCCAGCCGGTCCTTGACGTTGAGCACGGCGTAGTTGCGCAAATACGTCATGTCGTAGCGATTGTTCGGCGACAGCAGATGCACGACCATGGTGAGGTCGGGCGAGGACTTCTTGGTGATGATGCCGAGCTGCCGCACCACGGCGGGCAGGCGCGGCTCGGCCTGCTGCACGCGGTTCTGCACCAGCTGCGTCGCCTTGTCAGGATCGGTGCCGAGCCGGAACGTCACCGTCAGCGTCATCGCGCCGTCGGTGGTCGCCTGGCTCGACATGTAGAGCATGTTCTCGACGCCGTTGATCTGCTCCTCGATCGGCGTCGCCACCGTTTCCGCGATCACCTTCGGATTGGCGCCGGGATAGGTTGCGCGCACCACCACCGAGGGCGGCACGACGTCGGGATATTCCGAGATCGGCATTGCGAACAGCGAGATCAGGCCCGCGAGAAAGATCAGGACTGACAGCACGCCGGCGAAAATAGGACGATCGATGAAGAATTTCGAGAGATTCATGGCCTTGCCCCTGCGCGAGAGACGACTCTCCCGTCATTCCGGGGCGCGGACAAAGCCGCGAACCTGGAATCCAGAAGTATGTCTAGGTAGTTCAACGATTTCGACATTCCGGTTCGCGCTGCCCGCGCGCTCCGGCATGGCGGCGACGCTAACGCTGCACGACGTCCTGATTGCTGTGGTTGGATGCCTGCTGCGGCCCGCGCGCGCCCATTGCCGCGATCTCCGTCTTGAGCAGGGCACCCGGGTGCACGCGCTGGAGGCCGTTGACGATGATGCGCTCGCCGGTCTTCAGCCCGGCCGTCACGATACGCAACCCGTCCACCGAGCCGCCGAGCGTGATCGACCGGTAGACCGCGCGGCTATCGTCGCCGACCGCCATTACGAACTTCTTGTCCTGATCGGTGCCGATCGCGCGCTCGTCGATCATGACCAGCGATTGCTGCTTGGGTTGGCCCATGCGCACGCGGGCGAACTGACCGGGGATGAAACGCCCGTCCTCGTTGTCGAACACCGCGCGGACACGGATGGTGCCGCTCTGGCCGTTGACCTGGTTGTCGATGAGCTGGATGTGCCCCTTCGCCGAGAGACCACCGGAGGTCGCCATCGCGACCGGGATCTGGGCGAGATTGCTGCGCTTGCCGGAGTCCTCGGAAATCGAGTTCAACGCCCGCACCACCAGCTCTTCATCCGCATCGAATGACGCATAGATCGGATTGACCGAGACCAGCGACGTCAGCACCGGAGAGGCGGTGTCGGCGGCGACGAGATTGCCGACGGTGATTTCGATCTTGCCGACGCGGCCGTCCACGGGCGCACGGACCTCGGTGTAATCCAGATTGAGTTTTGCGGTCTGGAGCGTCGCCTCGGCCGCCTTCACGTTGGCGATGGCCTCGCGGTTGGCGTTGTCGCGCTGATCGTAGTCGCGCCGCGTGACCACCGCGTTGCCTACCAGTTGCGCGCCGCGCTCGAGCTCATTCTGCGTGAACACGACGCGCGCTTTCGCAGCTTCGAGCTGGGCCGCGGCCTTGTCGACCTCGGCCGCGTAGGGCGCTGGGTCGATCTTGAACAGGACGTCGCCTGCCTTCACCAGCGCGCCTTCGGTGAAGTTGGTCGACAGGATCGCACCGGCCACGCGCGGGCGAAGCTCGACGCGTTGGATGGCCTCGAGCCGGCCGGAGAAATCGTCCCACAGCACCGTCTGCTTTGGTTCGATCAGCGCGACAGTGACGGGGACGGCTTGCTCGGCCGCAGCGGTCGCGGTCGCCTGCGCGGCACGAAAGTAATGGCCGGTCGCGAGCGAGCCGGCTACGACGAGAGCGCCCATGATGGCGACGCCGCCGAGAAGGCGGCGGACACGGCCAGGGCGAGAGGTATTTTGGGAGGGGGGCATTTGCGCGCTCCAGATATGTAGTGTTCACTACAGATGTGGAGCTGGATACCGCAGCGCAAGATACTTATGTACCGTCCGCTAAGAAAATTGTAGCCGCTTACCGCAAGAGTTGGCAAGTGGAAGAGAAAATAAAGCGAGAACAAAGAGATAGGATCGGGCGTTAGGCTCAGGGACGACGCCGATTTCGAGGAGAACAGGCAGATGGGCATGGGACGCCCCCGCGAATTCGACGCCGAAACGGCGTTGGACCAGGCGATGGAAGTGTTTTGGCGCCATGGCTACGAGGGTGCCACGATCGCTCAGTTGACCGAGGCCATGGGGATAAATCCGCCCAGCCTCTATGCCTGTTTCGGCAACAAGGAAGGGCTGCTGAAGGCCGCACTCGACCGCTATACCAAACTGCGCAACGTCTGGATGGACGAGGTGGTGGCGGCACCCACCGCCCGCGACGTCGCCGAGCGGATGCTGATCGGCATCGCCGACAAGCAAACTGATCCGGCCAACCCGCCGGGCTGCCTGCTCGTGCAGGGCGGCATTGCGTGCGGCACCGGATCAGAGAGCGTCCCTTTTGAACTCGCCGCCCGCCGCGCCGAGAACGAAGATCAGCTCCGCGATCGCTTCATTCGCGCAAAGGCCGAAGGCGATCTCAAGGAGAGCGCCGATCCCGCGGCACTCGCACGCTATGTCTCAGCGGTATCCGTCGGTATGGGCGTGATGGCATCTTCGGGCTCGGACCGCGAAGCGTTGCAGCAGGTCGCGAGTGTCGCCGTGCAGGCGGTCGAAGCGCAGTCGGCCAACAGAACTTAATCGCCCTCGATCAGCTCGTCATTACTTGGCAGACAGCGACGGCGGCGGGACGAAGCCGCCGAACTCGCGTTCCATCAGTCCGGCAAGCGCAATCGTGGTGCGGTCCTCGAGATAAGGCCCGATGATCTGGACGCCGATCGGCAGGCCCGATGGCGTGCGCTCGATCGGAACGGCGGTCGCAGGCAGTCCGCAGGTCGAAGCGGGGTCTGCCCAGATGAAGCACGCATCGGCATAGGGATAGAGCTGTCCATCGATATCCAGTTGCCGCGCGTCGAACGGCTCGGACTGGTCCTGTGGAAACGCCGGCACGGCCGCGGCGGGGTAGATCACTGCGTCGAAGTCGCGGAACAGCTCCTGCCACCGTTGTTGCAGCCGCAAGCGCGCCGCATCGGTCGCCAGCCATTCGCGATGGACCATCGCCCAGCCGCGCGCGCGCTCGGCCTGCAGGCTGCGGTCGTCGGGCGAAAGTGCCGCGGCAACTCCTTGCGCCTCCGCGAGGGCGGCCGGTGTCAGGCGCGGGCTGCGCGCGGCGTTGAGCAGCTTCATGTAAAGCCGCGCGGACTCGGCGAGATCGGGCAGCGATGCGCTCGAGCGCGCAACCCGCGCGCCTGATCGTTCGAGCCGTTCCGCCAACCGCCCGATGGCGGAACGCACGGCATCGCCTGTCGGCATCAACGGATGCGTATCGATCACGAGAATCCTGAAATCCCTGAGCTGGTCGTGTCGGGGGGCCGGCAACGCAAGACGATAGCCGATCCCGTCGCGCGTCTCGTCGGGGCCGGCGATCACGTCGAGGGCGAGCGCGAGGTCCGAGGCGGTGCGCGTCATCGGCCCGACGACGGCCAGATCGCCCTGGCCAGGCACGGGCGGCGCCGGCGGCAGGCTGTATCCGCGCAGCGGGACCAGGCCGAGGCTCGGCTTGTGTCCGAACACACCGCAGAAATGCGCGGGCACCCGGATCGAGCCGCCGATGTCCGAGCCGATCGAGAGCGGTCCGAATCCCGCAGCCAGCGCCGCACCCGATCCGCCTGAGGAGCCGCCGGGCGACCGGCCGAGATCCCATGGATTGCTCGTCGTCCCGTAGATCTCATTGTAGCTCTGAAAATCCCGCAGACCGATCGGGATGTTGGTCTTGCCGATGATGACAGCGCCCGCTGCCTTCAAGCGCGAGACGACAAGGGCGTCCTCCGCCGGCTGGAAATCCCTGAAATGCGGAAAGCCCCATGTCGTCGGCAGGCCGGCGACGTTGAACGGTTCTTTCAACGTCACGGGGATGCCGAGCAATGGCTGCTGCTCGCCGCGGCCAAGCGCGGCGTCGGCGGCGCGTGCGGCGTCTCTTGCGCGATCGAAATCGCGAACGACGACGGCATTGATCCGCCCGTCCAGCGCCTCGATGCGCGCGATCGTATGCTCGATCAACTCCGACGCAGAAACCTTGCGCGCGTGCAGGGCGCTCAGCAGTGTGCTGATCGAACCGTAGTCCCAGTCAGTGGGCATCTGCGGCAGTCCCCGTTGCATCACGATCTCCATTGTCTCGCCTCGCCGTGTCGAGGTCGTTCGGCTGCAAGCCGCGAGTCGATTCATGTATCGAACATGCGGCGGGAAAAGGTGCGGTCGGCCATGCCATCCGAACCGCTCACGGCGTCGGCGCGACTTGCGGATTCAAAATCTGGGATCATGCAATTCTGCGCCTGTTTTGCCCGACGAGTCAAACCGTCTTTGCGGGCAGGATACCCGCCACGCGGTGCGAAATTCTTCAATGATTTGTACTGTGCATGGGGTTGTTTTCGCGTTTTTTTCGAGCGTCCTGCGGGGACCGGCGCTTGATGCGGATCGATGGGCTCTGTACGCGCTGCTGCTCGCGTGGCATTGGGGGCGGTGAAGTCTGGATACTGACGAGCATGTTCGCCCTGACATTCCTTGGGACCTCGGCAAGCGTTCCGTCGACGGAGCGCAACCATCCGGCTCTCCTCGTGGAGGCTGCGGGCAAGCGGGTCCTCATCGATTGCGGCGAGGGTACGCAGCGCCAGTTGCTGCGCGGCGGTGCGGGGTTTCGCCGGCTTGACCGCATTCTGCTGACGCATGCCCATCTCGATCACGTGCTCGGCATCCCCGGTCTCTTCTCGACGCTGGGGTTGCGCCAGCAATCGGACGTGATGACCGTCCATGGAGGGCAGGGGACACTCGACATCGTCATCCGCATGCTTGCCGGCCTGTGGGGCACAGGCAGGGCGCCGATCCCTGTGGAGTTCGCGCCGCTGATTGAAGGACAAGTTATCGACGCCGGTGACTTCACCATCGACTGCTTTCCGGTCCGCCACCGGGACACCGACAGCTTTGGTTTTTCCTTCCGGAGCCCCGCACGTCGCCATCTGGAGCGGGAGCGACTCGCTGAGCTCGGTGTTCCCGATGGGCCGATGCGCGGAGAACTGGCGGCGGGACGACCGGTCGTGATCGCCGGCCGTACGATCAATCCGGAAGACGTTCTGGGGCCGCCGAGCGGCGGCAGGAAGCTCGTGGTAATCGGCGACACCGAAACTACCGACGGGCTATCCAAACATGTCGTCGACGCCGATCTGCTGGTGGTCGAGGCGACCTTCCTCGATCGCGACGCTGCGACCGCACGGGACTATGGCCACCTCACCGCCCGCGAGGCGGCTTCATTTGCCGCAGCGAACAACGTCGGGCAACTCGTGCTGAATCACATGTCGGGGCGTTATCGGGACGAAGAAATTCTGGCCGAGGCGATAGGGATTTTTCCAAACACGCGGGTCGCCGCCGACTTCGATCACATCGTGATTTGAACGCCGCCCTCAGTTCGTCAATCCCGACTTGATCGCGAGGTCCTGCACCTCGCGCGTCGCCTGCATCAGACTTGGCAGCGCCTGGTCGCGGAAGGTCTGCATGTCCATGCGCATCGCATCGACAGTGACGCTCAATCCCCCGATCACGAGACCCCGGGCATCGAAGATCGGCGTTGCCAGCGTGCGCAGGCCATAGGCGTTCTCGCCGTCGGAGACGGCATGGCCCTTCTTCTTCACCTGATCGAGCCGGGCGAGCAGGGCATCGAGATCGGTCAACGTTCGCTCCGACAATTTGACGCGAGGGCGCGCTTCCAGTCGCTCGATCTGCTCGTCCCGCGCCAGATGCGCCAGCATGGCATGACCGAGCGCGGCGCTGTAGGCGGGAATGCGCGTGCCCGGCCGGCGATCCATCTTGTGGCGGTCGAGGCCCGCGCCGATGCGCGCGAGATAGATCACGTCGCCGCCGTCGAGGATCCCGAGCGAGGCCGCATCGCCGACATCAGGCACGAGATCGCGCAGTAGCGGTTCGACGATCGGCCGCAACGATCCGTGCGACAGCACGGTGTAGCCAAGGTCGAGACAGGCAACCCCGAGGCGGAACCGGCGGCTTTGCGGAACCGCTTGGACATAGCCGAGCTCGACCAAGGTCTGGATCAGCCGGAACGCCGTCCCGCGATCGAGATCGGCGCGTGCGGCAATCTCACTCAGGGTCAACTCGAAGGCCTCGCTGGTGAAGCCTTTGAGCACAGCGAAGGCCTTGCCGACGGAAGCGACATAATTCTTGGGATTCTTCGGGATCGTTGCCGGTGCGCGCTTCGTGGCCTTCTTTTCGATCTTGGCCATGCTGTAATGTCTCGCCATGACATGTCGCCCTTGACGTGGCGGCAAGCTGATTTTACGACAGGCCAAGCTAATAACAAATGTTCGCATTCCGAACAACATTGATTGACGATCGGAGGAAGTTTGTCGACATCATCGCTGCACCCTCATGGGGTGTTCTCCGCCGCGCTGACGCCGCTCGACGCCGAGCTCGCTCCCGATCATGCGCGCTTCGTCGCGCATTGCCGCCATCTTCTGGACGAAGGCTGCGACGGCATCGCGTTACTGGGCACGACAGGCGAGGCGAACTCTTTTTCGGCGGCCGAGCGCATCGCACTGCTCGAGGCCGTTGTCGCCGCCGGTATCACACCGCAGCGGCTGCTGCCCGGCACGGGCGTTGCCGCGCTCAGTGAGACCATTGCGCTGACGCGCCACGCGCTCTCGGTCGGCGTCGATACCGTCGTGATGTTGCCGCCGTTCTACTACAAGGGCGTCACCGACGACGGCATCTTCGCCTCCTACAGCGAAGTCGTGCAGCGCATCGGCGATGCCAGGCTCAAGGTCGTGCTCTATCACATCCCGCAGATGTCGGCGCAGCCGATCTCGCATACCCTGATCAAGCGGCTGCGCGCGGCTTATCCGTCCACCTTCACCGGCATCAAGGATTCCTCCGGCGACTTCGCCAATATGACCGCGATGGTCGAGCGCTTCCCGGGCTTTTCGGTCCTGGTCGGGGCCGATCCGCTGCTGTTGCCGCTGCTGCGCAAGGGTGGTGCCGGTTGCATCACCGCGACTTCCAATCTCGTCGCGCGCGATCTCGCCTATGTCTACAAGCATTTCCGCGACAGCGACGACGACGCGGCACTCAAGGCTGCGCAGGCGCGCATCGTGAAAGCGCGCGAATTGGTGTCGCGTTTCCCGCAGATGGCTTCCCTGAAGGCGCTGGTGGCCGAGCGCACCGGCCACGCCGGATGGCAGCGCCTGCGGCCGCCGCTGGAATCCTTGCCGCCGGAGCAGGTCAAAGAGCTGCTCGCGAACGCGACGGCAATCGCTGCCTAGCGCGGCGCGCGACGAGGCCATCCGATGTCCGACCCTTTCCGTGATGCGTTGACCGGGCTTGCCGCCATCGTCGGCGACAAGCTCGTCATCGCGTCCGGGCCCGACCAGGAACCCTACGTCGTGGACTGGCGCGGGCGTTATCACGGTCGCGCCGCCGCCGTGGTGAAGCCCGGCTCGACCGCTGAGGTCGCCTCCGTCGTCGAATACTGTGCGGCAAGGCAGCTCGCGATCGTACCGCAAGGTGGCAACACCGGGATGTGCGGCGCCGCGACCCCGGATGATCGTGCGGCCAATGTCGTGATCCGGCTCGACCGCATGCGGGCCGTGCGCGACGTCAGCCCGCTTGCCAACACCATCACTGTCGAGGCCGGATGCATTCTCGCCGAGGTGCAGAATGCGGCCCGGGACGTCGATCGCTATTTCCCCCTGAGCCTGGGTGCTGAGGGCTCCTGCCAGATCGGCGGCAACATCTCGACCAATGCCGGCGGCACGGCCGTGCTGCGCTACGGACCGACGCGGGATCTCGTGCTTGGGCTGGAGGTCGTGCTGCCCGACGGGAGAATTTTCAACGGTCTGCGTGCGCTTCGCAAGGACAACACAGGTTACGCGCTCAAGCAGCTCTTCATCGGCGCCGAGGGGACGCTCGGCATTGTCACCGCCGCCGTGTTGAAATTGTTCTCGCCGCCGCGCAGCTCGGCACTGGCGCTGCTCAAATTGCAGGGCGTCGAGCAGGCGCTGGAGATCATGCAACGCCTGCGCGGTGCGGTCGGCGACCGGCTCGGCAGCCTCGAGATCATGTCGCGATCACAGATCGAGGCGATCGCGGAGACCGTGCCGCATGTCACGATCCCGTTCGAGCTGACGACGCCGTGGTATCTGATCGTCGAGCTGACCGACACGCTCGCGGGCGTCGACCTCGATGAGCCGCTCGGCACGGTGCTGGTGGATGCGATGGAGGCGGGGCTCGCCGAGGACGCCATCCTGGCGTCCAACCTGGCGCAGGCGAAGGCAATCTGGGCCGTCAGGCACAGCGTGTCCGAAGGCAACAAGCGCAGCGGCTATGTCGTGTCGCACGACAGCGTGGTGCCGCTGGAGCGTCAGGCCGCCTTCGTCACCAATGTCGAGGCCCGGATCAACGCCGCCGTGCCGCATGCGCGCGTCGTGATGCACGGCCATATCGGCGACGGCAACATCCATGTGATCGCCCTGATCGACCGCGCGCATTGCCGGGATCCGGACGCCACGGCCGCGCTTGTCGCGCAAATCAACGAGATCGTTGACGACGAGACCGCGGCGCAGGGCGGGGCGATCAGTGCCGAACATGGCATCGGGACCACCAATCGCAGCCGGCTCGCCCGCGTCGCCAATCCCCTCGATATCGAGCTGATGCGGGATATCAAGCAATTGCTCGATCCCAAGGGCCTGATGAACCCGGGCAAGATCTTCAATGTCGGAGGCGCGCGAGGATGACGAGCGTTCGCCTGCTTGCCGATGATCTCACCGGTGCGCTCGACACCGCCGCGGAGTTTGTCGGGCTGTGCGGACCGTTCAACGTCATCTGGCCGGAAGTGTCTGCGTCGCAGGTATCCGGAAGCCTCGCGATCGACAGCGGCAGCCGCGAGCGGTCGAAGGCGGAGAGCACCGAGATCGTCGGACGGCTGGCGCCGCGGCTTCAGGGTGGGACGATCGCCTACAAGAAGGTCGACAGCCTGCTGCGTGGCTCATGGGCCGCTGAGCTCGGGGCCTGCCTGCGCAGCGGCCATTGGGCGTCGTGCGTTGTCGCACCTGCCTTCGACTATCAGGGGCGCCGCACCGTGGGCGGACAGCAATTTGCGCGTACGGTGCACGGCGACTGGCATCGTGTCGGAGAGAATCTCCTGACCCAGTTGCAGGTGGAGGGCATCGAGGCACGGCAGGGCGGGGCCGATACGCTCTCGCGGGGCGGCGTTCAGGTCTTCGACGCCGAGAGCGATATCGAGCTCGATCGGGTGGTCGAGATGGGACGGCGCATGCCGGGGCCCGTGCTCTGGTGCGGAAGCGGCGGACTGGCCGGTGCGCTCGCCCGCAGTCATCGCGCCGATGCGCCGGACCAGTTGAAGCTGCCGGTGCTGGGGCTGTTCGGCTCCGACCAGGTCGCCACCGCCTCTCAACTTGCAGCATGCGGTGAGGCAACCATCACGCTTGCGGAAGCCGAGGGCGCGCCGCGCGTCCAGCGCAAACTGGCCGCCGACGGCGTTGCGCTGGTCAGGTTCTCCCTCGCCGACGGTCTGACCCGTGCCGATGCGGCGCGACGGATCGCGCGCGAGATGACGGCGGTGATTGCGACACTTGAGCGGCCGGGCACGCTGATCGTTGCCGGCGGAGAGACTTTGAAGGCCGCATGCGTTGCCCTCGGCGCGCATGCGCTGCAGGTGACAGGACGTATCGTGCCGGGATTGCCGCGCTCGATCTTGCAGGACGGCCGCTGGGCCGGCGTCGACGTGATCTCGAAATCCGGCGCGTTCGGCCCCAGCGAGCTGTGGCGCGATCTGCTCCGGACCAATCATTTGCTCAACTTGGAGAGTCCGACATGACCTCTCGCCATCTTGCTATTACCATGGGCGATCCGGCCGGAATCGGACCGGAGATCATCGTCAAGGCCTGCGTCGGCCTGAAGGACCGGATCGCGACGGGCGATCTGCGTCTGTTGATCATCGGCAGCGGCGCGGCACTCGATGGGGCGAAAGCCACGCTCGATGCGGGCATTGCGATCCCGGAGGTTACGCCCGACGATCGCGAGTGGCCAAACTTGTGCTTCCTGCAGGCTGACGTCGAAGGCGACCCGATCAAGCCCGGCGTGCTCTCGGCCGATGGCGGCCGTTTTGCCTACAAGGCGATCGAGCAGGGCGTCCGTCTGACGCAGGCGGGACGGACCGCGGCCATCGTAACGGCACCGCTCAACAAGGAAGCGCTCAACAAGGCTGGCTATCATTTCCCCGGTCATACCGAGATGCTGGCGCATCTCACCGGTGTGCGCGGCTCGGTGATGCTGCTCGCCCATGGCAACATGCGCGTCAGCCATGTCTCGACCCACGTGGCGCTCGAGGACGTGCCGAAGCGTCTGACGCCGGAGCGCCTGCGCATGGTCATCGACCTCACCAACGATGCGCTGCTCAGGCTCGGCATCGCCAAGCCGAAGATCGCCATCGCCGCGCTCAATCCGCACGCCGGCGAGGGCGGCCTGTTCGGTCGGCAGGACATCGACGTGTCCGCGCCGACGATTGCGAAAGCGGTCGCCGACGGCCTCGATGTCGTCGGTCCCGTGCCCGGCGACACTGTCTTCGTCAAGCTGCGGGCCGGCCAGTACGATGCCGTGGTGGCGATGTATCACGACCAGGGGCACATCCCCGTCAAGCTGCTCGGCTTCCAGGTCGATCCTGCGACCGGACGCTGGCAGGAGCTCTCCGGCGTCAACATCACGCTGGGCCTGCCGATCATCCGCACCTCTGTCGATCACGGCACTGCCTTCGATATCGCCGGCAAGGGCATCGCCAACGAGCACAGCCTGATCGAGGCCATCGACTATGCCGAACGGCTGGCCGCTGGCGCCTCCGCATCCAAATCATGAGATCGAGCGCGAGGATGACCAACGCTTTCACGCCCATCGAAATCCTTCGTCCGACCGTCCTCGAGTTCGGCTGCGGCACGATCGCCGCCGCGGCGCGCTGCGCCGAGCGCATCGGCGCCAAACGACCGCTCGTGATTTCCGACCCGTTCAATGCGCGCCGTGTCGACACGCTGGCGCTGCCGGGTGCAGTGAAGGTGTTCGGCGAGGTCAAGCCCGAGCCGGACCTGCCCAATCTCGACAAGGCCGTGGCGATGGCGCGCGACGTCAAACCCGATCTCGTCATCGGCTTCGGCGGCGGCAGTGCGATGGATCTCGCCAAGCTGGTCGCGGTGCTGTGTACCTCCGAAGTGGCCTTTGCCGATATCGTCGGTCCCGAGAAGGTGGCCGGCCGCAGCGTGCGCTGATGCAGATTCCGACGACGTCAGGCACCGGCAGCGAGGCCGGCACGCGCGCGCTCGTCACCGATCCCGTCAGCAAGAACAAGCAGGCGGTGCAGAGCCGCTTCATGCTGGCGGATATCGCCATCGTCGATCCGGACCTGACGATGACAGTGCCGAAGGAGGTCACTGCCGCCACCGGGGTCGATGCTCTGGCGCATTGCGTCGAGGCCTATACCAGCCGCAAGGCGCATCCGGCGATCGACCTCTACGCGCTCGAAGGCGCCCGGCTGGTCGGCCAATATCTCAAGCGCGCGGTCGCCGACGGCGGCGATCGCGAGGCGCGCGCCGGTCTGGCGCTGGCCTCGCTGTACGGCGGCTATTGCCTCGGACCGGTGAACACGACCGCCGGCCATGCGGTGGCCTATCCGCTCGGCACACGCCATCATGTGGCGCACGGGCTCGCCTGCGCAGTGATCTTCCCGCATACGCTGGCGTTCAACATGCCGGCAGCCGAGGCGAAGACGGTGGCGGTGCTGGCGGCGCTCGGAATGCCGGCGCACGGCGATGCGAAGGTTGCATTCGAGGCGACTTATGGGTTCTGCAGGAATCTCGGAATCGAGATGCGGCTGTCCGCACTCGGCGTGCCCCGGGACGATCTCGGCGTGATGGCTGGCGAGGCGCACGCAATTCGGCGCCTGCTCGACAACAATCCGCGCGACCTCGGCCGGGATGCGATCCTGAGCATGTACGAGGTCGCGTTCTAGCCATCTCCGCGCACGCGCGCGGCGGCCAATCAACAACAGGAAATGCAGAGGAAACTTCGATGAGATCGATATGGCTTGTTCTTGCCTCGGTCGTGCTGCTGGCGACGTCGCCGGCGAAGGCCCAGGACGGCTATCCGTCCAAGCAGGTGACGGTGATCGTTCCCTTCGCCGCCGGCGGCACCGCGGACATTTTCGCACGTATGGTCTCGAACCATCTGCAACTGAAGTTCGGCAAGCCGTTCGTGGTCGAGAATGTCGGCGGCGCCGGTTCGATCCTCGGCGTGACGCGGCTGGCGAAGTCGGCGCCTGACGGCATCACGCTCGGGCTTGCCAGCACGTCCGCGCTCGCCATCAACCCCACTCTCTACGGACCGAAGCTCAGTTACCAACCTGACAAGGATATGGCGCCGATTGCCCAGATCAGCGTGGTGCCCAACGTTCTCGTCGTCAACCCCGACAAGATCAAGGCGCGCACCGTGCCGGAGTTGATCGCCTATCTCAAGGCGAACCCGGACAAGGTCTCGTTCGGCTCGGCCGGCGTCGGCACGTCGCAGCATCTTGCCGGCGAGTTGTTTCAGCAGATGACCGGCACTAGGATGGTGCATGTGCCCTACAAGGGCTCGAGCCAGATGCTGACGGATCTGCTCAGTGGGCAGATCGATCTGGCCTTCGACAACGTGCCGCTGCTGCTGCCGCAGGTGAAGACCGGCCAGCTCGCGATGCTTGCGACCGCAACGCCCAAGCGCGCCGCCTTCGATCCGGAAACGCCCGCGGTCGCCGAATTCCTGCCCGGCTTCGAGGCCGTCGCCTGGCATGGCTTCTTCGTTCCCGCCGCGACGCCGAAGCCGATCGTCGAAAAGCTCTCGGCCGAGATCCGCGCCTTCATGCAGCAGCCGGAGACGGTGCAGAAGATGGCCGAGCTCGGCGCAACCGCGGCTGCGGTGGATTCCGAACCGTTCGCGGCCTACATCGCCTCGGAAACGGCGCGCTGGAAGAAGGTGATCGAAGCCGCGAACATCAAGCTGGAGTAGCTGTCCGCGGGATCTCCGGGGGAGGCACGCAGCCCATCCACTGCAGCGCTTGCCAGCCCACGGCCGAGCGGGTAGAACGCTGCCACGCCTGAGCCGTGATTTGCGCTGAATGCGCTTCCGGCCCCAGCCGGGCTATTCAATAAGCCATTGAATTTGTTCGGCTATTCCGTTGGGGAATGGTGTAACGGTAGCACAACAGACTCTGACTCTGTTTGTCTAGGTTCGAATCCTAGTTCCCCAGCCAATTCCGGCGCCTTTCTGTTTCGCCCGCTGCGCCGTGTCGGCGTTACCTCGAATTTCTGCGCGCCGGATTCTTTCCTTTTTTCGCTGCTGATTTCTTTTTCTTCGCTACGGCCTTCTTCGTCTTGGCCAGGGTGAAGGGGCGGGCGGCCATGAAGGCCGGATTGCTGGCGCCCACCAGCGACAGTTTGGGTGACTGATCCGGGGGCATCTTGGCGCCGATGGCGGTGTGGAAGCGCCGGTAAGATCCCTTGAATGTCCCGCCGTTCCAGACCGCCTTCAGCGTTCCCGTGAACAGGCCGTTGAATGTGCCGTCCTGCGAGAGCTGGTTGTCCTGGCAGCCGGAGATCAGCAGCACCGACGCCTTGACGTTGGAGAAGGCCTCGGAAAGATCGCGCCGCTTCAGGATCGGATCATAGGTCTTCCTGTTGGCCTGGTAGACGCGCAGCGCCATCTCGTCCGGCATCGCACGATAGATGGTGCCGGGGACGGTGCGTGCCCTAGCCTGATAGTGCAGAGCTTTGCTCACGCTGCCGCTATGACAGCTATCCGAGAGCAGCAGAATGCGCACGCCGGCTGCAAATGCGCCCCATGAGGAATACAGCTCGTCATCGACCAACTCGCCGTCGTAGAGGCACCAAGTCTCGTCCTTGCCGTCAGGCTCGTCGCCGTTGAGGTCTGGCAACTGACCGCCGTGGCCCGAATAGGTCAGGAAGAACATGTCGCCGGATTTGAGGGACTTGGCCGCGTGCGCGATGCCGCCCAGGACGGCCGCGCGTGTCGCCTTGCGGGTGACGAGCCTGGTCGGCGCGAAGCCGCTTGTGTGGGCGAGATCCGCCATGTCGTTGGCGTCTGCTTCGCAGGCGTTGAGAGGACCGCTCCAGCCTTCGTAATGCTGCGGATCGACCGCGTTCAATCCGATGTGCAGCGACATGCCTGTTGCCATGATTACTTCTCCAAAGCCTGATCGCGTGTGCTTTGCTATCTCTTCTTTTTCGTCGCCTTCTTTGTCGCCGGCGCCTGCTTGCGCCCCGTCTTACGCGGCCGCCTGGACGGTGTTTTCGCAGCAGGCCTGGCGGACGCCGCGCCTTGCGATTTGCCCCACGGCACAGGAGCCGCACAGCGAACCTTGGCGCCGACCAGATTCGGCGTCTGGCTGTATCGCATCCGCCTCAGTTTCTCCGTGACCAGCTCGTTGAGCGTCTTGAACGAGGGATTTTCGCCCTTGGCCCTCAGCTCGCGCAGAGTGCTGGCCATGGAGTAGGTGTAGATGCCATAAGACGTCACGCCATCCCGGTATTCATAGGAGAGCTGCTGCTCCTGACAGGCCTCGAGCAGGATCGGCATGTACGGCCCGAGATGGTCGAGCTCCTTGCGCGTCTTGTCGTAATCCTTGTCCGGCTTGGTTCGCAGCATCATCGCGCGCCCCAGCCGTTGTGTTGCCCCGTTCTGCCCGAGGAAGTCGGCTCCATTCTTTCTGTCCTTCAAGCTCCTGTTCAGCGGCGTGAAGTCGCGCGGCACCCACATTCGCTCGGCGGCATCCCATTTCAGCGCACGGTGGCGGATGTCGTCCGGCGGGCTCAAACCCCGGACACGAGGACCGCCATCGCGCGTCATCCCGCCCGAGTGGCAGCAATCGAACATCGCCACGAAATAGCTGTCATAGGGCAGTTGCGAATACAGCTCGGCGAACTGGCGGTCCAGAATGGCGTGGGCCGGGGACCAGTCGAAATCATAGGGAACGAGACATTCGTCGACGTGATCAGGCTCGCCCTGGATGTTGTAGCGGGGAATTTGGGCGCCGTGCCCCGAATAGAACAGCATGCGCTCGTCACCGCCACGAACGCCGTCGAGCAACCAATGCAACCGGTCCATGATCCCTTGCGTCGTCGCGCGATCGTTGAGAACGATGCGGATATCTTCCGGCTCGAAACCGCTCTCCTGGAGCACCGAGCTCATCAGGAACACATCGTTGACGCAGCCTTCGAGCCTGCTGGCCGGGTCCGGGTAGTCGTTGATGCCGATCAGCAGCGCGCGGCGGCCGGGTTTGACAGCAAGGCTCGCCATCTCGCGCGCAGCGCTCACGATCGCGCGCGAGGCAGGCGCCGGAGCGCCTTCATGCCAGACTGTCGCAACTGTGCTGGTGTGCGACAGGTACCATGTCGCATCGTGATTGAGCGCGTCGTTGGGAACGTCGAAGGACACGATGACCTGCTGATAATTATCCGCACGAATGTCGAGCGGATAGGTCAGCACGTGATCGCCGGGGTTATAGAGGTGGTACCATTTTCGGCAGGTTAGGGGCTGAATGCGGCCGGCAAAGACGTCGCGCACCGCGGGGTTGCCGATTTGCGAGCCGAAGCTGACGAAGATCGCGTCCTTGATCGCGTCGCCGTCGTGCAGGAAGGTGTCGTAGCAGATCAGCGAGCCGAGGCTGTGCGCCAGGACCATGTCGTAGGTCTTGCCGTCGATCTTGTCGAGAATGAGCCGGCGGAGGTCCTTGCGGAGCTGTTCGTCGGTTGACCACTGGGCGATCATGCCTGCGGTCCATTTGATGACGGCAGGGATGTCGCCGATGCCACGTGCGCCAGTCAGGAGGTCGCCGATGCCGTGAACGACCGCGCTCGCCAGCAGCTTGGCCGCAGCCGCGGCGTAGGTGAGGGAATTGAGTGGGGCCTTCTCGAACAGATCGTCGTAGCGAACGAAATCAATCTCGAGCTGGACTCCCTGGTCGACCTGCCCGACGGCACGCGTGATGACTTCGGACCAGGACTTCTGAAACCCGGCATCGATCTCCGCGTGACCGACGCCATGGACGCAAAGCAACGACAGGCGGGTGCTCATGAAAGCGGCCTCCTCAAATACAATCTGAAATAGCGGCTGTGCGGATGCAAACGTCAGGGATGATGTCACGGCGCCGCGACGGACGAATGTGAAGTAGCGCACGAATTGCTCGCGACAGTTTGCCTCACCTTGTGGGTGCCACGACGAGTCGGGCCGCCGCGCGCTGGATCGTCCTCCGGACACACAACCCAAGGAGATCCGTGATGCCCTATGTCGATGGTTTCGTGCTGGCCGTGCCGAAGGACAACATCGAGGCCTACAAGGCGCTGGCGACAACGGCCTGCGCGATCTGGATGGAGCACGGTGCGCTCGATTATGTCGAATGCATTGGCGACGACGTGCCCTATGGCGAGCTGACCTCGTTTCCGCGCGCGGTGATGGCGAAGGAGGACGAGATCGTGGTGTTCTCATGGATCGTCTATCGCGACCGGGAGACTCGCGACGCCGTCAACAAGAAGGTGATTGCGGACCCTCGGCTGAAGTTGGAGGGCATGCCGTTCGACGGCAAGCGCATGATCTATGGCGGCTTCACGACGCTGCTGAGGGCGAGCGACCCCGTGAAGTGAGGGCGCTGACCAGCCTCCACATCGGTGCTTGCCCACGCTGCAGCATCGTGGCTAGCCGTTTCACTTGCCGGCTACAGCCTTTACGTCAAGGACGGCGATCTCGTGCATGACCTCAACATCGGCGGCAGTCACCAGATCGTCCGCTCGGACCGCAAGGTGCCGTCGGGCACGCGGCGGCTCGGCGTTCACGTGGAGCGTCTCGTGCGCAAGGAGCCGCCGGCGAAGGGCTCGCGCACGGGCATCACCGACTACACGCTGCTGATCGACGGTGAGAAGGCGGAATCGCTGCAGATCCAACTCGGATTCCACACGCTGATCTCGTGGTCCGGCTCGACATCGGTCGCGATCGCGGCAGCCCCGTGTCGCACTACGATGCGCCGTTCCAATTCATCTGACGGCTCTCTCACGTCAGCGTGACATGCACAACGACCAGAAGCTCGACGGCGATGCCGTCGGCAACGCGCAGATGGCGCGGCAGTGACGACGATACGGCTATTTGATTTTATCGTAGGCCGCCGCGAAATCGCCGAGCGGCATCGGGATCGCGATCGTTTCCTTGGCCATGTTCTGGAAGGAGACCTTCAACTGCTTGCCTGATCTTAAAGTGGCCAACAGGTCCGGTGCGATCGGCGTCGAGGCGTAGCAGCCGCGGTTCTCGCAGGTCTGGATCTGGAGATCGACCGTCTTGCCGTCGTCGACCTGGAGCTTGGCGCCGATGGGAAGGTTAAGGCCAAGCGGCAATTGCAGCAGCGCCACGGGTGTGCGGGTGTCGGGTGCGATGCGGATGTTGATCAGGACGATGGTCTGGCCGGTCTTGGTGAGCACCGCGTTCTGCTCCATCGCGCATTCGAGCGGTGCGTCGCGGCTGACGCTGGTGCAGCGCACGACCCAGCCGGGCTGCTGCGCCGCAGCGCCGTCAGCCTGCGGCTGCGTCGGAGCCGGCGCGGGCTGTGCCGCCGGGGCAGAGGAAGTCGCGTTCTTCTTGGCGCCTTGCTGGGCATACGCGCCACCCGCAGACAACACGACAGCGGCGACAAGGGCGACAAGTCTGGATTGCATGGGCATGGCAAGACCGCGTTGACGTGAACCGAGGGGCTCGCTGTAACGTCGCGAGGCGCGCGGTGCAAGCTGCTACTCGGCAGCTTCCTTAACGGTGCCGTGCTCGACCGTCTCGTCGCCTTCGCCGTCACCCTTACGGCCCCAGCCCGAGAACCAGTTGTTGAGCTCGTCGAGATAGAGATAGACGACCGGGGTGGTGAACAGCGTCAGCGCCTGGCTGACGATCAGACCGCCCACCATGGCGTAGCCGAGCGGCTGGCGAATCTCGGCGCCGGTGCCGTGGCCGAGCATCAGCGGCACGCCGCCGAGCAGGGCAGCCATCGTCGTCATCATGATCGGACGGAAGCGCAACAGCGCCGCCTGCCGGATCGATTCCGCCGGCGTCTTGTGCTCGTCGCGTTCCGCGGCGATGGCGAAGTCCACCATCATGATGCCGTTCTTCTTCACGATGCCGATCAGCAGAATGACTCCGATCAAAGCAATGAGGCTGAACTCGAAGCCGGCCGCCATCAGGATCGCGAGCGCGCCGACGCCGGCCGAGGGCAGGGTCGACAGAATCGTGATCGGATGGATGTAGCTCTCGTAGAGGATGCCGAGGATCAGATAGACCACGACCAGCGCTGCGAGGATGAGGAGCGGCACGGTGCCGAGCGATTGCTGGAACGCCTGTGCCGTGCCCTGGAAGCTCGAATTGAGCGTCGGCGGCGCGCCGAGATCGGCCATCGCCTTCTGCACAGCCTCGGTGGCCTGGCCGAGCGCGACGCCCTGGGCGAGGTTGAAGCTGATCGTGATCGCGGGGAACTGGCCCTGGTGGCTGATCGAGAGCGGGCGGACCGGATCGGTGCTCCAGGTCGCGAAGGTCGACAGCGGCACCTGATCGCCGGTCAGCGGAGATTTCAGGTAGAGCTTGTTCAGGCTCTCGAGGCTGCCCTGCATCTCCGGCAGGATCTCGAGGATCACCTTGTAGGTGTTGAGCTGGGTGAAATATTGCGTGACCTGGCGCTGTCCGAAGGCGTCGTACAGCGTGTCGTCGATCAGCTGCGGCTGGATTCCGTAACGCGCTGCAGTATCGCGGTTGATCTTGAGCTGAACCGTGGTGCCCTGGGTCTGCTGGTCGGTCGCAACGTCGCGCAGTTGCGGCAAGGTCTGCATCTTGGCGAGGATCTTCGGCGCCCAGTCGTTGAGCTCGGCGAGATCGGCGTCCTGCAGGGTGAACTCGAACTGGGTGCGCGTCGGCCGGCCGCCGAGCCGGACGTCCTGGGCCGCCTGCATGTAGAGGCGGGCGCCGGACACCTTCTCGAGCTTGGGACGCAGCCGGGCGATGATCTGCTGCGCGGAGGCTTCGCGCTCGTTACGCGGCTTCAGCGTGATGAACATGTTGCCGTTGTTGCCGGCGCGGCCGCTGCCGCCGATATTCATCGCGATGGATGCGATGTCGGGATCGTCCATCACGATCTTGCCGAGCTCGACCTGGCGGCGCTGCATCTCCGCGAACGAGATGTCCTGGGAGGCTTCCGAGGTCGCGGTGATCAGGCCGACGTCCTGTTGCGGGAAGAACCCTTTCGGGATCAGCACGAACAGATAGACCGACAGGGCAAGGGTCGCGAAGAAGATCGTGAGCGTGGTGCGGCGCCAGGCCAGGGCATGGTCGAGCATCCATTCGTAACCGCGCAACATCCGGTCGAAGCCGCGCTCGCTCCACTGGTAGAACTTGCCGTGGGTGACCTCGCCATGGGCGCGCAGGAAGCGCGAGGCCATCATCGGCGTCAGGGTCAGCGACACGAACATCGAGACGAAGATCGTCATCGCCAGCACGACGGCGAATTCGCGGAACAGGCGCCCGATGATGCCGCCCATCAGCAGCAGCGGAATCAGCACCGCGACCAGCGAGATGCTGATCGAGACGATGGTGAAGCCGATTTCCTTCGAGCCCTTGAAGGCCGCCGCCATCGGCGATTCGCCTTCCTCGATGTAGCGCGTGATGTTCTCCAGCATCACGATGGCGTCGTCGACGACAAATCCGACCGCGATGGTGAGCGCCATCAGCGACAGATTGTCGAGCGAGTAGCCGAACACCCACATCAGCGCGCACGCACCCAGCAGCGCCAGTGGCACCGTGATGGTGGGAATGACCGTTGCCCAGAAGCTGCGCAGGAAGATGAAGATGACCATGACGACCAGCGCAATGGTCAGCAGCAGCGTGAACTGGACGTCTTCGACCGCGGCGCGAATTGTCGTGGTGCGGTCGCTGATGACCTCGATCTTGATCGCGGGCGGGATCGCTGCGACGAGGCGAGGCAACGTCGCCTTGATCCGGTCGACGGTCTCGATGACGTTGGCGCCGGGTTGCTTGAACACCACCAGGAACACGCCGCGCTTGCCGTTGGCCCAGGCCGCCTGCTTGGCGTCCTCGGGGCCGCTGACCGCCTGGCCGATGTCGCGGATTCGCAAGGGACCGCCGTTGCGATAGGCGATGATGACGTCGTTCCAGTCCTTGGCCTGGGTGAGCTGGTCGTTGGCGTAGATCGTGTAGGCGCGCTTCGGGCCGTCGATGTTGCCCTTGGGGCTGTCGACCGTGGTGATCGCGATCTGGCTGCGCACGTCCTCCATCGACAGGCCCTTGGCGACGAGCTTCGCCGGGTCGATCTGAATGCGGATCGAGGGCTTCTGCTGGCCGCCGATGAAGACCTGCGCGACGCCCGAGAGCTGGCTGATCTGCTGGGCGAGCTGGGCATCGACCGCGTCGCTGACACTGGTCAGCGGCATTGTCTCGGAGGTTGCCGACAACAGCAGGATCGGGGCGTCGGCCGGGTTGACCTTGCGGTAGGTCGGCGGCGAGGGCAGGTTCTTCGGCAGCTGACCGCTCGCGGCGTTGATGGCGCCCTGCACGTCGTTGGCGGCGCCGTCGATGCTGCGGTTGAGGTCGAACTGGATGGTGATCGACGCGGTGCCCAGATAACTCGTCGAGGTCATCTGGGCGATGCCCGGGATCTGGGCGAATTGCCGTTCGAGCGGCTGGGCCACCGACGAGGCCATGGTCTCGGGGCTGCCGCCCGGCAGATTGGCGGTGATCTGGATGGTCGGGAAGTCCACCTGCGGCAGGGGCGCGACAGGCAGCAGGGGATAGGCGACGAGACCGACGAAGAGAATGCCGGCCATCAGCAGCGAGGTGCCGATGGGATAACGGATGAAAGGTGCCGAAATCCCGCCCGCGTTCATTCCTGTCGAACCTTGTTCTGCGCCGGATCCGTACTCGCCACGGCCGTGGAGACGAGGCTTCCGGGCTGGACCTTGAATTGGCCCCCGGTGATCACCTGCTGCCCGGGCGTCAGCCCTTCGTCGACGACCGAACGTCCGTCAATCGCGTAGCTGACCTTGATCTTGTGCACCTCGGCCTTGTTGTCCTGATTGACGGTATAGGCGTAGAGGCCGTTGGTGGAGTGCTGGACCGCGTCATCCGGGACAACGGTCGCATCCTTCAGAGTGCGCACCAGTAGGCGCGTCGACACCGACTGCCCGGGCCACAGCGCGTGGTCCTTGTTGTCGAACACCGCCTTGAGCCGGATCGTGCCGCTGCTGGTGTCGACCTGGTTGTTGATGACGGCGAGCTTGCCCTCGGCCAGCGTCTTCTTGCCGTCGGTGGTGAAGGCGATCACCCTGAGCGCGCCGGCCTTCTGGCCCTCGCTGATATAGGGCAGCTGGTCTTCTGGTGCGGTGAAGATCACCGAGATCGGCTCGACCTGCGAGATCGTGACGATGCCGGTCTGCGTCGAGGAATTGACGATGTTGCCGACGTCGACCTGGCGCAGGCCCGCGACGCCGGTGATCGGCGCCTTGACCTGGGTGTAGTCGAGCTGGGTCTGCGCGTTGGAGATCGAAGCTTCGTCGGCGGCGATCTGCGCGGTGAGCTGGGCGACCGTGGAGCGCTGGGTGTCGACCCGCTGTGCGGTGGCGAATTCGCCGAGTTTCATGGCGCGCTGGAGCTCGAGATTGGCGTTGGCCAGATTTGCCTCGTCCTGCGCCTTCTTGGCCTTGGCCTGGTCGAGCGTGGCCTGATAGGGGCGGGGATCGATCGAGGCGAGGAGCTCGCCCTCCTTGACGATCTGGCCTTCGGTGAAGGCAATCTTGTCGATCTGCCCATCCACCCGGGTCCGGACTTGGACGGTGTTGAAGCCCGCAACCGTGCCGAGACCGGTCAGGTAAACCGGAAAGTCCACCTTCTGGACCGGCGAAACGCTCACGGGGACGGCGGGCGGGCGCTGCGGCCCCTTCTGTGCGGTCTGGGTTTTTCCAGCGTCGGGCGAGCCGAATTTCTGCCAACCATAGTAACCCGCGGAGGCCACGGCCGCGATGATCAGAATCCAGAGGATCGGCCGGGACTTTTTCATATCGTCTCGTGTCGGCTCTTGTGCCTTAAGCTACGAATTGTGAGGCAATCATAGGGTTCCAGCGCGCTTGTATAATACACGCCAAGTTCCAGTGTAAACAGCACTATCGGCTGAGAATCCTAAACAATTGGAAAGCTTTGCACTGTCTAGGCAGCTCCGTGTCACTACGGTGTGCAGTGCTGCATTCTCCCGCCACGAACGATCTGCGAGCAAATCTTGTGCAATGCTCGGAAGCGGTGTGCGCGGGATAGGGATGCGCTACGCGGGGCGGCTCCCAAGAACGGTTCTAAGTCGCGCAGAGGCCGTTTCGGTTGTCAGGAAATTCGGCATCGGCCATATCGGCGCGTTGCAATGGGAGCGCAGGATGGACGAACTGAACGGCAAGCTGATCGCGTGTCAAATCCTGATCACGGGACTGATCGCACGCGTCGCCAACGAGCAGCGTGATCCCTTGCACTTTCTCACCGACTTCCGCGACGAGATCAGAGCCGTCGTCGGGGGCGTCAACATTGCCGGCATGGACAACAGCGATCGCGTGCGCGCGGTGGCGCAGAAGACCGTCGATGAATTGTTCTCGCTGATGAAGCCGCCGAGCAGTGATTGACGATGCGCGCGCGACCGCCGATCTCGCGCTCGCTTTAGAACAAATCCAATCTTGATTTAGAACGATTTCAAACTGCAGTTTAGAATCGTTTTGATCTGGACTTATTCAAGGGTTCTCGCGGCTTGCTCGCATTGACCCGCTATTTTGCGGCCGATACCAACACTCCAATCGCTCATCGAAGTGAATGGGCGAACAGGAATATGGGGCGTGTTGGTAATGGGGCAGGTGGTCGCACCGAAGTCGTTGCGTTCGGTCGCAGCATTCGATGAAAAGTTCACGGGCGTTTCGGGCAAGAAGGTCTCGGCTGTCGCGGGCCTGATCGCGGCAGCATCGGTGTCGAGCGGCGCGGAGGCGCAGCAGTCGAACCTGCCGCCGGTAACGGTCGATGCGCCGGTCGCGCGTCCGCGCCCGGTGGCTTCGAAGCCGACGGCGGACCAGGTCCGCGCGCGCAATGCGCTTCGCCGCGCCGCGCAGCGGCAGCAGGCGGCGCAGCAGACCGCTCCCACCGTTCCAGCCGGCGAAGCCGATCGCAATCCCTATTCCGATCCGGCGGCACCCTACAAGGTCGACCACGTCCAGGCCTCCGGCAAGTTTCCCGAGCCAATGCTGAACACGCCGAAGACCATCACCGTGCTCAGCAAGGAAGTGCTCGAGGACAAGAACGCCACGACGCTGAAGGAAATCGGACGCTCGACCGCCGGCGTGACGCTGGGCTCGGGCGAGGGCGGCAACGCGTTCGGCGACCGCTTCTTCATCCGCGGCTTCGATGCGCGCAACGACGTCTTCATCGACGGTATCCGCGATCCCGCGGTCTCGATCCGCGAGAACTTCTTCACCGAGCAGATCGAGATTCTGCGCGGGCCGGCCTCGTCCTACGCAGGCCGCGGCACCGCCGGCGGTGCCATCAACATCGTCACCAAGCAGGCTGGCGACGTCAATTTCAAGCGAATGGACACCGAGTTCGGCACCGACCGGACCAAGCGGGTCACGCTCGACGTCAACCAGGTCATAGATCCCACTTTCTCGGTGCGCGCCGGCGGCCTGTTCCAGGACGCCAACGTCGCCGGCCGCGATTACGTCACCGACAATCGCTGGGGTTCGTTCATCGCGACCAAGTATACCCCGACCAACGACATCAAGATCACGACGAACTACGTCCACACCGACCTCAGCGGCTATCCTGATTTCGGCGTGCCCTACTACAAGCAGGGCAACGTCCCGGTGACGTCGGCGGGCATTCCGCGTGGTAACTGGTACGGCTTCCTCAACCGCGACTTCCAGACCGCGCGGCAGGATTTCGGCACCGGCACGATCGAGTACAAGGTCAACGAGGCCATCACGCTGAGCAGCAAGGTGCGCGGCGAGCACTCGCTGCTGAATTATATCGGCACGCTGCCCCAGAACCCGGTTACGACGAGCCCCAATCCGCTGCTCTGGACGACGACGGCGAGCGCGCAGAGCCGCTACCAGAACGTGGACGTGTGGGCCAACCAGAACGAGGCCACGTTCAAGCTCAACACCGGCGGGGTCAAGCACACCGCGGTGTTCGGCGTCGAATATTCGAACGAGAACATCTCGATCGACCGTTACACCGGCCTCTCGTCGGAACTGTTCGGCGGCGGCTCGACCAGCAGCGGGGCGGTCCCGGGGGTCAACCTCTACTCGCCGCAGTACACCTACATTCCCTTCAGCAACACGCCGTCGCTGGTTGGAAATCCGACGCGCTATGGCGTCAACACCAGCAGCGTCTACGTCATGGACACCGCGAACTGGCAGGACACGATCATCGTCAATGGTGGCGTGCGCTACGACGGTTACAGCCAGAGTTCGTCGACCAACGCGGATCATCTCAAGCAGAACGCCGATCTCGTCAATTACAACGTCGGCCTGGTCTACAAGCCGATGTCGATCGGCAGCCTCTATGCGGCCTATGCGACCTCGGCCAATCCGTTCGGATCGGAGCTTGACGCGACCGCCACCGACTACGGCGGCATTCCTGCCAACACGGCTATCTTGCTCGGGCCGGAGCGCAACAAGGCAGCCGAACTCGGCACCAAATGGGAGCTGGCTGATCGCCATTTGCTGGTCAGCGCCGCGTTGTTCCAGACCACGAAGGACAATGCGCGCGAAACCGTCAGCGGCCTGCTGACTTCGGGCGCTGCCTACAGGATCCAGGGCATCGATATCGAGGCCGAAGGCAAGATCACCGATCGCTGGAGCATCTTCGGCGGCCTAGTGTTGATGCAATCGAAGGTCACGCAGAGCGGTCTCGCCTCAAATCTCGGCCTGCAGCTTGCCAATGTGGCTCATCAATCGTTCAGCATGCTGACCAAGTACAAGTTCGACGACGGCTGGGAGCTGGGCGGTCAGGCGGTGTACCGTTCGAAGGTGTATGGCGGCACGTTCGCGGCCAATACCGGCAACGAGCTGCCGAGCTACTGGCGCTTCGACGCGTTCGTCGAGAAGAAGATCGACAAGAACTGGACAATGAAGTTCTACGCCCAGAATCTCACCAACAAGCTCTACTACGATACGCTCTATCGCAGCGCGGTTCCCTTCGTCGCGGTCGCGCCGGGGCGGGCGTTCTACCTCATCACGACGGCGAAGTTCTGATCATGTTGACCTGCCTTCCTGGCGTTCTGAGCAAGGATGATGTGGCGGATTTCCGCCGCATCATGGAGGCCAGCGAATGGGAAGACGGGCGCTCCACCGCCGGCTCGCAGTCGGCGATGGTCAAGCGCAACGAGCAATTGCCGCCGGACAGCGAGGTCGCGCGCAAGCTCGGCAACCGCATCGTTTCGGCGCTGACTTCGAACCCGCGCTTCATCGCCGCGGCGATCCCGCTCCAGATCTTCCCGCCGCTGTTCAACCGCTATACGGCCAGCAGCGGCCACCATTTCGGCCTGCACGTCGACAATGCCATCCGCGGCGACCGGCTGACCGGCCTTCGGATCCGCACAGATCTGTCGGTGACGCTGTTCCTGGCCGAGCCGGAGGAGTACGACGGTGGCGAACTTGTGATCGAGGACAGTTACGGTTCGCACGAAGTCAAGTTGCAGGCCGGGGACTGCGTGCTCTATCCCTCGACCAGCCTCCATCTGGTCACCCCGGTGACGAGGGGAACGCGGGTTGCGTCTTTCTTCTGGCTTCAGAGCATGATACGGGACGATCAAGCCCGGAGCATGATCTTTGACCTCGACACCGCGATACAGGCGCTGGTGGAACGGCTCGGGCGTGACGATCCCGAAACGGTCAAATTGACGGGTATCTATCACAATCTCATTCGCTACTGGGCCGAAGTATGAAGATCATGTCCTTCCAAGCAAGCCTTGCCGCAGCTCTGGTGCTGGCGGCCGCCTGGCTTGCATCCCCTGTTTCTGCCCAGACACAGGCCGCGCCCGCGGCACCGGTCCAGTCGACGGCTCAGCCGTCCGCGGTCAGCCCGGCCCCGGTTGTTGCTCCGCCTGCGGCGCCCCAAGCTGTCGTGTCCGCGGCTGCAAAGTCCGATACGGCAGCCGGCATCGCGCCCGCCATGAAGGAATTGTCGCCCTGGGTGATGTTCCAGTCGGCGGATATCATCGTGAAGGCGGTGATGATCGGGCTCGCCTTTGCGTCGCTCGTGACCTGGACGGTGCTGATCGCCAAGTCGATCGAATTGTCGATCGCCTCGACCAAGCTTCGCTCGGCGCTGAAGAAGATCGCGGAGGCGCGCTCGCTCGCGGAAGCGCAGATGGCGCTCGGCTCCAAGGCGGGGATCCTGCCGTCCTTCCTGGCGGCGGCGCTGCGGGAGGCGCGGATGTCGGCCGGCCTGTCCAGTGACACCGGCATCAAGGAGCGGGCGGCTTCGAGCTTCTCCGAGATCATGCGCGCGGAGGCGCGGCGCATCCGCGTCGGCATGGGCGTGCTCGCGACCATCGGCTCGACCTCGCCCTTCGTCGGCCTGTTCGGCACGGTGTGGGGCATCATGAACAGCTTCATCGGCATCTCGAAGTCGCAGACCACGAACCTCGCCGTCGTCGCGCCCGGTATCGCCGAGGCGCTGCTCGCCACCGCGATCGGCCTGGTCGCCGCCATTCCCGCCGTCATCATTTACAATTACTTCTCGCGCGTGACGAAGAGCTATCTCGAGCTCGTCAGCCGTGCCTCGGGCGCGGCGGGGCGGTTGCTCTCGCGCGATCTCGACCGCAGCCACGGCAGCGTGCATTCGCGCGCGGCGGAGTGAACCATGGGCGTTTCGCTCGCAGACAATGATGACGACGACGATTTCGGCGAAACGCATGAAATCAACGTCACGCCGTTCATCGACGTCATCCTGGTGCTGCTGATCATCTTCATGGTCGCAGCGCCGCTCTCGACCGTCGATCTGCCGATCGATCTGCCGACGTCGAGCGCGACGCCGCAGAAGAAGCCGGACAAGCCGACCTATCTCAGCATCAAGCCCGATTTGACGCTTGCCATCGGAGAGAACCCGGTGCACCGCGCCGAGTTGATCGGCACGCTCGATGGTCTGTCCGACATGAGCAAGGACAAGTACGTCTTCCTGCGCGCCGATCGCTCGGTGCCGTATGGCGAGTTGATGGGCGTCATGGAGCTGTTGCGCTCAGGCGGCTATTCGCGGGTGAAGCTGGTTGCGCTGGAAGGCGCTCCGGGGGCGCCTGCGGCAGGCGCCGCTCAGCCTTAGAGGCCCGCGATGTCGGACGAGTCCAGACCAGCCAGGACGCTTTGGATTTTCGCAGCGATGGCGGCGCTCGCGCTGCATCTGGGCGGTGCGGCGCTCGCGCTGGCGCACCTGCGGGCCGATGACGGCGACGACGGCCTCGGCGCGGCCGGCGCGGAGTTCGCTGTCGAGATGGCCTCGCCGAAGGCGCCTGACACCGACCTTCCGCCGGGACCGGATAGCGAAGCGATGCAGGAGCAGCAGGCGCTTCCCGAGCAAAAGGCCGAGACCAAGGAAACCGAGCTTCCAAAGGATCAGTCGCAACAGGTCGACGATCCCGATCGGGTCGTCACGGAGAACATCTCGAAGAAGCCGCAGGACGAGGATCCGAAGATTGCAGCGGTCGAAACGCCCGCTGCGGAAGCTTCGCCGAAGTCCGTTGCGACGGCGCGGCAGACGCTCGATGAGGACGCGCGCGAGGCCGAGAAGGCGCTGGCGCCTGTGCTGGGCATCGGCAAGGACATTCTGAAGCTCACGGCGGACTGGAATCGCAAGATCAGCGCGCATCTCGCGGCCCACAAGGTCAACCCCGAGGGCAAGGAGCCCAACAATCAGAAGGTCAAGGTCAGCTTCGCGATCAACCGACGGGGCAACGTGCTTTCAGTCGACGTTGTCGAGTCGTCCGGGGATGCAGCTTACGATGCAGCCGCGATCTCGATTGTCCGCAAGTCCGATCCCATCCCGCAGCCGCCTGCCAGCCTGACTGACGACCGGTTCGAGCGCACCGTCGACATCATCTTCACACCGCCGGACGCAAAGAAAAAGAAGAAGACGGCTCAGCGCCAGTAGAGCCTGATCCCAACATAGACCACGACTAGGCAGGCGAAGATCAGCGCCACCGGGAGTGGCCGTTTCTGAGTTGCGTCCGCGGTCGCTGCCCCGAAGAAATTAGCCTTCTTCGGCTTCGGTTCGGGGCGGCGGAAAGCGGTAACATTGTCCGCCGCCGGTTCGGCCGCCCGGGGACGGACGTCGGGCGGGGTTCCCGCGCCGCCCATCTCGGCATAGTAGGCCTTGTAGATGGCGCCGATGGTGGCCTCGGTAGCCTCACCCTCGTTCATCTGTGCCTGCAGGTTCTTGTAGCTCACGAGGAATTCCTGCGCCCCCGGAGGCAGCGCCGACGACCCGTTGAGCTTGGCCATCATCTTCCAGGTGGCGAAATCGGCGCGGGCGCGGGTATCGGCGCGTCGCGCGATCAGCATGTCGGCAGCTTTGACCAAGTCGGCCTCGAGCCCTTCGGCTTGTGTTCGGGTGTGTTGCTGTTCAACTAAGCATTGCCGGTCAGAATGAGAACAGCCTGAATCACATAACCGGTCAACGTTCGCAGTATTGCTGAAATAACATCAAGATTTAGACCGAACTGGGAGCCTGCCAGCGGTAGCAGGATCAGCAAGCCGATCAGGATCAGCATCCCGAAAGGCTCGAGCCGCGCCAGCGGCAGCGCAAGCGGCTGGGGCAGCAGCCCCACCGCGACGCGCCCGCCGTCGAGCGGCGGGATCGGCATCATGTTGAACACTGCCAGCACCGCGTTGATCAGCAGTGCGTTCTTGAGATTGTCGAAGATCCATTGCGCCGAGTTGGCCGGAGCCCAGGGCAGGGCGTGCAGGGCAAGAGCTGCGGCCAACGCCAGCAGGATGTTGGTGGCGGGCCCGGCCAGCGCCACCCACACCATGCCGAGCCTGGGGTTGTTGAGTTTGCGAAAATTCACCGGCACAGGCTTGGCGTAGCCGAACAGGAACGGCGAATGCGCGAACAGCAGCATCGCCGGCAATATCAGCGTGCCGAACGGGGCGATGTGGCGGAGCGGGTTGAAGCTGACACGGCCGAGCTGCCATGCGGTGTCGTCACCGAGACGATACGCGACGAAGGCGTGCGCAGCCTCGTGGAAGGTGATGGCGAGCAGCAGCGGCAGCACCCACACCGAGAGGTCATACAAAGAAATGTTCACGGCTCGTCCGTCCCGGTTGCCCGCGGTCATGCAGCCGACCCAGCCAACCGGCGGTGCAGCAACGCTTCACCTCAACATAGGGTGGCCGGTTCCGAAATGCCACGCCGCAAATGATCGGCGCCCCGAACCTGCCGTGCAGTCGTGCAATTCATGCAGGAATGGTCCCCGGATATTGCGTCAGCCCGTCGTCGAGCTTCAGCCAGGCGAGCTTCTCGGAGACCCAGATGTGCTCGGTCGGCGCGAAGGCGTTGCGATCGTCGAACGTCGTCAGTGCGACGCCCGCCAGCGTGCCGTTGCGCCGCCAGGAGAACAGCCGCGTGCCGCAGCGTTTGCAGAACACGCGGTCGATGTTCTCGGACGACGCATAGCGGGCGGCGTCGCCCTCGACGGTCAGTGCGCGCTGGTCGAACTGCGCGCGGACGAAGTAGGGCGAGCCCATTGCCTTTTGGCATATGCGGCAATGGCAGATGCGAACGTTGAGCGGCTCGCCTTCCGCCTTGAATCGCACCGCGCCGCACAGGCATCCGCCTTCTCTGACCATGACGCCCTTAGTAAGTTGCGCGCCCGCCGGAGATGTCGAACACGGCGCCGGTCGAAAACCCGCAGTCCTCGGATGCGAGCCAGCTCACCATCGCGGCCAACTCTTCCACCTGTACGAAGCGCGCTTTCGGAATCTTCGACAGCATGAAGTCGATATGCTGCTGCGTCATCTGGTCGAAGATCGCGGTCTTCGCAGCCGCGGGCGTCACCGCATTGACGAGGATGTCATGTGCTGCCAATTCCTTGCCGAGCGACTTGGTCAGCGCGATCAAGCCGGCCTTGGACGCCGAATAGTGCGAGGCGTTCGGGTTGCCTTCCTTGCCGGCGATCGAGGCGATGTTGACGATGCGCCCGTATTTCTGCTTGAGCATCGCGGGCACGATCGCCTTGCAGACGATGAAGGGGCCGTCGAGGTTGATGCGCAGAACTTTCCGCCATTCCTCGAGATCGGTCTCCCAGACCGGCTTGTTGACCCCGGCAATGCCGGCGTTGTTGACGAGTATGTCGATCTTGCCGAAGGCGGCAAGCGTGGCGTCGCGGGCCTGCTCGACGGCCGCGGCATCGGTGACGTCGACCTTGAAGACGCGGGCATTGTCGCCGATTTCCTTTGCCGTCCTCTCGGCGAGGGCTGCATCAAAATCCCAGATCGCGACTTTGGCGCCGGAGGCGACGAAGCGCTGAACGATGGCGCGGCCGAAGCCCTGCGCGCCGCCGGTGACGATCGCGACACGGTCGTTGAGATCGATCTTGTTCATGCTGGATGCCTTCTGGATGCCTTGGCGTCAGAGCATGTAGCCGCCGTCGACGACGAGGTCGACGCCGGTGGTGAAGGCGCTCTCGTCACTGCCGAGATAGACCGCCATGGACGCGATCTCGTCGGCGGTGCCGAGCCGGCCCATCTTCTGGCGGGAGACGAACATCTCCTTGCCCTGCGGCCCTTGCGCCGCGGCGCGGTCGAGCATCGAAGGCGTCTCGACGGTGCCAGGGCAGATGCTGTTGCAGCGGATGCCCTTGGTGATGAAGTCGAGCGCGACCGCGCGCGTCAGCAGCGACACCGCGGCCTTCGAGGAGCTGTAGACGTAGCGGTTGGCCGGCGGCCGCAGCGCCGCGCAGGAGGAGATGTTGACGATACTGCCGCCGCCGCCCGCGAGCATGTCCGGCAGGAAGGCCCTGATGGTCCGGTGCATCGACTTGACGTTGAGGTCGAACGAGAAATCAAAATCCTCTTCCGAACACTCAAGAATGGTGCCGTGATGCACGAAGCCCGCTGCGTTGAGCAGGATGTCGACCTTGCCGACGCGCTTGGCGAAGGCGTTGACGTCGGCGGTGTTGCGAACGTCGAGCTTCGCGGTCTCGGCGATACCTTCCTTGGCCAGGCTCGCGATGCCGCTCTCGTTGATGTCGGTGGCGATGACGGTCGCGCCTTCACGCGCGAATGCGACGGCGCATGCGCGTCCGATGCCTGCCGCTGCAGCCGTGATGACGGCGCGCTTTCCCTTGAGGCGGTCTGCCATTTTTTCTTCTCCCTTGCCTGAAAGTTCTATCGGATCGTCATTGCGAGAAGCACTTGCGACGAAGCAATCCAGACTGTCTCCGCGGAGATAGCTCTGGATTGCTTCGCTGCGCTCGCAATGACGGTGTGGCTATCAGTGATTATCCCGCGCCACGCCAAATGTGCCGGCGACGTTCTGGTAGCGCGTGGCGAGCTCCATGCAGGCACCGGTCGACTGCTGTCCAACGGTGTTGCGATAAAGCTCCTGCCACGGCGTCTGGTTCGGCGGATGCTTGAAGCCGCCATTGGCCGTCAGCTCGGCGTGGCGCTTCTTCACCTCGTCGTCGGAGATGAGAATGTTGGCGCTGCCCTTGTTCAGATCGACGCGCACCTTGTCGCCGTTTCTGAGGATCGCGAGCCCGCCATTGGCGGCGGCTTCCGGCGAAGCATTGAGGATCGAAGGCGAGCCCGAGGTGCCCGACTGGCGGCCGTCGCCGATGCAGGGCAGGGACATGATGCCGCGTTTGATCAGCGCCGCAGGCGGCTGCATGTTCACGACCTCGGCGCCGCCGGGATAGCCGATCGGGCCGGTGCCGCGGATGAACAGCACGCAGCGCTCGTCGATCTCGAGCGAGGGATCGTCGATCCGCTCGTGATAGTCCTCCGGACCCTCAAACACGACGGCGCGGCCTTCGAAAGCGTTGAGGTCCTTGGGGTTGCTGAGATAGCGGTCGCGAAACTCCTTGGAGATCACGCTGGTCTTCATGATCGCGGAATCGAACAGATTGCCCTTCAGCACCAGGAAGCCGGCGTCCTTCACCAGCGGCTTGTCGTAAGCCCAGATCACGTCGTTGTCCGGCTTTGGCGCATTGGCGCAGTTCTCACCGATGCCGCGGCCGTTGACCGTGACAGCGTTCTCGTGGATCCGCTTGTGCTTCATCAATTCGCGCACCACGGCCGGCACGCCGCCGGCGCGGTGGAATTCCTCGCCGAGATAGAAGCCGGCCGGCTGCATGTTGACCAGCAGCGGCACGTCGTGGCCGACCTTCTGCCAGTCGTCGATCGAGAGCTCGACGCCGATGTGGCGCGCCAGCGCGTTGATGTGGATCGGCGCGTTGGTCGAGCCACCGATTGCGGAGTTGATCACGATGCAGTTCTCGAACGCCTCGCGGGTCAGGATGTCCGAAGGCTTGAGGTCTTCCCAGACCATGTCGACGATACGCTTTCCCGTCTCGTAGGCGATCTGGCCGCGCTCGCGATAGGGAGCGGGGATCGCCGCACAGCCCGGCAGGGAGAAGCCGAGCGCTTCCGCGAGCCCGTTCATGGTGGAGGCGGTGCCCATGGTGTTGCAATGGCCGACCGAGGGCGCCGATGACGCCACGATCTCCATGAACTCTTCATAGTCGATCTCGCCGGCGGCGAGCCGCTCGCGCGATTTCCAGACGATGGTGCCGGAGCCTGTGCGCTCGCCATTGTGCCAGCCGTTCAGCATCGGCCCGCCCGACAGCACGATCGCGGGCAGGTTGACGGTCGCCGCCGCCATCATGCAGGCAGGCGTAGTCTTGTCACAACCGGTGGTCAACACCACGCCGTCGAGCGGGTAGCCGTAGAGGATCTCGACGAGGCCGAGATAAGCGAGGTTGCGGTCGAGCGCCGCGGTCGGGCGCTTGCCGGTCTCCTGGATCGGATGGGTCGGGAATTCCATCGCAATGCCGCCGGCCTCGCGGATGCCTTCGCGGACGCGATGGGCAAGCTCGATATGGTGGCGGTTGCAGGGGGAGAGGTCGTTGCCGGTCTGTGCGATGCCGATGATCGGCTTGCCGGACTGGAGCTCGGCGCGGGTGAGACCGTAGTTCAAATAGCGCTCCATATAGAGCGCGGTCATGCCCGGATTATGCGGATTGTTGAACCATTCCTGCGAGCGGAGGTGGCGGCGAGCGCCGTTGCCGGCGGGGGCATGCCCATTGGTTGGTTTTTTTGTCATTGGTTTCTCCTGCAATGCAAACGCACTGGCGTCCGTTCTATGGTATCGGCTTGTGCGATGCCCAACGGCGCGAGCGACGATTTGCCTGCCCGCTGGCGGGTCGTTTCCTCACAAATCCGATACTAGTCATGGCCACTTGGTAACGCTACCATTTTGTTCGCAGCGCCCGTGCCTGAAGCGGCTGGCCGGTTGTCCGACCGCCGGGCCAACGAGCTTTGCCGCTCGATCACCTTGAAGCCGAGATCGAGCACCGGATGGTCCGGGCGCCGTCCGTCGATCGCGTCGATCAGCATGCTGGCGGCCGTATTGCCCATCTCGTAGCGGTTGGTGCGCACGCTCGTGAGAGTCGGGACGGCGGAGGCCATGAATTCGAGATCGTTGAAGCCGACGATCGCGATCTGTTCGGGAATGGCGATCTCGCGGCGCCTGCATTCGAACAGCACACCCAGCGCGAGGTCGTCGTTGGCGCAGAACACCGCGTCCATGCCGGGCTCCCGCGCCAGCAGATCGGTGAACAGGGCGCCTCCGAGCGTTACCGAGGTCGGAGTCGCCGTCGTGACGACGAGGCGTTGCTCGAACAGTCCGGCATCCTTCATGGCCGAGACATATCCGTCGAGCCGCCGCTGCACCCGCGGATCCATCCGCGCGCCGACGAAGCCGATCTTGCGGTGACCTTGCGCGAACAGATGCGCAACCGCCGCACGGGCTGCGTCATAGTGCGAAAAGCCGATCATCATGTCGACCGGATTGGGTCCGGTCTCCATGATTTGCACGATCGGGCAGTCGGCGGCATCGAGCATCGCGCGCGATTCCGTGGTCTGATCGATGCCGGTGACGATCAGCCCGGCCGGCTTCTGCGCAAGAAACAGCCGCAGCAGCTTCTCCTCCTGGAGAATACTGTAGCGTGTGTTGGACAGCTGGATCGAGTAACGGCTGTTTTCGGAGGCGTCGTAGATGCCGCGCAACACGTCGGAGAACACATTATTGGTTAGTGACGGAATCAAGACACCGATCACCTCGGTGCGCTGCGAGGCCAACGCGCGTGCCGCCAGGTTCGGCACATAGCCGAGCTCCCTGGCCGCGCTCTCGACCCGGGTCCTCTTGGCGAGCGACAGCGCCTCGGGATTGCGGAAGAAGCGGGACGCCGTGATCGGGCTTACGCCAGCAAGCTCGGCGACTTCCGCCAGCCGGATTTTGCCTGACTTGGTGCGGTTTCGACCCATTTGCTGCTCTTAACACACTCACTGTCGCAAACAAAGGAACGTTGACAGCGCTACCAGCACAGACTAACCAAAGACAAATTGCCAAAACCGCACAAACTGCCGACAATGGCGCCCGCTAAGGTTGGGCTTCGTTCGGTGAAGTCTGAAAAAACAAGACGGTCGCGGCGCGAGATGCGTCGTGGACTTTCGAGGAGGGAGCTAGATGTCGTCTGTGCAAATCCGCGACGTGCGGAAATCGTTCGGCAATTTTGAAGTCCTGCACGGCGTTTCGATTCCGATCGAGGACGGCCAGTTCGTTGTCCTGGTTGGTCCCTCCGGCTGCGGCAAGTCGACGCTTCTGCGCATGCTCGCCGGTCTCGAGAACATCACCTCAGGCACGATTTCGATCGGCGACCGCGTCGTCAACAATGTCCAGCCCAAGGAGCGGGACATTGCGATGGTGTTCCAGAACTACGCGCTCTATCCGCATATGACGGTCGGCGAGAACATGGGCTTCTCGATGAAGCTGCGGGGCGAGAGCACCGAAGAGATCAACAAACGCGTCAAGCGCGCCGCCGAGATCCTGGCGCTGTCGCCGCTGCTCGAACGTTATCCCCGCCAGCTCTCCGGCGGCCAGCGCCAGCGCGTCGCCATGGGCCGCGCCATCGTGCGCGATCCGCAGGTGTTCCTGTTCGACGAGCCCTTGTCGAACCTCGACGCCAAGCTGCGCGTCGCGATGCGCACCGAGATCAAGGAGCTGCACCAGCGGCTGAAGACCACGACGGTCTACGTCACCCACGATCAGATCGAGGCCATGACCATGGCCGACAAGATCGTCGTTATGCATGACGGCATCGTCGAGCAGATGGGTACGCCGCTCGAGCTCTACGACAAGCCCGAGAACCAGTTCGTCGCCGGCTTTATCGGCTCGCCGTCCATGAACTTCCTGAAGGGTCATGTGCGCGTCAACGGCGTTGCGACCTTCGAGGGGCCGAATGGCGTCAAGCTGCCGCTCAGGAACGCGCCGGCGGCATCCGACGGGCGTCCTGTCGTTTACGGCGTGCGTCCCGAGCATTTCACCATCGCTGACGACGGTGCCGATGCCGAGATCGTGGTGGTCGAGCCGACCGGTTCGGAAACGCAGGTGTTTGCGAAGCTCGGCGGTGAGCAGGTCGTCGCGGTCTTCCGCGAACGTCACCAGTTCAATCCGGGTGACAAGGTCAAGCTGAAGCCCGATCCCTCCGTGATTCATCTGTTCGACGAGGCGACGGGCAAACGCGTGTAGCGACGCCAAAGAACTGCCCAAGCAGAACTGCCAATACAAGACGACCCAATACAAATATAAAATTTAGGGAGAGAACGATGAGCGATTTCGACAGGCGAAGTGTGCTTAAAGTCGGTCTGGGCGGCGCGGCGCTGCTGGCCGGCCCGGGTATCGTCCCGGTGCGCGCGGCGGAGTGGACCAACACGCCCGAGCCAAACGCCTCCATCCGCGTCTTGCGCTGGAAGCAGTTCATTCAGGCCGAGTTCGACAAATTCGCCGAGCAGACCAAGGCGTTCTCCGAGAAGACTGGAGTCAAGATCAAGCTCGAGGCCGAGAGCTGGGAGGACATCCGTCCCAAAGCCGCGGTCGCCGCCAATGTCGGCGCTGGTCCTGACCTGATCATCGGAACGCTCGATGATCCCCATAAATTCCCGGAAAAGCTGATCGACATGACCGACGTCGCCGACTATCTCGGCGCGCAGTATGGCGGCTGGTATCCGGTTGCCGAACGCTACGGCAAGAAGGGCAACAGCTGGATCGCCATTCCGCAGGGCGCGACCGGCGGCTGCCTGAACTACCGCGTCAGCCACGTGAAGGCCGCCGGCTTCGATGAATTCCCCAAGGACACCGCCGGCTTCCTCAAGCTCTGCCAGGCGCTGAAGAAGAACAACACGCCGGCCGGCTTCGCGCTCGGCCACGCCACGGGCGACGCCAACGGCTGGTGCCAGTGGGCGCTGTGGGCCTTCGGCGGCAAGGTCGTCAACGACAAGAACGAAGTCGTGATCGACTCGCCGGAGACGATCGCCGCGCTCGAATACGTGAAGCAGCTCTACGAGACCTTCATCCCCGGCGTGCTGTCGTGGAACGACTCGAACAACAACAAGGCGTTCCTCAACGGCGAGCTCAGCCTGACGCTGAACGGCATTTCGATCTGGACCGTCGGAAAGAACTCGACCGATCCGAAGCAGCAGGAAATCGCCAAGGACATGAACCACGCGCCGATGCCGATCGGGCCCGTCGGCGTGTCGACCGAGCAGCAGAACGTGCTCGTCTATTACGGTTACAAGCACTCGAAGTATCCGAAGGCCGTCAAGGAATACATCAAGTTCATGATGGACAAGGCGAACTACGACGCCTGGGAGGTCTCCTCCAACGGCTACGTGTCGCCGCCGCTTCCGGCCTACAACGACAACCCGGTGTGGACCTCCGATCCGAAGATCACGCCGTATCGCGACTGTCTGAAGCGCTGCCGCGACAACGGCTATGCCGGCGATCTCGGCTATGCCTCCGCCGCCGTCATGGGCGACTTCGTCGTCGTCGACATGTTCGCGGAGGCCGCGTCAGGCTCCGTGACGCCGAAGGCGGCAGCCGCACGCGCAGCCGAGCGCGCCAAGCGCTACTACCAGGTCTGATCAGATCCAATCTACGCGGCGTCCGGTTCGCCGGACGCCGCGACTTTTCGTCGAGGGGAATCCGACATGGCAGTTATGGCCGAGCCCGTTGCCGCGCAGGTCAAGCGCAGCAGCTTGTGGACCAGAGCATTCGAGAGCCGGAATTTCCTCGGCGCGATGTTCATGGTGCCGGCGATCGCCATCCTCATCCTGTTTCTGGCTTACCCGCTGGCGCTGGGCTTCTGGCTCGGCATGACCGACACCAAGATCGGTGGCGCCGGGCGCTACATCGGCTTCCAGAATTTCGTCTCGCTTGCGAAGGACTCGGTGTTCTGGCTTTCGGTGTTCAACACCATCTTCTACACGGTCGCCGCCAGCGCGGTGAAATTCGCCATCGGCCTCTATTTGGCGCTGCTGCTCAACGAACGGCTGCCGATGAAGTCGATGGTCCGCGCCATCGTCCTGTTGCCCTTCGTCGTGCCGACGGTGCTCTCTGCGATAGCGTTCTGGTGGATCTATGACAGCCAGTTCTCGATCATCTCCTGGGTGTTGATGAAGGCCGGCCTGATAACACGCTATATCGACTTCCTCGGCGATCCCTGGAATGCGCGCTGGTCGGTCGTCGCCGCCAATATCTGGCGCGGCGTGCCCTTCGTGGCGATCACGCTGCTGGCGGGATTACAGACCATCTCGCCCTCGCTCTATGAGGCCGCCAATCTCGACGGCGCCACCAATCTGCAGCGCTTCCGCCACATCACGCTGCCGATGCTGTCGCCGATCATCGCGGTCGTGATGACGTTCTCGGTGCTGATGACCTTCACCGACTTCCAGCTCATCTACACCATCACGCGGGGCGGGCCAATCAACTCCACCCATCTGATGGCGACGCTGTCGTTCCAGCGTGCCATCACCGGCGGCAATCTGGGCGAGGGCGCGGCGATCTCGAACGCGATGATTCCGTTCCTGGTCGCGGCGATCCTGCTCAGCTTCTTTGGGCTTCAGCGTTCCCGCTGGCAGCAGGGCGGGAGGGACTGACCATGACCACGGCAGACGACCAAAGCGTCGGAATGGACTACCTCGAGAGCTTCCCGCGGAAGTTTTTTCGGGTCTACCTTCCGCTCGGCCTGATCATCTTCTTCCTGCTGTTCCCGTTCTACTGGATGGCAGTCGCGACGTTCAAGCCGGACGCGGAAATGTACGACTACGAAAAGTACAATCCGTTCTGGATCGTGCATCCGACGCTGGAGCACATCAAGAAGCTGTTCTTCGACACCGACTATCCGCTCTGGATGTGGAACACCGTGATCGTCTCGGTGTCCTCGACCTTCATTTCGCTGTTCGCCAGCGTCTGCGCCGCCTACGCGATCGAGCGCTTGCGCTACAAGGGCTCGCGCTATGTCGGCCTTGCGATCTTCCTCGGCTATCTCGTGCCGCCCTCGATCCTGTTCATTCCGCTGGCGGCAATCGTGTTTCAGCTCGGGCTGTTCGACGGCAATCTGGCGCTGATCCTGACCTATCCGACCTTCCTGATCCCGTTCTGCACCTGGCTCCTGATGGGCTATTTCCGCACCATCCCCTATGAGCTGGAGGAGTGTGCGCTGATCGACGGGGCGACGCGGTTGCAGATTTTGATGAAGATCACGCTGCCGCTTTCGCTGCCGGGCGTGATCTCGGCAGGCATATTCGCCTTCACGTTGTCTTGGAACGAGTTCATCTACGCGCTGACCTTCATCTCCTCGTCCGAGAACAAGACGATCCCCGTCGGCGCGATCACCGAGCTCGTCAATGGCGACGTCTATCATTGGGGTGCGCTGATGGCGGCGGCTCTGACCGGCTCGGTTCCCGTAGTTATCCTTTATTCCTTCTTCGTGGAGTATTATGTGTCGGCGATGACCGGCGCCGTGAAGGAATGATCGCGGGGCCTGCCTTGAGAGCGCACCGGGACGAATCGCCAAGGGCGGCGCGTTCCGGCCAATAAGAAGGAGTAGGCTCTTGCACATTCTGGTTCTGGGCGCCGCCGGCATGGTTGGCCGCAAATTGTGTGAACGGCTGTTGCGCGACGGCCGGCTCGGTAAGAGCGACATCACCAAGCTGACCATGCATGACGTGGTCGAGCCGAAGACGCCGGAAAAGGCCGGTTTTGCCGTCGAGACCGTGTCGAGCGATTTTGCCGTCCCGGGTGCGGCCGAAAAGCTGATCGCCGGCCGTCCGGACGTGATCTTTCATCTCGCCGCGATCGTCTCGGGCGAAGCCGAGCTCGATTTCGACAAGGGCTACCGCATCAATCTCGACGGCACGCGGATGCTGCTCGATGCCGTCAGGGTCGCAGGCGGCGGCTACAAGCCGCGCGTGGTCTTCACGTCCTCGATTGCGGTGTTCGGCGCGCCGTTCCCCGATGCGATCGGCGACGAGTTCTTCCAAACGCCGCTTCTGAGCTACGGTACGCAGAAGGCGATCGGCGAATTGCTGCTGGCCGACTATTCCCGCCGCGGCTTCCTCGATGGCATCGGCATCCGCCTGCCGACCATCTGCATTCGGCCCGGCCTGCCCAACAAGGCGGCATCGGGCTTCTTCTCCAACATCCTGCGGGAGCCGCTGGCCGGCAAGGAAGCGGTCCTTCCGGTGTCCGAGGACGTCCGCCATTGGCATGCCACGCCGCGCTCCGCCGTCGGCTTCCTGCTGCGTGCGGGCACCATGGACCTCGCCGCGGTGGGGCCGCGCCGCAATTTGACCATGCCGGGCCTGTCGGCGACGGTTGGCGAGCAGATCGCTGCGCTGAAACGCGTCGCCGGCGACAAGGTCGCCGCCCGCATCAAGCGGGAGCCCGATCCCTTCATCGTCGGCATCGTCGGCGGCTGGCCGCGCAACTTCAATGCAAAGCGGTCGCTCGAGCTCGGCTTCACCACCGCCGAAAAGACTTTCGACGACATCATCCGCATTCACATCGAAGACGAGCTCAGCGGCAATTTCGTCGCCTGATCTCTGACTGAGCGGGTAAAGTGATGGCGAGCGTTGCTTGCATCGGCGAATGCATGGTCGAGCTCCGGCAGGCCCAGGGTGGACAATCCGCCGGACATTCCAGCGGGCAGGGCGGGGGCCTCTACTCGCGCGGATTCGGCGGCGACACTCTCAACACGGCCGTGTACCTCGCGCGGCTCGAGGTCAAGGTCGACTATCTCACCGCGCTTGGCGATGATGCCCTGAGCGATGAGATGATCGCGGCCTGGACGGCGGAAGGCGTCGGCACGAGGCGCGTCGCGCGGCTGCCGGGCAAGCTGCCCGGCCTCTACATGATCCAGCTGGACGCGAAGGGCGAGCGCCAGTTCTTCCACTGGCGCGACAGTGCGGCGGCGCGCCAGCTGATGAATCTGCCGGAGACGGACGATCTCCTCAACTCCCTGATGAGCTACGACATCGTCTATCTCTCTGCGATCACGCTCTCGATCTACGACGCGGCCGGGCGCGAGCGCCTGTTCGCGGCGATCAAGCGCGCGCGCCTGCTCGGCACCCGCTTCGTGTTCGACACCAATTTCCGCGCGCGGGGATGGCCGGATCGCGACGTCGCGCGCGAGGTGTTTTCAGCCGCCTTCGCGACTGCCGACATCGTGCTGACCTCGACCGAGGATCTGCTCGCTCTCTATCCCGGCGAAAGCCACGAGCAGTTGATGGCGCGCATCCCGACCCCCGAGCTGGTGTTCCGGCTCGCCGAGCCGGTCAGCCTGCTGCGCTTTCCCGGGGGCCCCTACGAGGTCCACGCCGAGCCCATGACCAAACCCGTGGTCGACACCACCGCGGCCGGCGACAGCTTTGCGGCGGCCTATATCGCGGCGCGGCTCGCCGGTTCCGACCCGGTCGAGGCCGCCCAGGCCGGGCACCGCCTCGCCAGCCTCGTGATCTGCTATTCCGGCGCCATCATTCCGGGTTATGCCATGCCGCCGAAGAAACGGCACCGGCCGGCGACGACGCGTCAAGCGACCAAGTGAAACGAAAGCCAAGATGACCACGACTGCCCAGCAGAACCACCTCGCCGCGCTGTTCAAGGCCGCGACCGTCATTCCCGTCCTCACCATCGAGCGTATCCAGGATGCTGTGCCGCTGGCGCGTGCGCTGGTGGCCGGCGGCGTCCGTACGCTGGAGGTGACCATGCGTACCCCTGTTGCGATCGAGGCTGCGAGGGCGATGATGGCCGAGGTGCCCGAGGCGGTGGTCGGCATCGGCACGATTCTCAATCCGGCCGACTTTACGCGTGTCGAGAAGCTCGGCGTAGCCTTCGGCATCAGCCCGGGCTTGACCCCGGACCTGTTGAAGGCCGCCACCCATAGCTCCTTGCCGTTTGCGCCGGGTATCGCCACGGCGTCCGAACTGATGATGGCGCTGTCCTACGGCTTCGACATTGCAAAATTTTTCCCGGCCGAGCAGGCCGGCGGCATCAAGGGGCTGCGTTCGCTGGGTGGGCCGTTCCCGAACGTGCGGTTCTGCCCGACCGGGGGGGTCGGCGAGGCCAATGCGGCGACCTGGCTCGCGGAGCCCAATGTGGTCGCGGTCGGCGGTTCCTGGCTGTGCCCGACGGCGGAGATCAGGGCCGGGAACTGGGCCGGCATAACTGCCATCTGCCAGCGCACCCTCCAGGCCCTTAAACCCGCGTGAAGTCTTGCCATCCCTGGGCTAAGACTTAGGTCAGCAAGAGACCGCCAGGGAGAAAGACCATGACCGCCAGCATCGTCGGATGGGCGCATACGCTGTTCGGCAAGTTCGACACCGAGACCGTGGAAAGCCTTGTGGTGAAGGTCGCCAATGAGGCGCTGGCGGATGCCGGCATTTCCGCCGGCGATGTCGACGAGATCGTGCTCGGCCATTTCAACGCCGGCTTCTCACCCCAGGATTTTACCGCCTCGCTGGTGCTCCAGGCCGACCCGAAGCTGCGCTTCAAGCCGGCGACCCGGGTCGAGAACGCCTGCGCCACCGGCTCCGCGGCCGTCCATCAGGGCGTGCGCGCGATCACGGCCGGCGCCGCCAGGATTGTCCTCGTCGTCGGGGTCGAACAGATGACGCGCACGCCGGGGCCGGAGATCGGCAAGAACCTGCTCAAGGCGTCCTATCTGCCTGAGGACGGCGACACCGTCGGCGGCTTCGCCGGCGTGTTCGGCAAGATCGCCAGCTCCTATTTCCAGAAATACGGCGACCAGTCCGATGCACTGGCGCTGATCGCGGCCAAGAACCACAAGAACGGCGTCGCCAATCCCTTCGCCCAGATGCGCAAGGACTTTGGCTTCGAGTTCTGCCGCGCCGAGAGCGAGAAGAACCCCTACGTTGCCGGCCCCCTGAAGCGCACCGACTGCTCGCTGGTCTCAGACGGTGCCGCTGCCCTGGTGCTGGCCGACGCGGAAACCGCCAAGGGCATGAGCAAGTCGATCGGCTTCCGCGCCACCGCGCACGCCCAGGATTTCCTGCCAATGTCCAAGCGCGACATCCTCCAGTTCGAGGGCTGCACGGTCGCCTGGCAGCGCGCGCTGGAGAAGGCGGGCGTTACACTTTCCGATCTCTCCTTCGTCGAGACCCATGACTGCTTCACCGTCGCCGAACTGATCGAGTACGAAGCGATGGGCCTGACGCCGAGGGGGCAGGGCGCCCGTGCCATCAAGGAAGGCTGGACGCTCAAGGAAGGCAAGCTGCCGGTCAATCCGTCCGGCGGCCTGAAGGCCAAGGGCCATCCGATCGGCGCCACCGGCGTCTCCATGCACGTGATGACCGCGATGCAGCTCGCCGGGCAAGCGCCGGAGGGCATGCAGCTCAAGAATGCAAAGCTCGGCGGCATCTTCAACATGGGCGGTGCGGCGGTCGCCAACTACGTCTCCGTGCTGGAGCCGTTGAAGTAAGCCCCGATCTCGTAGGGCGCGCAAGCGCCGTGTCCACCATCTTGTTTGCGCTAGATCATGGTGGGCACGCTTCGCTTTGCCCACCCTACGGCACTGATTGATTCGCGGGACATGCATCATGAGCAATGACTACGAAGATTCGCTGTCGATGGACGCACTCAACGATCGCATCGCGATTCTCGAGGACAATATCCGCCAGCTCATCGAGCAGGCCGCGGCCGCCTCGGGTGAGCAGAACGAGTCGCGGATCGCGGACCGCATCAACCAGCAGAATGAGGAGCTCGACCGTCTCCTCAAGATTCGCGAATCCCGTCAGAAGAAATAGCGGCCCTTCGCCGCCGGCGCATGCGGCCATACGCCGGCCGCCCTTGCGCACGCGACGCCGCTGCCGTTAGCTGGACTGAAATCGCAGGGCTCATCTGAGCCCGCGCAATCGGGAGCGAACGATGGGACCGCTGAAGGGCATCAAGGTCGTCGACATGACCACCGTGCTGATGGGTCCCTATGCGACCCAGATGCTCGGCGACTACGGCGCAGACGTCATCAAGGTGGAATCTCTGGACGGCGACGTCACCCGCCTGATCGGTCCGATGCGGCACGCCGGCATGGGCCCGGTGTTCCTCAACACCAACCGCAGCAAGCGCTCGATCTGCCTCGACCTGAAGAATCCCGCCGGCCGCGGGGCCGTGCTGCGCTTGCTGAAAGATGCCGACGTTCTCGTCTACAACGTCCGCCCGCAGGCAATGGCGCGGCTTCAACTGGGCTATGACGTTGTTGCCAAGATCAATCCGCGTTTGGTCTATGCCGGCGTGTTCGGCTTCGGCCAGGACGGGCCGTATGCTGCAAAACCCGCCTATGACGATCTGATCCAGGGCGCCACCGCGCTGCCGGCTCTGATGGCGCAGACCGGTGACGGCGTGCCGCGCTATGTGCCGAACGCACTGGTCGATCGCATTGTCGGCCTTACCGCCGTCGGCGCGATCTGCGCCAGCCTCGTGCACCGCGACCGCACCGGACGCGGTCAGCGCGTCGACATCCCGATGTTCGAGACCATGGCCGGCTTCGTCATGGGCGACCACATGGGCGGGCTCACCTACGAGCCTCCGCTCGACAAGGGCGGTTACGCCCGCCATCTCTCGCGCGACCGCCGGCCCTACAAGACGTCGGACGGCTATCTCAGCGTCATCGTCTACAACGACAAGCAGTGGGAAAACTTCTTCAAGGCGACGGGACGCGACGATCTGCGGGCCGACGCGATGTTCGCGACATTCGCCGGCCGCGCCGCCAATATCGACGTGGTCTATGCCGAGCTCGCGCGCATCTTCGAGACGCGTTCCACAACGGAATGGATCGACCTGCTCACCAAGGCCGATGTGCCTGTGATGCCGATGCACGATCTCGCGTCGATGCTGCACGATGAGCATCTGGAGGCGACCGGCTTTTTCCCAGTGGTGAACCATCCAACTGAAGGGCCGATCCGGAGTATGAGGGTGACGGCGACCTGGTCGGAGACCGAAGCCGAACCGGTGCGGCTCGCGCCGCAGCTGAACGAGCACGGCGCGGAAATCCTCCGTGAGGTCGGCTACTCCGCCGACGAGATCGACGCCATGGTCCGCGATGGCGTCACCCGTTCGCCGCCCCGTAATGACGATGCACAGGTGCGTCCGTGAGCTTCATCACCGGTGTCGGCCTCACGCCTTTCGGCAAGCACGAAGGCTCGTCCTCGCTCGACCTGATGAGCAATGCCGCGCAGGCCGCGCTCGACGACGCCGGGCTCGAGCGCGCCGACATCGACGGCATCCTCTGTGGCTACTCCACCGTCTCGCCGCACATCATGCTGGCGACCGTCTTTGCCGAGCATTTCGGCATCCGTCCCAGTTACGCCCACGCCGTCCAGGTCGGGGGCGCGACCGGCCTCGCGATGATCATGCTGGCGCATCACCTCGTCGAGGCTGCAGTCGCCCGCAACGTGCTCGTGGTCGCCGGTGAGAACCGTCTCACCGGACAGAGCCGCGATGCCTCGATCCAGGCGTTGGCGCAGGTCGGCCATCCCGACTACGAGGTGCCGCTCGGCCCGACCATTCCCGCCTACTACGGTCTGGTCGCCAACAGATACATGCACGAATACGGCGTGACGGAAGAAGATCTCGCCGAATTCGCCGTGCTGATGCGCGCCCACGCCTGCACCCATCCCGGTGCGCAATTCCGCGATTCCATCACTGTTGGCGACGTCATGGCCTCGAAGCCGGTGGCGATGCCGCTGAAGCTGCTCGATTGCTGCCCGGTGTCCGACGGCGGCGCCGCCTTCGTCATCAGCCGCGAGCGGACCGGAGAGGCCGGCGTGCGCATTCGCGGCTGTGCCCAGGCTCATACCCATCAGCACGTCACTGCAGCGCCCGCCCTAAGCGAACTCGGCGCCGAGATCTCCGTCGCCCGCGCCAGGGAGGCCACCGGCCTCGCGATTTCCCACGTGCGCTACGCGGCGATCTACGACAGCTTTACGATCACGCTCGCGATGCTGCTGGAAGATCTTGGCCTTGCTGGCCGGGGCGAGGCAGCCGCACGCGTGCGCGCCGGCCATTTCAGCCGCGACGGCGCGATGCCGCTGAACACCCATGGCGGCCTGCTCAGCTACGGTCATTGCGGCGTCGGTGGCGCCATGGCGCATCTGGTGGAAACGCATCTGCAGATGACGGGGCGAGCGGCGAATCGTCAGGTGCGCGACGCCTCGATCGCGCTGCTGCACGGCGACGGCGGCGTGCTGTCGTCTCACGTCAGCATGTTCCTGGAGCGGGTGCGATGAGCGAGCGTCTAGCCGACTGGACCAAGGGCGAACAGGCCGTCATTTATCAGACCTGCACCGCATGCGGCCATGTGCAGTATTTTCGTCGCGCCTTCTGCGCGGCCTGCGGCGCGTCCGATTCGCGCGAGCAGCGCGCCAGCGGCAAGGGCAGGGTCTACGCGACGTCGCTGGTCTGCCGCGCCGCCACGCCCGAGACGCGCGCGCACGTGCCTTACAACATCCTGCTGGTCGATTGCGCCGAGGGTTTTCGCATGATGGCGCATGGTGAGAATGATCTCGCCATCGGCGATGAGGTCAGCGCGAGCTTCAAACGGTTCGCCGGCAAGCTGGTGCCGTTCTTCGCCAAAGACGGATAGTGAAATTGGATGTAGCCCTGATTGCGCTGCGCTCCATCTGGGCTACTGCAGCAACACAAGCGGTGGGATCCGTCATTCGGGGGCGGTCCTGAGAGACCGAGCCTGGAACGGGAATTCTGGGCCTGGCCTGTGCGAGGGCCACCCCGGAATGACGAAAGCACTCACCCGACTCTTAACTAGCGCCCGTAGAACAGGATGCTGGCGATGACGAGCATCGCCATCACCGCCAGCATATGCGCGAACGCTTCCGAGGCCGCCCCCTTGGTGGCTTCCTTCATGCCGTATTCTCCCTAGACTTGGGCGTGACTCATCGATGCGCGGTTAGCGCCCAACGGCCAATTGTTTTTACTCGGAACACCCCTTGCGAGTATCCGCCGCGATCAAGTCCCCACGCGGCGAATATCGACTGTACCAAGGTCGTTCAGCAATGCGGCGGCATTTTGACTCGATGTTGTTGCTCCTGCGGACGCGCAAGAATACAGTTTCGTGGAACTTTCGCCGCTAACGACAAAAAGCATCAAAGGCTTAGGGAAAAACTTCAGGAAAATCATGGCCCGTATCAACTACAGCGACCCATCCCAAGCATCCGACCGCACCCGCGAAATCCTCGACAAGAATCGCAATGCCAACATCTTCCGCATGATGTCGCATTCGCCGAGCTACTTTGAGCAATACTGCCGCCTCGGCGGTGCCATCCGCCACAAGGGCGAACTCGATCCGATCGTGCGCGAGCTCGCGATCACTCGCACTGGCATCCTGTGCGAGGCGCCGTATGAGATCGTCGCGCACAAGCGTATCGGCAAGAATGTCGGCGTCACCGACGAGCAGAATGAGGCGCTCGAGAACTGGCTGACCGCGAGCTGTTTCGACGAGACGCAACGCGCCGCGCTCGCGTTCACCGACGAGATCGTGAAGCTGAACAAGCCGACGGATGCGATCTTCAAGGCGATCGCGGCGAAGTTGACGCCAGCCGCGCTCGTCGAGCTGCAGCTCTCGGTCGGATTCTACATCATGACGTCAAAGTTTCTGGAGACCTTTGAGATCGACCTTCAGCCGGTCACCGAAGTGGTAGGCTGATCGAGCAATTGCTGTGAGGGACGCTCATGACGATCGATGAATATGCCGCCTGGGCTGCAACGATTGCGAAAGTCGATGAGCGTCCGTCCAACGAACGGCTGTCCTATCTCGGGCTCGGCCTCGCCGGCGAATCCGGCGAAGTCGCCGACCACATCAAGAAGCTGCTCCGCGATGACTGGCTCGACCAGGCGGGCCTCGTCGAAGAGCTGGGTGATGTCATCTATTACTGGGCATGCCTGTGCGTGGCGACCGGCCAGCGGCCATCCGAGCTGCTCAAGACCAGTGCCGCCAAGATCAAGCGGCGGATCAGCGAGGCGGCGAGCCGCTAGGCCGCTCAGGTCGACGTCAGGATATCCACCCTGGCGTTGGCGACGATCAGGCGGTCGGCGAGAAGCTGCGCAAGGTTGCGCATGATGCGTTCGCTGGCGTGCGGGTGCTGCTTGCGGAAGCGTTCGAACGCTTTCAGGGGCGCCTCGAACGCGGTCGCCGCCATATCCGCGAACACGTCGGCGGAGCGAGTGGTCTCGATCAGCGCCATCTCGCCGAACGCCATGCCGGCGGTGAGTGTTGCGAGCCGTACTCCGTCGGGCAGGGTGACATGCACCGCGCCGCTGCGCAGGAAGAAAAGGGAATCGGCTGCGGCGCCCGTGGTGAGGATTTTCGCGCCAGACTGATAGGTCCGGATCGTGCAGATCGAGGCGAGGTCGGTCAGCTCTTCCTCGCTCATGCCGGCCAGCAGCGGCTGCTCGGCAAGCTCGGTGGTCTCGTGGAAATCGATCGAGCCTCCGTACCGATAGATGATCTGGTCTTCGGCCCATTCGATCGCTGTGTCGAGCAAATAGAAGTCGCGGACGTTCTTGAGCTCGGCGGTCCATTCCCGCAGGCTGTCCCATTCCTTGGAGGCACGCCTGACGCCTGACAGCACGACGGTCACATTCAGCACCGCGAGTTCCTCGAACGCTTCGGCCACCAACCGCGCTCCGGCGCGTGTGGTGGAGGTGACGCGGTGGAGATCGAAGATCACGAATTGCGGCCGCGGCCGCCCCGCAAGCCGGCGCGAGACATAGTCGACCGCCGACAGCGACAGCGTGCCGACCAGCTCGATGATCCGCACCTCCTCCTCGTGGGCTGCGAGAATATCGCGCTCCTGCGGGCGGCGCACGCGCCGCGACGGACTCTTGCCGATGTCGTAATCGGCGATGACGGCGTTGCGCGCGTCGTCGCTGCGGTTGAGCATGTGCAAATCGTAATGCGAGGACAGCGCCTCGCACACCTTGATGCCGCGCACGCTGTTGCCGTGCTTGTCGAGCCTTGGCGAATAGCTGCCGAGCCCGAGGCGAGCGGGGAGGGCGGCGAGAATTCCGCCGCCGACGCCACTCTTGGCGGGGATGCCGATCCGGTAGATCCATTCGCCGGCATAGTCGTACATGCCCGACGACGTCATTACCGAGAGCGTGCGCGAGATCGCGTAAGGCGTCAGCACCTGCTCGCCGGTAACCGGGTTGACGCCGCGGTTGGCGAGCGTTGCCGCCATCACCGCGATGTCGCGCGCGGTGACCAGTACCGCGCATTGCCGGAAATAGACGTCGAGCACGGCGGCGACATCGTCCGAGATCACCGCATTGGTCTTGAGGAGATAGCCGATGGCGCGATTGCGGTCGCCGGTCTGGCTTTCGGAAGCGTAGACGGCCTCGTCGACGGCGAGGTCGCGGCCGGCAAAACGACCGAGCGCGAGGCGAATGTGCTCGAAAGCGTCCGGACCCTTGCTGTCGTGGATCAGCCCGGTGCAGGCGATCGCGCCGGCATTGACCATCGGGTTGAATGGATGGTTGTCCGAGTTGAGCCGGATCGAGTTGAAAGGATCGCCGGAGGGCTCGACGCCGATCGCGCTCTCGACCCTGTTTGCGCCGAGCAGGTCCAGCGCCAGTGCGAACACGAACGGCTTTGACATCGACTGGATGGTGAAGGGTACCCTGGAGTCGCCGACCTCATAGACATGACCGTCCAGGGTCGCGAGGCTGATGCCGAAACAGGCAGGATCGGCCTTGCCGAGCTCGGGAATGTAGTCGGCGGCGGCGCCCGAGGTCTCCGCCGAGAATTCGTTGAGGCAATTGTCCAGAAACCGCAGCAAAGGCGGCTTCGAACGGGTCCATGCGGTGGCGAGAGGCGAAAGCGGTTTCATCGCCTCTCTTTGTGCAACGCAATCAGGGCACGCGCAACCCGTTCGGCACCATGGCTTGCCGCCGGACCAGCAGCAGGGCGAGCAAAACCGTGGGGACGAGGATGGCGAGGCCGAGCAGCGTCACCTGCATTTGCGATAGCGGCATGATGCCGCCGCCGGGGGTGGCCACCACGAACCCGCCGATCACCAGCAGCACGCGGATCGGCCATTCCAGCGCACCGGCGCCGCGGAGATCGCCGACGAAGGGCTGGTAGCCCTGGATGCCGCCGCAGATGAACAGCGTGCCGAACGCCGCAAGCGCCATCAAACCGAGGCCGGCCAAATAGGGGCTCGGCCCCTGCAGCACCAGCGCGGGATTGAGCACGAAGAAGAACGGGATGAAATAGATGATGCTGCCGACCCACATCGATTCCCAGCCCGTCTTCATCGCGGGCGAGCCGGCAATACCTGCCGCTGCGAACGAGGCGATCGCCACCGGCGGGGTGATCGACGACAGCATGCCCCAGTAGAAGATGAACATGTGCACGGCCATCTTGTTCAGCCCGAGCTTCTCCAGCGCCGGTGCGACTAGGATGGCGAGGAAGATGTAACAGGCCGTCGTGGTCAACCCGAGGCCGAGGATCAGGCTGGTGAGGGCGCACATGCCGAGCAGCAGGAACGGATTGTCACCGGCAATGCGCAGCAGATCGTTGGCGAGGCTCGACACCACGCCGGTCATCGAGAAGGCGCCGATCAGTAGGCCGCAGCCCGCGAGGATGCCGACAAGCTCGACGAAGGTGCGCCCGTTGACCTCGAGGAATTTGCCGATGGTCGCCACAGTCCAGCGCGTGTCCTTCGAGAACAGCTGGTTGAGGACCAGAAGCAGGGCGGTAGCGTAGAATGGCGCATGGCTCTCGCGCTTGAAGTAGAGCAGCATCACGATCAGCAGCGCGATCACGAAGACGTAGTACCAGCCGTCCCGGATCGTATCCATGACCCGCGGCAGCTCCGCGCGCGGAATACCCTTCAGCCCGTGTCGTGCGGCATAGGAATCGACCTGCATGAACAGGCCGATGTAATACAGCGCGGCGGGAATGATGGCCGCGATCGCGACATCGGCGTAGCTGACATTGAGGAATTGTGCGATCACGAAGGCGGTTGCACCCATCACCGGCGGAGCCAGCACCGCGCCGGTCGAGGCACAAGCCTCGATCGCGCCGGCATAAGATGCGCGAAAGCCGCTCTTCTTCATCACCGGAATGGTCATGGTGCCGGCGGTGAGCACGTTGGAGATGATCGAGCCCGACATCATGCCGAGCAGGCCGCTGGCGAAGATGCAGACCTTCGCCGCGCCGCCGCGGAAGGTGCCGCACAGCGCGAAGGCGAGATTGATGAAGAACTTTCCGGCGCCGGTCATCATCAGCGCGGTGCCAAACACCAGGAAGCCGATCACGGTGTCGGCAAACGCCTGGATGGGAATGCCGAGCAGGCTCTCGCCCGACAGCACGTGATAGGCGGTCGCCTGCTCCAGCGTCGACTGCGTGCCGCGGAACGGACCTAACCAGCTGGATTCCGCGAACAGCGGATAGACGGTGAAGGGGAGCACGCTCAGTAGCAGGCTCCAGCCGCCGGTCCGGCGCAGCGCCTCCATCAGCATCACCCACATCACGAGACCCGCGGCTGTCACGCTGTTCGGCGCGCCGCCGAATTCCCAGCCGGCCTCCGCGGCCTTGCGCACGTTCGACATCAACACAAGCGCTGCGGCAAAAGTCACGACGAAGCAGAGAAGATCATACCAGGGAATGCGGTCGAGCGGCGCGCGTGCGGTTCCCGGGAAGATCAGGAACGTGAACGGTAGCATCAGCGCGATCAGGAGATAGAAGTACTCCGTGTTGAGCTGGGTGTAGCCGACGAAGAAGCGCAGCGAGAATTGCTGGTTGATGCAGAGCAGGACGGTCGCGGCGGTCGCGACGACGAGCATCCAGCGCCACGCGCCGGGCAAGCTTCGGACGCGCGTGACCTCCGCTTCCTGCATGTTGCCGGCGGCGCCATGCGGATCGTCGAACACGATCCGCTTGGCCTCGTCCTGCGCGGCGGTGGAGACTGAAGCAGACGACATGATCGACCCCGCGCGTGGGCAATAAACGCTGAGAACTAATCCTCGAACCCGTTCGGCATGTCGGCCTTCGCAAGGGCTGTGGCACGCGCCTTCATCCAGCCGTCGAGGAACGCCTTGTCATCCGCAGGCGGGTTGGACTTTCCGTAGTCGGTCCACGCTGCGCCAAGCACCTCCTGGCGCTTGATCAGTCTGTTGTTGTGAGCGCCCTGCGCGTCGCTCCATTGCCCGGCTTCCTTCAGCGCCTTTACCGCGCCGGGATGCACCGGCACCACCCAGCTCTTGGTCTGGCGATCGGCCGCAAGCCCGCCGGCGCCGGGCGCGGCGTCCTTGTAGGAATCGTAGTTCACGATCATGGCTTTGGTGATCGCATAGACCTGGTCGGGGGCTTGCGAGGCGTAGGCGACGAAAATCGGGTAGGGGTAGTTGCCGAGCTCGATCGGTTTGTCCGCCGAGATGCCGGCGCCGCAGGTCGCGGTCTGCGGAAAGAAGAACGAGCCGACCTTCTGCATCCGCGCCCAGCCTTCCTTGTCCTTGGCGGGCAGCGGCGGCCAGATCAGGCCGCGCGGCGAGGTCTCGGCTTCCTTGGCGGGGCCGGTGATGGTGGTGCCGAAGGCCGCGTCGGTGTCGTTGTTGATCAGGCCCTTCCACATCGCGCCGTAGCTTGCGAACTCGACGACTCTGACGTCCTTCTGCGTCAGGCCGGCGAAGGCGAGCACCGCGAGCGAGTTCTGGTTCAGCGCCGGCGAGCCGACGACGAATCCGACGCGCTTGCCCTTGAGATCCTTCAGCTCCTTCACGCCCGTATCCGCAGCGACGCCGAGCGTGCCGCAATTGCAGTCGACGGATGAGAGCAGGATCTGGAGCGGTTGCGGGCCCCACTCCCTGGAGCCGAACTCGAACACGCCTTCCTGTGCGAAATAGGTCCCCGATCCCATCGCCGCGGAGACCGCACGCTTGGCGCGCAGCGGCGCCAGACGCGCGACGTCGTTGCCTGCGGGGAGCACGCGCACATCGGTCGAGTATTTGTCCTTCATCATCTTGCCGACGCCGACCGCGATGTTGAAGCCGGCGGTGCCGGTGTCATAGGCGGTGAACGTCAATGTCGCCGGTAGCTTGATGTCTTCGGCGGCTGCATAGCGTGTAGACGCAAAAGAAAGGCCCGCCACCAAGGCAGGCGCGAGCATGATCAGCCCACGAAGCATGTTTCCCTCCAATGATCCTCGCGTTTGCCGCGACGATTTTCTTTCTTTGTTTGAAACAAGTTTTGTTTGAAACGGATCATGTCATCGCGATCAGGCGATGGCAACGCCGTACCGCGAACGCAGCAATGAGGCTGACAGATTGTCGCGGAAACGACGGATAATACAGTCAGCTCGCGATGATCGCGATCGCCTGTCCCTCGGCAACGACGTCGTCGATCTTCACTAGGATAGATGTGATCTCGCCGCTCACAGGAGAAAGCACAGGTATCTCCATCTTCATCGCTTCGACCACCACAATCTCATCACCATCCGCAACGGTTCCTCCAACTTGCACGGGAGTTGAGCAGATGCGACCCGCGATTTCCGTGACGATCTTAATCTCTGGCATGCCATCGCCTTCTTCTTGTGGTCGCAAAATGCCTGAGGTAGTTTCTTCTGCAAGCGGAATTTAATTCCGCACAGCGGAACAAGCGGTAGGGATCATGGGACGACGTTCAGAGCGGTTGAGTAGACAAGGTGCGCTCGCCGGCGATGCCGGTGAGGGTGATGTCATCCAAGTGGTGTCGCGCGCGTTCGACGTGTTGCGATGCTTCGAGGGCCACGATAGCAGGCTCGGCAATCTCGAAATTTCAAACCGCTGCGGCTTGCCGCGCTCGACCGTGTCGCGGCTCACGCACACGCTGACGCGAATGGGTCAGCTGGTCTATCTGCCGCGCGATCAGAAATATCGCATCGGGCCGAGCGCGGTGGCGATGAGCGCCTCGATGATGAAGGGCGCGCAACTGCGCAGCATGATTCGCCAGCGGCTTCAGGAAGTCGCCGAGCAACTGCCCGGCACGGTTGGTTTCGTGGTCCCCGATCGCTTCCATCTGGTCTATCTCCAGTTTGCGCGCTCGGCCTCGGCACTCGGCCTGCACGAGGGCACCGGCAGCCGCATCTCGATGGCCTCCACTGCTGCGGGCGCAGCCTACACCGCGGCGTTGGCGCCCGAGGTCGGCGATGCCTTCATCGCGGACATGGAGCGGGAAGCTCCCGAGGCTGCGAAAATCCTGCGGCCCCGCATCGAGGCCAACCGGCAGTCGCTGCATGAGCGCGGCTATGTCGTGGCCTGCGGCTTGTGGAGCCCGCACATCAACGGGCTCGCGGTGCCGATCTGGTCGCCGCAGTATCAGACGTTTGTGGTGATCACGATCGGTCTTCTGTCGTCGATGTATGACGAGCAGCGTCTGCATGCCGAAGTCGCCCCGTTGATGGTCGCGCTCGGCCGCTCGCTCGGCAGCCTGATGGACGGCGCGGAGGGCGACGTATTCAACGCCCGCATCCCGCGCAAACCGGTCGCCATGGCCGTGCACAACAATAACAAGCCGATCAATTCGGAGGGAGTGAATGAACTGGAAGTCGGAACTCGACGAGCTCGCCCGGCGCGAAGCCTTCGCGCGGGAGATGGGCGGCGTTGACAAGGTCAAGCGTCAGCATGACCAGGGCCGACTGACTGTTCGGGAACGTATCGACAGACTGACCGACAAAGGCAGCTTTCACGAAATCGGTGCCGTCTCCGGCGTCGGCGAGTACGATTCCAGCGGCGAGTTGCAGAAATTGACGCCGGCGAACTGCGTGTTCGGCCGTGCCCGCGTCGAAGGCCGCACCGTCGTCGTGGTCGGCGACGATTTCACCGTGCGCGGCGGCTCGGCGGACGCGTCCATCTCCGCAAAACCGCTGATGGCGGAGGAGATGGCGCATGATCTCCGCCTGCCCATCGTCCGCATCATCGAAGGCTCGGGCGGCGGCGGCTCGGTCAAGACCATCGAGACCAAGGGCGCGGCGAACCTGCCGGGTGGTATCGGCGGCACACGCTGGTATCGCTTCACCACCGAAAACTTGTCGCGCGTGCCCGTGGTCGCGCTCGGCCTCGGCTCGGTCGCAGGGCTCGGTGCCGCGCGTCTTGCCGCCAGCCACTATTCCATCATGACCCGGAAGTCCGCGATGTTCGTCGCAGGCCCGCCGGTGGTGAAGGCGCTGGGGCAGGATCTCTCGAAGGAAGAGCTCGGCGGCGCCGACATCCAGACCCGCGCCGGCGCGGTCGATCATGCCGTCGACACCGAGGAGGAGGCCTTTGCCTGCGCGCGGCGATTCCTGTCCTATCTGCCGTCGTCGGTTGACGGGCTGCCGCCGACCTTGCCCTGCACCGACAATCCGGAGCGCACCGAAGAGGCGCTGATGAGCGCGGTCCCGCGCAACCGCAAGCAGGTCTACAAGATACGGCCGATCGTCGAACAGGTCGTGGACAAGGGTTCGTTTTTCGAGGTCGGCAAGAATTTCGGCAAGCCGATCATCGTCGGCCTCGCGCGGCTCGAGGGCAGGGCGGTGATGGTGCTTGCCAGCGACAGCTTTCACTATGGCGGCTCCTGGACGGCGAATGCCTGTCAGAAGGTGGTGCGCTGGGTCGACTTCGCAGAGACCTTCCATTTGCCGATCGTCTATCTCATGGACTGCCCCGGCTTCATGATCGGGCTCGATGCGGAGAAGGCGGGCACCATCCGCCATGGCGTTCGCGCCATGGCCGCGGTCAACCAGACCACGGTGCCCTGGTGCACGGTGATCCTGCGCAATGCCTTCGGCGTCGCCGGCGTGGTGCATCAGCCCGCCGACCGCTTCTCGATCCGCTACGCCTGGCCGTCGGCCTATTGGGGCTCGCTCCCGCTCGAAGGCGGCATCGAAGCCGCCTACCGTGCGGACATCGACGCGGCTGAGGACAAGGCGGAGAAACTGAAAGAGATCGAGGACCGCCTCAACAAGCTGCGCTCGCCGTTCCGCTCCGCCGAAAAGTTCTGGGTGGAGGAGATCATCGATCCCAGGAAGACGCGGTCGCTGCTGTGCGAATTCGCGCGGCTGGCGGAGCCATTGCGAAAGCCGGGGCCGCCGGGGAATTTTTCGATCAGGCCGTAGTTTCAGCCGTCACTGCGAACCGCTGATGCCGACCTCTGCCCAATGCCAGTTGAGCAAAATTGATCTATCGCAACGCCACGCGTCCGATTGTCTGCAAGCGTCTCGTTTGAAACGAGGGAGAGACGTCATGACAAATGCGGGTAACGCGCTGCTTTGGACGGCCATATTTTTCTGTCTGTCGTTTGCTTCAATTTTTGTAGTCTGGTTTGCCGAGCGGTTGCGCGCGGGCTTCGTGAGGAAGCCGTAAAGCTTCCCAGGTTCGGTAGCTCGTCAACTGCTGACCCGACGATGGGTGCCTGCCGATAGGGCGCCTTCGATGTTGCCGCTGTCTGTGCTCCGCTTTGCCGCGGCAGTGATGACGTGACCTCAAAACAATTACGCGCTACGCTTCCCGGGCAAGAACAAAAGGAAGCGCCAATCGTGTACGACTTCATTATCGTGGGCGGCGGCTCGGCGGGGTCCGTGCTGGCCCACCGGCTCTCCGCGAGGAGCGCCAACAAGGTCCTGCTCTGCGAGGCTGGACAGGACACACCGCCCGGCGACGAGCCGGCCGAGATCAGGGACAGCTATCCGGGTACGGCCTATTTCGATCCGCGCTTCCACTGGACCGAGCTCAAGGTCACGACCCAGATCGTCAGCCATAACAATCCGAACGAAGGACGTCCGCCCTTACGCAAATACGAGCAGGCTCGCGTGCTTGGCGGCGGCTCCTCGATCAACGGCCAGATGGCCAACCGCGGCGCGCCGACCGACTACGACGAATGGGACGCGCGCGGCGCTGCGGGGTGGAGCTGGAACGATGTGCTGCCCTTCTTCAAGAAGGTCGAGCGCGACCTCGATTTCGACGGTCCCTACCACGGCAAGGACGGCCGCATTCCGGTCCGCCGAATTCCCAGGGAGCACTGGACGCGGCATTCGCAGGCGTTCGCGCAAGCCTTCCAGCAGGCCGGACATCAGTTCCTGCCGGACCAGAACGGCGAGTTCGTCGACGGGTTTTTCCCGGTGACGCACTCCAACCAGGCCGAGCAACGCGTCTCGGCCGCCATGGGCTATCTCGATCGTGATACGCGCAAGCGCGCCAATCTGACGATCTCCACCAACACGCAGGTCAGAGAGCTGCTGTTCGAAGGCACGCGATGCGTCGGCGTGAAGGCCGTGGTCGACGGACGGGAGCAGGAATTCCGCGGCCGCGAGATCATTCTCTCCAGCGGCGCCATCCATTCGCCGGCGCATCTGTTGCGCGCCGGCATCGGCCCGGTCGGTCACCTCAAGGATATGGGTATTCCCGTGCTGATGGGGTTGGAAGGCGTCGGCCAGCGCCTGATGGATCATCCCTCGATCTCGTTGTCGTCCTTTGTCCGCCGCGGCGCGCGCATGAACGAGCACACCAGGCGCCACATGCAGCTTGGCCTGCGTTATTCGTCCGGGCTCGAAGGCGTGCCGAAAGGCGACATGTTCGTCGTCCTGCTCAGCAAATCAGCCTGGCACGCCGTCGGTGAGCAGATCGGATCGCTGCTGACGTTCGTCAACAAGACCTATTCCGAGACAGGACAGGTCAAGCTTGCCTCGCGCGACCCGGCAGCCGAGCCGATCGTCGAGTTCAACCTGTTGTCCGACCGGCGCGACCTCGATCGCCTGATGAGCGGTTTCCGCAAGATGGCGGCCGTACAGATGAGCGATGTCGTCAGGGCCGTGACGGACAAGCCGTTCCCGGCCTCCTATACCGACCGCGTGCGCAAGATCGGCGTGGTCAACACCAGGAACCGGATACTGACAAAAATCGCCGCGGCCCTGATGGACGGGCCGGCGGCGCTGCGCCACTACATGATCGACAATTTCGTGGTCGAGGGCTTCACCTTCGACGACGTCATCAACGACGACGAGGCGCTGGAAGCCTTCGTGCGCAAGGCGACCATCGGCGTGTGGCACGCCTCCTGCTCGTGCCGCATGGGCCGGGCCGACGATCCGATGGCGGTCGTCGATCCAGAGGGCCGCGTCAAAGGCGTGCAGGGCCTGCGCGTCGTCGACGCCTCGATCTTCCCGGTGGTGCCGTGTGCCAACACCAATTTCCCAGTTCTGATGTCGGCAGAGAAGATCGCGGCCTCGATGATGCAATGAGCTGGTGCTGCATTTCGGGGCCAGCGTACTGGTTTTGTCGATATTGACCTTCTGACCCTCCGGGAATCTGAACGAGGGCCCAAAACGGTTCCGCCGGAGACGGTCTGGCGGACATGCGTCCTGACGCGGAACTTGGAACCCCGCCTAGGCGTTCTTTGCCAGCTTCGCCTTTTGGTTGGAACCGGACCGCTGACCTGCGCCACCTGTCTTCCGGCCGGAGCGCAGATTGTTAGCGACGGAACTTTCACGGGGGTCCAATGACCGATTCATCCAGCGGGGCGCAAACCAGCGACCCCGAAGACTTGCCCAGGATTTCGACCGGCAGCGACGGTCTGGACGACATCCTCTGTGGCGGGCTCGATCCCAATCGCATGTACCTCTACGAGGGTCGGCCCGGCTCGGGCAAGACCACGATGGCGCTTCAATTCCTTCTCGAGGGCGTCCGCTGCGGTGAACGCGTGCTCTATATCTCCTTGTCGGAAACCAAGCGTGAGCTGACGCTGGTTGCGCAGCGGCACGGCTGGTCGCTGCAAGGTGTCGACATCTTCGAACTGGTGCCGCCGGAGACGACGCTGGATCCCGAGCGGGAGCTCACCGTCTTCCATCCCGCTGAAATGGAGCTGAGCGAAACCACGGGCCTGATATTCAAGGAAGTCGAACGGATCAATCCCGCGCGCGTGGTGCTGGACAGCCTGTCCGAGCTGCGCCTCCTCGCGCAGAACCCGCTGCGGTACCGGCGCCAGGTTCTGGCCTTGAAGCACTTCTTCACCAACCGCAATTGCACGGTCATCCTCCTCGACGACCTCTCGTCCTCCCAGGACGATCTGCAGCTCCATTCGATCGCGCATGGCGTGGTGATGCTCGAACAGCTCGCAATCGATTATGGAGCAGAGCGCCGGCGGCTGCGCGTCATCAAGATGCGCGGCATTCGATTTCGCGGCGGCTTCCACGATTTCACCATTGAAGCGGGAGGGGTGCGGATATTCCCCCGGCTAGTCGCGGGGGAACATCACGCCTCGTTCATCGGTGAGTTGACGCCGAGCGGCAATGCGCAACTCGACCAGCTCCTGGGAGGAGGGCTCGAGCGCGGCACCAGTGCGCTGCTCTTGGGCGCCGCCGGTGTCGGCAAGTCTTCTCTCGCGCTGACCTATGCGATCGCGGCGGCAGCCCGTGGTGAGCATGCGGTGTTCTTTGCCTTCGATGAAGGTCGCGGCACGGTGGAAGCCCGGGCTCGGACGCTTGGCCTGCCCCTTGAAACGCACCTGCAATCGGGACTCATCCGCTTTCAACAGATCGATCCCGCCGAGATGTCCCCCGGGGAATTCGCCGCGAATGTACGAAAGAGCGTCGAAAAGGATAACGCCCGGATTGTCATCATCGACAGTCTGAACGGTTACCTCAACGCGATGCCGGATGAGCGATTCCTCATCCTTCAGATGCATGAGCTCCTGAGCTATCTCGGGCAGAAAGGCGTGCTGACCGTCCTGATCCTCGCTCAACATGGGCTGGTCGGTCCGATGGAAACGGCTCTCGATATCAGCTATTTGAGTGATGCGGTGCTCATGCTGCGCTATTTTGAGGTCGGCGGAACGGTGCGGCGTGCCCTCTCCGTCGTGAAGAAGCGCAGCGGCAATCATGAAAACTCAATCCGCGAGTTTCGTCTTGGCCGCGCTGGCATCACGCTAGGCCCTCCGCTGAGCGAGTTCAGCGGCATTTTCTCCGGAAATCCGCGTTATACGGGCACGGAGATGCCGGAGGGGCCGGCGGAATGAGCGCGGACCGCGATCATTGCGTTCTCGTGTTTGCTCCGATCGGCCGTGATGGGGCCGCATCGGTCGAGCTTTTCCGCAATTCGAATCTCGTCGCAATCAATTGTCGTGGTCTGCCTGAACTGGTCAGCGAGATGTCGGCGGGAGTGGGCGCGGTCCTTCTCGCCGAGGAGGGCTTGTTCGGGAAGGATACCCAGCCGCTGGCACATTGGATCGAGCGGCAGCCGCCCTGGTCCGACCTGCCCTTTGTCATTCTCACCAGCCACCGCGAGCAGCCGGCGGTGGTTGCTTGGCGCCGCAGCATCGTCGAGACACTCCGCAACGTTTCGCTGCTTGAACGTCCGGTTCAGCCGATCACGCTGACGAGCGCAATTCAATCCGCAATGCGGGCCCGCCGGCGGCAATATGAAATTCGAACCTTGCTGCAGGCGCGCGAGCGGACGGCCCAGGAACTCGAGAAGCTCGTGGTCGAGCGCACCCGTGCTCTCGAGGAGGCCAACAAGCATCTGCGGGCCGAAATGGAAGAGCGCGCCCGGGTCGAGGAGACCCTTCGTCAAGCCCAGAAGATCGAAGCCATCGGACAATTGACCGGCGGAGTAGCTCACGACTTCAATAATCTGCTGATGGTGATCTCCGGTGGATTGGACATGCTCGATCGGCAGACAGATCCTGATCGGCGGCGTCGGCTGTTGCAGGGAATGGTTCAGGCGGCGCAGCGCGGTGCCGGCCTGACCCGGCAGCTTCTGGCTTTTTCACGGCGGCAGAAGCTCCGGCCCGAGGCCGTCGACATCGCATCGCAGATCGGCGGCATGCGCGAACTGCTCGATCGGAGCCTGAGAGGCGACGTTCACGTCGAGTTCGATTTTCCGGATGGTCTTTGGCCGGTGGAGGTCGATCCGGGAGAGCTCGAACTGGTCATTCTCAACCTGGCGGTCAACGCCCGCGATGCGATGCCGAACGGCGGCACGATCGTTGTTCGTGGCGAGAACCTGGCCGGCTTCGACGAGGATGAAATTTCGGGCGATTACGTCCGCCTGTCCGTGGTCGACAGGGGCGTCGGGATGAGCCCCGAGATCCTGGCGCGGGTCTTCGAACCGTTCTTCACGACCAAGGATGTCGGGAAAGGCTCGGGCCTGGGGCTTGCGCAGGTGCACGGATTTGCGACGCAATCACGCGGGATGGTTCGAATAAAATCGATCGTCGACGAGGGCACCAGCATCGAGCTCTATTTGCCGCGATCCAGGAATATTCCTTCGGGTGAACGGCATCTCATCGACCTGAACAGGGCGCGTCCCAAGAAGGCTAATCATGGCCGGGTTCTCCTCGTCGAAGACGACGACGAGGTCGCCGCGCTGGTCAGCGAAATGCTTGCGCAGCTCGGTTACCAGGTCACGCGCGCGGCCAGTGCTGCGGCGGCCCTCGGTGCCCTAGCGGACGGCCGCTCCGTCGATCTGGTGTTTTCCGATATCATGATGCCGGGCGGCATGAACGGTGTCGAACTCGCGTCCGAGATAAAGAGGAGGCGAAGCGACATCCCGGTCCTGCTGACGAGCGGATACGCCGAAGCCGCGGTTCACGACGCCGAAATGGCCGGGATCCGGATCCTGTCGAAGCCCTACCACATCGACGAGCTCGCCGCAGCGCTCAGTGCTGCAAAATCGGACTTTGCGATAGCCACAGGAGCGGGTTTGGCGACGACTCGGGGCTGACCACGCGCGCAACAATTACTGCCCGGGTTTATGGCTCGAGGGGCGCCCTGGGCGTTTGCGCGCTCGGCCGGTCGACGCCCGTCGCTGGGCGGCGTGCACATGCGGTAGCGTCTCAGTTGCGACGACACGCATTCGTTCTCTGCGAGTAGTCCATCTCTGCCGCTACGTCTGGGATATGAGGACTGCAGAAATCGGCCCGCAAATGAAGCCACTTTCGGCCGCTTTTTAGCCCATTTCAGCCAAACTGTTATTGGTTTCTCACTGCCGGGGCAGGGATCTTCAATTTGGAGCCCTGCAATGTTCAAGGCGGTTCTTTCTGCGTGTCTCTTGGTTGCCCTAAGCTCCGTCGCTTCCGAAGCACGGACTTATCGCATTCATCAAGTACCTGAATGCAACGTCACGATGCCCTGCGACTTCTCGTATGCGCAAACGCGCCGTGAGCGGACTTCCCGGTCCCCACTAACTCCCAGGTCCTCGCTACAAGCCTATCGCGCAACGCAACTGACGGTGACCAGCGCGGGCAGCGCCCCGACGGCGGACATCTCCGGCGCTCGCATTGTCGGTAGTCGTCCGGCAGGTTGCCCTTCCTCGTTCTGCGGCTGCGGCGCGGCTCTGCGCGTGTTCGGCCGTATCGTGCCGGAATTGAATCTTGCGGCCAATTGGCTGCGCTTCCCGCGGACATCACCCGCACCGGGAATGGTCGCAGCGCGACGTGGACATGTGTTCGTCCTCGAGCAGCACCTGGAAGGGGACACCTGGATGGCGTACGACGCCAACTCGGGCGGACACGCGACGCGAATGCATGCGCGTTCATTGCGTGGCTATACGATCGTCAACCCGCGCGGTGGTTCCGTCGCCTGAGAGGCCAGCCGACATAATTGCGACGCATGAACATCCGCAAGGCGTCTGTCGACGGCTACGGCAGGTTCGCCTTGCTGATTTTTCGATCTGCGACGGCTGGTCGCGTTTTATTTCAGGTACGTCTTCCGCAATCGAGCGGCATCCCGAACCCGAACGACCCGCCTCGTGTCGGGCGGATCGGTGACGCCGCACTCTACGGCGTCACCGGCAGCCATCAGATACTAAGCCATCGCGGCTTGCGGCTTTGGCTTCGGTTGTCGCGACAACGTCAGCACGATCAGCGCGGCGAACACGCAGAGCGCGCCGGCGATGAAGAAGGCGGGCAGGTAGCTCTGATAGACCGTCCGCGAGAAACCGGCGCCGAAGGCGGCGGTGCCCGCGCCGAGCTGGTGGCCGGCAAAGATCCAGCCGAACACCAGATTGGCGCGCTCGGGTCCGAATTTCTGCGCGGACAGGCGCACCGTGGGCGGCACGGTTGCGATCCAGTCGAGCCCGTAGAACATCGAGAAGATCGAGAGCCCATAAAACGAGAAATCGCTGAAGGGGAGGAAGATCAGCGAGAGCCCGCGCAGGCCGTAATACCAGAACAGCAAATAGCGGTTGTCGTAGCGGTCCGACAGCCAGCCCGACATGATGGTGCCGAAGAAGTCGAAGATGCCCATGGCAGCCAGCAAGCCCGCGGCCTGCACCTGCGGGATGCCGAAATCGAGGCACATCGGAATCAGATGCACCTGCACGAGGCCATTGGTGGATGCGCCGCAGACGAAGAACGTCGCAAACAGGACCCAGAACGCGCTGCTCTTCGAGGCGTCGCGCAGCGTGCCGAGTGCCACGCCGGTGATCGAGCCATGGCTGACGGGCGGGGCGGGCAGGGGTGTGGTGCCTTCGTCGCCGAACGGGCGCAGGCCCAAATCGCTCGGACGGTCGCGCATCGCGAGCAGGACCGCGAGGGCGGAAACACCAAGCGCGATGCAGACGAAGCCGAGCGCAAGCCGCCAGCCGAAACGTTCGGTGAGGCTTGCCAGCAGCGGCAGGAACACGAGCTGGCCGGTGGCGACGCTCGCGGTCATGATGCCGACGACGAGGCCGCGCCGCGCTGCGAACCAGCGCGTCGCGATGGTGGCGCCCAGCACCAGTGCGGTCATGCCGGTGCCGATCCCGATCACGACGCCCCACAGCGCCACGAGCTGCCAGACCTCCGTCATGCCGAGCGAGAGCACCAGCGCCGAGACGACGATGAGCTGCGCGGTCAGCGTGACGTTGCGGAGGCCGTAACGGTTGAGCAGGGCTGCCGCAAACGGCGCCATCAGCCCGAACAGGATGAAGCGGATTGACAGCGCGGAGGAGATCTCCGCCGTGCTCCAGCCGAATTCCTTCTGAAGCGGAACGATGAACACGCCGGGCGCGCCGACCGTGCCGGCGCTGATCAGCGCGGTGAGGAAGGTCACGCCGACCATCACCCAGCCGTAGTGGATATTGCGGCGGCCGAGTGTTGCCGCGAGCCAGTTCGAGATCATTGGGCCTCAATCTTGGTAGGCAGGATTTGAAACACCTGCGCAAGTTTGCAGAGTGGCACGAGACGCGTCTGTCTGAAATGACGGAGTTCCCTCATTTCCGGACTTTCACCTCAGTGCGTCAAGCGTTCCACCGCTATCGCTGTGGCTTCGCCGCCGCCGATGCAGAGCGCCGCGACACCGCGCTTGAGGTTTCGCGCCTCGAGCGCATGCAGCAGCGTCACGATCAGCCGTGCGCCGGTGGCACCGACGGGATGGCCGAGCGCGCACGCGCCGCCGTTGATGTTGAGCTTCTCGCGGGGAATGCCGAGATCGCGCTGCGCCGCCATCGCCACCACGGCGAAGGCTTCGTTGATCTCGAACAGGTCGACGTCGTCGGCGCTCCAGCCGACTTTGTCCAAGAGCTTGCGGATCGCCGGGATCGGGGCCGTGGTGAACCATTGCGGCTCCTGGCTGTGGGTGGCGTGGCCCTTGATCACGGCGAGAGCCGGCAGGCCGTTGCGATCGGCGAGTGAGCGCTTCGTCAGCACCAGCGCAGCGGCGCCGTCGGCGTTGGCGGAGGAGGCCGCCGGCGTGATGGTGCCGTTGGCGCGGAACGCCGGCTTCAGCCCGGGGATCTTCGCGGGATCGACCTTGAGCGGATGCTCGTCATTAGCGACGATGCGGGGGCCTGCCTTCTCGCTCAGCGTGATCGGCGCGATCTCGGCCTTGAACGCGCCGCCCTCGACCGCCTTGCGCGCGCGGCTCAACGTTTCCATCGCGAAGGCGTCCTGGTCCTTGCGGGTGAACTGGTAGGCTTCGGCGGTGGCCTCGCCGAAATCGCCCATGGAGCGGCCGGTCTCGTAGGCGTCTTCAAGGCCGTCCATCATCATGTGGTCGATGATGCGGTCGTGGCCGGCGCGATAGCCGCCACGCGCCTTGGCGAGCAGATACGGCGCGTTGCTCATGCTCTCCATGCCGCCGGAGACGACGATCTCGGCCGAGCCGGCGCGAATGATGTCGTGCGCCAGCATGGTCGCTTTCATGCCGGAGCCGCAGACCTTGTTCACAGTGGTCGCCCCTGTGGCGTCGGCCAGGCCGGCCGCACGCGCAGCCTGGCGCGCCGGTGCCTGGCCCTGGCCCGCGGGAAGGACGCAGCCCATGAAGACCTCGTCGACCTTCTCCGGCGCAAGCTTGGCACGCTCGAGTGCCGCGCCGATCACGTGCGAACCGAGCTTGTGTGCGGGAAGCGGCGACAGCTCGCCCATGAAGCGCCCGAGCGGGCTACGGACGGCGGAGACGATGACGACGGGATCGGCGGCTTCGGCCATGGGGGAGACTCCCTACGATGTCGGACATGTAAGATTATGAACATCATATGATGCGGCGCAAAAAATGCAACTGCGTCCGGCATGAGAAAATCTTGTGGTTCGCATGAGATTTGGTCGTGCGAACGGAAAAGGTTGAGAGCGCCTACCGCTTCCGATTCACAAACGCGCCCATCAGCCGCGTCGGCTCGTCCGTCAGGAACGACTCGCCGAACACCTTCACGCTCAAATTCACCGACTCCGTCAGCGGCAGTTCCTCCCATTGCCGCAGCAGTGCTTTCTGCGAGCGCAGCGCCTCGGGGCCGCATTCGAGCAGCGCCTGCACAAGGTGCTCGACCTCGGCATCGAGCCCGCCTTCCGGCGCGACCTTGTCGACCAGCCCCCAGGCCAGCGCCGTCGACGCGTCGATGTTCTCAGCGGTCATCACCAGCCAGCGCGCGCGGGCCCAGCCGATCAGACGCGGCAGCAGCGCGGCATGGATCACTGAGGGAATGCCGACGCGCACCTCCGGCATGCCGAAATGCGCATCATGGGCTGCGATCCGGAAGTCGCAGGCGGCAGCGACTTCGAGCCCGCCGCCGAGGCACCAGCCGGGCATGCGCGCGATCATGGGAGCCGGGAAGGCGCGCACGGCCTCGCAGAGGTCGCGCAGGCGGCTGATGAAGGCTTCGGCGGACTTCTGGTCGAGCCTGGCCATCTCCTTGATGTCGGCGCCGCCGATCATGCTCTTCTCGCTCTGGCCGCGCAGCACCGCAACCCGGATGCTGCGGTCGGACGAGAGCTGCTGCAAACCTTCGCGAACCGCATCGGTGACGGGCGAGCCCAAAATGTTCAGCGAGCCGGCATTGCAGATGGCGACGTGAACGACGCCGCGCGCATCGCGCGTCACGCCGCAGTGATGGTTGAGCATTTCCATGAGGGGATCTCTGAGTTTCGTGGACGTGCGAATGCGCCTGTCGGGATCACTTCCGGGCGAAACGCATTGGTTGTCAAGCGGGCGGGAGGGAGTTGCCAGCGCGAAGTCCGCAGAATAGTATGATGGAAATCATACCAAGAGGCCGCGATGACCAGCAACGATCAACCCGACCTGTTTTCGCCTGCGGGCCGGCGCGAGCGTGTGGTGGAGTGGCAGGTGCCTGCGCCGGTTGCGAAGGTGGCGATGGGCCTGTCAGGCATGGATGCGATGCTGGGCATCCGCGACGGAAGGCTGCCGCCGCCACCCTTTGCCAAGCTGATCGGCTTCGTCATGGCCGTGGTCGAGCCGGGCCGGATCGTCATGGAACTCGAGCCGCGCGAGGATCTCGAAAACACCATAGGCCTCCTGCACGGGGCCACAGCCGCCGCGCTGCTCGACACCGCCATGGGGTGTGCGATCTCGACCAGGCTGGAGCCCGGGCAGGGCTCCGTCACCCTCGATCTGAAAATGACCTTCCTGCGTCCGCTCTCGGTCCGGTCCGGGCTGATCGCCGCCGAAGGCAAGGTGATCAAGCTGGGACGCCAGACCAGCTACACCGAGGGTTTCGTCCGCGACGGTCAGGGGGCGCTTGCGGTGCACGCAACGGCGACCTTTTCCATGATCGGCAACAATTTTACCGGGAATTAATGCGCCGTCCGGCCGATATCCGTGTTATTAGATGACCTCCGACATTCAATGAGACTCGCATGCGCTATTCCCGGGAACACAAGCAGGAAACCCACGATCGCATCGTGAAGAAGGCCTCCGTGCGGCTGCGCGAAAAGGGCGCCCACGGCATCGGCGTCGCCGACCTCATGAAGGAGGCGGGCCTGACCCATGGCGGCTTCTACGCCCATTTCGATTCCCGCGAGGCGCTCGTGATCGAGGCGTTCGACTATGCCATGGATCGCTCGATGGAGCACTGGCGCAAGCAATCTGATCAGGTCGCGCCGGAGAAGCAGCTCCCCCAGATCGTGGAGACCTATCTCTCGACGGTGCATCGCGACAACCCCGGTCACGGTTGCTCGATTCCCGCGCTCGGCGCCGAGATCGCCCGGGAGAGCCCGAAGACACGAAAGGCCTTTGCGGGCAAGCTCGACGAGATGATCGAGATGATCACGGACTTCATCCCGAATCTGCCGCGCAAGGCCGCGCGCAAGCAGGCGATCGCGACGCTGGCGACCATGGCCGGCACCATGCTGCTCGCGCGCATTGCCGGCTCGAGCGATCTGTCGGACGAGGTGTTGAAGACGGGCAAGGACAGTGCGCTCGATGGCGCGCGGCGTGAGCCGAAGGTAACGGCGGCGAAGAAGGTGAAGCAGACTTAGGCCGAGGTGCCGTAGGTGGGCAAAAGCGAAGCGTGCCCACCATCCAACCGCGAGTGTGGAGACATGGTGGGCACGGCGCTAGGGCGGCTTTGCCCAACCTACGAGACCGTCCTTACCTTCCCGCAAACAGCGCCCGCTCGCGCTCCACAATCTCGGAAATATAATCTGCCACCGCGCGGATGCGTGCGAGGTCCTTGCTGTCGGCGTGCATCAGCATCCAGAAGGTGCGGGTGATCGAGACCTCTTCCGCCAGCACCGCAAGCAGCTGCGGATAGTCGGCCGCCATGAAGTGCGGCAGGACGGCGATACCGAAGCCGGCGAGCGTGGCATTGAGTTGTGCGATCAGATTGGCGCTGCGCAAGCGTGCGGAGACCTTCGGCGACACCTGCGGCAAATAGTCGAGCTCGGGCGTGAACAAGAGCTCCTCGATATAGCCGACGAAGCGATGCTGCGGCAGCACCTCGCGCGAGGTGATTTTCGGGAAGCGGTCGAGATAGGCGGGCGCGGCATAGAGTCCGAGGCGGTAGTCGAGCAGTTTGCGGCCGACGATGCGGCCTTCCTTCGGCATGGTCAGGCTGATCGCGATATCGGCCTCGCGCTTGGAGAGGCTGAACAGCCGCGCGGTGGCCACCAGTTGCAAATCGAGATCGGGATACCGGTCGGCGAACTGAGCGAGCCGGGGCGCCAGGAAGGCGGTGCCAAATCCGTCTGGCGCGCCGATCCTCACTGTGCCGGTCAGCCGCGCCACGGAGCCACCGACCTGCTCCTGGTTGGCGACGATGGTCGATTCCATGGCTTCCGCGCTGTCGGCGACGCGCTGGCCGGCCTCTGTCAGCAGGTAGCCGGTCTTGCGCCGGTCAAACAGCTTGGCCGAGAGGTGCTTCTCCAGCCGGTCGACGCGGCGGATGACGGTAGCATGGTCGACGCCGAGCTGTTTTGCCGCAGCCGAAACCGAGCCGCCCCGCACGATGGCCAGCACGAAGCGGAAGTCGTCCCAGTCGATAGCGCCTTGATCCAGCATTTTCGCACATCTATGGTGCATTATCTCAGACTTGAATCCTATAAAATGCAGGTCGATAGGATTTGTCAAAGCGTTCAAGCTCGCCTTAAGGAGACCATTCCATGCGTTCAGTCGGACATTTCATTGGTGGCAAGGAGGTCAAGGGCACCTCGGGCCGCACCGCCGACGTTTTCGAGCCGATGACGGGTGACGTCCAGGCCAAGGTGGCGCTGGCGTCCAAGGCCGAGGTCCGCGCCGCCGTGGAGAACGCCCGCGCCGCGCAGCCGGAATGGGCCGCGACCAACCCGCAGCGCCGCGCCCGCGTCATGATGAAGTTCGTCGAGCTGGTGCAGCGCGACTACGACAAGCTCGCCGAGTTGCTCGCCCGCGAGCATGGCAAGACCGTTCCGGACGCCAAGGGCGACATCCAGCGCGGCCTCGAAGTCGCGGAATTTGCCTGCGGCATCCCGCATCTGATGAAGGGCGAATACACCGAAGGCGCCGGCCCCGGCATCGACATCTACTCGATGCGCCAGGCGCTCGGCGTCGTCGCCGGCATCACGCCGTTCAATTTCCCGGCGATGATCCCGATGTGGAAGTTCGCGCCTGCGATTGCCTGCGGCAACGCCTTCATCCTGAAGCCGTCGGAGCGCGATCCCGGCGTGCCGATGATGCTCGCCGAGCTGATGATCGAGGCGGGCCTGCCGGCCGGCATCCTCAACGTTGTCAACGGCGACAAGGAAGCGGTCGACGCTATCCTCGACGATCCGGATATCAAGGCCGTCGGCTTCGTCGGCTCCACTCCGATCGCGCAATACATCTACGAGCGCGCAGCCCAAACCGGCAAGCGCTGCCAGTGCTTTGGCGGCGCCAAGAACCACGCCATCATCATGCCCGACGCCGACATGGACCAGGCGGTCGACGCACTGATCGGCGCCGGTTACGGTTCGGCCGGCGAACGCTGCATGGCCGTGTCCGTCGCGGTCCCCGTCGGCAAGTCCACTGCCGACCGCTTAATGGAAAAGCTGATCCCGCGCGTCGAGAGCCTCAAGATCGGCACCTCGATCGATCCGTCCGCCGATTACGGTCCGCTGGTGACGCGCGAGGCGGTCGAGAAGGTCAAGGGCTATATCGACATCGGCATCAAGGAAGGCGCGACGCTTGCCGTCGACGGCCGAGGCTTCAAGATGCAGGGCTACGAGAACGGCTTCTATCTCGGCGGTTCGCTGTTCGACAACGTCACGAAGGACATGCGGATCTACAAGGAAGAGATTTTTGGTCCCGTGCTCTCGGTCGTGCGCGCGCACGATTACAAGGAAGCGCTGGCGCTGCCGTCGGAGCATGATTACGGCAACGGCGTTGCGATCTTCACCCGCGACGGCGATGCCGCGCGCGACTTCGCGGCCAAGGTCAATGTCGGCATGGTCGGCATCAACGTGCCGATCCCGGTGCCGATCGCCTATTACACCTTCGGCGGCTGGAAGAAGTCGGGCTTCGGCGATCTCAACCAGCACGGCCCGGATTCGGTGCGCTTCTACACCAAGACCAAGACGGTGACCTCGCGCTGGCCGTCCGGCGTCAAGGAAGGCGCGGAGTTCTCGATCCCGCTGATGAAGTAAGGCTGTAGCCCAGCCCGTCATTGCGAGCGTAGCGAAGCAATCCAGACTTTCTCCTCGGACCCACTGGATTGCTTCGTCGCTTCGCTCCTCGCAATGACGAGAACAGTGAGCAGCCCAACATGCAGTTCGCTCTGAACGAGGATCAGATCGCGGTTCGCGACATGGCGTTGGTGTTTGCGGCGGAAAAGATCGCGCCGCACGCGCTTCGTTGGGACGAGGAGAAGCATTTTCCCGTCGAGGTGATGCGCGAGGCAGCAGCGCTCGGCATGGGCGGCATCTATATCCGCGACGATGTCGGCGGTTCCGCGATGTCGCGGTTCGATGCCGCGCTGATCTTCGAGGCGCTGGCAACGGGCTGTCCGACCACCTCGGCCTTCATCTCCATCCACAACATGGCGTCTTGGATGATCGATGCCTACGGCAGCGACACCCAGCGCCACACATGGCTGCCCAAGCTCTGCACCATGGAGCTGATCGCGAGCTACTGTCTCACCGAGCCCGGCGCCGGCTCGGACGCGGCAGCGCTCCGCACCCGCGCCGTGCACGACGGCGACCATTACGTGCTCAATGGTCAGAAGCAGTTCATCTCCGGAGCCGGCGGGACCGATCTGCTGGTCGCGATGGTCCGCACCGGTGGCGACGGTCCCGGCGGCATCTCGACTCTCGTGATCGACGGCAAGACGCCGGGCGTCTCGTTCGGCGCCAACGAGCGCAAGATGGGCTGGAACGCGCAGCCGACCCGCGCCGTGATCTTCGAGAACGCCCGCGTGCCGGTCGCCAACCGGCTGAGCGAGGAGGGCGTCGGTTTCAAGATCGCAATGGCGGGCCTCGACGGCGGGCGTCTCAACATCACGGCCTGCTCGCTCGGCGGCGCGCAGACCGCGCTCGACAAGGCGCGTTCCTACATGAAAGAGCGCAAGGCTTTTGGAAAACGCCTCGACGAATTCCAGGCATTGCAGTTTCGTCTCGCCGACATGGCGATCGAGCTCGAGGCCGCGCGTACGTTCCTGTGGCGCGCAGCGGCGGCGCTGGACCGCAAGGATCCCGACGCCACGATGCTCTGCGCGATGGCCAAACGCTTTGGCACCGATGCCGGCTTCGAGGTCGCCAACCAGGCGCTCCAGCTTCATGGCGGCTACGGCTATCTCAGCGAATACGGCATCGAGAAGATTGTGCGCGATTTGCGCGTGCACCAGATTCTCGAAGGCACCAATGAAATCATGCGGCTGATCGTGGCGCGCAAATTGATCGAGGGCGCGCGATGAGTGGAGTGGAGGAGGGCGATCTGGTCGCACGGGTCGAGGGCTCGGCCGGCATTATCAGGCTCAACCGCCCGAAGGCGATCAACGCCGTCACGCTGGAGATGTTTCGCGACATCGACAGGGCGCTCGACCGTTTTCAGACCGATCCAGCCGTTGCCGTGATCGTGCTGGAAGGTGCCGGCGAGCGCGGCCTGTGTGCCGGCGGCGACATCCGTGCGCTCTGGGAGAGTTCGAAGATCGACGGCGATCTCGGCAAGATCCTGTGGCGGGAAGAGTACATCCTCAACGCGCGGATCAAGAAATTCCCAAAACCCTATGTCGCCTTCATGGACGGCATCGTGATGGGCGGCGGCGTCGGGCTTTCGGCACATGCGAGCCATCGAATCGTGACCGATCGCACCAGGCTCGCGATGCCCGAGGTCGGGCTTGGCTTCTTCCCTGACGTCGGCGGCACCTGGCTGTTGTCACGCTCGCCGGGCGAGATCGGCACTTATTTCGGCCTGACCGGCCAGACCATGAACGGCCCCGATGCGATCCACGCCAGGTTTGCCGATGCAGTGGTACCGGCAGCCAAGTGGCCGGAATTGCGGGAAGCGCTGACCAAGGTTCGCCAAGGCGTCACAGCGGCCGATGTCAGTAAGCTCATCAACGGCTTCGCGACCGGGGAGACCGCTGGGCCGGTCGCCGCGAAGGAGCCGGCGATCGACGCACTGTTCGGCTTCGACCGCATGGAAGACATTTTTGCCGCGCTCAAGCGCGACGGTTCCGAGTTCGCGCTGGCGACATTGAAGACGCTCAACGAAAAATCGCCGCGCGGCATGGTGGTGACGCTCAAGCTGCTGCGGCTCGCGCGCACCGCGTCGAGCCTGGAAGAATGCCTGGTGCGCGAATATCGGGCTGCGCTGGAAGTCTTCCGCAGCGACGACTTTCGCGAAGGCGTGCGCGCCGCCGTGATCGACAAGGACCGCAATCCGACCTGGTCGCCGTCGCGGATCGAGGACGTCACGCCGGACATGCTTGCGCACTATCTCGCCGAGATCGGCGCCGACGAATTGAAGTTCAACTAATCAACGAAACGTTCAGCGGAGGAAACCAAGATGGCCACGATCGCATTCATCGGTCTCGGCAACATGGGCGGCCCCATGGCCGCCAATCTGGTCAAGGCCGGCCACAAGGTCGTCGCTTTCGACCTCGCCGAGGCCTCCCGCAACCAGGCCAAGGCCGACGGTGCCGGCATCGCCGAGAGCGCCGCGGGCGCGGTGAAAGACGCCGATGTCGTTGTCACCATGCTGCCGGCCGGCAAGCATGTGCTCGGCGTGTGGGGCGAGGTCGTTCCTGTCATGACCAAGGGCGCGCTGATCATCGACTCCTCCACCATCGACGTCGAGAGCGCGCGGCATGCGCATGCGCTCGCGGCCAAGCACGGCGTGCTTTCGGTCGATGCGCCGGTCTCCGGCGGCACCGGGGGTGCCAAGGGTGCGACGCTCACCTTCATGTGTGGCGGCGAGGACAAGGCGTTTGCAGCGGCAAAGCCCGTGCTGGAGAACATGGGCAAGAAGATCGTGCATTGCGGTGGTGCCGGCGCGGGCCAAGCCGCAAAAATCTGCAACAACATGATCCTCGGCATTTCCATGATCGCGGTGAGCGAGGCGTTCGCGCTGGCTGAGAAGCTCGGGCTCTCGCATCAGGCGCTGTTCGACGTCGCCTCGACCTCGTCGGGCCAGTGCTGGTCGCTGACGACCTATTGCCCGGTGCCCGGGCCGGTGCCGACCTCGCCCGCCAACAACGATTACAAGCCGGGCTTTGCCTCGGCGCTGATGGTGAAGGATTTGACGCTGGCGCAGGACGCCGCCAAGGCCGCGGGCGCGGCAACGCCGCTCGGCAAACATGCGCAGGATATCTATCAGTCATTCGACGCAGCCGGCCAGGGCGGGGTGGATTTTTCCGGAATTATCAAGCACGTTAGGGGGCTGGCCGGGAAAGCTTGATGACGACATTTCAGGAAGCGCGCGCGTTTCTGCTTCACAACCGCACGGACTACGAGACAGCGGTCAAGGGCTTCCGCTGGCCCCATCCTGTTCCCTTCAACTGGGCGCTCGACTGGTTCGACGCCGAGCTGGCGGCGAATGCGGATAGCAAGGATCGTCCTGCGCTCTGGATCGTCGATGCCGCGCAGGACCGGCAGACCAAGCTCTCGTTCGGGGCGCTGTCGCGCCGCTCCAACCAGGTCGCGAACTTCCTCCGCGCGCAGGGCCTCAAGCGCGGCGATCATCTCCTGCTGCTGCTCGGCAATGTGGTTCCGCTGTGGGAGACGATGCTGGCCGCGATCAAGCTCGGCGTCGTCGTGATTCCCGCGACGACGCTGCTCACCGCCGACGAGCTCCGCGACCGGCTCGATCGCGGCAAGGCGAAGGCGGTGGTGGCAGCGCAGGACCAGGTTGCGAAGTTCGCAAGTCTTGGTGCCGACAATATCGTCCGCATTGTCATGGGCGAGGCCTCCGATGGCTGGCTTTCCTATGATGACGCGGCAGAAGCGTCGGAGAGCTTTGCAGCCGACGGCCCGACCAACGCCGACGACCCGATGCTGCTCTATTTCACCTCGGGCACGACCGCAAAGCCAAAACTGGTGCGGCACAGCCAGCGCAGTTACCCCGTCGGCCATCTCTCGACCATGTACTGGATCGGACTAAAGCCCGGCGACGTCCATCTCAATATCTCTTCGCCCGGCTGGGCCAAGCACGCCTGGAGCTGTTTCTTCGCGCCGTGGAACGCAGGCGCGACCGTCTTTGTGGTCAACCAGCCACGCTTCGACGCCAAGGGCCTGCTTGCCACCATCGGCCGCTGCGGTGTCACAACGCTGTGCGCGCCGCCGACGGTGTGGCGGCTGTTCATCCAGGAGAACTTGGCGTCGTTCAAGGTGGCCTTGCGCGAGGTCTGTGGTGCCGGCGAGCCGCTCAATCCGGAAGTGATCGATCAGGTGCAGGCCGCCTGGGGCCTCACCATCCGCGACGGGTACGGCCAGACTGAAACGACGGCGCTCGCCGGCAACTCGCCGGGGCAAAAGATCAAGGTCGGCTCGATGGGCCGACCGCTGCCGGGCTATCGCGTGCAGGTCAGCGACGCCGACGGTCATCCGGCCAAGGAGGGCGAGGTGGCTCTGGTGCTCGGCGAAAACCGCCCCGCCGGCCTGATGCAGGGCTATCAGGGCGACAACGGTGAGCTGTCCGGCGCCGAAGGCGAGCTCTATCGCAGCGGTGACGTCGTGTTCGAGGACGACGATGGCTATCTCACTTTCGTCGGCCGCTCCGACGACGTGTTCAAATCGTCCGACTACCGCATCAGCCCGTTCGAGTTGGAGAGCGTGTTGCTCGAGCACGAGCTCGTCGCGGAAGCCGCCGTGGTACCAAGCCCGGATCCGATCCGGCTCGCGATCCCCAAGGCCTTTGTGCTGCTGACAGCCGGCGCGGAGCGCTCGCCGGAAACCGCGCTCTCCATCTTCAGGCATCTGCATACGCGCCTTGCGCCGTTCAAGCGCATCCGCCGCCTCGAGATCGTCACGGAGCTGCCGAAGACGATCTCGGGAAAGATCCGCCGCGTTCAGCTCAGACGTCTCGAGCGTGACGACGACCGCAACGATCCCCTGCGCGGCCGGGAATTCCGCGAAGAGGATTTTCCGGAGCTGCCGAAAACACGGAGTGAGACCTAAGTGAACGAAGTCTGGAAGAAGCCGCCGATCACGCTTCAGGCCTATCAGGCCATGGTCGGCAAGGAGATCGGCGTGTCGTCGTGGCACATGGTTGATCAGCCCCGCATCGACACCTATGCCGACGTGATCGAGGATCACCAGTTCATTCACGTCGATCCGGAGCGTGCGAAGAAGGAGACGGCGTTCGGCACCACCATCGCGCACGGTTTCCTGACGATGTCGCTGCTGTCGATCATGTCCTACGAGGTGATGCCCGTCATCGCGGGCACCACGATGGGGGTTAATTACGGTTTCGACAAGCTGCGTTTCATCTCGCCGGTGCGCTCGGGCAAGCGCGTTCGCGGCCGTTTCGTGCTGGCGGAAGCCAAGCTGCGCAAGCCGAATGAATTGCAGTCGCGCACCAACGTCACCGTGGAGATCGAAGGCGAGGACAAGCCCGCGCTGGTCGCTGATTGGTTGGGGTTGATCTATTTCGCCTGACGCTGGCCGTCGTTGCCGGGCTTGACCCGGCAACCCATCGCTGCTCAAAAGCTGTCCAAATCGGTGGACTCGAACCCTCTCCCCTTGTGGGAGAGGGTGCCCCGCGGAACGCGAGGCGGGTGAGGGGTTTCTCTCCGCGAGCACATCCGTTGCGAGAGACCCCTTATCCGGCGCCGTGGCCAACGCTACGCGTTGGCGTTTTAACTGGGAACGGCGGCCGTTGGCCGCCTATGCCACCTTCTCCCACAAGGGGAGAAGGAAGAAGAAGCAGGAACTGCACTCATGGCAATCAGGTTCGACGGACGCGTCGCCATCGTCACCGGCGCGGGCAATGGTCTGGGGCGCGCGCATGCGCTGGGATTGGCGAGCCGCGGCGCCAAAGTCGTGGTCAACGATTTCGGCGGCGCGCGCGATGGCAGCGGCGGTTCGCTGTCGCCCGCGGAAACCGTGGTCGAGGAGATCCGCAAGGCCGGCGGCACCGCGATGGCCGACGGCGCAGACGTCTCCAATTTCGAGCAGGTCACCGCCATGGTCGAGCGCGCCACCAAGGAGTGGGGCAGCGTCGACCTCTTGTGCGCCAATGCCGGCATTTTGCGCGACAAGTCGTTCGGCAAGATGGAAGCGGCCGATTTCCAGAAGGTGCTCGACGTGCACCTCGTCGGTACCTTCTATTGCTGCAAGGCGGTCTGGGCCGGCATGCGCGATCGCAATTATGGTCGCATCGTGCTGACGACGTCGTCCTCCGGCCTCTACGGTAATTTCGGCCAGGCCAATTACGGTGCGGCCAAATCCGCCATGGTCGGCCTGATGAACGTGCTGGCCGAAGAGGGCCGCAAGACCGACATCCGCGTCAACATCATCTCGCCGACGGCGGCAACCCGCATGACGGAAGAGCTGCTGCCGCCGCAGGCGTTGCAATTGATGAAGCCGAACGCGATCACGCCCGCGGTCGAGTACATGCTGAGCGAGGATGCGCCGACGCGCACCATCATGGGCGCTGGCGCCGGCTCGTTCGCGGTGATCAAGATCGTCGAGAGCGAAGGCATCAACCTGCCGGAGTCCGAGTGGACGCCGGACGCGGTCGCGGCGCATTTCGCCGAGATCAGCGACATGTCGAAGGCGAAGGCGCTGCAGGGGGCTTTCGAGCAGACGCAGAAATACGTAGCGCAGGCCGCTGCGCGCGCCGGGGTGAAACTCTGACAGCCGTCGCCGTCATTGGCGCCGGCCCTGCCGGGTTGATGGCGGCCGAGGTGCTCGCGCAGGGCGGTGCTCGCGTCACGATCCATGACGGGATGCCGTCCGCGGGCCGCAAATTCCTGATGGCCGGCCGTGGCGGCCTCAATCTCACCCACAGCGAACCGCTGCCGCAGTTCATGGCGCGCTACCGGGAGGCGGCGCCGAAACTGCAAGCAGCGATCGAAACGTTTCCGCCTGACGCGCTGCGCGCCTGGAGCGAGGCGCTGGGCGAGCCGACTTTTGTCGGCACCAGCGGGCGTGTGTTTCCGAAAGCGTTCAAGGCATCGCCCTTGCTGCGGGCCTGGCTGCGACAGCTCGATGCCGCCGGCGTGCGCTTTGCGTTTCGCCATCGCTGGATGGGCTGGGACGGGGACGGACGACTGGTCTTTGACACACCCGGCGGCGACACCACCATCGCCGCGGACGCCACGGTGCTGGCACTCGGCGGCGCCAGCTGGCCGCGACTAGGCTCCAATGGCGGCTGGACGACGATCCTGGCCGACAAAGGCGTTGCGATCTCGCCGCTGCGGCCGGCGAACTCCGGCTTCACAGTCGCATGGTCCAAAATCTTCCGCACGCGCTTCGAAGGCCAGCCACTCAAGGGCATTACGCTGTCCTTCGGCCCACACCGGGCGCGCGGCGAGGCCATGATCACAAGGGGCGGAATCGAGGGCGGGGCGATCTATGCGTTGTCGGCCGAACTGCGCGAGGCGATCGCGGCGAGCGGCGAAGCGGTCCTGCACGTCACCTTGCGGCCGGATGTCGAGCATGGCGAACTCGTCAAGCGCCTGTCCGCCTCGCGCGGCAAGCAATCCTTCTCCAACTTCCTGCGCAAGGCTGCGCAGCTGTCGCCGGTCGCGGTCGGGCTGTTGCAGGAAGCCGCCATCGGTGCTGGCCAGTCGTTGCCGGCAATATCGGCCGAGCGATTGGCCGAACTTATCAACGCCGTGCCGATCAAGCTCATAGGCGTCGCGTCGATCGCGCGCGCGATCTCCAGCGCCGGCGGGATTTCCTTCGATGAACTCGACTCGGACTTCATGATCCGCAAGCTGCCGGGCGTCTTCGCAGCCGGTGAGATGCTGGACTGGGAGGCGCCGACGGGGGGCTATTTGCTCCAGGCCTCGTTCGCGACGGGAGCGGCGGCGGGTAGGGGTGTGTTGCGACGGCTCGCCCAATCGTCGCCCTGACTATCCCATCATGACGTTCCGGTCCGGGTTGTGAGATCCGTGAGGAGGCCGAGCACGCCGAAGCTGGCCGCCACTGCGCAGACCATCGTCCAGCCGCCAAAACTCCAGGCCAGCGATGCCGCCGCCGCGCCGACGCCACCGCCGATAAAGAACAGCGCGACGAACAGGCCGTTCATGCGACCGCGGGCCTCGGGGCGCAACAGGTTGATGGCGCGGCGGCCCAGCGTCTGGTCGGTGGTGATGCCGACGTCGAGCAGGATCGTGCCGAGGCTCAGTACCAGCAGACTGGTGATCTGGGAGTCCAGCATGCCCGCCCAGGCGCAGAGCGCGAGCGAGCCGATGATGAGCAGATGAGCGGCAAAGAACATCGGCCGCGCGCGGCCCTTATCGCCCCAGCGGCCGGCCATCGGTGTCGCCGCGGCGCCCGCTACGCCGATCAGTGCAAAAGCGGCAACACCCTTGGCATCGAGCTCAAACGGCGCCTCCGGCAGCCGCAGCGCGACCGCCGACCAGAACGCCGTGAAGGAGGCCATGACAAGCGACGCGGTCCAGGCCCGCACGCGCAGCACCGGCTCTTCGCGCAGCAGCCTCGGAAAGGACAGCAGCAATTCGGCGTAGCTCGCGCGTCCCGTCGGTTGAAGGGTTGGAAGGTAACGGGCGAGTGCGCGGGCAAGCAGAGCCATCAAGGCTGCCGAGACGACATAGTAGGCACGCCAGTTCCAGAGATCTGCAATCAGGCTCGCCGCAGGTCGTGACAGCAGGATGCCGATCATCAATCCGCCCATCACCTCGCCGATGGCCTGGCCGCGGCGATCCGGTGCCACCATGGATGCGACCAGCGGAACCATCATCTGGATCGCCGCGCAGCAGGCGCCGAGGATGAAGGTGGCGAGCAGCAGGAGCGAGGGCGTCGGCGCGAGCGCCGTCGCGAGAGCGGCGAGGATCGCGCAGCCGAGTGTGCGGAGGATGACAAGCCGGTTCTCGACCAGATCGACCAGAGGTACGAGCAGCAGCAGGCCGAGTGCATAGCCCAGCAAGGTCAGCGTGCTGATCAGCCCCGCCTGCCACGCGGGCATCGACATTGACCGGCCGATCAAGCCGAGCAGGATCTGAGGCGCGAACAAATTGGTGACGACGACACCGGCGGTGATCGCGCCGAGCCAGATCAGCGGCCGCTCGGCGAGCTGGTTTCGGGACGCAGGCCTGGTGGTTTCGGAGACAGTCATGGGACCTCGCAGCTGTGGCGCGGGACCCTTTAAGCGGGGGCATCAATATGCTACAATTAAAATAAGCCTATAAAGAATATGCGAGTTTGTTATGAATACCCATGACCTTGTTGCTTTCGTCGCCGTGGTCGAGACCGGATCGATTGTCGCAGCTTCGGCGCGTCTCAATCTTACCCAGCCTGGCGTGACCCGACGTATCCAGAACCTCGAGGAGATGTTGGGGGCGCAGCTTCTGGACCGGCTCTCGAAACCCCTGAAGCCGACGGCGGCGGGCCATGAGGCCTACGAGCAGGGCAGGCGTCTGCTCAGGATGCTGGACGACCTCAAGTCGGGCGTGGCCAACGACGGAATCGTCCGCGGCGAGTTCAGGCTCGGTCTGACGCCGTTTCTCTCGGAGGCAGGCCTGACCGCACCACTCGATGCGGTGCGCGCCGAATTTCCCGCGCTGACCGTGCGGGTGGTCTCCGGTTGGTCGCCGAACCAGCTCGAGCGTGTCTGCCGCAACGAGCTCGATGCAGCCGCGATTTGTCTCCCCGACGGTGCAGTGCCGCCCGCCGATCTGGCGGCTGACGATCTCGGCGCGCAGCCCGTCGTCTTCGTCGTCGCACGTGAGATGAAGATCCCGCGCACCGTCGACCTGGAACGGCTGTCCGAACTGTCGTGGGTGATCAACCAAGACGGCTGTGGATTTCGCGATACGCTGAAGCGAAAATTCGATGCCTCGCATCTGCCGTTCAACATTGCCGTCGAGGCGCTGGATAGTGAGCTTCGCCTGTCGCTGGTGTCGCGTGGCCTCGGCGTCGGGCTCGTCACCCCGATCGCCCTGAAACGCAGCGCATTTCGCGACAGGCTCAAGCCGGTCGCTGCGCGCGACTTCAAACCCGCCGTGCGCGCATGGGTGGTGCATCGCGCCCCCGCCGGTCGGCTGGAGCGGCCGATCAAACTCTTCCGCGATGGCCTGGTCCGGGAACTCCAGGCGCTGATCGGGGGATAGCTACCGCAGCTTCCCCCGCGCTGCGATCGGCAGCGTGCCGATGATCTCATCGCCGCGCACCATCACGACTTCGTCCATCATGTTGACGACGACGCAGACATGATTGGGCACGACCCGCACGACGTCGCCGACATTGGGCCGGGTGTTGCTGCGGGAGAGGTCGAGGAAGCCGTGCTCCTCGGCGAAGCGCGCGATCTTGGCTTCGGGGTGCTCAAGGATCAGGCCGTGGCCGTCGAGGCCGCCGGTATCCGTGGTCAGCGTCTTGGAGCCGGCATCGAGAATGCCGCGCTCGGGCGCGGCACGGCTCACCACCGTCGAATAGATGTGAAGCGCGCAGTCGTCCCAGGTGGCGGAGCCGGCGGCGACCTGCATGCGGTCGTTGTAGATGTAGGTGCCGAAGCGGTGCTCGGTGCCGCCCTTGAGCTTGCCGAGATTCTTCAGGTTCGGCGTTCCGCCGGTCGAGACGATCTTTGCATCCAGCCCGTGCGCGCGCACGCCGGCCAGAGCTTCGTCGTAGAACTTTTGCGCGTCCGCCCAGCCAGTCTCGGTCGGATACATCATGAAGCCGGCGAATTGCAGGCCCTTGGATGCGGCAATCTCCTGTGCCAGCGCAATGGCCTCGGCTGGCGTCTCGACGCCGGCGCGCTTGCGTCCCGTGTCGCATTCGACCACGACCGACAGCGGTCGGCCTGAGGCCGCAGCGGCCTTGGGCAGGCCGGCAACGACGGTCGAATTGTCGGCGGCGACTGTCATGTTGGCCTTCGCCTGCAGCGCCCCTAACCGCGCCATCTTCTCCTCGCCGAGCAGATTGTAGCTGATCAGGATGTCATCGATGCCGGCATTGGCCATGATCTCGGCTTCACCGAGCTTCTGGCAGGTGATGCCCTTGGCACCGGCAGCGATCTGCATCTTGGCGATCGTCGGGTTCTTGTGCGTCTTGATGTGGGGACGGTTGGCGATCCCGGCGTCATCGCAGGCCTTCTGGATGCGCGCGATGTTGCGCTCGACCTTGTCCATGTCGATGACGGCGCAGGGCGTGCCGTATTCGCGGGCGATTTTGGCGGCAAGGGTCGTTGTCATGGAAGTCTCTGAGTTGGCGCGCATTCCGTTTGCAAAAGCGGTGCCCACTTTTGCGGAATGCACGCTAGGCCTGTTCAATCTCTTCGCGCCGCACTTCGAGCTCCAGCCATTTGTCCTCGGCCTCGGCCAATTCCTTTTGCGCCTTCGTCAGAGCGTCGGAGGCCTGGTCAAAGCGCTTGCGATCCTTGCGGAAGAGATCGGGGTCGTCAAGGAAGCGCTGCTGCTTGGCAATTTCGGCCTGCAGCTTGGCAATGGTCTTGGGCAGCGTCTCCAGCGCGTGTTGCTCGTTGAAGGTCAACCGTCGTCTCGCGACGCCGGACGGCGCAACTGATCGCTGCTCTCTCGTCTCTTCGACGGCCTTCGCTGTCGCCCGCTTCACGTCGGCGCCGCGCTGGGCCAGCATGTCGGTATAACCGCCGGCATATTCGAGCCAGCGTCCGTTGCCCTCGGGCACGATCACGGATGTCACCACGCGGTCGAGAAAATCGCGATCGTGGCTGATCAGGATCACGGTGCCCTCGTAGTCGCTGAGCATTTCCTCGAGGACGTCGAGGGTCTCCAGGTCGAGGTCGTTGGTCGGCTCGTCCAGCACGAGGAGGTTGGAGGGTTTTGCCAGCGCGCGTGCCAGCATCAGCCGGCCGCGCTCGCCGCCCGACAGCACCTCGAGCGGCGTACGCATCTGTTCCTGGGCGAACAGGAAGTCCTTCATGTAGCTGACGACGTGCTTCGGCTTGCCGCCGACCATGACATGGTCGCCGCGGCCGCCGGTCAGCGCCTCGGCCAGCGTCGTCTTGGGATCGAGACTTTCGCGATGCTGATCGAGCGTCGCCATCTCGATGTTGGCGCCGAGCCGTATGCTGCCGTTGTCCGGCGCGCTGCCGCCGGTCAGCATCTCGATGAGCGTGGTCTTGCCGGCGCCGTTGGGGCCGACGATGCCGATGCGGTCGCCGCGCTGGACCCGGATCGAGAAGCCGTCGACGATCTTTCGCTCGCCATAGGACCGGCTGATATTCTTGGCCTCGATGACGAGCTTGCCGGACTTGTCGGCTTCGGCAGCCGCGAGGTTGGCGTTGCCCGTCGCGCCGCGATGGGTGCGGCGCTGGTCGCGCAGTGCGTGGAGATTGCCGAGCCGCTTGACGTTGCGTTTGCGGCGGCCCGAGACGCCGTAGCGCAACCAGTGCTCCTCGTTGACGATCTTGCGGTCGAGCTTGTGCTGGTCGCGCTCTTCCTCCGCGAGCACCTCATCGCGCCAGGCCTCGAAGGCACTGAAGCCGCGGTCGATCTGCCGGATCTGGCCGCGGTCGAGCCAGGCGGTGCTGCGCGAGAGGTTGCCAAGGAAGCGCCGATCGTGGCTGATGATCACCAGCGCGCAGCGGCGGCTCTCCAGTTCGCTCTCCAGCCATTCGATGGTCGGAAGATCCAGATGGTTGGTCGGCTCGTCCAGCAGCAGGATATCGGGTGAGGGCGCCAGCACGCGTGCCAGCGCGGCGCGGCGGGCTTCGCCGCCGGAGACATGCGCCGGATCTTCTTCACCGCTGAGACCGAGCTGTTCGACCAGATAGCGTGCCTGATAGTGATCGTCGCCGGCATTGAGGCCGGCCTCGACATAGGCCAGCGTGGTGGAGAAGCCGGAAAAATCCGGCTCCTGCGGCAGGTAGCGGATGGTGGCGCCGGGCTGCACGAAACGGCTGCCGCCATCCGGTTCGACCAGGCCGGCGGCAATCTTGAGCAGCGTCGATTTGCCGGAACCGTTGCGGCCGATCAGGCAGACGCGCTCGCCGGTCGAAACCGACAGTTCGACGCCCGCCAGGAGCGGCGTGCCGCCGAAGGTCAGCTTGATATCGCGCAGTTGAATCAGCGGTGGCGCCATGCGGTGTCTCAGTCCTGTCTTGTTGCGGCCTGGTCGGCGCGGCGGCGCTGAATGCGGCGGATGGTCTGGTCGAGCGTCGACAGAAACGTCGAGCGGTCGCGCGGCGAATACGATTTCGGACCGCCGGTGACTTCGCCGGCCGAGCGCAAATCGGTCATCAGGTTGCGGACCGCGAGCGTCATCCCGATCGATTCTTCGGTGAACGCCTTGCCGTTGGATGCAATCACATCGGCGCCGGCCTTCACGCAGCGGCTCGCGAGCGGAATATCCGAGGTAATGACGATATCGCCGGGCCCGGCACGTTCCGCGATCCAGTCATCGGCCGCGTCCATGCCGGCACCCGCGGCGACCCGCTCGATCAATGGATCCTGGGGCACGCGGATGAAATTGCCCGCGACCACGCTCACGGGCAGGCCGTGTCTGCCGGCGACGCGATAGATCTCGTCCTTCACCGGACAGGCGTCGGCGTCGACATAGATGCGGGTGGTGTTTTGAGGGTTCGTCATTGTCCGTAGATGGGGCTTGCGAAGCGGTTCCGCAGCAGCCGCGTGGTACCCCATTCGGGCCGCAAAGGCGAGGGGATTGACCCCGGTTCCTCAGGGCCTACGATCGGCCCGAAACAACAAGAATTTGGGGAAAGCCAAGCCATGCCGAACCGACTCGAAACCTATCGCGTCGAGGCCTACAACACGGCCAAGCAATCCGAAAACAAGATGCATGACGATGCAGTGGCGCGCCGCTTCGGCTTTTCCGGTGGGCTGGTCCCCGGCGTCGACGTCTTCGCCTACATGATGCATGTGCCGGTGGCGCGCTGGGGCCGCGATTTCCTGTCGCGCGGGCTGATCGAGGCGCGTTTCATCAAGCCGGTCTATGACGGCGAGACCGCCGATGTCGATGCGACCGAGCACAACGGCCTGCTCACGATCGAGGTGTTCAGCCGCACCGAGCTCTGTGCCACCGGCACGGCGTCGCTGCCGGCAACGGCGACGGCGGTGTCGTTGAGCGACTATGTCGAGGTCCCCGCTATTGCCGAGCGCAAACCGGTCAGCCCGGCAACCTTCGAGACCGGCAAATGGCTCGGCACGACGCCGCGCCGCTGGGCCGGGCAGGATGCGGCCGACTATCTCGCCGACATCCGCGAGGCCGATCCGATCTTCGCGCGCGAGGGGCTCGGTCACCCCGGCCTGATCCAGCGCGTCATGAACCGCGTGCTGGTGGACAACACGATCCTCGGCCCGTGGATCCATGTCGGCAGCCGCATGCAATTGCTGTCAGCCGCACGCGCCGGTGACGAGATCACCGCGCGGGCCAAAGTCACCGCGAACTACGAGAAGAAGGGCCACCGCTTCGTCGAGCTCGACGCGCTGGTGGTCGCCAACGGCACGACGCCGCTGGCGCACTGCCAGCACACCGCGATCTACCAGCCGCGCGAGCAGGCGGCGGCGTAACTGACAGCTGGCCGTAGGTTCACCGACCGAATTCGCTGTCATGCCCCGCGAAGGCGGGGCATCCAGTACGCCGAGGCTTCTCCGTGAATCACTGCCGTCTCAGAGTACTGGATCGCCCGGTCGAGCCGGGCGATGAAAGTGTGCTTGTGGAGGCGGAAGGGCAGCTTTACGCCGCTTTCCCCTTCGCGTCCTGGATCGCACGCCACACGCGCTCCGGCGTCAGCGGCATGTTGATGTGCTTGATGCCGTAGTCGGAGAGCGCGTCGATCACCGCGTTCACGACCGTCGACAAGCTGCCGGCGCAGCCGGCTTCGCCGCAGCCTTTGCTGCCGAGCGGATTGGTCGTGGCCGGCACCGGGTGGTCGCCGACCGTCATGTTCGGGACGTCCTCGGCGCGGGGCAGTGCGTAGTCCATCAGCGAGCCCGTGATCGGCTGGCCGCTCTCGTCGTAGCGGACGTGCTCCATCAGCGCCTGGCCGATGCCCTGGACGACGCCGCCATGGAGCTGGCCCGCGACCAGCAGCGGATTGATCACCGTGCCGAAATCGTTGACCGCGCTGTAGCGCACGATCTGCACGACGCCGGTCTCAGGGTCGATCTCGACCTCGGCGACATGGCAGCCGTTCGGGAAGGCCGACGGCACCGGTTCGCTGGTGTGATCGACGTCGAGGCTGTCGGGCACGCCCTCGGGCATCTTGCTGTCATGCAGGCGCTTGGCGAGCTCCATGATGTCGATGCTGCGGTCGGTGCCGGCGATCGTGAAACTGCCGCCTTCGAATTCGATGTCGGCTTCGGATGCCTCCAGCATATGCGCGGCGGCGCGCTTGCCCTTCTCGATCACAAGCTTGGCGGCGCCCACGATCGCCATGCCGGTCGCGGTAATCGAGCGCGAGCCGCCGGTGCCATTGCCGGTGTGGACGATATCGCTGTCGCCCTGCACCAGCTTGACGCTGTCGAAGGGCACGCCGAGCTGCTGGCAGAGTACCTGCGCGAATGCGGATGCGTGGCCCTGACCGTAATCAAGCGTGCCGGTGATGAGCTGCACGGAGCCATCGGGATCGAACACGATCTTGCCGAGTTCGACGCCGGGAGGTGCGGTCACCTCCAGATAAGAGCCGACGGCGATGCCGCGCAGCTTGCCGGACTTCTTGCTCTCCTTCTTGCGCTTGGCAAAATTCTCGTGGTCGGAGATTTCGAGCGCCTTGTTGAAGACAGCCTGGAAGTCGCCGCTGTCATAGGTGACGCCGGAGGACGCGGCGAACGGCATCTGGTTCTGCTTGATGAAGTTGCGTTTGCGCAAGGTCAGCCGGTTGATGCCCATTTCGTCGGCGGCGCGGTCGATCAGCCGCTCCATGTAGTAGTTCGCCTCGGGCCGGCCGGCGCCGCGATAAGCGCCCATCAGCGTGGTGTTGGTCAGCACCGTCTTGATGTCGACGGCCATCAGCGGCGTGCGATAGACGCTGGAAAAGTTCTTGCTGGTGTTGAGCGAGAGCGGACTGGGTGCAACGCCGGTGATGTAGGCACCGAGATTGCCGTAGCCCGAGAGCTTGGCGGCGAGGAAATGCCCCTCGGCGTCCAGCGCGAGCTCGGCGTGAATCTTCTGCGCACGGCCGTGGCTGTCGGACAAGAAGCTGGTCGAGCGTTCGTCCAGCCATTTCACCGGGCGTCCCAATTCCTTGGCCGCGTACAGGATGCACATGTACTCGGGATAGTTGACGTTCTTCATGCCGAAGGAACCGCCGACATTGGCGGTGAGGATGCGGACCTTCTCGTTCGGCACCTTCAGGTTCTTGGCGAGGTTGACGCGGTTGCCGGCGACGCCCTGCGTCGGCATCTGGATGGTGTAGCGCTCGGTCGTCTTGTCGTAGGAGGCAAGGCCAACGCGCGGCTCCATCGAGACCACGGCGACACGGGTGTTTTCGATGTCGACCTTGGTCACGTGAGCGGCGCTGGCGAAGGCGGCGTTGACCTTCTCGATGTCGCCATAGTGGTAGTCGAGCGCGACATTGTTCGGGATGTGGTCGTAGAGTTGCGGCGCGCCGGCTTTTGCGGCGTCTTCAGGGTCGGTCACCGCCGGCAGCGGCTCGATATCGAGCTCGACCGCCTCGGCCGCGTCGCGCGCCTGGGCCAGCGTCTCCGCCACCACGAAGGCGACGGGATCGCCGACGAAGCGGACCTTGTCGGTTGCGAGCGGCTGGCGGTTGGTCTGGAGCAGGGGCGAGCCGTCGCGGCTCTTCAGCGGCAGGCCGCAGGTGAAGGGGCCGTAGCCGGCCGCATCGAGGTCTTTGCCGGTCCACACCCCCAGCACGCCCGGCATCGCCTTGGCGGCGTCGATGTTGATGCCGCGAATGACGCCGTGGGCATGGGTCGAACGGACGATCGCGGCGTGGGCTTGGCCGGGCAGGTTGAAATCGTCGGTGTAGCGGCCCTTGCCGCGCACCAGCGTGTCGTCCTCCTTGCGGCGGACCGGCTGGCCGACGCCATATTTTTGCAGTGCAATAGCGTTTTCGAGCGTGGAGGATTTGGTGAGTTCTTGCATGGAATTGACCTGAAAAGCCGGCAAATGCGCGGTTTGGGGGGCGCCTGGGAGACCGGACCCTTCAAAAATAACCCACCGGCCCGTTCACGACAACGCACGAATGGGCATGGTCCCATGTGATGCGTTGTTGCGCAGGATTGGCGCGCTGCTAAGGTTTCAGGCGAAAAAGCAATTCCAGATCGGCCCAACCGGCCGCGGAAAGACAGTTTGTATGAATGACCACACGCGGCTCCGCGACGGCCTTGCGCCGCACGGTGAGCTGGGGTCGATGGCGGCGGCGTTCGCCACTGAACCGGCCGTCGGCGCGCAAGCGCCGGGAACCGGCGTCTACGCGGCGCTCGACCTCGGCACCAACAATTGCAGGCTCCTGATCGCCTGTCCGACCCACGACGGCTTTCGGGTGGTCGATTCCTTCTCGCGCATCATCCGGCTGGGCGAGGGCGTCTCCGCAACCGGGTGCATCAGCGAGGCCGCGATCGAGCGCGCCATCGTGGCGCTCGGCATCTGCCGCGACAAGATCAACCTGCGCAAGGCGCGGCGGTTGCGGCTGATCGCCACCGAAGCCTGCCGCGCCGCCTCGAATGCCGAAGGCTTTCGCAGCCGCGTCGCTGCCGAGACCGGGATCGAGCTCGAGGTGATCGACCGCCAGACCGAGGCGGCGCTCGCGGTGCTCGGCTGCTCGCCGCTGGTCGACCCCAGGGGCCGCGGCGCGATCCTGTTCGACATCGGCGGCGGCTCGACCGAGCTGGTGCGGATCGAGCGCGACGCCGCAAATCCGGAGCCGCGCATCAAAGCCTGGATGTCGATCCCGTTCGGCGTGGTCACGCTGGCCGAGCAGTTCGGCGGGCGCGACGTGACGCCGGAGATCTATGCCGCGATGGAGCGCGAGGTGGCCCATCACATCGCGCCGTTCGCCGAACAGCATGGCGGCGATCTCGCCGACATGCATCTGCTCGGCACCTCAGGCACTGTGACGACGCTCGCCGGCATCCATCTCAATCTCGCGCGCTACGACCGCCGCCGCATCGATAGCGTCTGGATGAACGACACCGATGTCACCGCGACCATCAACAAGCTGCTCGGCATGAGCTACGAGGAGCGCGCGGCGAACAGCTGCATCAGCGTCGAGCGCGCCGATCTCGTGCTGGCCGGCTGCGCCATCCTCGACGCGATCCGCCGCGCCTTTCCGCTGCCACGTCTGCGCGTCGCCGACCGGGGCCTGCGCGAAGGCATGCTGGTCGAAATGATGCGCGAAGACGGCGCGCTCAGGAGCTGGTGAGATGGCCAAGGACACCACCGGCCGCTTGCACGTCCAGGTCAAGACTCACGGCAAGCGCAAATTGTCGTCGAAGCTCTGGCTGGAGCGGCAGCTCAACGACCCCTATGTGGTGAAGGCGAAGGCGCTGGGCTATCGCTCGCGCGCCGCGTTCAAGCTGCTCGAGATCGACGACAAATACCGGCTACTGAAGCACGGCATGGCAGTGGTCGATCTCGGTGCCGCGCCGGGCGGCTGGAGCCAGATCGCCGCCAAGCGTGTCGGCTCGGTCGACGGCAAGGGCAAGGTCATCGCGATCGACCTGCTGGAAATCCCCGAGATTGCCGGGGTGGAGTTCGCGCAGCTCGACTTCATGGACAATGACGCGCCGGACAAGCTCAAGGCGATGCTCGACGGCGGCGCCGACATCGTGATGTCCGACATGGCTGCCAACACTACCGGTCACCGCAAGACCGACCAGCTCCGCATCGTCGGCCTGATCGAGACCGCCGCCGCGTTCGCCTGCGATGTGCTGAAGCCGGGCGGGACCTTCCTGGCGAAGGCGTTCCAGAGCGGCGCCGACGCCGAGCTGCTCGCCCAGCTCAAGCGCGATTTCGCCACGGTGCGGCATGTGAAGCCCGCCGCGAGCCGTGCGGATTCCTCCGAGCGCTACGTTCTCGCGACGGGATTTCGGGGCGGGGGGCCGCAGTAGCCGCGAATTCCTCATTGCGAGGAGCTCTTGCGACGAAGCAATCCAGACTGTCTCCGCGGAGGGATTCTGGATTGCTTCGCTGCGCTCGCAATGACGAGAAGAGAGGCTACCCCAGCCGCTGATCCCGCACGTCCTGCGTATCCTCGGTCGCCGCCTTGACGGCCGCCTTGGCCGCGCCCTTGCCGGCACCCTTACGGCTCGCGATCTCCACGGCCTTGCGGCCGGAGACTTCGTGGCCGGCATCGGCGGGCATCTGCCAGAAGAACCAGCTCGACGCCGCCGAGGTCAGCGCGATGACGACGAAGGCGGGCGCGAACACGGTGGCATTGAGCTCGCTGACATGGCTGAGCCACATCGTCGTCTCCACCGACGCGGCGCCGACGGCGACGCCGGCCGAGACCGCGAGCTGCTGGTTGACACTGACGAGCGTGGTGGCGCGGCTCATCTGCGCGTGCTCGACCTCGGCATAGGCAACCGTGTTGATCGCGGTGAACTCGAGCGAACGGAAGAAGCCGCCAACCACCAGGATGATCATGATGATCAGCAGCGGCGTCGTCACCGTGAAGAGGGCACAGGCGGCCAGGAAAACTGCACTGATGATCGCGTTCGCCGTCATCAGGTTGCGAAAGCCGAAGGCGCGGATGATGCGTGCGGCCAGCGCCTTCATGCCCATGGCGCCGAGCGAGGAGCCAAACGTGACGAGGCCGGACTTGAACGGCGAGAGGCCGAAGCCGATCTGCATCAGCAGCGGCAACAGAAACGGCAGCGCGCCGATACCGAGCCGGAACATGAAGCCGCCGAGAACGGCGGCGCGCAGTGTCGGCAGCCTCAGCAGCGTGAAGTCCAGCACCGGCGATCCGGTTCGCCGCGCGTGAATGACATACAGCGTCATCGAGATCGATCCGCCGACGACCAGGGCGGCAACTGTGCTCCATGGCAGCAGATTGAGTCCGGCGACCGACAGCCCGAAGGCGATGCCGGCGAGCCCGAGGCCCGCGAGCACCATGCCGTAGAGGTCGAACGGCTCTCGTTCCTCGCTTTTGATAGGATCGATGAAGCGCAAGGCCATGAAGATGCCGAGTAGCCCGATCGGGATGTTGATCAGGAAGATCCAGTGCCACGACGCATAGGTGGTGATGAAGCCGCCGAGCGGTGGCCCGATCACGGGACCGATCAGGGCAGGAACCGTCACCCACGCCATGGCATTGACCAGCGCGCTTTTGTCGACCGACCGCAACAGCACGAGGCGCCCGACCGGCGTCATCATTGCCCCGCCCATGCCTTGCAGGATGCGCGCGAACACGAAGTCGGTGACCGAAGTCGAGAGCGCGCAGCCGACCGAGCCGACCATGAACACGCCGACGGCAATCGCAAACACCATGCGCGCGCCGAACCGGTCGGCGGTCCAGCCGCTCGCCGGGATGAACACCGCAAGCGACAGCAGATAGGAGGTGATCGCGAGCTTGAGCGTCAATGGGCTCGTGCCGATGTCGGCCGCGATCGCGGGCAGCGACGTGGCGATGACCGTCGAGTCCATGTTCTCCATGAAGAGAGCAGTGGCCACGATCAGCGGAATGATGCGTTGCTTGTCGACCATGACGGGGGTGGTAATGGAAATCAGAAGGAAGGGCGAGAATTGCGGCTTATCACCGCCACTGGGCCGCGACCATTGCGGATCGACGCATGGCACCTAAATCCTGCGTGACCCCAGGGTGGGGTGCGTCCTGCGTCGGAGAACGTGATGATCTGCCGGAACAGGAGGGGCGTGGACGCCGTCCGCCGGCACGAGCTGCCGCCGGTTATCCCGGCTCAATCTGCCCAAAAAAGCCTGTGCATGGCTGGCCGGCGGTCCGAATTGCTTTGATTCGTCGCCCGCCCGTGCTATCGACCCGCGTCAACCCCACCGATGGGCTCCGATTCTCCGGCGTTGCCGCAAGGTACGCCGAGGGCGGCGCTCATCCATAGCTATTTGCGGCAGGGCCGCGGAAGGAGTTGGCACATGGCCACGGTGCAACAAGGCATTCGCGAAGCCCTCACATTCGACGACGTGTTGCTGAAGCCGGGCCTGTCGGACGTCATGCCAGGTGAGGTCGACATCCGCTCCCGCGTCACCCGCGCCATTCCGCTCAACATTCCGATCATGGCTTCCGCCATGGACACGGTCACCGAAGCCCGCATGGCGATCGCCATGGCGCAGGCCGGCGGCATCGGCGTCATCCACCGCAATTTCGATCCCGAAGGGCAGGCCGCCCAGGTGCGGCAGGTCAAGCGCTACGAGTCGGGCATGGTGGTGAATCCGCTCACCATCAGCCCCGATGCCACGCTGGACGACGCGCTCAAGCTGATGAGCGATCACGGCATCTCCGGCATTCCCGTCGTCACCGGTGCGGGCAAGTCCACGCCGGGCAAGCTGGTCGGCATCCTCACCAACCGCGACGTCCGCTTCGCCACCGACCGCCAGCAAAAAATCTCCGAGCTGATGACGCATGAAGGTCTCGTCACGGTGCGCGAGAATGTCAGCCAGGACGAGGCGCGGCGGATGCTGCACCAGCACCGCATCGAGAAGCTGCTCGTGGTCGACGAGCAATATCGCTGCGTCGGCCTGGTCACCGTAAAGGACATGGAGAAGGCGGTCGCCCATCCGCTGGCCTGCAAGGACGCGCAGGGCCGCCTCCGGGTCGCTGCCGCCACCACGGTCGGTGACAGCGGCTTCGAGCGCACCGAGCGGCTGATCGACGCCGGCGTCGATCTCGTCGTGGTCGACACCGCGCACGGCCATTCCCGTCACGTGCTCCATGCGGTCAACCGCATCAAGCGTCTCTCCAACTCGGTGCAGGTCGTTGCCGGCAACGTCGCGACCTCAGAGGGTGCGCAGGCGCTGATCGATGCAGGCGCGGACTGCATCAAGGTCGGTATCGGCCCGGGCTCGATCTGCACCACGCGGATCGTTGCAGGCGTCGGCGTTCCCCAGCTCACCGCGATCATGGATGCGGTGGAAGCGGCGAAGAAGTCCGACATCCCCGTCATCGCCGACGGCGGTATCAAGTTCTCCGGCGACCTTGCCAAAGCGCTCGCTGCCGGTGCCGACATCGCGATGGTCGGCTCACTGCTCGCCGGCACCGACGAGACGCCCGGCGAAGTGTTCTTGTGGCAGGGCCGCTCCTACAAGGCCTATCGCGGCATGGGCTCGGTGGGCGCGATGGCGCGCGGCTCGGCCGACCGCTACTTCCAGCAGGACATCAAGGACACGCTCAAGCTCGTGCCCGAAGGCATCGAGGGCCAGGTGCCTTACAAGGGCCCGGTCGGCAACGTCATGCACCAGCTCGCCGGCGGCCTGCGCGCCGCGATGGGATATGTTGGTGCAAAGGACATGAAGGACCTGCACGACAAGGCCCAGTTCGTCCGCATCACCGGCGCGGGCCTGCGCGAAAGCCACGTCCACGACGTCACCATCACGCGCGAGGCGCCGAACTATCCGGGCGGGGGCTAGTCTCCGGCTGCGCGTTGGAATTCGCGCGCTTGCCCAAATGACGGTGTCATGCCCCGCGAAGGCGGGGCATCCAGTACGTCGCGGCCTTTCGGCTCAATCATAACCGTCTCGGAGTACTGGATCGTCCGCCTTCGCGGACGATGACGGCGAGTGTGTCGCGTGCGCGTGCCAAAAGCTCGTCATTGCGAGGAGCCCGCGCCAAAATTGCGAAGCAATTTTGCGCTGGTGCGACGAAGCAATCCAGCCCTTTTGTGTTGACGAGACTGGATTGCTTCGCTTCGCTCGCAATGACAGAAAATTGGAGGAAGCCATCATGTCCCAAGGCAAACGCATCGTTCTCGCCGCGCGTCCCGTCGGCGAGCCAAAGCCGTCCGATTTCCGCATCGAGGAATTCGCTGTGCCGACGCCTGCCGCAGGTGAAGTCCTGCTGCGCACCATCTGGCTCTCGCTCGATCCCTATATGCGCGGGCGCATGAGCGACGGTCCGTCCTACGCGACGCCGGTGCCCGTCGGTGGTGTGATGGAAGCCGGTACGGTCTGCGAGGTCGCAGCCTCCAACAATCCGAACTTCGCCAAGGGCGACATCGTGCTCTCGCGCGCGGGCTGGCAGACGCATGCGATCTCCGACGGCAAGGGGCTGAACAAGATCGACCCGAAGCTCGCGCCGATCTCGACGGCCGTCGGCGTGCTCGGCATGCCCGGCATGACGGCCTATACGGGCCTGCTCGATATCGGCAAGCCGCAAGCAGGCGAGACCGTCGTCGTCGCCGGTGCCTCCGGTGCGGTCGGTTCGGCCGTGGGACAGATCGCGAAGATCAAGGGCGCACGCGCGGTTGGAATCGCCGGCGGCAAGGACAAATGCGATTACGTCGTGAAGGAGCTCGGCTTCGATGCCTGCATCGATCACCGCGATCCCGATCTCGCGGCGAAGCTGAAGGACGCCTGCCCGAAAGGCATCGACGTCTATTTCGAGAATGTCGGCGGCGCCGTGTTCGAGGCGGTGTTCCCGCTGCTCAATGCGTTTGCGCGCGTGCCGGTCTGCGGCCTCATCGCCCATTACAACGACACTGAAGCGAAGCCGCCGAAATGGGCCGCCAGCATGATGCGCGCGACGCTGACCAAGCGGCTGACCTTCCGCGGCTTCATCGTCTCCGACTTCGCCTCCCGCCATGGCGACTTCCTGCGCGACATGTCCGGCTGGGTCCGCGAAGGCAAGGTCAAGTACAAGGAGTTCGTCACCGAGGGCCTGGAGAGCGCGCCCGAAGCCTTCATGGGGCTTCTGAAGGGGGCCAATTTCGGCAAGCAGCTGGTGCGGGTCGGGCAGGATAAGGCCTGATCCGCCGCTCTCGGCCCCCTCGGCGGCCGGGTATGGTTAACAAAGAGTGACCGATCGGCCACACCCGCCCGTAAAAGCCGCAGGTGTGACCGTCGGTTCATTGACGAGCAGGCGAAGGCATTGAATCATTGCGCATATTTCAGGTGCGATGATGTTAGAGCTTGTTGTTTTCTGCGTAATCCTTGTGGCCGCCGGTTATTGGGCGACGATGTTTGTCATGGGACGTCGCGACGACGTCATCCATGGCAAGTTCGTTCACACCGAGGACGCCGGCGCGTTGGCGCAATCCGCGATACCCACGCCTATGCCGCCGTTCCCCAAGCGTCCGGTCCAAGCCACGCGGCCTGCCAATGCTGCGCCTGCCAACACCGGGGCTAAGCCAGTGAACAGCGACGCGCTGCAGTCCTTGCTTGCCGCGATCCAGCAGGATCTCAAAAGCGTCGCTTGAGCAGCGACGGGCAGCGCTAATCCTCGCCGCCCATCTTGCGGCGATCGAACAAAGTTAAAGCACGCGATAGCGGATCATGTAGGCGTCCTGCGGCGCGACCGGGCTCGCCAGTGGCGAGGCGATGCGGTCGGCGAGGTGCCAAGGGCCGAACTGAGGGCCGAATTGGGCGCCCGACTGCTCGGAGCGATGCGGCTCGGCCGGCAGGCGGAGGCGGAATTCGAAGGTGCCCTTGCCGGGCAGGTTCACGACCAGCACGCGGTCCGCGGTGCGGTGGTTGAGCGCCACCGCGCCACGCAGGACGGAGCGGCCATCACCGAGCTCCCGCACGCCCTCGACCAGTGCCAGCGTCTGGTTTCGGTCGGTATGCAGCTCGATCTGGGTGTCGGACGCCGCCGCCAAGGTCTCCCTGGGCATGCGGATCTCGAACTCGACCGCGGGTTTTGACGGATTGAGGCCGAGATAGGCCAGCGCGGCATGGCGCATGTCGTAGGCGGCAAAGGCGAACAGAGCGAGGGCGGCGAGCGCAGCGAGGCCGTGCCTGAGGACATCGCGCCAGGTCCGATAGCTCATTCGGAAGTAGACCGTCATCGCCAGTGCCACCGCAAGCGCCGTCGCGATGCCTGCCAGCGCCGACATCAGGATGCCGAACTGGCCGTCGGCCGACTCGGTCAACGCGCCGGTCAGGCTGGCGAACTGGCTGAAGAGGGTGTTCATGGCGGTCTCTCGCCTTGCGCGCCCCAAGGGGCAAAATCGCTTTAACTGTCGACAGTTGGTCGCCTCATCGGGAACGCCGGTTCAACTCGTTGATTGTCAGGACCAGCGGTGACGGCTAATGGACGCTAGCTGTGGCTTCCGCCGGATGGGACAACCCCGGGAATTCCGATGTCCGTTCAAATGGTTTTGCTGCCGGTCTTCGTGCAGGTCGGTCTCACCTTCGCGCTCCTGATCGCCATGGCGATGGGACGCCGGCGCGCGCTCGTCTCCGGCGAGACCAAGAGTCGTGACATTGCGCTGGGCGAGCCCAACTGGCCGAAGGGGGCCACACAATTCGCCAATTGCTACCGCAACCAGTTCGAACTTCCGGTGCTTTTCTATGTCCTGATCGCGCTGGCGCTCCCGTTGCGCCATGCCGATCTCTTCATCGTGCTGATGTCCTGGGTGTTCGTCGTCACGCGCTTCGTCCATGCCGGAATCTTCGTCTCCTCCAACAATCTCGGCCGCCGCTCCACGATCTGGCTCGCCGGCGTGCTCGTGCTGCTCGCGATGTGGATCTACTTCGCACTGAAGATGCTCTTGTTGATCTGACGGTTAGCCGTCGGATTTGATCTGAAAGATTCAAATGACTCCCGCTGCCCGGCTGTCCGCAGCCATCGAACTGATCGACACCATCGAGAAGGACCGCGTGCCCGCGGCCAAGGCGCTGAAGGAGTGGGGCACCGCACACCGCTTCGCTGGCTCCGGCGACCGCGCCGCCATTGCCGGCCTCGTCTGGGACGTGCTGCGCCGCTATGCCTCGAGCGCGTACCTGATGGATTCGGATACCGCGCGTGCGCGGCTGATCGGCATGCTTCGCCTCGAGCGCAACATGGATACGGCCACGATGGCCGCGCTGTTCGACGGCAGCCGCTTTGCCCCCGCGCCGTTGACCGAGGCCGAGCAGGCCGCGCTCGCCTCGCGGTCCCTTGAAGGTGCCCCGGCCGCGATCGCCGGCGACTATCCGGAATGGCTGGATCCGTATTTGGCAAAAGCGTTCGGCGACGAGCGCGTCGCGGAGGCGGCCGCGATGGCGAGCCGGGCGCCGCTCGACCTGCGCGTCAACACGCTAAAATCCAATCGCGACAAGGCGCTGGGGGCGCTTGCTCATCTTCATGCGAAACCGACGCAGTGGTCCGCAACCGGCCTGCGCATCGAGCTTTCGGCCGATGCGCGCAACCCCGGCATCCAGGCCGAAGAGGATTTCATCAAGGGCGCCATTGAAGTGCAGGATGAGGGGTCGCAGCTTGCGGCTGCCTTGACCGCGGCAAAACCCGGCGAGCAGGTGATCGATCTCTGTGCGGGGGCCGGCGGCAAGACGCTGGCGCTCGCCGCGATGATGCAGGGCAAGGGCCGGCTGATCGCGACCGACAGCGACAAGCGGCAGCTTGCGCCTATCCACGAACGCCTGTCGCGCGCCGGCGTCCACAATGCCGATGTGCGCACTCCCAAGGGCGAGGTCGATCCGCTGGCCGAGATCAGCGCCACCGCCGACCTCGTCGTGATCGACGCGCCCTGCACCGGAACCGGAACCTGGCGCCGCAACCCCGATGCCAAATGGCGCATGCGCCCGGGCGCGCTGGAGATTCGCCTGCGGGACCAGACCGAGGTGCTCGAGCGCGCGGTGCCGCTGCTCAAGGCCGGCGGCCGCATCGCCTACATCACCTGCTCGGTGCTTTCCGAGGAGAACGGCGAGCAGGTGAGGGCGTTCACCTCCCGCCATCCCGAGTTCGCGGTGGTGCCGCCCGAGCAGACCGCGAGCGTGCTCTGGGACAAGGCGGAGGAGTTTGCGCAAGCCGCGCTTCAATCGCCGGAAGGCTGGCTGATGACGCCGCGGCGGACGGGCACGGACGGGTTCTTCGTCTCGGTGCTGAAGAAGGCATAACCCACCCCCGTCACCGCCGGTGCGGCGGCCCCCAAAACAAAAACCCCGCGAACCGGAACCCGGTCGCGGGGTTTTCTAAGTCTGCGTTCTGCCGGTACGTCCGTGGTCAGAACGGTGCGCGGGCTTTAGCCGACGCGGAGATTGTCAGCCGAGGACTTGCCGCTGCGACGATCGGCGACGATGTCGAACGAGACCTTCTGACCTTCGTTGAGGGTCGAGAGGCCAGCGCGCTCGACGGCGCTGATGTGCACGAACACGTCCTTGTCGCCGTCATCCGGCTGAATGAAACCAAAACCCTTTTGATTGTTGAACCACTTCACGGTGCCCATAGCCATGGGAATTTCCTTTGCTTAAGAAGTTAACACGCGGACCGGTACGCACTATTGCGCCCATAATCCTGATCAGTCGATGTTGGAGAAATCATCTGAAGCGTGCGCGCCCGTCAGCAACGAAGCGAAGCGGCCCAGTCGTTCGGCCAAGTATCGATGATCACAATATAGCGAGATTTTGGGGCCACTTCAAGGCACCACCCGCCGCTCGGGATGTCCCCGAATTTTGCTATTTTGCGGTGCAAATTAACCCTCCCGGGGCGCTCAATCGACGATAAACAGCGTCGCCCCCGTCGCGGTCGAGGACCGGTGCGCTGCGTCGCCGAAATCCGAGACCTGGTAGCTCATCCCCGCCGTGAGCTTGAACTTGCGGCCGTCGCGCAGCTCGCTGTCGAGCTCGCCCTGCAGCACGTACAGCACGTGGCCGCGGTCGCACCAATGGTCGGCGAGATAGCCCGGCGTATATTCGACCATCCGCACCCGGAGATCGCCGATGTCGAGCGTGCGCCACTGCGCCTGCCCGGTCTCGCCGGGATGGATGGTCGGCTCGACCTTGCTCCAGTCGGTGACGGTGAAGGGGGAGGTGGGGAGCTTCATCTGGAATCCTGTGTCAGAGCCGGCGCCGGTGTTGTTAGCGTATGTGCTCGCCACAGTCTCCGTCATTGCGAGGAGCCCTTGCGACGAAGCAATCCAGACTATCTCCGCGGACAGATTCTGGATTTGCTTCGCTTCGCTCGCAATGACGGGGGACAGGCTAGTGCCCCGGATGATTCGCCGATCCCTGCACAATCTTTCCTTCCGCATTCACCCGCAGATATTCGCAGATCCGCTTTCCGCGCTCGTTCTCGTAGAACACCACGACGCTGTCCGGGCTGACGAACAATTCGATGAGCGAGAAATGCAGGTCCGGCAAAAGCCCGAGCGCCTTGCCCCAATACGCCCGCAAGGCATCCTTGCCGCGCACGGTGCCGCTTTCATCGAACCCCATCGCGGGAATGCGGTCCGAGGTCATCACGGTGTCCTCTGCATAGAGCGTGAGCACGCGTTCGAGCTCGCCAGTATTCCAGGCCTCGACCCAGGTCCGGCCGAGTGCGGCAAGCGTAGATGGCTGATGGTGCTGTGACATGGCGTTCCTCCCTGATCGGCCCCTTTGTGATGTGGAGCACATTAGGTCAATGATACTGACCTATATCCATTTGTCCATGCCCAAAGAAGAATGTGGGCGCGCGGCCCGCGCGGTTGCGGGAAAAGCCCCCGTCGCGTATCTGCTTGCCATGACAGCAGCACAGAACGACCGCTCCGCGTCGACGCCCTCCGTGGCCTCGGCGCACGACAAGATTCTCATCGTCGACTTCGGCAGCCAGGTGACGCAGCTCATTGCGCGTCGCGTGCGCGAGGACGGCGTCTACTGCGAGATCGTCCCGTTCAACAAGGCCGAACAAGCCTTCAACGAGATGAAGCCGAAGGCGGTGATTCTCTCCGGCGGCCCTGAGTCGGTGCATGAGGCGGGCTCGCCCCGCGCCCCGCAAGCGATCTTCGATTCCGGCGTGCCGGTGATGGGCATCTGCTACGGCCAGATGGCCATGGCGGAGCAGCTCGGGGGCACGGTCGAGGGCGGCCATCACCGCGAATTCGGCCGCGCCGATGTCGAGGTCAAGGCGCCGAGCAAGCTGTTCGAGGACGTCTGGTCACCGGGCGGCAAGAACCAGGTCTGGATGAGCCATGGCGACCGCATCACCAAGATGCCGCCGGGCTTCTCCGTCGCCGGTACCTCGCCGAACGCGCCGTTCGCGATCATCCAGGACGAGACGCGCAAATATTACGGCCTGATGTTCCATCCCGAAGTGGTGCACACGCCCGACGGCGCCAAACTGATCCGCAACTTCGTTCGCAAGATCGCAGGCCTGTCCGGCGACTGGACCATGCGCGCCTTCCGCGAGGAGGAGATCGCCAAAATTCGCGCCCAGGTCGGCAAGGGCAGGGTGCTCTGCGGCCTCTCCGGCGGAGTCGATTCCGCGGTCGCGGCCGTGCTGATCCACGAAGCGATCGGCGAGCAGCTCACCTGCGTGTTCGTCGATCACGGCATGCTGCGTCTCGATGAAGCCAAGACCGTGGTCGACCTGTTCCGCCACCACTACAACATCCCGCTCGTGCACGTGGATGCCTCGAAGCAATTTCTCGGTGAGCTCGAAGGCGTCACCGATCCCGAGACCAAGCGCAAGACCATCGGTCGCCTCTTCATCGAGGTGTTCGAGGCGGAGGCCAAGAAGATCGGCGGCGCCGACTTCCTCGCCCAAGGCACGCTCTATCCCGACGTGATCGAGAGTGTCTCCTTCACCGGCGGCCCCTCGGTGACGATCAAGTCGCACCACAATGTCGGCGGTCTTCCTGAGCGCATGAACATGAAGCTGGTCGAGCCGCTGCGCGAGCTGTTCAAGGACGAGGTCCGCAAGCTCGGCCGAGAGCTCGGCCTGCCCGAAATCTTCGTCGGCCGCCACCCGTTCCCGGGCCCCGGCCTTGCCATCCGCTGCCCCGGCGACATCACGCGCGAAAAACTCGACATCCTGCGCAAGGCCGACGCCGTCTACATCGACCAGATCCGCAAGCACGGCCTCTACGATGACATCTGGCAGGCTTTTGCGGTGCTGCTGCCCGTGAAGACCGTCGGCGTCATGGGCGACGGCCGCACCTACGACTTCGTGGTCGGCCTGCGCGCGGTCACCTCCACCGACGGCATGACCGCGGACTTCTACCAGTTCGACATGAAGTTTCTCGGCGAGACCGCCACGCGCATCATCAACGAGGTGAAGGGCGTGAACCGGGTGGTGTACGACGTGACGAGCAAGCCGCCTGGGACGATCGAGTGGGAGTGAAGGAGGATACAGCAGGATAGATTGGGATAGCCCAGCGTAGTTTTGTCCTTCGATAGCCTGCGAAAGACGTCGATAGGTATTTATGTTTTAGGAGTGAGTGGGATGGTGCGCATTTATGAATAGCGTCTCTCTTGCCGATGCCGACAGGCGGCAGATCCTGGTCAATCTCGGCAATCGCTTCGTGGTGTTCGGAACTGAAGGCGGATTGCCAGAACCGCTGCGCTTTGATCCCGATGCCTCGCCAACCTTGCCGCGCGTCGCCGACGAAAGCGAGGTCGGAGAATCCCGTATCACGGAAACGCTGCAGGTCGCGGGCATGACGCGGGCGCAGTCAGCGTCCGCAGGCGACATTGGCGCTGACATCGAACTGGTTAACTCTGCGGGCGACCACATTCTCGTAGAGGTCAAAGTCAGGGAACGAGACCCGAAACGGCGAGACTTCGACGCGGGCATGGAGCACCTGAACTTCGCGAAATCCAAAAATCAAAGGGCGGAGGTGTGGTTCTTCAACATCGAGCGATTGAAGCTTACCGTCATGCGACTGGAAGGGAGTGTGCTTCAATTCGACCAGCTTGTGCCGCTGAATGTTTGGGAAAAGACATCAGAGGGCATCTTCGAACGTAACCGAGTCGTCGATGAGGTCGAAAACTGGGTTCAGCGCATCGAGCGTCTTTATGCGCAGGTTCGGGAGTGGATCGATGATAAGCGCGACTTGCGCCTCGAACAAACCCGCACTGTTACGATGTCGGAAGAGATTATGCAGAAATTCGCGGTCACGGACCGTGAATTGCCTATCCTCGATTTGCTCCGCGGCGATCAAGTCGTGACGAGTTTCGTTCCGCGCGGGCTTTGGTTGATCGGGGCATGGGGCAGGATTGACATTATCACCAAGGAACGAACTTGGATCCTTGTCGCCATCAAGAAAGACAACGAGTTCGAATGGCGACTGATCTCGTCCGAAGATCGGCGTCAAACAAGACCCTTTGAAAAGGCGCTCCTCGTAGAACTGACGAGCGCTCGATGAGTCGCCTTACAGAGACCAAGCGAGCTTACGATAAACTCATCGAGTTGCTCAATCAGGAGATTCGCAAGCGCAGTGGGTCAACACAAGATCTTGAGCGGTTTCGCCAGACCCTGGATGTCGCGTTCTACCTTTTGGGGTGGGGACAATTCGAATACCTGGTTCGCAAAGAAGCCGAAGAGCGCATTGAAGAAAAGTCCCGAGCACGCACTGTTGACGGCGTTGCGTGGCGTCAATTGCTGGAGACTGTGAAAGGAATTCCTGTCCGACGCCGGCTTGATCTCATCTTTCACGGCGACCAAGCTGTTTTGAATTCACTGCACGAAGAATATACAGTTAGGAACGAAGCCGCTCATGACTACAAATCGCTGCCGAGTGAAGCGAAGGACGTTTCGGTTTGGCTGAAAGAACTTGAAGACCTAGTTGAAAAATTCTGAGAGCGTCTCGCCTTCAGTCGAGATAAACTCACCGAGCCTGAAGGGGTCCCGTAGGTAACCATTGGCCGGGCAGCTACGCCGAAGCCGCGTGAGCTGTCGCCATAGCTGCGGGGAGAGTCGGGCGAACTGCAACGTCTCGCTCCAGCCATCCCCGCTGGCCAAGGACATTCAATGCAACCGCAATCTGCTCGGGTGTGAACCGTCGCTTCCGGTCATTCCAATCGTAGACCTTGGATTCGACCTCTGACAGCGTCTGGGCGCTTTCATTTTTCGCGACCCAGTAGACAGTCGACAGCAACTCCAAGCCATACGGGCTCTCAAAGCCCTCTACCAACTTCGCGACCCGATCAAAGCGCGTTCGTGTCTCCTCCTGATTGGCAAGGAACCGATCGGCGTCCTCGTATGCGCCAGGCACCAGGCTCAAGCGCTTGGTCGGGTCATCACCGCCATCGGAATAACCTGTGACCAAATGACCCTCTATGCTCTTGAGCACATGACGAAGGTTCTCGGCATAAGGCCCATAGTTTGCCTTGCGATAGTTGAGTTTAAGACCTTCGCCAGCCTCCTGCATGAAGAAAAGGAGCTTGTGGGCTTCAAGCAATGTAACGAACGGATCCATAAGTCCATTCAAATAACGCTGCATAAGGACGACGAGCGCCGCTCGGCCCGGAGTCATATTTGGAATCTTGCGATTGCGGGCCAATGCCGCAGCGTCAGGAGCGCCCGAAGGTTCATACACGACCGTTGCGACATCAGGCACCGCTTCAAGCGCGGCGACGATCCGGGGACGGACATCGCTCCAACTAAGACCTCCCAGACCTGAGCCCAGGGGCGGGATCGCGATCGACCGAATTTTGCGATCCTTGATAACGCGAACAAGGTCGATCAGCCCTTCATCGATATCTTCAATGCGGCTCTTGCCTTTCCAATGCCGTTTGGTTGGGAAATTGATGATATAGCGAGGAGAAAGCTTTCCCGTCTCGTATACAAACATTTTGCCCGGCTGGACTTCCTTCCGGTCGCAGGCTGCAGCGTAGGCTTTGAAGTTATTGGGAAAGATATTCTTGAACTGCAGCGCAATCCCGCGTCCCATGATCCCGACGCAATTCACCGTATTGACGACGCCGTCAACATCGGCCTCGAGGATATTGCCGATCCTGAATTGAATCATTCGGACCTCCTCAGTAGTACCAAGCCGGCACGATCTGCACGGCGGGCTTGTGTGAAGCCTGAGCCAATGAATTCATCACGGCATTAAATACGGCGAGCGAATGCGTCCCGATGCGGTCGACAAGGTGCCAAGGAAAGTGATTGTACATCAGGAACTCCGCCTGTTTGGCTTCCTTGATCTCGGCTTGCGCCCATTGCGTCGCAGCAATGTGCTGCCAGTCTAGCTGATTGAGCTGCGCGACGTCTCTACAGAACTGCGCATATGCAGCACCAGCATTTGAACCGCTGAATGCCCAACTATGGTTGTTGGCACTCGCCCATTGAAGCACCGCATAAAGGTCTGCCTCAAGATGGACGATAGGTCCTTGGCCGCCTTTATATGTGAGTTCGGGGTTGTTCGCGCAATGGATGACATACAGCATGACGGAGCGCGGGCAAAAATAAAACGGCACGAAGTCGCCCACAACCGCATTCGCGTAGCATTTGACCGGAAGTTGCAATCGGCGCGCCTTGATCGATCCCATACCGATTGTCGTACCGGGAAGCTGCAGCTTTACGATCTCGGAATCGCAAAGCAATCGACCGTGCGCGATAATTGAGGGCAGTCGATCAAAATTGACGATGTGATAGATCTTGGGTTGAACGGGCGGCTGGGTCATGGCTCAGCCTTGATATAGCCGAGTGCGACGAGTTGGCCCTTGAGCAGAATACGGATTGCCTCTGGACGGCTGGGGATGTTTGACTGCTCGCGCCGGAACTCGTCTACGACCGCAACGAGTGCCGCCGGAAGCCTCACCATCACTGGCTCGGTATCGGCTTTCGGTCTGCCCTTCGAAGATGCCATCGCCGTCCACTGATTCCCCCTTGATTTCTTGATATCAACAAACCTGCTGGCTGCCAAGTTCGGGTGCTGAGATTACAGTGCATTTAATTATCGCTCGCCAAAGGAGGCTTGCGAGTTGAAAGCACTGTTACCGTGATCCAAGCCGCCGGGGACGATTGAGTAGGAATTTTTAGTGACTGAGTGAGACGGCATGCACCGGTAAAAACGATGGGTAACTCATGAAGACAAGGATTTTTGGGCACAACATTCTGTATCGCCGCGTCGCGCCCAATCTCGCCATATTTGCTGGTCGCCGAGGGCACGTTTTTAGAGGCTCCGTTTCGGTCGGTTCTGTACCATCATGTGCCATGCTGGTATCTGGCGTCGAACCGAACGGAGAATACCTTGTTGAACGATACGGGACTTCCGAAGCTCAAGCCTGGCAAGAAGCTTTACAGGCGCGGCGACCGCGACGGCATGTACGTTGCCGTCCTGCCCATCAGGAGGAGCAAGCAGATCCGGAAAAGTGGCGACCGCACCATCAAGGTGGTGCAGTGATGCGCGCTGCGTTGAGAGTGGTGATGGCCGCAATATTTGCCATGCCGGCTGGGGTGGCTCTGGCGAAGTCTCCGGACTGCGCGAGTTGGCCCACCAACATGGCCCTCGTGCACCTCAAGAACGCCGGCCTGATTGATATCCCATCAGTGATCGAGGCGCAGACCAAGGCCGTTCGTCTCGCATCCGAAAAGATCGGCAAAGACCTCTACCAGCAGGTCTACGACATCACGTTTCACACCAGGGATGGCAAGACGATCGAGGTCATCACGAAAAACCAGGCATCAAGCGAGGAATGCTCGATGAGCGGCGTCGACGTCTACGTGGTCTCGACGAAAATCGGCGGGTCGGCACAGCTGCCATCTGAGGGCACGACAAAAAAGTGATCCGGCTCGGTTATGGTGACAGTGCGCAAAACCAGTCTCAACTTTAGTGCACTGTCCGGTCACGCCGTCCACTCCCTGCCGCTTTAGCCTTCGCCGACCCTTAATTCCGGCTCCTCGGCGCAAATCGCAGCGAGGAAATCGATGAATTGCCGCACGCGGGAGGGCATGCGCCGTCCGGCAGCGGTAACTGCGTTGATCGGGAAGGGCGGCGGCGCATGCTGGTCCAGAATGCGTACGACCTCGCCCGACGCCAGCACATCCGTGAACAACCAACTCGCGTGATGGGCAATGCCGAGGCCCGCGAGAACCGCGCCGCGGACATGCTCGGCGTCATTCGTGCGGAACGCTCCCCCACCATCGACCGTGACCTGCCCGCCGTCTACGTGGAAACCCCACCCAATGATATCGCCCTGGTAGACATAGCTGATGCGCTGGTGGTTGCGCAGTTCGCCTAGCGTTTGCGGTGCGCCGTGTTGGGCAAGATAGCTGGCAGAGGCCACGGTTATCATCCGCATGTCGCCGATGCGCCGGGCGACGAGTGCTGAATCCGAAAGCCGACCGATACGGATCGCGACGTCTATCCCTTCCTCGATGAGGTCAACGTGTCGCCCGGAGACTTCCATCTCAATCGCGACGTCGGGGAAACGGTTCCTGAAATCCGATAGCCGGGGAATAACGAACATCCTCCCGAAGGCTGGCGAGAGGGTCACGCGGACCAGCCCTGAAGGGGCGGACTGCCCCTCAAGGACTCTCTCTTCGAGCGAGTCGATATCCTGAAGGATACGGACGGTGGCCTCGTAATAGTCCTGTCCTGCCGGCGTCACGGCAAGGGCACGGGAATTTCTCGCGAGGAGTTGCGTCCCGAGCCGCGCTTCGAGCGCAGCGAGCTGTTTGCTGACCGTCGGCTGGCTGACGTTGAGGTCACGCGCCGCCTGCGAAAAGCTTCCGCTTTCGACGACGCGCACGAACATCCGCATCGCGTCCAGCTTATCCGTCACTTGTTTTCCGGACACGCCGGGCCACGCATGCAATCCTCAATCCATTCCTCTCAAGAATAGATACCATTCTATAGGCGTCAATTTCATTTGCAAAACGAATATGCGACTCGGCAGTCGGCCGCCCGCTGAGGGGCCGTGCTGAAAGGAAGAGTGATGGCAATCAAGATCTATGGTGATGCGGGCTCGGGCAGCTTGCGTCGCGTGACCACGGCTGCGAAGATCATGGGCATTGAACTCGATCGCGTGAGCGTCGACCTTTTCAAAGGCGAGAGCCAAACCGACGCGTTCAAATCACGTCTCAATCCCAACGGTCTCACTCCGGTTCTGGAGGATGGGGACACCATTGTCTGGGAAGCATCAGCGATCAATCTGTATCTCGCCAGCAAGGTGAACTCGCCGCTGGTCGGAACCACGCCGGAGGAGCAATTCCAGGTGCTTCAGTGGATGTTCTGGTCCGGCGAACAGTGGCGCACCTTCACGACCACTCTCTTCGACGAGCGCGTCGCCAAGACGATCATGGGCTTGCCGAAGGACGAGTCCCTCATCGCGTTCGCGGAGCGTAAGATCCGCGCCGCAGCGAAGGTCCTCGACCAGCATCTTGAAGGCCGCAAGTTCATGGTTGGCGATGCGTTGACCTTTGCTGATATCGATATTGCGGCGCCTTTCTCCCAGGTCGATCGTGCAAAGTTTCCGTTCAAGGACTATCCGAACTTGATCGCCTGGCACGACAATCTTCTTCGGTCGTTCCCGGCGTGGGCGGAGACGAAGGCCGAGGTTGACAACCGTATGGGAAGCTTTCTGACGAGCGTCGGTGTGAAGCTATAAAAATCCAGGCTTGCCCATACGCGAAATTGAATTCGCGATGCCAAGGCCAGGTTCTCCGCGGTTGTCGACGCGGCGGTAGAGGGCACGCCTGCGGTCGTCACGGCCAGTGCGCAGGGCGGATTAGCCGCAAGGCGTAATCCGCCCGCTTCGCCGGGCGTCGCTCCGCTCCTGGAACGGCGCCGATACGCCGATTACTGCTCCTTCCTGAACAAATCCTGGAAGATGAGCGGGCCCCAAACCCGGCCGCGTGCGTGCACCAGCGCGCCACCCTCGTTGAGCTTTCCCAGCTTGACGGGTGCGAACCCGAGTTGTTTGGCCAGCGCCGCCACGGGAGCAATCGCGTCGTCGTCGTCGCTCGAGAGAAAGACGACGCGGTGGCCGCCCTCGACGACCGGATCGGTGGCCAGAGTGGCCGCACCCAGGTGATTGAAACCTTTCACGAGCTTGGCGCCGGTGAACGCCTTCGCGACGACAGCGGAGGACAGAAGACCATCCAGCTCTTCTCCAAACCCGTTCGTCGCGTCGATGATCGTCTTGCCTTTCCAGCTCGGCAGGGCCTTCGCAACCTCGCGATGCTCCCCGAACGGGACCGCCAGGATGATCGTGTCGGCCTCCAGTGCTTCCCGCAGCGACTTGGCGACGACCGTGGGTCCAATCGCCCGGGCCTGCGGCGCCAACGCCTCGGGCGGCCGGCGGCTCGCGACCGTTACGGCGATGCTTTTACGGGCGAAGGCATGGGCGAGGGCCTGGCCGATCTTGCCGAATCCTATGATTGCGTAGCTCATAATATTTCTCCAATCCGTGTTGATATTGATTTCCGGGCCGTTCAGATGGCCGAGAAGCCGCCGTCGACCGACAACTCCACCCCATTCACGAAGCTCGAATCGTCTGAAGCAAGAAACAGCGCGACCGCCGCGATTTCCTCAGGACGACCCATCGTTCCCCTGGGGATCAGGGATTCGAACATCCGCTTCGCTTCCTCGGTGAGAACCTGATCCTGCATCGGTGTGGCGATCGGCCCCGGGCTCAGCACGTTCACCCGGATATTCCTGCCCTTCAGTTCGTTGAGCCACGTGCGTGCAAATGAGCGCAGCGCCGCCTTGCTCGCCGCATACACGCCGTAACCAGGAAAACCTTTCACCGACGCAACGGACCCCGTCATGAAGATCGATCCGCCATCGCGAAACAGCGGCAACGCCTTCTGCACAGTAAACAGCGTGCCGCGCGTATTCAGGCCGAAGGTTGCATCGAAATGCTGCTCGGTAATCTCGCCCAGTGGGACGGCTTCGCCCATGCCGGCGCTCGCGTACAGGACGTCGATCCTGCCCTTGTCCCGCTTGACCGTTTCGAACAGGCGGTCGAGGTCGTCGAGATTGGCCGCGTCGCCGCGCACGCCCGTCACGTTCCGGCCAATCAACTTGACGGCGTCGTCGAGCGCCTCCTGCCTCCGGCCCGTGACGAAAACATAAGCGCCTTCTTCAACGAACCGCCTGGCGCTCGCCAGCGCCATGCCGCTCGATCCGCCCGTGATGACCGCAACCTTGCCGTCAAGCTTTCCCATGATTTCTCCTGTCGTGGTGTCGGGACAGCGTCTGCCCCGAGACCCGCGAGATAGGTCCGGCGGCGGCAGGCGTTGAGTGCGGAAACGCGCACATCGGTGGTGCGAAATCGATCCGGCCGGACGAGCGACGCCAGCCGCGACCGATCGACGTCGGGCCGTTGGGAAGGGGCTGCGCCCGCCGGAACGGGGCTATGATGACCGCCCATACTGCGGTACGAGGCGTTCGATTGGACTTGGAAGGCGCACCGCGCGGTGCGGGATTGCACCATGATCGACTGGGACGATGTTCGCTATTTTCTAGCCGTCGCGCGGGGAGGCTCGGTGCGGGCGGCCGCCGAGCACCTCGGCGTGAACCACGCGACCGTGCTGCGACGCATCGCCCAGCTCGAGGAACGCCTCGGGGTCCAGATGTTCGAAAAGCTGCCTTCGGGCTACCGCCTGACGGCTGCGGGCGAGGAGGTCCTCGAATTCGCGGACCAGATGGAAGCGTCGTCGCACCAGCTGGAGACGCGCGTGTTCGGGCGCGACCAGAGCGTGCGCGGGCGTCTGCGGGTGACGCTGGCGCCGCCGATGGCTACACATTTGCTCATGCGTGATTTCGCCGATTTCGCGCGTCTGCATCCCGACATCGAGATGGATATCCTGTCGTTCGGCGAGCTGGCAAATCTGACCAACCGGGAGGCCGACGTCGCGATCCGCGTCGTCTACGACCGCAAAACGCTGCCGCAAAATCTTCACGGCATGAAGGGACCGGAGCTGTTCGGCGCCGTCTACATGTCCAGGGATCGGCTGGCCGCGTGGCGTGCCGGCGCGCCTGATCCCTTCCGCTGGATCGTCATCAGCATGCACGGCATTCCGGACTGGGCCAGCGCGGGTGAGATTCGCACCACGGGCGTTCCATTCAGAACCAGTGACGCCGGGGTGCAGATCGCTGCGGTCCGGCAAGGGCTCGGCATCACGACGCTGCCGTGCTTCGTCGGCGATGCCGACCCGCTGCTGGCGAGGGTGCCAGGCAGCGATCTGCACATGTACGGAACGGTCTGGCTCCTCACGCAGGGCGAGACACGCAAGACCAAGCGCGTGCGGCTCTTCACGGAGTTCGTATCCCGCCGGCTCGCCGCGTATGCGCCGCTGCTGGCGGGGCTGGTGGTATCGCGCGACTGACGCGCGGCAGGTCACCGGGTTGGCTCGGCTCGCCAAAGCAAAGCGGGATTCATCCACCTTGAGCGTGATCTGCGGCTTGTGGCCCCTAAGCCGCGTCGAATCTGAAGGGCTTCGTTGCGATACAGCGTGCGTACCGCAATTTCTGCGATATCATCCGTTTGCACGAATGCCCGCACTCGATGGATCTTCACTGTGCGCGTGGCCGCGCGAGGAGATGAAATCATGACCGCGAATGCTTTCTCGGACCTTACGCGGCTGATTAACGGCTATCAGATTTCGCAGGCCATTCACGTAGCGGCCCGGCTTGGCATAGCCGACCACCTCAGTCGCGGGCCACTAAGCAGCAACGAACTTGCTCGGCTCAGCGGATCGCATCCCAGGACACTTTATCGGCTCTTGCGGGCGCTGGCTTCAGCCGGTGTTTTCCATGAGGCCGAGAACAAGACGTTCTCGCTCACTCCGATCGGCGAGTGTCTTCGTTCTGACTCGCCGACGCCACTCGACGGCTGGGCCGCATATGTCGGCCGACCTTATGCCTGGCAGGCCTGGGGCAATCTTGAACACAGCGTCCGCACTGGGGAGAATGCCTTTCGGCATCTCAACGGTCAGAGCGTATGGGAGTATCGCAGCACCCGTCCAGATGAGAACGCGATCTTCAACCGAGCCATGACGGCCAATTCTCGTGGCGCCATCGAGGCCATCATCGCCGCCTACGATTTTAGCCGTTTTCGTCACGTCGCGGATATCGGGGGTGGCCAAGGTCAACTGTTGGCGGGAATTCTCGGCGCAAACAAGGGCCTGCGCGGAACGCTGTTCGATCAGCCGCACGTGGTTGGCAAGGCGGCTGAAGTTCTGACCCAACATGATGTCGCCGACAGATGCGAAATCGTTGGGGGCAGTTTCTTTGAAACGATCCCGGAGGGGGCCGACGCCTACGTGATGCGGGCGATCATCCACGATTGGGACGATAAGGAGGCGATTTCTATCCTGAAGACCTGCCGCCGCGCGATGACCGCTGATGCCAGATTGCTCCTTGTCGAACGTGTGGTGGAGCCGCCGAACGAGGGGCCAATCTCGAAATTCAGTGACCTGAATATGCTTGTCATGCTCGGTGCACTGGAACGGAGCTACGAAGAATATTCCAAGCTATGCCGAACGGCCGGATTTGAGATGCGCGGCACAACTCGCGCGGGCTTGCACTTCCAGGTCATCGAGGCAGTTCCCGCTTAGACCGAACTGGTGTGGGACCTTGCTTCACCCGCAGGGAGGCCGCATCAGATGCGCTTTCGTAACCTGAGGTCTGGTTATCGCCGCTAGCCGCTTAGCGAGTACATGCCCTAATCCGCCCCGACCGAACTCCCCTGTCGCTGAGCCGCGATCAGCATCTCCACGAACGCGGTGACCTTGGGCGGGCGGAAGCGAGCCGCAGGGTAGACCGTGTGGATGCCGCCGGATGGCAGTTGCCATTGCGGCAGGATGTGGATGAGGCGCCCCGCCGCGAGATCGTCCGCCACCAGGAAATCCGGCAGCACCGACAGACCGCCGCCGGCGAGCACGGCCGCGAGCACGCCCGGTGTCGTGTCGATGGCGATGCTCGCCTGCAGGCGCACGGCGCGTCGGTTGAGATCGCCGCGCGAGAACTGCCACAGCAGCGGCTCGCGCAGCGCCATGTTGGCGACGAACGGGAGCGTCACGAGGTCGTCGGGATCGCGCGCGGCGGCGATCCGATCCGTGAACGCGGGAGCGCCGACCAGACATTGCCGGAACGATCCGATCTTGCGCGCTTGCAGGCTGGAATCGACCAGCCAGCCGACCCGGATCGCCATGTCGATCTGGCCTGAGGCGAGGTCGACCGTCTGATCTTCGAGCGTCAACTCCACCCGGCAGTTGGGATAGCGTGCCGCGTAGGCGGTGACGACGGCGACGACCACGGCGGTGCCGTAGTCGTTCGGCGCCGTGATCCGCAATGTGCCGGTCGGCGCGGCGGCGGCCTGGGCGAGTTCGTCGAAGGCATCCTCGGCCTCGCGCAGGATCATGGCGCAGCGCGCATGAAACATCCGGCCCGCCTCGGTCGGATGAACCCGGCGCGTCGTGCGCACGAGCAGGCTGGTACCGAGATCGCGCTCCAGTTGCGCCACCTGCTGGCTGACCACGGCCTTGGTGATGCCGAGCCGCTCGGCGGCCCGCGTGAAGGATCCGGTGTCCACGACGGCTGCGAAATAGGCGAGGCGGTTCAGGTTCATAGGCTCGTCCGGTCAGATTTATTGTCAGCCAATACCATACATTATGTCTGCTTTGTTGATATTTATCTACCAATGTGCGCGTGCCACATTGCGATTCAAGGAGATCGCCATGTCCGCGCGCATTCCCATCACCTACCTGTTCGACCCGCTCTGCGGCTGGTGCTACGGCGCCTCCACGTTGCTCGAACAGCTCTTCGCCCGACCGGATTTTGCGGTCGAACTTGCGCCGACAGGCCTGTTCGCCGGCGAGGGCGCCCGTCCGATGGACGACGGCTTTGCCGCCTATGCGTGGACCAACGACCAGCGGATTTCGCGCTTGAGCGGCCAGCCCTTCAGCGAAGCCTATCGCCGCGATGTGCTGGGCGACCGCACGCGCCTGTTCGACTCCGGCCCGGCCACATTGGCGCTCACGGCTGTCGCGCTCACGGCGCCTGATCGGGAGTTCGCGGCGCTGAAGGCCTTCCAGCTCGTCCGCTATGTCGAAGGCCGCGACAGCACCGACATGTCCGTTCTGTCGGATGTGCTCTGCGCGATGAACTTGCCGGAGGTTGCCGCCCGCCTGGCGAGCCCCGACACCGTATTGATCGCCGCGTATCGCGCGCGTCTCGAGGCAGCGCGTGCCGAAATGCGCCGGCTCGGCGCCAACGGCGTCCCGGCCCTGATCGTAGGCACCGGCAATGATCGCGGCCTTGTGCAGGCAAGCGCGCTGTTCGGCAGCCTGGACGTCCTGATCGATGGACTGAAGGCGGCGTGAGCGCAGCGATCAACACAGTCGAGACCATCCCATTTGAATTTCGAAATTGCAGACCAGCACCAGGAGACCAACATGCTGACAAGGAGAACCATCATGAAAACCACTCTCGCCGCGGGCGCCGCAGCCGTCTTCGCACCCGCAGGCGTCGGCCATGCCGCCGGCGGACTCACCTGGAAGCATTTTCCAGCCGGACAGAACGGCTTCTTCCGGGCTCCCGTTCTGGTGTCCGGGCCGAGCGAAGCCGTGCTGATCGATGGCGGCTTCACATTGTCCGATGGCAAGGCTGTCGCTGACGCCATCAAGGCCACCGGCAAGAAGCTCACCACCATCTATATCAGCCAGTCGGACCCGGATTATTATTTCAGCCTCGGCGCCATCAAGGCGGCGTTCCCGGAGGCCCGCGTGCTCGCGGCGCCCGCAACATTGGCGGCCATTAACGCCAGCGTCGAAAAGAAGCTTGCCGTCTGGGGGCCGCAGCTCAAGGCGAACGGCCCGCAGGTGCTCGCCGATGTGGTCATCCCCGAAGCGTTCGACGGCAAGACGCTCAGCGTGGACAGCGAGACCATCGAGATCGTCAGCGCGGACGGCCTGGTCAACCGGCGCTATCTGTTCGTGCCCTCGCTCAACGCGGTGTTCGGCGGCGTGCTGATCTTCTCCGGCGTCCATGTCTGGACCGCCGACACGCCAACCAGGGAGCAGCGCGCCGCCTGGATCGCCAATCTCGAAAAGATCGCGGCGCGCAAGCCGGCGGTCGTCGTCCCCGGCCATCTGTCGGTGGATGGGAAGACCGACCTCTCCGGTGTCGAGCACACCATCGCCTACCTCAAGGCGTTCGACGAAGAGCTGGCGAAGGTCAAGGAGTCCGCGGCGCTCAAGGCGGCGATGGAGGCGCGCTTCCCCGGCCTCGGCATGGGCGTTGCGCTCGACATCGGCGCCAAGGTCGCCACCGGCGAGATGAAATGGGGGTGAGATGGCTGGCAATCTCGACCTGATCCGCGCCACCTACGAGGGATCGTCGTCGGAAGAGAACGGCCGCAATCTCTTGGCCGCTCTCGCTCCCGATGCCGCATGGACCGAAGCGGAAGGGTTTCCGTACGCGGGCACCTATGTCGGATCCGACGCGATCATATCAGGCGTGTTCCGGCGTCTCGCCACTGAATGGACCGGCTACCGCGCCGACGTTCACACCTATCTCGAAGACGGCGACCGCGTCGCCGCCTTCGGCGTCTACTCAGGCACCTACAAGGCGACGGGCACATCCATGCGCGCGACGTTCGCTCATCTCTATCTGCTGAAGGACGGCAAGATCGCCAGCATGACGCAATATGTCGACACCGCGATGGTGCAAAAGGCGCTGGAGCCTGCTGACCGCTAGCAGCGGTATGATGGCGGAACATACGAGAGGGGAGCCCGCGACATGCGGGCTCCCTTTTTCCGTTTTGACGGCCGCCAGATCTGATGAAGTTCGCCACGTCCGTTGCCGCCGTCTTGATCCTTGCGCAGGCGCCCATCACGCTCAAAATGGGATCGACGGGATGCCTGCCAAACCGCAATATCGGTCGAGCGTGTCATGGCCGTCAGCGACTAGATGGAGCCGCCACGGAGGAGGGACGATGAAGGCGGCGCTGCAAAACTATCAGGACCGGATGCGACGGGTGCTTGATCATATCGACCGGCATCTCGACGATGATCTGGATCTGGACACGGTGAGTGCTGTTGCGGCTTTCTCAAAATTTCATTTCCACCGGCAGTTCTCGGCAACCTTCGGATTATCAGTGCATCGCTATGTCCAGCTGGCCCGCATGAAGCGCGCTTCGCATCAGCTGGCCTACATGGACGCCCTTGATGTCACGGAGATTGCGATGGATGCCGGTTACGATGCACCGGATGCCTTCGCCCGCGCCTTTCGGCAACGGTTCGGGCAATCGCCGTCGTCGTTCCGGAAGTCTCCCGACTGGGAGCCGTGGCTCGCGGCCTTCGGGCCTCTCGACAATGCGAGGAGCAAGCTCATGCAGAAGACCTTTACCTTTGACGACGTGACGATCCGCGATGTGCAACCCACCAAGGTGGCGATCATGGAGCATCGCGGCGACCCGGCGACGCTTCCCGCCACGATCCAGCGCTTCATCGCGTGGCGCAAGGCGGCGAACCTGCACCCCAGGACAAGTCCGACCTTCACGGTCTGGCGCTCCGAGCGGCGTCCTGCCTCGCCGGCCGAGTACAGCACGGACCTCTGCGTCGGGACCGACCAGCCGATCGCGGCGAACGGCGAAGAGATCAAGGCCGGCGAGATCCCCGGCGGACGTTGCGCGGTGCTGCGCGTCGTCGGCTACACCGACAATCTCGAGCCGGCCGCGCTCTTCCTTTATCGCGACTGGCTTCCCGCCAGCGGCGAAGAAGCGCGCGACTTCCCGATCTATTGCCAGCGGCTGAGCCTGTTCCCGGAGGTGCCGGAGCACGAGACGGTCGCGGACGTTTTCTTGCCGCTGAAGTAGCGTCTGCTGACGGCGGCCTGTCACTCCGATCACGGAAACCGGCAGGCCGCCATTCGCGGATCAATACCGCCACGATGATCCGGCGTTCAACTCGGGAAACGGGTGGCAGCTCGCTGGTGCCTGATGTCTTGTTCGGCTCCTTTTTGACATCAGGAGAGTCTCGCGGTGGAACTGGCAAATAAAACGATCATCGTAACCGGCGCCAGCAGCGGTATCGGTGCTGCCGCAGCGTCATTGTTCGCGTCCGAAGGCGCCGATGTGGTGCTCGGGGCGCGTCGCACCCCCGAGCTGCAGGCCGTTGTTGCAAGCATCAAGAGCGCCGGAGGGCGCGCGACGTGTCTCGCCGGCGATGTTCGGGACACCGGCTATGCAGCCCGCCTTGTCGAGCACGCCGTCAAGACTTTCGGAAAGCTCGACGGCGCCTTCAACAATGCCGGCATTGTCGGCGAGATGACGCCAGTTCCCGACATGAGCGTCGAAAACTGGACCGATGTGCTTGCGGTGAATCTCACCTCGGCGTTCCTCGGCGCGAAGGCGCAGATCCCGGCGCTGCGCAAGCAGGCCGGCGGTTCGATCGTTTTTACCTCGTCCTTCGTTGGCTTCAGCAACGGGGGCCAGCCGGGAATGGCGGCATACGCAGCCTCAAAGGCAGGACTGATCGGCCTGGCTCAATCACTGGGCGCCGAGCATGCGGCCGAAGGCATCCGCGTCAACGCGCTTCTGCCTGGAGGAACCATCACCCCGGCGGCAGGCGAAGGAAATCCCGACGCCCTGAATTTCATCGCCGGGCTTCACCCGATGAAGCGGATGGCCAGTCCCAAGGAGATCGCGCAGGCGGCGGTTTTTCTCCTGAGCGACCGGGCCTCGTTTATGACGGGCAGCCCCATGACGGTTGACGGCGGCATGTCCGTGCGCCTGACCTGACGGCGAACCCGCTCCGGCTCGATCGACCGGACTCTGCGCCGTCGATCGAACCAATTGATAGCGGGGTGCGCGGGCGCGAAGGCCTGCCTCACCCGCGCGCCTCCTGCCAGTGCGGATAGGTGACATAAGCGGTGACGGCGCCTTGGTCGTGCGAACGGATGGTGACCTGCTCGCCCTTGGGCATGTGGACGATCTCGCCCGGACCGGCGGTCACAGTGCCGGCGTTGCTCGAGACCGAGAGCTTCCCTTCGAGGACGATCATGACGTCGTCCACGGCGAGCTTCTCGTCGATGCTCTGGTTGGGCGCGTAGCGGCCGTAGCCGATGGTGATCGGCGCGCCGTGGCGTTGGTCGATCACATTACCGGCGAACACCTCTCCATCCTGTCCGGGCGAGCGCTCGAACGTTGCGTCGGGAATTGCAAACTTGCGAACTTGCATGAGATTTTTTCCGTCTTGCGATCAAAGTTGGCGGGTTGAGGAGATAGAAGCCCCTAGCAAGTGTTTTGTTCAACGCGCCTTTGCGGGGCCGTTTGACGCAGATGGCGCGGACGATGGGTGGAGCGCAGGAGACGGTCAGTGCCAAGCGCGCGGCGACGGTCACCTCGGCGCAAACATTGGATGTTCGCCACGTATCTCCATGATACGAGACCCCGTCGTTCGCTTCCGGAGTCCAATGTTCATGTCCGCCGCCACCGCCCCGAGTCAGCCGCCCGCAACCGCTGCCGAAACCGATCCCGAAACACTCGGCTGGATGAAGGGCTTCCCGCCACCGGAAAACCGCACCATCAGTTTCCAGGACGGCTCGTTCCGCAGCTTCCCCGAGCTGCGCTGGGCATGGAGCAACGTCCGCCAGCTGGTGCCGACCGTGAACGTCTGGCGCGGGGCGGGGCCTGCATCGGTGCTGCCGCGCCAAGACCATGACATCGGCGCCTCCGCGTCGACCACGATGGACGGCCGACCCATGACCTTCGCGAAGATGTTCGAGGAGACCTACACCGACGGCATCGCCGTGCTGCATCGGGGCAGGCTGATCTATGAGCGCTATTTCGGCGCGTTGAAGCCGCACAAGCCGCATATCGCGATGTCGGTGACGAAGTCGTTCACGGGCGTGCTCGCCGGCATTCTAGTCGCCGAGGGCAAGATCGATCCGCAGGCGCCTGTCACGGAGTATGTGCCGGAGCTGAAGGCCAGCGCCTTCGGCGATGCGCGCGTGCACGAGGCCATGGATATGACCACGGGGCTCGAATACACGGAGGTCTATACCGACAGGAACTCTCACGTCTGGGGCCTCCGGCGGGCGAACGGCATGGCACCGATTCCGCCGGATTACGACGGCCCGACCACCATCTTCGAATTTCTGATGGCGCAAAAGAAGCAGGGCGAGCACGGCAAGGCCTTTGCCTACAAGACCGTCAACACCGACGTGCTGGCCTGGATCATCCGGCGCGTCAGCGGCATGAACTTGTCCGATCTGCTCTCCGAACGCATCTGGCAGCCGATCGGCGCGGAGGAAGACGCGCATTACCACGTCGATCGCATCGGCACCGAAAGCGGTGGTGGCGGCCTCTCCACCACCTTGCGCGATCTCGCCCGCTTCGGCGAGACCATGCGCAATCACGGCCGCTTTAACGGCCGGCAGATCGTGCCTTCATCTGTTGTCGAAGCCATCGCGCGCGGCGGCGATCCCGAGAAATTCAAGCCCGCCGGTTACGCCACGCTACCCGGTGCCTCCTATCGCAATCAATGGTGGGTCACGCACAATGCCCACGGCGCCTATATGGCGCGCGGCGTTCACGGGCAGGGCATCTATATCGATCCCAAGGCCGAGATGGTGATCGCGCGCTACGCCTCGCACCCCGCAGCGGGCAACGCCGCCAACGATCCCGTGACGCTGCCGGCCTACATGGCACTGGCGAAGGAGCTGATGGCGGGCGGGTGAAGCCGCCTACGGCAGCTCCCGCCAGCGCATCGGCAAAATGCCGTCCTGCCTGAAACTGGCGAGGAAGCGGAAGCGGGCGGCTTGCGGATTGGGGCGGGCTTCGATCGGCGTGCCCAGGATCTGCACGACGTCCGTCTCGTCATAGGCCGGCCAGGGTGGCAGGCCTGATCCGTTGGGATCGCCATGCGCCGCGAAATTTACCCAATAGGCCATCATCGTCCGCGCTAGAACGCGGTCCTCTTCGGCCGGCGGTGCCGAGCTGCCGATCACCTGTTGCGGTGTGAGTGTGCCGAACACGAACGGAATTTCGGTGACGTGCGAGGCGATCGGCGTGTAGCGCGAGGTATAGCTGAAATGATAGCCGTAGACCGGCGCGCGTCCCCCGCGCCAATGCGATCGCAGCCACTGCCAGCATTGCTCGCCAACTACATAGTCGCCGTTAAGCGCCGCCGCGGAAGTCCTGGCCTCCGCGTCGGTCGCCGCGGGATAGACCTTCAGGAAATCGGCCAAGCGCTCCTTGCCGAACATCGCCTCGGCCGCGGAGACAAAGGCTTGCGCTGATTGATCGGGCAGTGACTGCGAACGGAAAGGAAATTCCTCGGCCGCATTCCAGCCCGCCAGTAGCGGGATGTGCATCTGTTCGCCGCGCAGGAAGCGCCGCGCGGGCACATCAGGCACAACATGACCATCGATACTCGGCGAGAAGGCCGTCACGACCGGGCTGGTCCTGAAACTCCACGGCGCGGATGCATTCAACCGATCGGCCGGCATGCTGCGCAAAGCTGCGATCGACGCGTTGCGCTGTTGCCGGGCAAAAGCGAGACCCCGCGCGCGGGCTTCTTCAAAGCCCTGGAGTGGGCCGTGCTTGCCGTCCCAGAACGCACCGCTCTGCCCAATGGCCTTGTGAAACAGTCCGTGCGCGAGCGGCGAGGCCATCAGGATGCCGACGGCCATGGCGCCGGCGGATTCGCCGAACAGGGTGACGTTGTCGGGGTCGCCGCCAAAGCCGGCAATGTTGGCCTTGACCCAGCGCAGCGCCGCCAGTTGATCCTGCAGGCCGTAATTGCCCGAGGGCGCCTCCGTATCGAGATCGGGATGGGCGAGGAAGCCGAGGATGCCGAGGCGGTAGTTGAAGCTGACGACGACGACACCCTTCGCTGCTAGCCGGCCGCCATCGGTTGCCGGATTCGCCGAGGAGCCGAACTGAAAGCCGCCGCCGTGAATCCACACCATCACGGGCCGCGTCTCGTCCGCGTGCTTCGTCGCGGTCCAGACGTTGAGATAGAGGCAATCCTCGTCACGCGGTCCCGGCCGCTGGTCATTTTCGAGCGCCGATAGACACCCCGCGCCGAACACAAGCGCATCGCGCACGCCATCCCAGGGCGCCGGCGGCTTTGGTGCGCACCAACGCAGAGGCCCGACCGGCGGTGCTGCGTAGGGAATGCCTTTGAACGCGATCACGCCGCTTGCATCGCGCGGGCGGCCACGCACGGCCCCCGCTTGCGTGCGGACCACGCGTTGCAGCCCGGCTGCTGTCGTACTCGTGAAACCATGCATGGCCGTTTCTTTCGATCACGTGGGCGGCGCCCGGACGCCCCGGGCAGGTTCAGGCGGCACCCTATCGACATTCCTCTCCGTTCGATTTAGATGTTCCGTCAATTAATTGCTAAAAACCGGCAAGCATGCGGCAGCCGCTCCGTTTTCCATGGCTTGATCTCGACGTGGATGATGTTTCCGCGCCCGTTATCGCCGTGCGCGTCGACGTGATCGGGACCAAGGGCGAGGTACCCGATCACAGGCACCGCAAGGGGCAACTTGTCTTTGCGCTGGGCGGCGCCGTGACGTGCCGCGTTCCCACGGGTCTGTGGATGGTGCCGCCGCATTGCGCGGTGTGGATTCCCGGGGGCCTGCAGCACAGCAACCTCGCGACAGAAAATGCCCGGCTGTTCTTCGTTTATATCGAGCCTGACCGCGTGGACCTGCCGGATCGCTGCTGCACGCTTTCGATCTCCCCGCTGCTGCGTGAAGTGATCGTCGAGTTGTCCGATCAGATCGCGGATGACGAGGCGAGGGTGGACCTTCTGGCGAGCGTCCTGCTACGCGAGCTTCCTCGCATGCCGGTTCAGCAGCTCCATCTGCCGCTCTCGCCCGAGCCGCGCTTGAAGAAGATTGCCGCAGCGCTGGCGAAAAACCCTTCCGATCGCAGGACGCTGGCCGAATGGGCCGATCGCGTCGCGCTGAGCGAGAGCAGCCTCGCGCGCCTCATTGTCCGGGAGACGGGCTTAAGCTTCGGGCGTTGGCGCCAGCAATTGCACCTGACCGTCGCCTTGCGGGAGCTGACGTCCGGCGCCAGCGTGCAGCAGGTGTCCGCCGATCTCGGCTATGACTCTGTCGCGGCCTTCATCACCATGTTCAAGAAGGCGCTCGGGAAACCGCCGGGCAAATATCTGAGCGGCATCTTCTCAGAATATAAGAGTTGACTTATATTAGCTTAGGCCGATATTAACCATGGCACGCAACGACAAGGAGTAGCGCCATGGAGATCGACGTGGTCAGGGTATTGGGGCTGGTTACGCGCTCGGTGAGGAATTTCGAGAGGGACGGGAAAGCGGCCAGTGCGGTGACGCTGACGCGGCTATACGAGACGAGCGTCGATGATCTCTGGGACGCAGTGACCAGCCCACAACGCATTCCGCGCTGGTTCTTGCCGGTCGATGGAGATCTCCGGCTCGGTGGAAAGTACCAGCTCAAGGGAAATGCCGGCGGCACCATCGAGGCGTGTACGCCGCCGACCCATTTCGCGGCGACGTGGGAATTCGGCGGCGCGATGAGCTGGATCGATGTCAAGCTGACGGCAGAACGAAACCAGGCGCGGCTGACGCTTGAGCACACCGCGATCATCGAGGATCATTGGAATCAGTTCGGTCCAGGGGCAGTCGGCATCGGCTGGGATCTCGCTATTGCGGGGCTGGAGCGATATGTTGCGACCGGGGCATCGGTCGACCATGAGACGGCCGAGGCATGGATGGGCTCTCCCGCGGGCAAGGAATTCATGACGAGCAGCGGCGAGTATTGGCGCGCGGCGCACGTCGCAAGCGGCGTGGATCCTGCCTCCGCGAAGCAGCGGTCGGACCGCACCATCGCTTTCTATCGCGGCGAGACGCCGCCCGACGTTGCGCATCCGGGCAGAGGAAGCTGATGCAAATCTTCGATGTCCTTGCCGATCCCGTCCGCCGTCGCATCCTCGAGCTGCTTGCGCCCGGCGAGATGGCGTCCGGTGAGGTCGTCGAGGCGATCGGAGCGGAGTTCGGGATCACGCAGGCCGCCGTGTCGCAGCACCTCAAGGTGCTGCGCGAGAGCGGCTTCGCGACCGTTCGGGCGGAGGCGCAACGACGGCTCTATTCGGTCGATGCTGCGGGGCTTCGCGCGGTCGACGCATGGGTCGGCCAGTTCAGGAATTTCTGGGAGCCGAAGTTGGACGCCCTGGCGACGGAGATCGCGCGCGGCAAACGCGAGCGTCGCAATGCTCCAATGAACAAGCGGAGCGGGAAGCGGGCGTGAAGGCATCGCGGCAAAGGCAAAGTCGCCAAGGCGTCGCTTCAGTGAGGCACGAAAGGCGCTGCCAAGACTGCAAGCATGCCAAAGCTGGCGATATTCCAGAACAGTGAGCGGACGAGCGGTACGCCGGATAGGTAAAGCGCGGTGTAGGCGATGCGTCCGCCAAGATAGGCGATCGATCCCCAATAGGTCAGCTCGTTGTGAGCGCCTGCGGCGTGAGAGATGAGGATCGCGGCGGCAAAGAATGGAAACGTCTCCATGTAGTTGCGGAAATTTCGGTTGAGCCGGCCGGCGATGGGCTTGAGCGGCGGCATCTCGGTGTCGCGCGAGCTCGCAGCCCATCTGAGGCCGTATTGCAGGTTCGCGGCTTGCGCGGCGGCGACAAGCTGTACGAAGCCCCAGACGATTGCGGCGGCCAGCATCGATAGCTCGAAGCTCATCGCCATTGGCTGTCTCCCAATCTGCAAAAAATCAGCGCGATCCCGGGTGCCATTCCGGGAGTTTGGGAATCCCGGGATCGAGGTGATCCCAGGCATATCCGCGCGAGCAGAACAGCACGACGGACGGTTTGAACGTGCTGGCATCGTCAAGCGTGCCGACATAGATGCCGATAAACTCCGGCTTATCGTCCGGCTTGTTATAGATCGGCGAGCCGCAGTTCGGACAAAACCCCTTGCGCTTGACTGCGCCGCTGTCGGCAGTGCGCTCGATTTCGCGCACCTCGCCTGTCACCGAGACTGCGCTGCGCGCGAACACGAAGATGGAGCTGTGGCCGCTGCCGGTGTCGCGCTGACAGTCGCTGCACTGGCATTGGAAGCCGCGGATCGGCGCGGACGCGATGGTGTAACAAACCGCGCCGCAGGCGCAACGACCTGAATGAGTCATTCGTGTCCCTCCCGACGGGGCCGACCGGTCTGATCATATCAGGCTGGTTTGACTTCTCCATATCGAACAGGCGGCGCGACTTCACACAAGTCCGATCTTTGCCGGCCCGCTCACCCGCGCGACATCTTCTCGAACTTCTTCACCAGCCGCTCCCGCTTCAGCCGCGACAGCCGCTGGATCCAGAACATCCCGTCGAGCTGGTCGATCTCGTGCTGGTGGCAGACGGCGCGCAAGGAGTCCGACTCCTCGCTGTGCATGTTGCCGTCGAGATCCTGATAGCTGATCCGCACGCGGGCGTGGCGCTGCACCTCGTCGTTGACAACGGGCATCGAGACGCTGCCTTCGCGATGCAGGATCATCTCGGGTGAGGCCCACTCGATCTCCGGATTGACATAGGTCTGCGCACCCTCCCTGGCGTCGAGCTCGAGCACGACGACGCGCAAGGGCACGCCGATATGCGGCGCCGTGATGCCGATGCCGGGCGCGGCGCGCATGGTCTCGAGCAGATCATTTGCAAGCTCGCGGAGCGTTGCGTCGAATGCCGTGACGGGGCGGGCCGGCAATGTGAGGCGGCGGTCGGGATAGCGGACGATCGGGCGAATGGTCATGCAGGCTCCTAGCACTCACGGATGGTTGAAGCATCCTGTTCTTGACGGCCTACCAACTGGAAGGTAGCTAGGGACCATGACCAACGTTTCCTCGACAGCCGACGACATCCTGGCGTGCGCGCGCAGCTTGATCATCGCGGGCGGCTATAACGGCTTCAGCTACGCCGACGTGGCCGAGGTGGTCGGCATCCGCAAGCCGAGCATCCACCACCATTTCGCCAGCAAGGTCGATCTGGTCCGCACCCTCGTGTCGCGCTACCGCGCCGAAGCCGAGGCGGGACTGTCCGCGCTCGAGCGCGATGTCCCTGATCCGCGCGAGCAGCTCGAAAACTATGTCGCGTACTGGAAGGCGTGCATCAATGATGCGACGGCGCCGTTCTGCGTGTGCGCGCTGCTGGCCAGCGAGCTTCCGATCCTGCCGGAGGAGGTTGCGCTCGAAGTCCGTGCGCACTTCCGCTCCTTGGCTTCCTGGCTGACGGCCGTCATGGAGCGCGGCAAACGAAAAGGGCAACTCAAACTCTCCGGCACAGCCCGCGTCGAGGCCGAAGGATTCATGGCGACCATTCACGGCGCCATGCTGTCGGCGCGTGCCTATGGCGATCCAAAGATGTTCGGTGTGATTACCACCCCGCTGCTGGACCGGCTGTCCAACAAGCACTGAGAGACATCAGCAAGACGATGACGACAGCCAGCAAGTGGGCTGGTCGAAGACGGTTTCGTTGTGTGTAAGAAGACTACCAACTAGTCGGTATGGAGAGACTGCGATGGCGCGATATCAATTGGATCCGGTTCATACCGACCGCGAGCGATGGCTGAAGCAATACTACTTCGTGCGAGCGGCGTTCTCAGTTGCCTGGGTCGCTGCTGCGTTTGCCGCCGGGGCTTCTTCTCCAGTGATCGCCGGCGCCTTGCTCGTCCTCTATCCCGCATGGGACGCCGCAGCCAACTTCGCGGACGCTGTTCGCAGCGGCGGACTCGCTCAAAACCGCACGCAGGCTCTGAACGTTGTGGTCAGCCTGGCGACCACCGTCGCGGTGCTTGTGACCTTGCAGATGAGCATGAACCGGGTTCTCGGAATCTTCGGGGCATGGGCGATTGTGTCCGGACTGCTGCAGTTGGGGACGGCCATTCGCCGCTGGCGGAGTCTTGGCGCGCAATGGGCCATGGTGCTCAGCGGTGGCCAGTCGGCGCTCGCAGGCGGCTTCTTCATCTTTCAGGCCACGATGCCCGCGATTCCCTCGATCGCGAACGTCGCGGGCTATGCTGCAGTCGGTGCGCTCTACTTCCTGGTCTCGGCGGTCTGGCTCACAGTCGGCGAGTGGCGGCGCGGCGTGGCTGTTTGAAGGCCTGTTCGCGGGGGACGAATTAATAGCGGCGGGATGATGCCATGATGCAGGTGTTTTGCCCGACAAGTCAAACGGCAGGCCTTCCTTCGCACTGCAAAGAGCTGCGCTGTAAGTCCTTGATCCCAAAGCGCCCGGCTACTGTGCATGGGGTTGTTTTCGCATTTTTTTGTTTGGCAGGTCACAAAAGCATGCCGCAAAAACTTGCGTCGGCCTGTCGGTCCACCATGTTCCCATTCGTCTTCCACTCAGACAGACCTGACGGGAGACCAAAATGAACGCTTCCTCCTATCGCTGGGTGATCGTCGCCGCGGGCGGCTTGCTCGGCTGCGTCGCCATCGGCGGCATGTTTTCGCTGCCGGTGTTCCTGCAGCCGATCGCAAAGGATACCGGCTGGTCCGTGACCGGCATCTCCAGCGCGATGACAATCGGCTTTCTGGCGATGGCCTGCACCAGCATGGTCTGGGGCACGCTGACGGACCGGTTTGGACCGCGGCCGGTGGTGCTGACCGGATCGTGCGTGCTAACCGTGAGCCTGTTCGCGGCGAGCCACGCCACCTCGCTATTGGCGTTTCAGTTCGTCTTCGGCCTTCTGGTCGGGGCGTCCTGTGCCGCGATCTTCGCGCCGATGATGGCGACCGTGACCGGCTGGTTCGACACCCATCGCAGCCTTGCGGTCTCGCTGGTGTCGGCCGGCATGGGCATGGCGCCGATGACGATGGCGCCGCTCGCGGCCTGGCTCGTCTCTGGCCATGACTGGCGCACCTCGATGCAGATCGTGGCGCTGGTGGTCGGCGCCATCATGATCCCGGTCTCGTTCCTGGTGCGCCGCCCGCCGGCGCTCGCGCACGCCGTGGCCGCGCCTGTGGGCGAGACGGCTACGCAAGGTGAGATGTCGATGGGAGAGGCGCTGCGCTCGCCGCAATTCCTGATCCTGCTCGCGACCAATTTCTTCTGTTGCGCCACCCATTCCGGCCCGATCATTCACACCGTCTCCTATGCCGTGAGCTGCGGCATCCCGCTGGTCGCCGCGGTGACGATCTACAGCATCGAGGGCTTTGCTGGCCTGGGCGGGCGCATCGCCTTCGGCCTGATGGGTGACCGCTTCGGCGCCAAGCGCGTGCTCGTCTCGGGCCTGCTGTTGCAGGCCTTCGGCGCACTCGCCTATGTCTTCGCGCATCAGCTCGCGACGTTCTACGCGGTCGGGGCCGTCTTCGGCTTCATCTATGCCGGCACCATGCCGCTCTACGCGGTGCTGATCCGCGAAAATTTCCCGCTCAAGATGATGGGCACCGTGATCGGCGGCACCGCTATGGCCGGCAGTCTCGGCATGGCAACGGGCCCGCTCGCCGGCGGCCTGATCTACGATGCGTTCTCGAGCTACGCCTGGCTCTATATCGCGTCCTGGGCGATGGGCCTCGGCGCCTTCCTGATGGCGATGAATTTCAAGCCGTTCCCAAAACCGCAAGCGGAGTTGGCGCCGGCAGCAGCGTAAGCAGGTTCGTCGAGGCGCAACGCTAGAGCTGCGCCTCGATCGCGGGCTTGTCGATGATGGACCACACGTGTCGTATTTTTCCGTCGCGAAATTGATAGAGCACGTTTTCGCAGAATGACACGCGCCTGCCGTTCACATCCAGCCCCAGAAACTTTCCAGCCGGCGTGCAATCGAACTTCAGCCGGGACGCGATGTGGGGCGGATCGCAGACCAGCAGCTCGATGTCGAAATGCAGATCCGGAATTGCGCGAAAATCCTGCTCCAGCATGGCACGATAGCCGGACAGTCCGAACGGTCGCGCATTGTGGGCGACGTCATCGTGGACGAACTGTCCGAGGGCGGGCCAATCCTGCCGGTTCAGGCAGGCGATGTAGTCGCGGTAGATGTCGGCGAGGTCGGACCCGGTCATGGCGTGCTCCTGCGGCTCCGGCCATAACGCGGCAGCGGGAGAAAAGGCGCCGGCGCTCACAGACGTTTTTCGAAGAACAGGTCCGGGTAGGGGTCGTCATTGAAGCGGGGGATCTCGCTCCAGCCGCTTCGTCGGTAGAGCTGGCCGGCCTCCGCCAGCGCGCTGTTGGTGTCGAGCCGCAGCAGCTTGATGCCGAGCATGCGCGCGGCGTCCTCGGTCATGTCCATCAGGCGCCTGCCGAGCCGCAATCCACGCGCCGCCGGTGCGACCCAGAGACGCTTGATCTCGGCATAGCCGTGATCCGTGCCCTTGAGTCCGACGCAGCCGATCGGCAGCGTGTCCGACATTGCGATGATGAATGTGCCGCGCGGCCGGCGCATATCCTTGGCGTCGGGATCGCGCGACAGCGAGACGTCGAACCCCTGCTTGAAGCGGCGGCCGAGCTCGCCATAATATTCGCCGAGGCAATAGCGCGCCTGTTCGCTCCGCGGGTCCATCTCCTCCAGCGTGACGCGCTCGCGCGTCAATGCGGAAGCAATCAAATCCATCGCTGCCAGCAGCGCCTCGCGTTGCGAATGTTGGGCGAGGAAGCCCTCGGCCTGCGTGTTCGACAGCGCCTCATAGGCCGCGAACTCGCGCCGGCCCGCGCGCGTCAACGTCGCCATGCGGCGGCGCGCATCGTCCTCATGCGCAATGGTCTCGACCAGCCCTTCGTCCTCGAGGCTGCGGAGCAGGCGGCTCATCAGTCCGGAATCGAGGCCGAGATAATCGCGAATCTCGGCCACGTCCGAACGTCCGTGCCCGATCGCGTTGAGCACGCGCGCCGCCCCCAGCGGCCGCCCGCGTCCCAGGAATGACGTGTCGAGCGCGCCGACGGCGGACGTGACGGCGCGATTGAAGCGGCGGACGCGTGAAACAGGGTGGAGCATGATCTCTGACTTTAGTCAGGCATATCATCGATGTCAATCAGCGCAGGCTTTCGCTCCACCAGCGAACTGCGCTTCAATCCAGGCCCAGCGCCTTGCGGGATTTCCGCGTGAGTTTCGTCGCGACCATCGCGTGCGCCTGCGCCAGATAGGCCGTGAGCTCGGCGTCCGGCAGCGCGTTGTTGCCGACGAGCTGCACCCATTTGGCGCGCGCCAGATACGGCGCCGGCCGCGCAAGGCCGTGCTCGATCAGCATGGCATAGGCCATGTTCGAGACCTTGAACATGTAGCCGCCGGAGCGCGCGGCAAAGCCGCCGCCGAGTGCGAACATCTTGCCGCCGACTTTGAACACCGAGGTGCCCTCCCACTGCACCACCTTGGTGACGGCGGGCAGGCGCAGGCAGCGGGTTTCGAAAGTTTTGGGAGTCATCGCTTGAGCGATAGCACAGCGCACGCGGCTTGCAACGCCGCAACGATGGAGCGCCACTGCGTGCTGCGCCGCGTCCGGGATACGAGGGGACGACCCCACTTGTATCGTGCCGTTCGATCCCCCACACTCTCCACCACTCAATCAGTCACAGGAATAAGAACATGGCTCGCGTTCGCTGTATCACCGAGATGGGCATGGGCGTCGACGTTCACGGCAGGGACGCCACCAAGGCGGCGAAGCGTGCCGTCTCTGATGCCATCAGGCATTCGAGCCTCGGCTTCTTCCGGATGATCGACAAGACTGCGAACGACATGTTCGTGGACGTCACGATCGCGGTGCCGAATCCGGAAAGCGTCGACAAGGACGCGGTCGCGAAGGAACTGCCGTACGGCACTGTCACCGTCAACGCGGTGAAGGGCGGCCTGGAGATTCCCTCGGCCCCGGAACAGGGCAACGACCCGATCCTGATCGCCAATGCCGCCGTCATCGTCAGCTTCGACAAGGACTAGGCCGGTGTCCGATCATGATGAGCGGCTGCTGGATCGCCCGATCTGGAGCGCGCTGACGACCAGCCATAAACACCTGGCCGAGGGTGGCCCGCGAGCGCTGCGCTATCCGGTGGACGTGACGCCCTTTGCCGACATGGTCGACTTGTCCGAGGCGAGCTTCGCCGCGCTCCGTGATCTCCTGTCGGGCCCGCAGGTCGCCGCGCTGTTCACACCGGACGCCGTCGACGTTCCCGCAGGTTTCAAAGTCGTGCTGGCCGGACCCTGCGAGCAGATGATCGGCTCTCCGGTCGACAGTCCGCTTCGCGATGCCGAGATCGTTCGACTGGGTGCGGCCGACGTTCCCGCCATGATGGCGCTGACGGAGTTGACCAAGCCCGGTCCATTCGCGCGGCGCACCCACGAACTTGGGACGTTCCTCGGCATCCGTGCCGGCGGCGAATTGGTCGCGATGGCCGGCGAGCGCATGAAGCCGGGAAATTTCGTCGAGATGACGGCCGTCTGCGTCCACCCCGACCATCGCGGGCGGGGCTACGCGCAGGCGCTGCTGGCGGCTGTCGCACGCCAGATCGAGGCGCGCGGTGAAATTCCGTTCCTGCACGTGTTTTCGAGCAATTCGTCGGCCATCGCGCTGTACCATCGGCAGGGGATGCGGACTCGGCGCCGCCTGCACGTCACCGCGTTCATGAAGCAGGAATGAGCTGCGCCGTCCGGTCAGGCTTCATATCCGGCGAATTCACGCTATACCGATCCCAGCCATCATTGGGGAAACACATGGACGCCAGAACACCTGATTTTTCCGCCACGCGGACGGCAATGCAGCGTTACGTCGATCAGGAGATCATTCCGGGTGCATCCTGGGCGGTGCTGCGGGGCCGCGAGGTCGTCGATCAGCAATGCGTCGGTTTCGCCGATCGCGAGGAGGGCACCGCGCTGCGGCCCGATCACATATTTCGAGCCTTCTCCAACACCAAGATCTTCGTCACCTGCGCGATCATGCTGTTGGTCGAGGATGGCCGCATCGGGCTCGATGACGTTGTCGAGAAATTCCTGCCGCAACTCGGCAATCGCAAGGTTCTGAAGCCGGGCGCTTTGAGCCTTGCCGACGTCGAGCCGGCGAAAAGCCCGATCACGATCCGGCAGCTTCTGACCCATACCTCCGGCCTCAGCTACGGCATCTTCGATCCCGGTACGGTGCTGTTCAAAGGCTATAACGAGGCGCGCGTTCTCAATCCGTTGACGCCGCTGACCGACATGATCGACCAGCTCGCCGATCTGCCGCTGTCCTTTCATCCCGGCGCGTCCTGGGAATATTCGGTTGCGACCGACGTGCTCGGACGTGTCGTGGAGGTCGTCTCCGGCAAGCCGCTCGACGCCGTGCTCAAGGCGCGCATCTTCGAGCCGCTCGGCATGACCGATACCGGCTTCCACGTGCCGGACGCGCAGCAGGGCAGGCTGGTCGCGCTCTACAACGGCACGGATGTGCTCGATCCCATGAAGCCCGGCCTCACCCGGGCCGACGACCTGCCTTATCCGCAGGCCTATCGGCGGCAATTCCCGCGGCTGTCGGGCGGCGGCGGACTGGTCTCGACCTTGCCCGACATGCTTGCTCTGGTCCGCGCGCTGCTCCCGGGCTCGGATGCTCTGCTGAAGCCGGAGACGCTGCGGCAGATGATGACGAACCAGTTGCCCGCCGGCGAGAACATCCGCTTCGCCAATCTCGGCCCGATCCCCGGCAAGGGCTTTGGCCTCGGCGGCGCCGTCACCTTCGCGCCGATGCCGTTCGATCCTCCGAATTCGACCGGCGAGTTCCAGTGGGGCGGCCTTGCCGGCACCCATTGGTGGATCTGCCCGCAGGCCAATACCGCCGGTGTGCTGATGGCGCAGCGCTACATGGGCTTCTGGAATCCGTTCTTCTTCGAATTCAAGCGTCTGGCCTATCAGGCCGTCGGAGGCTGATCGCGAAAAAAAATTGCACTTGCCGCGAATCCTTTCCGCTCGTCGCACCCTCTCTTGAGGGTCGAGGCATTTTGCTTCGGCTCGTCTCGGAGGATGTGATGGCATTTTACAGGAAGAATATCGGCGGCCTGCATCAGGCCGTGCGGATCGCCTTTGGCGTCGCGGTGGCCGTCGCGGCCTTCGTGTATCTTACCGGCGCCGCGGCGTGGCTGGTAGCGCTCGGCGGCGCCGGCTTCGCACTGACCGGCCTCGTGGGCTATTGTCCGATGTGCGCGATGGCCGGCATCGGAAGGGGAGGCGTATCGTGAGCGCCATTGTGATCTCGCCGGACCTCTTCGAGGCCGCGCGCCTCGGCGATCCCCAGGCGATCGCGTCTCTGCTCGAGTCAGCGCAGCCGAACATCCGCCGCTATGCCCGCGCCACCTGTCGCAGCTCGGCGGATGCCGAGGATGCGGCGCAGGAGGCGCTGTGGATCCTGTTTCGCCATGTCGGCACGATCCGCTCGTGGCTGGCGTTTTCGGCCTGGCTGTTCAGCGTGGTCCGCCGTGAATGCCTGCGGCTCGCCCGCAAGGCAGGCCTCGCGACGGCGATCGACGACGGAGAGGCGGAAGCGCTGCTGCTGTCGCGTCCTGAAGCCGATTTGCGGATCGACGTCGCGGCGGCCTTCGAGGCGCTGCCGCCGCACTACCGCGATGTCGCGCTGATGCGCGACGTCAAGGAAATGACCATCGACGAAATCGCCGTCGCACTCGGTGCGACCCGGCAGACCGTGAAGGCACGCCTGCATCGCGCCCGCGCCCTGATGCGCGAATATTTGACGAGATGAGCCATGACCGATTATCAAAGCCCTGACGATCTGAAATCGATCCCGGCCTTCGTGGCGTTGGCGCCGGTCGAGGCCAACGCGTTCCTCGCGTTCAACCACGCGGTCGAGCGCAAGGACGGATTGATACCGCCAAAATATCGCGAGCTGATCTCGCTCGCGGTCGCGCTCACCACGCAATGCGCCTATTGCCTCGACGTGCACACGGCGCAGGCGGCGAAGGCCGGTGTAACGCGCGAAGAAATCGCGGAAGCCGCGCTGATTGCGGCGGCGGTTCGCGCCGGCGGCACGCTCGGCCACGCGTTGTTGGCGCAGCGGCTGTTCGAGCGACATCGGGGCGAGGAATTGGGATAGAGGAGCGGGCGGATATCCGTCAGGGATCAGGAACTTGCCAAACTATCTCGGCCTCGATGGATTCCGCTTCGGCTGGGTCGCAGCCTGGATCGACCATCACGGCGATCACGGCTTTGATTATTCGCCCGGTCTCACGCGGTTGCTCGCACTGCCGCATGCCCGGGCGATGATCGACATGCCGGTCGGCTTGAAGCCGAGTGGATACCGCATCTGCGATTTGCGCGCACGCGAGCTGGTTGGTCCCGCCGTGTTTCTCGGCGCGCGCCGCGACCTCTGGACATTTGCCGACATGGCGGCAGCTAACCGTCACTACTGGGAGCGTGAGGGTAAGGGCAGGGGCGTGTCGGCGCAGCTCTGGAACATCAGGGACAAGATCAGGGATGTCGACGAGATCATGACGCCGGCGCGGCAGGCGACGATTGGTGAAGCGCATCCGGAACTGGTCTTCTGGAATCTGGCTGGGCGGGCCCGACTTGCTAAGAAGACATCGGCGGAGGGCCGTGAGCAACGCATCGCACTCCTGCAGCAGCGCGGCTTCGCGCGCTTGCCGAAATGGCTGAATCAACGACACGGCACCGGAATCGGCCGTGACGATCTCATCGACGCCTGTGCCTGCGCGGTCGCGGCACGCGACAGCACGCAGCGGTTCGGCGCGGAGGAGACCGACCCGCGGGGCTTGCGGATGGAGATCAATTATTGAGGCTGCCCGGTGCGAGGGACCGGGAAAAAGCTGCAATTTATTTGAAGCTTGCAGGAACAGACGACGGCCGGCCCGCGTTCCCCGTGCGAACCGAACACGGAGAAGCTCGTCCGATGAGGGATGCCAGTCAGTTCGCGACCGCGATGCTTGCGCTCGTCTTCACCGGAGCACTGCTTGTCACCGGCCAGCTCTTCATCGAGCAACGCGCACAGCGCGATGTGATGCACGCCACCAACCATTTGCTGCGGCCGTTGTGACCTGTGCGGGAAAATGATCTGACCACTCGACCTTGCGTCGTTCGTCCGCTGGCCTAGATTATGCGCCATCTCATGAACGAAGCCGGGGTCCTGATGTCCGATCTGTCCGCCTTTCCCGTCACCAAGCGCTGGCCGGCCAAGCACCCGGAGCTGCTCCAGCTCTATTCGCTGCCGACGCCGAACGGCGTCAAGGTCTCGATCATGCTGGAAGAGATCGGGCTTCCCTACGAAGTCCATCTCGTCGATTTCGGCAAGGACGACCAGAAGACGCCGGAATTCCTCTCGCTCAATCCGAACGGCAAGATCCCGGCGATCCTCGATCCCAATGGCCCCGGCGGCAGGCCGCTGCCGCTGTTCGAATCCGGGGCGATCCTGCAATACCTCGCGGAGAAGACCGGCAAGCTGCTGCCGCAGGATGCCGCGCGCCGTTACCAGACCATCCAGTGGCTGCATTTCCAGATGGGCGGCATCGGGCCGATGTTCGGCCAGGTCGGCTTTTTCCACAAATTCGCCGGCAAGGACTTCGAGGACAAGCGGCCGCTCGCGCGTTACGTGGGCGAGGCCAAGCGGCTGCTCGGGGTGATGGAGATGCATCTTGCCGGCCGGCAATGGTTCATGGACGACGACTACACCATCGCCGACATCTCCATGCTCGGCTGGGTGCGCAACCTCATCGGTTTCTACGGCGCCGGCGATCTCGTCGAGTTCAGCCAGTTCAAATCCGTCGCTGCCTGGCTCGAACGCGGGCTGGCGCGTCCGGCCGTCGAGCGCGGGCTGAACATCCCGAAGCGACTTGGAAGCTAGAACAGCCGTCCGCCGTTCGGTACGGGCTTGCTCGGCTGCACCAGCACGACCTTGCCGTCGGCATCGGGGAAACCGAGGGTCAGCACTTCCGAGACCACAGGGCCGATCTGGCGCGGCGGAAAATTCACGACCGCGGCAACCTGTTGGCCGACCAGCGTTTCAAGCGGATGGTTTTCGGTGATCTGCGCCGAACTCTTGCGCACGCCGATCGCGGGACCGAAGTCGATCCACAGCCGCCAGGCCGGCTTGCGCGCCTCCGGGAACGGCTTTGCATCGATGATGGTGCCGACCCGGATATCGACCGCGAGAAAGGTGTCGAAGTCGATGGTCGGCGACGCGGTCGCAGCGGAATCGTGGGTGACGTGCATGGCGTGTCCGTTCGAAGAGCTGGCAGCATTCGCAATATTGTCGTGCGAACCGGAGTTGCGTACAACGCCGGAGCATTACGATACGACGCATGCGCGAGGACTGTCTTGCCCAACATCATCTACGGCATCAAGAACTGCGACACCATGAAGAAGGCGCGCGTCTGGCTCGACACCCACGGCGTCGCCTACGCGTTTCACGACTACAAGGCGGCGGGGGTGGAGAAGGACAAGCTCAAGCAGTGGAGCGACGAGGTCGGTTGGGAGACGCTGCTCAACCGCGCCGGGACGACCTTCAAGAAGCTGCCCGATGCCGACAAGGAAGGCCTCTCCGAGAAAAAGGCGCTGGCGTTGATGCTAGCGCAACCATCGATGATCAAGCGGCCGGTGCTCGAAGTTGGCGGCAAGCTGCTGGTCGGCTTCAAGCCGGACCTCTATGCCAAGGAAGTCACGACCAAGGAAGCCGCAGCCAAATCACGCTGAGCGCTAGTTCAGCTCGATGATCTCGGTGGGAACACCGGGGCCCTGCTGGTCCGCGAACTCGACCAACTCGGCCGGCGCGATGCGGCCGGGGGTGCGATGGAACAGGTCGCGGTCGATCACCGCGCGCAATCTCGGGCGCGGCAGCGCGTCATTTCCGCGCATCAGATTCTTGATCTCGAAGCCGCCGTCCTCGCAGAAGGTCTTGAGCGACGCGATGATGTGACAGACCTTGCCGTCGGTCTGGAACGGCAGCAGCAGGCGCTCATAGGCGACGATACGGCCGTAGATGTCATCGACGTCGGCAACGCTGTAGACAGGCAGCCCGCGCGCCACGCATTCATGATAGACCGGCATCACCAGGGGCGCGAGACGCGGCCCGATATAGTCGTCGAGCAGAGCGCCCTTGCCGGTGTGTCCATAGGCCCGCGAGATGCGCGTACCTTCGCTCTGAATGGTCAGACGCGGCGTCGGCGTCGACATGTCCACCGTATAATAGATCAGATCGGAGAGCTCTTCCTCGAGCCGCGCAGGCTGGTACTCCCAGATCGACGGAGCCGTCTGCTGGCGCCCATAAAGCCGCAGCCACGTGTTCAGGAGATCACGTTGCTTGATCGACTTGACCACGGAAGGAGCCGCGCTTGCAAAATCCAAGGCAATATTCCCGACGAAAAGAAATTCCGGACGCTTGAAACCCGCGCATGATCCTCACTGCGGGAAAATTTTCCATGAAGGCTGGCGCATGGAACGAAAGACCGTTAACGACGGCTTGATGACCGGCGCTTTGCGAACCGGGAAGCCGGGCAGGCGCGACATCAAAACACGTCCGACTAAGGGAGCATAAGTCTCCCGGCCGGAGGCCTGACCTGCTCAGCTTTCCGCCTTGCCTAACCCCCGTCACCTCCGGCATATTCCGCGCCCGGAGGCGGCGTTCCGGATGGGCTCCAGGGAGTGGCTCCAAGGCCTCCGGAAAGCCGAAGCAACAAGGATAGCCACGCGCGTTGTGCGGGCAGGGGGAAAACTGTTTGGCCGATGAGTTCATTCTCGAAACGGAAGGCTTGACCAAGGAGTTCGCGGGCTTCTTCGCCGTCCGCGACGTTGCGCTCAAGGTTCGCCGTGGGAGCATTCACGCGTTGATCGGCCCGAACGGCGCCGGGAAGACGACGTGCTTCAATCTTTTGACCAAGTTCCTCAAACCGTCTGCCGGAAAAATCCTGTACAAGGGGCAGGACATCACCGCGATGGCGCCCGCCGACGTGGCCCGCCTGGGGCTCGTGCGCTCGTTCCAGATTTCGGCAGTATTTCCCCATCTCACCGCGCTGGAAAACGTCCGCGTCGCGCTTCAGCGCCAGCACGGCAGCTCTTTCGATTTCTGGCGCTCAAAGTCCGTGCTCAACCAGTTCAACGATCGCGCGCGCGAGCTGTTGAACGATGTCGGCCTCAGCGAGTTTTCCAATACGCCCGCGGTCGAGATGCCCTACGGGCGCAAGCGCGCACTGGAGATCGCAACCACGCTCGCGCTCGACCCCGAGATGATGCTGCTGGACGAGCCGATGGCCGGCATGGGCCACGAGGACATCGATAAGATCGCGGCGCTGATCAAGCGTATCTCCGCGAAATACACCATCCTGATGGTTGAGCATAATCTGAGCGTCGTGGCCAATCTCTCCGACATCATCACCGTGTTGACGCGCGGACAGGTGCTGGCGCAGGGCCATTACAGCGAGCTCACCAAGGACGAACGCGTCAAGGAAGCCTATCTGGGAGCCGGTCATGGCTGAGACTGCGACGGCGGACGCTCCCGCAAAGGCCGCGAGCGGCGGCAACCTGCTCCAGGTCCGCAACCTGGAAGCCTGGTACGGCGAGTCTCACATCCTGCACGGGATCAACTTCGACGTGAACGCGGGCGAGGTCGTCACCCTGCTCGGGCGCAACGGCGCCGGCAAGACCACCACGCTGAAGTCGATCATGGGCATCATCGGCAAGCGCACCGGCTCGGTGAAGTTCAACAACCAGGACATCATCCGCACGACCTCGGACAAGATCGCGCGAATGGGAATCGCGTTCTGCCCGGAGGAGCGTGGAATTTTCGCCAGCCTCGACGTGCGGGAGAACCTGCTGTTGCCACCGGTGGTGCGTCCCGGCGGATTGCCGCTCGAGCAGATCTTCGATCTGTTTCCGAACCTGAAGGAACGGCTCAACAGCCAGGGAACCAAGCTCTCCGGCGGCGAGCAGCAGATGCTTGCGATCGCGCGCATCCTGCGCACCGGCGCGAACTTCCTGATGCTGGACGAGCCGACCGAGGGTCTCGCGCCCGTCATCATCCAGCAGATCGGCCACACCATTGCGCGGCTCAAGAAGGAGGGTTTTACGATCCTCCTGGTCGAGCAGAACTTCCGGTTCGCATCCACCGTCGCCGACCGCTATTACGTGGTCGAGCACGGCAAGATCATTGACGGATTTTCCAATGCGGAGCTTGCCGCCAACATGGACAAGCTCCACACCTATCTCGGCGTCTAGAACGGCCAACAAGAAGATTCATAGGGAAGTAGCATGATGACAAAGTCGATTGCGTCGTTTCTGCTCGGCACGGCGCTGGCCGTGACCACCGCGGGCGTAGCCTTCGCGCAGGACAAGACCGTCAAGATCGGCGCGCTGTCCGATCAGTCCGGGCTCTATGCCGACCTCGGCGGACCGGGCTCGACGCTCGCCGCGCAGATGGCCATTGAAGATTCCGGCCTGGCTGCGAAGGGCTGGAAGATCGACATCATCTCGGGCGATCACCAGAACAAGCCCGATATCGGCACCGCGATCGCGCGGCAGTGGTTCGACGTCGACAAGGTCGACGTGATCGTCGACGTGCCGAATTCCGGCGTGGCGCTCGCGGTCAACAACGTCATCAAGGAAAAGAACGGCGTCTATATCAACTCGGGCGCGGCGACCTCGGATTTGACGAACGCGCAGTGCTCGCCCAACACGGTGCACTGGACCTATGACACCTACATGCTGGCCCACACCACCGGCCAGGCGCTCGTGAAGGCCGGCGGCGACACCTGGTTCTTCCTGACCGCGGACTACGCCTTCGGCGCGGCGCTGGAGCGCGACACCACCGCTGTCGTTACCGCCAATGGCGGCAAGGTGGTCGGCGGCGTCAAGCACCCGCTCAACACGCCGGACTTCTCGTCCTTCCTGCTCCAGGCGCAGGCCTCCAAGGCCAAGATCATCGGCCTTGCCAATGCCGGCGGCGACACCACAAATACGATCAAGCAGGCGGCCGAGTTCGGCATCGTCAAGGGCGGCCAGAAGCTCGCGGCGCTGCTGCTGTTCCTCACTGACGTCAAGGCGATCGGGCTCGAGACCGCACAGGGCCTCAACTTCACCGAGACCTTCTACTGGGACATGAACGACCAGACCCGGGCGTTCTCGAAGCGCTTCGCCGACAAGATGAAGAACAACGCGCCGCCCACCATGGTGCAGGCCGGCGTCTATGCGGGCGTGCGTCACTATTTCAAGGCACTCGAAGCGCTCGGCGGCAACCCGCATGACGGCGCCAAGGTCGTCGAGAAGATGAAGTCGATGCCGACGGAAGACGATCTGTTCGGCAAGGGCGAGATCCAGCCCAACGGCCGCACCATCCACAATGCCTATCTGTTCGAGGTGAAGAAGCCCTCCGAGTCCAAGGGACCGTGGGATTTCTACAAGCTGGTCGGCACGGTGCCGGGCGACCAGGCCTTCACGCCGCTGTCCGAGAGCAAATGCGCTCTGTTGAAGAAGTAAGATAACCGCCCGCAGGCCATCAGGCCTGCGGGCGACTTTCAGGGAACGCCGAAGGGACCGGGTGCGGGATCGATGCAGGCTCTTTACGCTCAGCTACTGGTGGGACTGATCAACGGCTCGTTCTACGCGCTGCTCAGTCTCGGGCTTGCCGTGATCTTCGGCATGCTCAACATCATCAATTTCGCCCATGGCGCGCTCTATATGATGGGCGCGTTCGTCGCCTACTTCCTGCTGAACCTCGGCGGCATCAACTACTGGTGGGCGTTGCTGTTTGCACCGATCATTGTCGGCATCTTCGGCATGATCCTGGAACGGACCATGCTGCAATGGCTGACCGGGCTGGATCATCTCTACGGCCTGCTTCTGACCTTCGGCATTGCGCTGATCGTGCAGGGCGTGTTCCAGAACTATTTCGGCTCCTCCGGCCTGCCTTACGCCATTCCGGACCAGCTCAAGGGCGGCATGAATCTCGGCTTCATGTTCCTGCCGGTCTATCGCGGCTGGGTCGTCATCTTCTCGCTGGTGGTCTGCATCGCGACCTGGTTCCTGATCGAGAAGACCCGGCTCGGCGCCTATTTGCGCGCCGCCACCGAAAACCCGACGCTGGTGCGCGCCTTCGGCGTCAACGTTCCGCGCATGATCACGTTGACCTACGGCCTCGGTGTCGGCCTTGCCGCGCTCGCCGGCGTGCTGTCGGCGCCGATCAACCAGGTGCGACCGTTGATGGGCGCCGACCTCATCATCGTGGTGTTCGCGGTGGTGGTGATCGGCGGCATGGGATCGATCATGGGCTCCATCATCACCGGCTTCGCGCTCGGTGTGATCGAGGGCCTGACCAAGTATTTCTACCCCGAGGCCTCCAACACCGTCGTGTTCGTGCTGATGGTGCTGGTGCTCTTGGTGAAGCCAACGGGATTGACGGGAAGGGCGGCCTGACATGACAGCCTTGACGGACGACACGCTGCCGGTAACCCCGCGCGCGATCCGCGACGAGATGATCGTCTTTGTGGTGATGGCGCTGCTGCTGGCTTCGGTGCCATTCACGGGGGTCTACCCGTTCTTCGTGATGCAGGCGCTGTGCTTCGCGCTGCTCGCCTGCGCCTTCAACCTGCTGATCGGCTACGGCGGTTTGCTGTCCTTCGGCCATGCGATGTTCCTGGGCACGGCCGGCTATTGCAGCGCGCATGCGCTGAAGGTGTGGGCGTTGCCGCCGGAGCTCGGCATCCTCGTCGGCGTCGCCGGTGCCTTCGTGCTCTCGCTCATCACGGGCTATATCTCGATCCGCCGCCAGGGCATCTATTTCTCGATGATCACGCTGGCGCTGTCGCAGCTTCTGTACTTCATCTACCTCCAGGCCCCGTTCACCCATGGTGAAGACGGCATCCAGGGCATTCCGCAGGGACGCATGTTCGGCGTCTTCGATCTGACCAAGCCGACCGTGCTCTACTACGTGGTTCTGGTAGGCTTCCTCGCCGGCTTCCTGCTGATCTTCCGCATCATCAACTCGCCGTTCGGCGAAGTCCTCAAGGCGATCCGCGAGAACGAGCCGCGCGCGATCTCGCTGGGTTACCGCACCGATCAGTACAAGTTCCTGGCTTTCGTCCTGTCGGGCACGCTGGCCGGCTTTGCCGGTGCGTTGAAAGTCTTCGTGGCGCAGAACGCCTCGCTCACCGACGTGCACTGGTCGATGTCGGGCGAAGTCGTGCTGATGACGCTGGTCGGCGGACTCGGAACCGTGTTCGGTCCCGTGGTCGGTGCCTTCGTGATCATCGCCATGCAGCAATATCTGGCGGGGTTCGGCCAGTGGGTGACCGTGATCCAGGGCTCGATCTTCGTGATCTGCGTGCTCACCTTCCGCCGCGGCGTCATCGGAGAAATCGCGCATTACTTCCGGCGGTCGCTGTAAGTCATTGATATAATGGAAGATGTGTTGACGCGCGAAAGCGGTGGATGATCCGGCTCCACGGGCGTGAGGTGGCACGCGCGTGGATCGAAAATGGTCTATGACAGTTTTATGACGGCCCGCTCGGGCCAGGCCATTATCCAACCGGTAGTCTCTCTCCCATGATGCGATTGTTTCGCGCTTTCCTGCCCAAGGAAGAACGGTTCTTCGACCTGTTCGACCGCCACGCCCAGACCGTGATCCAGGGCTCGATCGCGCTCCAGAGCATGCTCAACGGGGGCGAGGAGACGCCGGTCTATTGCCAGCGCGTCAACCAGTTCGAGAACGATGCCGACAACATCACCCGTGAGGTGCTGACGGCGGTGCGCCGTACCTTCATCACCCCGTTCGACCGCGGCGACATCAAGAACCTGATCACCTCGATGGACGACGCCATCGACCAGATGCAGCAGACCGCCAAGGCCGTGATGCTGTTCGAGGTCCGCAGCTTCGAGCCGCCCATGCGGGAGATCGGCGGGCTTCTGATCGAATGCGCCAATCTGGTCGGCCGTGCGCTGCCGTTGATGCAGAAGATCGGCCAGAACGTGGCCATGCTGACCGCGATCACGGAAGAGCTGGGCAAGCTGGAAGGCCGCGTCGACGATCTCCATGATATCGGGCTGAAGGAACTGTTCCTCAAGCATCGCAACGGCAACGCGATGGATTTCATCGTCGGCGCAGAGATCTACGACCATCTCGAGAAGGTGGCCGACCGCTTCGACGACGTCGCGAACGAGATCAACAGCATCGTCATCGAGCAAGTTTAGGGCAGGGGACCGCGCCGTGGATGTTGCGTTGGGTCTTCCCGTCCTGGTCGGACTGATCGCCGTCGCGCTGCTGTTCGACTTCCTGAACGGCCTGCACGACGCCGCCAATTCGATCGCGACCATCGTCTCGACCCGCGTGCTGCGGCCGCAATACGCGGTGTTCTGGGCCGCCTTCTTCAATTTCGTCGCCTTCATGGTGTTCGGGCTGCACGTCGCCCAGACCATCGGCACCGGCATCATCGATCCCGCGATCGTGGATGCCCAGGTGATCTTCGCTGCGCTGGTCGGCGCCATCGTCTGGAACCTGGTGACATGGGCGCTCGGCATCCCATCGTCCTCGTCGCACGCATTGATCGGGGGCTTGTTTGGTGCCGGCGTGGCCAAAGCGGGCCTTTCGGCGGTGGTCTGGAGCGGATTGTCCAAGACGGTGATCGCCATCGTGCTGTCTCCGCTCGTCGGCTTTCTGCTCGCGATGGTGCTGGTTGCGATCGTCTCCTGGGCCTCGGTGCGCTCCACGCCCTTTGCCGTGGATCGCGCCTTCCGGATCCTGCAATTCGCCTCCGCCTCGCTCTATTCGCTCGGCCACGGCGGCAACGACGCGCAGAAGACCATGGGCATCATCGCCGTGCTGCTCTATTCGCAGGGCCAGCTCGGCGGCGAATTCTTCGTCCCCTTCTGGGTGGTGCTTTCGTGCCAGGCCGCAATGGCGATGGGGACGCTGATGGGCGGCTGGCGCATCGTTCGGACCATGGGCCTGCGCATCACCAAGCTGACCCCGATGCAGGGCTTTTGCGCCGAGACCGGCGGTGCCGCGACCCTGTTCATGGCGACCTTCCTCGGCGTTCCCGTCTCGACCACCCACACCATCACCGGCGCCATCGTCGGTGTCGGCGCCGCCCGGCGCCTCTCGGCGGTGCGCTGGAACGTCGCCAGCTCGATCGTCTATGCCTGGGTGATCACGATGCCGGCCTCGGCCATCGTCGCCGCGCTCTCCTGGTGGGCGGTCAAGATCTTCGTCAGGTAACCAGCTTCAGTCCGACAATCCCGGCGACGATCAGCCCGATGCTGGCGAGGCGGAATGCGGTGGCCGGCTCGCCGAACAGGATGATGCCGAGCGTCGCGGTACCGACCGCGCCGATGCCGGTCCAGACTGCATAAGCGGTTCCAATCGGCAGCGATTTGAGGGCGAGCCCGAGCAGGATGATGCTGCCGGCCATGGCGCCGAGCGTGAGGACCGACGGAACGAGCTTGGTGAACCCCTCGGTATATTTGAGGCCGATCGCCCAGGAGATCTCCAGCAGACCGGCGACGAACAGGATGCTCCAGGCCATGACGACCCTCCATTCAAGGCAGGGTCGTCCCCGCGACTGGTGTGCTGATGGAAAGGGAAGGTCGTCCCTCCCAACTCAAGCCCGATATGGGGCTGGCCGGAAGGCTCCGCAATCACCAGATGAGGCTTGATCAGGCTCATTTTCCCTGCCAAACGCTGCCGCAATGTCCGACATCGCCACCACAGCCGAATCGACGGCCCGTTCCTCGCTTGCCGCTGAAGTGTCGCGGCGGCGGACTTTTGCCATCATCTCGCATCCGGACGCCGGCAAGACCACGCTGACCGAAAAGCTGCTGCTGTTCGGCGGCGCCATCAATCTGGCCGGCCAGGTCAAGGCCAAGGGCGAGCGGCGCAACACGCGTTCGGACTGGATGAAGATCGAGCGCGAGCGCGGCATCTCGGTCGTGACATCGGTCATGACCTTCGAGTTCGAAGGTCTGGTGTTCAACCTGCTGGACACCCCGGGCCACGAGGACTTTTCGGAAGACACCTATCGCACGCTCACGGCGGTCGATTCCGCCGTCATGGTGATCGACGCCGCCAAGGGCATCGAGGCGCGCACCCGAAAGCTGTTCGAGGTCTGTCGTCTTCGCGACATCCCGATCATCACCTTCATCAACAAGATGGACCGCGAGAGCCGCGACGTGTTCGAGCTCCTGGACGAGATCGAGAAGACGCTGGCGCTCGATACCACGCCGATGACCTGGCCTGTCGGCCGCGGCCGTGAGTTCCTCGGCACCTACGACGTCGTCAATGGCGGTGTGCGCCTGCTCGAAGGCGGCGGCGCCAAGACCGGCGCGGCGCAGCAGATCGAGATCGCCGAGCTCGCCAAGCTCAACGCCAATCTCGACGTGTCGGCGGTCAAGGACGAGCTCGAGCTCGTCACCGCGGCTTCAAAACCGTTCGAGCTCGAAGCGTTTCGCGAGGGCCATCTGACGCCGGTTTATTTCGGCAGCGCGCTCCGCAATTTCGGCGTCGGCGACCTGCTGCAAGGGCTCGGCAAGTTCGCGCCCGAGCCGCGCGCGCAGGAGAGCGACCAGCGCAAGGTCGAAGCCACCGACCCGCGCATGAGCGCCTTCGTGTTCAAGATCCAGGCCAATATGGATCCCAACCACCGCGACCGCATCGCCTTCGCGCGGCTGTGCTCCGGCAAGCTGAGCCGCGGCATGAAGGCGAAGCTCGTGCGCACCGGCAAGAGCATGCCGCTGTCGAGCCCACAATTTTTCTTCGCGCAGGACCGTTCGGTTGCGGACGAGGCTTATGCGGGCGACGTCGTCGGGATTCCCAATCACGGCACGTTGCGCATCGGCGATACGCTGACCGACGGTGAGGATTTCAACTTCGTCGGCGTGCCGAGCTTTGCGCCGGAAATCGTCCGCCGCGTGCGTCTTACGGATGCGATGAAAGCGAAGAAGCTGAAGGAAGCGCTTCAGCAGATGTCGGAAGAGGGCGTGGTGCAGGTGTTCCGTCCCCGCGACGGCGCGCCGGCGTTGGTTGGCGTCGTCGGCGCACTGCAGCTCGACGTGCTCAAGGCGCGGCTGGATGCGGAATATTCGCTGCCGGTCGAATTCGAGGTCAGCGAGTTCCAACTCGCGCGCTGGGTCTCTTCGGACGATCGCAAGAAGCTCGATACCTTCATCGCGGCCAACACTTCGAGCATCGCCGACGATGTCGACGGTGACCCCGTCTATCTGGCGCGGAACGAGTTCTATCTCGGCTACACAAGGGAACGGGCCGAGGGCATCGAGTTCACCAACGTCAAGGACGTCAAGAAGAAGGGGTAGGGTGTGGCTCCGTCCGCTCCTCACCCTCCGCTGTCATGCCCCGCGAAAGCGGGGCATCCAGTACGCCGCAGCCTCTCGGCTCAATCACAAACGTCTCGGAGTACTGTGGCGTCCGGTCAAGCCGGACGACGACACCGTCCTTGGACGCGCGCATGTGAACAGCCGCAGGCTTGACGTTGCCGGCGGCAATGCCACGTTCACCCATGTGGCCTTGCGAGTTCACTTCATGTGGCGCGGCATCCTTGTTTTCCTCCTGCTGGCGATCTCGACGATCGCCGCCGATGCGCGGCCCCGGCAAATCAACCCAATTCCGTTTTCGCACGAGCCGTGCAGCGTGCTCGATGGCAGGCCCTGCACGCCGTCCTATTGCAGCCCGCTCGAGCCTGGCCCCTGTATTCCCGAGATCGACTATCCCTATGGCCAGAACCTCCAGCTCACGATCCAAAGCGTGCCAACGGAGGCGGATCGCGCCAAATACCAGAAGCCGGATCACGATCTCGATACGATCGGCGATCTCTTCGCCGAGCTGCGCAGCTGCTGGTCGCCGCCAACGGACAATGCGCGCGCGGGCATGCAGATCGCCGTGCGTTTCAGCTTCAACAAATCGGGCGGCCTGATCGGCCCGCCGCGCCTGACCTTTGCGACCGCGGGGGTGGCCGCCGAGACGAGAACCACCTACCTCGATGCGGTCAATTCATCGTTGAACGCCTGCCTGCCGCTGAAATTCACCGGCGGTCTTGGCGGTGCCATCGCCGGGCGGCCGATCGCGATCCGGTATGTCGACAATCGCGAGATCCACAAGTAGCGCATTAGTTGCGACCCGCCGCCAATCGATGATACGCCATGGGCTGGGGCGCTGGTTGAGGGGAGAATCTCGTGGGTCTGCTGGTTATGATCCTGGGGCTTGCGCTGTTTTTCGCGGCGCATGTGTTCACGACGAAACGCGAGGCGCGCGCGCAGGCCATCGCGAGACTGGGCGAGGGGACCTACAAGATCCTCTATTCGCTTGCCTCGCTCGCGGGGCTCGCACTGATCATCTGGGGCTTCGCGCATTATCGCGCGACCGGCTGGATCGACGTCTGGTATCCGCCGAAGGCGCTGAAGCACATCACGCTCGCGCTGATGTTGCCCGCGGTCATCCTGGTGGTCGCATCCTACTTGCGCGGCCGCATCTATGCGACGCTGAAACATCCGATGCTGGCCGGCATCAAGCTGTGGGCGGCGGCGCATCTTTTGGCCAATGGCGATCTCGGCTCCATCATCCTGTTCGGCTCCTTCCTGGGCTGGGCGGTGTATGATCGCATCACGCTGAAGCGTCGGACCGATGGTGGCGGTCCGCCGATTCCGGACGGCGGCGTCACCAACGATCTGATCGCGGTCGTGGTTGGAATCGTCGCTTATCTGGCGCTGGCGTTTGCGTTCCATCCTGTCATCATCGGCGTTCCCGTGATGGGCGGCTAGCCGATCAGCACAAGACAGGACCGCATGCCATGCGCGGAAGATAACGAGAGCAACAAGCCAAGGCATTTCGATGGACTGGTCGCATTCTCAGATCCCTCCAATGCGGTTCGAGGCGCGCTTCGGCGATCGGATCGTGCCGGCATTTTGCGATCGGCCGTCGAGCCTGTGGGCGATGATTGCGGACGCCTGCGCCCGCAATCCCGACGGCGAAGCGCTGATCTCAGGCCATGTCCGGCTGAACTGGCCGCAGGCCGTCGAGCAGGCTGCGCGGATTGCGGCGGGATTTCGCAAGCTCGGATTGCAGCGCGGCGATCGTGTCGCGATCCTGCTCGGCAACCGCGTCGAATTCCCGCTGCTGCTGTTTGCTGCCGCGCATGAGGGGCTCGTGACGGTGCTGCTCAGCACGCGCCAGCAGAAACCGGAAATCGCCTATGTCCTCGCCGACTGCGGTGCCAAAATCCTGATCCACGAGGCGGCGCTCGCGGAGCGGCTGCCGGATGCGCGGGATGTACCCGAAATAATCCACCGCATCGCCGTCGATGACGATCCGGCTTTGTCGCGTTTCGCGGTGCTGGCAGACAACGTCCCGGCCGCGGCGCCGGTCGAGACCAGCGAGGAGGACACCGCGATGATCCTCTACACCTCGGGCACGACAGGCAAGCCGAAGGGTGCGATGCTGGCCCATTGCAACATCGTGCATTCCTCGATGATCTTCGTGTCCTGCCTGCAATTGACGGCGGCCGACCGCTCGATCGCGGCGGTGCCGCTCGGCCATGTCACCGGCGTCGTCGCCAACATCACGACGATGATCTGCTGCGGCGGCGCGCTGATCATCATGCCGGAGTTCAAGGCGGGCGAATATCTCAAGCTCGCCGCGCGCGAGCGCGTCACCTACACGGTGATGGTGCCGGCGATGTACAATCTCTGCCTGCTCCAGCCCGATTTCGAGAGCTACGATCTATCGAGCTGGCGCATCGGAGGCTTTGGCGGCGCACCGATGCCGGTTGCCACCATCGAGAAGCTCAAGGCGATCATTCCCGGCCTCGAGCTGGCGAATTGCTACGGTGCGACCGAGACCACGTCGCCGTCCACGATCATGCCGGGCGAGTTGACGGCAACCCATATCGACAGCGTCGGCCTGCCGTGTCCCGGTGCACGCATCCTGGCAATGGGAGCGGACGGGCGTGAGCTGCCGCCTGGGGAGATCGGCGAGCTCTGGATCCAGAGTGCCTCCGTGATCAAGGGCTACTGGAACAATCCAAAAGCCACGGCCGAAAGCTTCACCAGCGGGTTCTGGCATTCCGGCGATCTCGGCTCGGTTGACGCGGAGGGATTTGTCCGGGTGTTCGACCGGCAGAAGGACATGATCAACCGCGGCGGCCTCAAGATCTATTCGGCCGAGGTCGAATCCGTGCTGGCCGGCCATCCCGCCGTGGTCGAGAGCGCGATCGTCGCCAAGGCCTGCCCGGTGCTGGGCGAACGCGTTCACGCCGTGGTGGTCACGCGCGCACCAGTGGACAGCGAAGCCTTGCGCGCCTGGTGCGCGGAACGGCTGTCCGACTACAAGGTCCCGGAGACCATGGTGATCACCGCGGAGCCGCTGCCGCGCAATGCCAATGGCAAGGTGCTGAAGCGGCAGCTGCGGGAGCTGTTGGGAACCTAACCCCGGGAGATGATCTCTCCGGGCTGTCTCGGGTGGTTAACGCCTTGATCGGGCTCGCTTTGCCTTGCCACCGCCATATCGTTAGGGTACCCCGCCGCCACGTGGGGGACGGGATTCCTGACGCGAACGCTTTGGCACGCGCACCCGGACGGGCATGGGATTAGCATAAGTGTCTGAATTATTTGACGAAGTCGACGAGGAAGTACGTCGCGAACAGCTCAAGAAGCTGTGGGACAAGTATTCGATTTTGTTCATCGCCCTGATGGTGCTGATCGTCGCCGCCGTGGGTGGCTGGCGCGCTTACCAGTATGTGGAGGCCAAGAAAGCCGCCGAGGCCGGTGCTGCCTTCGAGAAGGCTGCAGAGCTCTCCGAGCAGGACAAGCATGCGGAGGCCGAGGCGGCCTTCACCGAGCTCGCAGCGAAGGCTCCATCGGGCTATCGCACCCTGGCGCGGCTGCGTGCTGCGGCCGAGGCGGCGGCCCGCGATCCCAAGGCGGGCGCCAAGCTCTATGACGACATCGCCGCCGACCGCAGCGTGGGCGGCGAGTGGCAGGATCTGGCAAAGATCCGCGCCGCCGGCCTCCTGCTCGACAGCGCTGGCTATGCGGACATGCAGCAGCGGCTGGAAGCCTCCACCGCGTCCAAATCGACCTTCCGCCATACTGCCCGCGAGATGCTGGCGCTGTCGGCCTGGCGCAACAACGACGTGACTGCGGCCCGCAAATGGCTCGACGCCATCGCCGAGGACGGCGAAACGCCGCCCGGCCTGCGCTCACGCGCTGAGGCGCTGCAGGCCCTGCTGCCGCCCGTAGCGAAGAGCTGAGCCGAGAGCTGAGACGAGATATCGAAATGCGCCGCACGCCACGCTTGATCGCAGCCGCCGTCCTGATCGCCTTCACGGGCGTGCTGGGCGGTTGCTCCAGCTTCGATCCGAGCGACATGCTCGACTTCCTCGATACCAAGAAGAAGCTGCCGGGCGACCGCAAGCCGGTGTTCCCGGAAGGCGTGCCCGGCCTCGAGCAGGGTGTGCCCAAGGATATGTACAAGGGCGCGCAGCAACAGCCCGATCCGAACGGCCCCGCCGTCGCGGCTCTGCCCACCGAGCCTCCGCCCGAGCCAGCCAAGCCGGCGAAGGGTGCCAAGGCGAAAAAGACCAGGCAGCCGGCCAGCGCGGCCGTTGCGCCGGCTGAGGCGCCCGCCGGCGAAGTCGATGGCGAGGCCCAGCCCGAGGTCGCGCCGCCCGCAGCCACTCCGCCGCCCAGACAGAAGATCGTGCGCAAGCGCACCACCGCGCCGCCGCCCGATCAGCCTGTCCAGCAGGCGCAACCGACCCAGACCACCCAGCAGCAATCGCAGGGCGCCTTCCCGGCACCGATGCCGAGCGGCAGCTTCTCGCGCTAATTTTTCATTTCATTGACAGGCGCGGCTCCGGCAGCGCACGAATGACCCATGTCCTTTAAGATTGCCATTATCGGCCGGCCGAATGTCGGCAAGTCGACGCTGTTCAACCGCTTGGTCGGGCAGAAGCTCGCGCTTGTCGATGATCTGCCGGGCGTCACCCGCGATCGCCGCGAGGGCGAGGCCAGGCTCGGCGATCTCGACTTCACGATCATCGACACCGCCGGCCTCGATGAGGGCGCCAAGGGCTCGCTGACCGCCCGCATGCAGGAGCAGACGGAGGCCGCGATCGCACAGGCCGACGCGCTGTTCTTCGTGATCGATGCCCGCATGGGCCTCACGCCCAACGATCGCGCCTTCGCCGATTTCGCCCGCAAGGCCAACAAGCCGGTGCTGCTCGTCGCCAACAAGAGCGAAGGCAAGCATGGCGATGCCGGCGCGATGGAGGCTTTCGCGCTAGGCCTCGGCGATCCCATCCAGATCTCGGCCGAGCACGGCGAGGGCATGGGCGAGCTCTATGATGCTCTGCGCCCGCTGATGCCGGAGCCGGTGGAAGAGGATGAGTTCGAAGACGATGAGCCGCTGACGGAGGAAGAGGCCGCCACGCGCCCGATCCGAGTCGCGATCGTCGGCCGGCCCAACGCCGGCAAGTCGACGATGATCAATCATCTGCTCGGCGAGGAGCGTCTGCTGACGAGCCCGGAGGCCGGCACCACGCGCGATTCCATCGCGGTCGAGATCAACTGGAAGGGCCGCGAGTTTCGCGTGTTCGACACCGCAGGTCTGCGCCGGCGCTCCCGGATCGAGGAGAAGCTCGAAAAGCTCTCGGTCGCCGACGCACTGCGCGCGGTGCGCTTTGCCGAAGTCGTCGTGATGATGATGGACGCGCAGAACCGTTTCGAGGAGCAGGATCTTCGCATCGCCGACCTGATCGAGCGCGAGGGTCGCGCCGTCGTGCTCGCCGTCAACAAATGGGACCTGATGGAGAGCAAGGGCGGCGGCGCGATCTCGAACCTGCGCCGCGATGCCGATCACTTGCTGCCGCAGATCAAGGGCGTGCCGATCGTCGCCGTCTCCGGCTTGATGGGCGAGGGCATCGATCGATTGATGCAGGCGATCCAGGATGCCTATGCGCTTTGGAACAGGCGTGTGTCGACCGCGGCGCTGAACCGCTGGTTCGAGGAGGCGGTCCAGGCCAATCCGCCGCCGGCCGTGTCCGGACGACGACTCAAGCTGAACTACATCACGCAGACCAAGGCCCGCCCGCCGAGCTTCGTGCTGTTCTGCTCGCGTGCGGATGCGGTGCCGCAGTCCTATCTGCGCTACCTCACCAATTCGCTGCGTGAGGCCTTCGAGCTGCCGGGCACACCGGTGCGCATCACCTTGCGCGAGAAGGCCAATCCGTTCGCCCACAAGCGCAAGCGGCCGTCGTGAGCAACGACGCCGGCGAGGCGATGGCGCAGGGCGCAGCGCCAGTCCGGCGCGGTGCGGTCGCCTTCATCTTCGTCACGATCCTGCTCGACATGCTCGCGCTCGGCGTGATCATGCCGATCCTGCCGAAACTGATCGAGAGCTTCGTCGACAACGACACGGCGCATGCGGCCCGCATCTTCGGGCTGTTCGGCACCGCCTGGGCGCTGATGCAGTTCGTGTTCTCGCCGGTGCTTGGCGCGCTGTCGGATCGCTTCGGGCGGCGGCCGGTGGTGCTGCTGTCGAATTTCGGGCTCGCGGCCGATTATGTGCTGATGGCGCTGGCGCCGTCGCTGGTCTGGCTGTTCGTCGGTCGTGTCATCTCGGGCATCACCTCGGCCAGCATCTCGACCGCGTTTGCCTATATCGCGGACATCACGCCGCCGGAGCGGCGCGCGGCGGTGTTCGGCAGGATTGGCGCTGCCTTCGGCGCCGGCTTCGTGCTGGGCCCGGCACTGGGCGGCCTGCTCGGCGATATCGATCCGCGCCTGCCGTTCTGGGCCTCGGCGGCCTTAAGCTTCGCCAACGCGCTCTATGGGCTCTTCGTCCTGCCGGAATCGCTGGCGCCGGACAAGCGCGCACCGTTTCGCTGGAGGAGCGCCAATCCGCTCGGCGCGCTCCGCCTGCTGCGTTCAAACGCGGTGCTCGCTGCATTGTCCGTCGTCAATTTCATCGCGCAGGTCGCGCATGTCGTGCTGCCCTCGACTTTCGTGCTCTATGCCACCTATCGTTACGGCTGGGATTCGAAAACCGTGGGGTTGACGCTGGCGATGGTCGGCGTCTGCGCCATGGTGGTGCAGGGGCTCGCGATCGGCCCGATCGTGCGCGTGCTCGGCGAGCGCAATGCGTTGTTGATGGGCCTGTGCTGTGGCGCGATCGGCTTCGTGATTTTCGGCGCGGCGCCGACCGGGCCGCTGTTCTGGATCGGCATTCCCGTGATGTCGCTGTGGGGCATTTCGGGCGCTGCCATGCAATCGCTGATGACGCGGCTGGTCGCGCCTGATCAGCAGGGCCAGTTGCAGGGCGCGACCGCGAGCGTGCAGAGCGTGTCGCAACTCGTCGGCCCGTTCCTGTTCACGCTGACGTTTTCATACTTCATCGGCGCCAGCGCGCCGTGGCAGCTGCCCGGCGCGCCGTTCCTGCTCGCGGCGGTGCTGATGGTGGCGTGCGTGGCGATTGCTGTGCGGGCGCTGGGCGCGGCAACATCAGAATCGTAGGATGGGTTACGCCTTCGGCTAACCCACCCTACAAAGCCTCGTTTACTTCTTCACCAGCGGGCACTCGCTGTCCTTGAGCGGCTTGGCCGCATCTTCCGCCGCGATCGTGGCGATCTGCTTGTAGTAGTCCCACGGTCCCTTCGATTCTTCGGGCTTCTTCACCTCGAACAGATAGGCCGGGATGAGACGACGCCCGTCCTCGCGCAGGGGACCTTTGCCGAACAGCGGATCGTCGGTCGGAAGCTCCTTCATCTTGGCAACGACCTTGGCGCCGTCATGCGGATTGCTGCCGAGCGCGTCCATCGCCTTGAGATAATGCAGCACCATCGCGTAATTGCCGGCCTGCGTCATCGAGGGCATCGCATTCTTGTTGGCCAGCGCCGAGAAGCGCTTCGACCAGGCTCGGGTCTGGTCGTTCATGTCCCAGTAGAAAGATTCGGTGAAGGTCAGGCCCTGCGCGGTCTTCAGACCCAGCGAATGCACGTCGTTGATGAACAGCAGCAGCGCCGCGAGCTTCTGCCCGCCCTGCACAATGCCGAACTCCGCGGCCTGCTTGATCGAGTTCGTGGTGTCGCCGCCGGCATTGGCTAGGCCCACGACCTTGGCCTTGGACGATTGAGCCTGCAGCAGGAAGGACGAGAAGTCCGCGGTATTGATCGGATGCTTGACGCTGCCGAGCACCTTGCCGCCGTTCGCGGTCACGACCGCGGTGGTGTCGCGTTCGAGCGCATGGCCGAAGGCATAATCTGCAGTCAGGAAGAACCAACTGTCGCCGCCGGCCTTGGTCAGCGCTTTGCCGGTGCCGTTGGCCAACATGTAGGTGTCGTAGGTATACGAGACCGTGTTCGGCGTGCAGGCCTTGCCGGTCAGGTCGGCCGAGGCCGCGCCGGAATTGAGCAGCACCGCATTCTTTTCCTTGACCAGATTGCTGACCGCCAGGGCGACACCGGAATTCGGCGTGTCCGCAATCGCATCGATCTTGTCGTTGTCGATCCACTGCCGGGCAATGTTGACGCCGACGTCCGGCTTGTTCTGATGGTCGCCGCTGATGACGTCGATCTTCCAGCCCTTCTTGAGCAGGCCGGAATCCTCGACCGCCATCTTGATCGCGACCACGGAGTTCGGGCCGCCGATGTCGGCGTAGAGGCTGGACATGTCGTTGAGCACGCCGATCTTGACGGTCTTGTCCTGGGCGAAGGCGGAAGTGGCAAAACCGAAGGCGGCACAGGCCAGAAGGGCCGCAGAGCGGCGCGCGAACGTCGTCGTCATAAAAGATTTCCTCCATTGTCAAACATGCGGACGGCCCTCTTGAACGGAGCCTTGTTCCGGCTGATGGCTCTACCGTGTCCCACGGCCGGCGGCAATGCGCCTAAAGCCGGATGACGCTGCGTCGCAGCGTCATCCCTCCGTTAACTTTTGGGCAAAATGCGTCGAGACGCTATTTCAGCGAGTCCGATGTCAGCTTGAATTTCTGGACGCGCTTTCCGGTGTCGACCTCGGCGGTATAGACGTTACCCTTGGCGTCGATCGCCATGGCATGCACCCAGTGGAATTGTCCGGCATTGCGGCCGTTGTGGCCGAAGCTGCCGACCACGCTGCCGTCCTCGCGCCTGATCACCCTGATCTCGTTGTTCTCGCCGTCGGCGCTGAGCAGCCAGGTCTGCTTCGGATCGGGCCAGATCGCGATGTCCCACACCGCGCCGTTGCCGAGCGTGTTCTTCTCGAAGAAGAATTCCTTCACGAAGGTGCCGTCCTTCTTGAACACCTGGATGCGGTTGTTGATGCGGTCGCAGACGTAGACGAGCCCGTCATTGGCGAGCTTCACGCAGTGGACGGGATTGCCGAATTGCTGGGACACCGGCGCCTTGGGATCGTACGCCGCCTGCTTGGTGTCGTCGGGCTTGTTGCCGTAGGCGCCCCAGTGCCGCTTATAGGCGAGGGTGGTTGCGTCGAACACGATGACGCGGCGATTGCCGTAGCCGTCGGCGACGTAGATCTCGTTGGCGGCCTTGTCGATCGCGGTCTCGGCGGGCTTGCCGAGCTGCGTCGTGTCGTTGCTGCCGAGGCTCGGCGCGATCTTGCCGATCTGGGCGACGAACTTGCCGTCGAGCGTGAATTTCAGGATGGCGTTGTCGTTGTCGGCATTGCCGCCGACCCAGACGAAGCCGCGCTCGTCGACCTCGATGCCGTGCTCGCGGCCGACCCATTCATAGCCTTCGCCCGCGCCGCCCCATGATCGTAGCAGGTTGCCGTCGCTGTCGAATTCGAGCACCGGCGGCGCCGACACGCAGCATTTGGAACGCGGCGGGGTCAGGCTCGCGCCTTTCTCGTCGTCGGTGAGCGAGCGGGGACGATGGATCACCCAGATGTGGCCTTGCAAGTCAACGGTGATGCCGCCGACCTGGCCGAGGATCCAGTTGTTCGGCAACGGCTTTGGCCAGGACGCATCGACCACGAAGGTCGGGACATCGCCGGCGGTCGCCGCGCCCGGAAGCGCGAACGCCACGGCGGCGATCAAGACGGAGAGGACGCGAGAGACATTTGCGAGCGCACGCGTAGAGCCTGCGCGATTCCGCCATGGTGCCATGGCAACCTCCCTTTTTTGGCCTGCAGCTTGCTGCCGCTTGAGCGCGGGCAGTCAATCGCGGGGAGGCCGTCAAGTCAATCAGGCCGGAGAGCGGAAGCTCATCAGGCTGCGGGTCTTGTAGTCGTAGAACTTGCCGGTCTCGGTCCAATCAGGCGCGCACATCGGCACGATGAATTCGGCGACCTGCTCGGCCGTATCGAGCGTCGCCGGGTCTTCGCCCGGCATCAGCGTGGCGCGCATCCGAGTGCGGACGGGGCCCGGATTGAACAGATTGACGCGCAGCTTGGTGTTCGCGGTCTCCTGCGCCCAGGCGCGCGCCAGCGTTTCCAGCGCCGCCTTGGAGGCGGCGTAGGGGCTGACATAAGCGGTCGCCTTGTTGGCCGCGCCGGAAGTGATGAACACGGCGCGGCCGGCGTCGGATTGCCTGAGCAGCGGCTCCATGCAGCGGATCAGCTGGAAGTTCGCGGAGACGTTGACCGCCATCACGTCGGTGAAGGCCTTCAGCTCGATATGGCCGATCGGTGAGGAGGGCCCAAGCACGCCGGCATTGCCGACGAGGATGTCGAGCTTACCGTAGCGCTCATGCAGGCCGGCACCGAGGCGCGCGATGCCGTCGGAATCGGTGAGGTTGAGCGGCACCAGCGTGGCGCTGCCGCCGTCCTTGCGGATCTCGTCGTCGAGCTCTTCCAGCCCGCCCTGCGTGCGCGCCACGGCGACGATATGCGCGCCGGCCTTGGCCAGCGCTTTTGCCGTGGCGAAGCCGATGCCGCGCGAGGCGCCGGTGACGAGAGCGATGCGGTCGGCGAGAGGATTTGTCATGGCGGGGTTTTACAGGCGTGGATGGCCGGGACAAGTCCGGCCATACAAAAACAAGCCAGACCTAGTAGTCGTTGCCGGTCCCAACCGCGGGTCCACGGTCTTCGCGGTCATCGGGAGTGACCTTCGTGCCTTGTCGAAAGGCAAAGAAGATAAACCCCATGAGCAATGAACCGCCGATAATCGCAATTACCGACTGGGTCATGGCATGCCTTCGTCAGCTCGCCTCCGCCAGCAATGACAATTGCCGCGGCTGCTGCTCGGTCTGGGTCTGGTCGGTGAGGTGGGTCGGATAGGCCCCGGTGAAGCAATGATCCGAGAATTTCGGATTGGCGGGGTCGCGGCCGGGCTCGCCCATGGCGCGGTACATGCCGTCGATCGACAGGAAGGCGAGCGAGTCGGCGCCGATGATCTCGCGCATCTCTTCCAGCGAATGTGTCGCCGCAAGAAGACCACCACGGTCCGGCAGGTCGATTCCGTAATAGTCGGGATAGAGGATCGGCGGCGAGGCGAGGCGGAAGTGCACTTCCTTGGCGCCGGCATCGCGCATCATGCGCACGATCTTCTTCGAGGTGGTGCCGCGTACCAGCGAATCGTCGATCAGGATGATGCGTTTGCCTTCGATCGCGGCGCGGTTGGCCGAATGCTTCATGCGCACGCCGGATTCGCGGATCGCCTGCGTCGGCTGGATGAAGGTGCGGCCGACATAGTGGTTGCGGATGATGCCGAGTTCGAACGGGATGCCGGAATGCTGGCTGTAGCCGACCGCGGCGGGCACGCCGGAGTCCGGCACCGGCACCACGACATCGACCGGCACGTGGCTCTCGCGCGCAAGCTGCGCACCGAAGGCCTTGCGCACCTCGTAGACCGAGCGGCCGTGAACGATGGAATCCGGACGGGAGAAGTAGATGTATTCGAAGATGCAGGGACGCGGCGCGATCGGCGGGAATGGCTTGTGGATGTCCTGCCCGTTCTCGTCGAACACGATGACCTCGCCGGGCTCGATGTCGCGGACGAAGCGTGCGCCGATGATGTCGAGGGCGCAGGTCTCGGAGGTCAGGATCGGGCAACCATCGAGTTCGCCGAGCACCAGCGGACGGATGCCGCGCGGATCGCGCGCGCCGACCAGCTTCTTGTTGGTCAGCGACACCAGCGCATAGGCGCCCTCGATCTCGCGCAGCGCGTCGATATAGCGTTCGATGAAGCGGCTGCGCCTGGAGCGCGCGACCAAATGCAGGATCACCTCGGTGTCGGTGGTCGACTGCATCATCGCGCCGTTCTTCACGAGCTCGCGGCGCAGCGTCAGGCCGTTGGTGAGATTGCCGTTGTGGGCAACCGCAAGGCCGCCGGCATTCAGTTCGGCGAACAAGGGCTGCACGTTGCGCAGGATGGTCGCGCCGGTGGTGGAATAGCGGACATGGCCGACTGCCATCGTGCCGGGCAGGCGGTCGATCACCTCACGGCGGGAGAAGGTGTCACCGACGAGGCCGAGGCGGCGTTCCGAATGAAAGCGGCCGCCGTCATAGGAGACGATGCCGGCGGCTTCCTGGCCGCGGTGCTGAAGGGCGTGGAGGCCGAGCGCCGTGATGGCGGCGGCATCTGGGTGGCCGTAGATGCCGAAGACGCCGCATTCCTCCCGCAGCGTATCCCCCTCCAGATCGTCTTGAAGTTCCAGCGCGGCCGGGCCGAGATCAAGTAGGGCGTCCTGGTCAGGATTTCGCATCTCGTCCGAGCCTCTCGTTAGGGCTTATCAACGCGCCGCGGGTTTCTCGATCAGCTTTTTAAGGCTGTCACGAGCCGGTTTGCTGTATCCGTCGCCACTGCCCGAAGGCTGCTGCTCGGAATCAGTTTGCTCTTCATCTGGTTTGTTTTTCTTGAATCTCTTCAAGATGGTGTTCTCGGGGTCGTCAGGCAAGAGGGCCATCAGCCAATCGCCGGTTCCCTGCAGCACCACGCGGGATTTGGCCCCTGTGACCCAATCCGGGCGCTGCTTGTCCGGCACCAGCCAGGTGAAGAACAGGAAGGCGACCACGACGATCAAAAGCCCGCGCGCCAGCCCGAACAGAAAGCCGAGGGTGCGGTCCAGCGCGCCGATGCGCGAATCCAGGATCATGTCGGAGATCCGGACCGTGATCACCGAGACCACGACCAGGGTGCCTACGAACACGCCGGCGACCACGACCACGCTCGCGACGGTATCGTTGTTGAAATAGGTCTTTGCGGTCGGCAGCAGCTTCGAGAACGAATAAAGGGTGACGATCGCCGCCGTGCCCCAGGCCGCGATCGACAGGATTTCGCGCATGAAGCCGCGAACCATGGCGAGCAGGCCCGAAATCAGCATCACACCGAGCAGGATCAGGTCGAGGATGGTTACTGGCATCGGCTGGTCTGGTCCGCTCGTACTTCAAGGTGCTCAGCGAATCGGTGTTTGGCCGCCGCCCCTAAGTGAGGGCCAGACGACGTTCCCGGCAAGGCCGCAACCACGCAATCCCATGCTGCTTTTGTGACGGCTGTATAGCGGCGAGGGCGGGGGACGTCACCACCGGCTAACCCTCTCCACGGCGGAATCTTGCCGGTGTGGCATTTTTCTCTGCCGGTGCGCTCGAGTCGCCCCGCCGGGAGCCGCGGGCGGCGATCTCGGCGACCAGCGTGGTCAGGCTGTTGATCGCGTTCAGCGACAGGCCGGCATCGCCGGCGGCTTCGCCCCGGGCCGATTCGGGCAGCACGGCGCGCTGAAAGCCGAGTTTTGCCGCTTCTTTCAGCCGGGCCGGGGTCTGCGCCACCGGGCGCACCACGCCGGAGAGCGAGATCTCACCGAAATAGACCGCATCGGTGGGTAACTGCGCATTAACCAGCGAGGACACCAACGCAGCCGCGGCGGCCAGATCAGCCGCGGGCTCGTGGATGCGCAGGCCGCCCGCGACGTTCAGATAGACGTCGTGGCCGGACAGCTTGACCCCGCAATGGGCTTCCAGCACCGCCAGCACCATCGACAGCCGGCTCGGATCCCAGCCGACCACGGCCCGGCGCGGCGTGCCAAGCGAGGTCGGCGCCACCAGCGCCTGCAATTCGACCAGAACGGGCCTTGTGCCCTCGATGCCCGCGAAGACTGCGGTGCCGGGCGTGCCGAGATCGCGCTCGGACAAAAACAGCTCGGAGGGGTTGGTGACTTCGCGCAGGCCAAGCCCGGTCATCTCGAACACGCCGATCTCGTCGGTCGGCCCGAAACGATTCTTCACGGCGCGCAGGATGCGGAATTGCTGCGAGCCTTCGCCCTCGAACGACAGCACGGCATCGACCATATGCTCGACCACGCGGGGACCGGCGATCTGTCCGTCCTTGGTGACATGGCCGACCAGGATGATGGCCGCGCCGGTCCTTTTGGCAAAACGAATCAGGGCCTGTGCCGAGGCGCGCACCTGGGTGACCGTGCCAGGCGCCGATTCCACCGTGTCGGTCCACATCGTCTGGATCGAATCGATCACGATCAGCCGGGGCACCGCACCCTCGGACAGCGTCGACACGATGTCTTCGACCGACGTCTCGGCGGCGAGCTGCACCGGCGCATCCGACAGCCCGAGCCGCTCCGCGCGCAACCGCACCTGTGCGACCGCCTCTTCGCCGGAGATGTAGACGACGCGGTGACCGGCGCGCGCGAGCAGGCTTGTGGCCTGCGTCAGCAGCGTCGACTTGCCGATGCCGGGATCGCCGCCGACCAGAAGCACCGAGCCGCGCACGAAGCCGCCGCCGGTGACGCGATCGAGCTCCGTCATGCCCGAGGACAGACGCGGGGCGTCCTGGGTTTTTCCGGACAGGCTCTCCAGCGCGAACGACCGCCCCTTGCGCTTGGAGCGGATCGACACCGGCACGCTGCCGGTCGTGTCCTCCTCCGCGAGCGTATTCCACTCGCCGCAGGACTCGCACTTGCCCTGCCAGCGGTTATAGGCCGCGCCGCAGTTCTGGCAGACGAAGGAAAGCGTGTTCTTGGCCATGGGGACAGCGAGTCCGGGGACAGCGAGTCGGGGGTTTCAGGTTTGCTGATAGCACGGAATGACGGGTGAGAGCGTGAGTCCGAGCGGACCGCATATCGCAGTTCGGCAGGCCTGATACACCCTTTGTTAGCTCTATGCCGCCGCAACAGGCCGGACTTTGCCAAATGTTAGCGGACGCGGGTCCAGTTTCGGAACCAATACGGGATGGCGAAACGAATGACCGGACTTTTGCGGATATTGCTGGCTTTCGGCATCACCTGCGGCGTTCTGATGCCGGCTGGCGGCGCTGTTGCGGCCGATGCGAAGCGTCTCAACGTCGTCTTCGTCAACCCGGGCAAGACCGGCGAGGTCTATTGGGACATGGTTTCGCTGACCATGCAGGCCGCCGGCCGCAAGCTCGGCGCGCATGTCGAGGTGCTGACCAGCGAGCGCAATTACCGCACCATGCAGGAGCTCGGGTTCGGCGTGGTCGCACGCAGTGACAAGCCCGACTTTCTCATTCTCTCGAACGAGGAATCGGCCGCCGTCCCGATCATGGAGGCAGCCGAGGCCGCTGGGATCAGGACGCTGCTGCTCTCGAACACGCTGATCGGTGACGATGCGGCGCGTCTTGGACCGCCGCGTCAAAAGCTCAAGACCTGGCTCGGCGACATCACGACGGATCTTCAGACCGCGGGCGCGCGGATGGCCAATGCCCTGATCGACGCGGCGCGTGCCGAGAAATGGCAGAGCCCGGACGGCAAGATCCACATTCTCGGCATCGGTGGCGACGAGATCACGCCGGCCTCGATCGCCCGCAACGCGGGTCTCAAGCTCGCGGTGGACGCCGCGCCCGACGTCGTGGTGGATCGGATGCTGTTCGCCAACTGGACGCGGTCGGAGGCCGAGCATGTCACCACGAATTATCTGAGCTGGGCCGCGCGCAAGGAGATCCGGCCCGCAGGCATATGGGCCGGAAACGATCCGATGGCGCTGGGAGCGCTTCGCGCGGTGATCGCTGGCGGCCTCACGCCCGGGCGGAACATCCAATTGGTCGGCCTCAACTGGTCGGAGGATGCGCTGCGCGAGATCAAGGCGGGCCGCTTGCTTCTGACCGACGGCGGGCATTTCCTGCTCGGCGGCTGGTCGATCGTTCTGTTGCGCGACTACGCCGACGGCTGCGATTTTGCGGACGCATCACCCCGTGTCGAGGTCAAGACGTCTGCGGTCACGCGTAACAACCTCGCTGCGGTCGACGACCTCATCACCACGCGCGCCTTCGACCGGATCGATTTCGCGCGTTTCAGGGCCAAGGCAGGGCGCTGCGGCCAGTACGATTTCTCCGTCGATGCGCTGATCTCGTCGCTGACCCCTGTGGAAGGCGCTGCCGACTGATGCGAAACGGCGACGACATGACCGATCCGGATCGCAAGCAGCAGGCGCCGCCGCCGCGCTTGCGCTCGGTCGTCCGCGCCATGATCTGGGCGACAGTACCTGTTCTGTTGCTGGTTCAATTGCTCGCCTCCGCCGGCGTCGAGGCCTCGAGCTTCTGGTCGCAGATCAGGCAGCTCGACGCGCGCATCGCCCGCCTCGCGGAGAGCCGTGCCGAGCTGATCGCCGAACCGCTCTGGAAGATGCGCTACGATCAGGTCACGAGCGTGCTCAACGAGATCATGCACGACGAGAGCATCGCCGCGGCGGCCGTTTACGACGATACCGGAATCGCGATTGCCCGCGTGGTGGCGCGCCCGGTGGGACAGGCGGTCGCGGAGATCTCGCGTCCGATCAACTACAGCAACGGCAACATGGCGGTCCAGGCCGGCCGCATCGCGATCGTATATTCGCATGCGGCGCTCTACGCGGACACGGGCAGCCGGCTGGTGCTGCTGCTGGTCGTCGGTCTGTTGGCAACGTTTGCGACCCTGATCGCCATGCGGATCTCCGCCAACCTCTTCATCGGCAGGCCGCTGGCGGCAATGATGTCCGCGATCCAGCGCAGCAAGCAGGACGGCCGCGCCTATCCGGCGGAGGTCAAATCCTCGAACGAATTCGGTCAGCTCGCGCATGCCTTCAACGCCATGCAGCACACGACGTCCGGTGCGCTCGACCGGCTCGGCCACATGGCCGCGCACGATCCGCTCACGGGGCTGCCCAATCGCCGTTCGCTCTCCGAGCACCTCGTGACCCTGAGTCACGATGCCGGCTCACCGGACGCGCTGATCGCGCTCTGCTTCATCGATCTCGACGACTTCAAGGGCATCAACGACACCTTTGGCCATGATTCCGGCGACAAGTTCCTGGTGCACATTTCCGAGCGCCTTCGTGGTGCGGTCGAACCGCAAGATTGGGTAGCTCGGCTCGGCGGCGATGAATTCGTCGTCATTCGACCCGAGGTCAGCAACGAGGAGACCGCGCAGAGGTTTTCGCGCCACTTGCTGGATGCGATTTCCGAGCCGATCCGACTTCACGACAAGCAGGTCGTGCCGCGTGCCAGCATCGGCCTTGCCGTGCGCCGTGCCGGAGATCCCGAGCTTTCGCACCTGCCGGCGCTCGCCGACATCGCGCTCTACCATGCCAAGAGCAAGGCGCCCGGCACGGTTGCGGTGCTCGACGAAGCGCTTCAGCGCGACTATCGCCGCCGCCGGGAGCTCGAACTTGCTATTCCCACAGGCTTCGACGAGAGGCAATTCGAGGTCTGGTATCAAAGCCAGGTCGATCTCGAAAGCCACGACATCGTCGGCCTGGAAGCGCTGATCCGCTGGCGCCATCCGGAACATGGCGTGATCGGTCCGGGCGAATTCTTGCCGCTGATCGAGCGCAGCGGCAACAATGCGCGGCTGACGCGCTATGTGCTCACCGACGCCTGCCGCGCGCTGCAACATCTGGCTTCGGCCGGCAGGCCGCATATCCGGATTGCGATCAATCTGCCGCCTTCCGAGCTCGCCGACCATTCGTTCGCCGCCGAGCTGCGCGCGACATGCGCGCGCTTCGACGTGGCGGCATCATTGCTGGAGCTCGAGATCACCGAGGGGTCGCTGATCAACAACATGGCCAGCGCATCCGAGACGCTGCACCGCCTGCGGCGCCTGGGTGCCACCATCGCGCTCGACGATTTCGGCACGGGCTACAGCTCGCTCGCCCATCTCAGGCGGTTTCCGCTGGACAAGGTCAAGATCGACAAGGCCTTCATCAGCGAGATCCCTGATAGTGCGGAAGACAAGGCGATAGTTGGCGTCATCGCGTCGCTCGCCGGCACGCTGGGCCTCACTTTGGTGGCCGAAGGCATCGAGCGCGCCGAGCAGGCCCAAGCCATGCGCGAGATGGGCGTGAGGTTCGGGCAGGGCTTTCTCTATCATCGGCCGCAGCCACTCGAGGCCGTGTTGCTATGGCTCGAGGGACGGCCGGCCCACCAGAGCCGCGTCATCGAGGATAGCCCGTCGATCGCACCCGAATTTGCGGTCTGAGCGCAGCGCGGCTACGGCTGCGCCGCATTCCACAGCATGGAGAGGCCGGCGGCGATCATGATCGCGTCCATCACGATGCGGAACATCTCCGGCTTCAGGCGCAGCACGAAGCGTTTGGCGATGAAGGCGCCCGCCATCAACGACGATCCAGCGATCAGGCCTTTGACGAACACGTCGCCGGTCAGCGCGCCGAACCGTTCGAAGGTCACGGATTTCGCGGCATAGAGCCCGAGCGAAGAAGCCGCTTCGGTCGCGAGGAAGGCGCCCCGGGACAAGCCGTAGAACAGGAACAGCGGGACACTGAGCGGGCCGGTGGAGACGACGATGCCGGTGAGATAACCGATGACGGCCCCGCCGATCGCCAGATGCCAGAGATTGGCCTTGAGATCGTGCCGCGCCAGCCAGTGTCGCACCGGCACCATCGCGATCAGGAAGACCCCGATGGCGAGATCGACGGCGTGAGAGGGCAGGGCCAGCAGCGTCCGCGCGCCGAGCACGGCGGCCGGAATGCCTGTCACCGAATAGGCCGCGCAGGCCCGCCAATCGACCTCGCGCCACCAGGCCAGGATTCGTGAGAAGTTGGCCATGACGGCGGCTACCGCCATGATCGGCACCGCCTCCTTTGGCCCATAGGCATAGACAAGCACCGGCATCAGCATGATCGACGAGCCCGTGCCGACGATGCCGGAAATGGTGCCTGCGATGAGGCCGACGATGAGGACGAAGAGAAAAGCCAAAACGGTCTCCACGAATCGGGAGTTTAGCCGCGGCCAGGGGCGCAGGCGATCTGCGAGGCGAGGGAACCCTGTCTTGCCGAGAGCCCGGCGTTAACCATCGCCGACGGTTCCAGTCTGAGCGAATTCGCTTCGAAGTTTCTTAAATCTTACTGGGTACCTCTCTTGGGCATAGTGATCTGGGGGAAGAGTATGGGTAAGCGGGCCAAACGCGGAAAGGCGGAGACCTTCGCGATCCCGATGGCCGCGAGAGTTGCAATTGGCGCTGTGGCCGTTGGCGCGTTGGGCTACGGTTTGCTGTCCCGGCCGGCGAACGTGCAACCGGCACGAAAGCCGCCCGCGCACGAAGCCCAAGCGTCGTCCACTCCGGTTTACGTCTCAACGCCGGTTCGTGCATCACCGTCAGCAGCGGCTCCGGCTCCGCTTCCGGCTCCTGCGCCTCTGGTCGAACCGCCCAAAGCGGTCGACGTTCCCGGAGCATTGGTTCGGCAGGTGGTCGACTATGCCAGCCGCCAGACCCCGGGCACCGTGATCATCGATACCAAGAACACATTCCTCTATTTCGTTCTGAACGACGCGCAGGCACTGCGCTACGGCATCGGTGTTGGCCGCGAAGGTTTCACATGGTCCGGTGAGCAGACTGTGGCTCGCAAGGCGGAATGGCCGGATTGGCATCCGCCTGCGGAGATGGTCTCGCGTCAGCCCTATCTGCCGCGGTTCATGGCCGGCGGTCCCGGCAACCCGCTTGGCGCTCGGGCGATGTATCTGGGCGAAACGGAATATCGAATTCACGGCACCAACAAGCCCGATACGATCGGGAAGCGGGTCTCGTCGGGCTGTATCCGGCTGACCAATGAGGACGTCGTTGACCTCTATGATCGCGTGAAAGTCGGCGCGAAAGTGATCGTGCTTCCGACAACCCTTGCCCGTGGACCACCCCAGGTAGCGCCGGCCGACGCCGCTTTCCGATTGCCGGACCCGGCATCGCCTTCGAACCGGTTCTCGGCAACTCACGCGCAGATGCCGTCATCCGGACCGAAGATCGCCGAGGCCCAGTAACGCGTCCGGACAAGGGGGCAATGCAAGTCGCCTACGAGGTCATCCGGTAGGCATAAGCATTACGGACTGTAGGGCGGAGGACAGACCACCTCTCCCGGAGGACTTCTCCGGCACGGCTCAGTCACCCTGATTGCGGTATGAGTATAAGCGTAGCTCAAAGCTGCGCCGGTTAGAGCGGCACCAAAGATTGCAATTCGCCATCGCAATTTCATGCCTTCGACTTCCCGAAGCATGGCGCGCTAACGCTATCTGTCGGTCAGACCGGACGCGACGCGGCGCTAGTCAAACCGGCACTGTTGACGCGAAGGAGACGTTTTGAAAATCGGTCCATCGCCATTTTGAAAGACCACACCTACCCGTGCCATTTCGGAAGACGCGCCTTATTGCCTCGCTATCCTGTCGCTCTTCAATTGTGATCAGGAAGGCAAGTTCCCATGAACGGCAAACCAACGATCGTTTTCTGCCACGGCATTTGGGCCGATGGCTCGTGCTTCAGTAAGGTCATCCCTGCATTGCAGGCCGATGGGCATGAGGTGATTGCCGTTCAATATGGTTTGGACTCTTACGAGGAGGATCTGGCGACGGTTAAGCGCACGCTCAATCGTGTGGGCAGCCCCGTCCTCCTCGTCGGTCATTCTTACGGCGGGGCAACGATTACAGGCGCAGGCACCGATGAGCGCGTGGTTGGGCTGGTGTACATTGCAGCGGTGGCTCCGGATGCCGGCGAAACCGTACAGGATCAGCTCGACAAATATCCGTCGGACATTTTCTCTCGCGTCGAGGTGGCGGATGGGCGTGCCTGGATGCTTCCGAGCGGCACCGAGTTCTTCGCAGGTGACCTCTCCGAGGCAGACCAGAAGCTGGTTTGGGCCACCCACTATGCGCCCGTCTACGATCTGTTCCAGCAGCAAAAGCTCAGCGCGGACAAGGTCGCGTGGAGATCGAAGCCAAGCTGGTACGTCCTGGCCACGAAAGACCACACTGTGCATCCCGATCTGCAACGTTGGGTCTCGAAGCGTATGGGAGCGACAGTGACCGAGGTCGCGAGCAGCCACGTGCCAATGCTGTCCCAGCCTGGTGTGGTCATCGACGTCATACGCAAGGCCGCGGCGGCAATTCAGAAAGGCTGATCGCAGTCACCGCGCTGAGCGCAAAGGAGAGGTCGCTCGCGGGCGACCTCTTCTGTCCGAGGGGTCAAACCTGCGTTTCGGACTATGCGTAACCCATTGATTCGCCAGCGGTCGGCTACTGTGCATGGGGTTGTTTTTCATGTTTTTGTTGAGTTGGCGCGGCAAGTCCGGGTTCGCAGCACATGGGTCAAGTCCGGCTGCGCGCTGCTGACAGCATGTTGGCAGCAGGGGGCGGCTACGACCATCTCCTGACACAACGGAGAGCGGGTCATGCGGGTCGAGGGAAGCTGTCATTGCGGTGAGACGGTGTTCGAGGTGACGGAGGCGCCCTCAAGCGTGACCCGCTGCACCTGCTCGCTCTGCGCCAAGCGCGGCGCGTTGTGGGCCTATTACACGCCGGCGCAGTTTCGGCTGCTGTCGCCCGCGGAGAACGTCGCGACCTATCTCTGGGGCAGCCGCACGGTCAAACACCATTTCTGCGCAAGCTGCGGCTGCGGTACCTATTCGGAGTCGCCCGACTGGTCGACCGGCAAGCCCGATTTCGACAATCCCAAGGTCGGCGTCAACGCGCGCCTGTTCGACGAGTTCGATCTCGAGGCCGTGCCGGTGACCATGATCGACGGCAAGAATCTGTGGTGAGCATGCGCTCTCACGCATGTCTGCTGCTCGTCCGTGCTCTTGAGGCACTCTTGAAAAGCTGATCTGTTTCCGTCCGACAGAAAAGGGGAGGAAGCCAATGATGCGTCTTTTCGCGCGAGTGATGCTCGCGATGTGTCTGGCCGTTGTAGCCGGCTTCAATGCGCAGGCGCAGACCAAACCCAAGGTCACGACATCAGGACCGGATTTCCCCAAGGCCGCGCTGTTCGTCGGCAACAGCTTCTTCTACTACAACAACGGCATGCCCGGGCATCTCTCCTTCATGGAGCGGGCTGCGTATCCCGAAAACAAGGCGGCCTATCGCAACACCATGGCAACGATCGGCGGCTCCGGCCTCGATTGGCACGACATGGACAATCTGCTGCGGTCGGGCGGCCTTGGCGCCTATTCGTTCGACGAGCAGAACAACGTCGTCTTCAACAAGCCGGGCAGGCAGTACGACGCCGTCGTGATGATGGATTGCAGCCAGTGCCCGATCCATCCGCAATTGAAGGACGCGTTCGCGACCTTCGCGAAGAAGGACAGCGAGATCGTCCGCGCCCACGGCATGCGGCCGGTCCTGTTCATGTCCTGGGCTTACGCCGACAAGCCTGAGATGACGGAAGCGTTGGCCGAAGCCTACACGATCGCAGGCAATGCCAATGATGCGCTGGTGATCCCAGCAGGTCTTGCCTTCGCGCGCGTGCGCAAGCTGCAACCCGAGCTCAATCTGTATGCGCCGGACAAGCGGCACCCGAGCCCCGCAGGCACGTATCTGGCGACCTGCGTGACGTTCGCCGCGCTGACGGGCCGCTCGCCGGTCGGCAATTCCTACACGATGGGACTGGACGCACCGACGGTGGAGCTGCTGCAAAAAGCAGCGTGGGACGCGGTGCAGGAATATTACGGGCGCTGACCTAGCGCAGCACGACCCAGGCCGGTGCGTGATCGCTCGCGCCTTCCTCGCCGCGAACCTCCTTGTCCACGCCGGCTTTTGCCAGGCGTGAGACGAGGGCAGGGCTGAGCAGGAGATGATCGAGCCGCAGGCCCGCATCGCGCGGCCAGCGGTTTCGCTTGTAATCCCAGAAGGTATAGATGCGCTGCTCCGGGTGCAGTTCGCGGATCGCGTCACACCAGCCTTGCGCCACCAGCGACGCAAAAGCCGCACGGCTCTTCGGCTGGATCAAGGCATCCTTGTCCCACGAGCGCGTCGGGTAGATGTCGATCTCATCAGGCGCAACGTTGTAGTCGCCGGCGAGCACCACGGGCAGGTCCTGCTTGATCAAGGTTCTGGCGTGCCGCTTGAGCCGCGCGAACCAGTCGAGCTTGTAGTCGAATTTCGGTCCCGGCTGCGGATTGCCGTTCGGCAGGTAGATGCTGGTGATGATGACACCGCGTACCGCGGCCTCGATGTAGCGGGCTTCGTGATCGGCAGGCTTTCCCGGCAAGCGATCGCGGGTGAGAACGGGCTCGGCATTGCGGGCCAGGATGGCGACGCCGTTCCAGGTCTTCTGTCCACACCACACTGCGCCGTAACCGGCCTTTTCGAGCGCGGCCGCCGGAAATTCGCCATCACTTGCCTTCAACTCCTGAAGTGCGACGACGTCGGGCTTCGCCGTTCGCATCCATGCCAACAGATTGGGCAGGCGGCGATTGATGTTGTTGATGTTGAAGGTCGCGATCTTCATGTAGAGCTACCGGCTCCTGCCTTCCGTTACCGGAGAAACAATGTCCAAGTTGAGCTTTGCCGTTATCGCCATCGCCGTTGCGTTCTCCGGGGGCGTCTCGGCACAATCATCCGATCCGCGCGGCGCGTGCAAGGCGGACTATGACAAATTCTGCGCCGGCATTGCGCCGGGCGGCGGCATCGTCGCCTGCCTCAACGCCAAGCGCGACAAGCTCAGCGCAACCTGCAAGACGGCGCTGGACAGCAGGAAAAAGAAGTAAGCGGCGCGCTGCTCAGCCCGGCAGCGGCGGTGGGCTAGCGGGCGGCTCGACCGGCGGCGGAGCGGGCGTCTGCTGCTCGACCGCCTGTGCGGGCGCCGGCCTGGCCAGCGGCTCCACCACATTCCCGCCCTCGTAGATGCGGGCGTAGCGGCGGCCGAGGCTGGTCAGCACCTCGTAGCCGATCGTTCCGAAATGATGCGCGAGCTCGTCGACGGTAATGCCCTCGCCGAGCAGCGTCACCATGTGGCCGCGCCGCGCCGCGTTCGGCGGCAGATCGGTGATGTCGATCGCGATCAGATCCATCGAGACGCGGCCGGCGACCGGACAGCGCTTGCCGGCGACGATGACCTCAGCGCCGCGGGTGCCGTCGTTGGAGCTTGCGGCGCGGAAATAGCCGTCGGCATAGCCGACCGCGATGATCGCGAGTTTCGTCGGCCGCCGTGCGGTCCAGGTGCCGCCATAGCCGACGCTCTCGCCGCGCTCGATATTGCGGATCTGCACGATGCGGGCCTTGAGATCGACCACCGGCTGCATCGGATTGTCGGCCTCCGGCGTCGGGTTGACGCCATAGAGTGCGGCGCCCGGCCGCACCATGTCGAACTGGAAGGGCGCGCCGAGGAAGACGCCGGACGAATTGGCGAGCGCCGCCGGCACGCCGGAGAATTCGCTGGCGATGCCGCGGAAGGCCGCGAGTTGCTTGGCGTTCACCGGGCTGTTGAGCTGCTCGGCCGCAACCAGATGGCTCATCACCAGCGTGATGCCGTGATCGCCCGCGTTGATGCGGGGGATGATGGCCTGTGCTTCCGCGAGCGTCAGGCCGAGCCGATTCATGCCGGTGTCGATGTGGATGGCGGCGCCACCGGTCCAGCCGGTGCGGCGGCAGAAGACGTCCCATTCGGCGAGCTCGTTGAGATCGCCGATCACGGGGCGGCAGTTGATCTGGGCGTAGTGCTCGCCGGTGTTCTGGAAATAACCGCCGAGCACGTAGATAGCAGGCTCCGGCACCGCCGCGCGCACCTTGCGCGCTTCCTCGATGGTGGCGACGAAGAAGGTCTTGCAGCCGGCCTTGTTCAGGGCACGCGCGACCTGCTCGGCGCCGCAGCCATAGGCGTCTGCCTTGATCACCGCCGAGCATTCGGCAGGCACCGCCGTCTTCTCGAGCTTGCGCCAATTGGCGATGATGGCGTCGAGATCGACGGTTAGCACGCCACCGAAGGTCGCGAGCGCGGCAGCCTGATTGGCCTCCGCGGAGAGAAGGCCGGATTGCGGGATCATTTTCGGGTCGGACGCCATTGTCATGGCGCCGTTTTACGCAAGAGGCCGGTCGGGTTCAACCCAGGGAACTCAGTAGTCGCTGCCGCTGCGGTCCGGCACCTGGCTGTCCGGCGCAAGGTCGCCGAACCGTGTGATCGATGCTTCGAAGGCCACATCGACGGTGCCGGTCGGGCCGTGGCGCTGCTTGCCGATGATGACTTCGGCCTTGCCATGCGCAAGATCCATGTCCAGGCGCCATTTTTCGTGCTCGGGCGTGCCCGGGCGCGGCTCCTTGTTTCCGAGGTAATATTCCTCGCGGTAGACGAACAGCACGACATCGGCATCCTGCTCGATCGAGCCGGATTCGCGCAAATCCGAGAGCTGCGGCCGCTTGTCGTCACGCGACTCGACCTGGCGCGAGAGCTGCGAGAGCGCAATCACGGGCACGCTGAGTTCCTTGGCGAGCGCTTTCAGGCTAGTCGTGATCTCGGTGATTTCCTGCACGCGGTTTTCGCTGCGCTTGCCCGAGCCCGACAAGAGCTGGATGTAGTCGATGACGATGAGGTCGAGGCCCTTCTGCCGCTTCAGCCGGCGGGCGCGCGCCATCAGCTGCGCAATGGAGAGACCGCCGGTCTCGTCGACATAGAAGGGCAACGACTGCAGCTCGATCGAGACCTCGCGGATCTTCTCGAAATCGGCCTCCGAGATGCCGCCGCGGCGGATCGAGGAGGAGGGGATGCCGGTGCGCTCGGCCACGATACGCGTGGCGAGCTGGTCGGCCGACATTTCGCAGGAGAAGAAGCCGATGACGCCGCCATGGGCGGCCTTCATGGTGCCGTCGGCCTGGAGTTCGCCGACATAGGCCCGGGCGACGTTGTAGGCGATGTTGGTTGCAAGCGACGTCTTGCCCATGCCGGGGCGGCCGGCGACGATGATGAGGTCGGAGTGCTGCAACCCACCCATCTTGGTGTCGAGGTCGCGCAGGCCGGTCGAGATGCCCGACAGCTTTCCGTCGCGCTGGAACGCTTTCGCGGCCAGATCGACCGCAAGCGTCAGCGCCTGCGAGAATTTCTGGAAGCCGCCGTCGTAGCGGCCGGATTCGGCGAGTTCGTAGAGACGGCGCTCGGCGTCCTCGATCTGCGCCCGCGGCGCGAAGTCGACCGGGGCGTCATAGGCGACATTGACCATGTCCTCGCCGATGCCGATCAGGTCGCGTCGCAATGCCAGATCGTAGATGGTGCGCCCATAATCCTGCGCATTGATGATCGTGGTCGCTTCGGCGGCGAGGCGCGCCAGATATTGCCCGATGGTCATGCCGCCGATGTCGGTGTCGGCGGGCAGGAAGGTCTTGAGCGTGACGGGCGTCGCGATCTTGCCCATCCGGATCAGGCTCGAGGCGGTCTCGAAGATGGTCTGGTGCAACGGCTCGAAATAGTGCTTCGGCTCCAGGAAGTCGGAGACGCGGTAAAACGCGTCGTTGTTGACCAGGATCGCGCCCAGCAGGCTCTGTTCCGCCTCGATATTATGCGGCGCGCTACGATAGGCGGGGGTTCCGGCTTCGGGCGCGAGTTTGAGAACGTTCGAATCAGTCAGGGCCATGGTCGAGCGATAGCAATTTTCTGGGGCGGATGCGGGGCCGGGATAAAGCGCCGCCTCAGACCAAAGCGGAAGCAAAAGCTCGCCGCTATCAACCGATCATTAAAATGGTGGATGATTGGCCGCCGCAGCCCGCGCCGCGCTTGACGGATTTTCCTGGAACCATGCCGGGACCTGAAAGCCGTCGCTACCGCGCCACGGAAAACGCTCGTTGAAGTGAACCTAATGGGTTGGCGGGCAGACGTATCGAGACGCGCGCGAAATGACGCACGCTGGGCGCTTTCGGCTCGGTTCAGACCAGCAGGAGGTAAACCAGTGCAACCAGAGCCGCCCCGACGCCGGTAGCGATCAGGGCGTAATCGGTGCGGAGGTCGTCCTGCACGTCGAATGAGGTTTGGGTCTCTTTGCTCATGGCGACGGTCTAAGCCAGGGCCGACGAGACTTATGTGAAGCAGATCACATCTCCCCGGATTCTTTCGGGGGTACAGCCGGAACAGGCAAGCGGGCGGGGGGTTGTCTCCCGGTCTGCCACCAGGGAACGAGGCAAGCGATGCGGCCAGAACGGCAGCCCCGGAATTGGCGAAGCGAAGCAGGCAGCCGACATTGGCTGTCGGGGCTGATCGCGGCCATGGAGCATGCTGAGCGGCCTGAAGTGCGTCGGGAACCGGTGGCCCCCGAAATCCTGAAGGCACTGCGGATGCAATTGGCCTTAACGGCCTCTTTCCGGTCCGCTCCGATTTCGACCCTGCGCCACTAGGACTTATTCACCAGCCAGCTTCAGTCTCGGCTTGGCGCCGACTTCGACGGCTCGCAGCCGGGCTTCTTCACGCGAGATGTAGTTGCGCGTCATCGGCACGACGCCCTGACGCCGGGTGAGTTGAATCTGGAAGTTCATCATATCCTGCTTGCGGAACGTCATCTCGCTGGCTGCCAGGTAAAATTCCCACATCAGCGCGAAGCGCTCGTCATACAGCTGCACGGCTTCTTCGCGCCGCGCCATGAAGCGCTCGCGCCATGCCTTCAGCGTTTCGGCGTAATGCAGGCGCAGTATCTCGATGTCGCAGATCAGCAGGCCGGCCCGCTCCATCGCCGGCAGCACCTCCGAGAGAGCAGGGATGTAGCCGCCGGGAAATATGTATTTGGCGATCCACGGATTGGTGGAGTCCGGGCCCTGCGAACGGCCGATCGAGTGCAACAACATGACGCCGTCCTTGTCCAGCAGCTCGGCGCAGCGCTGGAAGTAGGTGTCGTAGAAGCGCGCGCCGACATGCTCCAACATGCCGACTGAGACGATGCGGTCGAACGGGCCGGCGATGTCGCGATAGTCCTGAAGCAGGAATTTGGCGGATCTGGTCAGGCCCTTTTCGGCTGCGCGCGCATTGGCGATCTGCAACTGCTCCTTCGATAACGTGACGCCAGTGACGTCAGCACCTGCGATCTCGGCGAGATAGAGCCCAAGTCCGCCCCAGCCCGAGCCGATGTCGAGGACGCGCTGGCCGCCCTTGACGAGCAGCTTTGCGGCGACGTGCCGTTTCTTGGCGAGCTGCGCATCGTCGAGCGTGCTCTCCGGCGTCTCGAAATAGGCGCAGCTGTATTGCTTGTCGGCGTCGAGAAAGAGCGAATAGAGCCTTGCATCGAGATCGTAATGGTGTGCGACGTTGCTGCGGGAGCGCGGGCGCGGATTGAACTGCTTCAGGTGCCGCACCAGATAGCGCAGGTGCCACCAGGGTTTTGCCCAGTGCGGCAATAGGTCGGGTTGATCGAGCAGGATCGCGAGGGCATCAGCTACGGTGCCGTGCTCGACGACGAACTCGCCGTCCATGTAGGCCTCGCCAAGCCCGAGCTCGGGATTGACGAGGATCCTTCGTTCTGCGTCCACGGTGACGAAGCGGACTGCGACCGGTTCGCCCGAGCCGTCGCCGACGGTGAACTTCGCGCCCTTCGCCGTGGTCACCGTCATCGACCCGCGGCGGATGAATTGAGACAGGAATTGACGCAGCAATCGATCCATCGGTACCCATCCTCTCGAGCGGACCCGAAGAGATGCGACTACCCGGCCTTTCACACCCTACGCCCGGGCATCTCGGCGGTTCCTATGCGTTTGCATCTAGATCTAGGGAGGTGTCCCGGGCCCGCTATTGCGCTGTGCTCAAAGCGGATATTCCCAAACCGCTTAATCACATCCTTGCGCGCGGAGGCTGCTTCCATTCGCGGCTCAATCGGATAAAAGGTGACCCGCCGCGGCGCCGCCTGCCGGCTGCACCTCTCGGAATTCAATGGAGATGATGGGAATGTCGAGCCGAGCGCTCAGCCTCGCGACGATCTTGCTTCTGATCGGCTTCGGCGCGACCGATACCGTTCTCGCGCAGGCGACGAACCTCGAGGCCGGCAAGGCCCCATCCCAGCTTTTCGCGCAGACCTGCAATGCATGTCACAAGAGCCCGCGCGGCCTGTTGAAAACGGTGGCGCCGGGTTCGCTGCCGGGCTTCCTGCGCCAGCATTACACGACCAGCTCCGACATGGCCGGCGTGCTCGCCTCCTACCTCGTCTCCAACGGAGCCACCGACACCCGCTACCAGGCCAAGGACGGCAAGGACAAGAAGGACGGCGCCAAGGACAAGGACAAGGACAAGGAAGCCAATACTAATCCCGCGCAGTCCCCCGAACGTCAGGGCCGCCGGCAACGTTCCCAGGAGTCCGCCAAGCCGGAAGGCGAGGGTGCCGCTCCCGCAGTCGAGGGCGCGCGTCAGAAACGCGCCGCGCGGCCGGCCGAAGAAGGAACGAAGGAAGGCGCGAAGCCCGAGGACCAGGCTGCCCCCGAAGGGCGCAAGGCCAAGCGTCTCGGCAAGCGTGGCAAGCCGGGAAGTGATGAGGCACCGAAGGTCGATGCCGCGGCGCCCACGGCAGACGACAAGAAGTCCGAGCCGAAGGTCGAGTCCAAGCCCGAGACAAAGCCTGAGACTGCGAAGGGGGATTCCGGCGAGGCTAAATCCGAAGGCAGCAAATCTGAAGGCAGCAAGCCGTCCGAGAAGCCCGCCGAGGCCAAGCCGGAAAGTGCCAAGGTTGAGCCGCGCGGCAGCGAGGCTCCGGCGTTGCGGCCCGATCCAGTGCCGCAGGTGACGCCGGCGGCACCATCCGCCGCGAAGCCCGCCGAGCCAGCTGCGCCCAAGGCGGCGGAAGACGCCGCCCCCAAGCCCGCCGCAAGGGCCGAACCGCCAGCGAAGTCGCAGGAGCCCGCGCCGCCCGCAACCGCTGCGGCCCCACCGCCGCCAGCCGAAACGTCCGGTCCGCCGACGCCGCCGATTTCGCGATAAACGACCATATATTTCGACATGCGAAGGCCGCGCGCTCGCGCGGCCTTCGTCGTCTTGACCGCAACACGATCGATCGCAGCCGCGATCTCGCGCGGCCAGCCGGCGTTGACGGCCGAATACAAGCTCAATCTGTTATCGCCCGCGGCCGGCCAGAAGCTGATCTGCCGGGCGAGGGTGATCAAGCCGGGGCGTCAGGTCTCCGTGGTCGCAGCCGACGCTTTCTGCGTCACCGACGGCGTCGAGAAGCAACCGGCAACCGCGCTCGCGTCGATCGCGATGCTGAGCGAGGACGTTGCCGCCAAAACGAAAAGCCCGGCCGCCTGAGGCGACCGGGCTTCGAAAGCCTTGCGCGAATGTGAGGCTTACTTCTCGGTCTCTTCCGTAGCCGGCGCCGGCTCGGCGTCGTCCTGCTGGGCTTCCGGATCGAAGAACTCGCCGGCAGCTGCGATCGCCTCGGCCGCAGCATCCCGGTCTTCGTTCCGGCTCGAGATGTCCTCGCCGCGGTTGATGCGCTCGGCCTCGTCCTGGCTGCGCGCCACGGTGACACTGATCTCGATCTCGACCTCGGGGTGGATGGCGACCGTGATGGTGTGCTTGCCGATGGTCTTGATCGGCGCGTCGAGCTGAACCTGCGGGCGGGACAGTGAAACACCGTCGGCTTCGAACGCCACGACGATGTCGCGCACGTTAACCGAGCCGAACAGCTGGCCGGCTTCCGAAGCCTGACGGATCACGATGATGTTCTTGCCCTGGATCTTCTCGGCGATCTTGGACGCCTCGCCCTTGGACTCAAGGTTGCGAGCCTCGAGCTCGGCCTTCATGCCGTCGTACTTGGCACGGTTGTCGGCGGTGGCGCGCAGCGCCTTGCCGCGCTTGAGCAGGAAATTGCGGGCATAGCCGTCGCGAACCTTCACGACTTCGCCCATGTGACCGAGCTTGTTGACGCGTTCCAGCAAAATGACTTCCATATTCGTTCTCCTTTGATGTGTTGAGTGAGTTGGAATTTCGAACTTGAACTTTCGGATTTGAACTCAAGAGGTCGGCAGCGGCGGTGGTTGGCGCGTACGTAGGAAGCGTTCGCGGAGGCCGAACACGGCATCCGCGAGGCCGAGGATCACCATCGCCATGACGGGCCATCCGAACACGACCACGACGGCGTAGGTAGAGCCGAGCCAGAAGGTGCGGCTCTTCAGCGCCAGCGTCAGCGTGTGCAGCACGGCAAAGCCGGTCAGCGCATATCCCATCATCAGCGCCGCCGCCGCGATCTGCGCCACGATCGCAAGCAGTCCGCCGGTGAAGCAGAAGGCGAGCGCGATGCAGAGCGCCACGAGCGTCATCGGCGGCAGCTCCGCCGTCATCAGGTCCGGCCAGGGGCGTCGCAGCCGGCCCGACGTCGCCGTCACCTTGGTGCTGAGCCAGAGGTTGAGGGTCAGCGTCATCATCGCGACGATGGTGGCGGCGGCCGGCACGATCCGCACCAGTGCGTCGACGAATTGGTCGGTCTCGCCGGAGGTCTGCGGGTCGGCGGCGCGGAGGAGGCGCATCAGGCCACGGCGCAGCGTGCCGGTGATGGTCTCGGCGTCGGTGCCGAGCGTGAGCAGGGCGGCGAGCGTGGTCAGTGTGGCGAAGCCCGCGATCCACAGCAGGATGCGGCCGACCGGATACCATTCGAGCGCAGGCTCAGTGGGCGGCTCGCCGGCGGGCTTCGGCGCGGAGGGTCCGACCTGTCGGCTGAGCAGGACAAGATGGCCGAGCCACCAGGCCGGCAATGCGACGGTGACGGCGAAGGCAATGCAGTAGGGCAGGCCGAACAGCGCGCCGAGGCCAACCGCGGCGGCGATGCCGCCGAGGCTCGCGCAAAGCGGTCCCCAGCCGATCGAGGCGACCATCAGCGGCAGCGGTGCGAGATAGAACAGGACGAGCGAGATCAGCGCGCCCGAAGCGATCGAGGCGAACATCAGGGCCGACGCAGCGCCGGCGATCAGGGCTATCAGTCCAAAGGCCATCATCAGCTGTCCCGCTCCCTTCGAGCGGTTAGAGGCATCTCGCCCCAACCATCGGCGACCGGACGACCCGGAAGCCTTATGAGAAACTAGGTAGCTCGGCCGGCGGCGATGTCGCCGCCGGCCGAATTCGTCTTAGCGAATGACGTAGGGCAGCAGGCCCAAGAACCGCGCGCGCTTGATGGCGCGGGCAAGCTCACGCTGCTTCTTCGCGGACACCGCGGTGATGCGGCTCGGCACGATCTTGCCGCGCTCGGAGACGTAACGCATCAGCAGCTTGGAGTCCTTGTAGTCGATCTTCGGAGCATTCGCGCCCGTGAACGGGCAGCTCTTGCGGCGACGGAAAAACGGGCGGCGTGCACCAGCTTCAGCCATTGTTCTTACTCCCCATCCGTCGTGGTGGTGGTGGTGGTTTCAGCGTCTTCGCGCGGACGGCGCGGACCGCGGTCACCGCGGAAGCCGCCACCTTCACGATCGCCACCACGGAAACCACCCTCGCGGTCGCCACGGAAGCCACCGCCTTCGCGATCGCCACGGAATCCGCCGCCACGGTCGTCACGCTCGCGGTCACGGTCGGCCTTGCGCATCATCGCGGACGGGCCTTCCTCGAGCTCCTCGACGCGGACGCTGAGATAGCGGATCACGTCTTCGCTGATGCGCTCCTGGCGCTCGATCTCGGCGATCGCCGCGGACGGTGCGTCGATGTTGAGCAGCACGAAATGCGCCTTGCGGTTCTTGTTCATGCGGTAGGTGAGGGAGCGTACGCCCCAATTCTCGGTCTTGGTGACCTTGCCGCCGAGACCTTCGACGATGCCGGTCATCTGCGCAGTCAGCTCTTCGACCTGCTGCGTGCTCGCGTCTTGGCGCGCGAGAAAAACATGCTCATAGAGAGCCATGGAAGTCCTTTCCTCATGTTGGCGCATCGCCCGGCGTCAAGCCCTTAAGAGGCCTTCGGAAAGGACTCTGGGATTAAGCTCAGAAGGCGGAAACACGGGACGACGGGCCGACTGGCCCTGCCACACCAAAATCACGAATGATTTGCTGAGACCGTCCGTTCAGCTCCCGGCCGGGGTCTGCGGATGGGCGCGTTATACGGATTTCGGCTGACTTGGCAAGGTTTCTGGCAAGGTTGCAGGCGGCGTTTTGGCGCGGATGGTCCCGATGCGGGCGGCTGGATCCACCGCGGTCCACCATACCGGCTTGATTTGTTTGTTTGTATATCATACAAATAAAGCTGACGGGAGCGAACCCCAATGGCAGAAAAGTCGGCCCAGGAGCCGCTCGAGGCGGCAGGCGATCCCAAACACGCCGCCCGCGCCACGCGGTCGGCCGGCCGCAAAATGCGCTCGCTGCTGCTGGATGCCGCGAGCCCGCTGTTTCGGGAGCGGGGGCTGTCGGGCACGGCGATCACCGACATCGCAGCCGCTGCGAACGCGTTCCCGAGCCAGATCACCTATTACTTCCGCACCAAGGAGGCGCTGTTCGTCGAATGCGCCTGCCGCGAGCTGCTGTACCTGGCGCGAGCGACCGAGCAGGCGGCGCTGAAGGCGCGCACGCCGCGGGACTATACCCACGCGCTGGCCGAGACCGTCACGGCGAGCGATTCGGTGACCTTCTTCGCCGAGGCGCTGACGCTGACGCGGCGGCGCCAGGATCTCGCGCCGCTGGTCGAGCGCACCATCGAGCGCCTGCACAGTGAGGGTGCGCGAGCCTATGCGAGCCAGGTCGCGCGGCACGGCTGGCGCTCCCTGCGCGCGCCCGATGAGAGTTCGCGGCGGTTCTGGGCCGTCGCCATCGGCGTCATCCTCGAGGGCTACGCGATGGGCCGTTCGCCCGAGGCGCTGTGCGCCGAGATGCTGCGCGTGCTGGGTGAACAGGCGAAATTCAATAGTGACACGACGCGCCTGCGCCTCGTCGACGCGCGCGACGCATCGAGCAATTCGAATGAGGAGAGTTAGGCCATGACTGCGCTTCGCATGCGTGCCCGCGATTTCCTGACCGACGGCCAACTTGCCGACGTGCGCCAGCGCGTGACCTGGAAAGGCGTCGCGCTGATCGCGCACGCCTGGGCGCTCATCATCGCGGCAATCGCCTTGGTCGCGTGGTGGCCCAATCCGATCACTTATGTCTTCGCCGTCGCCATCATCGGCTCGCGCCAGCTCGGGCTCGCGATCCTCATGCATGACGGCGCGCATGGCTGCCTGTCCGCCGACGAGAAAACCAATCTGACCATGAGCCAGTGGTTCTGCGCCTATCCTCTGTTTGCGGAGACGCGCAGCTATCGGCGCTATCACCTTCAGCATCATGCGCGCACGCAGCAGGAGGACGATCCCGATCTCGTGCTGTCGGCGCCATTTCCGATCACGAAGCTGAGCTATCGCCGCAAGTTCATTCGCGACATGACCGGGCAGACCGGCTACCAGCAGCGCAAGGCGCAGTTGCTCAATGCGCTGGGGCCGAAGGACTGGCCGTTGCGACAGCGCGCGGCGCATTTTTGGGAGCAGCTCGGCCCGCAATGTCTGGTCAATGGCGCGATGTTCGCAGCGCTCACGGCGGCCGGCGTGTGGTGGGCCTATCCGCTGCTATGGCTGGTGCCGCTCCTGACCTGGATGATGGTGATCACCCGTATCCGCAACATCGCCGAGCACGCAGTCGTGCCCGACAGCAGCGATCCCTTGCGCAATACCCGCACCACCTACGCCAATTTCCTCGAGCGTCTGTTCATCGCGCCGTATTACGTGAACTACCACCTCGAACATCATCTCTTGTTCTATGTGCCCTGCTACAATCTGCCCAAGGTGCATCGCCTGCTGAGCCAGAGCCGGCATGCGGCCCGCATGGAGGTGCAACCGAGTTACGCGGCCGTGCTGCGGCTTGCGACCGCGAAGCCGAACCGCGATGATCGCCCGGGGCAACTGGTCAACAGCGCGCGCCGCGCGCAGGCGGGGTCAGAGGTCGACGCCAACCAGACGGCCGGCGGATTTTAGGGACCCGCCTCATCAGTTGAAGGGTGATCGAAGTTCCTATCTTGGCTTGACATTCCAGCCCCGGACAGTGTCTACGGCCCCCTTTGGAGCATGATCCGGAACCATGGCCTACGGCCGTGCGTAATCGGCTGCCGGTTCTCGCAGAGATCACGCCCGACAAGCAGGGAGCGCCGATGACGGCAGCATTCACATTTCCGGGGCAGGGTTCCCAGGCGGTCGGCATGGGCAAGGCGCTGGCGGATGCCTTTCCGGTGGCGCGCGCCGTGTTCGACGAGGTCGATGCCGCGCTGGGGGAGAAGCTGACGGCGACCATCTGGGATGGTCCGGCCGAAACCCTCCAGCTCACTCAAAACGCTCAGCCGGCCCTGATGGCGGTGTCTGTCGCCACCCTGCGCGTGCTGGAGGCCGAAGCCGGGTTTTCCGTGGAGCGGGATGCCGCCTTCGTCGCCGGCCACTCGCTCGGTGAATATTCGGCGCTGGCCGCGGCCGGCAGCCTGACGATTTCCGACACCGCGCGGCTGCTTCGCATCCGCGGTCTCGCAATGCAAAAAGCCGTGCCGGTCGGCGTCGGTGCGATGGCCGCTCTGCTCGGCCTGGACTACGAGGCAGCCGTGGCGGTGGCGGACGAGGCCGCGCAGGGGCAGGTCTGCCAGGCAGCCAATGACAATGGCGGCGGGCAAGTGGTCGTCTCCGGCGACAAGGCCGCGGTCGATCGCGCCGTCGAGATCGCCAAAACCAAGGGCGCCAGGCGCGCAATGTTGCTGCCGGTGTCCGCACCGTTCCATTGCAAGCTGATGCAGCCGGCCGCCGATGCGATGGCGGAGGCGCTGGCCGGGGTCACGATCAAGGCGCCGGCGGCCCCGCTGGTGTCGAACGTGCTGGCGAGCGCGATCACCGATCCCGACGAGATCCGCCGCCGCCTGGTCGAGCAGGTCACGGGCACCGTGCGCTGGCGCGAGTCGGTGGCCTATATGGCGGGGCAGGGCGTCACCCGTTTCTTCGAGATCGGTGCCGGCAAGGTGCTGACCGGTCTCGTCAAGCGTATTGCGGACGGTGCCGTTGGCGTTGCGGTCGGTGGTCCCAACGACATTGCTGCCGCCAAGGATGCATTGGCCGCTGCAAAGCAGGCCTGAGGCGCGATGATTCGTCGTCGCGATCGAGTTCTTTAGTTGACGCACGATCCTTTCGGAGAACCGCTGCGCATTTTTCCGGATCGTGCTTTGGAGGAGTTATCGATGTTCGATCTGACTGGCAAAAAGGCGCTCGTCACCGGTGCAACCGGCGGCATCGGCGGCGCGATCGCGCAGGCGCTGCACGCGCAGGGCGCCACCGTCGCGATATCGGGGACGCGCAAGGAAGTGCTGGATGAGCTTGCCGGCAAGCTCGGCGAGCGCACCCATGTGCTGCCCTGCAATCTCTCCAAGGCCGACGAGGTCGAGGCGCTGGTGCCCGCTGCGGAGGCGGCGATGGGACAGGTCGACATCCTCGTCGCTAATGCCGGCATCACGCGCGACAATCTCTTCGTGCAGCTCCGTGACGAGGACTGGGAGGAGGTCATCAACATCAATTTGACTTCGACCTTCCGGCTTGCCCGCGCCGCCACCAAATTGATGATGCGCAAGCGCTTCGGCCGCATCATCGCCATCACCTCGGTGGTCGGCGTCACCGGCAACCCGGGGCAGGGCAATTATACCGCGTCGAAGGCGGGCCTGATCGGCATGATCAAGACGTTGGGTGCCGAATACGCCAAGCGCGGCGTCACCGCGAATTGTATCGCTCCCGGCTTCATCAAGACGCCGATGACCGATGCGCTCAACGACAAGCAGCGCGAAACGATTCTGACCAAGGTTCCGGCCAATCGCCTGGGCACGCCCGAGGACATCGCGGCGGCCGCCGTCTACCTGAGTTCGAACGAAGCGGCCTATGTCACCGGCCAAACCATCCACGTCAACGGCGGCATGGCCATGATCTGACGCTCCATGCCGCACCGCCCCCTGGCGGCGGGGAATGCGGCAAACGGCCGTTTCCGGAGCGAAATGAGGCTTGTAGTCAACGCAATTGAAGTATGATAACCGGACCTTCAACGGATGGGCAAAGAACGCCATTGCAGGTTTTTGAAACCCTGTATATTGGCGATGCGGAGCCTTGGCCGTCATTCGCCGGGCCTGCATCGGTTAGGATGGGGCCAAATCAAAGTTCGTAAGCGAAGGCAGTCAACGACCACGACGGCTCGTATCGTCCCGGGGGGTCGGGTCTACAGGGAACAACACGAGGTTATGCAATGAGTGAGATTGGCGAGCGGGTTAAGAAGATCGTGGTCGAACACCTTGGTGTTGAACCCGAGAAGGTTGTCGATGCTGCGAGCTTCATCGACGACCTCGGCGCCGACAGTCTGGACACCGTCGAGCTGGTGATGGCGTTCGAAGAGGAATTCGGTTGCGAGATTCCGGACGATGCCGCGGAAACGATTCTCACCGTCGGCGACGCCACCAAGTTTCTCGAGAAGAACGCGAAGAGCTAAGGCTCTTCATTTTCGCGGGGACAACATTGAAACCGGACGGACCGCCCAACAGCGGTCAGCCGGTTTCTTGTTATTGGCCGTGAATGTTTCGATGCGGAGTTTTCGGATATGAGGCGGGTTGTCGTCACGGGTCTTGGCATGGTTTCGCCACTCGGCTGCGGTGTCGAGCCGACCTGGAAACGCATCCTCGACGGCCAAAGTGGCGCACGCAAAATCGAGAGCTTCGATGTCTCCGATCTTCAGACCAAGATCGGCTGCACGGTCGTGCGCGGCGACGGCACCAACGACACTTTCAATCCCGATATCTGGATGGAGCCGAAGGACCAGCGCAAGGTCGACGACTTCATCATCTTCGGCATGGCCGCAGCCGGCCAGGCGCTCGACGATGCCAACTGGCATCCCGAGACCGAAGAGGACAAATGCGCCACCGGCACCATGATTGGGTCCGGCATCGGTGGCCTCAACGGCATCGCTGAAACCGCGGTCCTGCTGAAGGAACGCGGGCCGCGCCGGGTCTCGCCGTTCTTCATTCCGGGCCGCCTGATCAATCTCGCCTCAGGCTATGTCTCGATCAAGCATGGGCTGAAAGGGCCGAACCATTCGGTGGTCACGGCCTGCTCGACCGGCGCTCACGCGGTCGGCGACGCTGCCCGTCTGATCGCGCTCGGGGATGCCGACGTCATGGTTGCCGGCGGCGCGGAATCGCCGATCGGCCGCATCGGCATTGCCGGCTTCAACGCCGCGCGTGCGCTCTCGACAGCCTTCAACGAAACGCCTGAGAAGGCCTCGCGTCCCTACGACAAGGACCGGGACGGCTTCGTGATGGGCGAGGGCGCCGGCGTTCTGGTCCTGGAAGAGCTCGAACACGCCAAGCGCCGCGGCGCGAAGATCTATGCTGAGGTGATCGGCTACGGTCTCTCAGGCGATGCCTATCACATCACCTCGCCGTCACCCGACGGCGACGGCGGCTTCCGCAGCATGGCGGCTGCGCTCAAGCGCGCCGGTCTCACCGCGTCCGATCTCGACTACATCAACGCGCACGGCACCTCGACACCGCTCGGTGACGAGATCGAGCTTGGTGCGGTCGAACGTCTGCTCGGCAATGCCGCTTCCAAGGTCGCGATGTCCTCGACCAAGTCGTCGACCGGTCATCTCCTGGGTGCGGCCGGCGCGATCGAGGCGATCTTCGCCATTCTCGCGATTCGCGATAATGTCGTGCCGCCGACCATCAACCTGGACAATCCGTCGGTCGAGACTGCGATCGATCTCGTGCCGCATCAGGCGAAGAAGCGCGAGGTCAATGTCGCGTTGTCGAATTCTTTTGGTTTTGGCGGTACCAACGCGTCGGTCATCTTCCGCCGTCTGGTCCATTAGTTTGTTGTTGCGACGAATCCACCGTTTTGCCGTATTCGGCGATAGTCATGGAAGCGGGCGCGTGCATTTGGCTCGGCAAGCGATTGTCAGGTCGCGATTGAACCGGCAGGATTCAGGTTGCTTCGATGAGTGAAAGGCCGCCCATTTCGCCCCGGAGTCCGCGGGCAGCGCTCGAGCCCGAGCAGGTCCCGCCGCCGCCGAAGCGATCGGACCGCGCGCGTAATCCCTTCGTGATCGTCGGCAACGCCATCATCACCCTGCTGCTGATTGCGATGATCGGTGCGGGCGGCGTGTACTATTACGGCCGACAGGTGCTCGAGGCGCCGGGACCGCTGAAGGAAGACAAGATCGTCAACATCCCGCAGCGGGCCGGCAAGCGCGACATCGCCGAGACGTTGAACCGGGAAGGCGTGACCGACGTCAATCCGTGGGCGTTCATTGCCAGCGTCGCTGCGTTGAAGGCGAGTTCGGACCTCAAGCCCGGTGAATACTCTTTCCAGAAGAACGCGTCCTTGCGCGACGTCATTGCCACTATCGTCGAGGGCAAGGTGGTGCAGCATGCCGTGACGATTCCGGAAGGGCTGACCTCCGAGCAGATCGTGGCGCGCCTGTCCGACAACGACATCTTCACCGGCAGCGTGCGTGAGCTGCCGCGCGAAGGCACGCTGCTGCCCGAGACCTACAAGTTCCCGCGCGGCACCCCGCGCGATCAGGTGATCCAGCGCATGCAGCAGGCGCACAAGCGCGTGCTGACCGAGATCTGGGAGCGCCGCAATCAGGACATTCCGGTCAAGAGTCCGGAGCAACTGGTGACGCTGGCCTCGATCGTGGAGAAGGAGACCGGCAAGCCGGACGAGCGCAGCCGCGTCGCCGCGGTGTTCGTCAATCGCCTGAAGCAGAGGATCAAGCTGCAGTCCGATCCCACGATCATCTATGGCCTCGTCGGCGGCAAGGGCACGCTCGGCCGTCCGATCAAGCGCAGCGAGATCACGCAGCCCTCGCCCTACAACACCTACGTCATCGAGGGTCTGCCGCCGGGCCCGATCTCAAATCCCGGCCGCGCCTCGCTCGAGGCCGCCGCCAACCCGGCCCGCACCCGTGACCTCTATTTCGTCGCGGACGGCACCGGCGGGCATTCCTTCACCGAGACCTACGACGCGCACCAGAAGAATGTGGCCAAGCTGCGCGCGATGGAAAAGCAGATCCAGAACGACACGGTCGAGCCGGCCGAGGACGCGCAGGCGCCGGCCGCCGCCGCGCCCGGTGCCGCCGATACGCCGACGGCGACCACGCCGGCGCGGCCCAACCAGCAAAAAAAGCCGCCGGCCGCTCGCCCCGCGGGTCCGCCGGCGGCCCGGCAAGGCGCGGTGCAGGCTTCGCCCCCGGTGGTGCAGCGCTAGGCCTGCGCGCAGACCTGCCCCGCGGGACTTTGCGGATTACCTTTTCCTGCAAAATAGTCTTAAGATTCGCGTGGCTTGATGGCCGCGCGAATCCCGTGCTTCTGGAGAAATTGACCTGATGGCGTTGTCGTCCATGACCGGCTTTGCCCGAAGCCACGGCGCGAGCGGGCCGTATACGTTCGAATGGGAATTGAAGTCGGTCAACGCCAAGGGCTTTGACTTGCGGGTGCGGCTGCCGCAGGGGTTCGACGAACTCGAGGCTCATGCCAAGAAGCGCGCCGCCGAGCTGCTCTCGCGAGGCACCGTCTACGCCAATCTGACCGTCAAACGCGCCAATGCGGCCACCAGCGTCCGCGTCAACGAGGACGTGCTCAACGCCGTCCTCAAAGCCGCCGCCGTGATCGCCGGCAAGGTCGATGCGGTCGCCCCGAGCGTCGACGGGCTTTTGGCCATCAAGGGTGTCATTGAGGTCGCCGAGCCCGAGGGCGACGAAGAGGAGGACAAGGCCGCGCGCGCTGCCGCCGCGGACGCCTTCGACAAGGCGCTCGCCGAACTCGTCGAGATGCGCAAGCGTGAGGGGACCTCGCTCGGGCAGATCCTGATCCAGCGCGTGGATGAGGTCGAGCAGTTGGCGAAGAAGGCGGAGGCCGCGCCCGGCCGCAAGCCCGAGGCGATCAAGGCGAGGCTCGCCGAGCAGATCGCGAGCCTGCTCGACACCTCCGATCGTTTCGATTCCGACCGCCTGATGCAGGAAGCGATCCTGATTGCGACCAGGGCCGACATCCGCGAGGAGCTCGACCGCATCGCTTCCCACGTCGCGCAGGCGCGCGAGCTGATCGGCAAGGGCGGCCCGGTCGGACGCAAACTCGACTTCCTGGCGCAGGAGTTTCACCGCGAGGTCAACACCTGTTGCTCGAAGTCCAACGACATCGAGCTGACCAATACGGGGCTCGCCATGAAGAACGTGGTCGAGCAGTTCCGCGAGCAGGTCCAGAATCTGGAGTGATCGATGACGATTGGCGGTCACGGAACTGATGGTGTCGAGCGGCGCGGATTGATGTTCGTGCTGTCCTCGCCGTCGGGCGCGGGCAAGACGACGCTGTCGCGCATGTTGATCGACCGTATGCCCGGCCTTCGAATGTCGGTGTCGGCGACCACGCGGGCGATGCGGCCGGGCGAGGTCGACGGCAGGGATTATTCGTTCGTCGACAAGGCCACCTTCGCCGCGATGGTGAAGGCTGACCAGCTGCTGGAATGGGCGACCGTGTTCGACAACAGTTACGGCACGCCGCGTGCGCCGGTTGAGGCTGCGCTGTCAGCCGGGCAGGACGTGCTGTTCGACATCGACTGGCAGGGCACGCAGCAGCTCCGAGAGAAGGCGCGCGCCGACGTCGTCAGTGTATTCATTCTGCCGCCCTCGGCCGCCGATCTCGAGAAGCGGCTGCATTCGCGCGCGCAGGATTCTGACGAGGTGATCCGCAAGCGCATGAGCCGCGCCAGCCACGAGATGAGCCACTGGGCGGAGTACGACTACATCGTCATCAACCATGACGTCGACGAGGCCTTCGCCGAGGTGCAGTCGATCCTGAAGGCCGAACGCCTCAAGCGCGAGCGGCAGACCGGCCTCGTGGGCTTCGTGCGAGGTCTGCAAGGTCAGCTTCAAGGTTAGGCTGCGTCAGCCGCGGCCCGTCCTTCGCGAGCCGTTCCAGCATCGTCGTGATCACGTCGATGTCGATGGCGTCCTCGACTCCCGCATCGTCATCGCGACCGGCCGGCTCTTCGTCATTGACGTCATTGGCCGCGAGCCGCGGCGCCGCCTCGATCTGGAATTCTCCGTTGAAGATATCGGCATCGAAGATATTGGCATCGTCGAGCTCTGCGGCATCTTGGTGCGCTTGCGGGACGCGCTTGTCGATCACGTCAATCTCGCGATCGATCGCGGCGAGCTGCGCGGTCTTGAGCTGGTCTGCCTGCGGACGCACGGCATCGAAATCCACCGGGCGCGGCTGCCGAGCGTGCGGCGCGCCGGCCGACGCTGCGTTGAGCCAGGGCGCACGGCCATCGTCGCGATCGTGCGGCTCAAAATTGTCCCAGTTGACGCGGCGCTGGTCGGCGGCCTGGACGCGGATGCGTCCACCGGCGAAGCGGTAGATGACGCTGGCGAGGATGCCGGCAAGCGTCAGCGCGCCGCCGATCACGAGCAGCAGCATCTGGAGCGAGCCGGTCTGCTTGTCGGCGGTGCTGTCGGCCGCGGCCAGAGCCATCGGAGCAGGGGACTTCGCCGGCTTCGTGGTCGTCGGCTGCGCAGCGGCCGCCACAGGTGCAGGCGATGGCTGCTCTGTGGGCGCGGCGGACGCCGTGGTGGCGTCGGGCCAGCGCCCGGCGACGGCGGGCTGCTGAGCGTTGACGTCTGCGGAGGGGCTCGCAACTTGCTGCGTCGGCGCCGGTCCCGCCTGTGCAGGCGTCTTCACAGTGACGATGCTCTGCGGCGTCAGATATTCGGCGCGCGCGTCCTGGACCGAGTGCTGCTGCGGCACGGCTGAATCCGCTGCAGGCGTATCCGGCGCAGCCTGGGCGGTTTGAGCGGCCTTGCCGCCTTCGGCACGCAGATACCAGCACTGCCGCTTGGTCGCGCGCTCGAGGCGATAATGCCAATGCTGGCCCTGCGGCGCGGCGCCCTTTGGCGAGCCAATGCAGTCGCTCGCGGCATTTGCCGCGCTCGGCGGCGTCGAGGCATTCTGCGACACGGCGGCAAGTGGCGCGCCGGCAATGATGCTGCCTACGAGGGCAGATAAGAATTTTGCGGTGCGGTTGCCCATCCTGGTCTCCCGATTACGCATGACGCAACTCGTTACCTTCCCTTTGTCGTCAAAGACTTGGGTAGCAATGAGCCGCAAATCCGGAGAGGATGTGGCCTGAATCGGGCCTGCGCGGCGTTCGTTCCGCCGCGGGATCAGACTTTTTCGCCGCTATTGCTTGCTTGAGGTCCAGGTTCCGCCGCAGCCGTCTGAGCGGCGGAATGATCCGGAGCCGCTGCGGGCAGCGAGGCGGCCGGAGCCGGTGAAGGTCACACCATCGCCTTGACCGAACGTGCTGACCGCGCCGGTTGCGCTGACGGTACCCGTGACGCCTTGGCCTATGACCTTGCCTGAGGAAACCACGACCGCGCCGGACGTGGTGCCGCCGCAGCCGACGCTGACGACCATCCAGGCGCCGTCGAAACTCCCGCCGCCACCACCCCCACCGCCGCGTCGCGAGGAGCTGCGCGGCTCCTCGGCCGGCTTGCTGCGACGCGCCGAGGGCGCCGGCTCGGCGGAACGGTCCGATCGCGAGCCGGACAGCGATTTCTCGTCATTGCCGATCGAGCCGCCGGCGCTGCCGGATTGTGCGACGGCGGACGGTGGAGCGATGGTGGCGGACAGGAAGAAGGCGAGGGCAATCGCGGGGATGACGGCATTGCGCATGCGTAAAAATCCAAAATGAAAATCGTATCAGCGGCCAGAGCCGTCGGCACAGACGGAACCGATAATGCGGCAAACTTTGCCAGCCTTGCCGCATTCGTCAAGCGCGGCGTCTTTCGCGCGCTGCACGCTGTCGCGCTGGACCAGCGACCAGGATTTGTCGGAGATCGCGAACGCGCCGCAGCGGTTGCCATAGAAAGACAGCTCGATCGGACATTTGGCGCCGGCGCAATTGCCGCGCGCATCCGCCACCGCCGCCCGCCGCGAGGCGTGGTTCCAGGATATGCCCCATTTACTGCCGTCGGGGCCGTAGACGATCGAGCCCCATGGCTTCAGGTCCTCCATCTTGCGCATCCGCAGCAGCAGGCCTTCGGTGGCTTCGCCCGTCGGCGCCATGGAAATCCGCTGCTGGAGCTTTGTGATCGCGCGGGTCATTCCGTCAGGGCTGTCAGGATCGAAATTGAGCTCGTAGAGCCGCTCGCTGAGTTCGCTCAGCAGGGCGGCATCGCGCAACGGGACGCGGTCCGGATCGGCGCGCAGCCGATCCGCCGGCAACGGATCAGGCTGCATCGCTGCGACCTGCGGCGGGGCGGTTTGCGTCGGGGGTACGAAATAGAAAGTGCCGTCGATCGGCGAGGACGACACCCAGGGCTGCTGCGCGCCGGAGGTGGCGCGCTTCACCGCGAGGCCGACCTGGTTGAAGGTCTGGAATACGTCGAGGCCCGCGGTCCGGACCGTCGCGGCCAATGCTTTTGTGTAGGGGCTGTGGCCGTCGCTGCCGTCCTGGGCGACGTTGCCGGGTTGCGTTGCGTAGGAGATCAGCGTGCCCTCGGGCGCGCGCATCTGCGCGAGACCGCCATCGGAGGCGCGCAGGCCGCGCGAGCCGAAGGGGTTGTTGCGGCAGGCGTCCAGGATCACGAGGTTGAGGCGCGTGCCAGATCCCTGCATCTGGCGCAGCACGAGGTTGACGTCGGTCATCTGGAAGTCGACGTCGGCCTCGCGCGTCGGGTTCGCGCCGACCGGCACGAGATAGTTGGCGCCCGAGACCTGCACGCCGTGGCCGGCATAATAGAACAGCGCGACGTCGGCGCCCTGCACCTGCCGGCCAAAGCTCTGCACCGCCAGGTCCATCGCGCCCTTGTCGAGATCGAGCTGGGCGCGGCCTCCGACCAGCGTGAAGCCGAGCAGGCCAAGCGTCTCCGCCATCAGGCTCGCGTCCTTGGATGGATTGTCGAGCGGCGCGATGTTCTTGTAGGCGGAGTTGCCGACCACGAGCGCGATGCGCTTCTCGGCCGATGCAGGTAGCGTGGCGACGACGAGCAGGGCTGCGACCAGCGTCGCCAGCCCCGGGACGCGACTGAAAATCCTCGCGCGCATCAAAATTCCCCAAAATAATGGCGTCAGTCTAGCAGTCCCACGCGCCGGCGAAAAGCGGTGCGGCATTTGTACAGGCCGTCATGGCCGGGACAAGCCCGGCCATGACGCGGATAGACTGCGTTATGTATTCGCAGGCGAGGCGCATGCTTGCACGTTCCCGCGGCAGATTCTGCCCGAGCCTTGCCGCCGTTCATCGCCCAATGGAGGCCAAAGGGCGCAGGGAAGGCCGGGCGCCGGCGGCACCCGTTGGTCCATGCGCTACAGGAATGCAGACGAGGTGGACCGATGGGGTGGCCGATCGCCCGGCCTTCCCTGCGTGGATGGTTTTAACGGTGTCCTTCGTGCTCTCCCCGGGAGCGATGCACTATTGCCTCCGGTCGCGGTGCAGGCCTTGTGCGGCGAGAGGGCTTGGGGCAGGACCGCGGCCTCCTCGTCATTGCGAGCGAAGCGAAGCAATCCAGAATCTTTCCGCGGCGGCATTCTGGATTGCTTCGCTGCGCTCGCAATGACTGCGTGGAGACCGCGTGCGCTATCCTTCCGTCTCGTGTCCCGGACGCAGGCCGACCGGGCTTGCTCGTTGGAGCGCCGGCGCGTCCCCCGAGTTGCCTGCCTCGCTCACGTCAGATAATCCGGCGTGAAATCCGCGAGGGCGCGGAGTTCGTCGGGTTGCAACAGCTCGATCTCGCTTCCCTCCCAGGCAATCAATCGGCGCCCTCTCAGCTCCTGGATGGTGCGGTTGACGTGGACGATCGACAATCCGCAGGCATCGGCGACATGCCGCTGCGTCATCGGCATCTGGAAGCGGCGGTTCTTGACGAGGCCCACGACCTCCAGCCTTGCGGCGAGCTCGCAGATCAGATGCGCTACCTTCGGCAGTGCCGCCTGTGCACCGAGGCGCGCGATCCATTGTCGCGAGATCGCCGCATCGATTAGCGTCTCGCGCCAGAACGCGCGGGTCAGGTGAATGGAGCCGTCGAGCAGCTGCTTGAGTTGGCTGTGTGCGACGTAGCCGACGATGGTGGGGCCAAGACCGACGAGGTCCGCATCCATCGGCGAGACCAGCAGCGTGTGCAGGCACGGCATGTCGCCGGGAACGTGGAAGGCGAGGATCTGGCTGCGATCGCCGACGATGCGAGCCTGGTAGAGAAAGCCGCTGACGACGAAAACGCAGCGAGAGGCATCTTCACCCTGGCGCAGCACGATCTCGCCGTCCGAAACCTGACGGAGCGTGGACGGCAGGCCAGCGATCTGGCGGCGTTCGTCTTCTGAGAGGCCTTCAATCGCCTGGAGATGAGCGATGAACTTCGGGTGCGGCATGGACAAGAGGAGGTGTTTCACTCGTCACGCGGCATCGCCGGGTCGAGCAGGCGTTGGGAGAGTTTTGCGAGGGTCCAATCGGAGACGGGAACCGCCTGGAACTCGCGGATGGCGCGCGCAAGCTCCTGATCCGACATCGGCTGCGCCGGCTCCTTCAACCTGCCCTGCAGGAAGGCATGGCTGATACGGTCCAGGTGCTCGCCCGAATCCGATGCGAACAGGTGGCGAATGCGCTTCAGGATCGTCGTAGAGCTCATGCGAATGGCGGGTGCAGTCCGCGATCGAGGGACGGTGGGCTGCGACCAAGTAATGTCGCAGACCGGTAGCAACCTGTGCTTCCGACCAGCGTTCTAGTCCGCTGGATATGGGACAGATGTATCATTTGATCGAAGCGGCAGGATTTTTGGCGGGATACGTGGAACGGGACACATGGAAAAAGCCCATGACGTGCTGATCCGGAACCTGGGCGAGCACACCGCGCTCGCACAGGAAGATGTCGCTGAAATTCGCGGGCTGACCTTTGTGCAGCGCGAGTTCGCGCCGAACGAGGATTTCATCCGTCAGGGTGACGAACCCGAGCATTCGGCGCTGGTCGTCTCCGGCATGATCGCGCGCTACCATCTGCTCGACAGCGGCCGGCGGCAATATCTCGCGTTCCATCTGTCCGGCGACTTGCCGGACTCCCAAGGCTTGTTCATCGACCAGATGGACCATGGCCTCTGCGCCCTCGGGCCCGCCTCGGTGGCCTTCATCCCGCATCGCGAATTGTTCATTGCCTTCCGGCGACGACCGACCTTCGCGCTCTCGGTCTGGCGCGAGACGCTGCTCGATGCGGCTATTTTTCGCGAGGCCATCACCAACAACAGCGCCCGGCCGATGCACACGCGCATGGCACACCTGTTCTGCGAGCTGTTCTACCGCGCGCGGGCCGCGCAACTCGTTCGCGGCAATCGCTGCCGCCTGCCGATCAGCCTGGCGCAGCTCGGCGAGACGCTGGGCATGGCGATCGCGACGGTGAACCGGACGCTCGCCGACCTCAGGCGGAGCGGGACCATGGACTTGCGCGACAGCGAGCTGATCGTGCTGAAATGGCGCGAACTGCAGCGGCTCGGAGGCTTCAGTCCGACCTATCTGCATCTCAAGCGTCAGTCGCCGTCGCGCGCGTGAGGCCGCAATATGTCAGCCGCTGGCAGATGCCGCGCGCCGAGCACTTCGTCGAAATGCTTCTTCACCCAATCGTTGCAACGGCAGGCTCTGGCTTCGAGCGCCGGCGCGTCGAGGATCAGGACGGCGCCACGGCGTGTCGCGAGGATCCGCCTCGCCTTGAACATCTGGATGACGCGGCTGGCATAGCTGCGGGAGACGCCGAGCATGCCGGCAAGCTGCTCGTGGGTGAGGGGGATCTCGGGGCCGCCGACGTGCTCCTGCGCCGAGAGGATCCACTTGGCGGCGCGCTGCTCGATCGAATGCGCGGCATTGCAGGCCGCGGTCTGGAGCAGCTGCGCGAACTGGCAGTCGGCGTAGCGCGAGAACACCTGCTGGAGCGTGGCCGACCTCTGCTGGGCCTGCTCGAGCGCGCGCGGCGGCAGCCGCATCAGGGTGCCGCCCAGCTTCACGACGATGCGCGAATAGGCCAGCGAGGCGCTGCGGCCGGCGGCAATGCCCACCGCGCCCTCGCGCCCGACCAGCAGGCTTTCGACCTCGCGATCGTCCTCGACCGGCACGGCGAACGACACGAGTGTCGAGCGGCAGGGAAAATGCACCGCCGTGACCTCGTCGCCCGCGTGATGCAGGATGTGGCTCGCCTCGAGTTCGACCGGCTGGAGGTGCGGCGCAAGCAGTTCGAAATCCGGGCGGCTGAGCCGCTGGAGAAGATCGTTCTGGGGCCGACCGGTCACATGTGTTGCTCTGGCCGGGAATCGGCACCGGCCAGAATCCTACGTTTCCGCGACGGAGCCGACGGTTCCAAAGTGCACACAAGGCGTTTTCCAAGCGTTGAAAAATTGGCCTCCGGTCTGCGGAATTACGGAAATCGCTGGCGAGGCGCATGTTACGCGAGGCAAATGGCGCTGCCGAACCCGGCGGCCTTCAACTTCACGAACTCTGTGCAGGAGTGCACACAACAGGGGCGCGGATCGGCGTAGCGTCCCCGATGCGGGGCGCCGCAGCCCGTGCGCTCTGCCCGACGGACCGCCGGCCTATACCTCAAACGCCGCCGGGCCGGCGGGCCCGAGGGCGGCGAGGACGTTCGTCACCCGAAGCGTGCTTCGCAATCATGCGCGGGCCGGCTTTTTTCCGCGTGGGCGCGATAGGCATCGATCGCCCTGTTGGCGAGCATCAGTTGCCGGCGTTCACCGGTCCTGAGCTGGGCCTCGATGGCGTCGAGCAGGACGTTCGCCGTCTCGTCCGGAGAGCCGAGCTCTCCGCTCTGCTCCAGGAAGCTCCAGGCGATGAAGAATGCGTTCTCGACGGTGCAGCGAATGGACATGGCTGCCAACGCGGCGCGGCCGTTGCCGTTCCGCGGGACAGACGAATGCAGTGAATTAGCGCGCGTGCCCGCGTTACTTCAGCGAGCTGCTGATCGAGGTGAACTTCTTGTTCAGCGTCGCGCCGAGGTTGTTGACGACGGCGATGATCGCGAGCGCGATGCCGGCGGCGATCAGGCCGTACTCGATCGCGGTGGCGCCGGACTCGTCGGCGAGGAAGCGGCGGATGGTCTGCATGGTCTTGCCAGAATTCCAAAAGAGAGCTGGCGAGGACCATAATCCGCAGGGAGCGGGTTCCCCAATTCGGAACCCCGCCTTGCGTCAATTTCGAGTTAATCGCCGTCCACGAAGCGGGCGGCGAGAAATGGATTCCGCCGCCCTGCGTTCGTCGATCTTCTACGGCGCTAGTTCTTGAGCACGATGCGGCCGACGACCTTGCCGGCGCGAAGCTCGTCGATCCAGGTCTGGACGTCGCCCATCGGCTCCTCGCGCATCGGCGTCGGCTTGATCTTGCCGGCGCGGGCGAGCGCCATCAGCTCGTGAGCCTCGGTGAGCGTACCAACCATGAAGCCCTCGATCGTCATGCGCTTGTAGACCCATTGCACCATCGGCAGCGTGAACTGGCCGCCCATCAGGCCGGAGACCACGATCTTGCCGCCGCGCGCGGCGACCGCGACCGCGAAGGCCATGGACTTCTCGTTGCCCGCGAAATCGACAATCTCATCGAAGCCGCCTTCGGTTTCCTTGAGGATGCGCTTGATCACGTCGGGCTCGGCCGGATCGTAGGCCGCCGCGGCGCCGTTCTTCAGCGCGGTCTCGCGCGCGGCACCGCTGAGATCGGCGACCGTGATCGGTTGCTTGAACATGGCCGCCGCGAAGGAAAGGCCCATCATGCCGACGCCGCCGAGGCCGATCAGCAGGAGGTTGCGCTGGCGCGGTCGGTCGACCAGGCGCTTGAGCGCGCCATAGGCGGTGACGCCGGAGCACATCAGGGTCGCGGCCTGGTTGACGGGCAGGGGATCGTAGTCGAGCAGATATTTCGCGTCGGGCACCAGCACGTGGGTGGCGAAGCCGCCGTCGATCGAGACGCCGAGAAAGCGCTGCCTGGCGCAGAGGTTCTCGTCGCCATTGGCGCAGTCGCGGCACTGGCCGCAACCGATCCACGGAAACACCGCCTTCTTGCTGCCGACGAGACCGGCGAACACGTCGGGGCCGACTTCATCGACTATGCCCGCGATCTCGTGGCCGAGCGTGAAGGGCAGCGTCATGCCGCGCGTGGTGTCGAGCTTCTTGCCGCCGCCAAGATCGGCGTAGCCGTCCTGGATGTGCAGATCGGAGTGGCAGAGGCCGCAGCGCTCGATGCGCACCAGCACCTCGCCTCCTTGCGGCTTCGGCGTGTCGACGATGGTCTCGCACAGCGGCGCATCGAACTTGACAAGGGACTGCCGACGCATCAACGCCATATTTCTTCCTCCGAAATTATCTCTCTGTTTCGCTGCGTATATTGGCCAATTCACGGGCCATGGCAACAAAGCCGGAAATCGGAACGGTCTCCGCGCGCCGCGTCGCGTCGACGCCCGCAGCTGCGGCGAGCCGCGCGGGATCGGCGCCCAGCGCCTTCAGGCTTTGCCGCAGCATCTTGCGGCGCTGGCCGAAGGCGGCGGCCGCGACCTGTTCGAGCAGCTTGCGATCGCAGGCGAGAGGCGTTTCGCGCGGGATCAGTCGCACGACGGAAGACGTGACCTTCGGCGGCGGCACGAAGGCGGACGGCGCAATGTCGAACAGGATCTTGGTCTCGCAGCGCCAGTTGGCGAGCACGCCGAGCCGGCCGAAGGCCTCCTCGTCCTCGCGCGCTACGATGCGCTCGCCGACCTCGCGCTGGAACATCAGGACCATCATGTCGTACCAGGGCGGCCAGGGCTCGGTGGTGAGCCAGCCGACGAGAAGGTGGGTCGCAATGTTGTAGGGCAGGTTGGCGACGATTTTTGCTCGTTCGCCCGACAGCAGCGGGCGCGGGTCGAAGGTCATGGCGTCGCCATGCACGATCTCGAGACGGCCGGGATAGCGCGCGGAAATATCCTGCAAGGCAGGGATCGCGCGCTCGTCATGCTCGATGGCGATGACGCGTCTGGCGCCGAGCGCGAGCAAGGCGCGCGTCAATCCGCCCGGGCCGGGGCCGATCTCGATGATGGTAGAGTCCTCGAGCGGAGCCGCCGCACGCGCGATGCGCGCGGTGAGATTGAGGTCGAGGAGGAAGTTCTGGCCGAGCGATTTGCGGGCCGACAAAGCGTGCTGGCGAATGACCTCGCGAAGCGGCGGGAGGTCGTCGATCGCGCTCATCGGGTTTTCGCAGCCGCCATCCGGCTCGCAAGCCTCAACGCGGCGATCAGGCTTGCCGGATTGGCCTTGCCGGTCCCGGCGATGTCGAAGGCGGTGCCGTGGTCGGGCGAGGTGCGGATGAAGGGCAGGCCGAGCGTGACGTTGACCGCGTCGTCGAACGCCACCGTCTTGATCGGGATCAGCGCCTGGTCGTGGTACATGCAGACGGCGCAGTCGTAGCTGTTTCGCGCGGCTTCGTGGAACATGGTGTCGGCGGGGAGCGGTCCCTTCGCCTCGATGCCGTCGCTGCGCAACGTCTTGATCGCCGGCGCGATCACGGTCTGCTCCTCGTGGCCGAGCGAGCCGTCCTCGCCGGCGTGCGGATTGAGGCCGGAGATCGCGATGCGCGGAATGGCGATGCCGAAGCGGGATTTGAGTTCGGTCGCGACGATGCGCACGGTCGAGACGATCAGCTCGCTGGTGAGCTGGGCCAGTGCGTCGCGCAAGGAGACGTGGATGGTCACGGGCACCACGGCGAGCCGCGGCGACCACAGCATCATCACCGGTTGCGGCACGCGGCCGTCTTCCGCGGCGAGCTCGGCGAGGAATTCGGTATGGCCGGGATGGCGGAAGCCGGCGCGATAGAGCACGCTCTTGGCGATCGGATTGGTGACGACGGCGCCGGCGCGACCGTCGCGGACATCAGTGACCGCCTGGCGGATCGAGGCGAGCGCGGCCGGCGCGCTCGATGCGTCGGGCTTGCCGGGCTCGGCACTCGCGGGCTCGTCGCCGGTCGCGACCACGGGCAGGGCCTCAGGGAAAGCGGCCCCGGCCTCGCCGGCGCTCACCGAAGCGATCCTGACGTCGGCGCCGAGCGCTTTGGCGCGGCGCGCGATCAGCGCCTCGTCGCCGAGCAGATAGAAGGCGGGCAGGTCCAGTTCGCGGCGCTTGAGCCAGGCTGCGATAGTGATGTCGGGGCCGATGCCGGCAGGTTCTCCCAGCGTCAGGGCGAGAGGCTTGGCAGGCTGCTGGGCCATCAGCGGTTGCGATACTCGATCATCGCCGCCTTGCGGAGGTCCTCGAGATAGGCCTTCTGGGTCTTCTCGTACTTCTCCTGATACATCTTCTCGCGGACCTCGCGCTTCTTCGGCGTGTCGATCATGGTCGGCTTGCGCGAGCACAGCACCACCATCTCGATGCCCGCTTTGGTCGTCTCGGGGGCGGTGAGGTGGCCGATCGGCGTGTCGTCGAGGACCTTGCGTAGCGCCTCGGGCAATTCAGCGGTGGTCTTGGTGACGATGTCGCGGATGGTGGCGTTCGGCGTGGAGCGGAACAACGAATTGGCTTCTTCGCAGCTTCCGACGCGCGAGCGATATTGCTCGGCTTCCTTATGCCGCGTCTCCAGGAACGACGGCGACGATCCGCGCGGCACGATCAGCACGATCGGCTGCATCTTGTATTCGGTGCCCTCGATCTGCAGCTTGTCGCCGGTCTGGGCCTGCACGGCCTGCGCGACGTCCTTCTCACCGACCAACAGCTTTTCCTTGAAGCGGCCGCGCACCAGGCTGCTCCAGACCATCTCGGCCTTCATGCGGCTCTTCAGGGTTTCGGGGCGGACGCCCTTGACCTCGAGCGACTTGGTGAGCTGGTCCGGCGAGATGCGCATGCGCTGCGCCATGCCATCGTAGGACTGGTTGATGTCGGAGACGCCGGGATCGACCCCGTATTTCTTGCCTTCCTTCATCTTCACCCGGTCGTCGATCAGCTCGTTGATGACCTCCTGACGGGCCGGTGTCTTCTGCGTCGTCAGCTGGTCGAGCTTGGAGCGCTGGTCAATGTCGAAGTCGGTGATGGGATCGCCGTTCACCATCACGACGATGTTCTGCGCGCGCGACGGCGTGCCGGCCAAGAGCAGGGCGGTGAGGAGGAGGAAGAGGCGGAAGACAGGCAATGGGATCGTCATATTTGTCGCTCGCATGTCAGCCGCGGTGAACCTGCGATCGGGAACACGCGGCCGGCACCTTCAAACCAATCACTGGAGACCGCTGCCGGAACTGCTGGTCGTCGCTGTGTTCGCCAGCGTGCGCAGGCCGATCTGGAACATGATCGCGTGGTTCAGCACGGGCGGCGTCGCGCCTGCGGAATAGCTATACGCTGTTACATAGTTCAAGCCGAGCACAAAACAATCGTCGACGTAGCCGGCACCGAGCACATACTGGTTGATCTTGTTGGCCTCCAGGTCCCAGCGCGCCGAGCCCGTGACCACCCAGTTGGCCGCGACCTTGATCGAGCCCGACGTCAGGATGCCCTCGCGGCGGGTCAGATAGCCGAGTTCCGGCTGCGCCGCGTAATTGCCGTACAGCATGCTGACGGACCAGCGGTTGAAGTTGGCGCGGCCTTCCGCCTCGAAGCGCTGGACGTTCCAGGTCTGCTCGTCCATGCGCGAGCGAACGCTGAACGTATAGGTGCTGTTGGGCGAATAGGCGGCGCTCGCCACATAGTCGGAGCGCGGCCTTTGCAGGCCGGAATCCACGCCGGTGTTGATGGAGTCCTGGACCGCGAAGGAGTTCATGCCGAACAGCTGGTAGGACTGGCCGAACAGCGTCTTGATGGCGCCGCCCCTGTCGAACTGCGTGGTGGACTGCACGCCGACATTGGCGCGGCCGCCGCCCTCGACACGGTCGTAGCCGGAGAACTTGTCGACGCTGAACAGGTTCGAGGCGTCGAACACCATGCTCTGCGCGTCCTCGTTCGGGAGCTTGCCGGCATAGGTCTCGTTCGGCCGAATGATGATCTGCGCGATCGGCTCGATGGTGGTCGAGCCCCAGGGCTGAACGTTGATGAAGGGATAGCGGTATTCGAGGCCCACGGTGGGCATCAGGCGGAACGCCTGGGTGTCGCCGACAGGAAGATAGTTCGACACGCCCGGCTGGTTGGAGACCGAGGAGTTGATCGCATCGGCGCGGAGAATGGCGAACGGCGTCCAGATTTCACCGAACGGATCGGTGAAGGATTTGCGCCATTGCGCTTCGGCCGTCAGGCGGGTGTAGGTGCCCGGGAAGCCGCGCATCAGGCACTGCGACGGCGTGCGCGCGAGCGGATCGGCCGATGCCGTCGTGCACAGGCTGTTGGTGTTGGCGAGCGTCGTGATCGGATCGAACACCGCAGTGTCACGCGACAGGTTCACGAAATTGGTCTTGTAGCTGAACTCACCGCCGAAGACCGGATAGTTCAGCACGTTCGAATAGTCGATCACGGGGTAGACGACCGGCACCTGGCTCTGGTTGCCCGAGTAGCTCAGCCAGTACATCGTGCGCGCGTCGAAGAAGCTGCGATTGCCGACGCCGGTCAGGTAAAGCTGCGAGAGCGCATCCGTCGGCAGATACAGGAACGAGCCCAGCGGATCGCGATATTGCGACAACCGATAGTCCGAGAAGAAATAATAGTCGGACATCAGGACGCCGTCCCAACCCCAGACCCATTTGTCGTTCAGCGCGAACTGACCCTTGGTGTCGACGGCGCCGCGGAATTGCTTGTCGCCGGGCTGGCCGGCGAGCGCGCTCCGATCGAGCTGGTCGATGCCGTAGACGCGGATCTGATAGGCGCCGTCCATCAGGCGCTGGCGGAATTCGGCCTGGAACAGCACGCCCTGCTTGGACGTGATGCGCGGGCTGAAGGTCGCGTCCATGTCGGGCGCGATCGCCCAGTAGAACGGAACCTCAACGCCGTAGCCGAACGGCGTATTCGACGTGAAGCCCGGCATCAGGAAGCCGGTCTTGCGCTTCACGGTCGGGTCGGGCGTCGAGAAATAGGGCATATAGGCGATGGGCACGCCGAAGAATTCGAGCTGCGCCGTCTCGAAATACAGCATCTTCTCCTGCTGGTCGTGGATGATGCGCGCACCCTTGACCTGCCATAGCGGCGGCTTCTTCGGATCGTCCTTGCACGGCGCGCAGGCCGTGTAGACGCCGTTCTCGAACACCGTGTAGTTGCCGCTGGAGCGATCGGAGCGGCTCGCCGCCATGCGGGTCTGGTCGGCCGTATCGACGCGCAGCGAATCGACGAAACCGTCACGGTAGTCGTCGGACAGGTCCAGGATCTCCGCATAGGTGATCTTGCCGTCGGCATCCGTCATGCGGATGTTGCCTTCGGCATGGAGCCGCTTGGTCTTCTGGTCGTAGATGACCTTGTCGGCCTCGACGCTGGTGCCGTTGTAGAACAGCTGGACGTTACCGACCGCGGAGACGCGCGAATTGTTGTAGTCGTAGTCGACCTCGGTCGCCTGAACCAGCATCTGGTTGTCGTTGACGGCCTTCGGCGGCTTCGCACGCGGCGGCAGCGGATTGTAGGTGAAACTCTGGGCGGAGGCCGGCGCAACGGCGGCAACGTCCACCACGCCACCGAGCGATACCACGGCAGCGACAGCAAGCAGGAACCTGCGAATGGACGAGCCACACCCGTTCGCGCGCACCAATGTGCGCCGCGTCAAACGAGACACGGGCCCGCGGTGGACGGCCGTCACTATCCGTCCTCCTGATACAGCAAGGCCAAAAAGCCGGTGAGGCCGCCCACCACCACGGGCAACCACGCCGCAGCGATCGGATGCATCAACTCAGCCTTGCTCAAATCTTCAGTCACTTTCGACAGAACGTAGAGCAGAAAGCCTGCGCCCACGCCACTCAAAACCATCTTCTGCACGCCGCCCATCCGGAAGAAGCGCAACGACACGGAAGCCGCGAGCATCACCATGGCGGCAAGCAAAAACGGCTGTGCCAGAAGCTTCTGATACTGGAGTCGGTATCCGGCTGTCGCGAAGCCCGAGCTTTCGGACGAGCGGATGTAGCTCGGTAGTTGCCAAAAGGACACAGTCTCGGGTGTGGAAAAGCTGTTGCGGACCTGCGCCTCGGTCAGCGTCGTCGGAATCTCGAGGCTGGCCTGATCGACCGGCGGCGAATCCAGCGAGAAGCGGCGGACGCCCTTGAACAGCCAACGGCCGGCCTCGAGCGTCGCCTCGCGCGCCTCGACCCGCTCCTTGAAGTGCTGCTCTGTGTCAAACCGGAACAGGGTGAGCCCAGTGAGCCGGAGGCCCTGCTGCTCGCTGCGCGCTGCGTTGATGATGGTCTGGCCGTCATTGGTGACCTGATTGAGCCAGAAGCCGGAGGCGTCCTGAATGCCGCCGCCGGGTGCCGAGCCGAACAGCTCGGCTTCCATGCGCTTGGAGAGCTCGCGCAGATTTGCCGACATCGGATTGTAGGCGACGGTGGCGATCACGCCGATCAGCAGCGCGCTGCCGAGCGCCGGCGAGATGAATTGCCATGCGGAGACGCCGGCGGCGCGCGCGACCACGAGCTCGAGCCGGCGGGAGAGGGCGAGATAGCAGGTCATGGCACCGATCAGCATGCAGAACGGCGTCAGCTTCTCCAACAGCTGCGGCACGCGAAACAGCGAGGTCTCGGCCACCATGACCGCGGAGGCGGATGCGAGCCCCGAGGTCTTGCGCACCATCTCGATGTAATCGACCAGCACCAGCAACAGGAAAATGCTGGCGAACACGCCGAGCGCCGCGACCACGAAACGGCCGGCGAAATAGCGCCCGAGTGTGTTGGTGAGCATGCTCATGCAGTGGCCGGCCGTCGGAACAGCCGCGCGATGCGCGCGTTCGACCTGTTGATGGCCTCCATGAGGCGCGGCGGCGGCTCGACCACGAGGCCGCCAACGATGATCGCCAGCCCGAGGCCGATGGCACCGATGACCATCGCATATTGGACCAGCACCGCGCCCGGCGATTTCACCGCCATCACCGAGCAGGCGAAGCCGGCCATGCGCAGGCCGAACACGGCGAGGATCGAGGAGCCGATCGAGAAATTGCGGCTCTGGCGCGTGGTGCGAGGCGCGCCGAGAAACGCGAAGGTCAGCACGGCAAAGGCGAAGGGATAGATCGGCGCCAGCAGGCTGTCATGCAGGGCCGAGCGAAACTGGCCGGGAATCTGCTTGTAGACAGGGTCGTCCTCGGACGGCGAGAGCAGCTCCCAGAGATAACGCTCGCGGATGCCGAGCGTGACATCGCGGCCCTGGCCCGAGAACTTCGACATGTCGAAGCCGTAGCGGCCGAACGCCACCAGCGCGGGATCGCGCTTGCCGGCCTCGAAGCGCTGGAGATTGCCGGTCTCCAGCACCAGGAACGATCCGTTGTCGTTCTTCACGACTTCGCCGTGCTCGGCGACGATCGAGACCCGCTCGTTCGGATCGCGGCGGTCGTCGATGAAGATGCCGGCGAGGATGCCGCCGGGCTGGCGTTCGCGAATCCGGATCGTCAGGTTCTTGTCGAGCTGGGCGAAGCGGCCGGGCTGCAGGATGTTGGTGAGCACGTCGGCGGTGATCTCGGCGTCCCACTGCTTGATCCGCCGCATGCCGTCGGGAGCGAGATAGGCCGCGATGAAGGCGACCAGCAGCGCCACGACGCAGGTGGCGTAGAAGAACGGATAGAACAGCCGGAACGGCGAGAAGCCAGCGGCATTCATCACGATGATCTCGGAATCGGTCGCGAGCTTGTTCAGCGTATGCGAGATCGCGATCATCAGCGCGATCGGCGAGATGATCAGGACCAGCGCGGGCACGACGAGGCTGGTGATACCGAGGAAGGTCAGGATGGTCTGACCCTGGCTCGTCATCAGGTCGATGCCGCGCAACGCTTGCGTAATCCAGATCACGCCCGTGAGGCTGACCAAGACCAGCGCAAACGACGCGAGCGTCGTGCGGAAGATATACCTATCGATTGACCCCATGCGCTACCGCACGAATCCCACCAAGTCCCCAATGCCGGCCGGAATTCCGGCTGTCCAACCAATCCCCACAAGGGGATCCCCAAGGTCGGTCAACCATCTCATCCGCCGGCTTACTCTCTCAGTACCATCCCTTTGATCCGTCAACAAAATGGCTGCCCCGTGGCACCCTCAATATATGGTTAATATTTCCCTCGTTGTGGCCCCTCGGCCACGGGGGGTGCTTGGCATCTGCCGGGCCGGTGGCCCATAGTGCGGCACGCGCAGTGAATCGCCGTTCAGCTCCGGCCCGTGGCCGGGACCGCCGATCGGTAAAAAACGCAATGTTTTTGAGGAGTTACTCATGTCCGATGCCATCAAGGTCGGCTTCGTTCCATTGTCTGCCGCCGTCCGTGGCATTATGGTCGTGTTCTGCGACGACGCTCTGAAGCTCGGCCCGGCGACCGCCAAGGCGCTCGGCGGCGCCACCGAACTCGTGAAGCGGGCGGCGGCCGCCGCCGCCTTCAAGGGCAAAAGCGGTGCTGCGCTCGACATCCTTGCACCCGAGGGCGTGAAGGCCACCCGCCTGATCGTGATCGGCGCCGGCAAGGCGGCCGGCCTGAAGGCCAACGACTTCCTCAAATTCGGCGGCGTGGCGGCGAGCAAGCTTCCGGCCGGGGCGGCGGCCATGACCGTCATGGCGGAACTGCCCAATGGCGCCATGACGAGCGAGCAGGCGGTCGCGATCGCCTCGGGGCTGCGGCTGCGCACCTACAAGTTCGACCGCTACAAGACCAAGAAGAAGGACGGCGAGGAGGGCGGCACGCGCGCCGACGTCTCGTTTGCGGTCGGCGATGTCGTCGCCGCGAAGAAGGCGTTTGCATCGGCCGCTGCGATCGTGGACGGCGTGATCATTGCGCGCGATCTGGTCAACGAGCCGCCGAACGTGCTTTTCCCTGAGGAGTTCGCACGCCGCGCAGGCCTCCTCCGAAAACTCGGCGTCAGGATCGAGGTGCTCGACGTCAAGGCGATGGACAAGCTCGGCATGGGCGCGCTGCTCGGCGTCGGCCAGGGCTCGGCGCGGCCGAGCCGCACCGTGATCATGCGTTGGGACGGCGGCAAGAAGGGTGAGGCGCCGGTTGCCTTCGTCGGCAAGGGCGTCTGCTTCGACACCGGCGGCATTTCGATCAAGCCGGCCGGCAGCATGGAGGACATGAAGGGCGACATGGGCGGCGCGGCCTGCGTCGTCGGCCTGATGCATGCGCTGGCGGCACGCAAGGCCAAGGTCAACGTCGTCGGCGCCATCGGCCTCGTCGAGAACATGCCGGACGGCAACGCGCAGCGCCCGGGCGACATCGTCACCTCGATGTCGGGGCAGACCATCGAGATCATCAACACTGACGCGGAAGGCCGCCTGGTGCTTGCCGACGTGCTCTGGTACGTCGCCAAGAAAACCAAGCCGAAATTCATGGTGGATCTGGCGACATTGACCGGCGCTATCGTGGTCGCGCTCGGCACCGAGCATGCCGGCATGTTCTCCAACAATGACGAGCTTGCCGAGCGGCTGCTGGCGGCCGGCATCGAGAGCGGCGAGAAGGTCTGGCGCCTGCCGCTTGGCCCCGAATACGACAAGCTGATCGATTCCCAGTTCGCCGACATGAAGAACACCGGCGGCCGCCATGGCGGCTCGATCACCGCGGCGCAGTTCCTCCAGCGCTTCGTGGACGGCACGCCCTGGGCGCATCTCGACATCGCCGGGACCGCCATGGGGGCGCCGAAGACCGACATCAACCACAGCTGGGGAAGCGGCTATGGCGTTCGCTTGCTCGACCGTCTGGTCGCCGACCACTACGAGTTCAAATGACCCGAGATGACTGAAGTCCTGTTCTACCATTTGCAAAACATGACGGTAGAGAACGTGTTGCCGCCGCTTCTCGAGAAATCGCTCGAGCGCGGCTGGCGCGTCGTGGTGCAGTCGACGTCGCCGGAGCGCGCCGATACGCTCGACGCCCATTTGTGGACCTATCGCGACGATTCCTTCCTGCCGCACGCGACATGGCGGGTCAGCGACGTCGCCGATCAGCCGATCGTGCTGGCGGTCGAGGAGGACAATCCGAACGGTGCCAATGTCCGCTTCCTCGTCGACAACGCCGCGCTGCCGCAGGACGCGCAGGGCTATGAGCGCATGGTGCTGCTGTTCGATGGCGACGATCCGGACGCGCTTGCGTTCGCCCGCAGCGCCTGGACGGATTGCAAGGCGCGGGGATTTGATGTCACCTATTGGCAGGCTGACGAGCGGGGCCGGTGGCAGAAGCGGAATTAGCGGTCGCTCGCAATTAATGATAATTTGCACTTTTCGGGTGATGATGGCTTTTGTCACCTTCGTGCCGCAAAGTGATGTTGCTACAATTGCTTAGGGCCGATCCTTCACTCGGGGAATTTAGTTTATCGTGCGACATCAAAAGCTTCCCAGCTCGCTCATAATTGCGTTGGCGGCCGTAGCCCCGCTGGTCGCGGGCTGTTCGGGCGGGACCGATCTGTTGTCCAGGGATGCCCAGTGGTTCAACACGCCCAGCCGCCTGTTCATCAAAAGCATCTCGATTGAGTCGCCGCCGCTGACCCCCGACAAGCCGGTTGGGGCCGAGGATCTGGTCAGTGCCGACGGGGCTTGTGCCGGCATGGCGCCGCCGCCCGGGCCAGCCGATGCGAATGCGTCGACGACCGCGCCGGCTCCGATGGGCGGCACCGTCGCGCTCGGCCACACCGAATGCGACGTGGTGCGCGGCATCGGCACGCCCTCGAGCGTCAACCTCTCCGGTGATGCCGCCGGCAGGCGCGTTGCGGTCGTGACCTGGACGACCGGTCCGCGTGCCGGCATCTACACCTTCACGGCCGGCCGCCTGTCCTCGATCGAGGGCACACCGGAAGCTCCGGTCATGCCGAAGGCGACCAAGCCAAAGCCGAAGAAGAAGTCGGCGTAACACGGGTCGGCCTTTTGCCCTGAAGCTGGTTGCGGCTGTCGATGCGATCAGCCGCGCACGCTCGTCCCCATCGTCAAGCGGCTTTGCATCCCTATTGCGATGGCAGAGGCGTGAATCGTGATCTCTCCCGTTCGCGCTCGCCGGCGATATTGTTCGCGAGTTTCGACATCGCGGATGCCGACCTTCGCCCAAAGGGCCTTCATTGCCTCGAGCTGCGTTCTTCCGCGCGCCTTGAAAATCACGGGGGCGTTACGCGTGATCCGTGATTAGGCGGTTCGTGATGAGCAAGCCTTCGCATCCCCTGTCGGAAACTGCCCCGAAGGAAAACTGGAGGAAATCTCCAGAATAATCACGCGCGTCTCAAGCAACGGTTCAAGAATGTCTTGTGCGCGAATGCTACGCGTCGAAGGGAGGGGCTAGGTCGGAAGGATCATTTGGATGTCCATTACCTCTGTGTTTTCCCCGGTTACGGGGCAGCTCACCATTTTCGGCGACAGCGCGAATAACGGCCTCGTGATAAGTCGCGACAAGTCCGGCCGCATCCTGGTCAATAACGGGCACGTGAAAACGGTTGGTGGCGAACCCACGGTCGACAACACCACCGCGATCGACATCTTCGGTCAGGGCGGTGACGACACGATCGCCGTCGACGAATGCCACGGACCGATGCCGGCGGTGCACGTCTTCGGCGGCGACGGCAATGACAAGATCACGGGCGGCTCGGGAGCCGATCTTCTGTTTGGTCAGGCCGGCAACGATTTGATCAAGGGCGGCGGCGGCAACGATCTGCTGTTCGGCGGAGCGGGTAACGACGTGCTGGACGGCGGCAGCGGCGACAACCAGCTGTTCGGCGAGGCCGGCGACGACGTCATGATCTGGAATCCCGGCGGCGGCACCAACCTGTTCGAGGGTGGTGAGGGCAACGATACGGCTCAGGTCAACGGAAGCAACGGCGCCGAGACGTTCACGATCACGGCGAACGGCACCCGCGTGCGGCTCGACGGGGCGGGCGCGGCGCCATTCTCGCTCGATATCGGCACGACGGAAAATCTCGTCCTGCACGGTGGCGGCGGCGACGATGCCATCACCGCGGGCAACGGGCTCGGCAGCCTGATCTCGCTGACGCTCGATGGCGGCGCTGGCAACGACAGGATCATCGGTGGTGACGGCAACGACCTCATCATCGGCGGCAGCGGCGACGATATCGTCAATGGCGGACGCGGCAACGACGTCGCCCAGCTCGGGAGTGGCGACGACACTTTCATCTGGAATCCCGGTGACGGCACCGACACGGTCGAGGGCGGCTCGGGCAGCGACAAGCTGCTTTTCAATGGCGCCAACATCAACGAGACCATCAACATCTCGGCCAATGGCGGCCGGGTGCGCTTCACCCGCGACGTCGCCAACATCACGATGGATCTCAACAGCGTCGAGCAGATCGAATTCGATGCGCGCGGCGGCGCCGATAATATCACCGTCGGTGATCTCACCGGGACCGGCGTCAAGCAGGTGCTGGTTGATCTCGGAGCCGTTCCGGGAGGGACGCAAGGCGACGGCGCAGCTGATACGGTGACCGTCAACGGCAGCAACGGCAATCAGCACATCGAGGTCACAGCCACAGGCACAACGGTCACGGTCACGGGGCTGCCAGAGGTCGTGACAATCGCAAACGCAGAGGCCGGCAACGACCGGCTGGTCATGCAGGCGCTCGGCGGTAACGACGTGATCGATGCATCCACGCTCGGCTCGGCGATCGGGCTGACCATCGACGGCGGGGCGGGCAACGACACCATCACCGGCAGCCAGGGCGCGGACGCCCTGATCGGCGGCGACGGCAACGACAAGGTCATCGGCGGCCGCGGCAATGACGTCGCGCTTCTCGGCGCAGGCGACGACATCTTCACGTGGAATCCCGGTGACGGCAGCGACACTGTCGAAGGCGGCACGGGAACCGATACGCTGTCGTTCAACGGCGCCAATGTGGCCGAGACCATGTCGATCTCGGCGAACGGAAGCCGTGCGCTACTCACCCGTGACGTCGGTGCTATCGTCATGGACCTCGCTGGCGTCGAGCACGTGCAGATCGCGGCAGCAGGCGGCGCCGACAACATCACCGTCAACGATCTGACTGGGACAGGAATCACGCAGGTTGCCATCGACCTCAGTGCCGGCCCCGGCAGCCAGAGCGGCGATGGAGCGGCGGACCGCGTGACCGCGAACGGCACGACCGGTGACGACAACATATCGGTTGTGACCTCCGGCGGATCGATCGTGGTCAACGGCCTCGCTGCGCAGGTGACGATTGCACACGCGGACGCCGGTGATGTGCTCGGCATCAACGGCGGACAAGGCAATGACGTCATCAATGCGTCTTCCATCAAGGCGGGACAGTCGTTCAGCCTCAACATCAACGGCGGTGACGGCAACGACACCATCACCGGCAGTGCCGGCAATGACATTGTGAACGGCGGACGCGGCAACGATTTCGCCAATCTCGGTGCGGGGGACGACACCTTCGTCTGGAATCCCGGCGACGGCAGCGATACCGTCGAAGGCGGCAAGGGCACCGACACGCTGGCATTCAACGGCGCCAATATCAGCGAGAACATCAACATTTCGGCCAATGGCGGCCGCGTGCTGTTCACGCGAGATGTCGCCGCCATTGCGATGGACCTGAACGGGGTCGAGCATGTCGACTTCAATGCTCTCGGCGGTGCCGACAACATTACCGTCGGCGACCTCTCCGGCACCGGCGTGAGCCAGATCGACCTCGATCTCGGCGCCAATGACGGCGCCGCGGATACCGTGACCATCAACGCAACTGGCGGCAACGACGTCATCACGGTGACCGAGCACGACGGCATTATCACGGTGTCGGGGCTTGGCCAGGACATCAACATCACCGATGCCGGCGCGGGCGACAGGATCGTCATCAACGGTCTCGATGGCGATGACGTCATCACGGCTTCCGGCTTGCACGGCGGCATCCAGCTCGTTGCCAATGGCGGCAACGGCGACGACGTGCTGATCGGCAGCCCCGGCAACGACACGCTGGCGGGTGGTGCCGGTGATGACGTGCTGATCGGCGGGGGCGGCCTCGACATCCTGGACGGCGGCACCGGCAACAACGTCGTCATCCAGGGCGGAGCGTTCGCGGCCGCGATGCTGCTCAACCAGGCTATGGCGGCGAGCTTCGTCCCGGCAGGTGAGGGCAATGGCGAGATGCCGCTGCCCGATCCGCACGCGGCGCAGAGCCAGGTGCTCGCACCGCCCCAGCACGCCTGAAGCTGGCGGCTGCGGCCTGGAGAACGCTCATGACGACCAACGCGGTCTCCGCCGATACGGGGCTCGATGCCTTGCTGACGCTGCTGCATCTGCAAGGCGTTGCGGCCGATCGCGAGCAGCTCAGGCACCGGCTCGGCGCGGCAAGTTTCGGCGCAGCGGATATCGTCCGCTGCGCCAGGTCTCTCGGACTTAAAGCGCGAACCTACCGAACGCAGTGGAGCCGTCTGTCGGACACCCCGCTGCCTGCGATCGCAATGCTGCGGGACGGCGGCTTCATGGTCATCGCAAAGGCCTCCGCCGACAAGGTGCTGGTGCAGTCCCCGGAGGCGCAGCGCCCGGTGCTGATGGATCGCGACGAGCTGTGCGCGATCTGGGACGGCGGCTTGATCCTGATGGTCCGGCGCGCCGGCCTGTCCGACCTCGGCCGGCACTTCGATATCACCTGGTTCATCGGCGCGATCGGCAAATACCGGCGGCTGCTGGGAGAGGTGCTGGCGGCTTCGTTCTTCCTCCAGCTTTTTGCGCTGGTCTCGCCGCTGTTCTTCCAGGTCGTAATCGACAAGGTGCTGGTGCACCGCTCGCTGTCCACGCTCGACGTCCTCGTCATCGGCCTCGTCGTCGTCTCCCTGTTCGACACCGTACTCGGGATCCTGCGCAATTACCTGTTTGCGCACACGACCAACCGCATTGACGTCGAGCTCGGGGCACGCCTGTTCCACCATCTGCTGGCGCTGCCGATGGCCTGGTTTCAGGCCAGGCGCGTCGGCGATTCCGTGGCGCGGGTTCGTGAGCTCGAGAACATCCGCAATTTCATCACCAGCTCGTCACTGACGCTTCTCATCGACCTGGTCTTCACCTCGGTGTTCCTCGCGGTGATGTTCGCCTATTCGGCGCAGATGAGCTTCATCGTGCTCGCGTCGTTCCCGTTTTACATCGCGATCTCGGCCGTGGCGACGCCGCTGTTTCGCCGCAGGCTGGACGAGAAATTCCGCCGTGGCGCCGAGAACCAGGCCTTCCTGGTCGAGAGCGTCAGCGGCATCGAAACGCTGAAGGCGATGGCGGTCGAGCCGCAGATGCAGCGTCGCTGGGAAGAGCAGCTCGCCGGTTATGTCTCGGCGAGCTTCGGTGTCACCAGCCTCGGCAACACGGCAACCCAGCTGGTGCAGCTCGTCAGTAAGGTCGTCACTGCCGCCATTCTCTATGTCGGAGCCAGGCTGGTGATCGGTGACGCATTGACGGTCGGCGAGCTCGTGGCCTTCAACATCTTCGCGGGCCGGGTGTCGGCCCCGGTACTGCGGCTCGCGCAGGTCTGGCAGGATTTTCATCAGGCGCGGCTGTCGATCGCGCGGCTCGGCGACATCCTCAACAGCGCGGCGGAGCCGGCGTACTCCGCCGCCCGCGCAGGGCTGCCGCCGATCCGGGGCAACATCCGCTTCGAGCACGTCTCTTTCCGCTACCGGCCCGATGGGCCGGAGATCCTGCACGATGTCTCATTCGACATTCCAGCCGGACAAACCGTCGGCATTGTCGGATCGTCCGGCTCGGGCAAAAGCACCTTCGCCAAGCTGGTGCAGCGGCTCTACGTTCCGCAAGGCGGCCGCGTGCTGGTCGACGGAATGGATCTGATGACGACCGACCCGGCCGGGCTCCGTCGGCAGATCGGAATCGTGCTCCAGGACAACATGCTGTTCAACCGGTCGGTGCGCGACAACATCGCGCTGGCCGATCCAAGCCTGCCGATGGACCGCATCATCGACGCGGCGAAGCTGGCGGGCGCTCATGATTTCATTCTGGAGCTCCCCGAGGGCTACGATACGATGGTGGGCGAGCGCGGCTCGACGCTCTCGGGCGGGCAGCGCCAGCGCATCGCGATCGCCCGTGCGCTGGTGGGCAATCCCCGGATCCTGATCTTCGACGAAGCCACCAGCGCACTCGACTATGAAAGCGAGCGGATCATCCATGACAACATGAAGGAGATCGCGAAAGGCCGCACCGTCCTGATCATCGCGCACCGTTTGTCCACCGTCCGCGGCGCCGATCGCATCTTCACCCTGGAACGCGGCCGTCTGGTCGAGGACGGCACGCATGATGCGCTGATCAAGACCGGCGGCCGCTACGCCGCCCTGCATCGTCTCCAGGGAGGCATTTATGAGGTCGGCTAACACTGTGCCGGCCGCTCGTCCGGAGCAGACCGTGATCCCGTTCCGGAATGGAAAGGGCCGGCGCGCCGAGGAAGTCGCCTTCCTGCCGGCGGCGCTGGAAATCACGGAAACACCGCCGTCGCCGATCGGCCGCGCCATCGCCCTGGCTCTGATGCTGCTCGTCTGCGCGGCGCTGGCCTGGTCGGCCTGGGGCACGATCGACATCGTGGCCTCCGCGACCGGCAAGGTCGTGTCGAGCGGGCGAAGCAAGGTGGTCCAGCCGTTCGAGACCGGCGTGGTGCGCGCCATTCACGTGCAGGACGGTCAATCGGTCAAATCGGGCGACCTGCTGATCGAGCTCGATCCGACCGTGAACGCTGCAGAGCGCGATCGTCTGCACGACGATCTCATGGCCGAGCGGCTCAACGTCGCGCGCCTCCGCGCCGCATTGGCGGGCGGCGAAGGGGTGTCCGCCGATCTCGTCGTACCAGAGGACGCTGATCCCATGCTGGTCGCGACGCAACGGCAGCTCCTCGCCAATCAGATCAGCGAGAACAGGGCCAAGCTCGCGGCGCTGGCGCGTCAGGAAGCGCAGAAGGAGGCCGAACATCAGACGATTGCGGCGACGATTCACAAGCTTGATGCGTTGCTGCCGGTCACCCAGCAGCGTGTCGAGATTCGCAAGACGCTGATGGAGAAGGAGATCGGCTCGAAGCTGACCTACTATGAGACCCTCCAGCTCCAGATCGAGCAGCAGGAGGAGCTTCGCGTCCAGAGCAGCCGCTTGAAGGAGGCCGAGGCGGCCGTCGCCGCGATCCGGGAGACCCGCATCCAGGCCTTGGCGGAGTACAGGAAAAGTCTCTCCGACGAGCTTGCCAAGAGCGAACAGAAAGCCAATGGCGTCGCACGCGATCTGATCAAGGCGCAGCAGAGGACGAGGCTTCAGCAACTGACGTCGCCGGTCGACGGCATCGTGCAGCAGCTCGCGATCCACACTGTGGGCGGCGTGGTCACGCCCGCGCAGTCGCTGCTGGTGATCGTGCCGACCGATACGCGGCTCGAGATCGAGGCGATGATCTCCAACCGCGATATCGGATTTGTCGAGGCCGGGCAGGGCGCCGCCATCAAGATCGACACTTTCAATTTCACCCGCTACGGCCTTCTCGCGGGCCGGGTCGTGAGCGTCTCGCAGGACGCCATCATCCGCGACCGGCCCCAGGAGCGCGGGAGCGACCGTGCGCTTGGGACGCAACGCGACAGCAGCGAGCCCAGCGGGCAGGAGTTGAGCTACAGCGCCCGCATCTCGCTCGATCGCAGCCAGATGCAGGTGGACGACCGCCTCGTCAATCTGTCCCCGGGGATGGCAGTGACCGTCGAGATCAGGACCGGTTCGCGCACGATCCTGAGCTATCTCCTGTCGCCCCTGCAGCGTTACCGGCACGAGATCATGCGGGAGCGCTAGTTCCCGCCTGTTGCCGACGAAGCTTCGCGAGGCGCGCTGAGGGCCGATCAGGCCTTCGGCAGCTACACCATGCCGCGGGCGCTCCGCTCTCGATGAAGTCGTTTTGGTGTGGCCGCGCAGCCCGGAATGCGTACATAGGAGCAAGCAAAAAATTTGGAGGAAAGCATGCGGCTCATTGCCCTCGTATCGGCTCTGGTTCTGCCGTTTGGCGCGGCGCTCGCCCAGGACTATCCGATCAGGCCCGTCACCATGTTGGTGCCGTTCGCCGCCGGCGGACCTACGGACACCATTGCTCGCCTGACCGCGGCAGGCATGGCGAAATCGCTTGGCCAACAGGTCGTCGTCGAGAACGCGCCCGGCGCCGGTGGCACCATCGCCACGACCCGCGCCTCGCGAGCCCAGCCCGACGGATACACGCTGCTGATCCATCATGTCGGCCTCTCGACCGCCGCCACACTGTACCGCAACCTCAGCTACGACACGAAGACCGCCTTTGCGCCGATCGGGCTTGTGACCAATGCGCCGATGACCATCATCGCGCGTCCGGATTTTCCGGCCGACACGCTGAAGGAATTGGTCGCCTACGCCCAACAGCAGGGCGACAAATTGACCTATGCCAATGCCGGACTCGGCGCGGCGTCACACCTCTGCGGCATGCTGTTCATGACGGCGATCCAGAAGCAGCTGACCGCGGTGCCCTACAAGGGCAACGGCCCCATCATGAACGATCTTCTCGGCAGGCAGATCGATCTCACCTGCGACCAGGCCACGAATACCACCGGCCCGATCATGTCGAAGCAGGTCAAGGCCTATGCGATCACCACCAGGGAGCGGCTGAAGAGCCTGCCCGATCTGCCGACGGCCGACGAGGCCGGCCTCAAAGGGTTCGAGCTTGGTGTCTGGCACGGCATCTATGCCCCCAAGGGCACACCGCCGGCGGTCGTTCAGAAGCTGACCGCGGCGCTCCAGTCCGCCCTTAGGGATTCCACGCTGATCGCCCGGTTCAACGACATCAACACGGAGCCGGTCCCGCAGGAGAAGGCGACGCCGGAGGCGCTGGCCGCGATGCTCGCGAGCGAAGTCGACCGCTGGGCTCCGATGATCAAGGCAGCCGGCCAATTCGCGGACTGAGCCATTTCTGCGCAATTCGTGCCGGCATCGCTGCGTGAGCGGGCCAAGTCAGCACGGTAAAGAACAGTCCATTCAACAGCTAATCACCGGGTAGAAAAATACCGGTACTGTGCATGGGGTTGTTTTTGCGATTTTGATGTCGGCCCGGTCGTGGAGGCTTCAACCCGCCGCTTCGTCGAACTGCGTGCTCGCCTCGAGCCACTGCTCCTCGGCGCGCGCCAGCGCGTCGGCCGCATTGGCGCGCGCTTTCGACAGTTGCGCGGCCTGCTTGGGATCGCGGGTGAAGATGTCGGGCAGGGCCAGAGCAGTGTCGATCTTGCTGATGATCGCGCTGACGCGGGCGATCTCGGTTTCGGCTTCCGCGATACGTTTTTTCAGCGAACCGCGATTGTCCGATCTCGGACGCTGCGGCCTCTCGCTCGCGGCGCTTCGCTCGCGCGGCGCGGGCTCGCCATTGCGCGCGGATAGCACCAGGCGGCGATATTCGTCGAGGTCACCGTCGTAATTGGTCACGGTGCGGTCGGCGACGATCCAGAGTTGATCGGCGCAGGACTCGATCAGATAGCGGTCGTGCGAAACCATGATGACCGCGCCGGGGAATTCGTTGATGGCTTCGGCGAGCGCTGCGCGGCTGTCGATGTCGAGATGGTTGGTCGGCTCGTCCAGGATGATCATGTTGGGGCCGAAGAAGGTCGCAAGTCCCAGCAGGAGCCGCGCCTTCTCGCCGCCCGACAATTTTCCGACTTTGGTGTCGGCCGCCTTGCCGGAAAAGCCGATGGCGCCGGCGCGGGCGCGTACTTTCGCTTCGGGCGCCTCGCCCATGAGCTTGCGGACGTGGTCGTAGGTCGAGGCATCCTCGTTCAACTCGTCGAGCTGGTGCTGGGCGAAATAGGCAATCGACAGCTTGTCCGCGCGCGTCACCTTGCCCGAGAACGGCGCGAGTCGGCCCGCGAGCAGTTTCACCAACGTCGACTTGCCGTTGCCGTTGGAACCAAGGAGCGCGATGCGGTCGTCATTGTCGACGCGCAAGGTGACGCGGTTCAGCACGGGCGTGTTCGGATCGTAGCCGACCACGACGTTGTCGGCGGCGATGATCGGCGGCGACAGGATTTTCTCCGGCGCGGGAAAGCTGATCTCGCGTACGTCCTGGGTGACAAGCGCGGTGATCGGCTTCAGCCGCTCCAGCATTTTCACACGGGACTGCGCCTGGCGGGCTTTCGAGGCCTTGGCCTTGAAGCGGTCGACGAAGGCCTGCAGGCGCGCGCGTTCGGCTTCCTGGCGCTTGACCGCTTTGGCATCCAGCATCTCGCGCATGGCGCGCTGCTCCTCGAAGGGGGAGTAGGTGCCTTTGTAAAGCGTGAGCTTACCGCGTTCCAGATGCAGGATCTGGTCGACCGAGCTTTCCAGCAGGTCGCGGTCATGGCTGATCACGATCACGGTGCGCGGATAATGTGCGAGATGATCCTCCAGCCACAGCGTGCCTTCGAGGTCGAGATAGTTGGTGGGCTCGTCGAGCAGCAACAGGTCGGGAGCCGCGAACAACGTTGCGGCGAGCGCAACGCGCATGCGCCAGCCGCCGGAGAATTCGGCGCAGGGGCGGAGCTGGTCGGTGGCGGAGAAGCCGAGGCCGGAAAGGATGGCGGCGGCACGGCTCGGTGCCGAATGCGCGTCGATGTCGACCAGCCGGGTCTGTATCTCGGCGATCCGGTGCGGGTCGGTCGCGCTCTCGGCCTCGGCGAGCAGCGCGTCGCGTTCGAGGTCGGCTTTGAGCACGACCGAAATCAGGCTCTCGGGGCCGTTCGGCGCTTCCTGCGCGAGGCTGCCGACGCGCCAGCGGGGCGGCAGGGTCACCGTGCCGTGCTCGGCGGCGAGCTCGCCGCGGATCACCTTGAACAGGGTCGATTTGCCGGTGCCGTTGCGACCGACCATGCCGACGCGGGATCCGGGCGTGATCTGCACGGAACTCTGGTCAATCAGAAGGCGTCCGGCGAGGCGGATGGAGAGGTCGGTGATGGCAAGCATGCGGCCTTGTCACCGCACCCGCGATCAAACGCAACCCGTTTTTCCGTGTCCACGGGCCAGTGCTCGTCAACTCAGTGCGAATCGCGGTCGCGCTGCTTCAGCTCATTGAGGAGTTGCTCGAGGTGCGCCGGGAGCCTGGCTTCGGGGCGCAGACTCTGCTGGAGCCGTTCGCCCACCGCATCGCGGATCGAGCGGCTGGTGCGCCGGTCGATTTGCTCGCTGTCATCGGCGAAAAGGCTAACCATCGCAGGGTTCCGTGTTCTCAAAGAAGCGACACGGTACCAAGTCCTTGGCCCCCAAATGGTTTCGACAACTCGCGGCGATTGCGCGGCATTCTAGCAAAAATTGTGTGAAGCCGCGCAATGGCCCCCTCCGAATACAAAACCCCGGCGCTGGGGGACGCCGGGGTTTCGCTTGGAAGGTACCTTGGGGCTCAGGTAGCTTTGGAAAGGTGCTGTCGGGCTCAGTAGCAGCGGTTGATCATCCGCCAGCGGGGTCCCCAGGGGGTCGGGACCAGCCGGCGCACATAGCAGCCGCCATAGCCGTAAGAGACGGGGCCGCCGGCATAGAACCGCGGTCCGCCCCAGCCGTGATGCCAGCCACCGCCGCCGCCATGACCCCAGCCGCCATGCCAATGAGCGGACGCGGAGGTCGGCGCCAGCGCGGCACCAAGCGCGACCGCGGCGACCGCGGCGAGCGAAAGTTTCCTCAACATGGTGATCTCCTCAAAACTGCCGGCGCGGGGCTATCGCGTCGATGGAAAGGCCGCCGAAACGGTCCGCCTCGGGCAGAGGCTTTGGTTTCGATGGACCTGAGGTTATCCGAGCGAGGCTGAACCAAACCCTGACGAGACCTTCAGATTGGGTTCATTTGGGTGAAATCGTCGTAATCCATGTTGGAATTCGGGCGCTTGGCCTGCGGCGAAGCGCCTGCGAGTCGGTTTTGGCGGTCGCTTGCCGTATCGCGAACGCGCCGATATAAGCCCGGCAACTCCGAACCACCGTTTTCTCTTCAAGGACAAGATCATGGCCATCGAACGCACCTTCTCGATCATCAAGCCCGACGCCACCGCGCGTAACCTTACCGGTGCGGTTAACGCCGTGATCGAGAAGGCGGGCCTGCGCATCGTCGCGCAGAAGCGCATCCACATGACCAAGGAACAGGCCGAGACCTTCTATGCGGTTCACAAGGCGCGCCCCTTCTTCGGTGAGCTCGTGGACTTCATGACCTCGGGCCCCGTGGTGGTCCAGGTGCTGGAAGGCGAGGGTGCCGTCTCCAAGTATCGCGACGTGATGGGGGCGACCGATCCGTCCAAGGCGGCTGACGGCACCATCCGCAAGCTCTACGCAAAGTCGATCGGCGAGAACTCCGCGCACGGTTCGGATGCGCCGGAAACCGCCGCGATCGAGATCGCGCAGTTCTTCTCGGGCAACGAGATCGTCGGCTGATCCGTCGGCCGATAAGGTAACGAGACGCGGCGAAAGGACGTAGTGTGAACTGGCTCTGGCAGATCTTCGATCCCGCTACGATCGGGGCATTCTTCACCCAGTTCCGCGTTGAGATGGCCGAACCGACCTTCTGGGTCGCGGTCGGCAAGATCATCTGGATCAACATCCTCTTGTCCGGCGACAATGCGCTGGTGATCGCGCTCGCCTGCCGCGGCCTCAAGCCGCAGCATCGGCTGTGGGGCATGATCCTCGGTGCCGGCGCGGCGGTGCTGCTGCGGATCATCTTCACGGGCATCGTCGCGAGCCTGATGGAGCTTCCGTACCTCAAGCTGGTCGGCGGTCTTGCGCTGATCGTGATTGCGGCAAAGCTGCTGGTGCCGGAACAGGAGGACGAGGACGGCGTCGAGTCGGCTTCGCATCTGTGGCAGGCCGTGCAGATCGTCGTCGTCGCCGACATCGTCATGAGCCTGGACAATGTCATTGCGGTGGCCGCGGCCGCCAATGGCAGCGCGCCCCTGCTGGTGCTCGGCCTTGCCATCAGCGTGCCCTTGATCGTCGCCGGCGCGGCGCTGATCATGGCGCTGCTCGCAAAGCTCCCGGTTCTGGTGTGGGCCGGCGCGGCGCTGCTCGGCTGGATCGCGGGCGAGGTGATCGCGACCGATCCCGGCATCGCGCCGAGGCTGCACACGCTGTTCGACGGTCCGTTCGGCGCCTCGCTCGACAACATGCTCGGCGCCTTGCGCATCCCGCCGCAATTCGCCCATGGCGGCGGAGGCGGCGAATATCTCTGCGCAGCTCTCGGCGTCGTCGTCGTGCTGGTCGTCGGCTCCATCTGGCGCCGACGCAGCATGAGCGCGGCCGCGCTGGAGTCCTCCGAACGCCACGCCAAAGCCTCTGCGGAGTAGGCTTATCTTTCGAGCATGATCTTTCCGGAAAAACGCTTCACGCTTTTCCGGATCATGCGCTAGCGCCGGACAATCGAGCCGGCGCGGTTGATCAGCCGGGCGAGCGCGCGGAAGCGGCTGCCGACGCGATCCGCGACGAGATCGCCGAGGCGGTGCTCGAACACCAGCAACAGCTTGCGGCCCACGCTGCGGAAATGCGTCGCAGGCAAGACGCCCGGGCGCGCCGCCGAGATCAGATGCGCGACGCGGAAGGCCGCGCCCAGCAGGCGGGCGCGTTCGAGCTGCGCCGGCGTCAGAAGCTCCTGCATGGCGACCGGCGGCTGGTTCTCCTCGCTGAGCCCCGCATAGCGATAGAACACGGACAACCCGACGAAGGCGCGCTCGGTGTGGGTGATCGCGCCGAAATTGCCGTTGACGACGAGGCTCAGCGTCTGCTCGCCGCGATGGTCGGGATGCACGCGCCAGCCGATGTCGGACAGCAGGCACGCGGCGTGGCGCAGACGGCGGTCCTCCTCGGTCTCGCGCAGCTTCACCACGCGCGCGAGGCGGTCGGTCCAGGCGATCAACTCGCGCGCGTGCTTGGCCGAACGCGACAGCAGCTGGTTCAGCTCCTCGGCCGCGCAGATCAGTCCGTCCTTGTTGCGTTCGGACTCCGGCAGCTTCTCGTGCAGCAGGCCCTCGCGCACGCCGAAGGTCGAGAACACGATGGTCTTCGGCTTCGCCACCCGGATGATGTGCTCGAGCACCAGTGCGGCATAGGTGAGGAGCGGGCGCCGGGCATCGGCGACGATCTCGATGTCGGCGAGCATGCCGGCGGCCGCAAGCCGGCGGAGACGACGCGAAAAATCGAGCGCCTCGGCCGCCGAAATCGAATAGCCGTGCATCACTTGGAGCGGATAGCCGCTCTGGATGATGTGGATGCGCGCAAGCGCGCGCCAGGTGCCGCCGACGGCGTAGAAGCTGCGGCCGCTCCCTGCCTTGAGCTGCGGCACCCCGTCGAGCGCTTCGCGCACGATGCGGTCGGCGCGTTTCAGGGATTTATGCGCGAGGTCCTGCAGCGCGAGGCCGCCGAGCGGCAGCGTCACGCCGCTGCGCACGGTGTTTTTGCGCACGTCGATCAGTTCGAGCGAGCCGCCGCCGAGGTCGCCGACGATGCCGTCGGGATGGTGGATGCCGGAGATCACGCCGAGCGCCGACAGCCGCGCCTCGCGCGGGCCCGACAGGATCTCGATCTTCACCGCGCAGATGCGCTCGGCTTTCGCGATGAAGTCGGCGCCGTTGGAGGCGTCGCGGCAGGCGGCGGTCGCAATCGCAAACACCCGTCCGACCTGCATCACCCGGCACAGCGCACGGAAGCGCTTGAGCGAGGTCAGCGCCTTGTCGACGGCGTCGGGCGCAAGCAAGCCGGTGCTCTGCACCTCGCGGCCGAGCCCGCACAGCGTCTTCTCGTTGAAGATCGGAATGAGGCTCCGCGTCGGTCCCTCGTAGACGACGAGACGGACCGAGTTGGAGCCGATGTCGATGACGGCGACGCTCGAGCCGCGCTTGCGCGGCCGCTTCACGTCGACGATCCCGGATCAGGATTGATGACGTTCATTACGGCGCGTGAGGCGGCGCGGCGAGGATTCCTTGAGCGACTTACCACGGCCAGACAGACTCGGATTTGTCATGAAGTAGTTGTGGACGTTGAAAGGCTCCTCGCCCTTCGCGGTCTTCATACGCGTTGAGGACCCGTCCGGCAACAATTGCCAGCTCTGTTCATTGTCCTTGAGATTCGCAACCATGATCTGTTCGAGAACCTGCTGATGCACCGTGGGATTTTGCAGCGGACACAGCACCTCGACGCGGCGGTCGAGGTTGCGCGGCATCATGTCCGCCGAGGAGATATACACAGCCGCTTTCGCGCTCGGCAGGCCCTGGCCCATGCCGAAGCAGTAGATTCGGCCGTGTTCGAGGAATCGTCCGATGATCGACTTGACGCGGATGTTTTCCGACAGGCCGGGAATGCCGGGCCTGAGGCAGCAGATACCGCGCACCACGAGTTCGACCTGCACGCCGGCCTGTGAGGCCTCGTAGAGCGCGTCGATGATGTCGGGGTCGACCAGCGCGTTCATTTTCATCCAGATCGCACCAGGCCGGCCGTGTCGCGCATGCGCAGTCTCGCCCTGGATGTGCTCGATGATGCGCTTGCGCAAGGTCAGCGGCGAGACCGCCATCTTTTCCAGATCGCTCGGCGCAGCGTAGCCGGTGATGAAGTTGAACACGCGCGCGGCGTCGCGGCCGATGGTCGGCTCCGAGGTGAAGTAGGAGAGGTCGGTGTAGATGCGCGCGGTCACCGGGTGGTAATTGCCTGTGCCGGTGTGGACGTAGGTCGTTAGGCTGCCGCCCTCGCGGCGCACCACCATCGAGAGTTTCGCGTGCGTCTTCAGTTCGAGGAAGCCGTAGACGACCTGCACGCCGGCGCGTTCGAGGTCGCGCGCCCAGCGGATGTTGGCCTCCTCGTCGAAGCGGGCCTTCAGCTCGATCAGCGCGGTGACGGATTTGCCGGCTTCGGCGGCTTCCACGAGCGCACGCACGATCGGCGAGTTGCTGGAGGTGCGGTAGAGCGTCTGCTTGATGGCCACGACGTCGGGGTCGCGCGTGGCCTGCTGGAGAAACTGCACCACGACGTCGAAGGATTCGTAGGGGTGATGGACGACGAGGTCCTTCTGTCGGATCGCAGCGAAGATGTCGCCGCCTTGCTCGCGCACGCGCTCGGGATGGCGCGGCACATAAGGGGTGAATTCCAGGTCGGGCCGGTCGAGGCGGGTGAGCTGCGAGAGCTCGTTCATGGCGAGCACGCCGTCGACCAGGAACACCTCGTCGTCGGCGGTCGACAGCGCGTGCTGCACGAAGCTGCGCAGCTGTTCCGGCATCTTGGCGTCGATCTCGAGTCGGATCACGGAGCCGCGGCGACGGCGCTTCAGCGCCGTCTCGAACAGGCGGACGAGATCCTCGGCCTCTTCCTCGATTTCGAGTTCGGAGTCGCGGAGGACGCGGAATGCGCCTTGGCCGTGCAGATTGTAGCCGGGGAACAGGCGGTTGATGAACAGCGCGGTGGCCTGCTCCAGCGAGATCAGCCGGACCACCTTGCCCTCGGCCGGCAGGCGGATGAAGCGGTCGATCTTGCCGGGCATGCGGATCAGCGCGTTCATCTGCTTGCCGTCGGCGGCGCGCGTGAGCTGGAGCGCGATGGTGAAGCCGAGGCTCGGAATGAACGGGAAGGGGTGGGCCGGGTCGATCGCGAGCGGCGTCAGCAGCGGGAACACGTTGCTGAGGAAGTAGTCCTCGATCCAGGTTCGTTCCGCCTTGGTGACTTCCTTGCCCTCGACCAGCACGATGCCCTCGTCGGCGAGCGTGCCGCGCAGGTCGCGCCAGATTGCCTGCTGGTCGGACGCAAGCTGCGAGACGGTCCGGTTGATGAGCGCGAGCTGCTCGGACGGGGTCAGACCGTCGGGGCTGCGCTCGGCAATGCCCTCGCGCACCTGGGCCTTGATGCCGGCGACGCGGACCATGAAGAACTCGTCGAGGTTATTCGCTGAAATCGACAGGAATCGCACCCGCTCCAGCATGGGGTGGCTGGGATTGACCGATTCCTCCAGGACGCGGCGGTTGAAGTGCAGCCAGGAGAGCTCGCGATTGATGAACCGCTCGGGGCTCGATGCGATCGCCGGCGGGCCTTCGGCTTCCGGGGCTTTTTCTTTAACTTCAACAGCTTGCGCAGAGTCCATCAGAAGTCGATCCATCCAGTTCGCCCCAATTTGCGACTTACGCGCAAAATCCGCGGGAGCATGTGTTAGAGCGATGACGTTTCGATGACATTGATGTTCCGCCGCCCGGCCGCGTCAAGCCGCCTTGGTCAGACATCCCGGAGCAGCTCGGCTGCCAGGGCCCGGGTGACGGGACGGCCAAGGCGCAGGGCCTCGGTGTCCAGCAGGTCGACAGCCCGTCGGGCGGCGGCCGAGGACCGCTCCAGGCGAGTGGCGAGGTAGCCGACCACGCTCTCGTCCACTGCGAGCTGGCGGTCGGCGCAGAATTTGACGATCAGGCCGCGGAAGAGCTGGTCGTCAGGCGGCAGCAGCGAGATAACAGGGACGGCGCGGAGCCGCGAGCGCAGGTCGGCAAGCTCGATCTCGAGAGAAGCGGGCGCCTCGCGTCCGGTGAAGAGGACGTAGGCGCCGTCCTCGCGCGCCAGATTCATCAGATGGAACAGGGCCCGCTCGTCGAATTCCCTGGCCTTGGGGTCCTCGACCACCAGCGCGCCGGTGGCGAGCGCGGCCGGGACGGCTTCGGCGGTCAGCCCATTGGCCGTGGTCGAGCGGGCGCCTGAAGCCTCGGCCCAGATCGCGGCGAGATGGCTCTTGCCGCTTCCTTCCGGGCCGGCCAGCCACATGATCCGGTTCGGCCATTCCGGCCAGGCGTCGATGAGGGCAAGACCGGCGGCATTAACGGGGCCTTCGAGGAAATTGTCCCGGCTCAGGCTCTCCGCATGCGGAAGCGAAAACGCCAATTGTCGGGGATGAACGCGGCCTGGCACGCTTGCTTTGCTCCGTGCCGGCGTGCCGGCTTCGTTTGACGAGATGCGACTTCATCGAGCGGGAGTTGGCCTTTTGCGGGGCCGCTTCCCAACTCACTTGGCCTCGATCGTGCTCATGTGCCGCAACCACTCAACGAGATAGAGCGACACGGAGGAGAGCGTGAAGACCGTAACGAGGCCCATCAAGATTATATCATAAGGACCGGCTTTGAAGCCGAAGGCGAGGGCGGCCAACACCAGCGCTGCGAACGCCACCTGGGCCACAGTGTTTAGCTTGGATACCTTCGAGGGCTTCATCTCCACAGGGCGGTCGAACAGCCACGATATGATCACGGCGGCGACGATCATGATGTCGCGCGAGACCACTAGGATGACGATCCAGCGCGGAATCGCGCCCCAGATGCCCAAGGCCATGTAGATCGAGACCAGCAGCGCCTTGTCGGCGAGCGGGTCGAGCAGGGCGCCAAGCTCGCTCGTCATGTTGAAGCGCTTGGCAAGGAAGCCGTCGACCGCGTCGCTGATCCCGGCGATCAGGAAGACGGCGAACGCCACCTCCATTTGGCTCGACACGATGGCCCAGACGATGATCGGGACCAGCATGATGCGGCCCAAAGTAATGATGTTCGGTATACTCACACGGCGCTTCCCGGCACCCGGCCTGACCTCGAATTCGGCCCTTTGGAGGCTGAACCGGTTGATATCTCTACATAGTATACGGAGGCGCGCCATGCGAGCCATTGCGCGTCCCCGGAATTCGACGTAACCAGCCGCAAACCCACTGGAAATCGGCCATGACCGACCGCAAAAACGGCCTCACTTACGCCGATTCAGGCGTCGATATCGACGCGGGCAACCGCCTGGTCGACCTGATCAAGCCAATGGTGCGCGCAACCGCGCGGGCCGGCGCCGACGCCGAAATCGGCGGATTCGGCGGCCTGTTCGACCTCAAGGCGGCCGGTTTCAAGGATCCCATCCTGGTGGCCGCGACCGATGGCGTTGGCACCAAGGTCAAGATCGCGATCGAGACCGGCCTGCATAGCGGGATCGGCATCGACCTCGTCGCCATGAGTGTCAACGACCTCGTGGTGCAGGGCGCCGAGCCGCTGTTCTTCCTGGACTATTTTGCCTGCGGCAAGCTCGATCCGGAGGCGACCGCATCGATCGTCGCCGGTGTCGCCGAAGGCTGCCGCGAATCCGGCTGCGCCCTGATCGGCGGCGAGACGGCCGAGATGCCCGGCCTCTACAAGGACGGCGACTACGACCTCGGCGGCTTTGCCGTCGGCGCTGCGGAGCGGGGCACGCTCTTGCCGCGCAAGGATATCGCCGCCGGCGATGCCGTGATCGGGCTCGCCTCGTCGGGTGTGCACTCCAACGGTTTCTCGCTGGTCCGGAAGATCGTGGAACAATCCGGCCTCGGCTTCGGGGCGCAGGCGCCGTTTGCGCCTGTCATGACGCTCGGCGGCGCGCTGCTGACGCCGACGCGGCTCTATGTCAAATCCTGCCTGCGCGCGATCCGCGAGACCGGCGCGGTGAAGGGGCTTGCCCACATCACCGGAGGCGGCTTCACCGACAACATTCCGCGCGTGCTGCCGAAGCATCTCGGCGTCGGTATCGATCTGGCGCGCCTGCCGGTGCTGCCGGTGTTCAAATGGCTGGCAGCCCAAGCCGGTATCGCCGAGCTCGAAATGCTGCGGACCTTCAATTGCGGGATCGGCATGATCGCGATCGTCGAGCCGGACAAGGTCGAGGAGGTCGTGGAGGTCTTCACTGACGCCGGTGAGACCGTCGCCCAGCTCGGTACCGTGATCCCGGCTGAGGGCGAGCACCGCGTCGTCTATAACGGCCACCTCGATCTGGCGCTGTGATGAAACGCCGCGTCGCCATCCTGATCTCCGGTCGCGGCTCCAACATGTCCGCGCTGATCAGGGCCGCTGCTGCTGCGGATTTCCCGGCGGAGATTTCGCTCGTCATCTCGAACAAGGCCGACGCGCAGGGGCTGGAAAGGGCCAAAGCGAGCGGCGTGACGACGCTGGTGATCGAAAGCAAGCCGTTCGGCAAGGACCGCGCCGGCTTCGAGAAGGTGCTGCAATCAGCGCTCGATCAGCACGGCATCGAGCTGATCTGTCTCGGCGGTTTCATGCGGCTGTTCACGGCCGAATTCACCAAGGCCTGGTACGGGCGGATGCTCAACATCCATCCCTCGCTGCTGCCGTCGTTCCCCGGTCTCGACCCACACGGCCAGGCCTTGCGCGCCGGCGTCAAGCTGTCCGGCGCAACGGTGCACTTCGTCATCCCCGAGACCGATGCCGGCCCAATCGTGATGCAGGGTGCGGTGCCCGTGAGCGATCACGACACGGCGGACACGCTGTCGGAGCGTATCCTCGAAGTCGAGCACCGCATCTATCCCGCAGCGCTGAGCCTGCTCGCGACCGGCAAGGTCCGGATCGAGGGCGACGTGTGCAAGACCGCGGGCAGCGGGCCGTCGGAGAATTTTCTGGTTGCGCCGTTGGTGCGGTGAAGCGCCGTCGCACGAAATACTTCTCATCCCCAAAACAAAAACCCCCGGCAGAGCCGGGGGCAACGTCATGATCTCTTGCGCAGACCGCGAGAGAAGTCAGGAGACCTTGAGGTTCTCCGCGGATGCCTTGCCGCGGTTCTCCACGAGGTCGTATTCAACCACCTGGTTTTCATTGAGGGTGGAGAGTCCGGCGCGCTCGACGGCGGAGATGTGGACGAAGACGTCCTTGTCACTGCCGTTCGGCTTGATGAACCCATATCCCTTGGTCGGGTTGAACCATTTGACGGTGCCCTTTTGCGGCATCCTCAGTCTCCTCCGCTAGATACAAAAACGACGCGGCCGCTTTTCGCGTGCCACGCCACAAACGGGCTTCCGGTAGTCTGTTCGAGTCTTGAGTCTCAATGTCGCGAAACGCACAGTCGAGCGGCCAATTCCGATTGTGTCCGATATTGCAACATGAAAATCGCCCGTTAGCAAGCCGCGCGCGAATTTCAAGTCCGGGCCGGGTGCCGTCATCTGCAATTTACGACCTGTGGCCGGGGAACCACAATCGAGGGCAATCGCCTTGGCGATGAGGTCTGGACCGATTGACCCTCGGGGGCAGTTCAGCACAAATCGTCGCATGCAGTGTGGCGCGTGTTGCATTTTTGCGCGCCGCCATTTTGCTTTGGGATTCATCGTCATGCGCTGCACATTGCAGCTTTCCGGGACGCGGCGGGTGATTGGCGGAGACCGGGTTCGTCGGACGGCGGCCAAGGTCGCGAGTGCCATCGTGCTTGGCTTGGTGACGACGGCTGCTCCCGTTCTCGCTCAGGTCGCCCCGCCGCTGCCACCGCCGCCGCCTCCCACGCCGTCGGCCACCTCCACCAATTACGACCAATCGGCCGGCAACGGCGCGCTCAATCTCGGGTCGAACTTCCTGGAGCGGCTCGGCAACCAGGCATCTGGCGGCGTCAACCGGGCGTTCCGAACCAATCCCGGCGGCGGCGGCGCATCGGCCAGCGCGGAAGATCCGCGCTACCGCACCTGGTTCGAAGGCTACGGCATCTCGGTCCGGACCGATGCGCAAGGAGACTTTGTCGGCGACAAGCGGAAGACCTTTGGCGGTGTCGCGGGCTTTGGCGCGCGGCTCGCACCGGGCGTCAATCTCGGCTTCTCCGTCGACCAGAGCCACACCGACATCGAAGTTCCGCTCGCGCTCCAGTCCGCGACGCTGGACCTGACTCAACTCGGCTTCAGTGGCTCCGTCGACAAGGGCCCCTGGACCTGGGCTTTCGCGCTGGTGCACGGTTTCGGCAAGGTCCGCTCCAGCCGGGATACCGGCCTCGGCCTTGCGACCGCGGGTTATCGCGCCGCAGTCGACGGCGCGTTGACCGAGATCAGCTATTACTGGACCAAGGACCAGATGCGCATCGTGCCCAAGGGCGCACTGGAATATGTCCGCGCCACCAGCGTCGCATTCCAGGAGGTTGGCGGCCTCGATCCACTCAATGTCGGCTCGACGGCGCTCTCTCGCGCGCGCGTCATGATCGGAGCCGAGGTCGGACGCTACTTCATCTTCGACCAGAAGATCCTGGACCTGTCCGCCTACGGCAAGTTCGTCGACAATTTCCATCAGAACCTGGGATCGGTGCAGGTCAGCCTCGGGACCCAGAGCATCGTCGTGCCCGGGATCGGCGAGAGCCGCTACGGCACGGATGCCGGCGCCTCGGCCTCGCTCAGTCTGACCAACACGGCGCGGCTCTACGTCAACTACGACGGCAAGTTCCGCAGCGAGCTGACGTCGCACCAGGGCACGGTCGGCTTCGAATATCGGTGGTGAGGCGAAGCCTGCCCACGTCCGCCCAGAGCCGGATCTGGAAAACTGCGAAGCGGTGTTCCGAAGAGATCATGTTCAAGCTTTAAGTCGGCATCGCCGCGACATAACCCGTCAATCCAAAGCCCTCGCGCGCGGCCGTCATCATTGGCGCCAGCGCGTTCGGATGGATGAACTCGTCGCGGAAACAGGGATGGATCTTGGGATCGAAGATCTTCTTCAGCCAATCGACCACGATCTTGTGGCGCTCGGAGGCACGGAACTCCTTGTGATAGGTGAGCCAGAGATCGGCGTGGTGACTGACGCCGAGATCGACGGCAACGAGCGGGGCGCCGAGCGCGATCGAGACCGTCGGCAGGAACCCGATGCCGGCGCCGCGCTCCACCGCATAGAGCACGCCGACCGAGGAATTGGTCTTGATCCCGACGATGCCCTCGAGCGACTTCAGTCCGAGCACGCGGGCATAGGCGCCGTCGTCGACCTGCGGGGCGCTCTGCTTGACGATGCGGTGGTTCTTCAGCTCGGCCAGCGTCGCGGGCACGCCGTAGAGGTTTTCGTACTCCTTGGAGACGAAGGGATAGATGTGCAGCCGGCCGAGCTTGGCGACGATCAGATCGGGATTGGTTGGTGGCTCGAGCTGGATCGCGATATCGGATTCGAGCCGCGCGACGTCGGCCTGTTCCATCGCGCAGCGCAGATCGACCGTGATCTTGCGATAGGTCTTCTGGAAGTCGATCAGTCGCGGCAGGATCCAGAAATTGCCGGGGCCTTCCGTAACCGCGACGCGCACGGTGCCTGACATGTCGTTCGACGATCGCGAAGCACGCCGGAACACGTTGAAGGCATGACGCTCCATATGCGCGACGTCGGCGATCATCGCGCTGCCTTCGTCGCTGAGCGTGAGCCCGCTCTGGTCGCGCAGGAACAGCTTGCAGTCGATGCTCTCTTCGAGCCGGTCGATCCTGCGCATCAGGGTGGTGGAGGTGAGCCCGAGCTCCTCGGCGGCGTTGCGGAAACTTTTATATTTTGCGCAAGCTAAAAACAATTTCAAATCGTCCCAGGACATATCCAGGGCTTCTTCACGGTGCTGCATCATCGCAGCACCCCGGTGCAATAACTGCTGCATACGCCAGATCCCCAGCCGCTAAGCTCTTGGTCATAGCGGGGCACGAAAGCCGCGAACGATAGAGGGGTGACATGGGTATGGAAAGGGGCTCGTTTGCCGCAAGGCATGATTTCGACGCGCTGCCGCTCAGTCCGGATGTCGACGTCCGTCGCGCCCAATTTTCCGAAATCGCCGCGCTTTCGCAGTTGGCCCACCGGCTGGTGCCGGGCGTTCGGATTGGGGCGGCGGAGCTTGCAAAATATTTCGCCTTCGATCCCGAGAGCATCCTGACTTTCAGCCGGAAGGGCAACCTCGTCGGCGGCATGGCCTTCCTGTTTCTCAACGATCGCGGGCATGATGCGCTGCTGCTCGACGAGATCTGCCTCACCGCGCCGGAGACGCGCCATCTCGCGTCCGCGAAGGAAGACGTTTCCGCCATCTACATCTGGGCGATCGCGGCGACGGGGCGCGGCGTCGCCGGTCTCGGCAAGGCCGCGGCTCATCTGAGGCAGCTAAGGTTTCGCAACGCGGATTGCTATGCGCAGCCGTCAACCGTGGCCGGACGCGACATCATGAAGGCGACAGGATTCGAGCCTGTTCCAAGCTTCCAACCCGACCTCTGGTGCTACGAGCGGCCCTGGCATCGGCAGCCGATGCGCATGCCGGGCGCGATCATTCAAGCAAGGAGTTTTGCAGATGCACGGTACTAGGATTCCTCTCGCGAAGCCCGATTCCCGCGCCATCACCATTCGCCTCGCACGCGATCTCAGCGATCTCATGCTGGTCACCTCGATCCGCTCGGCCGTCTATCTCGCCGAGCAGGATTGCCCGTTCGACGAGGAGTTCGACGGCAACGACATGGTCGCCGCGCATTTCATCGGCTATGTCGGCAACGAGCCTGCGGGCTGTCTGCGGGTGCGGTTCTTCGGCGATTTCGCCAAGGTGGAACGGCTTGCGGTGCGGCACCAATATCGGCGCTCGCGGGTCTCGTTCAAGCTGGTGCAGGCGAGCGTCGACTATGTGAAGCGCAAGGGCTTTCGCAAGATCTACGGCCAGGCGCAGGATCGGCTGGTCGATTTCTGGGCCCATTTCGGCGCCAAGCCGCTCGGCCACAATCGCAAGATCACTTTCTCCGACTTCTCCTACACGGAAATGCTGCTGGAGATCGAACCGGGCCCGGATGCCATTACGCTGGAGAGCGATCCGTACGTGATCATCCGACCCGAGGGCGATTGGGACCGGCCGGGCGTGCTCGACGCCTCGGCGGGACGGGCCGTGACGTCGCCGCTGCGGGACGTCGCGCTCGCTGGCCGTTGAAACTGGTGCAGCTGCGCGCAAAAACATGCTGGTTTCCATCGCCGACGATCCGCCGATCCTGGTCTGCGCGGATCTCCAGGTCGAATATCTGACCCCCGGACGTCGCCACGTCATCCTCGATGGCGACGCCGCGACAGCGCGCTGCGTGGAACTGTTGACGTTCTGGCGCGACAATCTCTGGCCGGTGATGCATCTGAAGCGCATCGCGCAGGCGGCCTGGTTCAATCCGGCATCCAAGCTGACCGATTGGATCGCGGAGGCGAAGCCGCGGCCGGGAGAAATGACGTTCGAGCATCCGCTGCCGTCGGCATACAGTTCGGCGCGTTTTGTGGACTACATGTCCAATATCCGCAATGTCCGTTGCGTGCTCGCGGGCTTTTCCCTGGACGAAACTGTCCTGGCCACCGCTATTGACGGGTTTCACCGCAGTCATCGCTTCCAGGTGGTGGCTGACGCGGTGGCCTGCCGGCAGCCGGGGACAGGCGATGCTGCCGCCTACAAGCATGCGGTAGTGAATGTGATCGGGAATTTTGCTACAATCCAGTCCAGCGCCGAACTGATCAGAACCAGCGGCGCCGTTGCGGTGTAGGCGGCCGCGATCGACGGATGGAGTGGGACATTGTCACGGGGAGATCAGCTCGAGGAGCTGGCAAGCGACCTGTCGCGTGCCGCCGAGGCGGCGCGCCGTCTCGGTCTGCCCACGACGGTGTATCTGCTCTCGATGGCGCTGGTGGAGGTGCGGGAGGCCGCTGCCGCCGATGGCGATGGAAATGACGACGGCGCGACGTGACAGCTGCCCGATGTGCGGCTTTGTGCAACGCTGCTGAGCGCTTGCTGCCGACGAATTGACGTTGCAAGTTTTGCGCGGTGGCAATAGCCAAGGAGCTGGATCATCGAGTGATGACGCTGGCCGCGCCGGCGACGTGACGCTTTCAAGGATGCCTGCAAATGTCCATGTTGCCCAATTCCCAAGAGGCCCGGGATGTGGCCTATCAGCTCCATCCCTACACCAACGCGCGCGCCCATCAGCAGGCCGGTCCCCTGGTGATCGAACGCGGCGAGGGCCCTTACGTGTTCGACGCGTCGGGCAAGCGCTATTTCGAGGCGATGGCGGGCCTGTGGAGCGTCGGGCTCGGCTTCAACGAGAAGCGGCTGGTCGAAGCCGCGCACAAGCAGATGCAGGCGCTGCCGTTCTATCACACCTTCTCCGCCAAATCGCACGGGCCCTCGATTGATCTCGCCGAGAAGCTGGTGGCGCTGTCGCCGGTGCCGATGAGCAAGGTCTTCTTCACCAACTCCGGCTCGGAGGCCAACGACACCGTTCTGAAGTTGATTGCCTATCGCTCCAATGCGCTCGGCCAGCCACAGCGCAAGAAGGTGATCAGCCGGATGCGCGCCTATCACGGCGTCACGATTGCGTCCGCCAGCCTCACCGGGCTGCCGAACAACCACCGCTCTTTCGACTTGCCGCTCCCGAACATCCTGCACACGGGCTCGCCGCATTTCTACAAGGACGGCGCGCCCGGGGAGAGCGAGGAAGCCTTCGCGACGCGGCGGGCCGAGGAGCTCGATGCGCTGATCCAGAAGGAAGGCCCGGACACGATCGCGGCGTTCTTCGGCGAGCCGGTGATGGGCGCGGGCGGCGTCATCGTGCCGCCGGCGACCTATTGGGACAAGATCCAGAAGGTATTGAACAAGTACGACATCCTGTTGGTCGCCGACGAGGTCATCTGCGGCTTCGGCCGCACCGGCAAGATGTTCGGTTGCGAAACCTACGGCATCAAGCCCGACGCGATCGTGGTCTCCAAGCAGATCACGTCGAGCTATTTCCCGCTGTCGGCCATCATGATGAACGATCGCATGTTCGAGCCGATCGCCGATGAGAGCAACAAGATCGGCGTGCTCGGCCACGGCTTCACCGCGGGCGGCCATCCGGTCGGGTCGGCGATTGCGCTGGAGAATTTGAAAATCATCGAGGAGCGGGGCCTCGTTGCGCATGCCGCCGAACTCGGTGGCTACATGCAAGGCAAGCTGCGTGAACTCACCAGCCATCCGCTGGTCGGCGAGGTCCGCGGTGTCGGCATGATCGCTGCGATCGAACTGGTGCTGGACAAGGCGCGCAAGACTGCAGCGGCAACGCCGGGCGCCGTCGGCGGCATGGCCAGCCGCATGCTGCAGGAGCGCGGCGTGATTTCGCGCAACATGCTCGACGCCATCGCCATCTGCCCGCCGCTGATCGTCACCAAGGCCCAGATCGACGAGCTGGTTGCGGCGATTTCAGGTGTGCTGGACGACATGAAGCCGGAAGTGGCGAAGCTGACGCCGGCGTAAGGGAAGCGTTTCAACGCGAGCGGAGCGTCTCACCACACTCTCGGTGTCCTCCTGGCGAAAGCCAGGACCCATACCGCGCGATCTAGCGAGACGGGTGGTAGTAGTCCCGAACGACGAGTCTTCGCCAAACTCTTGCATGGAGTAATGGGGACGACGTTGCGGAGGGTTGGCGGCCTATTCCGCCCGCTGAACCCCGATCACGCGGCCTTTCTCCACCGCCAGCGCCAGCTCGCCGCGCTTCAGTTTCAGTGCGGCCTCGCCGAACAGCTCGCGGCGCCAGCCGCGTAGCGCCGGCACGTCGGCCTCGTCGTCGGCCGCGATCTCCTCGAGATCGTCGACGGTTGCAATCACCTTGCTGGCGACCGCGTGGCGCTCCGCGGTCATGCGCAGCAGCACCTTCAACAGCTCGACGATCGCGGCGCCATTGTTGTTGTTGCGCGGCTTTTCCAGCTTCGGCAGCGTGGCGTGATCCCGCGCCAGCCCGCGCTCGACCGCGGCGACGATATCGGCGCCCCATTTGGATTTCTCAAAACCCTTCGGCACCGAGCGCAGGTTTGCGAGCTTCTCGATCGTATTCGGCGCGTGGGTGGCGATGTCGCTGACGGCCTCGTCGCGCAGCACGCGGCCGCGCGGCACGTCGCGGCTCTGCGCCTCCTGCTCGCGCCAGGCGGCGACCTCCATCAGGACTGCGAGGTCCTTGGGCTTGCGCACCCGCGTCTTGAGCCGTTCCCAGGCGCGCTCGGGGTGGAAGTCGTAGGTCTTGGGCGAGGTCAGGACCTCCATCTCGATCGAGACCCATTCGCTGCGCCGGCGCTTCTTGAGGTCGGCATCGAGCGCTGCGAACACGTCGCGCAGATGCGTGACGTCGGACACGGCGTAGTGCATCTGCTCCTTCGTCAGCGGCCGGCGCGACCAGTCGGTGAAGCGATGAGTCTTGTCCGGGCGGTGCCCGGTGACCTTCTCGACCAGCGCGTCGTAGGCGATGCTGTCGCCGTAGCCGAGCACCATGGCCGCGACCTGGGTGTCGAACACGGGGTGCGGGATGATGCCCGCCTGATGCCAGATGATCTCGATGTCCTGGCGGGCGGCGTGGAACACCTTCAGCACGGCCTCATTGGCCATCAGCTCGAAGAACGGCTTGAGGTCGATGCCGGCGGCCAGGGTGTCGATGACGATCGCTTCCTCGGCGCTGGCCATCTGCACCACGCACAGCAGCGGGTAATAGGTGGTCTCGCGCAGGAACTCGGTATCGACGGTAATGACGGGGTGCTTGGCCAGCCGGCTGCAGGCAGCCGCAAGGTCAGCGGTGGTGGTAATCAGATCCATGAACGGCCCATGACAAGTCCATCAGCCGTTCTGCCGAAAGCGCTGTGATGTCAAGGGGCTCGAAGCGAATTCGAGCCTTGCATTTGGGCCGGAATCGCATTTTCCGACGAAAATCCTATTCGTAGCGGACCCGCCGGGAGGGTTTGCGCGCGCAGGGCAGTGCCACCACGACCACGCACATGGCGACCAGCGCCAGCCCCAGGAACTCGAAAACCAACAGATCCACGGCAATATCCCCCAGCAACATTGCTAAACTTGTCCGGGGGGAATTGAGGGTCTGTTAATTCTCGTGGTTACCGGCGGCGGGCTGGGCCGGATGGTGGACGCGGGGTTAACGGGGGCACCATGCGATGCAGCGCCGCGGCATCCGGCGTCACGTCATGAGCTTCGGCAGGACGGCCGCCAGGGCGTCCACGGCGGCGCGAACTTTCGGCGGCATCCGGGGCGAGCGGGGCCAGAGCGCGTGGCAGTCGTAGAGAAATCCCGGCTGACCGCTCAACAGATTGATGAGCGTACCGGCGCGTAGGCGTTCGCGGACCAGCCAGTATGGCAGCCAGGCCAGTCCCATCCCCTGTGTAGCGGCGTCCGCAATCGCGTCGAGATCGTCGAGCCTGAGCCTTCCCGCTGGCATGATTTCGCTCGGAGGCTGGCCTTCGCGGGGAAACAGCCACGGCCGGACGCGTCCGGAGCGGCGATAGATGATCGCTTGGTGTGCGGCGAGATCGTCGAGCGATTTCGGCTTGCCGTTGGCGCGCAGATAGGAGCGCGAACCGCACACCACCATGCGCTGGCTTGCGATGCGCCGCGTCATCAGGCCGGATTGATCGTTTAGATCGCCGGTCCGGATCGCAAGATCATAGCGGGCCTCGATGATGTCAGCGATCGGGTCGCCGAACGAGAGATCGAGCTCCAGATGGGGATATCGTCGCGCGAGCTTCATCAGCAAGGGGGCGATGCAGTGCCGGCCCAGCAGGGCGGGCATGGTCACGCGAAGCCGGCCACGCGGTTCGGACAATTCGTCGGAAGCGACGGCATCGGCGGCCTCGGCTTCGGCGAGCACAGTGCGGCAGCGCTCGTAATAGGCTTGGCCTGTCTCGGTCAGGCTCTGGCGCCGTGTGGTGCGGTTGAGGAGGCGGACGCCCAAGCGTTGTTCGAGGAAGCGAACGTGCTTGCCGACCATTGGCCCCGACATTTCGAGCGCATCGGCGGCAGCGGCGAACGAACCCACGTCAACCGCCTTGACGAAGACGGCCATGCTGGTCAGGCGGTCCATGATTGCAAACTCCTGGTTTCGACTGTTTGGCCGTTTGATCGCTTTATCCGCTGCCCTGCGGTTGGCATAGCTCCATTCAATTCAATTGTTTTGGAGTGTGTTCCATGGCGCGCGTCGTTCGCTTCCACAGACATGGTGGCCCCGAGGTGCTGCGCATCGAGACCGTTGACGTCGCGCCGCCAGGAAGGTGCGAGGTGCAGATCAGGGTCAAGGCCCTCGGGCTCAATCGCGCGGAAGCGCTCTTGCGAGCGGGGACCTATATCGAGACCGCGACCTTTCCGTCCGGCCTTGGTCTCGAGGCCGCCGGCATCGTCGAGGCGATCGGCGAAGGCGTGAGCGGCTTCTCGCCGGGCGAGGTCGTCAGCATCGTGCCGCCCGTGTCGATGGTGCGCTGGCCGGCCTATGGCGAGCTCGTCACGTTTCCCGCGGAGTTCGTTGTGAAGCACCCGCCCGAGCTCGGCTTCGACGCGGCGGCCGCGGTATGGATGCAATATCTGACGGCGTTCGGTGCTCTGGTCGATATTGCTGGGCTAAAGCGAGGGGAGGCAGTCGTTATTACGGCGGCGTCGAGCAGTGTCGGGCTTGCAGCGATTCAGATCGCGAACCGGATTGGTGCGATGCCGATTGCAGTGACGCGAACCTCGATCAAGCGGCAAGCCTTGCGCGATGCTGGCGCTGCCGACGTCATCGCCTCGGTGGAAGAGGACATCGGGTCGCGCCTGGAGGACATTGTCGGCTCAAACGGCGTCCGCGTGGTGTTCGACGCGGTCGGCGGTCCCATATTTGAGCCGCTCACCGCCGCAATGTCGCCGGGTGGCGTTCTCATCGAATATGGCGGCCTGAGCCCCGAGCCGACGCCATTTCCGCTGGTCAACGTCCTGACCAAGAGCCTGACGCTGCGCGGCTATCTCGTGCACGAGATCATCCGCGACCCCACGCGGCTTGCGAAGGCGAAAGCGTTCATCCTCGATGGGCTTTCGGGTGGTGCCTTGCGTCCGATCATCGCCAAATCGTTTCGCTTTGACGAGATAGTCGAGGCCCATCATTTTCTGGTGTCAAACGAGCAGTTCGGCAAAATCGTGGTGACGATCTGAGCGAACGATCGTCCTGGACAAACGATTTCCGCACCCGCATCACGGATTACGCCTTCGGCTCCTCCACCCTGCGCACCGAGCTCGCCTCACGTCCCGCAGAACGTCTGCAGCACCCGCTGGTCCGGCAGCGGGGGATCGGCGTAGGCGGCGTAGTCTGGCTGGTCATCGAACGGCTTTGCCAGCACCTTCACCAATTCCTCGAACGGCGCGTAGTTGTCATCGTTGACCGCAGCCTGGATCACGGCCTCGATGCGGTGGTTGCGCGGGATGAAGATCGGGTTGACGGCGTGCATGGCGGCTTGCCGTTCGGCTGCGCTCTGCGGCTCCAGGGCTGTGCGCTCGTGCCAGCGCCTGGCCCACTCGTCGAAGGCGGCGGGGTCCATGAACTGGGCGCGTGCATCGTCGGCTGCCGGATTGCCAGCTGCGTCACCGAGCTTGCGGAAGGTGAGGGTGAAGTCGGCCTGGTTCTTCGCCATGGCGTCGAGCAGGTCCTGGATCAGTGCATCGTCGCCGTCGCGCTCCGTGAACAGGCCGACCTTCTTGCGTAGACCCGCCTGATAGGCGTCGCTGAACGTCTCGGAGAAGGCGCCGAGAATGTCCTGGGCATCGGCGACCGCCTTTTCCTGATCGTCGGAGAACAGCGGCAGCAGGCATTCGGCCAGCCGGGTCAGATTCCACAGCGCGATGCGCGGCTGGTTCGCATAGGCGTAGCGGCCCATCTCGTCGATCGAGGAAAACACCTGCGCCGGATTGTAGGCATCCATGAAAGCGCAGGGGCCATAATCGATGGTCTCGCCCGAGATCGAGCTGTTGTCGGTGTTCATCACGCCATGGATGAAACCGACCAGCAGCCAGCGTGCGACGAGATCGGCCTGGCGCGCGACGACGCCACCGAGCAGCGCGTGATAGGGCCGCTCGGCGCCGAGCAGCTCCGGATAGTGCCTCGCGATGACATGGTCGGCGAGCCGGCGAATGGCATCGGTGTCGCGGCGAACGGCGAAGAACTGGAAGGTCCCGACGCGGATGTGGCTCGAGGCGACGCGGGTCAGCACCGCGCCTGGCAGCGCGGTCTCGCGGATGACGTGCTCGCCGGTGACGACGGCAGCGAGTGAGCGCGTGGTCGGAATGCCGAGCGCGAACATCGCTTCGCTGACGATGTATTCGCGCAGCACCGGCCCGAGCGCGGCACGGCCGTCGCCGCGGCGGGAGAACGGAGTGGGACCCGAGCCCTTGAGCTGGACGTCGCGGCGGATGCCGTCCTTGTCGATGACCTCGCCGAGCAGCACCGCCCTTCCGTCGCCCAGCTGCGGTACGAATTGCCCAAACTGGTGGCCGGCATAGGCCATGGCGATCGGATCGGCGCCGGCGGGAACCGTCTTGCCCGCGAGGATTTCGGCGCCCTCAGGGGTCTCCAGCACATCTGGATCGAGCCCGAGCTGGACCGTCAGCGGCCTGTTCAGCTTGATGAGCCGGGGCGCCGCCACCGGCGTCGGTGCGACACGGGCGAAAAAGCTGTCCGGCAGCGCCGAATAGGAGTTCTGGAACGGGAAATGGACTGTCATGGCCTCAAGATAGGCGTGGAACGCCGGATGGCAAAGGCTTGAGCCCGGATTGGGCAAAAAGGGGCACTTCCAGCCGAAAACAGGGCGTTCCCTTGGTTGCCGCTTGGGGCCTCGTCGGGTAAACCCTGCCGCAACTTCGGACCGGTCGTTTCAGGCCGTCCGATTCGATCCTCAGACATCATTTTGGGACGACCATGCATCGCTACCGGTCACATACATGCGGCGCGCTCCGCGAGAGCAACATCGGCGAGACGGTCCGCCTTTCAGGCTGGGTCCATCGCGTTCGCGACCATGGCGGCGTGCTGTTCATCGACCTGCGCGACCACTACGGCCTGACCCAGTGTGTGGTCGATCCGGACTCGCCGGCGTTCTCGCAGGCCGAGAAGCTGCGCTCGGAATTCGTGGTCAAGATGGACGGCAAGGTCCGCCGCCGGCCCGAAGGCACCGACAATGACGATTTGCCGACCGGCAAGATCGAGATCTATGTCAGCGAGATCGAAGTGCTGGGACCTGCCGGCGACCTGCCGCTGCCGGTGTTCGGCGACCAGGAATATCCCGAGGACATTAGGCTCAAGTACCGCTTCCTAGATTTGCGTCGCGAGAAGCTGCACCAGAACATCATGACGCGCGTCGAAATCATCAAGTCGATGCGTCGGCGCATGGAGGGGCAGGGCTTCTTCGAGTTCAACACGCCGATCCTGACCGCGTCCTCGCCGGAAGGCGCGCGCGACTTCCTGGTGCCGTCGCGCATCCATCCCGGCAAGTTCTACGCGCTGCCGCAGGCGCCGCAGCAGTACAAGCAGCTCTTGATGATGTCGGGCTTCGACCGCTACTTCCAGATCGCACCCTGCTTCCGCGACGAGGACCCGCGCGCAGATCGTCTGCCGGGCGAGTTCTACCAGCTCGACGTCGAGATGAGCTTTGTTACGCAGGAAGACGTCTTCGCCGCGATGGAGCCTGTCATCACGGGCGTATTCGAGGAGTTCGCCAAGGGCAAGCCGGTGACCAAGGGCTGGCGCCGGATTCCGTTTGCCGAGGCGCTGCGCAAATACGGCTCGGACAAGCCGGACCTGCGCAATCCGATCGAGATGCAGGACGTCTCCGAACACTTCCGTGGCTCCGGCTTCAAGGTGTTCGCGCGGATGTTGGAGGACCCCAAGAACCAGGTCTGGGCGATCCCGGCGCCGGGTGGCGGTTCTCGCGCCTTCTGCGACCGCATGAATTCATGGGCGCAGGGCGAGGGCCAGCCCGGCCTCGGCTACATCATGTGGCGCGAGGGCGGCGAAGGTGCCGGTCCGCTTGCCAACAACATCGGCGCTGAGCGCACCGCCGCGATCCGCGCCCAGATCGGCGTGAAGGAAGGCGATGCCGCGTTCTTCGTCGCCGGCGATCCCGACAAGTTCTGGAAGTTTTCAGGGTTGGCCCGCAACAAGGTCGGCGAGGACCTGAACCTCACCGACAAGGAGCGGTTCGAGCTGGCCTGGATCGTCGACTTCCCGATGTACGAGTACAATGAGGAAGACAAGAAGGTCGACTTCTCGCACAATCCCTTCTCAATGCCGCAGGGCGGTCTCGATACCTTGAAGGGCCAGGATCCGCTGACCATCAAGGCATTCCAGTACGACATTACCTGTAACGGCTACGAGATCGCCTCGGGCGGTATCCGCAACCACGTGCCGGAAGCGATGGTGAAGGCCTTCGAGATCGCCGGCTATGGCGAACAGGAAGTCGTCGATCGCTTCGGCGGCATGTACCGTGCCTTCCAGTACGGCGCCCCGCCGCATGGCGGCATGGCCGCCGGCGTCGACCGCATCGTCATGCTCTTGTGCGGCACCAACAATCTGCGCGAGATCTCGCTGTTCCCGATGAACCAGCAGGCCATGGACCTCCTGATGGGCGCGCCGTCGGAGCCCAGCCCCAAGCAGCTCCGCGAGCTGCATGTGAAGGTGAATCTGCCGCAGAAGTGAGGCTGTCTCCACGGCGTCATTGCGAGTAGCGAAGCAATCCAGAATCTTTCCGCGGAGGGACTCTGGATTGCTTCGCTTCGCTCGCAATGACGGGGAGGGATTTTCGCCGGTCCAATTGCCGTCCCCGCGCGCAGCGTCGTTCCCTACAGCCCCGTCGACGCCTCGATCCTGAACTGGGCAAGCGCGCTCTGTGGGTCGGTTTGCAAGAGCTGCATCAATTGCATCAGCGGTGCCTTGGCGCGCGGGGACAGCTTGATGGAAAGCGTCTGGCCCGGCGTCTCGACGAAGCGGGCGATGGCGTCCACGGCCGCGTTCGCATCCGGATTGGCGGAAGCAACTTGCTCGCGTCTAGCCTTGATGCTCTCGACGAGCGCCTGACGTGCGGTATCGCGGCTGACATTCTGCATGCGCGCGAACTGCGCCGCGACGAGATCGACGACGCCGCTGTCGCGCAATGAGAATTCGAGCGTGCCCGCCTCGATCCGGGCCGCCTGGCCCATGAGCTGGGCGGGATCGGCCGAAAACACCTCACGCGGCACGTTGCCGAGCGCAATACGCAATTGCGCGCTTGCGATCCCGCCGATGTCGAGCGTCGCCGGCGTCAGAACGAAGCTGTTGGACTGTTCGGTCCAGGCAGCGCCGAGATCGAGGTCGACCGCGAGCTTGTCGATCCCGCTGGCAATCAATGGGAGCTGCTTCGGGTCGGATGGATCGGTGGGCGTGACAAATTTGGCAACCACATGCGCCTTGCTCGGGATTGAGCCGACCAGCTGCCCCCAGTCCAGGCTCAGTGTGTCGATCATGACCAGCTTCTTGGTGGTCTTGAACGGCGCCGTCACGCCCTTAATCTCTGCGCCTGCGAGCACGCCGAACAGCCCGAGCATCTGATCCGGCGCGGGCGCCCGCCCGGGAGTGGTGAGGCTTGCTGCCCAGCGCATCAAATTCGCCGTGCTGAAGGATTTCAGCGCGAAGCGCTCCATCTTGAACTGTCCCTGCGGAGACGGCGTGTCGACGCCTTCGACCGCGAACTCGCCGTCGCGATATCGGATGGCATTAACCGTGGCCGTTCCTTGCGGCGTGCCGACCGACATCTTGCCGATTTCGGCCTTACCGATGCGAAGACCCTCATAGACTCCGGCGAGCTTCTCCAGCAGCTCGCGTGCCTGTGCCGGCGTCGGCGGGGCCGATTGATCCCGTGGCAGAGCGGCAAATATCTCGGCCAGCCGGAATTTCGACGGCTGCACGGCGATGTCTTCCATGGTGAAGCCGTCGATATCCACTCGCATCCCCTGTGCCGATTTGAGCGCATAGGGACCTGTCGAGACCTGCCGGTAGACCCGGCGATAGCTGTCGTCGCTGGCCGTCTGCGGATCGAGCGCGGCGAGGATCGCGCTCGCGTCGAAATCGTTGACGATGATGTTCGACAATTCGCCCGTCAGCTTGTCCGGCTTGCCGGGCTGCTTCACGTCGACCGAGATCACGGCGCGGTCCGACTTCATCGCGTCGATCTTGCCGTGTTTCAGGTTCTGGATCGCCAGTCCGGAATAGGTGACCTCGCCGCTGCCGGCGGCGCCGGAATCGAAGCTGATCGTGAGGGTCGGGGCCGTGAGCGACGATGCAGCGACACTCGCATATTGGCCGAGCACGTAGCGGTACAGGTCGACCAGCGAGCCGTCCGCCGGCACCTGATCCGCGTGAACAGGACCGGCATAGTCGCGCATGACCAATTGCGGGAGCTTGTACGCGACCTTGAGCTTGGCAGCGCCGATCTGGTCCAGCGTAACCTCGAGCCCGGTGATGTTGATATCGTCGGCCGAGAACCTTGTCTCGTCGATCTGGCGAACGCCCGTGCCCTTGATGGCGGCGATCCTGATCTGCGCCTGCGGTGCCTTGCCGGGCGTAACCGCGATGTCCTCGATCGTGAGGGTGCGCGTGGGCAGATCGAAGGCGATCTTGCCGTAGCTGGCCTTGCCGCCTTGCTTGCGGATTTGCTCGAACGCGGCCTCCACCTCGGCGGTGGTGCGATGCTGGACGTAGAGATTGAAGCCGAACCATCCGCCCGCGACCACCACGGCCACGACGATTAGGCCGATCAGGATTCGCTTCATTCTCAGCTCCAGTTGCTCGCGTTGCAGGACGCAACCTGCCATATTCGCAAAGCAATGCGGGGTCCAGGGAAAGTGAGCGCTATCAGATATTTGACCGCGCGCCCTGTTGATGGGGCCGCAATCGGATGTTGCCACCGGGGCGCCCGGCGTGCTTCATCCCGTTTCCATGACCCGGAAATACCACCCGAAGGCGGGCCGGTCAGGACAACGTAGTTTGAGGCCGGTAACGCGAGGCGAGACACCGCATGTCGTCTTATTCCGATGATCTCCACCAGGCGGCGCTGGCCTATCACCGTCTGCCGCGCCCCGGGAAGCTCGAGATTCAGGCGAGCAAGCCGCTCGCCAACCAGCGCGACCTCGCGCTGGCCTATTCGCCCGGCGTCGCCGCCGCCTGCCTGGAGATCGCCAAGAACCCGGCGGAAGCGGCGACGCTGACGATCCGCTCCAATCTGGTCGCCGTGGTTTCGAACGGCACCGCCGTGCTCGGCCTCGGCAATATCGGTCCGCTGGCCTCGAAGCCGGTGATGGAGGGCAAGGCGGTCCTGTTCAAGAAATTCGCCGGCATCGACGTGTTCGACATCGAAATCGCGGCCGACACCATCGAGCGCGTGGTCGAGACCGTGGCCGCGCTCGAGCCGACCTTCGGCGGCATCAATCTCGAGGACATCCGCGGACCGGAATGCTTCGAGATCGAGGCGCAGCTCAAGGAGCGCATGAAGATCCCGGTCTTCCACGACGACCAGCACGGCACCGCGATCATCGTTGCCGCCGCCGTCACCAACGCCCTGCGACTCAACGGCAAGAAGCTCTCCGACGTGAAGATCGTAGCATCGGGGGCAGGGGCCGCGGCGATCGCAACCCTGAACCTGCTGGTGTCGATGGGGGCGCAGCGCAAGAACATCTGGGTCTGCGACATCGACGGCCTAGTGCATGAGGGCCGCAACACCACGATGGACCGCTGGAAGGCGGTCTATGCGCAGAAGACCGACAAGCGCACGCTCGCCGACGTCATCGGCGGCGCCGACATCTTCATCGGCCTGTCCGCACCGGGCGTGCTCAAGCCCGAGATGGCCAAGGCGATGGGCGACAAGCCGCTCATCATGGCGCTCGCGAATCCGACGCCGGAGATCATGCCGGAGGAGGCGCGCAAGGTGCGCCCCGACGCCATGATCTGCACCGGCCGCTCCGACTTTCCGAACCAGGTCAACAACGTCCTCTGCTTCCCCTTCATCTTCCGTGGCGCGCTCGACGTCGGCGCCAGCGCGATCAACGAGGAGATGAAGCTCGCCGCCGTCGAGGCCATCGCGCAGCTCGCGCGCGAGGCGCCGTCCGACGCGGTCGCGCAAGGCTTTGATACCGGCGAGACGCAAGGGTTTGGCCCGGGCTCGCTGATCCCGTCTCCGTTTGATCCGCGGTTGATTTTGCGAATCTCGCCGGCGGTCGCCAAGGCTGCGATGGATTCCGGCGTCGCGACCCGGCCCATCACCAATTTCGACGAGTACACCGCGCTGCTCGAGCGCTTCGCTTTCCGCTCCGGCCTCGTCATGAAGCCGATGTTCGCGAAGGCCAAGACCCAACCGGTGCGCGTGATCTACGCCGAAGGCGAGGACGAGCGCGTGCTGCGCGCCACCCAGGTGGTGCTGGAGGAGAAGCTGGCGACGCCGATCCTGGTCGGACGTCCGTCGGTGGTCGAGGCCCGCATCGAGCGCTTCGGCCTGTCGATCAAGGCCGGCAGGGACTTCGATCTCGTCAATCCCGAGGACGATCCGCGCTACCGCTCCTACGTGCAGTCCTATGTCGAGGTCGCCGGCCGCCGCGGCGTGACGCCCGATGCGGCGCGCACGGTGGTGCGCACCAACAACACCGTCATCGCGGCGCTCGCAGTGGTGCGCGGAGAGGCGGACGCCATGCTTTGCGGCGTCGAGGGCCGCTACATGAGCCATCTGCGCCATGTCCGCGAGATCGTCGGGTTCACACCGGGGATCAGCGACTATGCGGCGCTGGCGCTGCTGATTACCAGCAAGGGCGCCTTCTTCATCGCCGACACCCAGGTGCGGCCCAATCCGAGCGCCGAAGAGCTCGCCGAGATCGCCTCGCTCGCGGCGGTCCACGTCCAACGCTTCAACATCAAGCCGAAGATCGCCTTCGTCTCGCATTCGGATTTCGGCAGTTACGACACGGAATCCTCGCGCAAGATGCGCCGGGCGACCCAGCTCCTGAAGGAGAAGCATCCGGAGCTCGAGGCTGACGGTGAGATGCAGGGCGACACCGCGCTCTCGGCGGCGGCGCGCAAAATGGTGCTGCCGCACTCCAACCTCGAGGGCGAGGCCAACATCATGATCATGCCAAGCCTCGACACCGCCAACGTCGCCTATCAGATGATCAAGTCGCTGGCGGACGCGCTGCCCGTCGGTCCAATCCTGATCGGGCCGGCGCGTCCAGCCCACATCCTCACCCCGTCCGTGACGGCGCGAGGCATCCTCAACATGACCGCGGTGGCTGTGGTGGAAGCGCAGGAGCGCGCGTCGCGGCAGCAGCCGACGTTGTTTACGTAGGGGCGGGGCTCTTCACCTCGCCCCGCTTGCGGGGAGAGGTCGAATTCGCGCGCAGCTCGATCCGGGCGAGGGGGACTCTCCGCGAGTCCAATTTTCACCGTCCCGGCCGAGGCTCCCCCTCACCCCAACCCTCTCCCCGCAAGCGGGGCGAGGGAGCGCACTTGCCGCGCGTCGGCAATTCAATGCTTTCAAAACGACTTTCGCCATTTCCCCGTTTGTAAACCGGCGAATGACTCTCCATAATCCTTCAGTGCTTTCGCGAAAATTCCGGTTTCAAAAAGCCTGAGCAAAGAGGCCGATCATGCCAGCGTTCGTGACTTTCGGGCGGATTCTGTTCGCCGTGCTGTTCATCTACACGGGCGCGGCAAGACTGTTTGCCATGCAGGCGACCGTTGATTTCATCGCCGCCAAGGTCGTGGTGCCCGACATGATCGCGCCTTACGCCAAGCAGGTCGAGACGGCGACGGCCATGACGACGCCGCAACTGCTGGCGATCGCGGTCGGTGTCCTCGAGATCATCGCTGGGGTGATGATCGCGCTGAATTTCGGCGCGCGGTTCTTCGCGATGCTGATGATCATCTATTTCGCGGTCGCGACCTTCCTGTTCTACGACTTCTGGAACCAGGTGCCGCCTGACAACGGCAAGATGCTGGTGGACGCGCTCAAGAACCTGTCGATCATCGGCGCGCTCTTCATGATCATGGGCTACGGCCGCGCCACGCGTCCGGCCGAGGCGGCCTACGGGGACGTATAAAAGTTAAACCGCTACGTCCTGCGCCACGGCGTGACGGTCACGTCATGCGCGGCGTCGAGCAGATACGGCGCGCCCGGCTTCATCCCGCGTGAGGCCAGCACCTCCTGAGGCGTGCGCCCCGGCACTTCCACAAAACAGCCCTCGCCGCCGGGCAGCCGCAGATGCGGGGCTTCCGACAGCCAGAATGTGTCGTAGCGATCCATGAACATGTCGAACACGACGGGGCCGCCGATGATTGCGACGGTGCCGGAGGCGACATCGGCAAACGCACAGGCGTCTTCGAAGCTGACGTGATCCGGATTCCACAACGTCGCGTTCGGCATTTCGGGATCGACGGTCAGAGCCTTGATCTTGCGGGTCAGGATCAGGCGCTTGCGCTTGGGTGAATTCGGCTGCTGCTCGTGCGAGTGACGGCCGTGCACGATCAGCGCAGCGCGATCGAGCGCCTGCTCGAAGAACAGCTTGTCGCCTTCGAATTTCAGGCTGTCGGGCATGACATGCGCCGCGTCGGCGAGCATGCCGTCCGCGGAGACGATGACGTAGCCTTCGATGCGAAAGGACAAGGCGCGGCTATTCGGAAACCGTCGTCACGACGCTGTTGACCGGCCGGGTGCTCACCGTCGGCAGCTTGACGTCCTTGAGCAGCTCCTGGTCGTATTCCGGCAGCGTAGAGGCCGGGAACTTGGCGCGCATCGCCACCACCTTGTAGCCGCCGGCCTTCAGGCGCTTGAGCAATTCGGGCAGGGCCTCCGCGGTGTGCTTCTGGAAGTCGTGCATCAGGATGATGCCCTTGCCCTTGCTGTCCAGCTTCTTCATGACGGTCTCGACCACCTTCTCGGGCTTCGAGGCCTTGAAGTCGAAGGAGTCGATGTCGCAGGAGAAGATCGCCGTGTTGCGATTGCCGAGATAGGTGACCATCTCCGGCGGATGCTGGAGCGCCGGGAAGCGGAAGAACGGTGAGGGCGAAATGCCGCCGAGCGCCCATTTCACCGCGGAAAGACCCTTCTCGATCTCTTCCTTGCGCTGCGCTTCCGTGAGCTTCTTGTTGTTGAGATTGGCGTGCGACCAGGTGTGGGTGCCCACGGTGTGGCCGGCCGCGTAGACCTGCTTGAGGATCTCCGGCTCGTACGTCGCGTGCTTGCCGATCGAGAAGAAGATGCCGGTGGTGCACTCGTCGGCGAGCGCCTTCAGCACCGCAGGCGTGTTCTTGGGCCAGGGGCCGTCGTCGAAGGTCAGCACGACCTCCTTGTCGCGCAGGAAATCGAGCTCCTTGAAATGCTCGAAGCCGAAGCCGGGACCGCCCGTGGTGTCGATCTCGACGGTGCGGGCGACGCCCAAGGCGCCCGGCGTGTTGCAAGCCGCGCGCGCGGGCTGCGGCGCCTGTTTAGGCGCGGGAGGATTGACGAAGCCCGCCGGCGCGGCGGCTGCTGCAGGAGCGGGTGCCGGAGCCGCAGCGGGCGCAGCCGCAGCCGGTGTTGCCGCCGGTGGGGCTTGCGTCGCGGCAGCGGGCTTTGCAGCCGGGGTCTGCGACCATGCCGCGCTCGTCATCGCCAGAGACATCGCGCTTGCCAAAATCAGTCCTGCCGCCACACGCATGGTGTTGTCCTCGAGATTGATCCCGTTGTTCCGCCGCGGCTTTTCGCCTCCGGCAAAACCATCCTGCCCCTAACGAGATCCTAGCCTAGATGGTGGGCCCTCGCCATTGCAACGGCTGTTTGGCGCCCCACCGCAATTGTGCCCAACCGGGTTGCGGGACATGCGCCGTCAAGTGTCGGCCAGCGCCTTGGCGATCGCCGTCTTGATCCGCGTGTCGGCCGGCTCGACCGTGGATGCAAAGACGTCGGCGATATAGCCGTCCCGGCCGATCAGGTATTTGTGGAAGTTCCAGCGTGGAACATCCTTGGGGCGCGCCTCTGCCGCCCATTTGTAGAACGGATGCGCTTTCGCACCGACCACGACAGCCTTGGCCGCGATCGGGAAGGTAACGCCGTATTGGTGGTGGGCGGTCTCCGAGATCTCGCTGGTGCCGCCGGGCTCCTGTCCGCCGAAGTCGTTGGAGGGCACGCCAATGACGGTGAGGCCGCGTTGGCGAAACTCGCCCCAGATGTCTTGCAGGCCAGCGTATTGCGGCGTGTAACCGCAGAGCGAAGCGGTGTTGACCACCAGCAGCGGTTTGCCGGTGAAGGCCGCAAGGCGGATGTCGCCGCCTGACAATGCCGGGAAAGAGAAGGCGTAGGCGGAGATTCGGCTCATGCCGCCATCCGCCAGTGCACGCGTCACCGGCGCCAGCGTGCCTGCAAAGGCGGCGATGAGCATCGTCCTGCGGTTCATCATGACGGCGTCCCGCGAAATGATCCGAGGCACATGTTACCCCGCCGCTGCGAGCGGCCTCGTCAACACCGCGTTATCTGCCGCGATAAAGCCCGCTAGTACAGGCGGACGATGAAATCGGTGCCTTCGCCAGTCTCGCCCTGGTTGATGCCCTGGTCGGAGACGATGATCGAGCCGCCTGACGTCAGCATTTCGTTGATCTTCGTGATCGTGTCCGCCGGGACCGAGATGCGGTCGAGGGCTTCGGCCGGGCTGTCCGGCGTGACCACAGGCTTGGCAGCGACGGGAATCACGGCTGCGCCACGCTGGTGGCCTGTCATGCGGCGATCATCCTCGCGCGCGGCAGAGCGGACGGACACCGGCAAGGACACCACCGACCAATGCAGTGCATTGGAATCGGCCTTGTCGACTTCGGCGGTAAAGACATGCGTGCCGAGCGGTCGATCGCTCGCGGCGATCGTGACAGGCACCTCGAACAGCGGCGCAAAGTTCTGCCGCACGTAGAGCTTGGAATCCTTGCGGCTGATGAAGACCGCGATCTGGCCCGCGCGCTTGGGCGCTTCAGGTTTCGCCACGGGCGCCGGATCGGCAACGCGGGTTTCGTCCTTCTTGACGTCGGGCGTGGCCGCCTGCGCTGGAGCCACGGCCGGTGCATCGGGCGTCTTCGCGGGTTCGGCGGTTTCGGACTTCGGCGTCTCCGCGGCCTCGACAGGCTTCGCTTCAGTGTTCGCGGGCTGCGCGGCATCTCCGGCCTGGGGCTTGGCCGCGTCCGCCGCCTCAGCGGTCTTGGCCTCGGGCTTTGCGGTGGTCTCGGTCTGATCGGCCGAGGCCTCCTCGCGGACCGGGACATATCCGGTGGTCACGTCCGACAACACGGTGTGGCCGACCGACGAGCGCAGCTCGAGCACGCCGTCCGCGCTGGCAGTCTTCGTTTCAACCGGCTTTGCTTCGGTGGCCCCGGTATTGGCCGCGCCCTTGTCGGCCTTCTCGGCGGCATCGGTCTGCGGCTCCAGGCTGGCCGCGGGTTGCGGCGGAACGCGCACCGAGGCAAGCAGCGGATGTGAGAAGTTCTGCGGTGACATCTGCCCGGGCGAAACGATCACGCGCGCGCCCATCCTGGTCCAGTTCCACATCTTCACAGCGAACGCCATCGGCATGCGGATGCAGCCGTGCGAGGCCGGATAGCCCGGCAGCACACCCGCATGCATGGCAACGCCCGACCACGTGATCCGCTGCATGTACGGCATCGGCGCGCCGCTATAGATGTTGGAATGGTGGAATTTGTGCTTCTGGATGACGCTGAACACACCCATCGGCGTCGAATGGCCCTTCATGCCCGTCGACACCGGGGATTCCGCGAACACGCCCTTGGTGTCGTAGACCGTGACCTTCTGCCGATCGATCGAAACGACGATGACGAGGGGGCCTTGCGGTTTCGTGCCGGCTTCTTTTTCGGCAACGAGGTCTTTCTTGCCGGCCGCACCACGCTTCTGCGGCTTCTGGCGCGGGACTTCGGGATGGCGCTCCTGGCGCCCGTAGGACCCGTCGGAATAATCCGTCCAGTAATAAAACGCTGCGTCCGCCTGGCTCGCCGTGCCGATAGCACCCGCCGCCGTCAAAATGGCGACCTGCCAAAATCGCGCCGGCTTGGCAGAAAAACCAGACCCGTTCACGCTGTTCATCATCGAATCCATAATCCAAATCAGATGTTAGTCTCTCAGAGGGGATACGCGTTCACCAGCACGGCGGTTCTGCGATCAGCTACTTTTGTCCAAAGCGTAGCAAAAAAGCCTCACGGAGCGGTAAACGGCGGCCGTATCGGCCTGCCGATCGTCTTCCTGATCGGTCGCCTCATACCTACATTGCTGGGACTTGTTACTGGAGAACTTCATGTCATCTCGTTTCCCCAGTCTTTCCAGCATCCGCTTGAAAGGCCTCGCTTTATTTCTCCTGGCGCTGACCGTGCCTGCGGCGTCCGCATCCGCCGCGGACGAGCCGGATCTGATCTTCCGCCGCTCGACCGTGTTCAAATGGATGAGCCCGAACGACAAGCTTGCGACCTATGGTCTCGACGATCCTGAAGTCGAGGGCGTGGCCTGTCATTTCACGGTGCCGGAGAAGGGCGGCTTCAAGGGCTGGCTGGGCCTTGCCGAGGAGGTCTCGGACATTTCGCTCGCCTGCCGTCAGGTCGGCCCGATCAAGTTCAAGAACAAGATGGAGCAGGGCGACGACATGTTCCGCCAGCGCCGCTCGCTGTTCTTCAAGAAGATGCAGATCGTGCGCGGCTGTGACGCCAAGCGCAACGTGCTGGTCTACATGGTCTATTCGGACAGGCTGATCGAGGGCTCGCCGAAGAACTCGACCTCGACCGTCCCGGTCATGCCGTGGGGACCGGCGGACGCAAACGTCCAGAAGTGCGGAGAGTTCTTCACTCAGTGACGCTCTTGCGTTCACTCACTGACGCGTTTGCGTTCACCAATGACGCGTTTGCGTTCACGCGATGATGTCAGCGCGGCTGGCGCGCGGTTTTGCAAGATGCGAGCCGGTCAGCCGCACGAATGATTGCGGTGTGGCCTCAAACCCGCGGCTCGATTGCAGCGCCATTTCGCCAGGCGAATTGGCGCTGCTGCGAACAGACCGTTGCTCCCGGCGGTCCGTTCGTTGGTCCGCATCGCGCGTCGTTGCGCGATTCTGCGCCGTCATGATGGCCGTTCCTCACATGAACGCGCTCGGCGATTTCCGGGCGTCTCGGTCTCGATAGCTTGGGTCGCCGTCGAAGCGCCCCCGGTTCGACGGGGCCCAGCCTTCGTTCGGCTTCTCTTCAGCAGAAAAACGTAAAACGCATGTGAAGGGTGTGAGGCGGGATCATGACGGCGCCAGCATTCCGGCGCGCAGCCGAGCGCGCACGGAACCTGCCAAGCCACCTCGGGCGGCCGCACGACCCATCTGAAAAGATTGAGATTTTCCGTCGAATATGTCGTCGCTCCGAACGGGACGAAACAATTCTCACGGAGATGAAACCATTTTCCGGCTTTGGCGCATCACGCGCGAAACCGCCCATGGTTATCAACCTCACAACGACGACGGCGCACGCCGGCCAGAGAATTCGGAGACAAGTCCATGCGCACGCTCAGCCTCATCCTTGCTTTCGGTTTCGTGCTCGCCGGCTCCTCGTTCGCGGGCTCGCCGGACGGCAATGTCCCAGGCATCGGTACTTTCCAGTACAGCGGCTCGCCGATCATGACCCCGGCGCCGCAGCCGATCGTGGTTTCCGCGCGCTTCTGATCGTCACAATAAAAATCAGCCGATAAAGGCCATCATGATTGTTCGTACCTTCGCTGCGGCGTTCATATTCCTTCTCACGATCAGTGCCGTTCAGGCGCAGGTGCGCTCTCCCTCCAGATTACCCGATCCCCGTACCGAGTTCGTGAGGCAATGCGCGCCGCGCATGCTCGGGCGATGGGAGCATCCGGAAGAGGTCTGCGGCTGCCTGCACGATCATGCTGCCGCCGTCGTCGAGGATCGCGATCTCCGCGAGGCCCTGCTGCGCGGCATCAGCGAGACCGGGGTGCCGACGATCGAGACCGACTGGGTGCCGGCCGCAAAGCAGACCGAAATCGGCCCGACCTTCACCAAGATCGCGAAGCCGACCCTGCAATGTATGTTCGATCCGGCGAAGTAGCGCTCATCGCTTTGATTTCGGACCAAACCGCGACACGCAGGTGCTCGTCCGTGCGACGCCCTTGTCGGTCATCTTGGCGCCGCGCACTTCCTTGACCTGTCCGGCGGGGCAGGTTCCGTCGTCCACTTGCACGCGCTGGCCGAGCTTGAGATCGACGATGTCCTGCTCGCGTCCGACCGTGCCTGCGCGCGCGGTCGCGGCGAGTGCGATGAAGATCAGGAGCGAGAGGCAAGTCGCGCGGCGTAGCAGCATGGTGTGAGCTCCCGGCATCGATGCCGCAATGTAGGGAGCGGCAGCCGATTCTCATAGTGAGCGTTCGTCATGCCCGCCGGGCCGGCTTGCGTCTCGCACGCAAGGCCGCTCGCGATTCCCGCGCGAGCCGCTCGGCGGATGCGACGAGCTTCGGAACCGCGTGGCCGGAAAATCCCAGCACGAAACCGGGAAGAGGACGCGCGCGTGAATAGGTGTCGGCCAACAGCCAGCCTTCGGCGCCGGCGGCCTGCTTGGCGTCTGCCGCCACAGCCAGATCGACCGAGGGATCGAACCGGGCGACAAGATGCAGACCCTGTGATGGGACCGGCACCGACAGCACGCCCTCGGATTCGGCTTCGAGCGTCCCGGCCAGCGCGTCGCGCGCCTCGCGGTAAAGCTTGCGCACGCGCTTCAGGTTCGCCGCGAACGCGCCGGAATTGAGCATGTCGGCCACCGCGCCCTCCATCAGCGTGCCGGGAAAGCGGTCGAGCGCGGCCCGCGCGGCGGTGACATCCGCAATCAAGCGCTCGGGCAGGGCGCAATAGCCGATGCGCAGGCCCGGAAACAAGGTCTTGGCGAACGTGCCCATGTAGATCACACGCTGGAGGTGATCGATGCCGGCTAGTGACATCAGTGGCGCGCCGTCATAGCGGAACTCGCTGTCGTAATCGTCTTCCAGCACGAAGGCGCCGGCCTGCCTGGCCCAGTCCAGCAGCTCGAGCCGTCGCGGCATCGACATCTGCACACCCAGCGGAAACTGGTGCGACGGGGTCACATAGGCTGCGCGCGCGGACGGCGCCGCTGCGCGGCCTTTGGCGACACGCATGCCGTGCGCGTCGACGGGAACGGACACCGCACGATAGCCGCAATGCGCGATGGTTTTCCGCGCAGCGGGGTAGCCGGGGTCTTCGCACCAGACCTGGTCGTTGGGCTTCAGGATCGCGCTCAGCACGATGCGCAGCGCGTGCAGCGTGCCCGACGTCAGCATGATCTGATCGGGATCGCAGCGCAGGCCCCGCGCCGACAACAGATGATCGGCGATCGCCGCACGCAGCTCGCGGCTGCCACGGGGATCGCCATAGTGCAGATGCTCCGCGCCGAAGGCGCGCATGCGACGGCCGACAAAGGCCCGGAAACGCTGCACGGCGCGCGCGTCGATATGGGTGCAGCCGAGCGAAAACGCGCCTTGCCCGGGCGTTTCGACGCTGATCTTCGGCCGCTTCGGCTCGGCCGCGCGCGCGGGGATGCGCGCGGCGACGAAGGTGCCGGAGCCGACTGTTGCGTCGGCAAAGCCGTCGGCAATCAGCCGCTCATAGGCGGTGACGACGGCATTGCGCCGAAAGCCAGTCTGTTTGGCCAGCGTGCGCGACGGCGGCAGCGGCTCGCCGGGTTTCACCAGACCGCCGACGATCATCTCGCACAGCGCCTGATACAGCCGGTGCGCCGACGAGGCGCCAGCCGTGATGTGCGGGCCTGCGAGGTCGAGCGGCAGCTCGGCTTTGGCCGGCGAGGAGACGGAATTGGTCGGAATTTTTCGCATGGAATTGGCACTATCGCAGACCAAATCCGTGGCTACAACTGCGCTGGAAGTGTTTCAATCCGACAGGAGCGGCCGTGAGCCAGACCGAGAACCAAAATTCCTATCCGACATCCGCGCGCAACCAGGTGAAGCGCCGTCACGACCGCGGCTTCTACGATCACGACACCGTTCATCGCATCCTGGATTCCTCGATGCTCTGCCACGTCTCCTACGCGATCGACGGCCAACCCTATTGCACGCCGACCTTCTTCTGGCGTGAAGGGACGAAGCTGTACTGGCACGGCTCGAGCGCCAGCCGCATGCTGCGCAACCAGACCCGGGGCGAGCGTGTGTGCCTGACGGTCGCCCATCTCGACAGCCTGGTGCTGGCGCGCTGCGGGTTCAATCACTCGGCCGACTACCGCGCGGTGATGGCATTCGGCACCGCCTATCTCGTCACCGATCCCGAGGAGAAGGAGCGCGCGGTGATCGCCATGGTCGACCGCTTCTTCCCGGACCGCACCGCGAGCCTGCGGGCGAGCAACACGCAGGAGATCAAGGCGACCTCCTTTATCGCGATGGAGATCGAGGAGGCCTCCGCGAAAGTCCGCGCCAAGGGTGTCGCCGACGATGACGAGGACTATGAATTGCCGATCTATGCCGAGCGCATCCCGGTGCGCACCGTGCTCGGCGCGCCGGAGCCTTGCCCGCGGCTGCTTGAGGGCGTGCGCCGACCGGCGACACTGAATGGCTATTCGGAGGGCCGGCTGCTCGAAGATGCATTGCGGGATGCCTATTTTGCAGAGTACCCGAACGGCTGAAATCGGCTAGCTTGCGCTCCATCGATGATCTCAATGCCCGATTGGAGTTGCCTGATGAATGCCGAAACGCAGCAGAGGATTCTTGACGCCGTCGATGCCGGCTTCGAAGCCCAGCTCGCGACCACACGCGATTTCGTCGCGATCCCCTCGACTCGCGGTGCGGAGGGACCGTGCCAGGACATGATCGGCGACCTCCTGCGCGTGCGCGGCTACGAGGTCGACGACTGGCACATCAATGTCGACGATCTCAAAGATCTGCGCGGCTTCGGGCCCATCGAGCACGATTTTTCGAAGGCGCGCACTGTGGTCGGCACGTACCGGCCCAAAACCGAGGCGGGCAAATCGCTGATCCTCCAGGGCCATTGCGACGTCGTACCGGCCGGCCCGCTGGAACTGTGGGACACCCCGCCGTTCTCGCCCGTCATCAAGGACGGCAAGATGTTCGGTCGCGGTGCCTGCGACATGAAGTCGGGCACCATCGCAGCGCTCTCCGCGCTCGATGCGATCAAGGCCGCGGGCCTCAGGCCGACGGCGCGGATTCACTTCCAGTCCGTGATCGAGGAGGAGAGCACCGGCGTCGGCGCGCTCTCGACGCTTCAGCGCGGCTATCGCGCGGATGCTTGCTTCATTCCTGAGCCGACCGGCGGCAAGATGGTGCGCTCGCAGGTCGGCGTGATCTGGTTCCGCCTGCGCGTGAAGGGCCATCCGACCCACGTCGCCTTCGCCGGCTCCGGCGCGAACGCAATCATGGCGGCCTATCATTTGATCCAGGCGCTGCAAAAACTCGAGATCGAGTGGAACGAGCGGGCGAAAGCCGATCGTCACTTCAAGACGCTGAACCATCCCATCAACTTCAACCCCGGCATCATCAAGGGCGGCGACTGGGCCTCCAGCGTGCCGGCCTGGTGCGACGTCGATTGCCGGATTGCCGTGTTGCCGGGCTGGTCGATCGCCGATCACCAGAAGGAGATCATGGCTTGCCTTGCAGCTGCCGCGCGCAACCATCGTTTCCTCGCCAATAATCCCCCGGAGGTCGAATGGTCGGGCTTCTTGTCGGAAGGCTATGAGCTGACCGACGCCGCCGCGCCGGAAGCCGCGTTCGGCAAGGCCTTCAGCGCCGTCTATGGCGGCCAAATCGAAGACCTCGTCTTCACCGCGCTCACCGACACGCGCTTCTACGGCCTCAATCACGGTATCCCGAGCCTGTGCTTCGGCGCGAGTGGCGGCGAGATGCACGGCTTCAATGAATATGTCGATCTGCAATCGCTGAAGAAGACGACCAAGGCCATGGCGCTGTTCATCGCGGATTGGTGCGGGGTGGAGAAGGGGTAGGGGCCTTCCGTCGTCATTGCGAGGAGCCCTTGCGACGAAGCAATCCGGACTGCCACCGCGGAGGCAGACTGGATTGCTTCCGCCTTCGCTAAAGCTTCGGCGGACAAGTCGCTGCGCTCGCAATGACGGGAGCTGCCCAATCCACCGGGGTTCCAAAATCCTTTAAGCTTAAACTAAAGCCTAGGACGCCGCCCGCGCTGGTGGCAGACTGGCGCCAGGTCCACAAGGTCTTGAGTCCGTCGAGGAAGTCACGATGCGCGATTGGGATGACGCTTACGCCAATTCGGCCCATATCCCGGGCTCGGACAAGATACCGGCGCTGTGGGCGGAGCGCGCGGCGGCTTATCGCGCCGGACTGAAGGAATTTCGCGCCGACATCGCCTATGGCCCCGGCGAGCGCCAGCGCCTCGACCTGATCTTGCCCGACGGCGACAGCAAGGGCCTCGTCGTCTTCGTCCACGGCGGCTACTGGATGCGCTTCGACAAATCGGCGTGGACTGATCTCGCCGAAGGCGCGCGGCATCACGGCTGGACGGGCGCACTGCCAAGCTACACGCTGACACCGGCCGCGCGCATCTCCGACATTACGGCGGAAATCACCGCAGCGATCGCCAAGGCCGCCGCGCTCGTCGCGGGACCGATCCGGCTCGCCGGCCATTCCGCAGGCGGGCATCTCGTTACGCGCATGCTGTGCGACGACAGCCGGCTGGAGCCCGCCGTCTTCAACCGCATCGCCGGGACGCTGTCCATCAGCGGCCTGCATGATCTGCGTCCGCTGCTCAAGACCAGGATGAACGACACCCTGCGCATGACGATGGAGGAGGCGACGCTGGAAAGCGCGGCGCTGCATCTGCCGCGCGGGCCTTCACCCGTGACCGCCTGGGTCGGTGGCAACGAGCGGCCCGAATTCATCCGCCAGTCCGATCTGGTGGCCAATGTCTGGACTGGCTTCGACGTGCCGACGCGTCTTGTCGTCGATCCCGGGCTGAACCATTTCACCGTGATCGACGCCCTCAAGGACCCGTCGTCGCCAATCACCGCGCGCCTGATCGGCCTCGACTGACGAGGCCTTAAAGATCGATCGAAAGGGCATGCCATGACGTCCAGCGAATACGATCCCGCAAGCGAAGGCGCCGAGACCGATTTCGCCCGGCGCATGTCCTACGGCAACTATCTGGCGCTGGACGCGATCCTCGGTGCGCAGCATCCGCTGTCGGAAGCGCATGACGAGATGCTGTTCATCATCCAGCATCAGACCACCGAACTCTGGATGCGGCTCGCCATCCACGAGCTCAGCGCCGCACGTCGTTCGATCGCGAAGGATGAAGTGCAGCCTGCGATGAAGATGCTGGCACGGATGTCGCGTATCTTCGAGCAGCTCAACGGCGCCTGGGACGTGCTGCGCACCATGACGCCCAGCGAGTATACGCGCTTCCGCTCGCAGCTTGGCCAATCCTCAGGCTTCCAGTCGCGGCAATACCGGTTGATCGAATTCCTGCTGGGCAACCGCAACCACGCCATGCTCAAGCCGCACGCGCACGATCTGGAAACCACGCAGCTGCTCGAAGCCGAGCTCGCGACGCCAAGCCTCTATGACGAGGTACTGCGGCTCGCCGACCGCAACGGGCTCAAGATGCCTGCGGCCGTGCTGGCGCGCGATGTTCGCGAGACCCATAGCTTCAACGAAGGTGTGCTGCAGGCTTGGCGTATCGTCTACGAAGCGCCGGAAACGCACTGGATGCTCTACGAGCTGGCCGAGAAGCTGGTCGATTTCGAGGATTATTTCCGGCGCTGGCGCTTCAACCATGTGACGACAGTCGAGCGCGTCATCGGCTTTAAGCGCGGTACCGGCGGCACCGGCGGCGTCAGCTATCTCAAGCGTATGCTGGAGGTCGAGCTGTTTCCCGAGCTCTGGCGCGTGCGCACGATCCTGTAGAGATTTTCATGACCATGCTTCGCGTTTACGACGACACCAAAGCGCTGTTCCATATGCCCGACGGTGTCATCTATCTCGACGGCAATTCGCTCGGCGCGCTGCCGCTTGGCGTGGCCGAGCGCGTCAGTCGCGTCATCACCGCCGAGTGGGGCGATGAGTTGATCCGCGCCTGGAACACAGCGGGCTGGTATACCCAGCCGCGTCATGTCGGGGATCGCATCGCGCGACTGATCGGCGCGGAAGCCGGCTCCATCATGGTCGGAGATACGCTGTCGCTCAAAGTCTATCAGGCGCTCGCCGCCGCGCTCGATATGAACGCATCGCGCAAGGTCGTCCTGTCGGACACCGGTAATTTTCCGACCGACCTCTATATGGCCGAAGGCCTGATCGCGACGCTCGGCCGTGGCGATCAATTGCGCCTGGTCGCGCCGGAGGAGATCGAGGCGTCGTTGTCGGAGGAGATCGCGGTGCTCTACATCACCGAGGTCGATTACCGCACCGGACGGCGCCATGACATGGCGAAGCTGACTGCAAGAGCGCATGCGCTCGGCATCGTCACGGTATGGGACCTCGCGCATTCGGCCGGGGCGCTGCCGGTTGACCTTGCAGGCACCGGCGCTGATTTCGCCGCCGGATGCACCTACAAATACATCAACGCCGGCCCCGGCGCGCCAGCCTTCCTCTACGTCGCGCCGCGTCACGCCGACAGCGTGCGAGCCGCTTTGTCGGGGTGGATGGGGCACGCAAAGCCGTTCGCGTTCGAGCTTGCCTATGCAGCCGCGGGCGGTGTCGAGCGCATGCGCGTCGGCACGCCGCCGGTGCTGGCAATGGCGGCGCTGGAGGCTTCGCTCGACATCTGGGACCGCGTTGATATCAGGGAAGTCCGCGCGCTTTCGCTGGCGCTCGGCGATCTCCTGATCGCCGAGGTGGAACGCCGCTGTCCGTCCTTGAAGCTTGTTACGCCGCGCACGCATGAGCGCCGCGGCTCTCAGGTCTCTTTCGCTTTCGACGGGGGCTACGCCGCGATGCAGGCCCTCATCGCCCGCGGCGTGATCGGCGATTTCCGCGCGCCTGACATTATGAGGTTTGGCATTACGCCGCTGTATATCGGCGAGAGCGAGATCGTGCGGGCCGCCGAGTTCATCGAGGAGGTGATCGCGGGCGAGGTGTGGCGGCGGCCGGAGTATCAGGTGGTGAATGCGGTGACGTGAGGTACGAAGGCTGTCTCCCCCGTCCTTGCGAGCGCAGCGAAGCAATCGAGAATCTTTCCGCGGATACTGGATTGCTTCGCTGCGCTCGCAATGACGACCTCGGACGTCATTGCTTTGCCGCGCGGAGCAATTCACCCTGTGAGCAGAATGATTTGGGAGGAGATCCGATGACGCCGCTCGAGAAGCTTAAAGCAATGAAGATGCCGTTTGCCGAACTCAAGGGCGTCGAGTTCGTCGAGGCCGGGAAAGATCGCGTGGTGGCGCGGATGACGGTCAGGCCCGATCTCTGCACGCTTCATCACACCATCCACGGCGGCGCGGTGATGGCGCTGGCCGATTCCGTCGGCGCGGCGGCCACCGTGATCAATCTCCCGGAGGACGCCAAGGGCACGACCACGCTTGAGAGCAAGACCAACTTTATCGGGGGGGCCAAGGAGGGAACCACGGTGATCGCGACCGCCACCCCAGTCCACAGAGGCCGGCGAACCCAGGTCTGGACCACCCGGCTGGAGACCGAGGACGGCAAGCTGGTCGCCGTGGTGACGCAGACCCAGCTGGTCCTCGTATGAATACGGGGGCTTGATTTTGTTAACGAATTAGTCGCCTCCCATGTCCGAAACTTTGGCAGGTTCCCGTCTTGAAAAATTTGTTGCGATGCACAATATTGGAGGCCTAGGGATTCGAACGCCTCCTCGAGGGACACCAAGAGGAGTTTTGACTTGTCACTCGCAGCAGATTTTGGACTTGAAGTAACCAGCCGCCCGAAGTCCGTTCAGGGCTACGTGCGCACGTTGAGCCAGCAGGAAGAATTGCCGCTCTTGCGCGATCACCTGCTGAGGCTTGATGCCGAAAGCCGGCACGACCGCTTCAACGGTTTTCTCGACGACAGTTTCATCGAGCGTTACGCCGCCCGTTGCGCCGAGGACGGCACCGTGATCGTCGCCTATATCGTCGACGGCGTGGTCCGCGGGGCGGCCGAGCTGCACCCGCCCGAGGGCGATTCGCTGCCCGAGGTCGCCTTCAGCGTGGAAGCCTCGGCGCGGCGCCAGAACGTCGGCACCGTGCTGTTCAGCCGCCTGATCGCGGAAGCGCGCTGGAAAGGCTACAAGCGCCTGCGTATTACCACCGGCGCCGAGAATCACGCGATGCGGGCGCTCGCCAGGAAGTTCGGCGCGCATCTGCAATTCCGTCATGGCGAATCGACCGGTACGATCGATCTCGCCAAGGCGCCTGAGGACGAACTCGCTGATCTCGCGGCCTCGCCATTCGCGGCCGGCCGCGCTCTTATCAGCTTCAACTCGACCTGCTGGAAGATCATTTCCAGCATCTATGGCAATCGCGCCGCCTGACCTGAAAAAGCCGATTGGAATCAAAAAAGCGGACCGGCAAAACCGGTCCGCTTTTGTATTCAGAATAGCGAGCTCAGGTGCCGGTGCGCTTGTCGTTGCCGAAGCGGCGCACGACACGGCGTTCGACCACCACCGAGCGCTGTGCGCCCTGTTCGCCGGCGATCACGCGGGTCGAGGTGATGCGGCTGTTGGTGCGAACCTGTTTCTTGACCTCTGCCTGGACGACATCGAGCGGCATGCCCATCAGGGCTGCGGCGATCTCGGCCTGCTGCTCCTGATCGTCGGTGATGCCGACGGCGGCGAAGATCGCCTCGTCCAGGGTCGGCGGATCGTGGCGCACGCGCCGCGTGCCATATTTGGTATTCCAGTCTGCGTTCATAACGGCCTCGTTTCGATGCCGGGATACCTAGTGCTGTCTATGTTGCATTGCAATATGAAATCGGTGTGGCATCTCAGCTATGCACCGGTTGGGTGTCAGGTGGTGACGCGTCACCGGCAACAACTGGACCCGCTGTTGTGGCCAGCGTTTCAGCGCCGCGTGGCCCGCTTCCGTCAGCCCGTAGATTCCCCGCTCTGTGCGTTCGAACCAGCCATACACATTGTTAAGCATGATCTTGCCGGCATCGGGACAGCGTTGGCGCAATTCGCTCACCTTCCGCGGGCCCGCTGCAAGCTCCGAGGCGCAGGCCAGCGCCTGCTGCCGATAGGCCGTCATGATCGGCGCGCGCGTGCTACCGCCGAGCACCGGATCGCCCTGGCGGCGCTGATGCTCTACGACGAGGCGCGAACGGACCTTCGGCTCGCGGCGTGGGGCTGCCGTCGGCGGCTTCACCAGCACCTCGACCTGACCGCGATCGGTCACCCCGAGCATGCCGAAGCCGAGGCGGCGACAGAGATTGCGATAGCGCGCGTCGGTCTCGCGTCCCTTGCCGCGCACCGACATCTTTGCGGCGATCCAGACCTCGTCGCCGGCCGGTGCACGATCGACCGCCTGAAGGATCAGCTCGAGATTGAAGCTCAGCTTGAGCTCGCCGATCACGACTACCGGCGGATCTCCGGCGCTGAGGCCCACGAGATCGCAGCCGCCGATCTCGCCCTTGACCGTGAAGCCGAGCTCTTCGAGGAAGCGTTTGACAGGCAGATAGAGCGTGGTTTCCAAAGAAAGCTTCCGAGTGTCACGTCCGATCGGAGAATCAGTTGCGGCAGTTTAGCCCGGAACGGGCTCGGGGCTCTGCGCCATTTGATCGGGAACAGATGATCCGGCTGTTGGCGAGAACGTCGCACTCACCGGCGAGCAGAGCATCCGTTGCAAAGGCAATCTCCGGCTTTTGGTGCCGGATTGACGCCTTTAGCCTATGAGACGGTCGTAGTCTGCGTGCGAGCCGATCCAGAACCAGACGCAGGCTCCATCAGACTCGATAGCGAGGGCGCGATAACGTAGGCCGACTCTGGCGGACCAAAATCGTCCGACCCGTTTGAATTGAAGCGAGGGATGCGTTGGGTCGTTCTTCAGCAGCTTGAAATTGGCATCGGCGAGCCGCCGAACATTGACGGGCAATGCCTCATAAGCCTTCCAGAATCTCGTGGAAGCTGTGTGCTTCACAAGTCGCGCGTTTGGGCGGCGCGATAATCGCTCAGCGCTTCCTCGGCAAATTGATCGAGCTTACCCGCCTTGATATCCTGCTCCAGGACCTGATCGAAGCGTTCAGCGTCGAACTGCTCGAACCATGCACGAAACCGGGCCAATTCGTCAGGCGTAAGTCGCTCGACCGCTTGCTCGATATCTTCCGTTGTCATGGTTCGAATATAGCAATGCAGGAAGGTTTAGAAAAGGTGGGCGGCAGTTGAACCTACACCCGCCCGCCGACCGGGATCAGCGCGCCGGTGACGCCGCTCGCGGCATCGCTGGCGAGGAACAGGATGACTTCGGTGAGTTCCTGCGGTGTCACCCATTTGGCGAAGTCGGCTTTCGGCATGTCGGCGCGGTTCGCCTTGGTGTCGATGATCGAGGGCAGCACCGCGTTCACGGTCACCTTGCCTTTCCACTCGCTCGCCAGCGCCTCGGTGAGCCGGTGGACGCCGGCTTTCGAAGCCGCATAGGGTCCCATGCCGGAGCCGGCCTGAAGCGCTCCCATGGCGCCGATATTGACGATGCGGCCGGCTGTGGACGCGGCCAGATGGGGCAGCGCCGCGTGTGAGGCGTTGAGCGCCGTCAGCAGGTTGAGCGCATGCATGTGCTGCCACGTCTTGACGTCGCCGTCGCCCACGGTCTCGACGGCGAAGCCACCGGCGATGTTGACCAACACGTCGACCTTGCCAAAGTGTCTTGCCGCCACCTCGACCGCCGTCTTTGCTTGTGCCGCCTCGGACAGATCGACGCCGCCGATCTCGATGCGCTCAGGCGTCGCGGAGATTTGCGATGGCGCATGGTCGATGCCGGCCACGCGCGCGCCGCGCGACTGCGCCGTCTCGGCGACGACTTTTCCAAGTGCGCCGAGTGCTCCGGTCACGATCAGAACTTTGCCTTGCATCATCGTTCTCCCGGCACGGCCGTATAGGATTTATTCCCGCTTACGATTGCAAATAGCGCGCCTTCAGTGCGGTCCGTTCCGCTGTGCCGAGCTTGAGACCGTCGCGCAAGTAGGTTTCGAGATCGCCATACTCGCTACCGACGGCCTCGAAAGCAGCGGCAAGATACGAGGCCTCGACGGTGCCGATCGCGTCGAGAACATCGGCGGGAAGATCGGAGACATTTGATGCGTCGCGCTTGTAGTGCCGGTTGGTCAACAGGTAGTCCTCGGCAATGATTTCGTCGGCGACGCCGAGCGCATGCAGGATCAGCGCGCTGGCAAAGCCGGTGCGGTCCTTGCCGGCGGTGCAATGAATGACCAGTGGCGCGCGGTCCTCCAGGAGATGACCGAACAGGTTGCGGAAACTGGCCGTGTTGTGGCGGACGTAGTTGCGATAGGATTCGCGCATGAGTTCGAGCGCGACCGGCGCGGTCAGCCTGCCTCTGGCGACCTCGGCGCGCAGCGCGGCCACGACCGTCGGCTCGATCGGCAGTGAGTGCACGGCGATCTCGCTGACCCCGCAGACACCCGCCGCGCGCTCCTCGACGCCGCGAAAATCGAAGGCGCTGCGCACGCCCAGCGCGCGGACGATCTCGACATCGGCGGCAGTGAGCTGGCCGAGATGGTTGGAGCGGAAGATGTGCCGCCAGCGCGTGGTGCGGCCATCTGCGGTCGGATAGCCGCCGAGGTCGCGAAAATTGCTGGCGCCTTGCAGGGCGAGATGGCGGGTAGGGGAGTCTTTCATGGAGGTGTCTTGTCACGCATCTGAAGCGGTCGGTGACCGCCTGTGCGACCATATGATCCCGCAATCAAGTCCGGAATCAAAAAGGGCCGAAACACCGTTGTTTCGACCCTTTTTCGACTGACGCCGGCATTGAGAGACCGCGGCGGTATTGAACCGAACGCAGGCATCAGCGATCCCATTTCGGCTTGGCTTCATCGACTGCTTCCTGATGGTACCAGCTGCCGCTGCAAATCGTCTCGTTTACGGGGAGCGAGGCGTGGTTGGCGGGAAGGCCGGTCTCACCGTTGCGGCGCCCCCCGAGAGCCGAGCGGCCCCCGACAGGGAATTGGTAGATCTGTGCAGATCCGTGACTTAGTCCATTGTTCATCATTGCGGTATCTCCCGAGATCGCAGCGCTGGGCCTCCATAATGCGCCCGACTCGTTGGCTTGTGGTTACTGGAATCCCCATATCGGCCGTGCATTCCGAAATGCAAAGTGCTGAAAAGGAAATCAGCCTTGGCCTATTTTGTAGGCAGACTGCATTCTGCTTCCTCTAAGGCAGCGCTCGGTTGGCTAACGCGTGGGCCGTTGCGAAGGTTGCGGGCGACGGTCGCAGACTTGTCGAATATTGCCGGACGTTGATGCGCGTTTAGCCGGCAACCTCAGGCCGGGGCCTGCCTGCTCCAGAATCGGGCGATTTCCGCGGGATTTTTGCGGTGCAGCTTCACGCAAAGGTGCGCCGCTATGACGCACGGCGCACTGGCCGATCCGCCGGGAGGGAGAGGGGGCCGGCGGCGGTGGAAAACCTCCCGCGCTGCGGCCTTTTGGCACGTTAAATGCTTGGAAAGCGTCGGCCGATGTTGGCCGGGTAAACAATCGTGCGGGGGCCTGCGGCCCCCACCTTTCGCATCATCTACAGAGAGGCTCAATGACCAAGTATAAGCTCGAGTACATCTGGCTCGACGGATATACGCCGACTCCGAACTTGCGCGGCAAAACTCAGATCAAGGAATTCGCGTCGTTCCCGACGCTCGAGCAGCTTCCGCTCTGGGGCTTCGATGGCTCCTCCACCCAGCAGGCTGAAGGCCACAGCTCCGATTGCGTGCTGAAGCCGGTCGCGGTGTTCCCGGATGGCGCCCGCACCAACGGTGTGCTCGTGATGTGCGAAGTGATGATGCCCGACGGCAAGACCCCGCACTCGACCAACAAGCGCGCCACCATTCTCGACGATTCCGGCGCCTGGTTCGGTTTCGAGCAGGAATACTTCTTCTACAAGGACGGCCGTCCGCTCGGCTTCCCGGCCTCCGGCTATCCGGCGCCCCAGGGTCCGTACTACACCGGCGTTGGCTTCTCGAACGTCGGCGACGTCGCCCGCAAGATCGTCGAAGAGCATCTCGACCTCTGCCTGGCTGCCGGCATCAACCATGAAGGCATCAACGCGGAAGTCGCGAAGGGCCAGTGGGAATTCCAGATCTTCGGCAAAGGCTCCAAGAAGGCCGCTGACGAAATGTGGATGGCCCGCTACCTGATGCTGCGCCTGACCGAGAAGTACGGCATCGACATCGAGTTCCACTGCAAGCCGCTCGGCGACACCGACTGGAACGGCTCCGGCATGCACGCCAACTTCTCGACCGAGTACATGCGTACGGTCGGCGGCAAGGAGTACTTCGAGGCGTTGATGGCGGCCTTCGACAAGAACCTGATGGACCACATCGCCGTCTACGGCCCGGACAATGACAAGCGTTTGACCGGCAAGCACGAGACCGCGCCCTGGAACAAGTTCAGCTACGGCATTGCCGATCGCGGTGCTTCCATCCGCGTGCCGCACTCCTTCGTCAACAACGGTTACAAGGGCTATCTGGAAGACCGTCGTCCGAATTCGCAGGGCGACCCATACCAGATCGCTTCGCAGATCCTGAAGACGATCGCCTCCGTGCCGGCCGACAAGAAGGCCGCCGCCTAAGATCCTCCCGGCCCGGGCTGGGGGGCTGGCCCGGGTTGGACTTCGATCCGCCGAAGCCGAAAGGCTTCGGCGGATTTTTCATTCTGATGACAGCCGTTGCGGAGACCCCTCGGACGTCATGGCGGGAAATTTGTCCATCGCCGCCGAAAGCGGGATAGAGTGCGCCTGGATGCGTGCAGGGCCGGGGACGGCTGGTGTTTGAAGGCTTCTACAAGGTGAGATTTCAGCTCGGCGACGGGGTCGGCCGGAGCGTGATGCATGCTGGCAACGGCAAGATGCTCGGCGGCAATTCGGCCTTCGCCCATATCGGCACCTACGCCAAGACCGAAGCCGGCGTCGACATCGTGATCAACACCGTCCGCCACAACCCCGATCCGACCTATCGCGCCATGGCGGGCACGGACGATGCGACCCTGCTGGCCAAGGGCTGGGCCGACGGCGATCTCTATCGCTTCAAGGGCGAGCTCAAGGAGCTGCCCGGCGTACCCTTTCAGTCGTTGATGACGCCGATCACAGAAGACGAGATGCCGATCGCCGGCGGCGTCGGCGAGGCCGGCATCGCCGACGGGCTCTACTCGGTGCATCTGCGCATGCTCGATGGCGTCGACGGCGGTCTCACCGGCGTGATGCTGCTCAACAAGGGCCGCATCCTGGGCGGCGACGCATCATTCTACTATCTCGGCAGCTACACCGCCGCCAACGGGCGCTGGAAGGGCCAGATCCTCAATCAGGAGCACACGCCGGCCAAGGACGACCCGATCTTCGGCGGCCACGAGGTCGGCATCGGCTTCTCCGGCACTTATGATGCCGAGGAGGCGGTCCTGGAGGCAACGGCGCTCGCCGGCAAGCGCAGCCTGCGCCTGACCGCCGCGCTCAAGCTGATGCACCGCGCCTGATCGCCACGGGAATCGCTGATGGAAACAATTCGCATGCTTTCGACGCTCGGCCTGATGGGCGCGATGCGCAGCCTGTCCTCCGCGTACGAGGCCGCGACCGGCGTCCGCATCGACGCCGACTTCGCGCCGACTCTGGCGCTGCTCAAACGGTTGCGGGACGGCGAGGCCGCCGATCTCGTGATCCTCACCCGCGAAGGGCTCGACGAGATGATCGGCGAGGGCCGCGTCGTCTCAGGGAACGCAGCCGATCTCGCGCGCTCCTTCGTCGGCATCGCGGTGCGGGCAGGGCAAGCACATCCCGACATCGCCACCGCATGCGCGCTGCGCGACACGCTGCTGGCGGCGCGGTCCGTGGCCTATTCGCGGCTGGGCGCGAGCGGCGTGTACTTCGCCCAGCTGGTCGTCCGGATGGGGATCGCGGCCCAGATCAATGCCAAGGCCACCATCGTCGAGCAGGGCTTTACCGCAGAGCGGCTCGTGACCGGCGAAGCTGACCTCGCCGTGCAGCAGATCAGCGAGCTGAAGCAGGTCGAAGGCATCGAGGTGGTCGGCCCGGTCCCGCACGATCTGCAAACGCCGGCCGTGTTCTCCGCCGGCCGGATGGCCAACGCCAAACATGCCGAAGCCGCTGACCGGCTGCTGCGCTATCTGGCATCGCCCGAGGTCATTCCCGTGCTGCGCCAATCGGGGCTGGAGCCTTGAATTTGCCGGGGCCACGACGCAACCTGGCGTCCATGCGGACTTTCCTCGTTGCCATCCTCCTCACGCTTGCGGCGCCGTTGTCGGCGCATGCGCAATCGGCCGATCTCGTCCTGTGCGACCGGGTCGCCGCCGACCCCAGCGATCCCGACAAGCCGGCCGATATGAGAGGCGTGACGGAGATTGCGGCCGCCGACGTTGCGACCGCCATCAAGTTCTGCAAGCAGGCCGCGCCGTCATCGCGACGCGCGATGTTCGCGCTCGGCCGCGCCTATGCGGCCAACCGGCAGACGGCGGAAGCGATGGCAGCCTGGCGCAAGGCCGCCGACAAGGGATCGAGTGCGGCGATGGTCGAGCTCGGTGTGGCCTACGGCACCGGCTCCGGTGTCGCCAGGGATGAAGCGCAGGCGCGCAAATTGTTCGAGAAGGCGGCGCAGGCCGGCAATCCCCGCGGCATCAGCAATCTCGCCGCGCTCAGTGGTACCGGCGGTGCCGCGCCGGCCGATCCCGCACAGGCGCGCGCATTGCTCGGCAGGGCCGCCGAGACCAATGCCGAGGCGCAGTACCAGCTCGGCGTGATGCTCTCCGAAGGTACCGGCGGGGCGAAGGACGACGCTGCGGCGCGCGCGCTGTTCGAGAAGGCGGCCGCGCAAAACCATCCCGGCGCGCTGGAGCGGATGGGTGCCTTCGCACAGGAAGGCCGCGGCGGGCCAAAGGACAAGGACGCCGCGAAATCCTATTACGAGCGCGCCGCAGCGCTCGGCGATGCGGATGCCAAGCAGGCGCTGGAGCGGCTGCGCTGTCCCTATGCGATCAAGGACAAGCAGGGCAAGCTCGTCACCACGCTGTGCTTCTAAAGCGCGTTGAACGCGCTTTGGATTTATTTGGGAGCATGGTCTCTTCGGAAAACCGCTGCGCACTTTGCGCCAACGCGGCCCTGCGGGTCCGGATCATGCTGTAGCTCATTTGTAGTAGTAGGCGACGTTGTTGCGGGCGTCGCGATAGGTCGTCTCGAGAAAATCGGGATATTGCGCGGAGGCCTTCGCCACCGCGCGGACGACGCAGTCCCAGAAATCGCCATCCCAGCTGAAATGCGTGAAGGTCGCGTCCTCGAACCTGACGGCGGTGATGATGGCCTGCCTGATCGCGTCGTCATCGGCACGCAGATGAGCGCGCTTCAGATAATCGAACATCGGTCCTTCATGGGCGTGGCCGCGATCCCAGCGGTATTTCGCGCTGATCTGCTCCGGCGTGAGGGTGCGGTTGACGCGGACCTCTTCGGCGGTCGGGCGCCCCTCGACCGAATCCAGCTGGGTGCGTCGGCGCCAAAGCTCGAACGCGGCATCGAGCAGCGGCTGCTTCGCCGCGCTTGCGATGAAGGTTGTGATCTGCGCCTCGGCTGATGGCTCCATGTGATCCATGCCGGTTTGTCGCGCGCCTCAACCGGCGGGTTCGAAGCCGGCTTGGGGGAGTGCGTAAGGGCGGCTCGCGACCGGCCAAACAAAAAACTCGAAAAACAACCCCATGCACAGTAGCCAAGTGTTTGAAATCGCAGGTCCGCAAATGGTGTGAAATCGCCTCCTGCGGAATTGCCGAAATCTATTGCGCCGTCGGGCAAAACAGGCGCATGATGGCATCATGGCAGGGTGTGGCTTCGCGAATGCCCCTGCGCGAAAAAGCCCGATGGTCTTGGTGCGATGGCGGTGCTAGGTAGCGCGTGCTTTCCTTCTGATATTCCGGGTCAATTGCGTTGCTGGACGGACTCTACAAGGTTGAATACGGGGTCAACGATGCCTTCGGCCGCAGCATCATGTGCATGCATGACGGCAAGCTGCTGGGCGGCAATTCGGCCTTCGCGCATCTCGGAAGCTATTTCGAGCGCGACGGCGAGATCATCGCCGAAGTCATCACCGAACGGCATAACGACGATCCCAACTACAAGCCGCTGATGGGGGCCGACGTCGCCTCGATCGGCGCGCGCGGCCGGCTCGTTGGCAACCAGATCCGTCTCGCGGGCAGCGCGGACACGATGCCGGGCGCCGGTTTCTGGGCCAATCTCACCCGGCTCGATGACGAGGGGTTGCCGCCGCAGGGGACGATTGGTCCGGGCGGGGTGGTGAACGGGCTCTATGCGATCCACCTGCGCGCGCTCGACGGCGTCGATGCCGGGCTCTCCGGCGTCATGCTGCTGATGGACGGCCGCATCCTCGGCGGCGATGCGTTCTTCTACTATCTCGGCTCCTATTCCTCGGCCGACGGCCGCTGGAAGGGCGAAATCCTCAACCAGGAGCACACGCCGGCGAAAGGCGAGAACCCCGTGTTCGGCGGCTATGAGGTCGGGATCGGTTTCTCCGGCACCTGCACAACGGACAGCGGCGAGCTCGAAGGCATCGCGCTTGCAGGCAAGCGCAGCTTGCGGCTGGCAGCATCGCTCAAGTTGATGCGACGGGCGTAGGGCGGTTATTCAAAGGTCCGGGGTGTCCGCTTGCGAAGATAAGCAGGCTGGCGTTCCGCTGAGGTCGAGGTCAGCACGTGACCCCATTGCGGATCTCTCGTTGAACTTCCGATAGCGGCGCTTCTGAACGAAGCGTCATTCGGTAATTCCGCCATTGCAGATCATCCTCGATCGCACCACCACCGTGTCAACCTGTGCCGTTCCGGCGAGGACGCCCAAAATTGCGAGCAGGGTGGATCCGTATTTTTACGTAACGGAATGTTAAGACTAACAATACCTGCCGTGCCTCAGATTTAGGCAGAGCACCGCCGCTCGCCCCCCAAATCATCAATTGCCGACCGCACATCGTTGATGGGCTGAACACATTTTGAGGAAACGACATGATTGGCATGATCCAGAATTTGCGCATTGGAACCAAGCTTGGGATCGCTTCGGCCCTGAGCATTCTTCTGGTGGGCCTGATGATCTACACCCAGATGTCCGGCAACTTGGCGGTTAAAAGAGCAAATCAGACTGCGACCGAGCAACAGACAATCGCGCTCACTGCTGCAGAGGCGAAGGCGGCGCAGCGCGGCATGCAGATCGGCCTTCGCGACATGCGCCTCGCCAATGGCCCCGAGAGCTTCAAAGCGGCGAGCGAGTACCTTGCGGCCCGGGTGACGCGGGCACACGGATTTGCCGACGCGATGTTGAAGCTGAGCCATTCCCCGGAAAATCGAGGACGCATGGAGAAGCTCAAGGGCGGTATTGGAGAATATGCCAAGGGTGCCCAGCAGATCGCAGCGATCAAGACCGAGATCATTGGGATCGAAGCTAAGCGCGTCGCCGGCGGCGAACTGCCGGCTGATGCTGTTGCAAAGATCGCAAAACTCAACGACGAGGCAGTCCGCGTCGCTCGCGAGGTGACTTTGCCCGTCGCGAACGAAGTTGAGGTGCTGGCCAACAAAATTGTTGAATTTTCGAAGAGCAGCGCCGATGAGGCCAATGTCACTGCCGCAAAGGAAATGGCTTCAGCCGAACTCATGTCGCTGGCGATCGGCCTGTCGGCAGCGTTATTGTTGGTCGCAAGCTGCGTGTTCTCGATTTTCAGCATTGCCCGTCCCATGCGCGCATTGAGCCTTTCCATGGAGAAGCTTGCCGAGGGTGATTTCGGAGTGGTGCTGCCCGGCCTCGGCCGTAAGGACGAGGTTGGCCAGGTCGCTGGAGCGGTCGAGAAATTCAAGGTGGTGTCGGCACAGAAGGCCCAAGCGGAAGCCGAAGCCAAGATCAAGCAGGACCAAGTTGCCGCGCAGCAGCGCAAGGCGGACATGATCAAGCTCGCTGATGGTTTTGAAGGCGCTGTCGGCGAGATCATCGAAACCGTGTCTTCGGCCTCGACCGAACTCGAGGCCTCCGCGGCAACGCTCACTTCCACCGCCGAGCGAGCGCAGGAGCTCACCACCATGGTCGCTGCGGCCTCGGAGGAAGCCTCAACCAATGTGCAGTCTGTGGCGTCCGCCACTGAGGAACTGACGTCGTCCGTCAATGAGATCAGCCGCCAAGTGCAGGAATCGGCGCGAATGGCCAATGATGCCGTCAACCAGGCCCGCACCACCAACGATCGAGTCGGCGAGTTGTCGAAGGCTGCCGCGCGCATCGGCGATGTGGTAGAACTGATCAACACCATAGCCGGCCAGACCAATCTGCTGGCTCTCAACGCAACCATCGAGGCGGCCCGTGCTGGCGAGGCCGGTCGCGGCTTCGCAGTCGTGGCTTCGGAGGTTAAAGCCCTGGCCGAGCAGACCGCAAAGGCGACCGGCGAGATCGGTCAGCAGATCACCGGTATTCAAGCCGCGACCCAGGAATCGGTGAGCGCCATCAAGGAAATCAGCGGCACCATCGAGCGGCTGTCGGAGATTTCGTCAACCATTGCCGCAGCAGTCGAAGAGCAGGGCGCGGCGACGCAGGAGATTTCCCGCAACGTCCAGCAGGCGGCGCAAGGCACCCAGCAGGTCTCCTCCAATATCATGGATGTGCAGCGGGGAGCTAGTGAGACCGGGTCGGCTTCCTCGCAAGTTTTATCTGCTGCGCAGTCACTCTCAGGTGATTCTAATCGTCTCAAGCTGGAGGTTGGCAAGTTTCTTAGCACAGTGAGGGCTGCGTAGTCCTGGGCCCGGATATCTGGAGGCAAATGCACTCGAGCGATATGAAGCCTTCAATAACGAGGCAGACCAAAAGCTCGAAAGCTTCTATGGAGGATGGCTTCTGTTTTCGCGAGCGCATGGTCCCTGCCGGCCGCCGCTAGTTTGCGGCGTCACGGATTTGAATCGTGATCGACGTGCTGACTTCCTCTGTTGGCCCATCGCTTCGGTTGACGCGGTGCGATGCATGTCGGCTCGAGAGGTTAGAGCGGAAGTTTGCAGCCGAGAGCCAGTTCGGCGTGGTGAGATACATGTGGTGAGTTGACACTTCCGGTGTTGGCCCTTCGCATTGCCCGGACGCCGTGCAGCGATCTATCTGCAGTTCGGGTCAGTCCGGAAGTGCCACGACTCCAGTCAAACCGGCTTTGTTGACCCAAGAGGACATGGAGGTTCGCGTTCTATGCCGATTTGTTCTCATTCTCGGCGCGACACCGGGGCTACTTAACCGCCCGCAGCCTCAGTTGAATTCGCGCTCGCCTGGTTCAATCTGCGGAACAATTGTGCACGTTGGAACTTAGTGATTCTCGCAACCTGAGTGCAGTACAGTGGACCGCGATTTCAAAAACGAAGTCTTTTCCAGCTATCAGCCAAATCCGACCAAGCCCTGCAATCACTGTGGCCGAAGGCTGGCCCTCGCGGTGAAGATGCTCAACCCGGATACCGGTGGAATCGTTCGCATGTTCAAGTGCCAGTGCGGCGAGCAAACCTGGACTGAGAACAAAGAGTAAGGCTGCCGCGTCGGCGCGCTCATGCACTGCGACTTCTGCTCTTGGACCATCAGCGAAGTAGCGGCGCATTTCATTGAGGGCCGCGTGGTTATCGCATCGAAGCTCGACTGCTGCGACCGGTGGCGGTTTCGCCGGAAGGCCGGGTCAGTTGCGAAGTCCTGATCTAAGAAATTTCGACCACGCGAGAGCCCGGTGCCGCAGCGGCTCTTTGACTTGCGAGGCGCGCCACAGACCAAAGGGCTTCGGTTGTATAGAACTCCCATCAAACGATTTCCTCGTCGGTCAAGGGGTGCATCGGCCCGCCGTCCGTGTTTGAGAACAGCCTCTACCGACCTGTGTCAGGCCGGGTTAACTGCGGACTTGAGTTCGTTTATTGCAGCTTGCCGAGCCACAGGGCGGCGAGCGACTGGCGACTGCGCACGCCGAACTTGGCGTAGATCGACTTGACGTGAAAATGCGTGGTGTTCGGACTCTGCTCGAGCTTTTGCGCGATCTGCCTTTCCGTGTCCCCTGCGAGCAGTCCGAGCAACACCCGGCGTTCAGCTGGCGTGAGGGGCGCGTTGGCGATGAGCAGACCATGGCTGAGCAATTGTTGACGGTGAAACCATCTCAAGGCGCGCATCACGGAGCCCAGACGCTGGCCGTCCTGTGCCGTAAAGCGGGGTTGCTGGGCATCACGAAACACGAACAGGCGAATCCTCAAATCGTCATTGAGTGCGATGCGCACGGAAATGCTGTCGGCGAAGCCGACATCCAGATAGTGCCGACGATAGTGCTTGCCCTCGAACCATGCCGGCGGCAGCGTTTCGAACAGCAGGCGGACGCGGAACGGCTCATCGCCCGACATTGACAGGATCTGCGACAGGTCGACGTCGTCCGACCAGAGCGTATCGTACTGCTTCTGCACGGATGCCGCGACCGCCGGTACCGGGTCCAGCACCCTGACGAGGCGCGGACGCCAGCCGAGCAGGGGATCGGCCCGCTTCGGCGAAGGCAATCGCACGACCACACCCCACAGCACATTGCGTGCCGACAACATGGTGCGCAGTGCGGACATCAGGTGGGTCAGCGCAGCATCACCATCGGCTACCGAGAAGTCGGCCAGTTGATCCCAGAGTGCATAGACGTCTTGATTTTGCGGATCGATGGGATCCGTGGAGAGAAGCATGTCATTCCCAGTGCGCGTGCAGAGTTTCTCTGACCTCAGAGGTCGCCGACCTGCGCGGGCATACATAAAGCACGGCGAACCACCTTTCTAGGTAGTTCTCAGACCTATCCAGTGGCGCGATATTCGGCGCCGTGACTGGGAAGACGGATTCTCTCAGCGTAGCGACATTGGGAGATCAGCGATGCGTACGACGACGGGCGCGCGCCGGCTTAGATGGCCCGGCGAAGGCCGGACGGACAGGCGATGGCCCGGCTCTTTCTTCGTCCTGTCAGGCGCTATTCCGGCACTCGCAGCTTCCACTGGCCAGGGTGCCGGCGGTGGAGCAATGAAGTGAAGAATACGCCTGCCCGTCGACAGCGCCGCGAGCTTCTGGTGCGATCAACTCTCCTGAGCGGCACGGCTTATGCCCTGATCAGTTGCACCTGTGCGCACGCCCAGACGGTCATCAATGTGTCCGACGGTGCCAGCCTGTCGGCGGCGATCGCGCAGGCCGACAGCAATGCCAGCGCGAGTTATGTCATCAATTTCCAGAACAACATCACGCTGACTGGCGCAGCGGCCGACACGCTCAGCGCCTTCAACACCACCAGCAACGTCACGGTGAATGGCGGCGGCTTCAGGCTGGACGGCGGTGGCGTGCAGCGCGGGTTCTTTGTCTACGCAGGCACTGTCGCCATTAACAATCTGACGATCCAGAACACCCAGGCGCTTGGCGGCGACGGGGGCAACGTTGGATTCGGTAGCGGGGGCGGCGCTGGCGGCCTCGGTGCAGGCGGCGCGCTGTTCGTGGCGAGCGGTGGCCATGTGACCGTGAGCAACGTCGTTCTTTCAGGCAACAACGCAACCGGCGGCGCCGGCGCTGTCGGCGGTGACGGCGTGCCGGGCGCAGGAACGGCCGGCGGCGCAGGCGGCGGTCTCGGCGGCCATGCAGTGGGCGGGTTCGCCGGTGGCGGTGTCGGACGCGGCGCCGATGGCGACACAGGGGCCGGAGGCGGGGCGGGCATTGTCGTTGGTGCGGCAAGTGGCGGACAGGGTTTCGGCGGCTCCCCCGGTGGCATTAACGGCGGAGGTGGCGGCGATGGAGGTGCCGGCGGGATCGGCGGAAGTCCCATATTCGGCAATGGCCAAGGCGGTTTCGGCGGCGGCGGCACTCATAGTGCTGCGGACGACAGAGGCGGCTCGGGGGGATTTGGCGGCGGCGGCGCAGGGGGTCACTCGATAGCGGGCCATCAGGGAGGCGCTGGTGGCGTTGGTGGCGGCGGCGGCGGCGGCGGGGCAGACCATTTGGGTGAGGTGGCCGGAACCGGCGGGAGTAGAGGATTTGGTGGTGGCGTCGGTGGCAACGGCAGCAGCATCGCGGCGAACGGTGGCAGTGGTGGAGGTGGCGGCGGCGGCGGCGGCGCCGGATTGGGCGGCGCCATGTTCGTTCAGGAGGGCGGCTCGCTAACGATCGCCGGCGCGTTCAACGTCAACGGCGGCAGCGTCGCCGGGGGAGTCGGCGGCACGGGCGGCAACGGTTTTGGCGGCGTGGACAATGGCACGGCGGGTAGTGGCGGTTCTGCTTTCGGAGCCGGCATCTTCCTTCAAGGCAACGGCATCCTCAACTTCCAGCCCGGCGGCGGCGCGACGCAAACGCTTTCAGACGGCATCGCCGACCAGACCGGTTCTGGCGGCACGGGTGTCGAGGCCGGAATATGGGGACTGAACAAGAACGGCGTCGGCACGCTGGTGCTCTCGGCGGCCAACACCTATAGCGGCGCAACGATGGTAGACGGCGGAACGCTGCGCGCCGGACACGCCGCCGCGTTCGGGACCAGCAATCAGTTTTCGGTCGCGGGCGGCGCGACGCTGGATTTGAACGGCTTCAACCAGACATTCGCCGTTTTGCAAGGCGCCGGCACGGTGACCGGCGCCAGCAGCACGATCTCCGGCATGTTTACGCCTGGCAACGGCACGCCGGGTTCGTCGATGGTGATAACGGGCAATCTCGCGTTCCAGGCGGCCGCGCAATATCTGGTCCAAATCGACCCCACGACGGCCTCATTCACGGTCGTCAACGGTACAGCGACGCTTGGCGGCGCTGCGGTGGGCGCCAGCTTTGCGCCCGGGACCTATGTGCAGAAAAAGTACATCATCCTCACCGCGACGGGCGGCGTCAGCGGTGCCTTCGGTGGCGTGATTACTTCCAGTGCGCCATCGAACTTTTCTTCGACGTTGAGCTACGATGCCAACAACGTCTACCTGGACATGGTCTTGAATTTTGGCATTCCAGGCGGCCTCAACCCCAATCAGCAGGCGGTCGGCGACGCGCTGACGAAGTTCTTCAACACCACCGGCGGCATTCCCGCAGTGTTCGCAAACATGTCGCCGAAGGGGCTCTCGCAGGCGGCCGGCGAGACCGGAACGGGATCGCAGCAATCCACGTTCAACGCGATGAACCAGTTCATGGGCGTCATGACCGACCCGTTCATTGCCGGACGCGATGACGGCGGAACTGCCGGCGGCAACGCCCCCGGTTATGCCGACGAGGAAGCGCTCGCCTTTGCCGCGAAGAAGCGCAATCCGAACGATGCGCTGGCGGCGATTTACACCAAGGCGCCAGCTGCGGTGCCGTTCCAGCAGCGCTGGAGCGTGTGGGCAGCCGGCTTCGGCGGCTCGCAGACGACCGACGGCAATAACCTGACCGGCTCCAATGCGGCGACGTCGCAAGTCTACGGCACAGCTGTTGGTGCCGACTATCGCTTCTCGCCGTTCACCATCGCCGGCTTCTCGCTGGCCGGTGGCGGCACCAGTTTCAGCGTGGCCTATCACGGGACCGGGCGTTCCGACCTGTTCCAGGCCGGCGCTTTCATGCGGCACACTATCGGCGCCGCTTATTTCTCCGGCGCACTCGCCTATGGCTGGCAGGACGTCACCACCGATCGCACCGTCACCATCGCCGGCATCGATCGGCTGCGTGCGCAGTTCAACGCCAATGCCTGGTCCGGCCGTGTCGAGAGCGGTTACCGCTTCGTGGCGCCCGTGATCGGCGGGCTCGGATTCACGCCCTACGCGGCGGGCCAGTTCACCACATTCGAGCTGCCGGCCTATGCGGAAGGTGTCGTCTCGGGCACCAACAATTTTGCACTCGCTTACAGTGCGAAGAGCGTGACCGCGACCCGCAGCGAACTCGGTCTGCGCACCGATAGATCCTTTGCCGTGCAGAGCGCGATGCTGACGCTGCGCGGCCGCGTGGCCTGGGCGCATGATTTCAATTCCAACCGCGGCGTTGGCGCGACGTTCCAGACGTTGCCGGGCGCCAGCTTCTTCGTCGACGGCGCGGTGCAGGCATCCGACTCCGCGCTCGTCACCGCATCCGCGGAAACCAAATGGATGAACGGCTGGTCAACCGCCGCGACATTCGAAGGCGAGTTCTCCGACGTCACGCGCAGCTACGCCGGGAAAGGCGTGGTGCGATATGCGTGGTGAACTCCTGAGGCTGGCAGCGGTGCCGTCGGAAATGATCAGGCCGCGCGATCACGTGATGACGCTCGGCGTGAACTACAATTTCGATTGGACTCCGTTCCCGGGACGGAGTGCGCTTGAGAAATGAGATCGATTGGCGCGCTGTTGAGATCGCGAAGAAGCGGCGGCGCGCGGGCGCCGCCGACCCGAATGACGCTGTCTGCTTGCTACCGAGCGTCATTCTTACTGAAAGACGAGTCGAGAGCGTGACGATGAGGACGCACTGCTACCGTTCTCGAAAGCTATGAATACAGTCGATAACTTAAAAAACAGGTGGGCTTTAATGAAGAAGATATTGATGGCCTCGGTGGCCTTACTGACTATGGTTGGCTCATCATCGGCCGCTGACTTGTACGCAAAGGCGCCGGCCCATGCCGCTCCGGTTTTCAATTGGACAGGTTTCTACGTCGGTGTGAACGCCGGATATGGCGGCGGTGAATCGGCAATCATCACTGAGTCTCCTTTCGGGAGCGGAGTGTTGGCCCTCAAGTCGAACGGATTTCTCGGCGGCGGCCAATTTGGTTACAACTGGCAGGCCGCACAGTTCTTGTATGGCTTCGAAGCTGACATTCAGGGCACCGATGTGAAAAGCAGCCTCGGGATCCCCGCGCTTTTTGGCGGCGCCGCCGGCACGACGGTGGATTATTTCGGTACGATTCGCGGACGCATTGGTTTCCTGCCGTGGGAGCGTTTCGTCGTTTACGCGACGGGCGGTCTCGCCTATGGACAGACAACAACCAACAGCGGCGTTCCACTCGGGACGAATACGAAACTCGGTTGGACCGCCGGCGCCGGCTTCGAATACATGATCGCACAAAACTGGTCTTTGAAGACCGAGTACCTTTACGTTGACCTGGGCAAGGACGCATTCAACCTAGATCAATTTGGCCTTCCCCCAGGCACCGGCTTCTCTGTCAGCGAAAAAACAGACATGCACGTCGTGCGCGCTGGTGTGAACTATCATTTCTAAGCGAACGAAGCTTAAGCGAACGAAGCTTTCAGACGTTGGCTGAGAACGAGACGCAAGAGGGGCCCCGGCGACGGAGCCCCTCAGTTATTTTTCACACTGCGTTGGTTTGCATTTTCTCGGCGTCGAAGGAGTGAAGCCTCGATGCCCTGTCACCGTACTGCTGCTTCACTGGAGCTTTTTTGTCATGCTTCGACGTCGTCACGGCGCCGGACACGCCGCTCCATTCTTCACCCACGCCTCCACCAGCGCGCCGGCCTGCTCTTGCGTACCCGGCACGGGCGAGCGGCCGAAGCCGGGCTTCCAAGCCCAGCCGACGAGGGTGTCCTTGCCGATATGGTCGATCAGGTCTTCCACCTTGCGCCCGCCATTGCGCGCGGGATCCCTGATCTGCTCGCAGATCTCGCCGACGGTCTTGCCTTCCCAGGCCATCTCGCGCGGGGCGAGATGCCAGTCGGGATGGCCGGGCATGCGGCCGGGCTCGAAATTGGCCTTCTGGTGGCAGCTGTTGCAGCGCATCGCCTCGAGGCCGTGGCCGTCAGCGCCGCGCGTGACCGGCGGCTGATGCAGGCGGGCATTGTCGCCCTGGTGCGGCCTGTCGCCGGCCGGATGGCAATTGGTGCAACGCGGATGCGTCAGCACCTTGCCGAGCTCGGTGAAGATTGCGGCCGAACGCTTCTCTGTGTCGCCGATCGCGGCAAAACTCTCGGGCGAGGCGAGGGCGTGGCTTGCCGTCTCCGACGCCGCGTAGCCCGCACTGAGACTGCCGGCGAGCGCGGCGACCACGGCAATCATCTTGAACCGCACGTCGGACATCATGATGCGTGTCACTTGGTGGCCATGAGGTAGCGCTTCGAGTCGGCGAGGATCACGTCCCGCACCGCCTCGTGATATTTGACGTAGCCAGTGCAGCGACAGAGATGACCGTCGAGCGCGTCCGCGATGGTCTGCTCCAGCGCCTCGCGCGCGACCGGTGTCCGTGACAGGCGCTCCAGCAAGACCTGGCCCTCATTGAGGAAGCCCGCGGTGCAATAGCCGCACTGAAAGGCGAAATGCGCGATGAACGCCTTTTGCAGGGTCGAGAGCTCGCCGTCCCTCGCGTGCCCCTCGACGGTGCGGATCGATTTGCCGTCGAAATTCATGGCGGGCGCGACGCAGGTCGGGCTGGTGGTGCTGGTGCCGTCGGGCGCGTCGACGATGACGGCGCAGCTCAGGCATTGCGCGGCGCCGCAGCCGAACTTGGTGCCGGTCATGCCCAGCATCTCGCGCAGAAAATCGTTCATCGAGAGATCGTCGCGGACGTCCATCGGACCGTGCTTCTGGCCGTTGATGGTGAGGCTGAGGGTCGTCACGCGAGCACTCCCTTCAATAGGCTTGCGGTGACCGGCAGCGCACGGAAGCGATGGCCGGTGGCGTCGTGGATGGCGTTGATCAGCGCCGGCACGATCGGGATCATCACGACCTCCGCCATGCCCTTCGGCGCTTCGTCTGGTACTAGCGGCTTCAGCATCTCGATCTCGAGATCGCGGAGCGGCAGGTCGGAGCCGCGTGCGACCAGATAGCGCCCGAGATTCCATTCGCCATTGCCCGGCCCGCCCTCGAACGGGGGCAGGGTTTCGAGCAGCGCGTAGCCGACGCCCATGGCGAAGCCGCCCTGGGCCTGGCCCATCACCACCTCGGGCACCAGCGCGGTGCCGCATTCGAAAACGCTATAGGCCTTGGCGATGCGAAGCGCGCCGGTTGCGCGCTCGATCTCGACGCGGACGACCGTGCCGCACATCGAGGTGTAGGCGGTGCCGATCCGGTTGTTGTCGGTCGGCGGAAACTTGACGCTGCTGCGGTTGATCCGCTCGAACTTGCCGTTGCCTTTGCGGATCGCCAGCGCGTCGATCTCGGCTCGGTATTGCTCGCCGGACAGCGGGAAGCGTGCCCGCGACCACGCCCAGCGCGAGAAGCTGTGCGCAACCGCACCGGTGACGAGGCCGCGCGCGTGAGCTGTCGCCGCGAGCGCAGGGAGGGCGAGCGGTTCGAGGCCGGGCATGGTGAGCTGGCCGTTCTGCCAGCTTGCGCCGGCCCATTGCCCCGCGCGCGGATCGGTCTTTGCGATGCGCCACAGCTCGAGCGCCGCGGGCCACAGGCCGAAGCGGAAAATCACGCGGGCGGCTTCCGCGGCGGAATGCGTGCCGACATGCGCGCCGATCGAGGAGCTCGTCGGCGAGCTGATCGCGGGCACCCAGCGCGGGTTCTTCTCCGCGGCATCCTGGGTCTTCTGGTCCATGGTTGAGGGATCGCCGGATGTGACCAGCCCGAGTACGTCATAGCTGTCGACGCGGGCGACCGAGACCTCATCGGCGATGGCGCCGAGATGGCCGGCGACCCGGTTGGCCAGCGCCGTCCCGATGCCGTTGCCCATCTCGACATGATCGCAATAGATGACGATCTTGCCGTCAGGTCCAAGCTCGACGCGTCCGAGCGAGCCGTCCGCGCCGGAGCCATAGTCTTTCGTCACGCATGCGACGCCGGTGCCGACCAGCCGATCCGACGAGGTCTGCTTGAACTGCGCCCGCTGCTGCCAGATCGGATGCTTCTCGAGCTTGTCGAGGATTTCAGGCGTGCGCACCGAGACGATGTAGGGATTGCCCGTCATGGTCCGACCGTTCTGGGGCAGCGCGTTACGCCGCCGGAATTCGATCGGATCGCGCTTGAGCTCGGACGCGGCTTCGTCGATCAGGACCTCCAGCGCCGTCATGGCTTGCAGGATGCCATAGCCGCGCATCGAGCCTGCGCTCACGCCGCGCGAGTGCACCGCGACGGTCCTGACGTCGACCTTCGGAATGTCGTAGATGCCGATCGCGCCGGTGGCTGCGACGATTGCGACGCTGGCCGAGAAATGGGCGAGCCCGCCGCCGTCGAGCACGTGATCGGCGGCGAACCCCTTGATCTTGCCGGTCGCGCGATCGATGCCGATGCGCGAGCGCATCTTGATCGAATGGCGTTTGATGCCGGCCTGAAATTGCTGGTAGCGGTCATGCGCCAGCCGCACCGGCTTGCCGGGAAAGCAGACCGCCGCGAGCGCAACATAGAGAATGAAGGGCGTGTGATCGCGGCCACCAAAGCCGCCACCGACATGGGCGAATTGCGCGTTGATGTGCGCCGGCTTGTAGGGCGCGCGGGCCTTGCCGAACAGATGCGCGATCGACTCCGCCGCCTCGTAAGGTGACTGTACGCCAAGCAGCAGTTCGAGATTGCCGCCCTTGCCGTCGTACCAGGCGAGCCCGCATTCCGGCTCCAGGAACATCGGGTCGACCGATTGCGTCTCGAACTCGCGGTCGAGCACCAGCATCGAGGCGTCATTCGCTGCAAGCTCGGCGCGGATCTGCTCGCCATGTTTCGCCGCCTTGGCGTAATCCGCCGGCATGTCCTTCGCGAGCGGCGACCACACCGGTAGCGCCGCGCTCTGCACCTTCTTGGGCGAGACCCAGCCGGCCTGGAGCGGCGAATAGACATCCGGTTGGTCAGGCGAGGGACCTGCCACGCGGGTGAAGCGGAAGGCCCCGTAATCGGGGACGACGACAGGCCCGGTCTCCTCGCCGAATTGGACGAACGTGCCGTCGCGCAGCGCGAGACGCGCCTGGTCGAAGGCGTCGAACTTTTCGAAGATCAAAAGCGCGACCGGCTGTCCCAGATAAAGGGGCGTCTTGCCGATCGGACAGAACAGGTCGCCCGCATAGAATTCCGGCACCTGCGTCCCGATCCGGTCGAGATCGGCGGCTGTCACCACCACCGACGGCTTGAGCGCGCCGCCGAGGCGGGCGAGGTCCAGTCCGGTATAGACATGCGTGGCGTCGTTGGCGCGGACCAGGATCGCGTGCGAGGTGGTCTGTGGCCAGCCCTGCAGATCGTTGGCGCGGAAGTCGGAAGCGTAGAGCTTTGCGCCGGTGACCTTGGCGACGCCGTCGACACGGCCGGCGCCCGTTGTCGCGGGATTGAACTTGCCGCGTCCGGGCAGCGTCTCGTGCGCTGCGAAGGGCACGCCCGCCGCGGACGCCAGATGTGACAGGCTGACCGAGATGCCTCCCGCCGACAACCACTTCACGAACTCACGTCGCGAAGGCCCCATGATCATATCCTTGTACAGAGTTTCGAGAACATCGGGATGCGGCCAGCATGCGATGTCCGGAGGGCATGGGTCAGCGCCTGCGCGAATCCGTCACGATGCATCATGCGACGATAGAACGGGTGAGAAGGTTTACAACCGCTGAATGTCGTGCGCTCGCAGATCGAATTGTGGTTTCGTGCTTGCTTTGAAATCGAATCGAACGGAAGACGGTCCGGCAACAGGGGGCGCGATTCAAATGCAGCACGATCCGAACGGTGCGTGTTCAGTCACCAGCACCATGGGCACGACGACATTGTCGCGCCGCCAATTGCTGGATTGCGGTCTCAAAGCGGGCGCGTTGTCGCTGTTCGCAGGTGCAGCGAATGCCCAGCACGCCGTGCACGACCATGCAGGCACGTCCCACACCGCGGACATGTCGCCGACCATGGGAATGATCGCTGATACGCCCGTTCCCGCCATGGACCAGCCGCTGATCGAGCCCGAGGTGCGGCGGTCCGTCAATGGCGTGCTGAGCACGACCTTGCGCGTCGGCTATGCCTATCGCCAGATCGGCGGCGTCCGGCTCTATGTCAGGTCCTATGAGGGCGGCAGCCCCGGCCCGACCTTGCGCATGAAGCCCGGCGATACGCTGCGCATCAAGATGATCAACGATTTGCCGCCGAACCGCGATGGATTGCCGGCCGACATCAGTCATCCGCACCAGTTCAACAACACCAATTTCCATTTCCACGGCGCGCACACCAGCCCGAGCGGGATTTCCGACAACGTCATGCGCTCGATGGCGCCGGGCCGCAGCTACAACATCGAAATCACGCTGCCGGCCGATCACACCAGGGGCACCTACTGGTATCACCCACATCACCACGGCAGCGCCGACATCCAGATGTCCTCCGGCATGGTCGGCGCCGTCGTCATCGAGGGCGATTTCGCCGAAATTCCAGAGATCGCGACCGCCCGCGAACGCCTCATGGTGCTGACCCAGGTGGTCTACGATGCCAATGGCATGGTCGAGAATTTCGAGACGCTGTTTCCCGAGACTGCGACGCGCTTTCTCGCCATTAACGGCCAGCGCCGGCCAATGATCGAGATGCGGCCCGGCGAGGTGCAGCGCTGGCGCATCCTCAATGCCGCCTATCAGGACGACATGCTGCTCGACCTGGAAAAGCACGATCTGCAAGCGATCGCCTATGACGGCATCCAGCTCGGCGCCATGCAGCCGCTCAAGCAGGTCCTGATCGCGCCCGGCCAGCGTGCGGACATTCTGGTGAAAGCAGGGAGCCCCGGCACCTACGCCTTCAACGCCTCGCCCTACGACCAGGGCCATCCTTCGCCAGTGGGACCGCTGGCGCGGGTCGTGGTCTCAGGCGCGCCGATGGACATGAAGCTGCCGCGGGCCCTGCCGCCGGCGCCGCTCGCGACCATCAAGGATTCCGAGATCACCAACCGTCGCAAGGTGGTGCTGTCGGCGACCGCGCCGGAGGCCGATGCCGCCGGCCATTGGCAGGAATTCGAGTTCTTCGTCGACGGCAAGAAGTTCGACCCTGGCCGTATCGATCAGCGGGTCAAGCTGGGTGCGGTCGAGGAGTGGACCATCGTCAACACCCATGAGCATGACGACCACGTGTTCCACATCCACACCAACCCGTTCCAGGTGATCTCGGCCAATGGCAAGGCGCTGGCGGTGCCGGAATGGCGAGATTCCGTGATTGTGGAGCGCAAGGGCGGCCAGGTCGTGTTCCGCTCGCGCTTCATCGATTTCACCGGCGTCTACATGCTCCACTGCCACATGATGAACCATGAGGAGATGGGCATGATGCAGACCGTGGAGGTCTACAAGGCCTAAGCTGCGGGTCGAATTGCGCGAATTCGGCGGCGCGCGGGGCTGATCCGGGTCCGGCCGGGCTTCCCCTGGCGGCCGGCATGGCCTATGACGCTGCAACGCAACAATCCCCCAAAAAGACCCCATGATCCGCCTCGACAACGTCAGCAAGCAAGCCGGCCACCAGATCCTGTTCATCGAAGCGTCCGCCGCCCTCAACAAGGGCGAGAAGATCGGCCTCGTTGGCCCGAACGGTGCGGGCAAGACCACGCTATTCCGGATGATCGCCGGCGAGGAACTGCCCGACGAGGGGCAGGTCTCGACCGACCGCGGCATCACCATCGGCTATTTCAACCAGGACGTCGGCGAGATGGCCGGCCGCAGCGCCGTGGCCGAGGTCATGGACGGGGCGGGACCCGTGAGTGCGGTCGCGGCCGAGCTGCGGGAGCTCGAGACCGCGATGGCCGATCCCAACAAGGCCGACCAGATGGACGAGATCATCGCGCGTTACGGCGAGGTGCAGCACGCGTTCGAGGAGCTCGACGGCTATGCGCTCGACGGCCGTGCGCGCGAGGCGCTGTCCGGCCTCGGCTTCAGCCAGGAGATGATGGACGGCGACGTCGGCAAGCTCTCCGGCGGCTGGAAGATGCGCGTGGCGCTGGCGCGTATTCTCCTGATGCGCCCCGACGTCATGCTGCTCGACGAGCCGAGCAACCATCTCGATCTCGAAAGCCTGATCTGGCTGGAGAAGTTCTTGCACGACTACGAAGGCACGCTGCTGATGACCTCGCATGATCGCGAGTTCATCAACCGCGTGATCTCGAAAGTCGTCGAAATCGATTCCGGATCGCTCACCACCTACGCCGGCAATTACGAGTTCTACGAGCAGCAGCGGGCACTGAGCGAGAAGCAGCAGCAGGCGCAGTTCGAGCGCCAGCAGGCCATGCTCGCCAAGGAGATCAAGTTCATCGAGCGTTTCAAGGCGCGCGCATCTCATGCGGCACAGGTCCAGAGCCGGGTGAAGAAGCTCGACAAGATCGAGCGGGTCGAGCCGCCGCGCCGCCGCCAGACGGTGGCATTCGACTTTCCGCCGGCGCCGCGGTCGGGCGAGGACGTCGTTGCGCTCAAGAAGGTGTTCAAGGGCTACGGCAGCAAGCGCATCTATGACGGGCTCGATTTCATGATCCGCCGCCGAGAACGCTGGTGCGTGATGGGCGTCAACGGCGCCGGCAAATCGACGCTGCTCAAGCTCGTCGCCGGTGCGAGCGAGCCGGACGAGGGCACGGTCGCGGTCGGCGGCAGCGTCAAGATGGGCTATTTCGCCCAGCACGCGATGGATTTGCTCGATGGCGAGCAGACGGTGTTCGAGTCACTCGAATACGCGTTTCCGACCGCCGGGCAGGGCTCCCTGCGCGCGCTCGCAGGCTGCTTCGGCTTCTCCGGCGACGACGTCGAGAAGCGCTGCCGCGTGCTGTCAGGCGGCGAGAAGGCGCGCCTGGTGATGGCGAAGATGCTGTTCGACCCCCCGAACTTTCTGGTGCTGGACGAGCCGACCAACCATCTCGACCTTGCCACCAAGGAGATGCTGATCGCGGCGCTGTCGGATTTCGAGGGCACCATGCTGTTCGTCTCGCATGACCGGCATTTTCTCAGCGTCCTGTCGAACCGCGTGCTGGAGCTGACGCCCGAGGGCATCCACCAGTTCGGCGGCGGCTACACAGAATATGTCGCGCGCACGGGGCAGGAAGCGCCGGGGTTGCGGAGCTAGTTCTTGCTCTTGCCCTTGCCCGCGATCGTGGCGATTGCCTCGATCTCGTTGGTCCAGATCCCGCCGGAATAGCCTTGCGGGAGCCGGGCAAAGAGCTCGGGCGTATCGATGCCGGTGGAGAACTCGCCTCCACTGTAGGGACCGAGCACGAACACTGCGCTGTTTGCGCCCTCCATGCGCGCGAGGAAGCGGTCAGGCCAGCCCCATAGAAAGGGCGCGATATTGATCGGCACCAGCACCATCGCGTTCCGACAGGCTGCCGGCACCAAGCCGGTCCAGCCGTAGCCGATATAGCCGATCAGGCAGCTTCGGATTGCCGCGCGCGAGATCGTGCGAACTTCCGGGGTAAGGCGACGGATCATGTCGATGGGCTCGTCGCCGCCATAAACCATGATCGTCCGGCGGCGCTCGGCCGGCAGCGCGTTCAACACCGTGGCAAGTTTCTCGCCTTCGTATGCGTCGCGGCTCTTCACGTTGATGAGCAGCTTCCTGTCAGGGAAGGCGGCGAACACTTCCGACAATTTCGGCATCATCCCGATGCCTTTGCCGCGAAACGGAAATGTCTTGCCGCCGTCGGCGGTGTAACCATAGCCGATGTCGAGCAGCTTCAGCCTCGCCATGCTTTGCTCGCGCGTCACGCCGTGGCCGTCGGTGCGGCAATCGAGCGTCCAGTCGTGGAAGACGGCAAACTCGCCGTCGGTGGTCGGGTGCACGTCGAGCTCGACCACATCCGCGCCGGCGTCGAAGCTTGCCCGCATCGAGCGAACAGTGTTCTCCAGATAGTCGTGTGTCGCCGGCAACATTTGCGCGGCGGTGCAGGTGTCGTTCTTCACATCGCGCTCATCGAAGCGCTGCGCCATGCCGCGATGGGCGAGTAGCACCGGCTTGCCGTTACGATGAGGCGCCAGCAGACTCGTGTTGTTGACGTAGACGCCCGCGGCGACTGCGATCATGGCTGCCGTCGCGACTCTCAGTTTCGTGCCCACCGATTCTTCCCCCAATTCCGTGATCACCGTCGGCGGCGTTTGGGGTTGATTTGCGGCAATCGTCACGCAAGGGGACGGCTCTGCGCCTTCCGGCTTGAACGGTCCGATGCCGCCCGCTACGCTGCTTTAAAAGCTGGGGTGGAACGCGCATGAAGCAGCTGCGGATCGGCGACATCACCATCGATGCGGTGATCGAGCGGGAGGGGCCGTGGCGGCGGCCGCAGGATTTTTTCCCGGCCTATGACGAGGGTGTGTTCAAGCACCATCTGCCGACCATGGAGCCGGAGGTGTTCGACGCCGCGCGCGGCATGATGGTGATCACCTATCAGACCTTCGTGGTGCGCACGCCGCGCTACACCATCCTGGTCGATACCTGCACCGGCGAGGACAAGGGCCATCCGCCGCCGTTCGATTTTCCGGGCAAGGAGCGCTGGCGCAACGAGCTGTTCGCGCTCGGCATCGGCTTCGAGCAGATCGACTACGTCTTCTGCACCCATCTTCATATCGACCACACCGGCTGGAATACGACCTTGCGCGATGGACGCTGGGTGCCGAATTTTCCGAATGCGAAATACGTCTTCCACAAGGGTGAATATGCGGCCTGGGAGGCCGAGCATGCCAAGGGCAGCAATCCGCCCGGCACCGTGTTTCGCGATAATTGCCTGCCGATCGTCGAGGCAGGCCAAGCGCTGCTGGTCGATGACGATTACGCGCTCGACGACACCGTCACGCTGACGCCGACGCCGGGGCATTCGCCCTGTCATTGCTGCGTGAACATCTTCTCGAAGGGCCAGCGCGCGGTGGTGGCCGGCGATCTCATGCATCACCAGATCCAGTGCCGCGAGCCGGACTGGTCGGCCAAGCCGGATTGGGATGCGAAGCAGTCGGCGGTGTCGCGGCGGAAGTTTTTTGCTTCCGTCGTCGACACCGACACGCTGATCCTGCCGATCCATTTTCCGGCGCCGACGGTCGGGCTGATCAAGCCGCTCGGCGCCGCTTTCGACTACCGTTTCAAGCGGGAGTAGGGCGACCGGACGCTCTAGTAAGTGTAGAACATCCGCTGGATTTCTTTGGTGTCGGTCGTCTTGGTCAGCGCCAGCATCAGCAGAATGCGTGCCTTTTGAGGATTGAGCGTATCCGAGACGACGAAGTCATGCTCGTCGTCCTTGGCCTCGCCGTTGCGCGCGACGATGCCGTTGCCGACCCGGCTGCTGCGCACGATCACGACACCCTTCTTGCGGGCCTCGTCGAGCGCCGGCTCGACCGCGGGACGAGCCAGGCTGCCGTCACCGACGCCGGCATGCACGATCCCCTTGGCCCCGGCGGCGACAAACGCGTCGATCGCGACCCGGTTCATGTTGGCGTAGCCGTAGACGATGTCGACTTGCGGCAGGACATCGAGGCTGGAGACGTCGAATTCGGAGTCCGCGGTGTGCCGCCGCGTCGATTGACGATAGAAGAACGGCTTGTTGCCCTGCATGTAGCCGAGAAAGCCGAGTTCAGGCGTGCGGAAGGTGTCTGCCGTCGAGGTGTTGTTCTTGGTCACATCGCGAGCCGCGTTGATCTGATCGTTGAGAGCAACGAGTACGCCCTTGCCGACGGCCTCGTCGCTGCCTGCGAGGATCACCGCATTGAAGAGGTTGATCGGCCCATCCGCGCTGATCGCCGTCGACGGCCGCATCGCGCCGACGACGACGACAGGTTTCTTGCTCTGGACGACGAGATCCAGAAAATAGCTGGTTTCCTCGATCGTATCGGTCCCGTGCGTGATCACAATGCCATCGACGTCGTCCTGCGCGAGCAGCGTGTTGACGCGCTTTGCGAGCTTGAGCCAATAGTCATTGTTCATGTTCTCGCTGGCGATCTGGAAAACCTGCTCGCCCTTGACGTTAGCCACCGTTTTCAGTTCGGGGACGGCATTCAGGAGCGTCTCAATGCCCACCGTGGCGGCGGTGTAGCCGACCACGGTGGTGCTGCTCGCCCCGCTGCCGGCGATCGTGCCGCCGGTTGCAAGCACCATGACGTTGGGAAGTCCCGGGCCCCTCGCATGCGCGACGTCAAAACTGATGAGCAACGCGAAGAGCACGCTCATTATCGCCATCGTGTAATCACGCACTCGAAACTGCAACATCTCGACCACCCTTTGCTGGAAGATTCGTTGGTGCGCCCCGGTTTCGCTCAGCGCTGCATGTTCCGCTAGCCGAGGCACTCTGTCTAGGGTGGCGACGATTTTGCTCTGCGCGCTCGGCGCGTGCGAGAAGAGGCAAACGGTCTTTGCCTCTGTTATTCAGAGACAAAAACGTGGATGCCCGGGACAAGCCCGGGCATGACGAGTTTGTGGAACCGCTGCTCGCTAAATGAGCACCAAAGTCGCAGCGGTCAGGCGCCGACTTCGCACTTCTTCATAAAGCTGTTCTTGGCGGCGCCGGCGAGCGGCTTGCCCTCGGCGCTGACGGCCTTGGGCGCGCAGGCGTCGGCCTTGCACTTCTTCATGAACGAGGTCTTGGCGGCACCAGCCAAGGCCTTGCCGTCCTTGCCGACGGCCTTACTTTCGCAGGTGTCCTCCGCGAAGGCCGAACCCGCTGCGAAAGTGGCAACGATCGCAGCCAGGAAAATCCGCTTCATCATGATTGTCTCCCTAAACCAGAAATGGCGCGCGGATTGGAGCCGGGAATCGTGGCGCAATCAAGCTGCATGAGCGCCTGCCGTCCGGTCTTCCTGGCGATTTTTCGAGCGCGGGTGCGAAGGGGCCGACGGCCTGCTGCACTGCTCGCTGACCGGGACGGGCGATCCTGCTAGCTTCGGGTGGGTTTAGCCGAAGGGAGCATCGTGATGGAGACCCTGATTGCGAACACGCCGGATGCCGCTGCTGACTGGCATTCTCACCTGGTTCGGCCGCAAGAGATGGAATGGCAGAAGACGCGCTTTCCCGGCTGCGAGGCCAAGACGCTGCTGTTCGATCGCAGCAGCGGTCTGATGACGGCCTTGATGCGCTTTGCGCCGGGCTCGGTGCTGCCCGATCACGAGCATGTCGGCGTCGAGCAGAGTTATGTCATCGAAGGCGCTCTCGTCGACAACGAGGGCCCGGCCAAGGGGATTGCCTGCAAGGCCGGCGAATTCATCTGGCGCGAGGCGGGCAGCCGGCATGCCGCCTGGTGCCCGGAGGGCGCCCTGATCCTGGCGATCTTCCAGGCGCCGAACAAGTTCTTCGAAGCCGACGGCCGCGTCGTCGATGCCGCCGGTCAGGATTGGGACCAGACGTGGGGGCACACCGACGCGCAACGGGCGGGGAGATAGGCGGCTGTTCGCAGCTCAAACGCTGTCATCGATGCTTCTGACGAGCATGGTGACCTGAACGGCGATCAGCCGCCGCATCTCCTTGCCGGTCCTGGCGGTTTCGCGCAGCCCCCGCATGCCGAACACCAGGCATCGCGCCAGTACTTCCGGCTCGTCCGCTATCGCAGCGGCCTTCACCTGATCGCGGATGAGGTCGGCGACCAAAGACTGGAAGTTGTCGTAGACGTTTCGGACTGCCGGGAAACGGAGGTCGAACAGATCTGCTGAATCGGGATGCGCCTCGATCAGGTCGAAGCCATGGGATCCCCAGGATTTGCAGGCGTGGAGCAGCTTGGCATGGAGACCGTCGAGACGCGCGATTGCGGCCTTAATGTCGCGACGCTTCTGCTCGTCCATTCTCTGGATCACCGCCGCGAACACGGCATCCTTGTCGGGGAAGAGCAAATAGAGCGCCGGCCGCGACATGCCCGCCTTGGCGGCGATATCGCCCATCGTCGTACGGGCATGGCCGTAGCGGGAGAAGACCTCCGTCGCAGCCTCGATCGCGAGCTCCTCTTTCGAAATGCTGGAACGAGCCATGAGCCTCACCGGCGTCGGAATTGAACCCCGGTCATATTGACAAAAGAACAAGAATTGTCAATTTGCCGGAAGCGGCATGAAGCCATGAGAGGGTCTGCGAGATGAACGATGAAGCGCGACTGAAGACCTGGAACACCTATCAAGCTGCGTGGGGACCCGTCGATGAGGACGAGCGGCGTCGGCTGCTCGAGCAAAGCGTCGCCGCGGACTGTGTGTATACCGATCCGGGCTCTCAGATTGAGGGACGCGACGCCTTGATGGCGCGCATCGGTCAAACCCAGCTCAAGTTTCCTGGCGCGCATTTCAGGAACGACAGCTTCCTCGAACACCACGAGCAGGGGCTTTTTCGCTGGACTATGTATGATGGCGCCGGTCGCGTGTTCGTCACGGGTGAGAGTTTCGGCCGCTTCGGCGGCGACGGCCGGCTCGTTCAGGCGACGGGCTTCTTCGAGGTGCCCGCTGCCAAGGCCTGAACGCCGGCCGGCGTGGCGGCCGATCCTGCCGCTCCCGATATCACCCTCAGGCGCCGCGCGCGAGAAGCGCCTTGAAGTCCGCGCGTGCGCGCTGCGCTTCCGCGCGCGCCACCTCGGAGGCATCGCCGAGGCCGAAATAGCCGTGGATCAGGCCGGGGCCTTCATGGTGCTTTACCGGCACACCGGCGGCTTCCAGCGCGCGCGCATAGGCTGTGCCCTCGTCGCGCAGGGGATCGAACCAGGCGGTGGTGACGATCGCGGGCGCGACGCCGGCAAGCGAATTCGCGCGCAGCGGCGAGACGCGCCAGTCGGTGGCGTGCGAGGGATCTGCGAGATAATGACCGCAAAACCACTCCATCACGGCTCGTGAGAGGAAGTAGCCTTCGGCATTCTCTGCGCGCGAGGGAAAGCGTGCGTTCTCGCGGGCGTCCGCATAACTGCCGAGGACGTCGGTCACGGGGTAGACCAGCAGTTGCGCGGCGAGCTTGATGCCGGCGTCGCGGCAGGCGATCGCGGTGGTGGCGGCGAGATTGCCGCCAGCGCTGTCGCCGGCAACACCGAGGCGTTTTGCATCGCCGCCAAATTCCGTGACGCGGCCAAACACGTCGCTGACCGCGGCAAAGGCGTCCTCGAACGCGCCGGGAAAGCGCGTTTCGGGCGGGCGGCGATAGTCGACGGAGACGACGACGGCGCCGGTCTCGATCGCAAGGTTGCGGGCCTGCCGGTCGTGGGTCTCGAGGTCGCCCGCGACCCAGCCGCCGCCATGGAAGAACACCACGGTCGGTGCGGGCGTGGTGCCGACCCGGTAGACCCGTGCATCGAGCGGTCCGGCGCCGCCTTTCACCTTGATATCCGCGACAATGTCGACGGGTGGCGGCGGTATGGCCGCGCGCGAGGCAGCCAGTGCGCGCAAGGAATCGCGGGCGCTCTGTGGCGTCATCGTCGTGGCATCGCGCATCGGCAGCAGCGGAATGATCTGGGCGATGACGGGATCGAGCGGTGCGGCCACGTTGGCTTTCATGGGATCCTCACAGGGTTCTTGGTCTTGCTTGCGGGTTAGCATAGATATGGCGCGCCGCGTCGGCAACCGCTCGCATGTGGCAATGCCAGGGAATGAACGGGCAGGGAGGTCTTGAGGTGGAATTCGAAACGCTGGTCCAGTCGCGCCGCAGCGTGCGCGGCTTCAGGAACGAGCCGGTGCCGCGCACGGTGATCGAGGCGATCATCGACAGCGCCAAACGTGCACCGTCGTCGATGAACACCCAGCCCTGGCATGTCCACGTGCTCACAGGCAGTCCGCTGGAACAGCTGCGCCGACGCAATATGGAGGAGATGGTTGCCGGCGCCAAGGTCAAGCGCGACATCGTCAGCCACGGCGAATACCAGGGCGTGCACCGGACGCGGCAAGTCGACGTCGCCAAGAAATTGTTCGGCGCGATGGGAATCGCGCGCGACGACAAACCGATGCGCCAGGACTGGGTGCTGCGCGGCTTCCGCCAGTTCGACGCGCCGGTGTCGCTGGTCTTGACCTATGACCGCGTGCTCGATCCCGGCGCGGTCTGCCATTTCGACCTGGGCGCGCTCTGCTACGGCATCGTGCTCGCGGCCTGGGACCGCGGGCTCGGTTCGGTGATCAACGGGCAGGGCATCATGCGCTCCGACATCGTGCGCGAGGTCGCAAACATTCCGGAGGACGAGGTGATCATGACCTGCGTCGCGATGGGCTATCCCGACGACAACTTTGCCGCGAACGCCGTTCGCTCCGATCGCGAGGGCAACGACGATTTCGTGCGCTACGTCGGATTCGCCGAGTAGCGCAGGCAGAGGAGATTATTCTCTCGCCGAATTTTTTTTGGTGCGGACCGCTTGGCGGCCTCTTGCAATCTCGATCGTGCAGGAGGAACAATGTACAGACTGAAAGGTTTGATGCTGGCGCGAGGGAATTGACATGCGGCGGCTCGCTAGCCTGGTTCGACGGTTCTTCGGCCCGCGAGTGCGGCGTCCGATCGATGATGATCCAAGTCTTCCTTTCACACCCGAAGAGTTCGGCCGGCTGATCCGGAGCGGCCGGCACGAGGACATGAAGCTGCTGGCCGAAGGGCTCGCGTGCCGGACCGTTCCGCGCCGCACCAGACATCGCGCCGCGCACTAGACCGGGGTCGAGACGGGTTGCTGCGCTCATCTCGTGAGCGCGACCTGTCTGAACGCGGTCAGCAGTGCCTTTTCCAGCTTTCCACTCATTCCGCAGAGAATGTTATAAGCCTCTGCCCGCGGTATCGTCGGCTTGTAGTGCCGGTGCTCGATCAGGGCAGCGAAGATGTCCGCGATCGTCAGGATGCGCACGACATCGCCGATGTTCCCGGCGCAAAGCGCATCCGGGTAGCCGCTGCCGTCGAGAAATTCGTGATGATGCCGCACGGCATCAAGGATCTCTGGCGAGATATTGTCGTGGTCTTTCAGAAAATTGTAGCCCGCCACCGGGTGCGTCTCGATTATGGCACGTTCCTCCGGATCGAGACGGCCGGGCTTGTCGAGGATGGCAAGCGGAATCCGGGCCTTGCCGATGTCGTGGAACATGGCCGCCGTGTATAGCCGCTCCAGATCTGGCCTGCCGACGCCAAGGCTCAGGCCGAAGTCGATGGCGACGCCGGTGACGAGGAGGCAATGCTGATAGGTCCCCTCGTGATGGCGCCGCACCGTGGTGAGCCACTCCGACAAGCCATGCTGGGTGATGCGATCGGCGATCTGGCGGCCGGCTTCCTTCGTGCCGTCGACGTCGACAGGCTCGCCGAGCGTGACGGCCGTGAACATCGACGCGATGGCGATCGCCGCGGTCTCGACGGCGTTGTCCGGCTGCGGCGCGTGACCTGAGGATGCAGACGCCTCTTCGGCGGGATCAACCAGGGCTGCCAGCAGCTTGATCTTGTCGATCGTCCCGGGAAGGACGAGCGTGGCTCCGAGCGCGTAGGCCTGCGAGATACTCATATGAGAGGAATGCTCGACCAGGAAGATGCGTTTCGTTGCCTTCGCGAGCTTTAAGGCTCGTTTCTTGATGGCCGCAATGGTGTGGACGTCACGCAATTCCGCACGGATGACGATCGCGAACGGCACCTGGGACAGCTTGGCTTCCGCGTCGAGCCGTTCGCCTGCGACGGCAAACTGCTGCTCGAGAATCGAACAGACGCTCGACAATTTGTCCGAGGAATCAGCCAGCACATGCACGAACGGGCGTGCCGCTTCCTTCTCTCGGATGCCGCCGTCGCCTTTGACGGGGCGGGATATAATTCGCGCGTTCTGCACGGTTGACCTGAATCATGCTGGAGTTAATTGGGGCTGATGAATCCTTGGGGCTATTTGCTCCGAGCGGCAGTTTGCACGGCGGCTGCCGGTTTCCTCTTTCCGTCTGCGGTGACGAAGTGCACGCCGGCGGTGGTGCCGTCGATCCAGACCAATTCGCAGCGCCGGTAGGCGAGCCCCGTCGACGATAGCAGCAGGAAGAATTCCTTTGCCCGCAGCACGTCGAGCGTGCCCTCAACTTCGATCTTCGCACCGCTTTGCGATATGTCGAGCAGAACGCAACTGCGCCGCCACGTGCCGTCCGAGCCCATCAGATTGACCGGCTGCTTGTGATCCATTTTTACACGCTGCGCTTTGCGACCGTCGAACTTCATCGGTTAACCACCATCTTCGAGCCGCGATCTACCGGATCGCGCGTGTTGGCGCTTGCTGCTATTTCTCCCCATCGCACTGCCCATTGGCTGGTGGACAGAAGCAGCGTCTCGAAGATGCGTTGCGCGCGCTCGCGCTCGGCAAAGGAGAGCCGTTTCCCGCCGCGGTTGCTCAGGATGGTAAGGGTGGTCTGCCAGTTCAGCCGCGAAGCCCGGCACGCCATGACCAGCCCTTCGCAATCGTCGTCGCTCACGACACGCTCGATGATCTCGAGCGGCGCCCCTGAAAGCACCGACAGCGCCGTGAACAAATTGGCCGTCTCGCCGCGGATCGCAAAACGGTTCACCGTGGAATCGTTGAGCTTGCCGATGCGGTTGAGGACGACGATCTCCGGCCTCGCGCTTGCGTAGTCGGCCCTGCAAGGCCGCTTTGGCGGAGCCGGCTCCGCTTCCGGCACCGGCGCCGCGGCGGGCGGGTTGGGTGTGGCCGGTGCCTTCCGGGCTGGTGGGGCGGAGAGCAGCTTGCGCACGACCAGGTCGGGCGTGCCGGGCCGGAGCACCAGCGCCTTCGCGATCTCGCCGTCCTGGTCTGCCTTGGCAATCAGCGCTGCATAGGCTGCGTCGGAGAATTTCGTTCCCGGGTTCTTGATCAGGGCAAGGCAGATCGGGCCGCCGTGCTTGATCAACGCCTCGGCCACGGCCGGCGCGATCTCGCTGCGGGCGGCGATTGCGCGTCGATGCCGCTCGCCACGGGAGTCAATGACAGCCTCGAGGTCTGCCGCGGAGAGTGCCTGCGATTTGAGCAACACCGGACACGCCACGTCGGGATCGTCGTGTGAGGCCAGACGCCACAATGTTTCGGGAGGCGCAACGTCAAGCTCGGCCAGCGCCGTGCTGAGCTGAACCAGCGCGCTGGCATCGACCCGTTCCGTCAAGCGCAGCAGAACACCGTCGACCACGTTGACGAGCAATTCCCGGCACTGGTCGTGGCTGCCAATGAGCAGCTGCACCATGCCGGAGAGAATGCGGTCGCAACGCTCCGCCGGGCACGTTGCGACCGTCTCTTCCAATTCAGCGAGAATATCAGCAGGCGAATTTGCCATCATGGCAGGGGCCTGACTCAAAATTGATTTTGAATATCGAACAGCGCTTATTCCGCCCGACAGACGTTAATTTGAAATGTTGCTTTCGATCGTTTGGGTATTGGTGCACCGCTGACACGGCAGGAAACGCTATCGAAAATTGGCGAGATTTGATGCGCCGGGTTGTACTTTGACTTCGACGCTCGCCAACTGGTCGGCATAGTTCGAAGTGATTCTTTCAGACTGAGGGGACACCGGAACGGGGAAGTTGGGCCGGCATCGTCGCCGGACGCGCGCGTGTTGCGACGCGAAGTTTCAAATTGCCATGAACAGAGTTGATGATGCGCCGACGCTGGCGCCAAAGGTATTTCGTTTCTTTGACGTCGATGAATTTCGAAATGCCATACGGGGCCTGAACTTCGAGTTCACGCCTTTCGTACGGAGGATTTCGGCCGAGCAGACCATTCTGTCGCTGCCCGGCTGCGACGTGAATTTGACGCGGGCATTTCCGCGGGTCGTCGACGCACAGCTCGTCGAGAATTGCACCGCGATCGGATTCACGATGGACGACTTGGACGTGCCCGTTCGATTCAACGGCACGCGGCGCACACGACCCGTCATCGTCATCGGCAGCGGCGGCGCGGCCTACACCACCGTCGAGGAGGTTCAGCGGGAAATCGCCTCGGTGGTGTTCAGGCCGGAGGTGACGGATCGCGGCTGGCCACAAGCAGCCCTCTGCTTCAAGATCTTCGAAACGACCGCCGCGGGCTTGAACCGGCTCCGCGTTGTGGTTCGGGAGGTGTTGGCAGCCGCGTCGGAGCCGGTCGACGCGCCCGACGTGCCGCTGAAGGCGGCCGCCATGAAGGAGACCCTGCTCGGCGCCGTGGACGTAATTTTCCAAAATATGGGTCCCGCGCGATGGACCCCGCATCCCAAATACGAGCGGAACTTCAAGGTCTTTCAGGACATCCGCGCGCTGCTTTCCGACGACCTCTCGCAGCCCATCTACAGCGCCGAGATCGCGCGCAAGCTCGGCCTGCCGGTTCGCACCATGCACGACGTCGTCCGCCGCTATCGCGGCATGAGTCTGCACCGCTATCTACGCCTGCGGCGGCTGTGGCTGGTGCGCCAGCGGCTGCTCGCGGGTGCCGACAGCGTCAAGGCCGTCGCGCTGGCGTTCGGGTTCTGGCATTTCGGCGACTTCTCCAGAAGCTATCGCGACCAGTTCGGCGAGACACCGTCGCAAACGCTCGAGCGCGGACGGCGAACCTAGCGCGTCAAAACGTTGAGGCCGGCTTGCTGATCCGTGCTATACTACCGGTCATGAGCAATCGCATCCTCGTCCTCTACGGTTCCTACCGTTCCGACCGCATGGGCATCCGCCTTGCGAATTTCGTCATCGATCGCCTGCGCGCCCGCGGCGACGACGCCGTGTTCATCGATGCCAAGGCGATCGGCCTGCCGATGCTTGATCGCATGTACAAGGAATATCCCAAGGGCTCCGTACCCGAGGCGCTGGAGAAGCTGGCCGGAGAGATCCGCGGCGCGGACGGTTTCGTCTTCGTCACTGGCGAATACAATTGGGGCATCCAGCCGGGCCTGAAAAATCTCACCGACCACTTCCTCGAGGAGTGGTTCTGGCGTCCGGCCGCGATCGTGAGCTATTCGGCCGGCCGCCTGTCCGGCGCGCGTGCCTCGACCGCCTGGCATGGCACGTTGTCGGAGATGGGCATGGTGGTGGTGTCGAGCACCATCGGCGTCGGCCCGATCGCACAGACGCTGTCGGAAGCTGGCGAACCGATCGGCGAGGGCGGCAAAGCGCTCGAACGTTCATTCCCGCGCTTCGCCGACGATCTCGCTTGGTGGATCGAGGCCGCCAAGGCGCAGCGGGCGCGCAAGGCACCGCCTTACTGACGGTCCCGGACTGCGAAGCTGCGCGTTTGCCGCGCTTACGCGGCCCTGACCTCACCGAGGAAACGGTCGAACTGTCCGGCGAGATCGCGTGACTGGGTCGAGAGCTGCTCGGCTGCGCCCAGCACCTCTCTTGCGGCCGTGCCGGTATGGTCGGCGGCGCGTTGCACGCCTGATATGTTGGTGTTGACCTCTTGGGTGCCGCGCGCGGCCTCCTGGACGCTGCGGGCGATCTCCTTGGTCGCCGAGCCCTGTTCCTCGATCGCGGCCGCAATGGCGGTGCCGATCTGGTCGATCTCGCCGATGACGTCGGCAACGTTGCGGATCGCGGTCACGGTCTCGTCGCTCGCGGCCTGGATCGCCGAAATCTGCTCGGAGATTTCGGTGGTGGCCTTGGCGGTCTGGCCCGCCAGCGATTTCACTTCGGCAGCAACCACCGCAAAACCGCGGCCGGCGTCGCCGGCGCGGGCGGCCTCGATCGTCGCGTTGAGCGCCAGCAAATTGGTCTGCTCAGCGATGCTCTGGATCAGCGTGACGACGTCGCCGATCTTCTGTGCGCCCTCGGCCAGCGCTCGGGCGGTGTCGCCGGTGCGGCGGGCGTTGTCGACGGCGCGGGCCGCGATCTCGGTAGACTGGGCCACTTGACGGCCGATCTCCGAGATCGAAGAGGTCAGCTCTTCGGTGGCGCTCGCGACGGTCTGGACGTTGCTCGATGTCTGCTGTGAGGCGGCGGCAACGACCGCGGCCTGGCTGTTGGTCTGGGCCGCCGTCGAGGTCATCGACTGCGCCGTGCTTTCCATGGTGGATGACGCGCGGGACAGTCCGCCGACGAGTTCGGTAACCTTGGCTTCGAACGCGCGGGTGATCCCGTCGAGCGCCTGTGCGCGACGCATCTTGCCGTCGTTCTCGGCCTGCTTCTCCGCCGCAAGGCTGTCGGCCCGGATCATGTTGTCCTTGAAGACCCGGACCGCCGCGGCCATGGCACCGATTTCATCGGAACGGTCGGCGCCGGGAATCTCTTCCGCGAGCTCGCCCTCGGCAAGCCGCGACATCCGCGTCGTCAGGTTGACGATCGGGGCGCAGACGCGGCGGCGGACCGTGACGATGAGGCCGGCGCTGGCGATCAGCACGGCGAGCAGGCCCGCGAGTGCGATGGTGAAGCTGGTATGGGCAGCCGTGGATGCACCGGCGAGAATCTGCTCCGCGTTGTCGTAGAAGGCATCGCGGACGTCGATGATGGTGCTGAGGCCGCGCTGCGTGGCGGTGTAATAGGTGTCCATGTCGTGTTCGTACTTGCCGCTGACCGCACCCTCCTTCACCAGCTTGAGCTCGCGGCCGAACTCGTCGATATAGATCGCGTTGAATTTCTCCAGTGCGGCGGCAACGTTCGCCGGCGTTGCGGGATTGCCGCGCAACTCCAGCAGCGACATCACGATCTGGTCGTTGCGGCCCTGCGAGCGGCTGATCTCGGCCTTCTCGGTATCGGTCGCCGGCTTTTTGCCCCCGACGAGATTCTTGTGCAGGCTGGAGTTGAAGCCGCCCACGTCGCGCAATGTCATGGCGATGTTGGCGTAGCTGGCCTGCCGGTAGGCATCGCCGTTGAGGATCGCCATGCGGCGGACCTGCTCGTTGAGCAGCGCGGTCACGCCGGCGTTGAGCACGGCGTTGTCGGCGACGATCTTCTTGGCCGCGTCCTTGCGCGCCTCCGGCGGGCCCGACATCGCCTTGTCGATGGCCTCGCGCAGCGCGGTGAACTTCGAATTGACGGCGTCGATGTTGCCGCCGGTGGTGTTGCCGTCGTCGAACGGGCCGGGCAGGTCCTTGCGCAGCGCGTTCATCCTGTCGCGGGCGGCATCGGTCTGCTTGCGCAGCTTGTCCTGCTCGGCAAGCAGCGCCGGGTCGACGGCGGGAGGGCCATAGAGGATGTTGGTGGAAAAGCCGCGCTCGGGATTGAGGTAGCGTGGGATGTCGCTGACGGCGCGAACGATCGCCAGCCGCCCCTGGGCCTCGGTGATCCGCTCCATGGTCTGGTATTTCGTCACGGCGACGTAGACGGCGAGGCCGCCGCCCACGGTCGAGAGCGAGACGATGGCGGTGGTCAGGAGCGTACCGATTTTCATGATTCTGTCCGGCAACTGGCGCGGGAAATTATTGCACGGACAATAGGCAGGCGATATTAATCCCGGGTTTACGCTGGCGGCCGCCGGCAGCCGCGCGCTGAGTCTGTCCGTCTAGGCGTAGGTCGCGCTTACGGTTCCGAGCGGACCGAAATCGGCGACGTAAGTCTCGCCCCGCTTCGGCCGCAGCATGCCCGTCAGCGTGCCGGTGGAGATGGTCTGGCCGGCCTTGAGGCCGATGCCGGTTCGTGACAGCTCATTGGCGAGCCAGGCGAGCGGCACCAGCGGATGATCGATCGCCTCTGCAGCGCTGCCGCGGCGCCTCTCGGCGTCGTTGCAGTTCAGGACGACCTCCTGATTGGCAATGTCGCGTTTGCGCCAGTCCGCGATGGGCTCTCCAAGCACGATCGTTCCCGATCCGGAGCCGTCGGCCATGATTGCGGGCATCGGGGGAAACGCCGCGTCGTGGACGAAGCGGCATTCGGCGAGCTCGATGCCGGGATGCAGCGAAGCGACCGCATCGTCGACCTCTTCCACCGTATAGGGCTTCGCGCGCGGCGGCAGGTCGGCGCCGAGCCGGGCCTGGTACTCGACCTCCGGAATCGGACTACATTGTTTGACGTGTTCCACGCTCGCGGGCGAGGTCTTGATCAGTGGCGCGAACACCCGCCCATAGATCGGCGTGGAAATGCCAAGCTGGCGCTGGAGCCCGGGCTTCATGCCGGCGATCTTCCAGCCGACGACGTCCCAGCCCAATTCTTCTTCCACCATCTGCGCGATGCGGTACGCCGTGTCGGCATCCGGCGGCACCAGCCGCTGCTCGAGGCCGCTTTGCTGCCGGCCCTCGCGGCGCAAATCGGCGAGATGGCGGGCGAGTTCGCGTTGTCGGGAGAGATCCATCGGTGCGTCTCCATTCTATCCTGGTGTGCGGGCGAGGGCGGAGGACAGGACCGTCTCCAGTTCCTCTTGCACCTGATCGAGCGCGTCGGCGCTGCGATTTGCACGGCACATTGCGACCGTGCCTTCGATCGAGGCGACGACCAGCGTTGCAAGCCGCTCCGCGCGTTCGGCGGCCACTCCCTCGCGCAGGAGGGCTGTGCGCATGATCTGTCGCCAATCGGCGAACACGCCGTCGGCAAGATCGAGCAGGTGCTGCTGCGCCGTCTCGTCGTCCCTGTCGGAGGCTTCTCCGACATAGCGGTCGACGGCGACCGCGAGCACGGGGCAGCCGGCCTCGAAGCCGGTCGCTTCCAGCTGGCGGCGCCACGATGCGACGAAAGCTCGCAAGCCACCGATCACGCCGCGTTCGTTCATGGCCCTCTCCAGGGGAATGGACACCTGCTTGCCGGCAAAGGTCACGGCCTCGGCGATCATCTGCTGCTTGCCGTCGGGGAAGTGGTGACTGATCGAGCCGCGTGGCGTCGCCGTATGGCGGACGACGTCGCGCATGCTGGTGGCGTTGACGCCGCGCCGGCTCATCAGGTCGGCGGCGCCGGCGATCATCTTGTCGCGCGTGGTGGTCATCGGAACTTCCGCAGTTGGCTGTGCTTTATATAAACTATGACGGTTGACATAGGCAAGCGGCACTGCGATATGACGTGCGTCATAGTCGCAGAAAGGAATAGGTTGACCATCATCACCGTGACCGCACCTGCCGGCCGGCTCGGACTGGCGCAGCGCCGCTGCCTCGCCGAAAGCCTGACCGACGCCGTGCTCGCGCCCGAGATCGGCCAGCATGCGCCGGCGGCGCGAATGGGCTTTCAGGTGCATTTCCAGGACCTGCCAGCCGACTGCATGGCGATTGGCGGCCGGCTCCTGTCGGACCAGGAAACGCCGCGCGACGTGATGACCGTCAATATCGCGGTGATGAACGCAGCCTGGCCTGCCGAGGTGCGAGCGGAGGTGATCCGCAATGTGCTGGCGCGGCTTGCGGAGGCCTGCGGCATGCAGGCGCCTGCGCCAACCTGGTGGGTCAATTTCGAGATCATCGAGGAGGGAAGCTGGGGATCGCGCGGCGGCGTGCTCTCGATCCTCCAACTCCTGGATTCCGGTGTGTTCACGCCGCAGCGGATCGAGGCTATCCGCGCGGCAATTCAGCCGCCGGCCTGATTTGCCCACCGACTAATCCGGAGAGAAGCGAAATGAGCGAAGGTCAGATCCGCACCGAGGTGCACGGCCATGTCTTCAAGATCATCATCGACAACGCCGCGAAGAAGAACGCGTTCACGCCGGCGATGATGGAGCAATTGTCCGATGCGCTGACTGAGCTGCACGACAACGATGCCTATCGCGTCGGCGTGGTTTGCGCCGAGGGCGGGGATTTCACCGCCGGTCTGGACATGCCGAAATTCTTCGGCCCCACTGCGGAGAAGCGCAATATCAGGGAAGGCAATGTCGATCCGTTCGGCCTTGCCAAGCGCTGCCGCAAGCCTGTTATCACCGCCGTGCAGGGCATCGTGTTCACGATCGGCATCGAGCTGATGCTCGCCGGCGACATCGTGGTCGCCGCCGAGGATGCGCGCTTCTGCCAAATGGAGTCCAAGCGCGGCATTGCGCCGCTCGGGGGCGCGCATTTCCGCTTTTTGTCGCGCGCCGGCTGGGGTGACGCGATGTATCATTTGTTCCTCTGCGACGAGTTTTCAGCCGAGCGCGCCCACACAATCGGTCTCGTCCAGGAGGTCGTGCCGGCGGGAGAGCAGGTCGAGCGGGCGATGGCGCTCGCCGCCATCATCGCGCGCAATGCGCCGCTCGGCATCCAGGTCACCAAGGAAGCCGCGGCCAAATATGTCGAAGCCGGCGAGGCGGCGGCGATCGCCTATATCCCGATAATCCGCGATCGCGTGCTTGCCAGCGCCGACGCGAAGGAGGGCATTCAGTCCTTCATCGAGCGTCGCGCGGCCGTCTTTCAGGGGCGCTGATCCGACGCGCTATGTCGGCCGATCCAGCTTCGACAGGATCTCCAGCGTAGCGCCTTCGCGCTCGCCCGAAAAATACCGGGCGAGCGCCTCGTCGAAAACGGGCTCATTGGACACCGCGTCGAACAGCGTCATCGACGACCGGAATTTGGCGTCATCGGGCGCGCCGAGGATGGCGTTGATGGTCCGACCCTCGATGGCAAGCACGAGGCGGGTGCATTCGATCAGGCGCGGACCGAGGATGGGGTGGGCGAGATAGGCCTTGGCCTCGGCGCGGGAGGCGATGGCGTAGCGCTGCGACATGGCGCTGAAGCCGAGGCCGGCGACCTGGGGAAAGACGAACCACATCCAGTGGCTCTGCTTTCGGCCCCGGGTCAGCTCCCCCTGGATGTCGCGGTAGACTGGGTCCTGGGCCCGGACAAAGCGTTTGAGGTCGAAAGGATCGGTCATTGGATACCTTAGGATACCCTGGAATGGCTTGCCGGAGCCTTGCCGGCCGCGATTATGCCTAACTTTTGGCTCCCAATGTGGTAGCTGGTATAGAATCTCCGGGTGGGGGTGGATCCCCCGGGGATCGATTTTGGGGAGCTGATGGTTTCCGACCGGGCACAAGCCGAGAGGCTATTGTCGCGCCGCCGTATTGGGCGAGCCGAGACGATATTGCTGTCTCTGGCCGCTGTCGCGCTGGCACTGGGCGCCGCCGCCTGGGTCGCGGATATCGGCGGTTCGGCCTCGCTGGTCACCGCCGCGCTGCCGCCGTCCAATGCGCCTTCATTCGATGATCGTTTCGCTTCTGCTTCCAGCAGTCCGCCCGCCCGCGAGCTCGGCTTGCGGACGCTGGAGCGCTCCGCCGTGAGTGCAGTCCAGCTCAAATTGCGCGACGCCAAGGCGATGCTTGCCCAGAAGCTCCAGGGCGACGACTGGCGCTCGACCCTGACCGACGACGACCGGCATATGTCGGAGGAGACGAGACAATCGCAGCGTGCTGACGCCATCCCGATGCCGCGCTCGCGCCCGCCCCAGGCCGACATCTCGGCCCAGATCGCCTCAAGCCAGGCTTACGCGGAGACCAACCCCAGGGTCGACAACCGCAACTTCTTCGAAAAATTCACCGACAAGATCAGGCTGGCCTCGCTGACGCCCGACAGTGGCCTGTTCGGCAAGGCGCCGGACCTCGCCGCGCTCGGTTACGATTCGCGCACCGCGGTCTACGACATCTCGGCCAAGGCGCTCTACCTGCCGAGCGGCCTCGCGCTCGAAGCGCATTCCGGCATGGGCGCGCTGATGGACGATCCGGAGCACGTCGACCAGCGGATGGTTGGCGCGACCCCGCCCGCGACCTACGACCTCAAGCCGCGCGAAAAACTGTTTCACGGCGTCCGCGCACTGCGCTTGACGCCTACCGAAGGCACCAGCGCGCTCGGCCGCGTCGGCCTGCTCACCCACAATTACATGCTCGGGCCCCGTGGCGACTCCAACGGTTGCGTGTCGATCAAGGACTATGATCGGTTCATGAAGGCCTACGACAACGGTGAGTTCAACCGTCTGGTCGTGGTGCCCAGGTTGACCCCATCGGCGACCGCCTCGCAGCGCGCGAGCACTGAGTCCTGATATCTGCTCCTGATATTTGCCTGCCGCGGCGGGGCTGCCGTTTTCCCTTCGTTAAGCCGTCATCGTCCAGAAGCAGCCCATGAGTGATCCGCAAAGTTCCGAGACCCCGCTGCGCACGACGTTCAAGATCAAGCTGAACGGCGACACGCTGGCGATCGCGACCGTCGGCCAGGCCTATCAATTCCTCACCAATTTCAAATCGGTCGAGTGGATGGAATTCCGCTCGCTGCACGAAGACGCGGTCGCGGCGCTCGAAGGCGCCGCCGAGAACGCCATGCTCGTCGTGCAGGCGACCAACGCCGTGCGCGCGCTGTTCGTCAGCGCCAAGCTGCTCTGAGAGCGACACGGCAGATATTTGGGGGATTCCCGGATTGCGCTGCGCTCCATCCGGGCTACCGCTCACGACTTGAATTCCGCTATAGGAACGGCAATAGCTCGCGAAGATCGCGCTCAAGCCGATACATTGAAACGTAGTTCAGGGAGAGACCCATCATGAAACGCCGTACATTTCTCAAGGGCGGCGCGGTCGCCGGCGCGACGACGCTGGTTGCCGCACCCGCGATCGCGCAAGGCGCGCCCGAGATCAAATGGCGCCTGACGTCGAGCTTCCCGAAGTCGCTGGACACCATCTACGGCACCGCGCAGACGTTTACGAAATATGTTGCCGAGGCCACCGACAACAAATTCCAGATCCAGACCTTTGCGGCCGGCGAGCTCGTTCCTGGCCTGCAGGCGCTGGATGCCGTCAGCACAGCCTCCGTCGACATGGCGCAGACGCCGCTCTATTTCTACATCGGCAAGGAGCCGGCGCTGGCCTATGCGACCGGCGCGCCGTTCGGCATGAACCATCGTCATCAGGAGTCCTGGTGGCATTTCGGCGGCGGCGCCGACCTCACCAACGAGGCGCTGAAGCCGTTCAAGGCGCATGCCATCCTCTGCGGCAATTCCGGCACCCAGATGGGCGGCTGGTTCCGCAAGGAGATCAAGACCGTCGACGATCTCAAGGGTCTCAAATTCCGCATCGCCGGCATGGGCGGTCATGTGCTGGCGCGCCTCGGCGTGGTCCCGCAACAGATCGCAGGCGGCGACATCTATCCGGCGCTGGAGAAGGGCACGATCGACGCGGTCGAATTCGTCGGCCCCTATGACGACGAAAAGCTCGGCTTCCAGAAGGTCGCAAAATACTATTACTTCCCGGGCTGGTGGGAAGGCGGCGCCATGCTGCACATGATCGTCAACGACGAGAAGTGGGCGTCGCTGCCCAAGCAGTACCAGGCGATCGTCAACCAGGCCGCGTCGGCCGCGGGCGCCTGGATGCTCGAGAAATACGACAGCGTGAATCCGGCGGCGCTGAAGCGGCTGATCGCCAATGGCGCGGAGCTGAAGGCGTTTCCGCAGCCGGTGCTGGAGGCCTGCTACGCCGCGACCCAGGAGCATCTGAACGAGCTCGCCACCAAGAGCGACCTGTTCAAGCGCACCAAGGAAAGCCACGACGCCTATATGAAAGAGCTGCTGTTCTACACGCAGATTGCGGAGAATTTTTACGACAATTATCTGCTCGGCAAGATGCGCAACAAGACCTGATCGCGCAAACTCCCGCAGGGTGGGCAAAGGCGCACTTGCGCCGTGCCCACCACTGCTTGCTCGACTCGCCATGGTGGGCACGCTTCGCTTTGCCCACCCTACAGCATCTATCGTGCGGTGAATTAAGCCGCGCCCAAACCCAGCTTCTCGTAAATGCGCCGTGCATAGGCGCCGAACGCGTCCGTCGTCTTCAGCGGCAGAGCCCGCGGGAAGGGCAGATCGATCGGGAAATAATCGGCCATCTTCGCCGGGCCGGCGGTCAGCACGGCGCAGTGCGAGGACAGGAACACGGCCTCCTGAATCGAGTGCGTGATGAAGATGATGGTCTTGCCGCTCTCGCGCCAGATCCGCAGCATCTCCAGATTCATCTGCTCGCGCGTCAAGGCGTCGAGCGCGCCGAACGGCTCGTCCATCAGAATCAGTTTTGGGTCGTGAATGAAGGCGCGCGCGATGGCGGTGCGCTGCTGCATGCCGCCGGACAGCTCTCGCGGATATTTCTGCTCGTAGCCGGCAAGCCCCACCAGATTGAGCAGATCGCGCGCCCGCTCGCGCGCGGCCTTCATCGGAAGGCCGACGATCTCTGCCGGCAGCAGCACGTTGTCCAGGATGGTCCGCCATTTCAGCAGCAGTGCCTGCTGGAACACCATGCCGATGTCGCGGGTCGGATCGAACGGGCTTTTGGCATTGCCGATCTTCACCGTGCCGCCGTCGGCGTCGTGCAGGCCGGCCAAGATCTTCATCACCGTGGTCTTGCCGCAGCCGGACGGCCCGACCAGCGAGACAAGCTCACCCTCCTGCACGTCCATGGTGACGTCGGACACCGCGAGGAATTCGGCTCCGCCGCTACGATAGACCTTGCGGACGCCTTGCAGGCTGATGAAGGGGGTTGAGCTCATGCCAGCCATTTATTCAAGTTTGCGGCCACGAAGGCATCGTCGCTGAGATCTGTATGCTCGCGAGTGACGCGGTCGATCTCGTCCTTTTGGCCGGGGCTCAGGCCCTCGTTCGGATCGAGGCACCATAGGCCCTGCATCAGGCCCTGCCGTCGCAGCACCTCATGGCAGCCGGCGATGCAACCGCGAAAATCGTTGGCGACGTCGAAGAAGGCGCTGTTGCAATCGGTGACGCGGGCATCGAGCGCGAGCAGTTCGGCCGGGACGCTGTCCTTGTGCCGTGCCGCCTTGCAGCGCTCGAACTGTTTGATCGCGCTCGCCGTCCACACCGACCAGTGGCCGAGCAGACCGCCCTTGAAGTAGGTCCGCGTGGTGACGCCGTTGTCGCGCAGATCGAACGGCAGCATCAAATCGAGCAGGATGTGATCATCATTGCCGGTGTAGATCGCGACGCGGTCGAGCGCGCCAGCCGCCGCGACGCCGCGCAGAACATCAAGGGTCCTGTAGCGGTTGAACGGCGCGATCTTGATCGCGATGACATTGTCGATCGAGGCAAAGCGCTGCCAAAACCGGCTCGACAGGACCACGCCGCCGACTGCCGGCTGAAGATAGAAGCCTACCAGCGGAATCTCGGCTGCGACCGCTGTGCAATGCGCGATGATCTCGTCTTCGGACGCGCTCTTCATCGCAGCGAGGCTGAGGAGTCCTGCGTGGTAGCCGATGTCGCGCGCGGTGCGAGCTTCAGTGGTGGCCTGCCTGGTCGGACCGGCGAGGCCCGCGACCAGCGCCAGCGGACGCTTGGTCCAGTTCGCCGCAGTTTCGGCGGCGAGCTCGAGCACGGGACGATAGAGGCCGACATCGCGGATCGCAAACTGCGTGGTGTGCACGCCGACTGCAAGGCCGCCGGAGCCGGCGTCGATGTAATAGCGCGCCAGCGCGCGCTGATGCTTCTTGTCGAGCTGGCGTTCGGCGGTGAGCGCGAGGGGATGCGCCGGCAGCACGGTGCCGTCGGCGATCAGCTTGCGGATCTCGCTGTTGATCTGGCTGTGGTGCATGATGTCCTATCCGAATTCAGGGCCGGCGACGGCGAATGGCATGTCTTCACCGGCGGCAGTGGCGGGGCCGAACCGCATGCGCTGGAACGGCCGTTCGATGCTCCAGCCCGATGCGGTCAATCCTTCAGGGAACGCGGCTTGCGACGCGACGGCGTCGAGGAGCAGCGGCCCGGTCTCCGATCGCGCGATTGCCTCGACGAGGGTCAGCGCGGCTGCCGTGTCGTCGGCAAACAGCGGGCCGATATGGCGCGCGGTGCGTCCGTCGCGAACCAGCGCGATGGCGCCGTTCGCGGCGACAATGCGTGAGCCGGGACGCTGAGCGAAGTTGGAGAGCAGGGCGGTTCGATCGAGGCCCGTAGCCCGCCGGTCACGCGCGCAGAGCGCGTCGAGCGTCGCGGATGAAGGTGGCTGCGCGGACGCGAACGCGGATTTCACCAGCTTGAGACGGCGCAATTGCAGCGTCGGCGTGAACCCGAGCGGTCCGTAGACGGCAGCACCGTCGGGTGTTGCGTCGAGCCAGCTCGTCAGGCCGTTCCTGCGAGCGGTTTCCAGGCAGGCATCGACGAGGCGCGTTGCAATGCCGCGGCGGCGATGGGTGCCTGATACCAGCACCATGCTGATCCAGGCGTTTTTGCCGGAGTAGGGCAGCAGGGCCGCGGTTGCCACCAGCCGTCTGCCGTCGCGGATGCCAAACACGATTCCATCGTGCAGGAAGATGCGCCAGTCCTCCTCGATCTGGTTCCAGTGTGCTTCCGTCGACAGCACGAGCCCGGCGGTCGCATCGTCGACGCCGAGCTTGATGATGGCCGGATCGTCAGTAGCGTCCATCGCGCACCTCGTATTTGGTGGGCTTGCCGAGGCTCGGCATGGCGCGGGACACCCAATCCGCGGTCCAGGCGATCAGCTGCTCGGTGTCGACGACCGGCAGGCCGAACAGCTCGACGGCCTTGGACGTGTCCGTCAGCCACGCCGTCGGCTGTTCGTTTCCTGTCAGCACCGGCGCGCGGCCGAACCTGGCGCCGAATCGTGCTGCGAGGTCGCGCACCGCCAAGATCTCGTGGCCGCTGACATTGACCGGCGAGGTCGGCGTCGTGCAATGCGCGAGACAGCGCAGCGCCTGGGACGAGGCATCGCCCTGCCAGATGAAATTGACATGGCCGATGCTGACGTCGATCGGCGTGCCCGTGAGCACTTTCGATGCGATGTCGTGGAGCACGCCATAGCGCATGTCGATCGCGTAGTTGAGGCGGAACAGCCGCCCGGGCGTTCCGAACTTGCGCGAAAAATACTCGAACATGCGCTCGCGGCCGACGCAGGACTGGGCGTACTCGCCGGGCGGGTTCGGCGCCATGTCCTCGCGCGAGCCTTTGCCGTCGACGGGGACGAAGGGATAGATGCAGCCGGTCGAGAACGCCACGATCCGCGACGACGGGAAGGCCTGTGCGACCAGCGCCGGCACGTGCGCATTCATCGCCCAGGTCAGCGAGAGGTCGCCCTCCGCGCCGAATTTGCGGCCGGCCATGAAGACGATGTTGGGCGCCTTCGGCAGCGCCTGAATCGCTGCTTCGTCCATCAAATCGCAATTGATGGTCTCGACGCCACGCGCGTGCAGCCAGTCCTTGACGCCGGCGTCGCTGAAGCGGGCAACGCCGATGATGCGGCGATCGGGTGCTGCGGCTTTGGCGAGCCCCGCCAGCGTCGGCCCCATCTTGCCGGCGACGCCGAGGATCATGATGTCGCCATCAACCCTGGCGAGGTCGTCGACCAATGCCTGCGTCGGCTGGCACAGCAGATCGTCTAGCGCAGCGATATCAGGGATGGTCTTCGGCAGTGTCTGGCGGGTGAGGAGCATGGTTGTGGTCCTTGGTCTTGGCTTTGCCGTTCAAGTCGGTGTTGCGTCACCGACCACGAACATGCGTTCGAGGACGAGCACGAAGCCGTAAAGCGCGACGCCGAGCAGCGTCAGCAGCACGACAGCCATCACCATCGCGGGCGTGTCGAGCGACGACTGCACCTGGATCATGAGGTAGCCGAGCCCGCGCTCGGAGGCGATGAACTCGCCGACGATGGCGCCGGCCACCGCGAGGATGGCGCCGACCTTCATGCCGGAGAAGATGTAAGGCAGCGATCCCGGCAGCTGGATCTTGCGGAACAGGGTCCAGCGCGAGCCGCGCAGCGATTTGACCAGGTCGAGCAGATCCGGCTCGACCTCGCGCAAGCCCCGCGCGGTGGTGAGCAGGATCGGAAAGAAACAGATGCTGAAGCCGATCAGGATGTTCGGCACGATGCCGTAGGAGAACCAGACGATGAGGAGCGGGCCGAGCGCGACCTTCGGAATCATGTTCAGCGTCACGAACAGCGGCAGCAGTACGAGGCTGATCAGCGGCGCCCAGCTGAAGATGACGGCCAGCGCAACCCCGACGAATGCGCCGAGCGCAAAGCCGCCGAGGATCTCGATCGCCGTCACCAGCGTATTGGCGCCCCAGGCGTAGCTCGCGGTTCCCAGCGTCTGGATTGTCGCGAGCGGCGAGGGCAGGATGAACTTCGGCACGTGGAAGGCATCGACCAGGACCTGCCAGAGCACGAGCACGGCGAGGTGCACGATCAGGACGATCGCAAAGCTGCGCGTATTGCGGGCGCCGTCTCCTGTCACCGGTTGCTCCCTGTTGCCGCCGGCCACCTTGCCGCCTGGTCTGAAGCCTAACCGTCCTTGAGGGAAGTTTCAACCAGTTGGTTGATTACGGACGGAGCGAATGCAGCACGAGATCGGCGACGTGCCGGCGGCGGGCGCGGCGCGCGGCCCGGCTCGACAGGTCCTTGCCGAAGATCGCCGATAGCGTCGGCGTGTTCGAGAGATAGAAATAGCTGAGGCCCGCGATGGAGATATAGAGCTGGATCGGGTCGATCCCCTTGCGGAACATGCCGGCGCGGACGCCCTCGTGGAGGATGTGGGACACGCTCTTCACCAGTGGCGAATGCATCGCCTCCAGCCGCGTCGAGCCACGGACGTGGCGGGCGCCGCCGCGGTTCTCGTCGTTCAGAAGCACGATGAAATCGGGGTTTGCCGCGAGGTAATCGAACGAGGCCTCGATCAGTTTCCGGATCGCCTTTTCCGGCGGCAGGCCTTCGAGATTGAGCTGGCGCTCCTGCTCGCGGATATCGGCGTAAACCCATTCAAGCACGGCAAGATAGAGCGCGTCCTTGTCGCCGAAATAATGGTAGACGAGTTGCTTGTTGACGCCGGCGCGCTCCGCGATCTCGTCGACGCGGGCACCGGCAAAGCCGTGCCGGGCGAACTCCTCGCGCGCCGCGGTGAGCAGCTTCCTGCGGGTTGCGACCGGGTCGCGCCGCTGCGGCACGGTGTCGCCTGAACGTTTTGCGGGCATTTCCAACCAAACAGTTGACAAGTTGAGGGCGGCCTTGTTGCATTGGTATCCTCACAGGGGGAGAGCGACAAGCCGGTCGCGGGCAACGAGGAGAGATGCGATGAAGCGTTTGCAGGCGGCGGGCTCGGCCCTGGCTGTGGCCCTGATGCTCGGATTACCAGTCGTGCCGGCGACCGCGGGCGAGGCGGTCAATCTGATCCTGAACTGGGCACCGACGGCCGATCACTCGCCCTATTATTACGCCAAGGCACAAGGCTGGTACGAGAAGGCGGGCATCGATCTGACCATCGAGGTCGGCAAGGGCTCCGGTGTCTCCGCCGCCAAGGTCGGCTCCGGGGGCTCGCCCTTCGGCGTCGCTGATCTCGCCACCATGCTGGTGGCGAAGAGCAAGGGGGCTGACGCCGTTGCCGTGATGAGCGTCTACGCCAACACCGGCCAGACCTTCTACTGGCTGAAGAGCTACGGCGTGAACGGGGTGAAGGATTTTGCCGGCCACAAGATCGGCAATCCGCCCGGGGACGCCTCGCGCGTGATGTGGCCGGCCTTCGCAAAGGCTGCAGGGCTTGCCCCCGACTCCGTCGGCTTCGTCAATGTCGGACCGACGGCGAAGATCGCCGCGCTGAAGAGCCATACCGTCGACATCATCAGCGACTTCTACAACGAGCACGATTTGAAGGTGATCGAGTTCGGAGCCGATCTCGGCTACGTCAACTGGAAGGACATCGGGCTCAATCCTTACGGCAATTCGCTGATCGTCAACGGCGGCTATCTGCAGAAGAACCCGAAGTTGGTCGAGGAGTTCGTCCGCGTCACGCAAAAGGCCTTCGCGACTTGCGTTGCCGACGCCGCGCCCTGCCTGAAGGCGCTGCTCGACCAGGTCTCCGGTCTCGACAAGGAGAACCAGGAGCGCCAGTGGGAGCGCATCAAGTTCCTGATGACGGACGAATTCACGACGACGAAGGCGCTCGGCTGGATCGACGGCGAGCGGATGAAGAAGGACTACGATCTGGTCCAGACCTATCTCGGCATGGAGAAGCCATTCGACGTCACAACGGCGTTCACGACCAAGATGCTCGATCCGACCATCAAAATGGATGCGAGCAAGGTGAAGAAGTAGGGGGGGCTACGGGCGGAAGCGCTCGCCTCATACACCGGTGTCATGCCCCGCGCAGGCGGGGCATCCAGTACGCCGCCGCCTGTCGATTGCCCACTACCGTCTCGGAGTACTGGATCGCCCGCCTTCGCGGGCGATGACAGCTCTGTGCTGGGCGAGCACATTTGCCCCAACGCCCAGCCGAGCCCACCACTCACGTAACCGCACGGAGAAATTAACCGGCCATTAACCATATCGGCGGCATCGTTAACCATTCAATAACAGGGAACGAGTCGGCCGCTATGGAGGCTGCAGTAAAACCTCAACGCCAAATGGTTCGCCTGCGCGGGCGCTCCTATGTGGCCTTCGTGTTCGTGCCGACGGTTCCCATCCAGGACTGGCTGCAGGAGATCGACACCACCATCGCGCGCTCGCCGGGCTTCTTCGCCGGCCGCCCCGTGGTGATCGACCTGTCCTCGGTCGATCTCAGCCAGTCCGGCATCGGCCATCTGCTCACCAGCCTTCAGGACCGCAACATCCGCGTGCTCGGGATCGAGGGCGTGGAGGAGGGCCGGCTGACCCCCATGATGCCGCCGCTGCTGTCGGGCGGGCGGAGCTGCGTGGTCGAGCCGAGTGCGCCCAAGAAGGTTGAGGCAAAGGTCGAGACCAAGCCGACTTCGCTGCTGCTCGAAAGCCCCGTGCGCTCCGGCCAGACCGTGATCTTCCCCGAAGGCGACGTCACCATTTTGGGTTCTGTCGGCTCCGGCGCCGAGGTCGTTGCCGGCGGCTCCATTCACATCTACGGCGCGCTTCGCGGCCGTGCCATGGCGGGCGTGAACGGCCACACGAGCGCACGCATCTATTGTCAGAAGATCGAGGCCGAACTGCTTGCAATCGATGGTTTTTACCAGACCGCCGACGATATCGACGCGGCCCTGCGCGGCAAGCCAGCTCAGGCCTGGCTCCAGGGCAACACCATGCGAATTACTGCGCTGAACTGACCAGAAGGAGATTTGAGAGATGGCCAAGGTACTGGTCGTGACGTCAGGCAAGGGGGGCGTCGGCAAGACCACGACGACCGCCGCGCTGGGAGCTGCGCTCGCGCAACGCGGCGAAAAGGTCGTGGTCGTCGATTTCGACGTCGGCTTGCGCAACCTCGACCTCGTGATGGGCGCCGAACGCCGCGTCGTGTTCGACCTCATCAACGTGGTGCAGGGCGTCGCAAAGCTGCCGCAGGCGCTGATCAAGGACAAGCGGCTGGAGAACCTCTGGCTGCTGCCGGCCTCGCAAACCCGCGACAAGGACGCGCTGACCGAAGAGGGCGTGGGCAAGGTCATCGACGATCTGCGCAGCCGTTTCGACTGGGTGATCTGCGACAGCCCTGCCGGCATCGAGCGCGGCGCCTCCATGGCGATGCGCTTTGCCGACGAGGCCGTGATCGTCACCAACCCGGAAGTCTCCTCGGTGCGCGATTCCGATCGCATCATCGGCATGCTCGATTCCAAGACGGTGCGGGCCGAGAAGGGCGAGCGGGTCGAGAAGCACATTCTCATCACCCGCTATGATCCCTCGCGCGCCGCGCGCGGCGAGATGCTGACCATCGAGGACATCCTCGAAATTCTTGCAACACCCTTGCTCGGCATCATTCCGGAGAGCCAGGACGTGCTGCGCGCCTCTAATGTCGGCACCCCGGTGACGCTGTCGAACGCGGAAGGTGCTCCGGCGCGGGCCTATATCGACGCGGCGCGGCGGCTGTGCGGCGACACCGTGCCGATGCAGGTGCCGACCGAGCGCAAGGGCTTCATGGACCGCCTGCTGCGAAGGAGGGCCGCATGAGCATGGGTTTGCTTCGGCTTCTCCGCGGCAACAAGGCCTCTGCACCCGTCGCGCGCGAACGGTTGCAGATCCTGCTTGCCCATGAACGCGGACTGCGCGGCCAGCCCGATCTGCTCGGTGTGCTGCGTGAGGAAATTCTCGCGGTCGTCTCCAGGCACGTCACGCTGGACCCGACCAAGGTCATCGTCCGGCTCGATCGCGGCGACGAGGTCTCGACCCTCGAGGTCGATATCGAGGTGCCCAACGATTTCGAGCGCAAGCGCGCGGCGGCCGGGTAGGATTTCGGCCGCGACGCTTCGAATTTGGGGTGGGTGAGAAGGCGGTCCGCTGGGCATTGCGGGCCGTCTTTTGCGCGTCGAGTGAACGCTACGGAACGAGGTCCAGGGCTCAATCGTTGTGAACAACCCGCGGCGGCGCGATGCACCGCGGTTTCGTCAAACGGGAGAACGCCCATGATGACCGAGGTCCAGGTCCACACCGTCGCGCGCCAGATGTTGGAACAGCACGGTTTTGCGGCGATCGCGAAGGCCGCGGAACAGGCCAAGGCTTGCGAGGGCCGCGGCGAGGCCGATGAAGCCAAAGAGTGGCGTCACCTCGCCGACGCGATGAAGATCATTCGCGGTCCGCACCAGAGCTGACACTCCCGCGCGTTCAACGCTCGCCGCGGTCGGCGCCCTGCGGCGACGTACGATGCTGCGTCTGCGGCTGGGAGCGCTCGCCCGCTTCCTTGCAGGGCAGCGGCTCCCACGAGCCGTCCGGGGCCTGCTGATAAGCGCTGCACGATGACGATGAGGTCGATTTGTCCTCGCCCTTCTGGGCGTCGGAATTCCTCGCCAGTACGGGCGCAGTCAGGATCGTGGCGACGGCAAACGCCACGGCGAGAAGGACATGGTTGATCCGCATGGGGCTCCCCTGTTCGAGATTCGAAGAGAGCCGCATGCTGGCGAGGATTGTGACGATTATTGGCCGAAGCAAAAGTTCCGGCGCGGCGTGCTTAACGCCGCGCGACAACGCTAGCCGCCCTTGCTGCGGATCAGGCCGGCGAGGTTAGTCTTCTGGGCCTCGCACCAGCTGGGCATGCCGAGGCGGCGTTGGTTGAGGTCGGTCGCCTGGGTGGCCACCGCGACCTCGGCCATCAGATCGTCGTCCTGCTTCTCGCCCAATTTGCCGCCGGTGTGCATCCACGCGATTGCCTTGCGGACCTTCTCGGTGGTGCCTTCGGGCAGCTGCATCTGCTCCGCCTTCTGCACCAGATCCTGGTAGACGACATCCGTGCCGGGACATTCGACCTTGGCGGCGAAGGCCTGCAAGACCAAAGTGACATAGGTCGAACGTGGATGGTCGGCCGCTTGGGCCGGCGCCGCCAGCAGCAACAGGGCCGTCATCAGAAAACCAGTGCGCATCCTTGGTACCTCCCCGAATTTTCGGGAAGGCTAGCGGCTGCCGAGCCGCTCCGCAATGGGGATAGCGTGCGGCTGCGAAGCCGGTCGGCGACCTAGCGCCGCCAGGCCGGCACGGGATCGAGCGGCGTACGATAGACCTCTTTGTGATCGCGGTCGGTGACGCGCACAGCGCAACCCTTGCTTTGCAGCTCGGGCTTCACCTGCGACAGCTCGGTGGCCAGTTGAACGGCGCGATCGGAGGCGACCTCGATGTCTTCGAGGATGATGCCGCCCTGGTTCTTGAACTCTTCACCAACCACGAGATCGAAGGAATAGTAGGGCATCCGAATTCCCCGGTGTGACGAATTGAGCTTCGGGTGGACGTTTCAACACATGACCGATGGTACCACTGAGTCGATGTTTATCGAATGAACGGCGCGCGCAATCTCTGTGCTTATGGCGCAGAAATGATGTGCAGCATTCAAGCGTGTTAAGATTTTATTAAATATGTCGGCGTGATCATGAGGCATGGAATTGCAGCAGAACCGGGCTCCGGGAACCGGCAGCTGCAAGAGAAGGCCGCCGGCATAAATCCCGACGGCCTTTTCTCTTGATCGAGAACGATCGAAGCGCCGCGTCCCGTAGTCATCCGGAGTCAACGCATCATATCGACTCGGACAGCATCGCTGGCGCGACGCTTTCGTGTCATCGCGTGACGATCGTTCAGCGCAGCGGCATTGGCGGGCGTACGACAGGTCCGTCGTCGTCGGCAACGGCTTGCGTCGTCATGGCAGCTGGCGGTGGGACTGCGGCAGCCTGCGAAGGCGACGGCGGAGCGAGCGGCGCGGGCGAATAAGCCGGCATGTAGGTGTGCGACACGACCGGCTTGGGCTTGCGAACCGGCGGCGCCGCAGGTCGCGGCGGCAGCGCAGACATTTGCGCGCGCGGATCGATGCGCGGCTTGGCATCGGCCACCGGCTTCGGCGCGGGTGGCTTCGCCATCTCGCGTGCCATCTGCTCCTGCCCGGCCTTCAACTCGGCGATGTTGGCCTTGAGCTGCTCGATCTGTTGCGCCATCGCGGCGAGATCGCGCGTCATCGACTGCACCGATTGTACAGGATCGGATTGTGCTGCCGCGGGCACCGCTGCTGCAAGCTGGGTTGCGGGCGGAGCCGCAGATTGATCGGTTGCTTGATCCGTGGCGACTTGATCAGTTGCAGCCTGGTCCGCAGGCGCCGCGGCTTGTGCGGCGGCGACCGGTGCCGTGTGCGAGGTCGACGGCAGCAGCGACGACAATGCCGGGGTCCATTCGGCGAGCATCTGTCTTGCGGTGTCGCCATGTTTCTCCCAGGCGACAGTGGCGGCCGCGCTTCCGCCCGCAAACAGTATCGTGACGAACGCGCCGCGCAGCCATTTGCCGGCTGAGGAGCGCTTCTGCCGGCTGAGACCATCACTGGCCGCGACGCGCACGGCGGTGTCGACCGAGGGCGCTGCCGCCTGCGGCTCCACGAGGGGACTGAACTTCGGCTCCGGATTCGTTCTGGACTTCAGCGTGAACGCCGGATCTATCTTGGGCTCCGGACGGGCCGTAATCTCAGGCGCGAGCGCGGGCGCGACGCTGAGAGGGCGCGAGGCCAGCACAATGTCAGGCGAAATCTGCACGGCGTCGTGCGGGTCGTTGTTCGTGACCGTGTCCTTCACGATCTCATCGACGATTTGCCGAGAGTTCAGCGTCGCGAGCATCGCAGCTCCTTTGAAGCCTGGGTGTTTTGAAGCCCAGTTGTTGAGTAGTTGAAGTGTTGGCCGTCCGCATTCGCGCGAGCAGATCCGTGAGGTGAGCCCATCCAATTCCCCGAGGCCCAAGCACATGACGCACGAGTCCAGCCGGGTTTGACCAAAGCAAGGCGAGGGGATGGAGACTGTGCGACGCTCTTGCGCCGTTTGTGGTGATGGAACCCGGTTGATCAAACACGCGCAATTGTTCCGCAATGCCTTGTTTTCAGCACGATTTTGGCAGCATCTGGTGCTGCTGGGGGTGCTGCTATCGCTATCGGGGCCGGCGGTGCCAAGATCCTTATTCGTTCTATTCGTCCTTGCCATGCTTCCGTTGGGCGGCTGCATGCAGACAACGTTTTCGCCATCGACAGATGCGAGCATGACGCCGCGCGACCGGCAGTTGCTGGCTCATACGCCGTACGCGCAGGCGAACGTGCCCGAGCAATATCTCCGTCATATCGTCGATTATCCGCGCAAGGAGCAGCCGGGCACGATCCTGGTCGATACCGATGCGCGCTATCTCTATTTCGTGCTGCCCGAAGGCAAGGCGATCCGCTACGGCGTTGCGGTCGGCGAGGAAGCCATGGCGTTCTCCGGGGTCGCGCGGGTCGGTCGTCTGGCGGAATGGCCGGACTGGGTTCCGACGGCGGACATCCAGGCGCGGCTCGGACCCTATCCGGCGCGCGTGCCCGGCGGTCCCGCCAATCCGCTCGGCGCGCGGGGCATCTATCTCTATGCCGGCAACAAGGACACGCTCTACCGCATCCACGGCACCAACCAGCCGGAATATATCGGGCAGGCGATCTCGTCCGGATGCATCCGGATGCGCAACGAGGACGTGATCGATCTCTATGACCGCGTGAAGCTCAATTCAATGGTCGTGGTGCTGCCGCCCGGACAGAACGCGCAGGTCGAGGCGCGGCCCAGCTGGCGCGGGTGAGGTCGCCCTAGTTCTCGGGACGGGCGATGCGCCATTGCAGCGTCGTGGCATTGCCGTTGGCCTCGCCCGGCGCCTTGTCTGCCGGCGAGGTGTAGAGCGGACGATAACGATATGCCCACATCTTGCTGCCGTCGTTGCGGTTGATCACGGTGAAATCGCCGATCGCCTTGGCATCGGCTGTTGCGGAGAGCGGAATCCAGCTCTCGACGCATTTCCCGTTGCAGTTCGACGTCTTGCCGGTGGTATCGCGCTCGTAATAGTAGAGCGTCATGCCGTTGAGGTCGACGAGCGTGGGGCCCTGCTTGGTCAGGATCACTTTCGCCGGTGAGGTCGCGGGCTTCGGCGGAGGAGGGGCATCGCCGCCGCCATGGCCATTCGCGAGCGCCGGAGCGGCCGAGAGCGCGATCGCCGCCGCCGCAATGAGGAACCTGAACATCCGAAACTCCAGACCGGCAAAGTTAATCGCGCGTTAAACGCCGAATGCCGCCGACCGTAACAGCCGAAGGTTAGTTCCTGGTTTCGCGATACTGCGACAATGAGGGGTAGAATTACGGGGCTTTCTGTCGTGGCGCGTTTTCTTGACGCGAAGCGGTGCCCCTTCGCTCGAAAACGCTCTATGCCTGCACCTCGCGCAACGGGGCGCGGCTGAGCTCGTTGCCGGCGGCGATGGCCTTGTGCAACAGCCGCATCAGATCCTCACCTTCCTTCGCGCTGAGGCCACGCAACATGATGCGTTGCGCGGATTCGACGGCCGGCGTGATCTTGCGCAGGGTGCGGCGGCCTTCGTCGGTGATCTCGAGCTCGCGGGCACGACGGTCGCGGCGCGAGGCGCGGCGCTCCGCGAGCCCCTTCTGCACGAGGCGGTCGATCACGCCGGTGATGGTGGTGCGGTCGTAGGCAATCAATCCTGCGAGCGTCACCTGGTCGAGCCCCGGATTGGCCTTGATGGTCGCGAGCGCGGCGTATTGCACCGGCGTGAGGTCGAAGCCGGCATCCTCGACCTCGGCCAGAAACACCGCGACCGCGATCTGCTGGAAACGGCGCGCCAGATGTCCGGGCATGTCGTTGTTGTCTTTCACCGAATTTCTCCGTTGGGGTAGGACGGCCGGGATCGTTGACAAGTATACTGATAGTCAGCATACTGAGCAATATCCAAACAGAACATCGGCGGGAGAGGTGCTCATGCAATTCCATCTCAATGGATTTCAGCCGGGCGACCCTGAAATCGCAGATCCCGCCGCGCGCATTCAGCCTTCTGGCGCAACGGGCGCCGTGCCTGAAGAGGTCGATGTCCTCATCGTCGGCTGTGGTCCTGCGGGCCTGACGCTTGCGGCCCAGCTTGCGCAGTTTGATGACATCAAGACCTGCATCGTCGAGCAGAAGCCGGACCGCTTGCTGGTCGGGCAGGCCGACGGCATCGCATGCCGCACCATGGAGATGTTTCACGCCTTCGGATTCAGCGAGCGCGTCCTCAAGGAAGCCTGTTGGGTGAACGAGACGACATTCTGGAAGCCGGACGAGCGGCTGCCAGAACATATCGTCCGCAGCGGCCGGGTGCAGGACGTCGAGGACGGCTTGTCGGAATTCCCGCACGTCATTCTCAACCAGGCGCGCATTCACGACGGTTTTCTCGACGTCATGCGCAAAGCGCCCGCCAGCCTCGAGCCCCATTACAGCCGGCGCCTGTTCGACCTTCAGGTCGATCCGGCCGCGGGTCCCGCCGACCATGCCGTGACGGCGCGGCTCGAACGGCTCGATGCCGGGAACGAGGGCAAGATAGAGACGATCAAGGCGCGCTACGTCGTCGGCTGCGACGGCGCCCGCAGCACAGTGCGCAAATCGATCGGCCGCGAGTTGCTCGGCGATTCCGCCAATCATGCCTGGGGCGTGATGGACGTGCTGGCGGTGACCGATTTTCCGGACATCCGCTTTAAGGCCCTGATCCAGTCGGCGAAGGACGGCAGCCTGCTGATCATTCCGCGCGAGGGCGGTTACATGGTCCGCCTCTATGTCGAGCTCGCCAAGCTCGACATCGGCGAGCGCGTCGCCAATCGCAACATCACCGCCGATGACGTGATCGCGAAGGCGCAGCGGATCCTCAAGCCGCACACGCTGGATGTGAAGGAGATCGCGTGGTGGTCGGTCTACGAGATCGGCCAGCGACTGACCGACAAGTTCGACGACGTGCCGGGGACCGAGATCGCTAAGCGTCTGCCGCGGATCTTCATCGCCGGCGATGCCTGCCACACCCACAGCCCGAAGGCGGGGCAGGGCATGAACGTCTCGATGCAAGATGCCTTCAATCTCGGCTGGAAGCTCGCTGCCGTTTTGCGGAAGCAGTCTGCGCCAAGCCTGCTGCATTCCTATTCGGCCGAGCGCCGGGCCGTTGCGAAAGAGCTGATCGATTTCGACCGCGAATGGGCTGGGATTCTTGCGTCCGCCGCCAAGGCCGGCGGCGCCGATGCCGCCAGGACGCAGGACTATTTCGTCAGGCACGGTCGCTACACCGCGGGCACGGCGACGCATTACCGCCCGTCGGTTCTGACCGGAGCGACGTCCCACCAGCAGCTCGCGCAAGGCCTCGTCATCGGCACGCGCTTTCATTCCGCGCCGGTGATCCGGCTTGCGGATGCCAAGCCGGTGCCTCTCGGTCACGCAGCGTCCGCGGATGGCCGCTTTCGCATCTACGCTTTCTCTAGCGCTGAGAATCCGGCAACAGCCGGCTCGGCTATACGCGCATTGTGCAATTTTCTCTCCGGGGCGCGGGAGTCGCCGGTCCGGCGTTACACGCCCGTGGCCGCCGACATCGACAGCGTGATCGACCTGCGGGCGGTCTTCCAGCAGAATCATCGCGAGCTCGCCGTCGAGGCGATGCCCGCGCTGTTGCTTCCGCGCAAGGGCCGGTACGGCCTGATCGACTACGAGAAAATGTTCTGTCCGGACCCCAAGAATGGCCAAGACGTTTTCGCGATGCGCGGTATCGATCGTAAGGCCGGCTGCATGGTCGTGGTGAGGCCGGATCAGTATGTCGCGACCGTGCTGCCGCTCGATCATTTTGCTGCGCTTGCTGCGTACTTCGACGGTTTTATGCAGCAAGTGAACTGACGGGACGGCGGCGCACACACTCGCGCGTGCGCGCGATGTCGATGAACGGCGAATGAATATTGAACCGCGCGCGGCATTCGTCTCGATCTTTCGACGGATGAGACCTTCGTTCGCGGAACGCCTGTTCCGCTTGCGCGTTCCGACTCGAAAGAGGAGGACTACGCCATGAAATTCCGAAGCATGTTGTTAGCCGGTTTGCTGCTCGCCCCGACGGCCGCGCTGGCCGCTCCGGGTATGGTCACCGTCTCGACCGGCCTGCGCGCCGGGCCGGGTTCGGGCTTTCCGCTGGTCGATCGCATCCCCGAGGGCGCCCGCGTCGATATCCATGGTTGCCTGCGCGGCAAAGCCTGGTGCGACGTGAGCTTCTCGGATGACCGTGGCTGGGTGTCGTCGCAATATCTCGAATATCTCTACCGCAATCATTACGTCTATCTCCCCGACTATGTCGACGAGATCGACGTGCCGATCGTCCCCTTCGTGCTGACCTCGTACTGGTCGAGCTATTATGAGGGGCGGCCCTGGTATCGGCGGCATGCCCACTGGAATAGCTACTGGACCTCGCATCAGCGCGAAGCGACGCGGATGACAATCGATCCGCGCGCGGCTCGCATGGGCCGCGCGGCAACGCGCGATGCGGCGGTCGCACTCGGGCGCAACAGTGCGAATGCCAGGGAAGATGCGAAGGAAAGTGTCAAGGGCGCGGCCGCGGTCTCCGGTCGTGATGCCATAACTTCACGGCACGACGCCGCGATGGCCAGGCACGAGAGTGCGACTGCGACGGACCGGAGCCGTGCGGGACGAAGCGACCGCATCGCGCATGAGCGGACCAATCTTCAGGGCCGCAATCCGCACGATGCACAGGCCCGCATCATGCACGAGCAGGCCGCACACCGCGCGGCCCTGCATGCGCAGCCGATGGCGCGCCCGCATGAGGCGCCGCGTGTCTCAGCAGCTCCCGCAAGCCGGCCCGCGATGCCGCATGTGGCCCAGCCTAATGTGAGCCACGGCTCCCCGATGAACGCTCATGCCCAAACGCCGGCGCCGCGCACGGCTGCGCCTGCGATGCCTCATGGCGGTGGCGGCGCTCCTCACATCAACGCCGCGCCGCACGGCGGCGGTGCGCCGGCCGGCGGTCCCGGTGGCGGGCACCAGAAGCACTAGCGTTGCCAACGAAAGCCCGGCCCTCGCGCCGGGCTTTCTGCTGAGGCCCGAGCGAGTTCCTTGCCCATACAATTTAAGAAGTTTCTTCGCGGGCAGATTTCATCGATCGTAATATGTCTACTCAAAGCTGTAAGCATTCCACTCGGGGCAGCGGGGCACGGGAGGATGACGACGATGAGACAGAACCAGGCGGAGACGCGCCGCCATAATGTCGCGAAGAGGTCGATGACCAAGGAAGCCAAGCAGCTGTCCGGCCTGATTGCCGGATTGCGCCAATCTCTCGAGGTGATTCACAAGGAGCGATCGAGCACCAAACTCTCCGGCGCCGAGATGGGCCTTCTCGACGAACGCCGCAACAATCTGTTGCTGACCATCGCAGCCCTCGACGACCGCCTCTCCGCGGTGCAGGGGCTGATCGATCTTGGCCGCCCCCACATCATTCGCGTCCACTGATCGGAGCGCAGACCTGATGCTATCGGCTTCGTCGCGGCGGCGACGGAACCGGGCTCAGCTGCCGGCTCTGCGTCGCATAGGGATTGGCGTAGCACTGGGCGGATTGCCCGGAGGCGGTCGCGGCGCACTGCGCGATCGTCGCAAAGCTGCAATCGATGCTGCGGCCGTCGATGGTGTAGATCTCGATGCAGACGGGATGGCGCGGATCGTAGGTCTGAGCCGCTGTGGGCGCCGCGCCAAGCAGGCCCGCACCAAGGCAGCCCACGACAAGCAGGATCGCATTCATGATGCGGCGCACGAAAAGCTCCTTTCGTAATCGGAACCAGGCACAATGCTGCCGCGGATGGCACCAAATTGCCACGCTCCCGGCGAATTGCCGCCAAAGCCCGCTGCCACGACGAGAGCGGGTGCAGGCAACGCTAAGGGGATGCGCATTGGCCTACAAGATGATCGCAGAACGCGACAATGAGAAGTGCAGTTTTGCCCGCGAGAGCCGTTTGCTCATCGTGGCGAAGGCAAAGGTTTGGGCAAGCGAGGGGTGGAAGGTCGTCATCACCGACCAGGACGGCAAGGCCTACGCGCCACCCGAGTTCGATCAGCTATTGGCGGCCTGACCGCAAGACGGGGCTGGGCAAGACATTGATTTCGCCATTTCGATTGGGGCGCGGCGTGATCGCGCCCCTTATGACTCTTCCAACGATGACTCTTGCGGCGGCCGCCGTTCTGACGGCGACGGTTGCCGTGGCGCAAAATCTCGATGCCGGCAAGTCGCCGCAAAAGCTTTTCGCCGATGGGTGCGCGACCTGCCATCGCAGCCCGCGCGGTCTTGCCAAGGGGCGCTTCAACCTGACGCTGTCCTGGTTTCTGAAGGACCATTACGCAACCAGTTCGGACACAGCCAAGGCGCTTGCCGCCTATCTGGAATCGGTCGACACGGCGCCGCCGCGAGCTGCGGCCAAGCCTGGCGCGAAGCGATCCGGGCCGCGTGCGCCCAAGCCGTCGCAAAGCCAGTAGGCGTGGGTCGGCTGCCGGCAGGGCGTCGCGAAGCCGAAGGCCTTGCCGGTGAACACCGTGCTTGCCGGCATCAATGCACCGTGGTCGCCGAGAACAGGTTGATGACCACCACTCCGGACACGATCAGCGCGATGCCGACGAAGGCCGCAGCGTCGAGCATCTGGCGAAACAGCACGAAGGAGATCGTTGCAGTCAGGATGATGCCGACCCCGCCCCAGATCGCATAGGCGATGCTCAGGGGGATGACCCGGATCGCGACCGACAGCGCGTAGAACGAGGCGACATAGAACAGCACCATCGCCAGTGTCGGCCACAGCCGCGTGAACTGCACGGATTGCTGGAGGAAGGCGGACGCCGTGACCTCGAGGGCGATAGCGAGGGCAAGCGCTGCGTAGGCATTGAAGGCGGAAGTCATCACGGGCTCGGGCGTATTGTGCAAAGAAAGATACCGCACGGTACGGGGAATATGACGTTTGCCCGGGTCCAGCTATCACGTGTCAGTGACGAGCCTGCGACACGAAGGAGCGCCGCACGAAACCGCCGCGCGATGGTTCGCGCGGCGGCTCATTGGTCTTGGCGTTAGTTGATCCGCACGGAGAGTTCGACGTCCTCGGCAAAGGCCGTGGACATGTAGCCGCTTCCGGGCATGCGCATGCGCGCCAGATAGTCAGGGCTGTCGTCGGCGTTGTCGGCGACGATGATCGCGCCTGGCCGGAGATGGCCTTCGACCAGATCCAGGACATCGGGGTAGAGCGCCTTGGCGCCGTCGAGTAGCACGAGATCGATCGTATCAGGCAGATCGACTTGAAGCGTCTTCAGCGCGTCGCCTTCGCGGATTTCGACGAGATCCAGCAGCCCGCCGGCCGCGAGGTTCTCGCGCGCCCGGGCCGCCTTGGACGGTTCGAATTCGCTGGTGATGAGGCGGCCGCCGCCATTGTCGCGCAAGCCCGCGGCAAGGTGCAGGGTCGAGATGCCGAACGAGGTGCCGAATTCGACGATCGCTTTGGCGCGGGAGCTGCGTGCGAGCATGTAAAGCAGGTGACCGGTCTCGCGGGAGACCGCGAGCGGTGCGTCCTTCAGCCGCCCGTAGAGGTCGCGGTAAGCAGTCTTGCTCCGCATCATCCGTGCGCGGTCGGCGTCGGTCACATCGGCGAAGGCGGCTCGCATCGCGCCGCGCGCGGCTTCGTCCTGGTCGAACAGACGATCGAGCAGTGGCGCAAGTGATGTGATGGTCGGGGTGGTCATGTGTACTCTCCAGATGTCGCCGAGAGGCGAGTGCTTGCGTGAGAATTGAAATACGACTAATTCGTCGCATTCGCTATTCGCATTCCCCGAGGGCCCCATGGCCGATCGCCGAAGCCGTTCAGTTTCCTCACGAAAACAGCCGCAGCAGGCCCGCTCGAACGAGCTGGTGGCGGCCATTCTGGACGCGGCTGTTCAGGTCCTGGCAAAGGAGGGGGCGCAGCGCTTCACGACGGCGCGGGTGGCCGAGCGAGCCGGGGTGAGCGTCGGGTCGCTCTATCAATATTTTCCGAACAAGGCGGCGATCCTGTTCCGCCTCCAGAGCGACGAGTGGCGGTGCACGAGCGAGCTCCTGCGCGGCATCCTGGCGGACCGGGCGAAGCCGCCACTGGTGCGGCTGCGCGCGCTGGTCCACGCCTTCATTCGCTCCGAGTGCGAGGAGGCTGCAATCCGCACGGCGCTCAGCGACGCCGCGCCGCTCTATCGCGATGCGCCCGAAGCACACGACGCGCGGGCCGCCGGTAAAGGCATCGTCGCGGCCTTCATGCGGGAGGCCCTGCCCAAGGCGCCGGATGCGACGCGGGAGCTTGCCGGCGAGCTGATCAAGACGACGCTGAGCGAGGTCGGCAAGCAGTTCTCGGAGACACCGCGCAACGAGGCGGAGATCGCGCATCATGCCGACGCAATGGCCGACATGTTCTGCGCCTATATCGATGAGCTCGCGCGGCGACGAGATCATTCCTGACATCCGCGTTTGCGGGCCAATATCGCTTCTGATCTGACCGGATCATGAGTTAGCCTCGATTGTCCTCCAGCCCGCTAACGAGCGCCCCGCCATGCATGTCCTCCGCCCCCAATTCCGTATCGAGGAGCAGCAAGCGCTGCAATTCGCAACCCAGCGCGGCTTCGGCATGATCGTCGCGGCGGATGAGCGCGGTCCGCGCGCCTCGCATGTGCCCTTCGTGCTGGAGCAACGTGAGGGGCGCGCGATCGTCCAGATCCATTTCACCGCCAGGAATCCGCTCGTTCCGCTCGCGGATGGCGTGCGGCGCTTTCTGCTGATCGTTGCCGGCGATGACGCCTACATCTCCAACGACTGGTATTCTTCGCGCGACAACGTCTCGACCTGGCTGTACGAGGCCGTGCACCTGTCGGGCGTGGCGCATGTGCGCGGGCTCGACGAGAACCGCGGGCACGGCGATGCGCTACTCGCGGTCGCCGAAGCGCGGCTGCCGAAGGCGCCCTGGGACCTGGCGCAGATGGAGCCGGACAAGCGCGAGACCATGTTGGCCACCATTCGCGTCATCGATCTCGTGGTGGATACCGTCGAGGGGCAGGCCAAGCTCAACCAGCACAAGAGCGATGCGGATCACGTCGCGGTCGCCGGCCGGCTGGTGCGGTCGGAGGAGAGCGGGCATCGGCGGCTGGCGCGGAAGATGCAAGCGCTGCGGCCGGGGCTTGGATATCATTTTTCGTGACTGGGCGACCTTGTCTCGCTTGACGATTACTCCTACGGACCTCTTTCATGCTCGTCATCTCCATTCAAAGCCAGGTGGTCCACGGCCATGTCGGCAACAGCGCCGCCGCCTATGCCATGCAGGCGGAAGGTGTGAATGTCGCGGCGGTGCCGACCACGCTGCTGTCGAACCATCCGCGCTATCCGACCCTGCGCGGGCGGGTGCTGGAGACCGAGCTCGTTGCAGACCTGCTGAGAGGCGTCGAGGAGCGCGATCTCGTCGACGAGGCTGCGGTCCTCGTCACCGGCTATCTCGGTTCGTCCGGCAATGCCGCTGTCATTGCCGATTTCGTCGAGCGGGCGCTGACCCGCAATTCAAAACTGGTCTATCTCTGCGATCCCGTGATCGGTGACGATGGCCGCGTCTACGTCGCCGACGGCATCCTGGACGTGGTCCGGCACCGGCTGCTGCCGGCCGCCAATCTGACCACGCCAAACCAGTTCGAGCTCGGGCTGCTCGCAGGCCTCGACATCGCGGATGCGCAGGGTCTGCGCGCGGCGTGCGCAGCGCTGGCCGGGACCGGCCACATCGACGTGGTCGCCACCGGTTGCACGCTCACTGATACGGCGGAAGGGCAGGTGGAAACGATTCTGTGCGCCGACGGTCAGTTGTCGCGCTTTGCGACGCCGCGCCTACCGATCCGCCCCTCAGGCACCGGCGATCTTCTCACGGGCCTGATCGCGGCGCATCTGGCCAAGGGCACAGCGACCGAGGCGGCGGTACGGCTCGCGGTCGAAACCATCTTTGCAGTGCTGGTGCGGACTCAGGAGGCGGGCACCGTCGAGATGCAGCTCGTACCGCTGCCGACGCCGGGACGATAAGGTGTGATACTCAGGTCGCGCGTTTCGCGGCCGATTGCGCTGATTTCTGCGGCTTTGCCGGAACCTTCTGCTCGCGCGTCGCCTGCGCCTTCGCCTTTGGCGGCTTTGCGCTTGCCACGGCCCGCGCCTTCCTCGGCTTGACGCTGGCTTCCTTACGGTCCGACGTGCCTCGGCGCGAGACATATTCCGTACCGTCGACCGGGCCGACATGCGGGGGATCGCGGCCGAGATAGGGTCGGCCGATACCGAGCGCCTTGCCATTGGCATCGACCCACTTCCACAGCACCTCGGTCGAGACCCAGCGTTGCGCGCGGTTGTCGCCCTTGGTGCTGACGATGTCGGCCGCCATGCCGTGGCCGTAGCCGCCGCGCGTGCTGCCGCCGTGATAGGAGCGGTCCGAGGCAGCCTTCAGGCCACTCGCGATCGACTGGCGATAGTCGTCCCGAAACGCGCTGGTGATACCAGGCGAAAGCCCGGCAGCCTCAGCCGCGAGCAACGTGCGAAACAGCTTTTTCTTGAAACTCTTGTCCATGCCGCCGATGACGTAGTCCATCATCGACATGCCGGCGCGGTCGGCCGCCTTCGGATCCTTCCAGCCAAAGTCCTCGTCGACCAGTTTCGTGAAGCTGCGCATCACGGTCACCATCTTGCCCTTGCGCTTGACGGTGACAGCGCGCCGATCCTCGACCTTGACCGAGTCTTCCTTGGGCGTGCGCTGGTAGAGCGCCCAGAGATAACGGTCGATGCAGGCTTCCATGACGTAGCATTCGTCGAGCACCGCGGTCCTGTCCGCAGACGGCGAGGCCTTGCTCGCGGCAGGCGCAGGGCCGGTCGCGATCGTCGCGGGCGACAGTGCGTCCGTCGTCACGATCTCGGTGGGATCGGCCGAGGCGAGCTTGATCACGGGCTCCGGCGCGGGAGCCGGAGCCACCTCGCTGGCGACTGGAGTCGGCTCAGTTGAAATCTGCGGCACGAGCGGCGCTTCGGTCGGCAAGATCAGCAACGGGTCGGCCGAGGCGAGCTTGATGGCCGGAGCTGGCGCCTCGGGCGCTGCCGTTTCAGTGGTTACGATCGACGGTGTCGCAGCGACGGCGGCCGCGATGTCGGCGGTCAGGGCGACGCCGTCCTCGATGGCCGCAGCGTGCGGGATGTCCGCGAGGTCAAGCCGGCTGAGATCCTTCGCGCGCGAGACGGCGGAAGCATTCGCGCCGCTGTTCTCGATAAGGGCAGGGGCATAGGCGGACAAAGAGAGCGCCAGCCAGCCGGCGAGAACCGCCGAGGGGCAGGAGACCGCCACCAGAAGAGACCGCCGATCATTCATGATCCCTGCCTCCAACGGTTCTGTCGAACCTCGTCTTCTCCGAACAGTCTTGACCAGACAGTCTTGGCCAAACAGTCTTGCACGAAAAGGCACGCCGTGCGTCGATTGTTCGGAGGACGGTGTGGCGGCGCAATGGCGCAATTCGGCGAAATCGGGCTTTTCGAGCGGGTGTTGCGCGCGGGCAACGCGGGTTCCATCGTGGTTCCAGGGGCCGTAGTCGAAAGGGCCCGGAAATGCGGGATTCATTGTCATCAACTTGAGGCGATTGAATTTACTCAATCTTGGATTGTGGCTGTGCAAGTCTCCCGCGTCGGCGATTCCGGCAGAGTTGGGAAGGACACGCACATGAAACTGAAATGCAAATGGGCCGAATTCGCTGCCGATGAATCCGGCGCTACCGCGATCGAATACGGCCTAATCGCAGCCGGCATCGCGCTCGCGATCATCGAGATCATCTACGCCCTCGGCACCAACCTCGTCGCAAAGCTGCAATCGCTGGCGACGGCGTTGAAATGAGCTGTGTGGCGCGGCGCCCGGCGCTTCGCCGCAACCTTGGGCTGGTTGGCGCGTTGGGCGGCCATGACGCATTCATCGCTTCGTCCCATGGACGCCTTCGACCCCACCGAGCCCGCCATCCTGCACGACCAGCTCTCCGATACGATCATCACGTGGACCGCTGAGCAGGCTGACGATTTCAGGCGTGCCAGCCAGCCGGGCCAGGACGGAACCGTGATCTGGAAGACCTACGTCTTCGACGGCTGGGGACACGTGCTCGGCGGCTGACCGCCGCTCATAAAAGTGTCATGTCGCAGTCGGCGGTGATTCGGCCAACGCCTTGTGCGCATTAAACATATTGCTATGCACCGGGCGCGTTGTTGCAATGCAGCAACGCATGTCGCAGCGCAGCAAAATGAGCTTAGATGTGCTCCGAACCTTCCATCAGGAGCATCACCCATGAACAAGAAGACTCTGTCGATCGCCGCCGCCATCCTGACGATCGCGGGCAGCACCGCGGCTTTCGCCGCCGAGCTGCCGACTTATGAGGCCAACGGCTTTCCGGTCTCCCCGATGCAGGTGCGCGTGCTCGGTGCAGCGCATGTCGAGCAGCAGGCCTCGGCGCCCACTACTGTCGCTTCGGTCCACCAGACCCGCGTTCTGTCGCCGCGCAAGGTGAAGACGTCTGACGTCACGACGGGCAGCGCGCGCTGATCTGGGGACGCCACAAGCCAAACATCAAGCCAACGTGATGCAGGCTCGTTTTCTTCGAGCCTGCCTGGACCGCGTTCCCTTTCGGGAGCGCGGTCTTTTTTTGGCGCAGCGAGCCATGATCACGTGCGGTTGTGTACGGCCGTTCAAAGCGAGTGTGATCTCTTTAATAGTTGCTTTGCAGATCGCGGCGCTTGATGCGGGCGCCGCTTATTGAGCAGCCAAGAATCATTTTCATAATGGAGTAGTCATGCCGGTTGCACAGAAAGCCGTTGTTGCAAGCGTCTCGCCGCGCGCGTTCATTCTCAAGCACATCGCCTTGTTCGCAGCCGCCGCGCTGTTCGTGTTCGTTCTGAGCCTGACCTATGGGCTCGATCTCAGCCCCGGGTTTTTCTGAGAGAAGGCGCGCTGGCGTCTCTCGCTTGCGTGCCAGCCTTGCAGGCACATGGGTTGAGCCATGGCCTCTGTCGGCGTACCGCTTTGTCCCATGGATCAGCGGACGAGCGGCGCTGACGCTCTCACTCAAAAGAACGATCAGGCGCCGGCGCTTGTCGGTGTGCTCTGCGGCCTTGCCGCGGCGGTGTTCTGGGCGCTCGGCTTTGCCGGCACGCGGCACGGACTCAAGGTCGGCTTCACGCCGGTCGATCTGCTGGTGCATCGCTATGTCTGGTCCGGCATCGCGTTCCTGCCGCTGGTGATACGCGGCGGAATCTCCGATCTCTGCGGCATCGGCTGGGGCAGGGGCCTTGCGCTGATGGTGCTCGGCGGCCCCGTGATGTCGCTGATCTCCTACACCGGTTTTCTGTTCGTGCCGCTCGGCCATGGCAGCGTGATCCAGCCCTCCTGCGCGACGCTCGGCGGCCTGCTGCTCGCGGCCTTGTTTCTGAAAGAGCATGTCTCCGCATCGCGCATCGCTGGCGCCCTCGTCATCGTCGCCGGGCTCGGCGTGATCGGCGCGGAATCGATCGGTCATATCGGCGTCGATGGCGTGCTGGGCGATCTCACCTTCGTGCTGACCGGATTGATGTTCGCAGGTTTCGGCGCGCTGGTGCGCCACTGGCGTGTCTCCGCCGTGTCGGCTGCGCTCGTCATCAACGTGCTGTCGCTGCTGCTGCTGCCGATCTACCTCATGACAGGCGGCCTCGCGCGGATCGCGGCGATCGGTGTCGGTGAGAACGCCATCCAGGCGCTGGCGCAGGGCGTGCTTGCAGGCCCGGCTGCGCTTTATCTGTTCGCCGTCTCGGTCCAACGCCTCGGCGTTGCCCGCGCCGCCGTTGTCCCCGCCTGCGTGCCGGCGCTGACGGTGCTCACCGGCTGGCTCCTGCTCGGCGAGCCGCCGACACTATTGCAGACGGCGGGATTGGTGACGGTGCTGTGCGGATTCTATCTGGCGCAGAGGCAGCGATAGACCGCAAGCCTCCGCACGGCGCTTACCATTCGATGGTGGTGAACTTGACGCCGCGGCCCGTCAGCTCCCGCCCGAGCCGCTCGGCGCGCTCGCTGGCGGATTTGCCGAGCAGCCGATACCGGCCTCCGAGCGCCTTGTCGGCGACAACCTGATGCCGGATGTTTTCGTACAATCGCAAGATGGCCTGATCGCTCAGATTGTCGAACATGTCATCGGTCGGGATTGGTTTGGTCGCGTCGCTTGTTGGCGGTCCTCGCAGAGCGGCCTCCCAAGTCTTGTTCGTACGGATGTCGGCTCATGGGTAGCGGTCCGGCGCAGCAACGTATGTCCACTTCTGAACATTGCGACATGCGGCCGCCTCGGCTTACGCCTTCCTCACGAACTCCGATTTCAAATTCATCGCGCCGATGCCGTCGATCTTGCAGGCGATGTTGTGGCCGTCGGTCGCGTCCTGCAGGCGGATGTTGCGGACCTTGGTGCCGCCCTTGACGACGGAGGAGGAGCCCTTGACCTTGAGATCCTTCATCACGATGACGCTGTCGCCATCAGTGAGCGCATTGCCGTTGGCATCGCGCACGCCGGCCTCCTGCGCGGCGTCCGCGGCGGCCTCCGCCGTGCCGCTCCATTCATGGCCGCATTCCGGGCAGACCCAGAGGCCGCGATCCTGATAGGCGTGCTCGGAGTTGCAGGTCGGACATTTCATCGCGTCGGTCATCGTTTGCCTCGTCGCCCGTCACGGGCGCGCCGCACGCTTTCCGCCGGAAAAGATGGATTGGGAGCAAATCCTTTACCATGGCTTTCAGTCCTGGTCGAACCCCTGCAAATTTAGGAGTTCGGGAAAAATTCTGCGGTATCGAGGTCCGGAATTTGTGGCTGCGCCGGTTCGACGTCGCGGCGGAAGGGAGTGTTCTAGTCATGAGCGAGCATCGCGCCGCAGTCAGACATCACACGCTGCGCACCGGCATTGTCGAATTCGACAACGGCACCGGCAAGATCATCAGCGCGCCCTGCACGATCCGCGATGTCTCGGGCACCGGCGCGCGCCTCGGCCTCAACGCCTCGCTCTGGGTCGCCGAGCAGTTCACGCTGGTCTTCAGCAGCGGACTGCGCAAGGACTGCCGCGTCGCCTGGCGCAAGGGCCGCCTGATCGGCAGCGCATTCGCGGACGGCTATGCGAGCGCGGACGAGCAGGCCGTGATGATGACCGCGGACGAGCAGTCCCGCCACCGGCTTGGGATCGGTGCGCGCCTCAGGGCTGCGCGCGAAAAACGCGGCTACACGCAAGGCCAGCTCGCCGAACTCATCGGCGCCACGCCGGCCTTCGTCTCGCTGGCCGAGCAGGGCCTGGCGGACATTCCGCTGTACCAGCTGATGCACATTGCCGATCTGCTGATGGTCGGTCTCGATGGGCTCGTCGCAGGGCCGGCGCCCGAGAATGTTGACGCGGCGTAGCTGGCGACCCGTCAAAACAAAAACGTCGAAAACAACCCCATGCACAGTAGAAATCCCGAGGGATTTCAAAGTGTTGGAAATCCGAAAAAGCGGCGGTGTTGAGCCGTAGCACGGATGGAGCGCAGCGGGCTACGAGCCTCGCACCGACTTCGGCGATACCGAATCGAATTTGACTCGTCGGGCAAAACAGGGGCAGTATGGCATGATGGCGCCGCTGGAAGCTGGTGGCTCGCCAGCTGCGGAGCGACATGCCGAAGACACCAAAAAGAAAACTGAAGACCTATCAGACCTCGCTCGGCTTCTACGACCAGGCGATCGCCGCGCCCTCGATGAAGGCGGCGCTGGATGCCTGGGGCGCCCGGTCCAATCTGTTTCACCAGGGCGCCGCGAAGGAGACCGACGACCCCGACATCGTCGCCGCGACGATGGAGAAGCCAGGCGTGGTGCTCAGGCGTCCGGTGGGGTCGGACGGGGCGTTCACCGAGCATTCCGAGTTGCCGACCGATCTCGCTGACGACGAGGCCACGCCGAAGCGCAAGGCCAAGTCCAAGGTAAAGTCCAAGCCGGAAAAGCGTCCGTTAAAGGCTGCAAAGCAACCAGCCCGCAAGATCGACGATCAACAGGCGCGCAAGGCCGCCGCGGCGTTCGAGAAGGAAGAGCGGCGGCGGGAAGCCGAGCGCCGCAAGGAGGAGGCCGCTCGCGCCAAGGAGCGCGCGCGCCGCGACAAGGCGGTTGCGAGCGCGCAGGCGGCGCTGGACGAGGCAAAGCGGGAGCACGAATCGCGAGCGGAGGCAATCGAAGCGGAGCGCGCTGCACTCGACGAACGCGCCGAGGCGGAGCAGAGCCGGTGGGACAAGCAGAGGATGAAGCTGGCGGAGGCTGTGCGTCGAGCGCGGGAGTAAATGCCCGGCCATGCGCGCCGCGTCGTCGTCCTTGGCGGCGAGGTCGCGGTTCCATGCCTATATGGACTGATGTCCCACATAGGTTGCCATGTCTGAAAAGCCGTCGATTTCTAAAAGCCCCAATTCCAAAAGCCCGATGATCGTGCGCTCGCGCCGCGCGGCGCCTGTCCTGGTTTGCCGCAAGTGCCTCAAGCGCAGCGACGACGGCCGCGACGTCAGGCGTGCGCTGAAATCCGAACTGAAGGCGAACAAGCGCGACGGCACCAAGCCGGCCAAGCTGATCGTGACCGGATGCTTCGGCCTGTGCCCGAAGCAATCGATCGTGATCGCGAGCGGCGCCAGCCTGGCGCGGCAGGAATATGTGCTGGTTGCGGACCGCGATCAGGTGCCGCGAGCGCTCGCGCTGTTGGATGGCAAGCCCGGCGCATGATGGTCGGTCTGCGCTGCGCCGAAACGGCGGAGCGGCCGGCGTCGGTCATTCCGGCAAAGCTTGATCGCAAATTCGCTTGCCTTGCCTGGCGTCCTTTTGCACTCTGGCGGCAAGGAGACCAACGCATGAAGATCATGACTGTCGCGTGTGCGCTCGGAACCGCCCTGGTGCTGGGCAATCTCGGGATATCGGATGCCGAAGCCCGGACGCGGAAGGCTCGCGTGGTGGATGAACAACGGCTGAGGGTGGATGTCCCCGTGCTCAGGCCAACGCCGTGGGATTACAATATCGTTCCGCGCTATCGTTATCGTCCGGAAGACGACCGGGTCGACCCCTACGGCCCGCCGCTGGTGTCGTCGTATGTCCGCTACGAGGGCTGGCGGTGGCCGTATTGGTGGTGAAGGGCGCCGTTCCTAACCGCCATCCTCCGCCGCAAGCCGCAGAAACTGCCGCTTCATTACGTTGACCCTGGCGACATAGCTCGCGACGAGGTGATCGCCGCAGCGCTCGTCGGCGCTCATCGCAAACTTGCGGCGCGCATAGGCCGTGGCGGGGCCGGCGCCGCAGAGATGGATGAAGGCGGCGAGATCCTGTCTCTCGCGCGCACTCGCCTTCACATCGCCCGCACGGGTGAGCACATCGGCGACATTGCGATCGAGATAGACCGATGCCAGCTCGATGGCGTGGCTCGGGATTGCGCGGATATAGAGGAAGGGAGAGCCGCAGCCGGCCTCCGTGACCGCGTTGCCACGAACGCAGAACCGCGCGGCGTCGGCATAGGCTGCGTCCAGCATCTGGAAGAGGCCGACGGCGCTGGAGGCGGGCCGGTAGATCGCGAGCGGATTAAAACTCCATCGCCAGCGCCAGTAGGTGCGCGCCAGCGGATTGCCCGATGTCTCGACCTGCGCCAGCGCGGCCAGCAATTCGGGCGTGATCGTCGCGGTGGCATGCTTGCGGAATAGCGGCCCGTATTGCCGCCAGGTCTCCGGTGGATCCTTGTCGAGCGCGTGGCCGACAAGGACGAACAGCTCGGTCGGCTTGCGCATGGTTTGATAGGCGATGTTCACGAGCACGACGACCGCAAGCAGCATCGCCACGCCGCCCGCGATCCGGACCATCCGCGGTGCGCGCGCGAAGGTCTTTCGCATCCATCGTGCGCGTCGCCTGAGCTTGCGAAGGCGAGAGAGGAGGGGCTTGCTTCGTCCTGGCATCGGTCTTCTGGGAGTGCATTGCGGAGGCTTTGCACCTGGTTAACGCTGCCACCAGGCTTGAAATCCGGCTTCTTTTCGCTCTGGTCGCGTCCTTTCAAGCCGCCGGTCCGTACTCCCACGGCAGTTCGCATCCTTGATGGAAATAACCCGAGGTTGTACTGTGCGCCGCAACAGGGTTAATTTTGTGTGAATGGATCGGCTGGAATGACCGTAATCGAGAGCGTGGTGTCGGCGGAAGGCGCGGAGCGGAAAATGCCGCCGGGCGTGCTGGTCGAAGGGCCGGTGGTCGAGGCCAAGTTTCGCGACTCCTACATCTCCTTCGTCATCATGATCGGCGGTTCGATCGCGGCGCTGGTCTGGGCCTTCTGGCAAGGCATCGGCTGGGTGGAGGTTTCGGTCTTCGCCGGCACGTTCGCGCTGTCCACGGTCGGCATCGGCTTCATGCATCGCTACTTCGTCCACCGCAGCTTCCGCTGCGGTCCGGTGATGCGGACGTTGTTCGCGGCCATCGCCACCATGGCGGTGCAGGGCTCGATCCTGAAATGGGTGAGCAATCATCGCCGGCATCATCTGCACTCCGACAAGCCCGGCGACGTCCACAGCCCTTACTATGACGGCGACGGCAACCCCTATGTCACATTCGCCAAGGGGATGATGCATGCGCAAGGCGGCTGGGTGTGGGACCAGGCCACCACCGATGCCGGATACTACGCCAAGGATATCCTGGCCGATCCGATCGCGATGTTCTTCACCAGGACACGCTGGTACTGGTACGCGCTCTCGGCGGTGATCATTCCGGGCGCGATCGGCTACGCCTTCGGCGGCGTGCACACGATGACCGGCTGCATCCTGTTCTCCGGCCTGTTCCGCAGCTACCTCATGACCATGGCCACCTCGATGGTCAATTCGGTCTGCCACAGCGACGGCCGCTACGGCTACCGCCGCTTCGATCTCGACGACGGCACCACCAACGAGTTCGTGACCACGATCCTCACCTTCGGTGAAGGCCTCCACAACAACCATCACCGGTTTCCGCGCGACGCCTACATTTCGCACGCCTGGTACGAGATCGATATCAACGGCCTGATCATTCTCGGGCTGGGGAAGCTCGGATTGGTGCACGACATTTTCGCGGCGGGAAGCAGGGCTGTTCGGTCTGGAGACTCGGAGGACGGAAAGCGTCCAGTGGCAGATACCGAAGCGATGGTCTGAAGCAGGTAGGATGGGTCAAGCGGAAGCGAAGCCCATCAATTGCCATTTTGACGCGATGGGTTTCGCAAATTCCCTACCCATCCCACGTGCATGAGGCGCGGGCCAAAACCGCATCTATCCGCGTTGGCTTGGACGCCATCGGTGAAATCCAAACATAAGTTGTGTTCGGAGGGAACTCTGGCCCAAGGGAGCCGTTGAGCCTGTGATCCCCGAGCGTAGCGAGATCGAACCTCCGATCCTCGCCTGAACAAGACCGCAGTCGCGTTGTGAGAGCGGCTCGGCGCGAAGCGTCCTCCGTACGTATCAACCGGAAACCTTCATGAACAGCCCCGATGTTCGCAATGCCATTCAGATCGACCGCGGCTCCAGCCTGGCGATCTGCAATGAAATAGGCGACCGCCTGCGGATCAAGCTTGGCGGCGAGCACGACCCATTGCCGCGACATCTAGCGGCCCTGGTCGACCGGATCGCGCATATCAGCAGCCATTCGAACCAAGCGACGCTCGTGATGACCTCCAGATCGGATTCAGCATGTTAGACTTTTCGAATGCATCTTTTACGCCTGAAACCATCGGCGTCATGAAAACTGCGCTGGACACGGCGGTTGCGTCACTGCCGGCCCCGGTCAGCTCTGCGCATGTCCGGTCGATCGCGGAAACAATCCTTCGCACGGCGAAGGAGGGCGAGCGAGACCCCGCTGTCCTGGAGCGCATGGCGTTGATGGAGCTTCAGATCTCGCCGCGTGATTGATGCCGGTCCGCAGGCTTGCGTGCTGGCGCAGACGTGCTTGCGTTGATTGCCGTGCCCTGATGCGTGGATGGAACTCTGGGGCCGCGGAAGCATTCACATCTGCAGCCGCGATCACGCGGCTCCTGGAGAATCCCCAACATGATACGTCATTTGTTGATCGGCGTTGCCGCGTGCGCAATCGCGGCAATGTCGACACTATCCGCTTCGGCCATGCCCCGGGTTGCGGCGGAGACGTTGGTCGCCGGCTCCGACAGTCCGGTGATTCTCGCGCGCGGCGGTCATGGACACGGCCACGGTCACATGGGACGTGGCGGCCACGGTCATCACTATGGCTGGAGCAGGGGCCGTCATCGCGGCTGGCGCTAACCGCAAACCCACTCAACATCCGGGGCCGCCTTCGATCGGCGGCTCCGTAAAGTCGGCTCATTCGCCCCGCGGGCTCACCAATCCGGATCGCCGTAGTAGGGATCGACCATATAGGGCGGGGGCATCCAGGGCCCTCGCGACGGCCTGGGCCGCCGAGGTGCGGCCGCTTGAGCGTGCGGCCGTGCAGGCGCAGCGGCATCGTTGTTGATCACGCTGCGCGGGGCGGGTTTCGCGGATGCAGGCGCGGATGGAGGTGCGGATGCGGGTGAATTCGTCAGCTCCTTTTGCAGCGTCTGGACCTGTGCGGCGAGGCGCGCATTGGCCGCCGCATCCTTCTCCTGCGCCGCCTTGAGCTGTTGAATGGTGTCGGCCTGCTCGCGCAGCGTCTGTTCGCTGCGGCTTTTCAGTTGCTCGAGCTTTCCGTTGATGTTCGCGAGCTCGCTGCTGATGGTCTTGAGCGATTGCGCGAGATCAGACGACGACGGGTCAGGCGTTGTGGCGCCGGTTCTTGAGGCGTCGGATCTCGAGGCATCGGGTCTTGAAGCGTCAAATCCTGCATTGCTCTCCGTGTCCTTGGCGACCGGCGGCGCTGGCACCGTGCCGGGCTCATCCGCGGCAGCCAGTTGCATGGCCCGCGGTGGCGCCGGACTTTCGACAGCGGAGGATGGCGGAGGCGGCTTCGCGACCGGCGGAGCCCATCGCGCCATGATCGACCTGCTGATCGACCTGGCCTCATCGCGATATTGCGAAGCGAAGGCGACACCGAGAACGCCGATTGCCAGCACGAGGCCGATCAGAGCGCGCAGCATGGGGCGATCTCCCATCAGGCCTTGATCGCGAACTTGGCTGTCCGGCGCCGGCGCCGCGGCCTTGGGAAGCTCGTCCTTGGGAGGCTCCTCCTTGGGAATCCCGTCTTTGGGAGGCTGGACAGCCTCCGCGGCGGCGCTTGCTCGCGGGGCCCGTGGGCTTTCGCTGCTGTGTTCCATTCCGGAAACCAGCCGGTCCAGCCGCGCAAGGTCTTGCTCCGCGCTCTTGATCCGGTCGTAGGCCCGCGCCAGCCCGCCATCGGCGCGCCCCACGTCCGGCTTGGGGGCCTCAGTTTTGGGCGCGTCTGCCTTGTGGTCGTCAGGCTTGGGGTCGTTCGTCTCGGGCACCGATGCGCTCTTGATCCAGTCGGGCGTCAATGGGAGTGCGGCAGTTCAATCGGAACGATAGGTCTCGCCGCTGTCCCACACAACGCGCGTGCGAAGGAGAAATTATGGCGGGCCCGGGGTGGGACCGGGCGCGGGGTATGCAACGTGTCGCCCCTTGATCTGGATCAAGCAGGCAGCACCCGACCGCACCCACCGTGCAGACGTTCATCGGAAGGAAAACATGGTTCAGACAAGAGTGATCGTCCTTGGTGCCTTCGCCGCCCTGCTGCTGGCCGTGCCGGCCAAGGCCCAGGTGCTGGTCGATGTTTCCAAGATCAGCTGCGACCAGTACATCACCCAGCGCATTACCCACATGCAGACCGTGAACGTCTGGCTGGCCGGGTTCTACGCCGGCCGCCGCAACAATCCCGTTGTGGACACGCAAGCGCTGAACAAGAACGGCAACAAGCTCTCGCGCTTCTGCGAGTCGCATCGCGAGATGCCGCTGCTGGATGCGGTCGAGGCCAATACGAAGTAGCGCCTCGCTCGTCCACCCGACGAGCTCTTACCGTAATGTTGGGCTTGGGAACCAAATGCAAAATCATTCGATTGATGAGCATCACCCCACGATCAACGGAGACATGGATGGAACTGTCCGGGAAAAAGATTGCGATTCTTGCGACCAACGGCTTCGAGCAATCGGAGCTCGAAGTGCCGCGTGATACCCTCAAGGCGGCCGGAGCGACCGTCGAGATCATTTCGCTGCAGCCCGGCGAGATCAAGGGCTGGGACGAGAAGGACTGGGGCCGCCCCGTCAAAGTCGACAAGACCCTCGATCAGGCCAAGGCCGGCGATTATGACGCGCTGGTGTTGCCCGGCGGCCAGATCAACCCAGATCTCTTGCGAGTCGAGCCCAAGGCGCTGGCCTTCATCAAGAGCGTCTTCGATGCCAAGAAGGTCGTTGCCGCGGTCTGCCATGCGCCCTGGCTGCTGGTCGAAACCGGCATCGCGAAGGGCCGCAGGATGACCTCCTACAAATCGATCAAGACCGACATCGCCAATGCCGGGGCGAAGTGGGAGGATTCCGAGGTCGTCGTCGACCAGGGCATCATCACCTCGCGCAACCCGGGTGACCTCAAGGCCTTCAGCGCCAAGATCATCGAAGAGGTGAAGGAAGGCCGCCACACCCAGCGCAGCAACGCGGCGTAAGGGTGGTGGCGGTGCGAGGCGATGCCATCCAACCCCGGTTCACGTGGCGCTATCGAAATGAAAATGGCTCGTAGCTCGTAGGGTGGGTTAGCCGAAGGCGTACCCCCCACGACTTGCCGGAGAAAACAAAAGAGGTGGGTTACGCTTCGCTAACCCACCTTACGCGCCAGAATTCTGGAGCCAGCAATCAATAGCGGCTGCCGCTGCCCTTTTGCTGCGTGATCCAGTCCGACAATGTTTTCGGTCTGGATTTCTCGGTCCGGCCCGGTGGTGCCTTTGGATTGTCGCGGGTGCCTTTGGTCGAACGGGTGCGCGGCGCTTCCGTTGCGTGGACGCTCCTCAAGGCAGGCGTCGATGCCTCAGCGGCTTCCTTCTCCAGGCGCAACTGCTTCAACCGTGCCATCTTGAGGCGCTCTGCCTCGACTTCGGGTCGTTCGGCGAGCCCTGGCTTGTGTTGAGCAAGCTCGGCCGGGACCAGGACACCGAGAATGGTCGTCTCGCCGAGCGCCTTGCAGGCTTCGAGCCGATGCAGTCCATCGACCAGAACGAGGCGGTCTCCGTCGAGCCGAACGGAAATGGGGGCCTGTTGTCCGATCTCCAGCATGCTTTCCGCGATCTCCCCGACGATCTCGGGCTTGAGGGCTTTCTTGATTTTCGTGGGAACGAAAATCTTCTCGATCGGGAAGCTTTCCGATTTGGGCATAACTCGACTCCGCTTTTACCGGGCCCGTCGGAACCCAAGCCGGTGGTGTCGGGAGTTTAGGAGGGAAGGGCTCGACCGCAAAGGCAATTCGGAGGAAGGGTATTGATGAGCATGGAAGCCGGGAACATACGACCCACCAAACGCGAGCTAAAGCCGCAGATCGGGAGGATGGAGCGAGTGAATTTGGTGCACCGTCACCGCAATTTCTGGCTCTAGAAATATCCAGGCTCGAATCCTGGGGTCGTCATCCGACGACTTTGTTCATATTCCAAAGCCTATCCTGAACGTTGTTTTCAAGTGAGATCATTATGTCTTTTGCTTCGGCAAGTGCGTTGTGAGCCTTGCGAAGGCGGGGGCGAATCTCTTCCCGTTCATTGAGTTCGTATTCGATGAGTGCTTCGTAAGTTAGCTTATCAAGTTGGACGAACTGAGACTTGATCGGCTCAGGGATGAATATGCCGTTCTTGCGAAAATAGACGTGAAACTCCCGACATGCCTCTCTCGCTTCGGTAACTTTGTGCCAAGTGAGGGCCTTCCGATAATAATCGGTCTTTTTGTCTGTAAGACGAATTTCTTCCTTTTGATATTTGGCCATAAAGCTGTCTTGGAGGAATTCGTCGAGTTGAGGTTCGCCTATTCGATCGAGATCTGGATATTGCTGAAATGCAGAAGTAATGGCTGTGACTACCCCGTAGGAGGTGTTGAGCTTGCCCCACGATTCCGGGATCACATCAAATTCTTTTTGATGGAGTTTTACGGTGCGGTCCATGAGCGCGTTAATCCTGTAACGCAGCTCTTCCAGTTCCTTTCCTTGAGCATGTTTGAATGCCGCCAGTCGTTCTTCGAACTTGGCGTTCATCCATTTCTCGCCGAAGAAACGAAGCAGCGCATAGGCAACCACAGCAACCCCACCGCCGGCTCCAAAAATTAAGCCGACGAATGTTAGAAGTGACCTTGCCGTTTCCTCCATTGTTGCCTCCAAGCCTCATAAGAAGCATCGGGCCGCCCATGCGAGCGGCCCGTGCTTGATAATCGCCAAATCTTCGATGATGGTTAGCTACACCCCGTCGTGCTGCCGCAAGTATCGCACTTCATGCACGTGCCATTCCGCACCAGGGTGAAGTTGCCGCACTCGCTGCACATCTCGCCCTCATAGCCCTTGGCCTTGGCTTCCGCGCGGCGTTCGGCCTTGGAGGGCACCATGGTCTGCGCGGTGCCGGACTTGCTCCACTGCAGGGCTTCGAGCTTCTCGGTGGGCGAAAGGTCGTGGGCCACGTCCTGCTTCAGCGCGACCGCGCCTTCCAGGACGTCGCCGGCACGGCCTGCGCCGTGCGAGGCCAGCGAGGTGACCTTGCTGCCGCCTGATGGTGCGCTGTCGTTGCCTTGCGCGACCGCGGTCGAGCCGCCGCGCATCACCACGAGGTTGTCGGTGCGGGAGCGGGTGAGGCCGCGCGACACCAGCTTGGAGGCGCGCTGGCCGTGATCGTCGGGCTCCTTGCCTTCCTCGACGCCCTTGCCGAGCACGTCGAACCCGGTCTCGCTGGGATCGACATGGGCGAGGTCGAAGCGGCTGAGATAGCTCACCGCCAGTTCGCGGAAGACGTAGTCGAGGATCGAGGTCGCGTACTTGATGCTGTCGTTGCCCTGCACGGGGCCCGCCGGCTCGAAGCGGGTGAAGGTGAAGGCGTCGACATATTCGTCGAGCGGCACGCCGTACTGGAGGCCCAGCGACACCGCGATGGCGAAGTTGTTGATGAAGGAGCGCAGTGCCGCGCCTTCCTTGTGCATGTCGATGAAGATCTCGCCGATGCGGCCGTCGTCATATTCGCCGGTGCGCAAGTAGACCTTGTGTCCGCCGACGACCGCCTTCTGGGTGTAGCCCTTGCGACGATCCGGCATCTTCTCGCGCTCGCGCATCACGATGATGCGCTCGACCAGCTTCTCGACGATCTTTTCCGAGACCTGGGCGGTACGTGCCGCCATCGGCTTGTCGTAGAGATGCTCGATCGCATCGTCCTCGTCCTCATCGTCGCTGATGAGCTGCGAGTTGAGCGGCTGGCTGAGCTTGGAGCCGTCGCGGTAGAGCGCGTTGGCCTTCAGTGCCAGCTTCCACGACAGCATGTAGGCGGACTTGCAGTCCTCCACGGTCGCGTCGTTCGGCATGTTGATGGTCTTGGAGATCGCACCCGAGATGAAGGGCTGCGCCGCCGACATCATGCGGATGTGGCTCTCGACCGACAGATAGCGCTTGCCGACCTTGCCGCAAGGGTTGGCGCAGTCGAACACCGGATAGTGCTCGGCCTTGAGGTGCGGGGCACCTTCCACCGTCATCGCGCCGCAGATGTGGACGTTGGCCGCCTCGATCTCGCGCTTGGTGAAGCCGACGGCCTGGAGCAGGTCGAAGCCGGGGGCCGCGATCGCCTCGGCGCCGATGCCGAGCTGGTCGCGGATGAAGTCCTCGCCGAAGGTCCATTTGTTGAAGGCGAACTTGATGTCGAACGCGGTCGGCAGCGCCTTCTCGACCTTGGCGATGGCTTCATCGGTGAAGCCCTTGGCCTTCAGCGTCGAGGCGTTGATGCCGGGCGCGTTGGAGAGCGAGCCGTGGCCGACGGCGTAGGCCTCGATCTCCGCGATCTCGCTCTCGCGATAGCCGAGCGCGCGAAGTGCTGCGGGGACCGCGCGGTTGATGATCTTGAAGTAGCCGCCGCCGGCGAGCTTCTTGAATTTCACCAGCGCGAAATCAGGCTCGATGCCGGTGGTGTCGCAATCCATGACCAGGCCGATCGTGCCGGTCGGCGCGATCACCGTGGTCTGGGCGTTGCGATAGCCGTGCTTCTCGCCGAGCTCGAGCGCCGCATCCCAGGCCGCTTGCGCGTGCGTGACCAGGTCGGTCTGCGGGCAGGACACCAGGTCCATCGGCACGGGGTTGACGCTCAGCGCCTCGTAGCCGTTGGACTGGCCATGGGCGGCGCGGCGGTGGTTGCGGATCACGCGCAGCATGTGCGCGGCGTTCTTCTTGTAGCCCGGGAAGGTGCCCAGCTCTGACGCCATCTCGGCCGAGGTCTTGTAGGTGATGCCGGTCATGATCGCGGTCAGCGCGCCGGCGATGGCGCGGCCTTCCTTGGAGTCATAAGACAGGCCCATGGTCATCAGGAGGCCGCCGATATTGGCATAACCGAGGCCGAGCGTACGGAACTCGTAGGAGAGCTCGGCGATCGACTTCGACGGGAACTGCGCCATCATCACCGAGATTTCGAGCACGACGGTCCAGAGCCGGCAGAGGTGCTCGTAGCCTTCGACGTCGAAACGCTTGGAGGGGATGTCGTAGAACGTCAGCAGGTTCGCCGAGGCGAGGTTGCACGCCGTGTCGTCCAGGAACATGTATTCCGAGCACGGATTGGAGGCGCGGATGTCGCCGGACGCCTTGCAGGTGTGCCAGTCGTTCATGGTGGTGTTGAAGTGCAGGCCCGGGTCGGCCGACGCCCAGGCGGCGTAACCGATTTTTTCCCAGAGGTCGCGCGCCTTCAGCGTCTTGGTGATCTTCTTGGTGGTGCGTCCGACGAGATTCCAGTCGCCGTCGGTCTCGACCGCGCGCAGGAAGTCGTCCTTGAGCGAGACCGAGTTGTTGGAGTTCTGGCCGGACACCGTGAGATAGGCTTCCGAATCCCAGTCGGTGTCGTAGACGTCGAACTGGATGTCCTTGTAGCCTTGCTTGGCGAACTGGATGACGCGCTTGATGTAATTGTCGGGCACGAGCGAGCGACGGGCCAGCTTGATCTCGCGGCGGAGCGCCGGGTTCTTCTCGGGATCGAAGCAATCGTCGCCCGAGCCTTCGCAATTGACGCAGGCCTTGAGCACGGCCTTGAGGTGCTTCTGGTTGATCTTGGATCCGGTGACGAGAGCCGCGACCTTCTGCTCCTCCTTCACCTTCCAGTCGATATAGGTCTCGATGTCGGGGTGATCGACGTCGACGACGACCATCTTGGCCGCGCGGCGCGTGGTGCCGCCCGACTTGATCGCGCCCGCGGCGCGGTCGCCGATCTTGAGGAAACTCATCAGGCCGGACGAGCGGCCGCCGCCGGAGAGGCGTTCGCCTTCGCCGCGCAGGCGCGAGAAGTTGGAGCCGGTGCCGGAGCCGTATTTGAACAGGCGGGCTTCGCGGACCCAGAGGTCCATGATGCCGCCCTCGTTGACGAGGTCGTCACCGACGCCCTGGATGAAGCAGGCGTGCGGCTGCGGATGCTCGTAGGAGGATTTCGAGCGGGTCAGCTTGCCGGTGAAGGGGTCGACGTAATAATGGCCTTGGCCGGGGCCGTCGATGCCATAGGCCCAATGAAGCCCGGTGTTGAACCATTGCGGCGAGTTTGGCGCGACCATCTGCATGGTCAGCATGTAGCGGAGCTCGTCGTAGAAGGTCTGGGCGTCCTCGTCGGAGGAGAAATAGTTGCCCTTCCAGCCCCAATAGGTCCAGCAGCCGGCGAGACGGTCGAACACCTGCTTGGCCGAGAGCTCGCTGACATAGCGCTCTTTCTCGGGCAGGAGGGCAAGCGCCTCGGTGTCGGGCACGGAGCGCCACAGGAAGGAGGGAACGGACTCTTCCTCGACCTTCTTCAGGCGCGCGGCAACGCCGGCCTTGCGGAAGTACTTCTGGGCCAGGACGTCGGAGGCGACCTGCGACCACGCGGTCGGCACCTCGACGTTCTCGAGCTTGAACACGACAGAGCCGTCGGGATTCCTGATCTCCGACGTGGTCAGCCGGAAATCGATGCCGGCGTAAGGTGACTGTCCCGAAGTGGTGTGGCGCCGCTCAATCCGCATGGTCTTGCCCCGTCCTATCTTTGACCGGACCGCCTCCGTTCAGGCGTGCCGGGTCATCATTTCATTTCGCGGTGCTTGAGGGCGGTCGGGCCCCTTGGCATCGCAGCTCAGCCGGTAGACCCAGCCCATTTTCTCCCGACGCGATTGTTCGATGCGCGCACCGATCATCCGCCGGCACGTCCAGACCCATCCGCCCCAAAGGGATGAGCCCGACATGCGTTCAACGCCCCACACATCAAGTCTTCAACCACTGCACGTCTTCAACCATTGCCATCCGGGCCTGTTTCCAGCCCGTTCAGGCGCCCGAAAAGTCCGCTCTCGCCGGGCAGACAAGCCCGTATCCCGCTGCCTTTGTCTGGCTTGGCGGAGTGCTGTTTTGCAGACCCTTTGGGGGAGTGCCGGCGGGACGCAAACACACTCGCGCCGAACGGATCGAAAACTAGGACTCTCCGTTACGCCCGTCAAGAACTAGTGCGAGTTCCTGAATCAAATACTAAATATGGTGGATTGTGGGGGATAACAGGGGGCAGGCCCGCGCCTGTTGTTGAGCCAAGTATCAGTGAGTCCTCAGGGATTCCCAACCGAAAAAATTTGCATCTTGTGGTGCCACGGAGGCTTCACCCCGCTGTTCACAGGGCAGGTATATTTTTGAATGGCGGGCTTGCCTCCGGGGGACTCACGTAGGGCTACGGAAGGTGAGGGCAGGCATGCCCGCCGGGGTGGTGGTGGGAGGCGCGAATCCGCGCCAAGCTCCGTCAAATTTTGCCGGACTACCCACATGCTTGATTCGACTCGGCCGGTGCTGCGACCGCGCATCGCCCCGGCCGGCCTGATGTTCCTCGCCATCACCTCGGTGGGCTGGGGCTTCAACTGGCCGGTGACGAAATTCCTGCTCTCCGAGCTGCCGCCGCTGACCCTGCGTGGGGTCACCGGCGTGCTGGGCGCGGTGCTGCTAGCGGCGCTGGCGCTGATCCGCGCTGACAGCCTCAGCGTCCCGCGCGAGATCTGGCCGCGCCTCGTGACCGCCGCGCTCCTCAACGTCACCGGCTGGATGGTGCTGATGGGTCTGGCGCTGCTGTGGCTGCCGGCCAGCGAAGCGGCGCTGATCGCCTACACCATGCCGGTCTGGGCCTCGCTGATCGCCTGGCCGGTGCTCGGCGAGCGGCCGACCTTGTTGCGCACTATCGCGCTGGTGATGGCCTTTGCCGGTCTGGCCTCGATCATGGGCGGCAACGGCTTTGCCGCCACGGCGGACAAGCTGCCGGGCATCGTCATGGCGCTGTGCGGCGCGATCGGCTTCGCCGCCGGCACGGTATTTTCGAAGAAGTACCCCATCCGCCTGCCGCCGATCACGGCGGCTGCCTGGCAGATCGGGATCGGCTGTCTGCCGATCACCATCATCGGCCTCGCCGTCGAGACCACGCATCTGGAGCGGGTGACGCCGGTCGGATGGTGGCTGCTGGTCTATTCGACCGTGGTGCAGTTCTGCATCGCCTATGTCAGCTGGTTCGCAGCCCTCGCGCGCCTGCCGGCCTCCGTCGCCGCGATCGGCACCATGGCGGTGCCTGTCATCGGCGTGGTGGCGTCAGCGATTGCGCTCGGCGAGCCGCTGGGGGCAGGGCAGATCGCGGCACTGATCTTCACGCTGGCGGCGGTGGTGCTGGCGACGCGGTAGGGCGTGTACTCAGGAAGCGACTGGCCGGCGGATGTCCGGCTTACCGCCAACATCGGCCGGCGAGCGGAAGGTTTCCGAGGTCGCGGATGGACCGATCGGCGACATGCTGAGCACACAAAAAAGCCCCGGAGGATGCCGGGGCTTTCGCAGTGCTCTTAAGGATCAGTACCTGGCGACGACCGGACCGCCGAAGTTGAACTTGTAGTTTACGCCGACCGTCGCGGTAGATACCTCCAGCCGAGTCGAGATGACTTCGGAGGGAAGTCCCGCCACGAAGCCACTGCCGGTAACGGCCGAGATGTGCTGAACGTCTCGACGGCCGAAGTCCATATAATTGTACTCGGCAAAAGCCGACCAGCCCGGAGCGAACATCCACTCGAGACCGCCACCCACTGTCCAACCAGAACGGTTCACACCCAGAGCCGTTTCGGAAAGAGCTCCGCTGGGCTGCACGACGATATTGTCCTGCCGGGTCCAAGCGCCACCGCCCTTGATATAGCCAAGCAGCTGCGGAACGAATAAATAGCCGACGCGGCCCGTGACAGTCCAAACGTCTTTGGTCTCGTTAACGGAGGTAAAGGTCGGGAACGCTGGCAAAGCGTGCGAGCTGCCGATGCGAGCATAATCGTACATGCCTTGGATACCGACCACCCAATTTCCAGCAAATTGGTAATCGCATCCGATCTGACCGCCGCCAATGACCTGGCTGTTATCGCTAGAACCATAGTCCGCCGGAAACAGTACACCGAGTCGCGACACTCGGGTTTGATCAGTCCGGGCCCAACCACCGCCGACGTTGCCGCCAACATAGCAACCCGTCCAGTTATAGACCGTGACAGGTGCGGGGGGTGGAGCCTTCGCATAACGAGGAGCCATATCTGCGGCGATAGCTGATCCGGTGAATGCTGCTATAGCGGCGATAGAGATCACGATCTTTTTCATATCCACTCTCCCATGGCGCATCCGAAATCGTGACCCGAAAGTAGCGCTATTCTGGCAAATTACTGTCCCCGGAAAGCCACACTCGCCTGTTGTCGCGACGATTGGTAGGCATCGAAACACTGCGAAATGTGCGAAGAGCGACAAGTCGGCTATGGGGCCAATTGCAGAAGTCTATGTTGTCGACGGGCTACCGTCGGGGCAGGAAGGATCGACGGCCTTGGTGTACGCACAAAAGCCGAGGTGTCAGATGTCATTGCGTGGAGTGATCCGCAAAATCGAACCGGACTGCACTGGGCAGCGTGGCTGACGTTCAGCTGCAGCTCAGTCGGGTTTCTCCTGGGGTTCGTCTACCTGGCCGAGGAACCGCCAGGTGCGATCGAGACGCGAAAACACATGCCTCTTACGCTGCGGCTATGGCTTATGTTGTTCGGAGTAAACGCACGCTACCCCTGTTGCAACGGCTCCTGAGAGCGGGCCTGTCCTATTTCGACGTCATAGACCTGATCGCGGGCGTCGCCTCGAAGGCCAGAATTGTCGGTCTCGATCTGGTCGAATTGGTGCCGGAGCGCGACCTGCAGAATATCGGGGCGATCTGCGCAGCGCGGATCATCTGCAACGCCATTGGATGTGTCGCCAAGCAGAAACGCTAGCCGGCCACCCCGCCACCGAGCGCCTTCCTGATCATCTCGGCGAGCTGGTTGCGGCGGTAGGGTTTTGTCAGAAGCATGACGCCGTCGTCGAGCTTGCCGTGGTGGACGATGGCGTTGTCGGTGTAGCCGGAGGTGTAGAGTACCTTCACTCCGGGGCGGATCGTCGCCACCTTGTCGGCGAGCTCGCGTCCGCTCATGCCGCCGGGGATGACGACGTCGGTGAACAGCAGATCGAACGGCTGGCCGGCCTGGATCAATTCGAGCGCGGCCTTGCCGTCGGGCGCGGCGACGGTCTGGTAGCCGAGGCTCTGGAGCTGCACGGTGACGAAGTTGCGCACCAGCGGGTCATCCTCGACCACGAAAATGGTCTCTGCGCCGCCTTCGGCCTGCGGCGTCGTGGTGGGAACCACCTCGGCCATGCCTTCGCCCGGCGGCAGATAGAGCTTGATCGTGGTGCCGTGGCCTTCCTCGCTGTAGATCTTGATGTGGCCGCCGGACTGCTTGACGAATCCGTAGACCATGGAAAGGCCGAGGCCGCTTCCCTTGCCGACCTCCTTGGTGGTGAAGAACGGCTCGAACGCCTGCTGCTGCACCTCCGTCGGCATGCCGGTGCCGGTGTCGCTGACGGCGAGCATCACGTAAGGGCCGGGCCGTACGTCGGGATTGTTTTGCGCATAGGCCTGGTCGAGCATGACGCGGTGGGCCTCGAGCAGCAGCTTGCCGCCGTTCGGCATGGCGTCACGCGCGTTGATCGCCATGTTGAGTAGGGCATTGGTGAGGCGGGACGGATCGATGTGCGCGGTCATCTGCCCCTGTTCGAGCACGGTCTCGATCTCAATCTGCTCGCCGAGTGTGGGGCGCAGGAGTTTCGCGATGTCGGCGACCGCGGCGTTGATCTCGACATTGCGCGGCTGGAGCGGCTGCCTGCGTGCGAAGGCGAGCAGATGCTGGATCAGCTCGGCGCAGCGTTCGGCGGCCTCGTCGATCAGGCGCGCCACGCGCTGGAGGTCGGGCTGCTGCTTCAGGCTTGCCACCAGCGTCTCGGTATTGCCGGAGATCACGGTCAGCATGTTGTTGAAGTCGTGCGCGACGCCGCCGGTGAGCTTGCCGATGGCATCCAGCTTCTGCGACTGGTACAATTGCCGCTCGGTCTCGCGCGACATGGTCGCGTCGTGATAGACCAGCACCGCGCCGGAGACGTTGCCTTGCCCGTCCAGCATCGGCCGGCCGCTGATCATGAGATGGCGGGGAGCATTGCCGCTGTGCGGGCGGACGATCATCTCCATATTCTCGAACGGCTCGCCGCGCAGCACGCGTGCCGACGGCAGCTCGTCGGGCTTGAGCGGGGTGACGCCGTCGCCGTGAAGCACGCTGGACAGCGCCCGCAGATTGCGCAGGTTCATGCCGGTCCGGTGCAGCAGCATGCGCTCCGCGGCCGGATTGGACAGAAGGACGTTGCCCTCGGCGTCGATGACCAGCACCGCTTCCGCCATGCTGTGAAAGGTGCTCTGGAGCACGTTGACCGACAGGCGCAGCTCGTCATGCGCGGTGACCAGATGCTCGGTGCGCTCGGCCACTGCGGCCTCGAGCTGCTGGTTGGCGGCCGTGGTCTCCAATAGCGTGCTCTTGAGGGCGCCCTCGGTGCGCCGGCTCTTGCGCATCATCATCACGACCAGCAGCAGGATCACCAGCGCCCCGGCGACGTCGATGCCGAGCAGCACGATGCCGGTGCGGCGCGAATCCTGGGAGCGCGCCGCGAGCAATCGTTCTTCTTCTGCGCTCAGATGATCGAAATTGCCCATCACCGTGTCCATGAGGCCACGGCCCTCGCCCTTGCCCTGGAGCGCGGCAATGCCGGCCTGGTCGTTTCCGGCGCGCAGGCGCATCACTTCGGCGGCGATCTCGATCCGGCGCAGCGCCAGCGGCTCGGTGCCCTCGAGCAGCGCGACATGTTCCGGAGTGTCGCGCACGCTGCGCTTGAGGTCGGCGAGTGCCGGTGCGATCCGGGCGTGCACCGCCTGGAATTCCTCGCTGAAGCTCGGGTTGCGATAGATCTCGTAGCCGCGTGCGGCGCTCTCGGCACTGCGCATCAGCACGCGCAGGTCGGAGATCTTCTTCAGCACCTGGACGGTGTGATTGACCCAGGCCGCGTCGGACCGCGACTTGACGTCGAGGCCGATCGAGGCTGCGGTGATGATCAGGAGGATGGCAAGTCCAGCACCGAGAATGACGCGCTGCGTTGGGATCAAGGGGCTTCTTTCTTGTCCTTCGGCTGCGAGCCATCGCCCGGCGCGGCGATGCATTCCCGGATCGTGGTCAGCAGCGCGTCCGGCGTGAACGGCTTGCGCAGGCAGCGGGTCGCGCCAAGCTCCAGCGCCATCCGGAGGAAGTCGGGAGAGGGCGAGGCGGATGAGGCGAAGGCGTAGCCGGACATTGCGATCAGCGGAACCGCCGGCGCGCGCTCGTGAAAGATGCGAATGGACTCGAAGCCGCGCATATGCGGCATGAAGATGTCGACCAGCATCACGTCGAAACTCTGGGTTTCGAGCGCAGCCAAACCCGTTTCTCCGCCGTCAGTCAACGTGACGTCGAAGCCCTGACGTTGGAGGAGGACCTCGATGGTCGCACCGACCATCGGATCGTCATCGACCACGAGAATACGCGGCATGACACTTCCCAGTCATCGAAGTCCCCATAGCCAAGTTGATACAGGTGAATCGCGCGTCGGGTCAATTTGGGATTGGATAAGGGTAGGTATGCACGGTGCGGTGAATAAAGGTCCGCGCATCGGTTGTATGCGACAGTCACCGATGGCGAACATGAGGCGAGCGAAACAGGTGAGGCGCCCGAATGCGAAAAAGGCGCCGCATCGCTGCGACGCCTTCTTCTTCACGTGTTGCAGGTCGTGTTACGGGCAGGGATGACGCTGGCCGTCATAGCCGAGATAAGTGCCGGACGCCGGATCGTAGGACTTGTAGCGCTGCGCGCAGTAGCCCGCGGAGTCGCCGCCGCTATCTGGGACCACGGCTACTGACGGCTCATCATAATAGCTGTCGTCGCCATAGTAGTAGGGGTCGTTGTAATAGCCGCCGCCGTAATAGGCGTACGAGCCGAGGCCGCCGATCGCGGCGCCTGCCGCGACACCGGGCCAGAAGCCGCCGCCGCGATGGCGCCAGCCGCCGCCGTGCCAATGACCGCCGCCGCCATTCCAGTGCTGACCCCCGGCTGCTGCGAAGCTGCGCCCGCCGCCGCCGTTGAAGGCAGCTCCGCCGCTGGGACGCATGGCTGCACCTGCTGCGAAATTGCCACCGCCGCCACCGATCCTCGCGCCGCTGAAGTTGCCGCCGCCCATGCGGGCGCCCCCACCGCCAAAGTGAGCGCCACCGCCGCCGCCGCCGAAGTGAGCACCGCCACCTCCGCCGAAATGGCCACCGCCGCCACCGCCATGTCCGCCGCGACCTTGCGCGAAGCTTGGCGTCGCCAACGGGAGAACCAGCGCCACGGCCGCAGCCGCGCTCAAGACTTTCAGACTTCTCATGATCAAAACTCCTTTTCCCGGAAGCAAACCCGATGAAAGGGCTGTAGTTCCTGGGATCACGGCGGTTTGCGTGCGTGGACAAGTTTTCATGGCGACGCTGTATCCGGCATGAACGGATCGCGTCCGATTTGCGGCAGAGTCCGTGTGCCCGGCGACCGCATCTGCAGCAGGGCACCGCCGCCCCCGCCGAACTGGACATTTCGCCGTCCGGATGGCATCAGGACCCGACGAAGCAGGGCCCTTGCCGCATGAAACAATTCTTCCTCAAGTTCTTCACCTGGTGGAATGGCCAGACGTTTGGCACCCAACTCTGGACCAGGCGCTATGGCGAGCTGGTCGGCCAGGACGAGCAGGGCAACCTCTATTATCGCACCCGCGGCGGGGCGATCGATCCGGCCCTCGGCTTCGAGCGGCGCTGGGTGGTCTATAACGGCTACGCCGAGGCCAGCCGTATCCCGCCGTCCTGGCACGGCTGGATGCATCACACCGTCGACGTGCCGCCGACGCAGGACAACTACCAGCCGCGCGAGTGGGAAAAGCCGCACCAGCCCAATCTCACCGGCACGGCCAACGCCTACCGTCCCTCGGGCTCGACGCTCGCCAGCGGCAAGCGGCCCAAGGCGACCGGCGACTATCAGCCCTGGACGCCCAGCTAGGCTTCCGATTCCCGTCTCAACCCTTGTCGTTGGAGTGGATGCACCCGCATCCGCCTCGCTCTGCTGTGGACAGCGGGAACAGCGGGGATGAGTCCTGCGCGGGCATTGCAGCCACGCGGGCGATGCGGCTCAATGGTCGCATCTTACGGAGATGGGAGACCATCGCGTTCGGTTCGGGCAACAGTTCGCGACTGTCCCGAAATGCAGCGGCCGCCGACCAGGACTCGATCGGGAGATAGGCCCCCGGTCTGGAAGCTCCGAAATCGCCCGATGAAATGTGCAGCCGCCGTAAGACAGGAAAGGCCGCTCGGGAAACCGGGCGGCCTTTTTCTTTCATGGAGGCACAACTGGATGTCGCGTCCGTGCGCAGCACCGCTACGCGCTGCAGCGCGCCCGGGACACGAGAGCGGAGACTAGGTCATCCGCTCAGCCGCGCGCTTCACCGCCTCTAGCCGCCGCGCCTGACCCTGCGCGCCACGCTCTTTCAGCAATGTCAGCACCTCGGCGGGTGCGGTGTCGGGCGAGCCTGCATTGAACGGCGGGGCCGGATTATATTCGAGTTGGAGCTGGATCGCCTCCGCGGTGGTGCGATCGACCATGATCGACACCAGGGTCAGCGCGAAATCGATTCCCGCGGTGACGCCGCCGCCGGTGATGCGGTTGCGGTCGACGCAGACGCGCGTCTTGGTCGGCGTCGCGCCGAACTGAGCGAGCATCTCCATCGCGCTCCAATGCGTGGCGGCGCGGTAGCCCTTCAGGAGGCCGGCGGCGCCGAGCGCCAGCGATCCCGTGCAGACCGAGGTGACGTATTTGGCGCCCTCGGCCTGCCGGCGCAGGAAACCGAGCACCTCCTCGTCATTGAGCAGGTCGTTGGTGCCGCCGCCGCCGGGCACGCAGATCACGTCGAGCTGCGGGCAGTCGGCGAAGGTCGTGGTCGGGGTCAGCGTCAGCACGGAATCGCTCGGCACCGGCTCGATCCGTTTCCAGATCAAATGCAATTTCGCGCCCGGCACGGAGGAGAACACCTGCAAGGGGCCCGTAAAATCGAGCTGGGTGACGCGCGGAAACACCAGGAGACCGATCTGGAGCGGGGACGACATGAGAGCCTCCAATTATGAGCTTGACGGAAGCAGCCTCTCATGATGCCCTTCTGTCCAAAATGGCGTATTTCCCTCGCTTTCGGACATGACCATGATCGGCATCCTGATCTTCCCGGACTTCCAGTTGCTCGATGCGGCCGGCCCGATCTCAGTGTTCGAGATCGCGGCGCGCTGCACGGGCAAGACGACGACCGGGATCCGCGTGCTGGCGGTGAACGCGGGGCCCGTGCGCAGCTCGTCCGGCGTCGAGATGATGGCGCGCGACTTCAAGTCGGCAAATGCGATCACGACGCTGGTCGTGGCGGGAGGCGCGGGCGTGACGGATGCCGCGCGCTGCGAGGTCACGCGCGCCTTCGTGCAGCGGCTGGCGCGGCGCGGCGTGCGGGTCGCCAGCGTCTGCTCGGGCGCCTATGTGCTGGCCGAGGCGGGCCTGCTCGACGGCCGCCGCGCCACCACGCATTGGGGACGCACGCGGGATTTCGTCGCGCGCTATCCCAAGGTGAAGTTCGAGCCGGACCAGATTTTCACGCGCGACCGCAATGTGTGGACGTCGGCGGGCATCACGGCGGGCATCGACCTTGCGCTCGCGATGGTGACCGAGGACCACGGCGAGCAGATCGCGCAGGACACCGCGCGGCAGCTCGTGCTCTATCATCGCCGCAGTGGCGGCCAGTCGCAGTTCTCGTCACTTCTGGAATTGAAGACGCCGAACGGGCGCTTCGGCGCGCTGCTGTCCTGGGCGCGCGAGAACCTCGACGCCCGCTTGACGGTCGAAGATCTCGCCGACCGCGCTGGCATGAGTGCGCGGCATTTTGCCCGCGCCTTTGCCGCCGAGACCGGCACGACGCCCTCGAAAGCCATCGAGCGCTTGCGCATCGAGGTCGCGCGGGAGCGCGTGCAGTCCTCGCGCGAGGCGATCGAGCTCGTCGCGGAGACAACCGGCTTCGGCGACCCCGAGCGCATGCGGCGCGCTTTCATCCGCGCCTTCGGCCAGCCGCCGCAGGCGCTGCGGCGCGCGGCAAGGGCCGGGTAGGGAGAATTCACCGATTTGGAGAGGCCGCTTGAGCGGGTGAGCACACTTGGATATTTGAGCAGACTTGCATATTGCGCGGCATTTCGCCTTTTGGACCCGGAACCGACCTCCTCAAGCGAATGCAGCCGTTGCGGACGATCTGTACAACACGTACCGTCGCCGAAACCGGTGCAAGGAACCCCAATGACCGATCGAGAAAAGATTCTGATTGCCCTTCGCGAAAAACCTCTGAAGACTTTCGACATCATGAAGCGCGTGAACATCAAGAACCAGGACGACTGCCAATCGCTCCTGTTGAAGATGCGTGACGACGGTGCCGTGAAGTTCGATATTCACAAGGGACATTGGCGCGCTGCGTGACGACATTCGCTTGGTCACCAGCGGCGTCGCATGGCAGCGGACATGACTTTCGGATTGGTTCAGCCCGATGCGGCCTTGCCGCCGGTCGCCGCGGCGCCCGAGGCCTGTGCGCGCGCCGTCAAGCGCCGCGCGATCGGCATCAGCATGTAGGGCGCCAAGTGTATGGGAAACTGCGTCATCGCGAAATAGAGCCAGGTGGTGGGCGGCAGCGCGCCGGCGGTCGCGGCGAGCATCAGGCCCAGATTGCGCTGTGACACCATCAGCCCGAGCGCCAGCGCGCGCTCATAGCCGATGCGGCGGAACAGCAGCGTGGTCACGGCGAGCAGCGTGAAATAGATCGCGAAGGCGAGAGCTGCGAAGCCCAGGGTGGAGACCGGCCGGGCGACGAGATCGCTTGCGACATCGCCCATGATCGCGGTCGCGAAGACCAGCAGGATGACGATGTTGAAGCCGTCGATCGGCTGCCTGTGGCGCTGGATCGCGGCCGCGCCGAAGACCTGCCGGATCACGGTCGCAGCCAGCAGCGATGCTGCGAGGATGCCAAGCAGCTTCAGCCCCAGCGCAGGCGGCGAGATGCTGAGCATGTCGCCGAGGAACAGGCTCGCGAACAGCGATGCCGTGAACGGCACCAGCGCGGTCGCGCTCACCAGCGTGACCAGCACCAGCGTGGCATCGAGACCCATCAGCGCGGCCAGCGCCGGCGCGGCCATCATCGGCGAGGCCATGCTCTGCAGCATCAAGGCCAGGGCAAGGTCGGGGGCGCGCGCCGTGAGCCCGGTGAGATGGACGATCAGCCCGACGATCACGGGCACGCCGATCATGGTCCAGACGGTGGCGGTCCCGACCAGCGCTGGCCGCCGCAGATGGCCGGTGAGCGCGGCGAGATCGACCCGCATGAAGGAGATGCAGAGCAGAACGAAGATCGCCTCGGTGACGAAGGGGCGCAGCAACATCCCGAGCGGCGGCACCGCGAGCGCGATGAACACGACGGCGGCCACCGCGCGGGTGCCTTGGCCGCCAAGCCATGTCAGCCAGCGCAGGGGGAGGACGAATATGCTTTGAAGAACGGGCGGCATCGGGAACGGCGTTTCAGCCCAATCCTTTCAGCCACGCGCCGATCTCGCTCACGGCGACATTGGCCTCACGCAGCAATTTTCCCATCGTGATGAAGCCGTGGAACTGGCCGGGATAGTGCTTGGTAGCCACGGGCACGCCGGCCTGCTTCAGGCGCTGGGCATATTCGTCGCCTTCGTCGCGCAGGGGATCGGCACCGGCGGTGAGCACATAGGCCGGCGGCAGTCCGGCCAGGTTTGTCGCCCGTGCCGGCGAGGCGCGCCAGTCGTGGATATCGGCGGCGCCGTTGAGATAATGGTCGCGAAACCAGCGGATCACCGAATGCGTCAGCAGCACGCTGGTCTCGGGCTCGCGGTGAGAGCCATGCGTCATGGCGAAATCGGTCGCGGGGTAGATCAGCAACTGGGCCGCGATCGCGGGACCGTTGCCGTCGCGCGCGGCGAGCGCGACGACGGCGGCGAGATTGCCGCCAGCGCTGTCGCCGCCGATCGAAAGCCGGGAGGCGTCGATGCCGAGCTCGCGCGCGTTGGCGGCGACCCATTTGGTCGCGGCGATCGCGTCATCAATGGCGACGGGAAATTTGTGCTCGGGCGCGAGGCGGTAATCCACCGAGATCACGATCAGCGCGCCGGCGTCGGCGAGCTGGCGGCAGACGACGTCATGGGAATCGAGATCGCCGATCACCCAGCCGCCGCCGTGGAAGAACACCAGCGCTGGCGACAAACCATCATGCCGGCGCGGCTCCTTCGGAACATAGAGACGCGCGGGAATGGCGCCGTGCGGTGCCGGGATCGATAGCGGCGTGACGCGCGCGAGGTCCGGTGGCTCGGGATTGGTCGCAAAGCGTGCCTGCGCGTAATAGGCCCGCGCTTCCGGGGCGGTCAGGGTCTCGTAGGCGGGCCGACCGGCCTCCTGGAAGGCCTTGTAGACGGCGGCGGCATCGGGATCGAGCACGACGGGCATGGGGGAGCGACCTTGCGGGTTTCTGATTGTTCGTTGGACGTCGTTTTCGGGGGCGATGCCCGCCTGACCCCTGGCAGGAGTGCTCGACTATCCCATCCGGGGGCCGATCTGGCCAGACCGGGCCGGGAAGGGCAGGGATGCCGCCCTTCCCCCGCCGTATTCGCCGTGTTAACCGGATGGCCTGCGAGCGGCGGTATCCCCTGTAGAATGTCCAGCAAGCCCGATTCGCTGTTGAAGCCGCGCGAGATGTTTCGAACATTTACTCTGACAGGTCTTGCGGCGCTTCTGGCCGCCACCGCACTGACGGCTGCGACGCCGGCGCAGGCGCAGATCGGTACGATCTTCTCCGATCCGCCGCCGCTGCGGCCGCCCGGCAACATTCCGCGTGGCCAGCCCCAGCCGCAGCAGCAGATGCCCGACGACGACGAAGAGGTGCCGGAACTGCCGCCGCAGGGCCGAGTGCTGCCGTCGCGTCCGATGGCGCCACCGCCGGGCCGGCAGGGCAATGTGATGCCGGGGCCGGTCGAGACCCAGCCTCTGGCGCCGCCGCCAGGGTCTAGCGCAGCTCCGCCAAACCAGCCGCCGTCCGTCGCGGTCGCTCCACCCAATCCGCAAGGCGCGCCGGGTCAGCGCCAGCCGCAGCAGAAGGGCGCGCCCGGAGGCGCAGTCCCGCAGACGCCGGCGAGCCTTCAGCCGGGCGACGAGGTCGTCACCGAGCCGCCGGCCCAGAAGATCGTGAACAAGAAAGCGACCTTCTCCGGTCTCGACAAGATCACCGGGCGCATCATCAATTTCGACGAGGAGATCGGCGAGACCGTGCAGTTCGGTGCGCTGCGCGTCAAAACCGACGCCTGCTACACGCGGCCGGCGACCGAGGCCGCCAACACCGACGCCTTCGTCGAGGTCGACGAGATCACCTTGCAGGGTGAGGTGAAGCGCATCTTCTCGGGCTGGATGTACGCGGCAAGTCCAGGCCTGCACGGCGTCGAGCACCCGATCTACGATATCTGGCTCACCGACTGCAAAGAGCCGCAGCAGACGATTGCGACCGCGGCACCGGATCCCGGCACCAAGCCGCCACCGCCGCCGCCCGCGCAGAAGAAGGCCGCGCCCAAGCAGGTGCAGCAGCGTCCGCCGCAGCCGCTGCCGCCGATCCAGCAGCAGCAGCCGGCACCGCCGCCACCACCTCCGCCGCCCGAGCAGCGCCCGGGTCTGTTCGGTATCCCCGGGTTTGGCCGCTAGGCCAAATCCCCCCGGGTTCGGCCGGTAATCCCCTGACTATTGCCGCGCGGCGATGATCTCGAGCGCGCGTGCGCCCGGGATCGCTTCACCGGCGGAGAGCCTCAGGAAATCCCCGGGCTCGCCCGCGAGCGCCTTGTCGAGCAGCGCGGTGTAGCGCCGCCGCGAAATCTCGGCCGCGCCAAAACTCTTCAGGTGCTCGGTGACGTACTGGGTGTCGAGCAGCTCGAAGCCGCCATGGATGAGCCGCGCGACCAGATGCACCAGCGCGACCTTGGAGGCATCGCGCGCGGTGTGGAACATGCTCTCGCCGAAAAAGGCCCGGCCCAGGCTGACGCCATAAAGCCCGCCGACGAGGTCCTCGCCCTGCCAGGCCTCGACGCTGTGGCAATGGCCGAGCTCGTACAGCCCGCCATAGAGGTCGCGGATGCGCTTGTTGATCCAGGTGTCCTCGCGCCCGGCCTGCGGCGCGGCGCAGCCGGCGATCGTTGCCTTGAAGGCGGTGTTGACGGTGACGCGGAATGAATCCGAACGCACGGTGCGCGCGAGCCGCGAGGCTACGCGAAATCCGTCGAGCGGGATGACCCCGCGCAACTCCGGCTCGACCCAGAACAGGGTCGGATCATCGGCGCTTTCGGCCATCGGAAAGATGCCGCAGGCATAGGCGCGCAGCAGAACGGCCGGCGTGATTTCAGACGGGGCAGAGTCGCGCGAAGTCATGGCTCGCCATAATAGCAGGATCGCAATGCGGTTGCGATGGGCGGTGCAGATCAGTTCGCTGCGGCAGCAGCCGGCTTGCCGGCGGCAACCGGGACACGGCGGAACATCAACATGACGCGGGTTCCGGAATGGGTGGGGTCGCGCTCGACCGAAGCATCGAGCTTCGTGGCCATGGCTGCGACGATACGCTGGCCCATGCCGGTCGAGCGCGGATCGGCCTTGACGTTGTCGCCGACACCATCGTCGCTGATCGACAGCAGGAGATCGTCGCCCTGCGAGGTCAGCTCGACATGGATCGGGCCGGCGCCGTCAGGGTAGGCGTATTTCACCGCGTTCATCACCAGCTCGTTGACGATGATGCCGACGGCGACCGCACGGTCCGGATCGATCTCGATCGGTTCGGCCTTCAGCGTCAGGCGCGACATCCGGTTGCCCTCAGCCGAGCGGCGCAAATCCTCGAGCAGCGAGTCCAGATACTGGTTCAGGACCACGCTCTTCAGGTCCTGCGAGGTGTAGAGGCGGCGGTGCACCTGCGCGACCGCGGCGACGCGGCCCATCGCATTGGTCAACGCAGCCTTGACCTCGTCCTGCGCAGCGGAGCTTGCCTGCAGATGCAGCAGGGAGGCGATGATCTGGAGCGAGTTGCCGACGCGGTGGTTGACCTCGCGCAGCAGCATTTCGCGTTCGGCGGCAAGGGCCGCGTAGCGGTCGCGCGAGGCATGGATCTCGGCTTCGGCTTCCTCGCGCGCCTTCTGCATTTCGGCCTGGCGCAGCGCGCCCTCGGCCGCGACGTGAAGCAGGGGGATGAAATCGCCCTTGACGTCCTTGACGAGATAATCGGCCGCCCCCGCCTTCAGCGCCGTCACCGCAATGCTGGAATCCTGCGACGCCGTGACGAAGACCACCGGCGGCGCGCCCGGGATCGCCATGATCTGCTCAAGCGTCTCCAGCCCGTCGAGGCCGGGCATGTACTGGTCGAGCGCCACGACGTCGATGCCGCGGTCAATGCTGTCCTGCGCGCCCGCGCGGCGGATGAGCTCGAGGCCTTCCTCGCCGCTTGCGGCGTGAACGACCTTGTAGCCGCGCCGTGTCAGACCGCGATCGACCAGACGCGCAAGCGCCCCATCGTCGTCGATGTAGAGCAGTGTGGGCATGCGCTGGTTCATGGGGCGGCGGGCGGGACCTGGATGACCGAGAAGAACAAGCCGAGCTGCCGGATGGCATTGGCGAAATTCTCGTAGTTCACGGGCTTGGTGATGTAGACATTGCAGCCGAGCTCGTAGCAGCGCTTGATTTCCTGGGAATCGTCGGTGGTGGTCAGCACCACGACGGGCGAGGCCTTCAGATATTTGTTCTCCTTGATCTGCTTGAGAATGTCGATCCCGGTCATGTCGGGAAGGTTGAGATCGAGCAGGATCAGGAGCGCATTACCTTTCTGCACGAGCCCGCTGCCGTCGGGCCCGAACAGGTATTTCATCGCGTCCGTACCGTTGGCAAAGGAGATGATCTCGTTGTTGACGCCGGATCTTCGGATGTTCCGCTCGATCAGCCGCGCGTGCCCTTCGTCGTCCTCGATCATGATGATGCTGACGGGTTGAGTCATTGATCCGCGTTCCGGTTGCTGGTGTTCCAGGTGATGGGCAGCGTGATGGTGAAGGTACTGCCCGTATTCAGTTCCGATGATACCGACATGGTGCCGCCGAGGCGACGCACAAGTGCACGCACATGCGCAAGACCGATGCCCTGACCGGGCTTGTCCTGGGTTCCGGCGCGGCGAAACAGGTCGAAGATCCGCTGGTGGTCCTTGGGATCGATGCCGCGGCCGTTATCGCTGATCTCGAAGATTGCGTAGCCGAGCTTGGTGCGCCCGCGGATTCTAATCTCGCCGGGGACGCCGGGCTTGAGATATTTGATGGCGTTGTCGATCAGATTGGAGAAGATCTGCTCCAGCGCCAGGCGGTCGCTGACGAGATTGGGCAGGGGGGCGACTTGGATCTCCGCCTGCGCCTCGGCGGCCTGATGCGCCAGCGTCGATACGATCGCTTCGATCAGCTCGGCGGTGTCGATCTTTTCCGGCTGGAACTCGCGCCGGCCCTCGCGGGTGAGATTGAGGATCGCCGAGATCAGGCGATCCATTTTGGCGATCGACGACTTGATGAAGCCCAGCGCTTCGGAAAAATCCGCTGAGAGCTGCTTGTCGGGACCTTCGAGCGCGATCTCGCCGTCCGGCAGCGGCGGCCCGTCCGCCGGGACGTGGGTAAGGCCGCCGATACGGCGGAAAATGTCGCCGCCGAGCTCTTCGAGTTCGCTGGTGAAGCCCATGATGTTGACGAGTGGCGAGCGCAGATCGTGGCTGACGATATAGGCAAAGCGCTGGATCTCGTTGTTGGCTTCGCGCAGATCGGCCGTGCGTTCGTCGACCACGGCTTCCAGGTTGACGTTGGCATCGCGCAGGCGCGCCTCGGCATCGTCACGGGCGCCGGCCGAGCGCCGCACCAGCCAGATCGATAGCAGCGCCAGCAGCACGACGAGGCCGGAGCCGATGCCGGTCATCGACGCGGCGAGGGTCTGGCTGCGATCCGAATTGACCGTTCGGAGCCGGAACAGCCGCTCCTCCTCCTGAATCATCCCTGTCGCGACATTGGCGATCACGGCTGTTGCGTCCGTGGAGGCGATCTCACGGACCAGCGCTGCGGCCTTCTCCGGCTCACCCCGCCGGATGAAATCCATCTCCTGCGCGAACTGCCCGAGCCGGGTCTCGATCGCCGCGCTCAGCTTCTCGATGCTTTGGCGTTGCGCCGGGTTGTCGCCGATCAGGCGCGTGAGCTTGTCGAGAGCGGGGATGACGGCCGCCACGGCCTTGTCATGCTCGACCTTGAAATCCGCCCCTTGTGTCAGAAGGTAGCCGCGGGCGGCGCTCTCGGCCCGCCGGATTTCCAGCAGGAGGGCGTTGATCTGGTTCTCCGCCTCGATGGTGTGAACCACCCATTTGCTGTCGTCTCTCGCCTTGTTGACGAGGTAGACGGAGCCGGCGCTGATCACGGTCAGCACCAGGAGTCCCGCTGCGAACAGCAGGATCTGCCAAAATGTACGCCGTCGCTGCGCGTCAGCGGTCACGACGGTCTCGCTCGATCAGGATTGCCGGACTTCAAAACGCCCCCTCGGAACTGTCCCCATCGTCCCAAACGCGATTGGGGCCAAAGGGTTCCATGCGGAGGGACGGCTACTTCGGGGCGGGTTCCGCCTTGCCGGCAAGATATTGTTCCAGCCAGTGGATGTGGTAGTCGCCGTTGATGATGTCGTCTTCGCGCACCAGAGCGCGGAACAACGGCAGCGTGGTCTCGATCCCCTCGACCACCATCTCGTCCAGCGCCCGGCGCAGCCGCATCAGGCACTCGCCGCGGGTCTTGCCGTGCACGATCAGCTTGCCGACCAGCGAGTCGTAATAAGGCGGGATCGTGTAGCCCTGATAGACGGCGGAATCGATCCGCACACCGAGCCCGCCGGGCGGGTGATATTGCGTGATGCGGCCGGGCGAAGGACGAAAGGTCTGCGGATTCTCGGCGTTGATGCGGCACTCGATCGCGTGGCCGATGACCTGGACCTCTTCCTGCCTCGCCGGCAGGTCGCCGCCGGCGGCGATGCGGATCTGCTCCAGCACGAGGTCGATGTCGGTGATGCTCTCGGTGACGGGATGCTCGACCTGGATGCGCGTGTTCATCTCGATGAAGTAGAACTCGCCGTCCTCGAACAGGAATTCGATGGTGCCGACGCCGAGATATTTCATCTCGCGCATCGCCTTGGCGCAGGTCTCGCCGATCTTGGCGCGTGCAGCCGCGGTCAGCACGGGCGAGGGGCCTTCCTCCCAAACCTTCTGGTGGCGTCGCTGCAGCGAGCAGTCGCGTTCGCCGAGATGAATCGCGCCGCCGCGGCCGTCGCCGAGGATCTGGATCTCGATGTGACGCGGCTTCTGCAGATATTTCTCGAGGTAGACGGAGGCATCGCCGAAAGCGGATTTGGCCTCGTTGGCAGCCGTCGACAGCGCGACCTGAAGATCGGCCTCGCTCTCGGCCACCTTCATGCCGCGGCCGCCGCCGCCCGCCGCGGCCTTGACCAGCACGGGGAAGCCGATCTTCCTGGCGATCGCCATCGCGTCGTCGTTGGGGCCGACCCCTCCGTCGGAGCCGGGCACCACGGGAATGCCGAGCTTCTTGGCAGTCCTCTTGGCCTCGATCTTGTCGCCCATCAGGCGGATGTGCTCGGCCTTCGGGCCGATGAAATGCAGATTATGCTCGGCGAGGATTTCGGCGAAGCGCGCGTTCTCCGACAGGAAGCCGTAGCCGGGATGCACGGCATCGGCGCCGGTGATCTCGCAGGCCGCGAGCAGCGCGGGCACGTTGAGATAGCTGTCCTTGGACGCCGGCGGCCCGATGCACACGCTCTCGTCCGACAGGCGCACATGCATGGCATCGGCGTCGGCGGTGGAGTGCACGGCGACGGTCGCGATCCCGAGCTCCTTGCAGGCCCTGAGGATGCGAAGGGCGATCTCGCCGCGATTGGCTATGAGGATCTTGTCGAACATGGTGTCCTTATTGGACTGACGCGCGGAAAGCGGCGAGGGCGATGAGACCGCCCTCGAACGTCACTCAATGATCACGAGTGGCTCGCCGTACTCGACCGGCTGGCCGTCCTCGATCACGATCTGCGTCACCGTGCCGGCGCGCGGCGAGGGAATCTGGTTCATGGTCTTCATGGCTTCGATGATCAGCAGCGTCTGGCCGACCGAGACCTTGCTGCCGACCTCGATGAACGGCTTGGCGCCGGGCTCCGGCGCCCAATAGGCGGTGCCGACCATCGGCGAGGTTACGGCGCCGGGATGCTTCGACAGGTCGGCAGCGGCCGGCGCGGCGGCAGCTGCAGCCACCGGGAGCGCGGCGGGGGCAGCCGCCATCTGCATCGGCATGGTCGCGGCGACGCTGATGTTGCGGGCGACGCGCAGGCGCAGGCCGGCACGCTCGATCTCGATTTCAGTGAGGCTGGTCTCATCGAGCAGCAAGGCGAGCTCGCGGACGAGGGCGGAATCCTCGCTGGAAAACTTTGCGTCTGCTTTGTCGTCTGGCTGGCGCGCCATGTTGTTTGATCCGAATGTTCTGTGTGAAGGGGGAGCGTCAGGCTTTGGGCTTGATGCCGAGCTTGGCGGCAAGGCCCTGGATGGCGAGGCGGTAGCCCTCGATGCCGAAACCGCAGAGCGAGGCGAAGGCCGCGCGCGCGGTGTAGGAGTGATGTCGGAAATTCTCGCGGGCGTGGATGTTGGTGACGTGCACCTCGACCGTCGGGATCTGCACCGCCAGCAGCGCGTCGTGCAGCGCGATCGACGTGTGCGAATAGCCGCCGGCATTGATGATGATGCCCTTCATCTTGCGGGCATGTGCCTCGTGGATGAAGTCGATCAGCTCGCCCTCGCGGTTGGACTGCCGGCAGTCCGCCTTGAGGCCGAACGTCGTTGCCGTCTCCCGGCACAGCGCCTCGACGTCGGCCAGCGACGCATGCCCGTACTTCTCGGGCTCGCGTGTCCCCAACATGTTGAGGTTCGGCCCGTTCAGGACAAGGATCGTGTCGGTTGCTGGTTCGGCCATTCCAATCCCGCAAGAGGTGCTTCGGCGTGGCGGGGGTTATAGGTAACAAAGCGCGTGAGGGGAAGCCTTGAAGGACCTCCGAGCTGGCTTCAGATGCCTCATCCGGGGTGCAAAAACCTGTGCGCAAGCTACGGAAATTGCTTGTTAACCAGTCCGAAGCATGGCTGCCGCAGCGCCAGAGGGGCTGGGTCTCCCGAGAGACCGAAAGCCCCCGCCGATCTCTCGGCGGGGGCTCGTGCGGACGGGTCGGTCAGCGGACCGGCTTACCCCTCGATGACGTACACGATCTCGCGCGTCTGCGGACGAACGATCACGTACTGGCCGTGCACGAAGATCACCTCGTAGCCGCGCCACTCCGGATAGATCTCGACGATCCGCGGCGGGAGCGGGTGGAAATGAACGCTGGCAGGGATCGTCGTGCCGACCGAGATGTTGAAGTTGACGTTGGTCGTTTCCTCGATCTTGGTCGACTTGATCGCGGATGTGATCTCGGTCCGCTTCTCGGGCGGCGGTGCAGAAGCGGTCGCGGAGGCCGTGCCGGTCGTGGTCTGAGACTTGGTATCGGCAGCCTTGTTGTCCGCACCCTTGGTCTGACTGTCTGCGCCCTTGGTCTGGGCGTTCATATTGCCGCTCTTGGTGTCAGTCTCCGTGCTCTTGGACTTGTCGGTCTGGGACTTGTCCATCGTGCTCTTCGACTTGTCCTGCGCTGCCTTGTCCTGCGCTGACTTGTCATGCATGGACTTGTCCTGCGCGGACTTATCCTGCGCGCCTTGGGCGTGCTCACCCTTCGCCGCGCCGGCCTTCTCGTCGGCCGCGTTCTTGTTCATCGCGCCGGACTTGTCCATCCCACCCGACGACTTCTCCTCGGCTGCACCGCCGGGCTTCATGGCGCCGCCAGTCTGGCCGACGGTGCCCTTCTCCTGAGCGGATTCACGGCCCATCGAGCCGCCGCGCTCGGCGGCGCCGGAAGGCTGCGAGTGCTGCGTCGGCTGCGCGCCAGCGCCGCCACCGCTGTCGCGGTTCATGGTGCCCTGTGCGTTCGCCAGACCGGTGCCGGCGACGAGCGCGAGCGCGGCGACCGAGATCATAAAGCGGTTAGACATTGAATTCTCCTCACGTGTTTCTCTGCGTCATTGCCCGCGCCGACAACGAAAGGAGGTATCAGGAGTTCCGGAACATTGGCGGTTCCGCGGCATTTGTTTGTTGAACGCCAGATGAACGCGCGCGCCAGATTTCGGCGCAATGAAAAGGCCGGCGTTTCAGCCGGCCTTTTGCATGCGTGAGTTGTAGAGCAGATCCCTGATCAGCAAGTCGCCTTGTCAGCAGGTCGCTTTGCCGCAGCGGGCCACAGCGATCTTTTCCTTCAGGCTATCGACACCGACGGCGCCGACAACGATCTGCTTGCCGATCACGTAGCTGGGCGTGCCGTTCATGCCCATCGCTTCGGCGAGCTTGAAGTTCTCCTCGATGGTGCTGCGCACCTCGGCGCCGCCGATATCCTTCTCGATCTTCGCGACGTCGAGACCGGCTTCCTTGGCCGCCTGAAGCGCGCGCGCCTTGTCTGCCGCGCCACGGCCGCCGAGCAGCTTCTGATGGAAATCGAGATATTTCTTGCCGGAGGGATCCTGCATGCGCACGGCGACGGCGACCTGGGCTGCTTCGACCGAGCCCTGGCTCAGCACCGGAAACTCCTTCAGCACCACCTTCAGCTTCGGATCGGCTTTCATGAGGGTGAGCATGTCGTCCATCGCGCGCTTGCAGTAGCCGCAATTGTAGTCGAAGAACTCGACGAAGGTGACGTCGCCGTCCTTGTTGCCGAGCACGACCTGGCGTGGCGAGTTGAAGATCGCATCGGAATTCTGCGCGACGCTGGCCTCGTGTTTCTGCGTCTCGGCCGCGGCCTGGCGCTTGGTGAGCTCGGCCATCGCTTCCTCGAGCACCTCGGGATGGGTAACGAGATAGTTCTTGATGATCACCTCGATGTCCGTGCGCTGGGCATCGGAGAAGCTGTCGGCCGACGCGGGCGCGGCTGCGCCGAACATGGCGAGCGCAAACAGCGCGGGAGCAAGCAGGCGCAGCGAAGGCATAGGCAAATCCTCTTATCCAAAGCAGGTTTCGGAAAACGTCCCGGCAGACTTAAGCTCAGTGTCGTGACGTCGTTTCGTCAGGCGTCGTTTCTTAAGGCGTCGTGGCGTAAGGCGTCGTCTTGTCAGGTCGTCTTGGTCTTGTCAGTTGCGTGGCGGTTTCGACGCCACGATGTCGTCGGCCTTGACCCATCCGGGCGTGCCGACGGCGAAACGGGTCTTCGCGCGCGTCGCAAGCTCGCGGGCGGTCTTATTGTCGCCGCGCAGATAAGCGGCCTGTGCCGACGCCAGATCGGCCTCGGCATAGTCGCCCTTCCGGCCATAGGCCATCGCGAGCTGCATGTAGCCGAGAATGGCCTCCGGTTCCCGTGCGACCGCGGCCCGGAGAATCCGAACGGCGTCATCGGTGTAGGCCTTATTATCGGACCCAACCAGAGCCTGCCCAAGTAACATCTCGATGAGGGGCGCGTTGTTCGAAAGTGCGACAGCCTTGCGCAGGGCAGGGATCGCCTCGGCCGGCTTGCCGCCCTCCAGCAGGGCCTGGCCGCGCACCTCGTAAAAATACGCATTGTTGGGCTGGACCTGGATCAACGCGTCGATCTGGGTGAGCGCGCTGCGCAAATCCCCATGCAGATAGGTGCTGATGGCGCGGGCGTAGCGCGCCGGCATGCTGTCATTAGTCAGGGGATAGCGGCGATACACCGTCTCCGGCCGCTCCATGAAGGCGGAGATCTTGGCGCGCACCATGTCGTGGCGGAGCTGGAGCGCTGGATCGTCCTTCTTGTCCCAATAAGGGCTGGAGCTGGCGAACTCTTGCAAGGAAGCGACGCGCTCGGCCGGCATCGGGTGCGACTGGAGATAGGGATCGGCGCCTCGTGCGGCGAACAGGCTCTCGCTGGTGAAGCGCTTGAACGTCTCGTACATGCCCTTCGGCGACTGCTGGGTCGCAGTCAGGAATTTCACGCCGGCGCGGTCGGCGTTCTCCTCCTGCTGGCGCTGGTAGGACAGCAGCGTCCGGCGGATCATCTCCTGGGGACCGGCGAGGGCGGCGGCTCCTGCATTGGCAAGGCCATTGTTGCCGGCGCTGCCACTGCCGCGGGTGCTGCCTACGGCCATCGCGCCGGCGCCGAGCAGCATGGCGATGATCATCTGGGTCTGGGCGTTGGCGAGTTGCTCGCGCAGCTTGGACAGATGGCCGCCGGCCAGATGCCCGGTCTCGTGCGCGAGCACGCCGATGATCTGGTTCGGCGTCTCCGACTGGAGGATCGCACCGTAATTGACGAAGATGCGGCGGCCATCGGCGACGAACGCGTTGAACGAGCCCTCGTTGACGATCACCATCTGGATGTTCTGCTTTTCCAGACCGGCGGCGCGCAGGATCGGGCGCGTGTATTCGCGCAGCAGCTGCTCGGTCTCGGTGTCGCGCAGGACCGGCGGCCCCTTGGCCTGCGCATGCGCGGCCGAGAACGGCGTCAGCGCGATCGCAGCCGCCGCGACGAGGGAGGTGAGGGCGGTGGCCTTCTTGCGCAATGCGATCTGGAACAACATCAAGCGGTCTGGGTCAAACGGTCTTGTCAGCAGGCTTGTCAGGCATTCCTGGTCAAGCAGTTCAGTGATTGGTTTTGGCGATTGGCGGCGGACCGGATACGCGATATGCCCCTTTGAGCCGTACCCCTTATGAGCCGTACAATGCGGCCAGTCTGGGGCGCAAGCACCCCGTTTTGCCCGGGTCGGACGGATCGGCCCCGCCAGCGAATAGCAGAAATCGATGCACGATGCGACATTGAGGAACCGATTGGGAGAGTGGCTTGCGCCCTCCCGCCGCAGCGATGTTCCCCCGTTCATGGTGATGGACGTGATGGCCGCGGCGGCCCGGATCGAGGCGGCCGGAGGCCATGTGATCCACATGGAGGTTGGCCAGCCCGCCGCCGGCGCGCCGAAGACTGCGATTGCGGCCGCCCATGCGGCGCTCGAGGCGGGGCGGATTGATTATACTTCCGCACTCGGCATCCCCTGCTTGCGCGCGCGCATCGCGCGGCATTATCGCGATGCCTATGGCTGTGACGTCAGCCCCGAGCGGATCGTGGTGACCACCGGCTCCTCCGGCGGGTTCATTCTGGCATTCCTCGCGATGTTCGAGCCGGGCGACCGCGTTGCCGTAACGGTGCCGGGTTATCCGCCGTACCGTCATATCCTCACCGCGCTCGGCTGCGAGCCGGTGCTGATCGAGACCACGAACGAGACGCGCCATGCGCTGACCGGCGAGGCGCTGCTGGCCGCCCATCGCAAGGCGCCGCTGAAGGGCGTGCTGGTCGGCAGCCCCGCCAATCCGACCGGGACGATGATGTCCCGCGAGGCGCTCGCCAGCCTGATCGCGGCGGCGGAAGACGCGGGCATCCGCTTCATCTCGGACGAGATCTATCACGGGCTCGACTACGCGTTTCCCGCGGTGACGGCGGCGGCGCTGTCGGATCATGCGCTCGTGATCAACTCGTTCTCGAAGTATTTCTGCATGACGGGCTGGCGCGTCGGCTGGATGGTCGTGCCCGAGATTCTGGTGCGGCCGATCGAGCGGCTGCAGCAGAACCTGTCGATCTCGGTGCCATCGCTGTCGCAGATCGCAGCCGAAGCGGCCTTCGACGGCGCGGCCGAGATGGAGGAGATCAAGCACGGCTATCAGGAAAACCGGCGCATCCTGATCGAGGGATTGCCCAAGGCCGGCCTGACCAGGTTTCTGCCGGCCGACGGTGCATTCTATCTCTATGCGGACGTCTCGGATTTCACCTCCGACAGTTTCGAGTTCGCCAAGCAGATGCTCGAACAGGCCCATGTCGCGGTCACGCCGGGGCTCGACTTCGATCCCATCCATGGTCGTTCATTCATAAGGCTCTCTTACGCGCGTTCGGCTGCGGAGATGCGGGAAGCAGTTGACCGGATCGCCCACTGGCTTAAATAGCCGCCAGTTTTCGACAGCCTTCTGGAGTGCAACTTGTCTGACCGTTCCGTCCCGTCTACCGCCACGCATTCTCCTCTCGCCGCATTGAAGTGGCCGATCCGGCCGGGTGAAACCGTCGGCGCCTTGCGCGCCGTCGTGCTGATTGCGCTCGGCACCGCCTTGATGGCGCTGTCAGCCAAGGTGAACCTGCCACTGCCTTACGTGCCCATGACATTGCAGACGCTGGTCGTGTTGATGATCGGCGCCGCCTATGGCTGGCGGCTTGGCAGCGCAACCATGATCGCCTACCTCGCCGAAGGCGCAATGGGCCTGCCGGTGTTCGCCGGTCCCGTTGGTGGAATCGCACCGTTGGTCGGCCCGACCGCAGGCTATCTGTTCGGCTTCATTGGCGCCGCGTTCGTCACCGGCTGGCTCGCCGAGCGCGGCTGGGATCGCAGCGTAATGCTGCTGTTTGCGGCCATGGCCGTCGGCCACATCCTCATTCTGGCCGCGGGCTTTGGCTGGCTGGCCTTCGGTCTCGGCCTCGGCGCCGCAAAGGCGTGGCAGGTCGGCCTGATGCCGTTCGTTGCGGCCTCGCTGGTCAAGAACGCGCTGGGCGCGACGTTGATGCCGGCGATACGCCGGGTGGTCGACCGCGGGTAAAGCGCGCAGTATCGAGCAGTTCCGATTGACAGGGCCGGCCAAGTTGATCTTGGCTGGCCTGGCGTTTTGAGGGGGAGTGAAACAATGACGACGACAACGATGGTGGGGGCGCCGGTCGCGCCGCCCGCCGCCAAGCCGTGGTACAAGGTACTTTATATCCAGGTGCTGATCGCGATCGTGCTTGGCGCCATCGTCGGCTGGCTCTGGCCGTCAGTCGCTACCAACGAGTGGATCAAGGCACTCGGCGACGGCTTCATCAAGCTGATCAAGATGGTGATCGCGCCGATCATCTTCTGCACCGTTGTCTCGGGCATTGCCCATATCCAGGACGCCAAGAAGGTCGGCCGCATCGGCGTCAAGGCGCTGGTCTATTTCGAGATCGTCTCGACCTTCGCACTGGTGATCGGACTCATCATTGGCAATCTGGTGAAGCCGGGTGCGGGCTTCGGCGGCGCCGCCGCCAATGCGCAGGCCGTCGCCAACTACGCCAAGCAGGCCGAAGGCCAGAAGTCGGTCGACTTTGTGCTGCACATCATTCCGGACACCGTCGTCGGCGCCTTCGCGCAAGGCGAGATCCTGCAGGTGCTGCTGTTCTCGGTGCTGTTCGGCTTCGCCATCATGGGACTCGGCGAACGCGGCCACACCATCCGCAGCTTCATCGACGACGCCGCGCATGCGGTGTTCGGCGTCATCTCCATCGTGATGCGCGCAGCCCCGATCGGCGCCTTCGGCGCGATGGCCTACACCATCGGCAAGTTCGGCACTGGGGCGATCCTCAACCTCGTCGGCCTGATCGCGACGTTCTACGTGACCGCGGCGCTGTTCGTATTCGTCGTGCTCGGAACCATCGCGCGCTTCGCCGGCTTCTCCATCTTCAAGTTCCTTGCCTACATCAAGGACGAGCTGCTGATCGTGCTCGGCACCTCGTCCTCGGAAAGCGCGTTGCCGTCCTTGATGGAAAAGCTCGAGCGCCTCGGCTGCTCCAAGTCGGTGGTCGGCCTCGTGGTGCCCACGGGCTATTCGTTCAATCTTGACGGCACCAACATCTACATGACGCTGGCGACCCTGTTCATCGCGCAGGCGCTGGGCTTCGATCTCACCTTCGGCCAGCAGCTCACCATCCTGGTGGTGGCGATGCTGACCTCGAAGGGTGCCTCCGGCATCACGGGCGCGGGCTTCATCACGCTGGCGGCGACGCTCGCCGTGGTCGATCCGCGCCTCGTGCCGGGCATGGCGATCGTGCTCGGCATCGACAAGTTCATGAGCGAGTGCCGCGCGCTGACCAATCTGTGCGGCAACGGCGTTGCCTGCGTGGTCGTCGCCTGGTGGGAGGGCGAACTCGATCGCGACAAGCTCAACGCCAATCTCGCCAGGCAGATCGATCCGACTGACATGGAAACTGCGGTCACGACGGACTGATCTGCATTTGGCGGTGCCGAGCGCCGTCAGATCTTGAAGTAATAGGGCTGGTCGAGATCCTCGATCAGCCCTTTTTCTTTGGGCGACCAGCCGAGAGCAGCACGCGTCTTCGCGCTCGAGGTCGGAACGTCGGCGGCCGCGAACTGTGCGAACCAGCCGAAATGCGCGGCCGCTTCCTCGGGCGATTGGGACACCACGGGCACGCCGAGCCGCCGGCCGATCACCTCCGCAATCGCCTTGAACGGCATGCCTTCCTCGGCGATCGCGTGATAGTGCTTCGCGGTTGCGCCTTGCTCCAGCGCCAGCCGGTAGACGCGCGCGGCATCGACGCGGTGCGCGGCGGGCCAGCGGTTGCCGCCATCGCCGACATAGGCCGATACACCTTTCTGGCGCGCGAGGTTGATCAGGATCGGGACGAAGCCGTGGTCGCCCTCGCCATGCGTGGAGGGCGGAAGGCGCACAACGGCGGCGCGGACGCCGGCCAGCGACAGCGCGGTCGCTTCCGACACGCGCGGAAAGCGCTGCGCCGACACATCGTCCTCGGTGGCGAGGCGGCCGGTCGCAAGCAGCGCGACGCCGGAGGTGACGATGAGGGGGCGACCGGAGCCCTTGAGCTCCTCGCCGATCGCCAGGATCGCGCGGCGGTCGAGCTCGCAATTGTCCAGAAACTTCGAGAAGTCGTGGTTGAAGCCGAGGTGCAGGACGCCGTCGGAGGCGGCCGCGCCGCTGCGCAACGACGCGTGATCCTCCAGCGACCCGCGGTGGACATCGGCGCCCATCGCGGCGAGCGCCGCGGCTCCCGCGTCGGAGCGGGCGAGGCCCGCGACCCGGTGGTCGGCGGCGATCAGGTCGCGGACGACGGCGGAGCCGACGAAGCCGGTGGCGCCAGTGACGAAAACACGCATGAGCAGTCTCCAGGGATCAAACAAGGATTGGTGGAGACGACGATCTGCGCTAGAATTATCCGGGTAAAGTAGTGACATTATCGGGGTATAATAGCTAACAGGATGAGCGAGACAGCTTCAGCCGAAAACCTGCTCGGGACCTACCTCAAGGACCGCCGCACCCGGCTCGACGCGGCCGCGTTCGGCTTCGCGGGTCGCCGCAGGCGTACGCCGGGACTCCGCCGCGAGGAGGTGGCGCAGCGCGCCAATATCAGCCCGACCTGGTACACTTGGCTCGAGCAGGGCCGCGGCGGCGCGCCATCGCCCGATGTGCTCGACCGCATCGCGCGTGCGCTGATGCTGACCGATGTCGAGCGTGAGCACCTGTTCCTGATCGGGCTCGGCCGCCCGCCCGAGGTGCGCTACCAGGCGAGCGAAGGCGTCTCGCCGCGGCTGCAGCGCGTGCTCGACGCGCTGGAGACCAGCCCGGCGATCATCAGAACTGCAATTTGGGACATCGTTGCCTGGAATCGCGCGGCGACCATCGTGCTGACCGATTACGCCAAGCTCCCGCCAGAGCGGCGCAACATCTTGCGGTTGATCTTCTGCGAGCCGCGGGTGCGCGCCGCGCAACATGACTGGGACAGTGTGGCCCGCTTCGTGGTCGCCGCCTTCAGGGCGGATGCAGCGCGGGCCGGGGCCGTCTCGCATGTCGCCGACTTCGTCGATGAGCTCTGCCGCCTCAGCCCCGAATTCGCGTCGCTATGGCGCGACAACGACGTCCGCGCCCATGGCGAAGGCGTCAAGCATCTGCGCCACCCCGTGCTCGGTCCGATCGCGTTCGAATATTCGGCCTTTGCCGTCGATGGTAGGTCAGATCTCGGCATGGTCGTCTACAATCCGGCGACGCCTGATGATGCCGAACGCATCAGGACACTTCTGGCCGAGCGCGCCGGCTGACGGAATTTGCGAACTCCCGCGTTCAACCTGCATCTCGCGACGCGCGCGGTGCTTGCCGTCAACACCGGGGGTTAGAACCGCTCCGGCCGGTACGGCGTCGGATCGATCGCGGGCGTTTCGCCGCTCATCATCTCGGCGAGGAGGCGCCCGGTCGCGGGTCCCAGCGTAAAGCCCTGGTGGCCGTGGCCGAAGTTCATCCAGAGGCCGGGATGGCGTGGGGCGGGGCCGAGCACCGGCAGCATGTCGGGCGTGCAGGGGCGGGTGCCGAACCACGGATCGGGCTCGACCCGCTTGCCGAGGTCGATCAGCTCGCGCGCGGAGGCTTCCGCGCTGGCGAGCTGCACGGGCGTTGCGAGCGCGTCCAGGCCGGTCAGCTCCGCGCCGGTGGTGATGCGGATGCCTTTGGCCATCGGACCCATGGCGTAGCCACCGGCCTTGTCGACGAGCGGCAGATCGAGCGAGGCGCCACCGCTGTAGTGCATATGGTAGCCGCGCTTGCGCACCAGCGGGATGCGATAGCCGAATTTGAGCAGGAGATCGGGCGACCACGGCCCGAGCGTAACCACGGCGTGGGCGGCGTCGATGTGTCCAACGTCGGTCCCGACCGACCAGCCGGTCGCGGTTTGCCGCAAGCTCTGGGCATCGCCAAGCACGATGCTGCCGCCGAGGCGCTCGAACAGATCGGCATAGGCCGTGACCAGCGCACCGGGATCAGACACGGTCCAGGTGTCGAGCCAATGGATCGCGCCGGGCAGGTCGTCGCGCAGGACAGGTTCGGCCTTGGCGAGCTCGGCGCCTGAAAGCGCACGAAACCTCACGCCGAATTCGCGCTGGTCCTCTTCCGCCGCCTTGACGGCGAGATCGAACGAAGCTGCGTCGCGATGCAGGTGGCGGTATCCCGCGCGGCGGATCAGATTGTCGGCGTGGGCTTCGCGAATGAGGATGTCGTGCTCCGCCGTCGCGTAGGCGATCAGCCGCGCCCAGGCGTCGATCGCCTCGCGATGCCGCTTCGGCGCCGAATGCCACCAATAGCGGAGCAGGGGCTCGATATGGAGATGAAGCGACGACAGGCTGTAACGCACGTCGTTGGTGCGGCCGGTCGCGATCTTCAGGAGCGTGGCGAGGTCGCGTGGCATCGGATAGGGGCGCACCGCTTCCGCCTGGATCATGCCGGCATTGCCGTAGCTGGTCTCGCGGCCCGGCTCCCTGCGGTCGATCAGCGTGACGGACCAGCCGCGCTGCTGGAGGTGCAGCGCCGCGCTGACGCCGATCATGCCGCCGCCGAGGACGATCACGCTTTGCATCGAACTGACCTCTCCAAATCAAAACCGCCCGGCTGGGCCGGGCGGTTTCAACTATCTTGTTCGCTCTATTCGCCGCCGCCGAAGCGGCGCGACCACCAGCCGGCACGACGCGGTGCGGCCGACGTTTCGCTTGCCGCTGCGGGCGCGGGCTCCGGAGCCGGTGCGGGCGGGGCAACCGGCTCGGGCGCCTGAGCAACCGGTGCCGGTTCACTCTGGCTGCTCGACAGGAAGCTCACCTTTTCCCGAACCGTCGAACGGCGTCGTGAGGCCTTGTCGTCGGCGTTCTCTTCGTCCGCGGCAGCAGGAGCCGGCTCAGGCCGGGCCGTTGCCTCGATGCTTGCCTCGATCTTTGCCGCGGCGCGCGGCTCTGGCTGGGCGACCTGCGGCTGCGAGGTGTGCTCGGCCTGCGCGATCGAGGGCGCAGCCTCGCCGCTGAAACCGTCGAAATCGGCGACTGCATCGGTCGCTTCCGACGGCGCATTGGCCGCGAGCTCGTCGCCGATGGAGCCGGCGAGACCTTCCTCGCCAGGACCACGCCGGCGGCGTCCGCCACGGCGACCACGCCGGCGGCGGCGGTCCGCGCTGCCCTGCTGCTCGCCACGGGCTGCCTGGTCCTCGCCGTCCTCGCCGTCCGGCTCGGCCTCGGCATCCTCTTCGCCTTCGCCGGCCGCCATGGCCGTCTCGGCAAGAGCGGGAGCGCCATCCTCGCGCGTCTCCTCGTCGCGCGGGCCACCGCGACCGCGGCGACGACGGCGACGCTTGCGGCGCTGGCTGTCCTGCTCGGTAGCGTCGCCTGCGGTCTGCTCGCCTGCGGTCTGCTCCTCGGCGAGACCTTCGGTCTCCTCAGTCTCGACCTCGGATTCGGTCTCGGGATCGAATTCCTCGTCGTCATAAGCCTCTTCGACCAGGGGCGGCGGGCTTGCGGCCGCCTGCGCCGCCAGCAGAGCCTTGGCGGCTTCCAGCGTATGCACCTGCTCGCCGCGGTCGATGACATAGGCCTGAGGTCCGTTGACGCTCGGGTCGGCGATGACCGCCAACGTGACCTTGAAGCCGTTCTCGAGGTCGCGCAGATGGCCGCGCTTGTGGTTCAGCACATAGAGCGCGACGTCAGTGCGGGTGCGGACCACCAGATTGTGGGTCGCGCCCTTCATCAGGATCTCTTCGAGGCCGCGCAGCAACTGGAGCGCAACCGAGGACACCGAGCGCACATGGCCGGTGCCGCCGCAATGCGTGCAGGGATCGGTCGAGGATTCCAGCACGCTGGCGCGGATGCGCTGGCGCGACATCTCGAGCAGGCCGAAATGCGAGATGCGGCCGACCTGGATGCGCGCGCGGTCCTGCCGGAGGCAATCGGACATCTTGCGTTCGACCGCGCGGTTGTTGCGCTTCTCGTCCATGTCGATGAAGTCGATGACGATCAGGCCGGCGAGGTCGCGCAGCCGAAGCTGACGGGCGACCTCCTCAGAAGCCTCGAGATTGGTCTTGAGCGCGGTGTCCTCGATATGATGCTCGCGCGTCGAACGTCCGGAGTTGACGTCGATCGAAACCAGCGCTTCGGTCTGGTTGATCACGATGTAGCCGCCGGAGCGCAGCTGCACGGTCGGCGAGAACATCGCATCCAGCTGGCTTTCGACGCCCATGCGCGAGAACAGCGGCTGGCCGTCGCGATACTGCTTCACCGCGCTCACATTGGCGGGCATCAGCATCTTCATGAAGTCGCGCGCTTCGCGGTAACCGGATTCACCGGCAACTGAGATCTCGTCGATCTCCTTGTTGTAGAGGTCGCGCAGCGAGCGCTTGATCAGCGAGCCTTCCTCGTAGACGAGGGTCGGGGCCTGCGACTTCAGCGTCATGTCGCGCACCGTCTCCCACATCCGGATCAGGTACTCGAAATCGCGCTTGATCTCGGGCTTGGTGCGGGCGGCACCGGCGGTGCGCAGAATGATCCCCATGCCCTCGGGCACGTCGAGATCCTGCACCACTTCCTTCAGGCGCGAACGGTCCTGCGCGCTCGTGATCTTGCGGCTGATGCCGCCGCCGCGCGCGGTGTTCGGCATCAAGACGGCATAACGGCCGGCGAGCGAGAGGTAGGTCGTCAGCGCCGCGCCCTTGTTGCCGCGCTCTTCCTTGACGACCTGCACCAGCATCACCTGGCGGCGCTTGATGACTTCCTGGATCTTGTACTGGCGGCGGGGACGGAAAGTGCGCTCCGGCACTTCCTCCAGCACATCGTCGCCGCCGACGGATTCAACGACGTCCTCTTCGGCTTCCTCGTCGTCCTCGTCTTCGTCGTCATCCTCGGCCGTGGCTTCGGATTCGTGATGCGGAGGCTCCGCACTCTCGCCTGCGGCGTACACGGCGTCGGCAGGCTCAGCAGCCGATGTCACGGCCTCGGCAAGGTCGTCGGCGTGTGCGTCGGAGGCAACCTCCTGCGGCTCGGCAACGGCCTCGGTGGCGACCGCGGGCTCGGCACCGATCGCTGCGACAGGCGCCGGTGTCTCGTCGGCATGATCATGGTCGTGATGACCATGGTCGCCATGATCGTGGTCGTGATGTTCGTGCGCGTGATGATCGTCACCATGGGCATGATGATGGTCGTCGTGGTCATGCCCTTCGTGGTCATGTGCTTCGTGGCCGTGATCATGATGATCGTGGCCTTCGTGCTCGCCGTGATGCTCTGCGCCGGCGTGCAGGTGCTCGCCCTCGTGCGACGCGCCCTCGGGCAGGGCCTCGCCCGGGACCTGCCGGGCCGCGGGATCGCTGCCTTCGACGACGTCGCTGCGGACGCGCTCGCCATGACTACGGCGGCGGGAATTGCGGTGGCGGGAGCGACGGCGACCCTGGGAGCGGTTCTCGCTCTCTTCCTCGGCCTCGCGATGGGCCTGCTCCTCGGCTTCGATCAGCGCCTGCCGGTCGGCAACCGGGATCTGGTAGTAGTCGGGATGGATTTCGCTGAAGGCGAGGAAGCCGTGGCGGTTGCCGCCATATTCGACGAAAGCGGCCTGGAGCGAGGGTTCGACCCTTGTGACCTTGGCGAGGTAGATATTCCCGCGCAGTTGCTTGCGTTGCGCGGTCTCGAAATCAAACTCTTCGACGCGATTGCCGCGGACCACGACGACCCGGGTCTCTTCCGGGTGGGTGGCATCGATCAACATCTTGTTGGGCATGTCTTAACTCTTGGCGGCGGCGGGCGCGATTCACCGTGGGCGCCATCAGCGCTGCCGGGTGACGCGACGGTCCACCTGATTCGGGGGTGAGGGGAAGGCCGAAACGCCGTCTCTCGCGCCTTGCCGAACCGGAAGCCGGAGGACCAAAGCGGCGCGCGGAATTTTCACTCCGCAGCGTCGCGAATGGTCCTTCGGAATTGGTCGGCACAGTCTGGCGCATCAAGCGTCGGCCCGTATGAAACATTGGGCGGCGGGGCCGCCCCTCAATCAGTTGCTGTTGGCCAGGCATGGCGCGAGCGCGCTCGCCTTGGGTATTACGAACCGTTCCCTTGGATTAAGGGACCGGGTAACGGGTCGCGCCACTGTCAGAACCGTCCCGGAAACATGGTGGTAACCGGGGACCGTCCGCCGCCGGGGCTTGCCCCGTCCACCTCGCTGCCGCGCACCGCGCTGGACTTAGAGGGGAACGGAAAAACGCTGGAATTCCCAAACCTTGAGAGTTCCGGCGCTGCACCGGGAGGCTGAATGCGACACAACCAGAAATATCGGCCGTCAGCATTCCGTACATACGTGGATTGGGCCATTCGTGCAAGGAGCGTCGCACGGCGGTCACAGTCAGCGAGTTTCGCGTGTCCGTCATTAAGGATCGTTTAACCCTGTGGTTCTATTGCGTTAAAGAGGCTGCTCGGAGGCACGGAATCGGTGGCGAGCCGCGCAAATCAAAGGATCCTGCTGGGATGCGTGCTGCTCTGCGCGGCGGCATTGCCGTGTGCTGATTCCTCGCGTCTGAAGGCTGCGGAAAGTCAGCCTCAACTCCCTGTTGCATCAGCGAATTTCCCGACGGCCTCGGCCGCCCGGCTGGCCGGCGACGGCCGGCAAACGCGCTTTGTCCTCGACATCGACCAGACCGTGACCTTCCGCGCCGTCACCTTGGCTGACCCGTACCGGGTGGTGGTCGACGTGCCCCAGCTTAATTTTCAACTTCCCGCCGGCACCGGTTCCGGCGGACGCGGACTGGTCAAGGCCTTCCGCTATGGGCTGGTGATGCCCGGCGGCTCCCGAATCGTGTTCGACCTGACCGGCCCGGCCAAGATCGCCAATTCCTACGTGGTGGAGGCTGCCAACGGTCAGCCGGCGCGGCTGGTGCTCGAATTGGAGGAGGTCGAGCGCACCGCCTTCGTGGCGTCGTTAGCTCCGGAAAACCGCCCTGAGCTGCGGCCGGCAATTGCCGATCCGCCGCCCGCGACGGTTCCGGCATCTGCGCACCCTGAAGCCGGGCAGAAGGCCGATGGCCGCGCGGTAGTCGTCATCGATCCCGGCCATGGCGGCATCGACAACGGCACGCAGTCGAGCGGCGAGAGCGAGAAGAATCTGGTGCTGGCCTTTGGCCTGGCACTGCGCGAACGGCTGGAAAAGACCGGCAAATATCGCGTGGTGATGACCCGAGACGACGACACCTTCATCCCGCTTAACGACCGGGTTAAAGTGGCTCGCAGCCTCAAGGCGGCGCTGTTCGTCTCGATCCATGCCGACGCGCTGCCGCGCGCCGAGGGCGATGCGCAGGGCGCGACCATCTACACCTTGTCCGACAAGGCCTCCGACGCCGAGGCGCAGCGGCTGGCGGATGCGGAAAACCGGGCCGACGCCATCGCCGGCTTCAACCTCGCGGAGGAGCCGACTGATGTCGCCGACATCCTGATCGATCTCACCCAGCGGGAAACCCGCACCTTTTCAAGTCGTTTTGCCCGCCTGTTGATGGGCGAAATGAAGTCGACGGTGCGCATGCACAAGCATCCCCTGAAGTCGGCCGGCTTCCGGGTGCTGAAGGCGCCCGACGTGCCGTCGGTCCTGGTCGAGATCGGCTACGTCTCCAACAAGGGCGACCTCGAGCATCTGGTCTCCGAGGGATGGCGTTCGCGTGCCGTGGGCTCGATGGCGCAGGCGATCGACGGGTTTTTGGCCAAGCGGATGGCCACGGCCGGATCGTCCAATTGACGACCGGGGGATCGTCCAATTGACGACCGGGGGATCGTCCAATTGACGACCGGGGGATCGTCCAATTGACGACCGGGGGATCGTCGAACTGACGACCGGGGGGGCGTCATATTGACGACCCGGGGTCGTCGAATTGAGAGTGATTTTCCGTCCCGCCGCAAAAGCCCTAGTTTGGCCACAGCGGGCGCTTTATAAAAACGCCGCAGGGGGTTCCGGAATCGGCGAGAATCCCGCTCGGCAAGCGTCTTGGGTCCGGCACTGATAGTATTGAGTAAGGCCGGGGAATTCGCGATGGTTTGGTGCCTGTTTTCGGTGCCAAGGGCTGATCTTAAGCTGGTCTTGGGCTGATTTTTGGGCTGATCAGAGTTTGAACGGATAAACAGATAATGCGCTTGCTGGTGCGGTTCATGGGCTTCCTGTTCGCCGCGGGAACGGTGTTGTTCCTTGTCGGGGTCGGTGCCATCGCAGGCCTGATCTGGCATTTCTCCAAGGACTTGCCGGACTACTCTCAGCTTCAGGATTACGAGCCGCCGGTGATGACCCGCGTGCACGCGACCGACGGCTCGCTGCTCGGCGAATACGCCAAGGAGCGGCGGCTTTACCTGCCGATCCAGGCGGTGCCGAAGCTCGTGATCAACGCTTTCCTCGCGGCCGAGGACAAGAATTTCTACGAGCATGGCGGCATCGACTACACCGGCATGGCGCGCGCCGGCGTGGTCTACATCCAGAACTACGGCTCCAATCGCCGCCCGCAGGGCGCTTCCACGATCACCCAGCAGGTCGCCAAGAACTTCCTTCTGACCAACGAAGTCTCCTTCGCCCGCAAGATCAAGGAAGCCTTGCTGGCGATGCGGATCGAGAAGACTTACTCGAAGGACAAGATCCTCGAGCTGTATCTGAATGAAATCTATCTGGGCTTAGGTGCCTACGGCATCGCGGCGGCGTCGCTGGTTTATTTCGACAAGTCGGTGAACGAGCTGACGGTGGCGGAGGCGTCCTATCTCGCGGCGCTGCCGAAGATGCCCGCGACCCTGCATCCCGTTCGCAACCGCGATCGCGCCATCGAGCGCCGCAACTACGTGATCGATCGTCTGGTTGAGAACGGCTGGGTCAAGCAGGCCGACGCCGACAAGGCGCGCAAGGAGCCGCTGGCCGTGACCAGCCGTTCCAACGGCGCCCACACCTTCGCCGGCGAGTATTTCGCCGAGGAAGTGCGCCGCGACATCTTCGAGCGTTATGGCGAGAAGAAGTTGTACGAGGGCGGTCTCTCGGTCCGCACCACGCTCGATCCGAAGATTCAGGTCATGGCGCGCAAGACCATGGTCGCCGGACTCGTGAACTATGACGAGCAGCAAGGCTATCGCGGTGCCATCAGCAAGCTCGACATTTCGGGCGACTGGGGCGTGAAGCTCGCCGAGATCAAGTCTCTGTCCGATATCTCGCCGTGGCGCATGGCGGTGGTGCTGGAGACCAGCGATCAGTCGGCGCGCATCGGCTTCCAGCCGAGTCGCGAACTCGGCGGCGCCATTAGCAAGCAGCGCGAGACCGGCCTCATCACGCTCGATGGCATCAAATGGGCAAGAGCGGCGTCCGGGGCTGCGAAGGGCAGGGCGGCGAGCGCGGTGTCGCAAGTGCTTCAGCCCGGCGACGTGATCTACGCCGATCCGCTGTACAAGGACGCCCAGCCTGTCGAGGGCCAGTACCGGCTGCGCCAGATTCCCGAAGTGTCCGGCGCGATGGTGGTGATGGACCCCTGGACCGGCCGCGTGCTGGCAATGGTCGGTGGCTTCTCGTTCGACCAGAGCCAGTTCAACCGCGCCACGCAGGCCTATCGGCAGCCCGGTTCGTCGTTCAAGCCGATCGTCTATTCGGCCGCGCTCGACAACGGCTATACGCCCTCGACTGTCGTGCTCGACGCTCCGATCGAAATCGACCAGGGCCAGGGCGCCGGCGTGTGGCGGCCTGAAAACTTCTCCTCGGGCAAATTCCAGGGGCCGGTGACGCTGCGCAATGCGCTGCGGCAGTCGCTCAACACGGTGACGGTGCGCCTCGCCCAGGACATCGGCATGCCCCTGATCGGCGAATATGCCCGCCGCTTCGGCGTTTATGACGAACTGCCGAACTATCTCTCCTACGCGCTCGGCGCCGGCGAGACCACGGCGATGCGCATGGTCACGGCCTATTCGATGCTCGCCAATGGCGGCCGCCGGGTGAAGCCGACTCTGATCGACCGGATCCAGGATCGCTACGGCCACACCATCTTCAAGCACGACCAGCGCGAATGCCGCGGCTGCGACGCGCCGGGTGGTTGGAAGAACCAGAACGAGCCGCAGCTGATCGACCGCCGCGAGCAGGTGCTGGATTCCATGACCGCCTATCAGATCACAGAGCTGATGGAAGGCGTGGTCCAGGCTGGTACCGCGACCGTGGTCAAGCAGGTCGGCAAGCCGATCGCCGGCAAGACCGGCACCACCAACGAGGCCAAGGACGCCTGGTTCGTCGGCTTCTCGCCCGACGTCGCCGTTGCCATCTATATGGGCTACGACAAGCCGCGTCCGCTCGGCAAGGGTAACGCCGCGACCGGCGGCCATCTGGCGGCTCCCATCGCACGCGACTTCCTCCAGCTCGCGCTCGCCGACAAGCCGGCGGTCCCGTTCAAGGTGCCGGCCGGCATCAAGCTGGTGCGGGTCGTCGCCAAGTCTGGCATGCGCGCCGGTCCAGGCGAGACCGGCGGAACAATCCTCGAAGCCTTCAAGCCGGGCACGGCGCCGCCGGATAATTATTCGGTCATCGGCGTTGCCGATGCCGACGGCCGCATGCCGGCGTCACAGCAGCAGCAGCCGGATTCCGGTTTCTTCATGCGGCCGGGCACCGGCGGGCTGTACTAGGGCTTAGGACAAAAAGGGCGTTCTTCGCCGCGGCGGTTGCGCTTTGCAGCCGCCGCCGCTACATCCCGTTGCAACGAGACGCGGAACAATTCCGCGAGACCCGAGAATCACATGCGCGCCGAAATCGAACGGTTGGTAGAAGAGATCAAGCAGTCTGTCGGGCTGCTGAGGAGGCATCTTTGACGTCGAGAAATCGACGGCGCGCCTCGCTGAGCTGAACAAGCTCGCAGAAGATCCCAACCTCTGGAACGATCCCCAGAAAGCCCAGAAATTGATGCAGGAGCGCACCTCGCTCGAGGATGCGCTCTCCGGCATCGGCAAGGTCGAGCAGGAGCTCGAAGACGACATCGGCATGATCGAGCTTGGCGAAGCCGAGGGCGATGAGGGCGTCGTCAAGGAAGCCGAAGCCGCGCTGAAGACCCTCAAGAAGGAAGTCGCCCGGCGCGAGCTCGAGGCGCTGCTGTCGGGCGAGGCCGATAGTTTCGATTCCTATCTCGAAGTGCATGCCGGCGCCGGTGGCACCGAGAGCCAGGACTGGGCGCAGATGCTGCTCCGCATGTACTCGCGCTGGGCCGAAACCCGCGGCTTCAAGGTCGAGATGCTGGAAGAGTCCGAGGGCGAAGAGGCCGGCATCAAGTCCGCGACCATCCAGGTCTCTGGCCACAATGCCTATGGCTGGCTCAAGACCGAGGCGGGCGTGCACCGCCTGGTGCGGATCTCGCCGTTCGATTCCAATGCGCGGCGGCACACCTCGTTCTCGTCCGTAGCTGTGTTTCCGGTGATCGACGACACCATCAAGATCGACATCAAGGAATCCGACGTTCGCGTCGACACCATGCGCTCCGGTGGTGCCGGCGGCCAGCACGTCAACAAGACCGAGTCCGCGGTACGGCTGACGCATATCCCGACCGGCGTCGCCGTGGTCTGCCAAGCCGGCCGCTCGCAGCACAAGAACAAGGCGCAGGCCTGGGACATGCTGCGCGCCCGGCTTTACCAGATCGAGCTGAAGCGGCGCGAGGAGAAGGCCGCCGCCGACCAGGCCGCCAAGACCGACATCGGCTGGGGCCACCAGATCCGCTCCTACGTGCTGCAGCCCTACCAGATGGTGAAGGACCTGCGCACGGGTGTGCAGACCTCGGACACCTCAGGCGTGCTCGGGGGCGATCTCGACGAGTTCATGGCGGCAACCCTGGCGCAGCGCGCCTTCGGCACTCCCGGCGCCGACATCGAGGACGTCGACTGATGCTCCGCATCGCCTTCATCGGGCTTGGACGGATGGGCCATGGCATGGCCGGCCGCTATCTCGATGCCGGTTTTACGGTGACGCTGTGGAATCGCAGCAAAACAAAAGCGGAAGACCTGATCGCGCGCGGCGCGCTGTGGGCGACCTCGCCCGAGGACGCAGCGATCGACGCCGATGCCGTCGTGACCATGGTCGCCGATGACGAGGCCGCGCGTGCGGTCTGGCTCGGGCCCGAGGGCGCGGCCAAGACCGCGAAGGCCGGCACCATCGCGATCGAATGCTCCACCGTCTCCTATGACCATGCGCGCGAGATGGGCCGCGAAATGAATGCGCGCGGTCTGATCTATATCGATTGCCCCGTGACCGGATTGCCGGATGCGGCCGCGAGCGGAAAGCTGACGCTGCTCGTTGGCGCCGATGCGGCCGATCTCGAACGCGCGCGGCCCTTTCTGACACCGATCGGTTCGACCATCCGCCATTTCGGCTCGGTCGGCACCGGCACCGTCTACAAGCTCGTCAACAATCTGATGGGCGCGATCCAGATCGCCGGCCTCGCCGAGGGGCTTGCCATTGCCGAGCAGGCCGGGCTCGACATGAACCTCGTGCTGGACTCGATTCAGGCGGGCGTAGCCGCAAGCCCGCAGGTGCAACGACACTCCAAGCGCATGGTCGCCCGCGATTTTTCCGGCGCAACGTTCACGGCGGCACTGCGGCACAAGGATGCCGCCTACGCGGTGAAGCTCGCCGAGAGCCTGCTGGCCGACAAGCCGCTGGTCGCGCGCGCCGCGGTCGAGTCCTACGCGCAAGCGAAGGCCGCGATGCCTGACGACGACGAAGGCAAGATGATCGAGATGGTGTCGCGGCCGAAGAAACCGTCCTAGCGGTCGCATCGACATGGGGCAGCCTCGTTCGCCTCGTTCGAGCATCGGTCTTGTAAACGGGTGCGTCGTCGGAAATCGGGTGGCGCTGCTCGCCGTGTTGTCTTAGGCGGCTGTCTCGGCCACCGTCATGAGACGCCATGTCCCCGAACGACAACCGGATCGACGCGCGAGACTGGTCGCTGCTCGCCGTGCTCTCGGTCCTCTGGGGCGGCTCGTTCTTTTTCAACGGCGCTGCGCTGCTGGAATTGCCGCCGCTCACGCTGGTGTTTATGCGCGTTGCACTTGGCGCGGCCATTCTGCTGCCGCTGCTCCATATCCAGGGCGTCGGCTTTCCCAAGGGTGTGACGGGCTGGAAGCCGTTCGTCACGATTGGGCTCCTCAACAACGTCATCCCGTTCTCGCTGATCGTGATCGGCCAGACTTTCATTCCAAGCGGGCTGGCGTCGGTCCTGAATGCCACCACGCCGCTGTTCACGGTGATCGTGATGGCCGCGGCGGGCGAAGAGGCCTTACGGCTCCGCCGCGTCGCCGGCGTAGCGCTGGGCCTCGCCGGCGTGATCATCCTGCGCGGATGGGGCGCGGAAACGCGGGCAGGGCAGGGGCTCGGGATCCTGCTCTGCCTCGGCGGTGCCCTCAGCTATGGCTTTGCGGCGCTGGCGGCGCGGCGGCTGTTGAAGGACTCGGCTCCGCTGGGGACGGCAAGCTTCCAACTCATGGCGTCGACGGTGATGATGGCGCTGGTCGCGGGCGCAACGGAGCAGCCGTGGCGTCTGCCGATGCCGGGCCTCACGACATGGCTCGCGGTGCTTGGCCTTGCCGGCTTGTCGACAGCGCTCGCCTATATCGTCTTCTTCCAGATCCTGCGGCGCTCGGGCGCGACCAATGTGATGCTTGTGACGCTTCTCATTCCCGTCACCGCCATTCTTCTGGGATGGCTTGTGCTCGACGAGCCGATCTCCATGCGTGAGATCGCGGGCGCGATCGTGATCGGCAGCGCGTTGCTGGTGATTGATGGGCGCGTTCTGAACCTGCTGCGGCGCGGCACATAGTTCCAGAGCCGCCGTTTCACCTCGCGGAAAATCGCGGCGCTTGCCAGCCGAGAGCCACCTTGCGACACTCCCAGCAAAACAAGACTACAAAACACAGGGGAGAGAACGATGCCGGGTTGTCGCAATAAACTTGCAGCCCTCGCCATGCTTGCTGCCGCCGTGTTGGCCACAACATCGGCTCTGGCGCAGAAAAAATACGATCCCGGCGCCACCGACAACGAAATCAAGCTCGGCAATATCATGCCCTATAGCGGGCCGGCATCGTCCTATGGCGTGATCGGCAAGACCGAGGCCGCGTTCTTCAAGATGATCAACGATCAGGGCGGCATCAACGGGCGCAAGATCAATTTCATCAGCTATGACGACGCCTATTCCCCGCCGAAGGCGATCGAGCAGGCGCGCAAGCTGGTGGAGAGCGACGAGGTGTTGCTGATCTTCCAGCCGCTCGGCACACCCTCGAACTCCGCGATCATGAAATACATGAACGCCAAGAAGGTACCGCAGCTCTTCGTTGCCTCCGGCGGCACCAAGTTCGGCGACCCCAAGAATTTCCCATGGACCATGGGATTTCAGCCGAACTACCAGAGCGAGGGGCGGATCTACGCGAAGTATATCCGTGACAAGTTTCCGAACAGCAAGATCGCGGTGCTCTGGCAGAACGACGACGCCGGCAAGGACCAGTTCAAGGGCCTGAAGGACGGGCTCGGCGACAAAGCCAATATGATCATCGCCGACAAATCCTATGAGGTCAGCGATCCCTCGATCGACTCGCAGATCGTTGCGCTTCACGATTCCGGCGCCGACATCTTCTTCTCATGGGCCGCGCCGAAAGGCTCGGCGCAGGCGATCCGGAAGGTCGGCGAGCTCGGCTGGAAGCCGAAATTCTTCCTTGCCAATACGGCTACGTCGATCGCCTCGGTGCTCAAGCCCGCCGGGCTCGACTATTCCAAGGACATCATCTCGACCGCATATCTGAAGGATCCGACCGACCCGACCTGGGACAAGGATCCGGCGGTCATCGCGTGGCGCACCTTCATGGACAAGTACTATCCCGAAGGGGACAAGACCAACGCCAACAACCTTTACGGCTACGTCCAGGCGGAGGCGATGGCGCAGGTGCTGAAGCAGTGCGGCGACAACCTCACGCGAGACAACGTCATGAAGCAGGCCACGAACCTGAAGGATTTTCACACCGACCTGATGCTGCCCGGCATCATGGTCAACACCTCCGCCGACGATTATTTTCCGATCGAGCAGATGCAGCTGATGCGCTTCAACGGACAGGCCTGGGAGCTGTTCGGCGACGTCATCACGGGCGAGGTCGGCCACGAGCGCGGACAGTAGTCAGCCCCATTTTCGGCGTCCCCCCGCTTATTCGGTGACGAGATCGGCGGCGCGTTTCGCCTTCTTGCCGGTATTCTTGACCGTCTCTTCTCCGGCCTTTTCGGCGTTGGCGCGAAGCTCACATTTGGTGCGGATCTCGTCGAGCTCGTCATCGGTCAAATGCTCAATTCCGACGAAGGAATTCTGCACCGCGCTCACCCGGATCAGTTCGTCAAGCTTCACCTGGATCGCCGCGCTATCGCGATTCTGAGAATTCTGAATCAGGAAGACCATCAGGAACGTCACGATGGTGGTGCCGGTGTTGATCACCAACTGCCATGTGTCGGAGTACTGGAAGATGGGACCGGTGACCGCCCAAACCAGGATGATGCCGGCTGCAATCATGAATGTCAGCGCGCGCCCGGCCGCTTGAGATGTTCGGTTAGCAATATCGCTGAAGAGTTGAGCCGCGCTGTTACGTGGCTGGTTCGCTTTGCCCTTGGCCGGACGAGCTTTGGTATCGGTCTGTTGCATCGGAAGATCGCGCTGATAAGGGAGCTGCGATCTAACGTCGAGGGAACTCCGAAGTTCCGCGATGTAAACAGGAACTAGGCGAGCGGACTCTCAACGAGCCTAGCCCGCGCTCAGGCGCACGCCGGCGCGCAGGAATTTCTGCGGATCGACTGCTTCGCCGTCGATGCGGGTTTCGTAGTGCAGGTGCGGGCCGGTGGAACGGCCGGTCGACCCGACGAGCCCGACGACCTGGCCGATCTTCACGATCTCGCCGACCCGGACATTGATCTCGGAGAGATGGCCGTAGCGGGTCGCAAGGCCATTGCCGTGATCGACCTCGATCATGCGGCCGTAGCCGCCGGACCAGCCGGCGGAGACGACCTTGCCGTTGGCAGTGACACGAACGGGATCGCCGCTCGCGGCGCGGAAGTCGAGCCCGGTGTGCATCGCGGGCCGGCCGAGGAACGGATCGCTGCGCACGCCGAAGCCGGAGGTGAACTCGACCTCGCCGATGACGGGCTTGCGATAGGGCACGAGTGCGAGCGTGCGATTGAGCCGGTCCATCTCGGCGCGGGTGCTGTTGATGCGTGAGAGCTGCTTCTCGAACGGCCCCGAACTGGCGGTGAGCTTGACGGGTACGAAAGGCCCGCCCATTGCCGTGCGCGGTACGGCGGCTTCGAGATTTGCGAGGTTCAGGCCGAGATCGCTGACGACGCCGCGCATCCGGCGCATGCGTGAATCCATGCCTTCCTCGACGGCGTTGAGCGCCGCCATCTGGCGACGCTCGACCTGGTCGAGTGAGGTCGTGAGCCGAACGACGACGTTGTCGAACCCTTGATTCTTGGCGAATTGATTGACGGGCGGAGCTGCGAGGGTCGGCGCGCGCGACTCGAGCCGCGCCTCGCGATCCGGCGGCGCCACGAAGATCACGGTGTCGCTGATCGGTGAGGGCTTTGGCGTGCCCTGCGTCGTCTGGCTGGCATCGCCACGCTGCGGGCTGGAACGGGGAATCGATCCGGTCACGTCCGGCATGGACCCGAGCGCCGTGGCACGGGACTCCAGCGCCGTCTGGCGCTTCATGATCTGGTCGAGCTTCTGGTCGAACTGCTCCTGGTCGAGCAGTTGCCGGCTGGTGGTGCGGTCGACCTTGGCGCGGAGCTCGGCGATGCGGTCCTCATAGGCGTATTGCATCTCGGCCTGCCGGGCGATCAGCCGGGTGAGGACGTCGTCGCGGAAGGCGAAATAGGTCGCGGTTGCGGCCGACCAGAGCCCGAGCAACACGATCGTGCCGACCACGATCCAGAACACCACAGGGCCCAGGCGAACCTGCTTGCCGTGATGCACGATGGTGTAGGCGTCGTCGATGTCCGGAAGGGGAAGTGCGGTTGCCACCGCGGCGGCACGGCGATGAAAGGCTCGGCCGTGGTCGTGGGGGTGATGTTGGGGGTACTGCGAGAGTTGGGCAGAACTTTTCGACATCGGCACTCCCGCGCCGATCGGATGAGTCCGTGCGGCCTAATTGCCGCGGCAATCTGGGCCGGTCATGGTTAATTTTCCGGAAACGGAACCGCTTGAATTTAAATGATTGGTTAAAGGCTCCTTGCGGCTTCCAGCACCTCGTCGACGTGGCCGTCGACCCGGACATTGCGCCAGATCCGGGCGATCTTGCCGTCGGCGCCAAGCAGCATCGTAGTGCGAAGAACTCCCAGGAAGCTCTTGCCATACATGGACTTTTCGCCCCAGACGCCGTAGGCCTCCAGCATCGCGTGCGTCTCGTCCGAGATGAGGGGCACGCCGAGACCGTGCTTGTCGCGGAACTTTTCCTGAGCCTTGACTGGATCGGCGGAGATACCGAGCACGGCGGTGCCAGCCTTGGCGAAGGCGCCGGTCAGCCGGGTGAAGTCGATGGCTTCCCTGGTGCAGCCCGGCGTGTCGGCGCGGGGGTAGAAGAACAGGACCAGCTTCTCGCCGGCATAATCCGACAGCGTGACGACACCGCCACCGTCGCGGGGCAGGCGGAAGGCGGGGGCCTTCTGACCCTCGGCCAAGCCGGCCTTCGCAGCTGTTTTGGGCGCTGATGCCGATTTGGAAGAATTTAACCGTTTCGGTGCGGCCTTATGCGATGCTGTCTTTGCTATGGTCCCAGTTGATTTGCTCGCCGGTGTCCGCTGTGTTTTCGCGGACTTAGTTTGAGTCGCAGCCCGCGCTTTCACGGGCGTCTTTTTAGCCGTCGGACTGACGGAGGGCGTTTTGGACGATTTCTTTCGGGATTTCTTGGACATACGCCTTCCTTTCGTCGCTTTCGGCGGGTCAACCAAAGCGGTATTGCAGCCCTTTTCCGGTATGCCGGAATCGTGCCCTCGGCTGGATGAGTCTGACGACGGCGAAGTCTGGTTACAAGGAATTACACGGACCACCCCACTGCTCGTTGAACGCGCTCCCGGGGCGACATGACGAACAGAAGAAATATTCGAGGTATGGCGGCAATGCCGGCGCGGGAAGCTTCGCTTCCCGTCGACGGCTGCGGCCCCGGCGGCGCTCAATCCCACGACGGGCGCCTGTATCGAGAGGCAATGGCAAGGAATACGTCGCCCCAGGATTACAATCGGGATTCGGATCGGCGCGGCAGCCAACCAGAGCAGCAGCAATGGGACGACGCCGATTGGGATCCGGATCAGGAAGCGGCGGCGGGCTATCGGGCGCGCCGGCTGTTGTCGCGTTCCAATTCGGGCTTCCATCGCTTCGCTGACGGGTTTGGACCGCTGCGCCGCTGGCTGGGCGGCGGTCGCTGGCTGAAGCGCGTGGCCGTGGTCGCCGGTGCCCTGGTTGTCATCTTCGTCGGCTGTTTCGGCGCGCTGTGGTGGCGGCTCGGCGCCGGTCCCATCAATCTCGACATTGCGACGCCGTGGCTCGCGGCCGCGATCGAGGACAATATCGGTCACGGCAACACCGTGGAGGTCGGCGGCACGCAGATCGAACGGGCCGGGCGGATCCGAATCGCCGTGCGCATCCGCGATATCGTCGTGCGCGACCACGATCACGTCATTGTCGCCACCGCACCGAAGGCCGAGGTGAAGCTGTCGGGTGCAGGCCTGCTGATGGGGCATCTGCGCGCCGAAAGCCTCAACCTCGTCGATGCCGAGCTCGCGATCCGGATCGCGCCTGACGGCACCGTCACGGTATCGGCTGGCGACACCGCAAAGCCGCTCGCAACCGGCGTCGCATCCAAGAAGGACGCGGGGCTGCCGCCGACTTTCCCGCGGAACGGTGTGCCACCGCCGCCATTCGCCACCGGGCCTGCGACCCCCGACGGATCGCAAGCCGCGACCCAGGCCACGGCCCCGACCGGCATTCTTCAGGGCCTCGACTGGCTCGACAGTCTGAGCATGACCGGCCTCGACGGCCAGAATCTCAACGAGATCGGCCTGAAGAACGGCAATCTGATCGTCGACGACCAGCAGCGCGGCAGCAAATGGACGTTTGAGAACATCACGCTGAGCCTGCGCCGACCCAGCCGTGGCGGCGTCGCGCTCAGCCTCGGCGAGGAGGGCGCGCGTCCGTGGTCGTTGCGGGCCACGGTCGGCCCCACCGAGAACGGCGTGCGCTCGGTCGATATTCGCGCCGACAAGGTTTCGACCGCCAACATCCTGCTGGCGCTGCGGGTGAAGGATCTCACCTACACCGCCGACCTGCCGCTGACCGGCGAGCTCAAGGGCGAGCTCGGCCGCGACGGCGTGCCGACCTTCTTTCGCGGCAAGATCGCAGTCGGTGCGGGCAACATCATCGACACCGATACGCCGGATTATCCGATGGCGATCGACTCGGCCGAGATCAATGTCGAGTGGGACGCCAATCGGCGGGTGCTGGTCGCTCCGTTCAAGGTCCTCTCGGGCGCGAACCGTCTGACGCTTCTGGCTCATGTCGAGCCGCCCAATGGCACCGTCAATGACTGGCAGCTCGGTTTCAGCGGCGGTTCGATCCTGCTCGGCGGCATCGACAACGAGCCGCCGCTGGTCTTCAACCGTATTGCGATCGGCTTCCGCTTCGACACCGACCACAAGAGGCTGCTGTTGACCCAGGCCGACATCTCCAACGGAGAGATCGGCGTCGCCGGCACCGGTGCCATCGACTATTCGGGCGAGCCGCGGCTGACACTGGGTTTTGCGGGAACGCCGATGTCGGCCTCCGCGCTCAAGCGGATGTGGCCAACGCTTGTCGTTCCCGAGTTGCGCGAATGGGTGATCGAGCGGATCGAGCGTGGAACGCTCCAGCGCATCGAGATAGGCGTTAATTCACCGACGAAGAATCTTCCGCGCAAGGGCCCACCCATTCCCGACGACGGCCTGTCCGTCAATATCGTGGCGAGCGGTGTCACGGTTCGCCCTGTCGATGGCCTGCCGGTGGTGCACGATGCCGATTTGAAGGCGCGCGTGACCGGCCGCACCGCGATGGTGAATATCGGGCAGGGCATTGCCGATACGCCGGCGGGCCGCAAGGTCACGATTTCCGACTTCGTCTTCGAGGTGCCCGATATGGCGCCCAAGCCGTCGCCGTCGCGGACCCGGTTCCGTGTCGAGGGTCCGGTGCCCGCAGCCGCCGAAATGCTTTCCAACGATCGCCTGAGCGATCTGTCGTCGACCGTCATCGATCCCAACACCAGCAAGGGGACGTTCTCGGCGAACGTCCAGCTTGGGCTGCCGGTCAAGGGCGAGCTGACCAAAGCCGACACCACCTACAGCGTGACCGCCGATCTCAACGGTTTTGGTGCCGACAAGCTGGTGATGAACCAGAAGCTGGAGGCCAACAACCTCAAGATCGTCGCGAGCAACCAGGGCTATCAGGTCAAGGGCGACGTCAAGATCAACGGGCAGGCGGCCTCGCTCGACTACCGCAAGCCCGCCGAGGGCGATGCGGACGTCAAATTGCAGACCACGCTGGACGATGCGAGCCGCGCGCGCCTCGGGTTCGATCTGGGCCCCGCCGTCAGCGGATCGGTGCCGATCAAACTGTCGGGCAAGATCGCCGGGGGGCCCGACCAGACGACGAGGCTCGGCATCGAGGCCGACCTGACCTCGGTCAAGCTCGACAACATCCTGCCCGGCTGGGTCAAGTTGCCGGGCAGAGCGGGCAAGGCCAGCTTCAAGGTGGTGCCGACGGCGCAATCGACGCGCCTGGAGGAGATCGTCATCGAAGGCGGCGGCGCCTCGATCAAGGGGTCGATCGAGGTCGATGCCAACGGCGATCTCATGAACGCGAACTTCCCGACCTACGCGCCGTCCGACGGCGACAAGGCGTCGCTGAAGGTGGAGCGCAGCCAGGACGGCGTGGTCAAGGGCACCATGCGCGGCGACGTATTCGACGGCCGCGGCTTCCTGAAATCGGCGATCTCAGGCAATTCCAAGGACGATGCCAAGAGCAAGACGAAGAACGTCGATTTCGACATGGACGTGAAGCTCGGCGCCGTCATGGGTTTCAACGGCGAGGCGATGCGCAGCGTCGAGGCCAAGATGTCGCGGCGCAATGGTGCGGTCAAAGCCTTCACGTTGAGCGGCAGGATCGGAAAAGACACGCCTGTGGCCGCCGATTTGCGCGGCGGCCGCGCCCAGGGCAACCGCGAGGTGATCTATCTCCAGACCAGCGATGCCGGCAACTTCCTGCGCTTCACAGACACCACCAACAAGGTCTTCGGCGGCCAGATGGTGGTGGCCATGGAGCCGCCGACGTCGGAGCCCACGACCCGGGAAGGCCTGATCAATGTGCGCGACTTCTCGGTCAAGGGAATGGATCAACTCGATCGCGTCGCGGCGGGCGCTCCCAATGGGGCGCAGAGCGGCGTGGCCTTTACGGCGATGCGTGCAGAGTTCACGCGGCAGAACGGCGCGCTCACGATCCGCGACGGCGTGGTCAAGGGGCCGATGATCGGCGCTACCATCGAGGGCTCAATCGACTTTCCCGGCAATCAGGTCTGCATGAGCGGCACATTCGTGCCGATGTATGGCGTCAACAACATCTTCGGCCAGATCCCGTTGTTCGGCATCTTCCTCGGCGGCGGCAACAATGAAGGATTGATCGGCGTGACCTACGAGGTCGTCGGCACCCCGGCCGCGCCCGTGATGCGCGTCAATCCGATTTCGGCGATGGCACCCGGTCTGTTCCGCAAGATCTTCGAATTCAACACCGGCAAACAGAACTCGCCGTTCGAGGAATTCCCGTCGCAGTCGAACGATGGTTCGACCGGAACGACGCGCCAGCTCTCGAGCGGCTGCACCCTCGCGCGGCGATAGCGGCGAGGCTGCCGAGCTCCTTCCAATAAGCGCGCAGAACGTGGATGGCCGGGACAAGCCCGGCCATGACGACGTGCTGGGTTTGATGCCGGCCGCTTACGCCGCGCGCACGCCGGCCAGGAAGGTTCCGACTTCGCCGGAGAGCTGCTCGGCCTGCTTGGAGAGGTTTGACGCAGCTGCGAGCACCATGCCTGCCGCATTGCCGGTCTCGTTCGCTGCCGTGCTGACGCCGCCGATATTGGTGGTGACTTCCTGGGTCGCCTCCGCCGTCTGCGAGACGCTGCGGGCGATCTCGGCGGTGGCGGCGCCTTGCTCCTCGATCGCGGCGCCGATCGAGGTGGCGATCCGGCTGACCTCCTCGATGGTGGCGGTGATGCCGCCGATGGCGTCTACCGCTTCCTTGGTCGCGCCCTGGATCTGGGCGATCTTGTCGCCGATCTCGCGGGTGGCTTCCGCAGTCTGGCTCGCCAGCGACTTCACCTCCGAAGCGACGACAGCAAAGCCGCGGCCGGCTTCACCGGCGCGTGCGGCCTCGATGGTGGCGTTGAGCGCGAGCAGATTGGTCTGCGCCGCGATGCTGGAGATCAGCTCGGCGACGTGCTCGATCTGCTGGGCTCCGTCCGAGAGGGCGCGCACGATGGTGTCGGTGCGGCGTGCGCTGTCCACGGCACGGCCGGTGACCACGGCGGACTGCGCGACCTGACGGCTGATCTCGGTGATGGACGAGGAGAGCTCCTCGGCGGCGGCCGCGACCGTCTGGACGCGCTGGCTGGCTTCGGTGGCGGCCGAGCCGACGACGGCGGCGCGGCGGTTGGTGCCTTCCGCGGTCGACGACATCGACTTGGCGGTGACCTCCAGTTCGCCGGAGCCCGAGGCCATCAGGCCGACGAGCTGGCCGACGGAGGCGTCAAACCGGTCGGCAAGCGAGATCAGCGCGTCACGCTTCTCCTGTTCGCTGCGGGTCTTGGTGGCGACCTGCTCGGCCTCCAGCTTGCGCGCTGTCAGCGCGGTCTGCCTGAGCACTTCGAGGGTCTCGGCCATGCGGCCGATCTCGTCGCCGCGACCGGTCTCCTCGACCGCCGCGTCGATGGCGCCTTCGGAAATGGCCTGCATGCGGTTCTTCTGGCGGTCGAGTGCGCCGAGCACGTCGCGGGCGATCAGCCAGGACAATGTCGCCATCAGCAGCATCAGGCCGATGCCGATCGCCCCCAGCTCAAGCGTCAAGGCTCGCACGTCCGCATCGATGTCGTCGACATAGAGGCCGTAGCTGATCGTCGCGTTCCAGGGCGCGAATTTGCGCGCGAACACGGTCTTGCGGACGGGCTCCGTCTGGCCGGGGCGGGGATAGAGATAGGAGGTCACGCCGCCCTGTGCGGTCTCAGCGCCAGCCTTGATAATGGCGTCGGCGATCAGGACGCCATTGGAGTCCTTCGCACCGGTGATCTTGCCTTCGAGCTGCTGGTTGGCGCCGTTGACGATGAGGGACGTATCGGCGTTATAGACCACCGGATAGCCTTGGCCGCCATTGAAGCTCATGCGGCGGCCGCGCTGGTGGAACTGGACCTTCGCTTCGGCCTGCGTCAGCTTGCCGGCGCCGACTTCTTCTTCAAGTGATTGGGCGAGGTTGTGGAGCATATCGACCGCGGTCCGCATCTGCTGGACGCGGTCCTCAAGCATGCGGCTCTTGCTGAGCACGGACGACACCCCGATGATGGCCGTGACCGTGAGTGCCGAAAGACAGACCATGCTGGCGAGCTTGGTGCGGATCTTGAGGTGGCTCAGCAGCTTCATCACGGCCTCGACGGAATGGTTATTGTTGCTCGCGTCGGTAGCATGAAATTCTTACCAATCATGAATGGACGCGTGCGACGGCTGCCGCGCAAGCGGCGTCCGCGAGCCGCATGCGCAAACATCCATGCGGAAATGCGCCACGTGGGCGCATGGCAAGTCAACTGGGAGAAAGATTGTGTGGGTCTTTAGTCCCGACCGAAGCCGGTGGGAGCGGACATGAACCGATTCGTTCATCGTCTCATCATGTCGATGCTGCTGGTCGCGGTCCTCGTCCTCGTCTGGAACGTGCTGGGCTCGCGCTGAGATGGCACCCGTAAATGTTCGGGTGCCATCCCCATATCCGCGAATCAATTGCTGATGCCTCAGCGCCGCGGGAACGCGCCGCCGGTTGTGCCGCTAGTCCTTGCCCATCGCCGCATCGGCGCTGACCGAGCCGCCGCCGGCTGCCGAGAGATAGAGGCAGGCGAAGCAGAACAGGATCGCCGCGGTGCCACCATTGAGCAGGGGCAGGAACACCGGCGTCTCGCCCTTGAACATGTGGCCCATGAAGTAGGCGAAGGCCATCTCACCCGACAGGATGAATGCCGCGAGGCGGGTGAACAGGCCGATCATCAGCAGCGCGCCAAGCACGAGCTCAAGCGTACCGGCTGCGTAGATGATCGGCGGGATGTTTGCGAAGTAGGGAAGCACCGGAAACTTGAACAGCTTGGCGACGCCGTACTGAAACAGCAGCAGGCCGGTGACGAAACGAAACAGGCTCAAGAGAACCGGTTGAAAGCGAACGAGATAGGGAAAGTTCATTGGTTTGTGCCCTCCATCCAATGCTTGCGACTAGGACCGCATTCAGTTCTGCCCTGCAAGCCGCCCAAGGGCAATTTGCGCTGACATTTTTGTCATGTCGGACAAAACACCGCAGGAGGGACTTTCACCCGCGCGCCATCCACATCTTTTGCCGCTGTTCGCGTCGTGCCCATCCGTAATTTCCCGGTGACGCGAATGCCCGCAGGTTACCTTCGGGAGACCTAGCGCCGCAAGGCGGGCACGACCAGGAACGGGATCATCCCGAGCACCACGCTGGCAAGCGCGAAGGCGAGCAGCGCGTTGTAACCGTGGGTCGCGTCATGGATCAGGCCGCCGCTCCAGGAGCCGAACGCCGAGCCGAGTCCGCTGCCGATCGAGATCGTGCCGTAAATGGTGCCGACGCGCTTGCCCCCGAAGATCTTCATCGCGGTCGCCGTGATCAGCGGTCCACGTGAGCCCATCATGCTGCCGAAGCAGACCACGAATCCGGTGAGCAGGAGGAGATTGGCGGAGTATTGCAACAGCCACAGCAGGAAGATGCCGAGGATCGAGATCGCGTAGCTGAGCAGCACCGACGGCCGACGTCCGATCAGGCCATCGAGCGCGGACACGCCGAGCATGCCGAACACCAGCACGACGCCGGAGAAGCCCCAGGCGGTCGCGGCCTGCAACGGTGGAAAGCCGGCATCGATCAGATAGGCCACGATCTGGGCGGCAATCGCGTACATGCCGACCGCGGTGAAGAAGAAGGTCGAGAACAGCGCCCAGAAGGCGTGATGGCGCATCGCGCTCGGAAGGGTCCAGCCGTGATCGACGAAATCCGGATCGGTCTTCTTCGCGATATGCGGCGAGCCCGAGGCGAACAGCCGCCATGGCAGCAGCATGAGCGGCACCAGCAGGCCGAGCGCGGCGAAGCCGAACAGCTGGTAGGTTTCGCGCCAACCGAGATGATCGATCAAAAGCTGCGAGGCGGGCAGCAGCGCCAGCACGCCGCCACCCATGGCCGAGTAGACCACCGCCATCGCGGTCGGCAGCTTTGGGCCGAACCAGCGGCCCAGCAGGATCGAGTTCGGCACATTGCCGATGAAGGCGACGCCGACGCCAACGCAGAGTCCGATCGAGAGCTGGAACTGCCAGAGTGACTGCGCGTGCGCCGCAATCAGGAAAGCCGAGCCGAGCAGCAACAGGCCGAGTGCATAGACGATGCGCGGTCCGGAATGATCGAAAAGCCGTCCGACCAACGGCGCAGTCAATCCGCTGACGAGCCAGGTCAGCGAATAGATCGAGACCACTTGGGCGCGATCCCAGCCAAAGTTTTCCGAGATCGGCTTCAGGAAGACGGTAAAGCTTTCGCTGAGGCCGCGGCCGAGCACGGCGAGTGTGAAGCAGAGCGCGAGCACCACGAGCGCGGTGCGCACGACGCCCTGCGGCGTCGCCGTGACGCGTTCCCTGGTCGCTTGCTTGGACTGTTCCTCTAGCGTGCTCTGGTCCATTGCCGATCAGGGAGCGCGCTTCGGCGCGCCCTGACAAGCAGCGAAAAGCTCATACGCCTATGCAGGCCTGAGCAGGATGTGCTTCTTCTTGCCGAACGACAGCTTGATCACGCCTTCCGGCGTCAGGTCGGCCGCCGACAACGCCATCTTCTCGTCGGTGACGGGCTCGTCGTTGACGCGCAGGCCGCCGCCCTTGATCTGGCGCCGTGCTTCGCCGTTAGAGGCAACGAGGCCCGCCTTGACGAAGGCATTGAGCACGCCGAGGCCGGCGTCGAACTCGCCGCGTGGAATTTCCACGGTCGGCAGGCTCTCGGCCAGCGCGCCTTCCTCGAAGGTGCGGCGCGCGGTCTCGGCCGCCTCGTTCGCTGCGTCGCGGCCATGCAGGAGCGCGGTCGCCTCCGTGGCGAGCACCTTCTTGGCCTCGTTGATCTCGGAGCCTCCGAGCGCCTCGAGCTTCCTGATCTCGCTCATCGGCAGCGTCGTGAACAGCTTGAGGAATTTGCCGACGTCGGCATCTTCGGTGTTGCGCCAGTACTGCCAGAAATCATAGGCCGAGAACTGGTCGGCGTTGAGCCAGACCGCGCCTTGTGCGGTCTTGCCCATCTTGACCCCCGATGCCGTCGTGAGCAGAGGCGTCGTCAGCGCATACAGTTGATGCGTGCCCATGCGGCGGCCGAGATCGACGCCCATGATGATGTTGCCCCACTGGTCGGAGCCGCCCATCTGCAAGCTGCAGCCGGTCCGCCTGGCGAGCTCGACATAATCGTAGGCCTGACAGATCATGTAGTTGAATTCGATGAAGCTCATCTCCTGCTCGCGTTCGAGGCGCAGCCGCACGGAGTCCATGGTCAGCATGCGGTTGACCGAGAAGTGCCGGCCGATGTCGCGCAGCATCTCGATCCAATTGAGCTTTGTCAGCCACTCGGCATTGTCGAGCATGATGGCGTCGCTCTTGCCCTCGCCATAGCGCAGCACTTTTGCGAACACGCCGCGGATCGATTCCTTGTTGGCCTCGATCTCGGCGACGGAGCGGATCGCCCGCGTCTCGTCCTTGCCGGAGGGGTCGCCGACCATGGTGGTGCCGCCGCCCATCAGCGTGATCGGCTTGTTGCCGGACTGCTGCAGCCAGTGCAGCATCATCATGGTCAGGTAATTGCCGATGTGCAGCGAGCGGGCGGTGCAATCGTAGCCGACGTAGCCGGTCACCTCGCCCTTGGCGGCGAGTGCGTCCAGCCCCTCGAAATCGGAGCATTGGTGGATGAATCCACGTTCCTGCAGCGTGTTGAGGAAATCCGATTTGAATGCGGTCATTTGTCGGAGCGCCTGACAATTCTTGGTTTACTGTTTCGGGAGCAATTTAAGGGTCTTCCGTGGGAACTCGGTTGCTGCCCGCTACTTTGGCCTGTGGCATTATAAGATGTGTCCCTCTGGCACAAGATCGGCATGCCGGATGGGGCTCTTGAGGACGCTGATCCATGATGTTGATGGCACTCGGTTTGATGAGCGGCACCTCGCTGGACGGGGTGGATGTTGCGCTGATCGAAACCGACGGAAAGCAGGTCAAGGCATTCGGGCCGTCCGGCTACCGGCCCTATAACCCGGCGGAGCGCAACCTGCTGCGTCAGGCGCTGAGCGAGGCCGTGCACCTGCCGCAGCGCGATGCCCGGCCGGGAATTCTGGCCGAAGCCGAACGCGCGGTGACGCTCGCGCATGCCGAGGCGGTGGCCGCCTTCGTCGCCCAGAACCGGATGAAACCGGAAGACATCGACATCGTGGGCTTCCACGGCCAGACCGTACTGCACCGCCCCGAGAAGCGACTGACCGTGCAGATCGGCGATGCGCCGGCGCTGGCCAAGGCGATCCATATCCCCGTGATGCATGATTTCCGTGCCGCCGACGTCGAGGCCGGCGGACAGGGCGCGCCATTCGTGCCGGTCTACCACCGGGCGCTCGTCCATTCGCTGGAGCGCGAAGGGCCGATCGTTGTCGTCAATATCGGCGGCGTCTCCAACATCACCTATATCGACGGCAACGACACGCTGATTGCCTGCGACACCGGGCCCGGCAACGCGCTGCTCGACGATTTCATGTACCGCACCATGAATCAGGCGTTCGACGCGGACGGAAAGTTCGCAGCGCTCGGCAAGGTGGACGAAGCCTGGATCGCGCGGGCGCTGGAGTTGCCGTTCTTCGCAAGCCCGCCGCCGAAATCGCTCGACCGCAACGATTTTGCAGCACTGAAGCTCGGCGAGGTGCTACCGGCCGACGGCGCCGCAACGCTGACCGCCTTCACCGCGGCGGCCATCGCCCGCATCGTCCCGCTGCTGCCACGCAGGCCGCGAAGCTGGATCGTCTGCGGCGGCGGCGCCCGCAACCGGACCATGCTGCAGATGCTGCGGGAGCGCGTGGGGTCCGCCACTGTCGAGGCCGCCGAGACAGTCGGCTGGGCCTCCGACGCCATCGAGGCGCAGGCCTTCGGCTTCCTGGCTGCCCGCGGCCTAAAGGGCCTGCCGCTGTCGTATCCCGCGACCACGGGCGTGCCGATGCCGATGACAGGCGGGGTGATCGCGCGGCCGTGAAGGTGATCCTACATTGATACCGGTCAATGCACATGCATCGAACTTGACGAGTGAATGCAAATGCATCTATATTTAATGCAGTTGCATCCAACCGCCGGGATCTTTGCCATGACCGCTTCACTCAAACTGATCAGCCATAAGCTTTGTCCATACGTGCAGCGCGCCGTGATCGCGCTCAACGAGAAGGGCGTCCCGTTCGAGCGGGTCGACATCGATCTCGCCAACAAGCCGGAGTGGTTTCTCAAACTATCGCCGCTCGGCAAGGTGCCGGTGCTGGTCGTGACGAGCGAGAAGGGCGAGGTCGCGCTGTTCGAGAGCAACGTGATCTGCGAATACATCGAGGAGACGCAAGGCGGCCGAAAACTGCATCCGACTGATGCGCTCGAGCGTGCCGAGCATCGCGCCTGGATGGAGTTCGGCTCGGCGATTCTCGGCGATCTCTGGGGGCTGGAGACCACGACCGACCCGGCGACGTTTGAGAGTAAGCGCCAGGCACTCGTGGCGAAGTTCGCGCGTGTCGAGGCCGCGCTAAGCGCAGGCCCATTCTTTGCCGGCGATGCGTTCAGTCTCGTCGATGCGGTGTTCGCGCCCGTCTTCCGCTATTTCGATGTGTTCGATGAACTGATCGAACTCGGCATCTTCAAGGATCTACCGAAGGTGCGCGCGTGGCGCGCCGAGCTGGCAAAGCGTCCGAGCGTCCGTACTGCGGTGGGCGCGGACTATCCGCAATTGCTGCGCGCCTTCCTCGTGCGCCACGACGCGCATCTGCTCAAGCTTGCGGCCTGAGCCCACGCCGATGTCGCAATCCATGGCCTGGCTGATGCTGGTGATCGCCGGCGCACTTGATGTCGGTTGGGCGATCTCGATGAAATATGCGGAGGGCTACACGCGCGCAGGCTGGAGCATCGTCTCGCTCGTGCTGCTCGCAGCCTTCGTTGTCCTGCTCGGGCGTGCCTTGAAGGTGCTCGAGGTCGGCGTCGCCTATTCGGTGTGGACCGGCATCGGCGCGGCCGGGACTTTCGTCATGGGCGTCGTGCTGTTCGGCGAGACCTTGAGCGCGATGAAACTAGCGGGCATCGCGCTCGTCTTGATGGGAATCGTCGCGCTCAAGCTGGCTTAGCTTTAGTTTGGTAGCCCGGATGGAGCGAAGCGCAATCCGGGGCCTTGTCTCAGCAGATGGAGCTTCCCGGATTTCGCTTCGCTCCATCCGGGCTACAAGGCTCAGCGACGAGGCCTTAGCGCACGTTGGCGAGGCGCATGTCGAGATAGGCGGTGATGGTTTCCATCAGCGGCTCGAGTTTGGCGTCGAAGAAATGATTGGCGCCGGGGATGACCTGTTGGTCGATCACGATGCCCTTCTGCGTCTTCAGCTTCTCGACCAGCGTGTTGACGTCCTTGGGCGGCACCACCGCGTCCTTCTCGCCATGCACGATCAGGCCCGAGGACGGGCAGGGCGCGAGGAACGAGAAGTCGTAGAGGTTGGCGGGCGGTGCGATCGAGATGAAGCCCTCGACCTCGGGGCGGCGCATCAGCAGCTGCATGCCGATCCAGGCGCCGAAGGAGAAGCCGGCAACCCAGCAGGCGCGCGCTTCGGGATTGATGGTCTGCGCCCAGTCGAGCGCCGCGGCCGCGTCCGACAATTCGCCGGTGCCGTGGTCGAACGAGCCCTGGCTGCGGCCGACGCCGCGGAAATTGAATCGCAGCACCGAGAAGCCACGATGCGCGAACGCATAGTAGCACTGGTAGATGATCTGGTGATTCATCGTGCCGTGGAACTGCGGATGCGGGTGCAGGACCATCGCGATCGGCGCGTTCTTCTGCTTGGCCGGATGGTAGCGGCCTTCGAGACGGCCGGCGGGGCCGGTGAAAATAACTTCAGGCATGATGATCTCTTGATTGATCCCTTGAAGACGCTCTTCAACAATCAACCGATTGTGCGGATTTCATCGGCTGCTGGGCCGACCAAGCCGCGAATGGAAGGGTGGAGCGGCGCCCTCGGATGATGCGCGAGCGGCGCGCGGCGAACTGACGCGCGCGTTCTAACATGAGGCGAGGGTCAAAAAGCAAGCATCTTGAACATCGCCCAATGAGCTCAAGAGCTTACCCGGTCATGCCAGTGTCGTGCCGACGGCTGCCGGGACCCAACCAGGTGACGGCCAGGATCGGTGGTGTGGCAACAACCAATTGGAATCACGATTGTTTATCGTTTGTCGGGCGATCGCCGGTGGCGATTCACACCGGCTCGGTGCGATCTCCCAGGGAGGCGACCGCGGGCCGATAGCGGCGACTGCCCCCAAGCGTCTGCCCATTGTCGAATGTGAGCTCGAAATCCCCTGACGGCTTGAAGTCCACGGCGCTCACCCGGTCGAGATTGGCGAGCCTGGTCCGGTGCACGCGCACGATGGCGAAGCGGGCGAGCTCGCTTTCGGTCGCGGCCAACGTGCCGCGGATCAGGTGCTGGATGCCGCTGGCGAGGTTGTATTCGATGTAATTGCCGGCAGAGGCGACCCACAGGATGTCGCGCGGCACGACGCGAATGCGGCTGGTGCCGTCCCGGAGCCAGATCAGATCGAGGGACGACTGCTCCAATGGAACGGCCGAGATGGGCATCGCCGCCCGCACGGCCTTCCGCAGCTCGCGCCGGCTTTCGAGCAGCCAGAGCGTTGCTCCGAGCAGCAAAGCGGTCACGGCATCCTTGCGGAACTCGTACAGGACCGCCGCCAACGAGAAATGGAAGTCGTAGGCACTTCCCGCGAGCCAGAGCAGGAATTTCCGGACCGCTACCATTCCGGTGATGTGGAGGGCCGAGAAGCCAAGCAAGGCGACCGCGGCGATTCCGATCCGAATTGCCAGCGGCCGTGTCTGGCGCATGCGCCGGACGGCCAGCACCAGGATCGGCACCAGCAGCAAGATGACGATGATGCTCGACAGCTCCCAGAACAGTCGCCGGCCAATGTCATAGCTGTCGCCACGCCAGGCGGCGTCCTGCGCGCCGGAGAGCGCATTGACGATCCCGATGGCGAGCGAGACGGCGGCGATCGCGGCGAACATCGTCCCGTCGCCACTGATCCCGCCGGGCCAACCGCTCGTCCCGGACCCCGACGCCTCGTCCCCTCGCGCCCGGTCCTGATCCCAAACCGTCTCGACACGCTCCGTTTCGGGGGCATTTTGGCCGTCAGCCATGGCCCAAAACCCGTGTTTGCCGTCCCGCCGAGGAGCAGAGAACCATGTCAACACCGCAACAAATTTCGACTTCGGAACGACGCATCGATCTGGATTGGGTGCGGATTTTAGCGTTCGGGCTCTTGATCTTCTACCACGTCGGCATGCTCTACGTGTCCTGGGGGTTTCACATCAAGAGCGAGCACCGGCTGACTTGGCTCGAGCCCCTGATGCTGGTCATCAATCCCTGGCGGCTGTCGCTGTTGTTTCTGGTTTCCGGCGTCGCCACCCGTTTCATGCTGGGCAAGTACAACCTCGGTGCCTTCGTCCGCACGCGCTCGGCACGACTCCTGATCCCACTGATCTTTGGCATGTTCGTGATCGTGCCGCCGCAGTCCTACCTCCAGATCGTTGAGAGCCTCGGTTACCCCGCCGGCTTCGCCGATTTTTACGTCCGGCACTATCTGGCGTTCGGAGCGCAATTCTGCCCGAACCCCTGTATCGTGCTGCCGACCTGGAACCATCTCTGGTTCGTAGTCTATCTATGGGTCTACACCGTCGCGCTGGCCGGCGTGCTCTGGCTGCGGCCCATGCTGGCCGATCGGCTCGGCCCGAGACTGGCTGTCCTCCTCACCGGACCCGGGCTGCTGGTCCTGCCGTGCCTTTTGTTCGCGGCCTGGCGCTTGCTCCTGTTTCCGGCCTTCCCGTCGACGCACGCGCTGTTCGGCGACTGGTACAACCATGCGGACCATGCGACCGCGTTCCTGATTGGCTTCCTGCTGGCGAAAGAGGGCGGTATCTGGCGCGATATCGAACGGCAGCGCTGGATTGCGCTCGCAGTTGCCGCAAGCCTGTTCGTCCTGTTCATTCTGCTTCGTGCCGGCCTGGTCGAGCCATCGCCGATGCTGAGATGGTTCGCGAGCTCGGCCTATGGCTGCTACCAATGGCTGGCGATGGCGGTGGTGCTCGGCTTTGCGCGACGCCACCTGACGGCCGACGGCCCCGTGCGCCGCTATCTGACCGATGCGATCTTTCCCTATTACATCGTGCATCAGACCGCGATCATCATGATCGCGCACGCATTGCAGAGCAGCGGGCTATCAGCCGGAAGCGAAGCCGCCATCGTAATATCAGGCACCGCGCTCACTTGCCTCGTCGCCTACGAGATCGCGCGTCGGATCGCCTGGCTACGGCCACTGTTTGGCCTCCGGACAGAGGTCCGATCCTCGGCCGGAATTGCGCAGCAACAGCCGGCCTGATGTGCGGCGGCTGCCGATTGGCGCGAGGGTAAAAGATGCTAAGAGGGCGCCATGCCGAGCCGCGTCTATCTCGACTGGAATGCGACCACGCCGCTGCGCGCCGAGGCGCGCGCAGCGATGCTGGCCGCCTACGAGCTGATCGGCAATCCGTCCTCGGTTCATGCCGAGGGGCGACAGGCGCGGCGGCTGGTCGAGGACGCTCGCGCCGCCCTCGCCGCAGCCGTAGGCGCGCTGCCGCGGAATGTCGTCTTCACCTCCGCGGGAACCGAGGCCAACGCGCTGGCGCTGTCGCCGGGCCTGCGAGGGCCGTCTGGCAGGCCTGTGGAGCGGCTTCTGGTCTCGGCCGTCGAGCATGCTTCGGTGCTGGCAGGCGGCCGGTTCCCGGCAGATGAGATCGGTCAGATCAAGGTCACGCGCTCCGGCGTGATCGACCTCGATCATTTGAAGGCGCTGCTCAGCGAGGGCCCGCCGGCGTTGGTCTCCGTCATGGCCGCCAATAATGAGACGGGCGCGCTGCAGCCGGTCACTGACGTCGCGGGAATCGTTCACGGGGCCGGCGGCCTCCTGCACGTCGATGCAATCCAGGCGCTTGGAAAAATCCCTTTTGATATCAAGGTGATCGGCGCGGACCTTGCGACCTTTTCTGCGCACAAGATCGGCGGCCCCAAGGGGGTCGGCGCGCTGGTCGTGGCCGACGGCGTGGCCGGACTTGCGCCGGTGCTGCGGGGCGGCGGGCAGGAGCTGAACCGGCGCGCCGGAACCGAGAATGTCGCCGGCATTGCCGGCTTCGGGGCATCCGTGCGGGTTGCCCTTCAGGCTTTGCCGGAAGATGCGGAGCGCATGGCAACCCTCAGAGATCGCTTGGAAAATGGCATTCGCTCCATGGCCGGCGCCACGGTCTTCTCAGACGACGTCAAGCGGTTGCCAAATACCGTTCTTTTCACGGCTCCCGGCTTGAAAGCCGAGACCGCGGTGATTGGCTTCGACCTCGAGGGCGTCGCCGTGTCCTCGGGCTCTGCCTGTTCCTCGGGCAAGGTGCAGCCGTCCCACGTGCTGTCGGCGATGGGGTATGATCCCACCGTCGCGCAAGGAGCGGTGCGTCTAAGTCTGGGCTGGTCCACGGAGCCGGATGACATCAACAGGGCGTTAGAGGCTTGGCGAAAGCTCGGTAATACCCTACTTAAGGGATAAGCGATGAAACACGGCTTGAACGGTTCTAAGCGCGTGCGTCCCGCCAAGAAACATCGTAATAGTCGTCCGAGTTTGATGATCCACCGCGGTCCTTGAAACCGCGAGCGGAGGATAGAATGCCAGCCGTGCAAGAGACGGTCGAGCGCGTGAAGCGCATCGACGTCGATCAGTATCGTTATGGATTTGAGACCCTGATCGAGTCCGACAAGGCCCCCAAGGGGCTGTCGGAAGAGACCGTCAAGTTCATCTCCGAGAAGAAGAACGAACCCGCCTGGATGCTCCAGTGGCGGCTCGAAGCCTATCGGCGCTGGCTGACCATGACCGAGCCGACGTGGGCCCGCGTCGACTATCCTAAGATCGACTTCCAGGACCTCTATTACTATTCGGCTCCCAAGCCGAAGAAGACGATCACCTCGCTCGACGAGATCGATCCCGAGATTCTGAAGACCTACGAGAAGCTTGGCATTCCCTTGCGGGAAGTCGCCATGCTCGAAGGCGTCGAGCCGAAGCCCGGCGAGGAAGACCCCAACAGGCGCAAGATCGCGGTCGACGCCGTGTTCGATTCGGTCTCGGTTGCGACCACCTTCAAGGCCGAGCTGAAGAAGGCCGGCGTGATCTTCATGCCGATCTCAGAGGCGATCCGCGAGCATCCCGAGCTGGTGCAGAAATATCTGGGATCCGTGGTGCCGACCTCGGACAATTTCTATGCGACGCTGAACTCGGCGGTGTTTTCGGACGGCTCGTTCGTCTACGTGCCGCCGGGCGTGCGCTGCCCGATGGAGCTGTCCACCTATTTCCGCATCAACGAACGCAACACCGGCCAGTTCGAGCGCACGCTGATCATCGCCGACAAGGGCTCCTACGTCTCCTATCTCGAGGGCTGCACCGCGCCGCAGCGCGACGAGAACCAGCTGCACGCGGCCGTGGTCGAGCTCGTCACGCACGACGACGCCGAGATCAAATATTCGACGGTTCAGAACTGGTATCCGGGCAATTCGGAAGGCAAGGGCGGCATCTACAATTTCGTCACCAAGCGTGGTGACTGCCGCGGCAACAATTCCAAGATCTCCTGGACCCAGGTCGAGACCGGTTCGGCGATCACCTGGAAGTATCCGAGCTGCATCCTGCGCGGCGACAATTCGCGTGGTGAATTCTACTCGATCGCGATCTCGAACGGCTATCAGCAGGTCGACTCGGGCACCAAGATGATCCATCTCGGCAAGAACACGTCGAGCCGCATCATCTCCAAGGGCATCGCCGCCGGCAAGTCGCAGAACACCTATCGCGGGCTCGTCACGGCGCATCGCAAGGCGACCGGCGCGCGCAACTTCACCGCCTGCGATTCGCTATTGATCGGCGACAAATGCGGCGCGCACACCGTGCCCTACATCGAAGCCAAGAACTCGTCGGCGACGTTCGAACACGAGGCCACCACGTCCAAGATCTCCGAGGACGTGCTGTTCTACTGCATCCAGCGCGGCCTCACGCAGGAGGAGGCGGTCGGCCTCGTCGTCAACGGCTTCGTCAAGGACGTGCTCCAGCAACTGCCGATGGAATTCGCGGTGGAAGCGCAGAAGCTGATCTCGATCTCGCTCGAAGGATCGGTCGGCTAGCGCCGGCCTCATCCTGAGGAGGCCACGTAAGCGGCCGTCTCGAAGGATGGATACGGAAAGATTGTTGGCCTCAATCCTTCGAGACGCGCCTGCGGCGCTCCTCAGGTTGAGGAGATAGATGGAAACAAGATATGGCTTTGCTCGAAGTGAAAGACCTGAAGGTTCGTGTCGAGGAGCGTGAGATCCTCCATGGGCTGACGCTGACCGTGAACGAGGGCGAGATCCACGCGATCATGGGGCCGAACGGCTCCGGCAAGTCGACCCTGTCCCACGTCATCGCCGGCAAGCCCGGTTACGAGGTCACCGCCGGCGAGATCCTGTTCAAGGGCGAAGACCTGCTCGCGATGGCCCCGAACGAGCGCGCCGCCAAGGGCGTGTTCCTGGCGTTTCAGTATCCGGTCGAGATTCCCGGCGTCTCCACCATGAATTTCCTGCGCACCGCGCTGAACGCGCAGCGCAAGGCGCGCGGCGAGAGCGAATATTCGACGCCGGACTTTTTGAAGAAAGTCCGCGACGTCTCGAAGTCGCTGAACATCCCGCAGGACATGCTCAAGCGCGGCGTCAATGTCGGCTTCTCCGGCGGCGAGAAGAAGCGCAACGAGGTGCTGCAGATGGCGCTGTTCGAGCCGAGCCTGTGCATCCTCGACGAGATGGATTCCGGCCTCGACATCGACGCGCTGCGCATCGCAGCCGACGGCGTCAACGCGCTGCATTCGCCCAAGCGCGCGATGGTCGTCATCACCCACTATCAGCGGCTGCTCAACTACATCGTGCCTGACGTCGTGCACGTGATGTCGAAGGGCCGTGTCGTGAAGAGCGGTGCCAAGGACCTGGCGCTGGAGCTGGAGTCGTCCGGCTACGCCCAGTACGAGGACGCGTAAGGAATTTTGCGATGAACGTTGCTGTGGCAAAGACCGGAAACGGCCGCGCGGTGAGCGATCTGTTCGCCAGCGCCGAAGGCCGTCTGCCGGGTTCGCCTTCCGTGATCGCCGTGCGCCGCGAGGCGTTCGAGACCTATGAGCGTCTCGGCCTGCCGCACCGCCGGATCGAGGAATGGAAATACACCGATCTGCGCGCGCTGGTCGGCGAGGTGCTGCCGCTTGCGGCTGCACCCGATGCGGCTGCGTTGAAGCGCGCTGCGGACGCCGTGAAAGCGCACGCGATCGCGGGCGCCCGTAAGCTGGTGTTGGTCGACGGCGTGTTCGCTCCCGATCTCTCGGACGTCAAGGCGCTGGCCTCCGAGGTGAGCGTTAAGACCTTGCGGGAGACGCTGGAGAAGGATTCCGGTCTGTTGAGGACCGCGGCCACCGATGCGGTGATCGCGCTGAACGCGGCGATGGCGACCGACGGTGTCGTGCTTACGGTCGCCGACGGCGTGCAGCTCTCCGCGCCGATCCAGATCATCCACATCGCGATCTCGTCTTCCGCGTCGACGTTCACCCGCTCGCAGGTCGCGGTCGGGAAGGGCGCTCGTGCCACCATCATCGAGAGCTTCGTCGCGGCCGGCGCCAAGGCTTACCAGGTCAGCGATGCCGTCATCCTCTCGGTCGGCGACAACGCCGACGTCGCGCATATCCGCCTGATGGACGATTCGCCGGATGCGGTGAACATCACCTCGCAGTTCGTCACGGTCGGTGCGAACACGAAGCTGAATTTCTTCAACATGACCACCGGTGCTGCGGTCAGCCGCCTGCAAGGCTTCATCACGCTGGCGGGCGAGGGCAGCGAACTCTCGGTCAACGGCGTGAACCTGTTGCAGAAGACCGAACATGGCGACACCACGCTGGTGGTCGACCACGCCGTGCCGAATTGTGTGAGCCGCGAGGTCTTCCGCGCCGTGATCGACGACCGTGCGCATTCGGTGTTCCAGGGCCGCATCATCGTTCGTCCCGATGCACAGAAGACCGACGGCAAGATGATGATCCGCGCGCTGCTGCTCTCGGACGAAGCGGAAGCCGACAACAAGCCCGAGCTCGAGATCTTTGCTGACGACGTTTCCTGCGGCCATGGCGCCACCGCCGGCGCGCTAGACGACAGCCTGCTGTTCTATCTAAAGGCGCGCGGTCTGCCGGAGAAGCAGGCCCAGGCGCTGCTGATCCAGGCTTTCGTCGGCGAGGCGATCGAGCAGATCGCCGACGATGATCTGCGCGAGCACGTGATCGGCATTGCCGAGCGCTGGCTGGAGCGGCGCCAATGAGCACGCATCCGGCAGTCAAGAACGGCTCTTACGACGTCGCGCGCGTGCGCCAGGATTTTCCGGCGCTGGCCATGCAGATCTACGGCAAGCCGCTGGTCTATCTCGATAACGCGGCTTCTGCGCAGAAGCCGAGCGCCGTGCTCGATCGCATGACGCAGGCCTACACCTCCGAATACGCCAACGTGCACCGCGGCCTGCATTATCTCGCCAACGCCGCGACCGAAGCCTATGAGGGCGGCCGCACCAAGGTGGCGCAGTTCATCAACGCTGCCCGGACCGAGGAAGTGATCTTCACCCGCAATGCGACCGAGGCAATCAACCTCGTCGCCTCGTCCTGGGGTGAACCGAACATCAAAGAAGGCGACGAGATCGTCATCTCGATCATGGAGCACCACTCCAACATCGTTCCCTGGCATTTCCTCAGGGAACGCCATGGTGCCGTGATCAAATGGGCGCCGGTCGACGACGAGGGCAATTTTCTCATCGAGGAATTCGAGAAGCTCCTGACATCGAAGACCAAGCTGGTCGCGATCACGCAGATGTCGAATGCGCTCGGCACCATCGTTCCGGTCAAGGACATCGTGAAGATCGCTCACGCCCGCGGCATCCCCGTGCTGGTCGACGGCAGCCAGGGCGCCGTGCATCTGCCCGTCGATGTCCAGGACCTCGGCTGCGACTTCTACGTCTTCACCGGCCACAAGGTTTACGGTCCGACCGGCATCGGCGTGCTCTGGGCCAAGTACGACCACCTCGTCGCGATGCGTCCGTTTAACGGCGGCGGCGAGATGATTCGCGAAGTCTCGCGCGACATCGTCACCTATGGCGATCCCCCGCACAAATTCGAGGCCGGCACGCCGGCGATCGTCGAGGCCGTCGGGCTTGGCGCCGCCATCGACTACGTCAATTCGATCGGCAAGGAGCGTATCGCCGCGCACGAGCACGATCTCGTCACCTACGCCCAGGACAAGCTGCGCGAGATCAATTCGCTGCGGCTGATCGGCACGGCACGGGGCAAGGGCCCGGTGATCTCTTTTGAGCTCAAAGGCGCCCACGCCCATGACGTCGCCACCGTGATCGACCGCCAGGGCATCGCGGTGCGCGCCGGCACCCATTGCGTGATGCCGCTTTTAGAGCGGTTCAACGTCACAGCCACATGCCGAGCGTCGTTCGGCATGTATAATACGCGGGAAGAAGTCGATCATCTGGCACAGGCGCTGTTGAAGGCGCGGGATTTGTTCGCATGAGTGACACGGCCGAAATCAAAGCCAATCCGATGGAAACCCAGTCGGCACTGCCGCCTGAGGAGACCGAGCGTTTGACCACCGAGATCATCGCCGGGCTCAAGACCGTGTTCGACCCGGAAATCCCGGCCGATATCTACGAGCTCGGCCTGATCTACAAGGTCGAGATCAAGGACGATCGTTCCGTCGACGTGAAAATGACCCTGACGACGCCGAATTGTCCGGCCGCCGGCGAGTTGCCGACGATGGTCGAGAACGCGGTCGCCAGTGTCCCCGGCGTCGGCGTGGTCGACGTCAAGGTGGTCTGGGAACCGGCCTGGACGCCGGAACGCATGAGCGACGAGGCCCGCCTCGTGCTCAACATGTGGTGACGCGTAACCCTGGCTTTAGATTCTCGTTAGATCCTTGGCATTGAATTCGCTCGGCAACGGACCACATCACTGACATGACACAGATATCGTCGGGTTCAACACCAGCATCCACTCCGAAGCCGCGGCGGCCGCGCCCGCAGGTGATGCGGCTGACGGACGCTGCTGCCCAGCGCATCAACGAGCTGACCCAGCGGGCCGATTCCGAGATCGTGGGCCTGCGCGTCGGCGTCAAGAACGGCGGCTGTGCCGGCCAGTCCTACACCGTCGAATACGCCCACGATGTCCGCCCGACCGACGAGGTCGTTGAGGACAAGGGCGTCAAGATCCTGGTCGATCCCAAGGCTGTGCTGTTCCTGCTCGGCACCGAGATGGACTACAAGGCCGACAAGATGCAGGCCCAGTTCGTCTTCAACAATCCCAACCAGATCTCGGCCTGCGGCTGCGGCGAGTCGGTCGAGCTGCGCCCGGCACAGATCGACGGGTAGTTTTTCCGTCCTTGCGAGGAGCACTTGCGACGAAGCAATCCAGACTGTCTCTGCGGCGACAATCTGGATTGCTTCGCTTCGATCGCAATGACGGCGGTGGTATGAAGGCTGGGCTGCTCGCCCCGGGAAGCCTGCCATGGACCGCGAATTCCTGATCGACCTGTTCGCCGATTTCGGCCCCGTCGCCATCCGAAAAATGTTTTCCGGCTACGGCATCTCCGCCGACGGCATCAATTTCGCCCTGTCTCTGCGTGCCGGCTTGTTCTTTCGCGCCGACGAGATGACCATCCCGGACTTTGAAGCGGAAGGCTCGAAGCCATTCCAATACGCGACCCGCGCCAAGACGGTGCTGGTGAACTCCTACTGGGAGCTGCCGGCCCGCCTGTTCGACGATTCCGAGGAGCTTGCGCAGTGGGCGAAGGCGGCTCTCGCCGCCGCCCAGCGCGCCAAGGTGAAGAAGCGGCCCAAGGTCAAGAAGGCGGCGAAGAAGGCCGCCAAGCCTGCGAAAGCGCGGAAGAAGGCGAGCAAAAAGAAAGCGGTTGGGAAGCGCGCCAGGCGACTGGGTTAGGCTCAGTCCACGGCCTTTGTCAGGCCAACCCTCATGTCTTTGGCGATGTAAACGCAGACACCGTCAGCCAGCACGCGGCCGTCGGCAAATCCCAGGACCAGCCTGCCGCGCCTCACCTGGCGCATGACGACCTCGTAGCGCACGCATCGTGTGTCCGGTGTGATGGAGCCCGTGAACTCCACCTCGCCGACGCCGATCGCGCGGCCCTTGCCCGCTGAGCCCGACCAACCGAGCCAATAGCCGATCATCTGCCACATGGCATCCAGTCCCAGAGACGCCGGCATCATGGCATCGCCGCGAAAGTGGCAATCGAAGAACCAATGGCCTGGCGCGATGTCGAACTCGCCGACGATATGGCCCTTGCCGAACTTGCCGCCGTCCAGGCTGATCTCCGTGATGCGGTCCATCATCAGCATTGGCGGCGCCGGCAATTGCGCGTTGCCGGGACCGAAATAGCTGCCCTCGCTCGATCTCAGCAGGTCGTCTCTGGTGTAGGACGGTTGCGGCGTGTGAAAATCATGCGGGTTGGGCAAGACGACAAGTCCTCCGGATGCTCGCAGTCGGACGCCTCGAGACGGCGAGGGAGATGTCGTTCGTCAGGCCAGAATGTCAAGCGCAGGTGGCGGTGCGCGGCTTCGGCGTCACGCCACCCGGTTGTGCGTCTCGACCGCGAATTCCGGATCGGCCTCGCAGATCACGCGGTTGCGGCCGTTGCGTTTGGCGGCGTACAGGCAGGCATCCGCGCGTTCGATCAGCGCATCGGTGTCGTCGCCCTGCTTCAGCATGGAGACGCCGATGGAGATGGTGACGCGGCCTAGGATTTCGCCGGTGGACTTCTTTTTCAATTCCTTGGCCATCACGGCGCGGCGGATGTGATCGGCCACCGTGAGGGCCTGGCGCAGCGCGGTGTTGGGCAGCACGACCGCGAATTCCTCGCCGCCATAGCGCGCGGTGATGTCCTGGCCCTTGATGGTCTGCTTCAGCGACAGGCCGACCAGCCGCAGCACCTGGTCGCCGGTGAGATGGCCGTAGGAATCGTTGAACGACTTGAAATGATCGATGTCGACCAGCAGCAGCGACAGCGGATCGCCGGAGGCGAGCGCGCCTTGCACGGCCATGTCGATCATGCGATCGAAATATTTGCGGTTGCCGAGCCCCGTCAGCGGATCGGTCAGGCTCTCGGCGCGGATCGCCTCCAGGCTCTGCTGGAGGTTGCTGATTTCGCTCTTCGACAGCGTCAGCCGGTCTTCCAGCGCCTTGTTGGTCTCGCGCATCTCGCTGGTCGAATGCAGCAGCGTCTCGACGATCGACTTGATCTGCTCGCGGCTCTTGGCCGATGATAGCTTTTCGGTCGCGCCCGACAGGCTGGCATCGTAGGAGCCGGTCATCCCGAGCGCGTCACCGAGTACCTTCATCACGTCGTCGATCTCGCCGATGACGCGCGCGCCGACCTTGTCGATGCGGTCGGTGGTCTTGATGTGGGAGAGGTAGGTCTCGTAGATCTGATCGAGATCGGCTTCGGTCAGCGTGCCGCTCCGCGCCAGTGTCTCGTTGATGATCTTGTTGAGCGGGGCATTGTAGCCGGTGGCGTAGACGAACCAGATCTCGTAATTGCGGGGAATTGCGGTCTGTCGTAGCGATCGGATCTGACCGAGCGCCACCTCGGCGAACGCCATCGTGCGTTCGTGTTCGTCGAGCACCTTGACCACGGAACATACCCCACAGCGATCGGCGTGCCGTCGACCGCAGCAATACTTAAATTATGTTCGTAGGCTAACGGACGATCGTGAACGCCCCGTAAATATACGTCCACGAATACGTCCACGAATACGTCCAGAAAAGTGCGCGCAAGCTTATTTCAACCAAAGCCGGGCGCGCATCGGGCTTCAGGCGCCGGCTGGGGAGCGAACCGGACGCAGCAGAAAGGCCGGCAGATGCGAGTGGTCGCCCGGCTCGCTGTCGGCCTCGCGTTGGCGGCGCGGCTCGGGACGGCCGATCGACGGCACATGCGACGGATTGGCCTGCTCGCGCGCACCGTCACGCGGCTCTGATGATGGCTTGGCTTCGCGCGGAGGCCTGGCTTCACGCGAAGGTCTGGCTTCACGCGAAGGTCTGCCTTCACGCGAAGATCTGGCTTCACGCGGAGGCCTTGCCTCGCGCGCGGGCCTTGCTTCGGAAGCGGGCCTTGCTTCGGGAGCGGACCGTGCTTCGGCTGAAGGCTGTGCCTCGCCACGCGCTTCGCGCGGCTCCTGGCTGCGCTCGCGACCGCGTTGCGGCTTGCCGCGTCCGCCGCGTGAACGTTCACGGCCGCGCTGCTCGCGCGGACGCTCGCTCGCATCGGAAGCATCGGTGCGGACTTCGAAATCGCCTTCGGCGCGCGGAATGCTCTGTCCGATCAGCTTCTCGATCGCCACCATCGACTTCTGGTCGGGCGGCGTGACGAGCGAGATCGCCATGCCGGACCGGCCTGCGCGACCGGTGCGGCCGACGCGGTGGACATAGTCGTCGGGATGGTGGGGAACGTCGAAATTGAAGACGTGGCTGACCTCGGGGATGTCGAGGCCGCGGGCGGCGACGTCGGATGCGACCAGCAGCGGCAGCTCGCCCTTGCGGAACTGTTCGAGCGCCGCCGTGCGGGCCGACTGATCCATGTCGCCGTGCAGCGCGCCGACGCTGAAGCCGTGCTTTTGCAGCGATTTATGAACGACGGCGACATCGCGCTTGCGATTGCAGAAGATGATCGCGTTCTGGAGATCCTTGGCCTCGCGGAGCAGTCGGCGAAGCAGCTCGCGCTTCTCGTGCGCCTCGCGCCCGGCCGGGACCTGACACTGCGTAACCGTGACAGCGGTGGTGGCGGGCTTCGATACCTCGATCTTCTGCGGATTGTGCAGGAAGGTTTCGGTGATGCGCCGGATCTCCGGCGGCATGGTCGCGGTGAAGAACAGGGTCTGCCGCGTGAACGGGACGAGCTTGCAGACGCGCTCGATGTCGGGAATGAAGCCCATGTCCAGCATGCGGTCGGCTTCGTCGATGACGAGCAGCTCGACGCCGGTGAGCAGCAGGCCGCCGCGCTCCGTGTGGTCGAGCAGGCGGCCGGGAGTGGCGATCAGCACATCGACACCGCGCGTCAGCTTGGCATCCTGGTCGCCGAAGGAAACGCCGCCGATCAGGAGGGCGACGTTGAGTTTCTGGCCCACGCCGTAGCGGTCGAAGTTTTCCTTCACCTGCGCCGCGAGTTCGCGGGTCGGCTCAAGGATCAGCGTGCGCGGCATGCGCGCCCGGGCGCGGCCCTTTTCGAGAATGGTGAGCATCGGCAGCACGAAGGCGGCGGTCTTGCCGGTGCCGGTCTGGGCGATGCCGAGAACGTCCTTGCGAGCAAGGACGTGAGGGATCGCCTGTTCCTGAATGGGGGTGGGGGTGGTGTAACCGGTGGCCGCCACTGCGGCGAGGACCTTTTCGGATAGTCCGAGATGGGTAAAAGACATTGAGCCTCTGGTCGAAACCGCCGTTCGGATTCGAGGGTAATAAGGCTGTCGCGTTCCACCCCAAAACGGCGCGCTCTCAAAGAAGCTGGGGGTGCTGACTCACGCGAACAAAGCGCCAAGCTCAGGAATCGCTCTTCGATACCGAGCCGCGTCGACCCGGAACATAGGGGGGAATCGGCCAAAGTCAATGGAGCAGCCGCGGGAAGGCCCTAAAAAACCTGAGGTTTTCGCTCAAATAGCGGGCGAGGCTGCGGTTTTCCGCCCAACCCAGCGGTCGGCCGGAGCTGTCCAAACGTCGGCTAACGCCCTTCCGGACCCTGGGCGCGGAAGTCGCCGGGGGCCATCCCATAGGCGGCGTTGAAGACCCTGTAATAGGTCGCGAGGCTGTCGAAGCCGCAGGCGGTCGCGATGTCGGCGATCAGCCGGTCCGGGGCTTCGCGCATCAGGCGGCGGCTCTGGTTCAGGCGTTCGTCCGTCACGGTTTGCGAAAAACTCTTGGCCGCGCTTTCGAACAGCATGTGCAGGTGACGGACCGACACGCCGAGAAGGTCGGCCACCATCGCCGGCGCCATATCCGGGTTTTGCAGGTGACGCGCGATCAGGCGTCGTGCCAGCGAGAGCCGGGCGATCCGCAGCGCGGCCTGCCCGAGGCGGCTGCCGGGCCGCAGGACGCCGCGCTCGATCAGTGCCAGATGGGCTAAAGCCTGGACGAGGGGGGCGGCATCGGCGGCGCCGTCATCACCCGCGGCAACCGTACCGAGATCGGCAAAGCAGGCGTCGAGCAGGGGCGCGAGGCTGGGATCGACGGACGTCCGGGGCGCAAGCTCGCGCATGCGCTTGTCCTGCGTGGAGAGACCGCTCACGGGAATCTTCAGGATCCGCAGGTGGAAGCCTCCCGCGCCCAGCGGCGCGGCGCGGTAAGGCTGGTCGGTATGGCTGGTGGCGAAGCTGCCGTTGGCGATTGTGAAGTCGCTGCCGCGCATGCCGCCGAACCAGGCTCCGCTGCCGAGCTGCTGATAGACACAGAGGCTGTCGCCCGGCGCGTCAGCGATGTCGGTCATGCTGCGCTCGACCGTGTAATGCGAAGCCTTCAGCTCGACGAGGCCGGCTCCGCCAAGCTGACACAGCGAGAATTCGCCGAAGAAGTCCGCGCGGCGTTCGCGCTCGAGTTCGACGGTGACGCCGAACAGGCCCTTGGCGCGCACCTCGCGCCAAAAGTCGAAGCGGTCGTGCGGCTCGACCTCGTCGGTGCACCAGCGATACACGGCGTCCCCTCGCTTCCAGCGGAATTGCCCACAAGAATTGACCGAGAAAAAGCAAATTCCGGTGGCATCTACCATAGGCTAGACGACAGACCTGAGTCCTCAGGGCTGTTGAACCAGCGCTATGGCTGGGCCGACTATCACATCAACGATGCGGTTCCCATGAACCGCTGTTCGAAGGAACCGGCGTGGGCCGTTCTTGAGGGATTTTCGATGACACGTCGGCTTTTCAGAGTACTGGCAGCGCTTGGCCTCGCGGCCGGCCTCAGCGGTTTCGCGCTTCCCGCCTGTGCCGAGAAGCGCGTCGCGCTCGTCGTCGGCAACAACGACTATAGGAACGTTCCGAAGCTGCTCAAGGCGGTCAACGACGCCCGCACCATGGGCGATACGCTGAAGCAGCTCGGATTCTCGGTGATGCTCGCCGAAAACCAGAGCCGGCAGCAATTTTCGGAGACGCTGCTTGCGTTCGATCGGACGATCGAGCCCGGCGACACCGCGTTCTTCTTCTATGCCGGCCACGGCTTCGAGATCGCAGGCCAGAATTACCTGCTGCCGACGGACGTGCCGGCAGCGACGGAAGGGCAGGAAGAGCTGGTGCGTGACGCCTCCATCCTGGCCGATCGCATCGTCGAGCGCCTCCAGAACAAGAAGGCGCGAACCTCGATCCTGGTGTTCGACGCCTGCCGCAACAACCCGTTCGAGCGCAAGGGTACCCGCGCCGTCTCCGGCGGTGGCGGGCTTGCCCCGATGGTGCAGCTGCCCGAAGGCGTGTTCTCGGTCTTCTCCGCGGGCCCGCGCCAGACCGCGCTCGACCGCCTCTCCAACGACGACGCCAATCCCAATTCGGTGTTCACGCGCACCTTCGCCAAAGAGCTGCTCCAGCCCGGCGAGAACCTGGTGCAGGTGGCGCAACGTACGCGCCGTCTCGTCAGCGAGATGGCCGACACCGTCAAGCACAGGCAGGTGCCGGTCTATTTTGATCAGATGGTCGACGACGTCTTCCTCAGCGGCATCGCCAAGGATGTCGCCGCGCGCCCGGCCGATCCGCCGGCGCAGAAGCTCGCGGCGCTGCCGCCAGTGTCGGTGCCGCGCGTGCCGAAGGAGGAGACCACCAACGCGCCGATCGCGAGCTTCTCGCGCCACAATGGCGGCTGGAGCGTGGTGTTCTCCTTTGCCGATCCGACGCTTGGCGTTTCCTGGCGCATGGCCGGCAATGGCGATTTCCGCGAAACCGGCTTCATCGATACGCTCGACCCGCGCACGCGCAAGAGAATGCCGAACCCGTCGATCGAATTGCCGCCGGACGCGCAGGCCGGCACCATTGAGGTCCGCTATGTCGACCAGTCCGGTGACATGCAGGGGCCGTTCCCGATCAGGTTCGATCCCGAAGCCGCGCTGATCCGCGACCAGCGCAAGATCCTCGACATCACCGCGACGAGCTGGCTGTCATTCCGCGAGTTCAACGGGCTGCTGGTCTACTACACGCACCTCGTGTCTTACCGCTGCGCCATCCGCGAGGTGCGCATCGGCATCGACACCGCCGTTCCGAACCAGGTGTTGAAGATGCCGGGCTGCGACATGCGCGATCCCAGTGCGATCAGCGCCGGCATGCCGCTCTACATGAAGCTCGCGCCGGCAACGCAGTTCATCTCGGTGGAGCTGACCTATCGCGACGGCAGCGTGTCGGAGATCAAAAGCTTCCGCAGCGCGAACCGCAGCAATAATTGATGAGGCGGCCGAAGGCGTCGCGCGCGCTTCTTGTTACCCGCGGCGCTTCCTGATGAAGCTCTTGAGCTTCTCCTACTCCTCGTACGGATAGCCGTTCCGTTCGATGCGCACCGGCGCAAGCGGCGGCCTGCGCGGTGCGATCATGATCAAGACGAAAAGCACGTTGATCAGGATCCAGACGCCGAGCAGTATGAGGATTGTCTGCACTGCAATTTCCTGAATGAGTCGGAATTGGCGTAAAGGCTAACGGCCATTCACAATCGCGGCAAATGAATCTTGCTTGCTGCACTGCACAGAAACCTTGACCCTAAATGAGAACCCGGCCGTGAAACCCGATACGTCGCAGAATCTCCAAGGCGCCTCGCTGAAAGTGCGGTGTTGCATCGTCGGCGGCGGACCGGCGGGCATGATGCTCGGCTATCTTCTGGGGCGCGCCGGCATCGATGTCGTGGTGCTGGAGAAGCATGCGGATTTCTTCCGCGACTTCCGCGGCGACACCGTGCATCCCTCGACGCTCCAGGTGATGGACGAGCTCGGCCTGATCGACGGATTCCTGAAGTTGCCGCATCAGCGCTTGCAAAAGATGGACGGCCTGTTCGGCGGTACCCCCGTTCGCATCGCCGATCTCAGCCGCCTCCGCACCAAGTACCCCTTCATCGCCTTCATGCCTCAATGGGATTTCCTGAACTTCCTGCGCGAGGCCGGCCAGCGCTTCGCCTCGCTGAAGGTGATGATGAACACGGAAGCGGTCGATCTGATCCGCCGCGGCGAGACCATCGCCGGCGTGCGGGCGAATACGCCGGACGGCATCGTGGACATCGAAGCCGATCTCACCATCGCCTGTGACGGCCGGCATTCGACCGTGCGCCAGCGTTCCGGCCTCGAGGTCGAGGAGATCGGCGCGCCAATGGACGTGCTGTGGTTCCGCGTCGGCCGCAAGGCGAACGAGACCGAGAACGTGTTCGCGCGCGTCGAGCCCGGCAAGATGATGATCACCTTCGACCGCGGCGACTACTGGCAATGCGCCTATGTCATCGCCAAGGGGCAATACGACGCGGTGAAGGCGAGGGGATTGCAGGCGCTGCTCGACGACGTCGTTCGCATGGCGCCGATCCTGAAGAGCGGCATTGCCGATGTGAAGAGGTTCGACGATTTCAAGCTGCTCACCGTCGCGATCAACCGCCTGCCGCGCTGGACGCGGCCCGGCTTGCTTCTCATCGGCGACGCCGCACATGCGATGTCGCCGGTCGGCGGCGTCGGCGTCAATCTCGCCGTGCAGGATGCGGTCGCGACCGCAAATTTGCTGGCGGACAAGCTGCAAAACGGCTGCCCGTCGGAGAACGAACTCGATGCCGTGCGCCGTCGCCGCGAATTCCCGGTGAAGATGACGCAGCGAATGCAGATGATCGTGCAGAACAACATCATCAGCGGCGCCTTGCAGGGCGGCGACCGGCCGCTGAAAGTGCCGCTGATCGTGCGCCTCATCACCGCGCTGCCGTGGCTCCAGGGCATTCCGGCGCGTCTGCTCGCGCTCGGCGTCCGGCCCGAGCACGTGCAGTCGAAGGCTGCGCCGGCACGGTAGCGCAAGGACTCGGTAGGGATAACGCGGCGTTAAATCGCGCTCAGCGCGTTGCCTGCGTACAACAGTTCAGATGGATTGAAGGCGCGCTGCTTGCCAATCCGGCGTCTTAACTGTCTTGATTCAAATTTGAGTAAGAACTGCGTGTGAGCGTGCACCCATCAAAGGACACGGGGTGTACCATGCGTAACAAGTTGATTGCCGCCTTCGCCTGCACGACCGCTCTGGTTTCGACCGGCGCCGCTTCCGCCGCCGATCTCGGTGCGCGCTACACGAAGGCGCCCGCCTATGCGGAGCCGCTGTTCAACTGGACCGGCTTTTATGTCGGCGGTCACATCGGCGGAGCATGGACCAACGAGCAGTTCATCAACAACGGGACCGGCGCGCCGTTCGGCGATCTGACCCCGGGGCAGGGCTACCGTCAGCGCAACTCCGGCATCCTGGGCGGCGCCCAGATCGGCTACAATTGGCAGGCCAACAACTACGTGTTCGGTATGGAAGGCACGATCTCGGGCCTCGACAACAAGGGCTCGTTCTTGAACACCGCGTTCGGCGCGGGTGACGACGTGTTCTCCTGGCGCGCCAATGTGCTTGCCACCGTCGTCGGTCGCGCGGGCTTCGCCGTGCAGAACAACCTGTTCTACATCAAGGGCGGCTATGCCGGCGTGAACAACCGTCTGTCGGTCACCGATACGGTCGGTCCGGCCACCGGTTCTGGCGGTCAGACCCATTGGGCCAACGGCTGGACCGTCGGTGCCGGCTGGGAATACGGCATCACCCGCAACTGGATCGTCGGCCTCGAATACAATTACGCAGCTTTCGGTAGCCAGACCTATCAGCTCGGCGGCACCTCGGGCAATTACAGCTTCGATGCCAAGCCGCGCGACCTCCAGTGGGCCGTCGTGCGCGCCAGCTACAAGTTCGACGCGCCTGTGATCGCCCGCTACTGAGTGGGTCAACGAACGACCAAGCAACCATAAAAGACGATCACTGCCCAAATTCAAAAGCCCCGGCATTGTCCGGGGCTTCTTTTTTGTGTGCAGGTTTCTGGCGTACGGCCTACGCCATCACCGAGAACCCGCCATCGACGGGGATCGCGGTGCCGGTGACGAAGTTTGACGCGGACGAGGCAAGGAACACCGTGATGCCGGCGAAGTCGTCGATGTCGCCCCACCGCCCCGCCGGCGTGCGTGCCAGCACCCGCTCGTGCAATCCCGATACCTGCTGCCGCGCACCGCGGGTCAGGTCGGTGTCGATCCAGCCGGGAAGGATGGCATTGACCTGGATGTTGTCGGGCGCCCACGCATTGGCGCAGGCGCGCGTGTACTGAACGATACCGCCCTTGCTCGCCGCATAGGCCGTTGCGAAGCTCGCGCCGAAGATCGACATCATCGAGCCGATGTTGATCACCTTGCCGTTGCCGGACGCCTTCAGCGCCGGATAGGCCAGCTTCGAGCACAGGAAGGCGCTGGTGAGGTTGGTGTTGATCACCGTATTCCATTCGTCGAGCTCGAGCTCGTGCGGCGGCTTGCGGATGCTCATGCCGGCATTGTTGATGAGGATGTCGATGCGGCCGAGATCCCCGACGACACGCTCGACCATCGCGGCGATGGCCGCCTTGTCGGTGACGTCGGTGGCAACGCTGATCGCCTTCACACCGCGTTGACTGAGATCGGCCACGGCGGCGGCCGATTTGGTTTCGTTGCGTCCGACCACGGCGATGTTGGCGCCGGCATCGGCGAGGCCGCGGGCCATGCCGAGCCCGATGCCGCCATTGCCTCCCGTGACGATCGCGACCTTGCCGCGGAGATCGAACCGACTGGATGTCATGCTGCTATTCCCTGGTTTCTTCTATTGGTTACTCTGCCAGATCAGCACCAGCCCAAAGCCTGCCATGGCTGCGCCATAGCCGGCCCATTGCAACTGGTTGACCATGAAGCTCGATCGCGGCCACGCGACGGTGCCCGTGCCCTGTCCGATCCAGAGCAGCCCGACGGCAAGGGCAAACAGGCCTGCTACAAGCAGAAATCTGCGCATGCATTCCTCCCCATAGGTCCGCTTCTGTCGTGACGCGGCATGACCACTGCCGCGGCCCGAAAACTTGGCGGGAGACTAGCCGTAGCCGTGGTTCGGATACAATGGCCGCTGATGCAGGCCGCAGGGCGGATGCATGTCCATACGCAAGTTGCCAGAAAGCCAGCTTTGGAGACGCCTACCCAAAGCTGAAGGTGGGAATCAGCCGCTGAAGCACCGCACAACGAAAAAGCCCCGGACGATGCCGGGGCTTTGACGTCTGAACTTGCGTTCGGATCAGTACTTCGCGACGACCGGGCCGCTCCAGTTGAAGCGGTACACCAGCGAGGTGCTGACGGTCTGGACCCAGGGCTTGAATGTCGTCGAAAATCCCGTCGCCGCCCCGCCGGGGAAGGTCTCGGCAAGAGTGACGCGATCATAGTAAGCGCCACGATACTCGGTCTTCATGAACCAGCCGGGAGCGCTGACGCCGAAGATATCGAGGTTATTCTCAACGCCACCACCGAAGAACCAGCCGTTGCGATGGAAGGATGGAGTGGTTGCAAGGGTGGGGCCGCCACCGGCCGCCAGGGTCGAAAGGTTGGTACCCGACCATTCTGAACCGGAGTAACCACCGTTGACGTAGGAGAGGACGTTCGGTGCGACCAGGTAGCCGACGCGAACACCCGCCGCATAGCTGGTGCGAAGCTTTTCGCGGCCTTCAACTGCGTTGAATGGGTCGGACAGTGAACCGCGGATGTCGCCGAATTGACCGTCGGCGAACACGCCAGCCACCCAGCGGCTGTTGAACTGCCAGTCGTAACCAAGGCCCACGGTGCCGAACCAGCCACTGCCGCCGAGCCGCTGATCGCGAGTAAGGGCAACTGCGCCCACGGAAGTCTGAACATTGCTGTCAGCTGCCCAGAGGCCGCCGCCGGCGCCGCCGAAGATGTAGAAGCCGGTCCAGTTGGCGACGGGAGCCGCCATCGGCGCCTTCACGTAGGGACGGGCGCCAAGGTCAGCGGCCGAGGCCGAACCGGTCATCGCGGCAACAGCGGTCAGTGCGAGCAAAATCTTCTTCATCTTAAAATCCCCAAGCTTTGGTCTGTTTGGAAGGCGCGAGCGCACTGAAGTCCGTGTGATCTGATGTCCCGGACTATACCTGCTTCTCTCCGAAATGCTGTTGCAGAGCAGGCACAGTCGCCGGGAAACGCCGCACGGCAGGGATTCTGAGCACCATCGTGTAAATTCGAAATAGTCTTGTATTATCAATTCAGTAGGTCGAATTTTGCGATTTGTATTTTGGTAACTTCTCGTTAGTAAATCCGGCTTTGTCCGAAATGGAGGCAATCCTGCATCAGCCCGGCTGGGTGAGTCGTTGGCCGAGTCGCGATGCGACGAGGCAGGGAATCACCGAAGCCGTGGCGGACCGTTGGCAGGATCGGCGGGCAGGATCGTCGGGAAATGGCGGTTGTCGTCCCCAAAAACAAAAGAGCCCCGGGCTTCATGCGGGGCTCTTGATGGGATGCGACCGGGCAGCGCCTGCGGATCAGACGTCCAGCAAATCGTCATTGGCGAATTCGGCCTTGTCCGAGATGAACGCGAAGCGCGCTTCGGCCTTGGTGCCCATCAGCCGCTCCACCGAATCCGCCGTCGTGTCGCGGTCGTCGGCGAGCAGAACCACTTTCAGCATGGTCCGCTTGGCCGGATCCATGGTGGTTTCCTTGAGCTGCGCCGGCATCATTTCGCCGAGGCCTTTGAAGCGATTGACCTCGACCTTGGCGTTGGCGTTGAACTCGCTCTTGATCAACGCTGCCTTGTGCGCGTCATCGCGGGCGTAGACCGACTTGGTGCCGTTGGTCAGCTTGTAGAGCGGCGGCACGGCTAAGAAGAGATGGCCTTCGTCGATCAGCCGCGGCATCTGCCGGTAGAAGAAGGTGATCAGCAGCGAAGCGATATGGGCACCGTCGACATCGGCGTCGGTCATGATGATGATGCGCTGATAGCGCAGATCCTCCTCGCGATACTGCGCGAGCATCCCGCAGCCGATCGCCTGCACGAGGTCGGCGAGCTGCGTGTTCGCCGTCAGCTTGTCCTTGCCGGCGGAGGCGACGTTGAGGATCTTTCCGCGCAGCGGCAGCACGGCCTGGGTCTTGCGGTCGCGCGCCTGCTTGGCGCTGCCGCCGGCCGAGTCTCCCTCGACTATGAAGAGTTCTGAGCCGTCCAAACCGGCATCGCTGCAATCGGCGAGCTTCCCCGGCAGGCGCAGCTTTTTGCCGGCGGTCTTGCGCGCGGTCTCCTTCTCTTGCCGGCGGCGCAACCGCTCCTCGGCGCGGTCGACCACGAAGTCGAGCAGCCTGTTGGCCTGGTTCGGATTGCCCGACAGCCAATGGTCGAACGGATCCTTCATCGCCTGTTCGACGATGCGCTGCGCTTCGGCGGTGGCAAGGCGATCCTTGGTCTGGCCCTGGAATTCGGGCTCGCGCACGAATACCGAGAGCATCACGGCTGCACCGACCATCACGTCTTCAGACGTAATGGACGACGCGCGCTTGCCTTGGCCGACGCGCTCGGCGTGATCCTTGAGACCTCGCAGCAGCGCGCTGCGCAGGCCGGATTCATGCGTACCGCCATCGGGCGTCGGCACGGTGTTGGTGTAGGACGACAGGAAGCCGTCGGCATCCGCAGTCCAAGCCACCGCCCATTCGCAGGCGCCATGCGCGCCGTTGCGGCCCGACTTGCCGGAGAAGATGTCGGGATGCACCAGCGTGTCGGCGTGGATCGCCGCCGCCAGATAATCCTTGAGGCCACCGGGGAAGTGGAACGTCGCTTCGGCCGGCACGTCGTCGACGCCCTTGAGCAGTTCGGGCGCGCAATTCCAGCGGATCTCGACGCCGCCGAACAGATACGCCTTCGAACGTGTCATCTTGAACAGGCGCTGAGGCTTGAACGCTGCCTTCGCACCGAAGATGTCGGTGTCCGGCTTGAAGCGCACGCGGGTTCCGCGGCGGTTGTTGATCTTGCCGAGATCCTCGAGCTTGCCCTTCGGGTGCCCGCGCTCGAACGTCATGCGGTAGAGTTTCTGGCTGCGCGCGACCTCGACCTCGAGCAGCGAGGAGAGGGCGTTCACCACGGAGATGCCGACGCCGTGCAGGCCGCCCGAGGTCTCGTAGACCTTGGAGTCGAACTTGCCGCCCGAGTGCAGCGTGCACATGATGACTTCGAGCGCCGACTTCTTCGGAAATTTTGGATGCGGATCGATCGGGATGCCGCGGCCGTTGTCCGTGACGGTCAAAAAGCCGTCCGCGCTCAACTCGACTCCGATGAAGGTCGCATGCCCCGCGAGCGCCTCGTCCATTGAGTTGTCGATGACTTCCGCGAAGAGGTGATGCAGTGCCTTCTCGTCGGTCCCGCCGATATACATGCCGGGCCGGCGGCGCACCGGTTCCAGGCCTTCGAGCACCTCGATGTCGGCTGCGGTGTAGTCAGCCTCGGCACCGCCTGCGCGCGGGGCGGCCTTGGCGGCGCGGGGCTTCGGCTCATCGCCGCCGAAAAAATCGTCTTTTGCTTTGGGCTTCAACTGCTTGGACATATATCTTTATGCGTTTTGAGGGCCGCATGAGCGCGAATCGGTTGGGCCGACTATGCCACTTCTGACCTGGAAAGGTTATCGCAGGGCGGGCCGGTCGGTGTGGTTGGGAGCCAATCCCGGCGATTTTACGCCGCAGCCCCAACGAATTCCCGGCAATGTGACGGTCCGGTCCGGTCTGGACCGGACTTTGTGACTTGATGTCACACAAGTCCTTGGCTTACCAGTCCTTTTCATCGAGCAGCACCTTCGGGCAGGGCGGAAAGGCTATTTAGAATGGAGCAGTTTGCGCACGCGCTGGCGGATTTCGTGCGCGCTCACCAGACATGGGCAGCTCCCATCGTGTTCGTGCTCGCCTTCGGGGAGTCGCTCGCCTTCATCTCGCTGCTGATCCCGGCCTGGGGCGCGTTGGTCGCGATCGGCGCGCTGATCGGCGCGAGCGGCATCAGCTTCTATCCGGTCTGGATCGCCGGCGGCATCGGCGCGGCGCTGGGCGACTGGGTCTCCTACTGGTTCGGCTATCGTTACAAGGAGAAAGTCGCGCAGATGTGGCCGCTCTCGCGCTATCCGGAACTCCTGCCCCGGGGCGAGGCCTTCGTTCGCAGCTGGGGCGTGCCGAGCATCTTCATCGGCCGCTTCTTCGGTCCCTTGCGTGCCTCCGTGCCGCTTGCAGCCGGCATTTTCGAGATGCCCTATTGGAGCTTCCAGGCCGCCAATTTCGTCTCGGCGCTGATCTGGTCGGCGGCGCTCCTGCTGTTCGGGGACGTGATCGCGAAGATCATGGAATGGATCTGGCGCGTGGTGTGACGTCCGAACCTTGACGCGAACCGCAACTGGCCCTATAGCCCCGCGCCATGATCAACGCCGCGACCATTTTGTTCGCCCGTCGCCGCCGCCGCAGCTTCGCGGTTTGGGCGGTCGATCGCGTTTGAGATCATCGTCTTTGCCGCTGGATCCGATCCGCGGCATTCTCTCTCCTGTCAGCGCGATCTGATCCGGCGGCCCCCAAGGAGGCCCAGCAGGAGACAACGATGTACACGCCACCCTTTTTCAAGCAGGACCGCGCCGCGAGCCTGAAATTCGCCGACACGCGCGGCTTCGGCACCATGTGCGCGTTCGACGGCCACAAGCCGATCGCCTCGCCAATTCCGTTCTATTTGACCTATGCCGCCGACGGCACGCCGCAGGCCGCCTTTCACGTCGCCCGTCACAATCCGCTGCTAAAGCTTGCGGACGGGACGGCCTCCTGGCTGCTCGCGGTCAACGGCCCCGATGCCTACGTGTCGCCGGACTGGTACGTCTCGCCGGATCAGGTGCCGACCTGGCTCTACCAGTCGGTCCATCTGACCGGGCCGGTGCGGTTGTTGTCGGATGGTGAACTGGCCGTGCAGATCGACACGCTCAGCGACAAGTTCGAGAGCTGGCTGTTGCCGAAGAAGCCGTGGACCTCAGCCAAAATGACGGCGGGGCGGCTCGAGGCGCTGAAGAAGGGAATCGTGGGTCTGGTCATGACGGTTGAAGAGGTCGAAGGCAGCTTCAAGCTCAACCAGCACAAGTCCGACGCCGATTATACGGCGATCGGCAATGCACTTGGCGCGCAGGCCCATGCCGACGCCAGGGCGATCGCGCAACTGATGCAGGACGTCAGGCCGGAAGCCTTCGCACCCGAAACCAACATGCTCGAAAGGAGCGCGCCATGACCTTTTCTGAAGCCAGCCTCGTCGACACCAAAAATGCCCCGAAGACCGGCGCTGCGACAAAGCCCGCCACCGTCTTTGTCGACGGTGGCTCCGGCACCACCGGGCTCGGCATCAACGAGCGGCTGAAGCTGCAGAACGACGTGGTCGTGAAGACGATCGCCGACGCCAAGCGCAAGGATCCCGCGGCCAAGAAGGCGCTGATGGAGGAGGTTGACCTCGTCATCCTCTGCCTGCCGGACGACGCTGCCAGGGAAACGGTTGCGCTCATCGACAGCATGGGGCCGTCAGGCCCGAAGGTGCTGGATGCATCGACCGCGTACCGGGTCGCGCCCGATTGGGCCTATGGCTTTCCGGAACTGACGCCGGATCAGGCTGGCAAGATCAAGGCTGCGAAGAAGGTCTCCAATCCCGGCTGCTATCCGACCGGCGCGATCGCGCTGCTGCGACCGATCGTCGATGCCGGCCTGCTGCCTGCGGACTATCCCGTCACCGTCAATGCGGTGAGCGGCTATTCCGGCGGCGGCAAGTCGATGATCGCGAGTTTCGAGGACGGCAGTGCGCCGTCGTTCGAGCTCTACGGCCTCGGCTTCGAGCACAAGCACCTGCCGGAGATGCAGCTCTATTCGAACCTGACGCGGCGACCGATCTTCATCCCGTCGGTCGGCAACTACCGGCAGGGCATGCTGGTGTCGGTGCCGCTCCAGCTCGACACGCTGCCCGGCAAGCCCAGCAGTGCCGATCTCCAGGCCGCGTTGGCAAAGCGTTACGCCGGCTCAAAATACGTCTCGGCGATGCCGCTGCAAAACGAGGCGACCAGGGGCGGCCGAATCGAGCCGGAAGCGCTCAACGAGACCAACACGCTCGAGCTCTACGTCTTCGCCAGCGACAGGTACCACCAGGCGGTGCTGGTCGCCCGGCTCGACAATCTCGGCAAGGGCGCGTCCGGCGCGGCCGTGCAGAACATGCGGCTGATGCTGGGCCTTGCCGAGGAGTAGCCGATGAGCGTTGCCTGCCAGACCGGTCCGGTGGACGAAGCGACGCTGCAACTTTCTACTCCGGCAAGACGATCCAGCGACGCCTGAAAGGAACGTGTGATGAGTTTGAAGAAAATCGGCATTCTCGGCGCGTCCGGCTACACCGGCGCCGATGCGGTGCGCCTGCTGGCGCGGCATCCGAATGCGGAAATCACAGCACTCACCGCCAATACCCATGCCGGCAAGGCCATGAGCGAGGTGTTTCCGCATTTCTTCATGCTGGATTTGCCCCAACTCGTGGAATGGGAAAAGGTCGACTGGACCAAGCTCGACGCGGTGTTCTGCGGACTGCCGCACGGCACCACGCAGCAGATCATCGCGGCCGTGCTGAAGGCCAACCCGAAGATCAAGGTCCTCGACATGTCCGCCGATTTCCGGCTGCGCGACAAGGAAACCTACGCGCAGTGGTACGGCCACGAACATCAGGCGCTCGAGTTGCAGGGCGAAGCCGTCTACGGCCTGACCGAATTCTATCGGGAGAAGATTACCGCGGCGCGGCTGGTCGCCTGTCCCGGCTGCTATCCGACGGCAGCGTTGTTGGCGCTGGTGCCGCTGGCGAAAGCAAAACTGATCGACGTCGATGACATCCTGATCGACGCCAAGTCAGGCGTCACCGGCGCCGGACGCGGCCTGAAACAGAACACGCTGTTCAGCGAGGCGGGCGAGGGGATTTCGCCGTATTCGGTCGGCACGCACCGGCATGCGCCGGAGATCGAACAAGAGATCGGCGTTGCGGCGGGCGCGAGCGTGACCGTCAATTTCACGCCGCATCTCATACCGATGTCGCGGGGCGAACTCTGCACGTCCTACGTCAAGCTCAACGGCGCGACGCCGGACGATTTGCGGGCCGTCCTCGAGAAAGCCTACGCCAAAGAGCCGTTCGTGCATGTCGTCAAGAAGGGCGTGCTGCCGCAGACCCAGAACGTACGCGGCTCGAACTATGTCCAGATCGGTGTCATCGCCGACCGGATCAAGAACCGCGCCATCGTGATTTCGGTGCTCGATAATCTGGTGAAGGGCTCGGCCGGTCAGGCGATCCAGAACATGAACCTGATGTTCGGATTCCCCGAGACCGCTGGACTGGAGCAGATCGCGCTGTTTCCCTGATCGGAGTGGTCGCCGTGGACGAAGGGACTCTGCAATTCTATCGCAGCAACGCCCGGTCCTATGCGGACTGGGCGAAGGCGCCCTCGACGCGGCTGCGAGGCTTTCTTGCTCTGCTGCCGTCCGGCGGCTCGATCCTCGAGCTCGGCTGTGGCGCCGGCAATCATTCGGCGGTGATGCTGGCCGAAGGTTTTTCGGTGCGCGCCACCGACGGCTCGCCTGAAATGGCCGAGATCGCGTCGCAGCGGCTCGGTCATGCCGTCGAGGCGATGCGGTTCGACCAGCTTGACGCGCACGAGGCCTATGACGGCGTCTGGGCCAGCGCCTGTCTCCTGCACGTGCCGCGCGACGAACTCGCCGGCATCCTGGCGCGGATTCATCGCGGACTCAGGCCGTCAGCAGTATTCTATGCCAGCTACAAGATGGGCGAGGGCGACGGCCGAGACAGTCTCGGGCGCTATTACAATTATGCGTCGCCAGAATGGCTGGAGGCGACTTACGCCAGCGCGGGCCCATGGATCGCGCTGGCGTCGGACAGGAACGTCATCCACAGCTTTGACGAGACGCCGGCGAACATGCTGCATCTTGTCGTTCGCAAGGCCTGATCTAAGACAACAAGGCCTGATCTCAAACCACCTTGAAGATCGCGACGGTCAGCACAGCCTGCGCGATGAGGCCGACGGTGAAGGCCACCGTGCGGAACACCGGGATCCCGAGCGCATAGACGATCGGATGCGCTGACGAGTAGCAGCAACATTCGCTGCTCGTCATGGCCGGGCTTGTCCCGGGCACGACGGTTGCGAGATGCTTCCTCAGTACTTCGCGATGATCGGGCCGCCGAATTTGTAGTTGATGCGGGCGGTGATCAAATCGACGTCCTGGCCGATGCGGTCGGTGCGTGAGAACGTGCCGACCGGCGTCAGCGCGCCGTTGGAGGTGAGCGTGACGTCGTGACGGCCCATGAACAGATGGTCGTATTCGAGGCCGACCGACCAGTTCGGGGCGAAGCCGTATTCGATGCCGATGCCGACCGTGCCGCCCCAGCGGGTGTCGTCGGCACGATCGAACTCGGCTCCGGCCAGACCACCCGTTCCGATACCGCGGTAGCGATCGCGGGTGACGGCCGCGCCGCCCTTCACGTAAAGCAGTGCGTTATTCCAGGCGTAGCCGACCTGGCCGGTGAACAGGCCGAAAGCATCGACGCGGGTGCGGTTCGCGACGCCGGCTACGGTGCTGGTGTTCCGGCCCGAGAGATCGGCCCAGTCGCCCTGTGCTTCGAGGCCGAACACGAAGGCGCTGCTCTGCCAGCGATACCCGATCTGGCCGCCGGCGACGGCGCCCGTCGCGTCATGGCAGCCTTCCGCAACGCCGGGCGCGAAACCAACAGTCTGGTCCCAGCAATTGCGCGACGAGCCATAGCCGCCGTTGGCGCCAATGTAGAAGCCGCTCCAATCATAGATCGCCGCGATCATCGGCGGCGCCTTGGTGTAGGGACGGGCGGCGAGATCTGCGGCACTGGCCTGGGTCGCGACGGCCGCGAGCGAGAGGCCGGCGAGCGCGGATGCAATCTTCCAATTCATGTTTGCCCCGAATCATCAATGCGATGGGCAAATATACCTGTGGATGGGTGATCCTTCGTGTCAGCCTAGGGATCGCATCCCTGTTTTTGTCGCACTGTCATCCTTTGGCAACACCGTCGGCCGCGGCAGGCCTTCGAGCATTTCACCCCTTTGTTGCAGGCGCTAAGCCATCGGAGATCCGATCAAACCACCTTGAAAATCGCGACGGCCAGCACGGCCTGCGCGATGAAGCCGACGGTGAAGGCCACCGTGCGGAACACCGGGATCCCGAGCGCATAGACGATCAGATGCGCGACGCGCGACCAGAAATAGACGGCGCAAGCAAGCACCGTCCATTGCGACGAGTAGTCGATCGCGTTCAGGATCAGCACCAGCGGCGCGAACAGCACGAGGTTCTCGACGGCGTTGTCATGCGCGAACATCAGGCGGTTCGCCCATTCCGATTGCGGCTTGTCGGTGCGCGAGGGATTGGCCATCGCGCCACCGAGACCGCGAATCTGGCAGCGGTTGATGGTGTAGGGAATCCAGAGGATTCCGGTCAGGACCACCGTCAGTGTCAGCCAGAACAATTCACGCGTCATAACCCGGTCCCCTCATCAATTTCTGCTGCAGGCGTGGAGCTTATACGAAAGCGCGGAAGATTCTGCTATGCGCGAACCCTGACATAGCTGCCGGGCGCGTCCTCGATCGGCGGAAACGCCTCGCTGCCGACCGTGCGGGCCGGGACTTCCTCGGGATCGAGTGCGCCCAGCCATTGCCGCCAGTCCGGCCACCACGAGCCCTTGTGCTCGACCGCGCCCTTCATCCACTCGGCGACGTTGGCGGACTTCGCGTTGTCGTTGGTCCAGTACTGGTATTTGTTCGAGGCGGGCGGATTGACTACGCCGGCGATATGGCCCGAGCCGGACAGCACGTATTTCACCGGGCCGCCGAAGAACTGGGAGCCGTACAGCACCGATTCCGCCGGCGCGATATGGTCCTCGCGGGTTGCGAGATTGTAGATCGGCACCATGACCTTGGAGAGATCGAGCAGGGTGTTGTCCAGCACCAACGTGCCGGTCGAGAGCCGGTTCTCGAGATAGCAATTGCGCAGGTAGTACGAATGGTTCGACGCCGTCATGCGCGTCGCGTCTGAATTCCAGTGCAGCAGGTCGAACGCGCTCGGCTGCTGGCCCTTGAGGTAATTGCTGACGACATAGGACCAGATCAAATCGTTGGAGCGCAGCATGTTGAAGGCCATCGCCATCTTCGAGCCTTCGAGCACGCCCGCCGCCTTCATGTCCTGTTCGAGGGATGCGATCTGCTCCTCGTCGACGAACACGAGCAAATCACCGGCATGGGTGAAGTCGACCTGTGCCGCGAAGAACGTCGCGGAGGCCACGCGCTGGCGGCGCTTCTCGGCGAGCCAGGCCAGCGTGGTCGCGAGCATGGTGCCGCCGACGCAATAGCCGGCGGTGTGCACCTTCATCTCGCCGGTGACCTTCTCGATCACGTCCATCGCCGTGAGCGGGCCTTCCTTCATGTAGTCTTCCCAGCTCTTGGCACCGAGCCGCTTGTCGGGATTGACCCATGAGATCACGAACACGGTGATGCCCTGATCGACGCACCACTTGATGTAGGATTTCTCCGGCTTGAGATCGAGGATGTAGAACTTGTTGATCCAGGGCGGGATGATCAGGAGCGGCGTGCGCAGCACGTTCTCCGTCGCCGGCGCATACTGGATCAGCTGCATCATCTCGTTCTGGTAGATCACCTTGCCGGGCGTCGTCGCCATGTTCACGCCGACGACGAGATTGTCCGGATTGGACTGACGGATCTTCAGCGTGCCCTTGCCGGCGGCGATGTCCTCGGCCAGCATCTTCAGCCCGCGCGCGAGATTTTCGCCGCTGCTGGCCACCGTCGCGCGCAGCACTTCCGGATTGGTCAGCACGAAATTGGAGGGCGACATCGCGTTGGTGAGCTGCTGGACGTAGAACTCGGCCTTGCGGCGGGTCAGCGGATCGAGCCCTTCGGCGTCGCGCACAAGCTCCTGCGCAAATTTGGTCGTGAGCAGATAGAGCTGCATCAGGAAATCGAAGAACTGGTTCGACTTCCATTCCGGATCGGCAAAGCGCTTGTCGCGCGGCGACGGCGCGATCGCGGGCGGGGCGTCCTGACCGGCCATGCGGCGCGCCGCCGAGCCCCAGAGATCGAGATAGTCCTTGGCGAGCTTGGTCTGGAGTACGGAGGACCGCGACGTATCCGACAGCCAGTATTCGGCGACGGCAGTGAAGGTCTTGACGACCTCGGTAAGCTCCGCCGGCGGACGATCCTGCACCTCGCCGCTCTCGCGCGGCCTCAGGTACGCGGCGAGCGCCTTGCCGCCGCTTTCCATCGCCCGCGCGACATTCATCGCGAAGGCTTCCGCATCGAACTTCGTCTCGGGTTTGGGCGTATCGGTCGTGGCCATACTCATGAGCAGAACAGTAACGATTCATTCCGTATTCGTCACCGCGAAGCTCGCATGTTTGGCGTTAAACACTCTCGAAGATGTGCTGCAGTGCGATAAATTTTCTTGGTTCCGTCACAATCGAGCCGCACCGCTCGGCTTGGTGGACTGGGGCTATTTTCTTGCTCGGACCATTTGGGCAGCAATGGTTTGAGCTTGGGCGCGGACTTGGGTAAGGTTGCCCGGGGCCGTGCTTTGGGACGAAGTGGGGATTTCCCTGGTGTTGGCGTTGAGGGACCTGCAAAAGTCGCGACGGATCTGTGGTGCGCTGCTGATGGCGACGCTCGCCCTGGGCGGCTGCTCGAGCCAGCTCGCGGATATGACGCCTTCGGATGCGCAAGCGCATCCCAGGGAGGCCGGCAGCTATCTGCCGGTGCACGATCTGCCGCCGGATCGCGATCAGGCGGTGATGCCGCCGGACCAACGCGCCAAGATCGAGGCCGAACTTGCTGCCGCGCGCGACCGTCAGGCGGTTGCCACCAAGGACGCGAAATAGGGCGCTGCAAGGTAATCGCTGGCGCCTCCGCCTCGCCGTGCTAAAAGACCTTAGTTCAGCCGAGAGTCAGGGCGAACGACTTCAGTCAACGTCGTCGATAATTGCTCTAAGTATTTGATCTTGAGTAATTTTCGCGAGGGATGCGGGCGCCTTTCCGCCTGGTCTTTATGGCCTGTCGATTCTGTCCTGACCGGTTGCCCGGAGCCGAGAGAGCCATGGAAGAGTTTTACCGCATCCGCCGCCTTCCGCCTTATGTGTTCGAACAGGTCAACCGGGCCAAGGCAGCCGCGCGGAATGCCGGCGCCGACATCATCGACCTCGGCATGGGCAATCCCGACCTGCCGGCGCCGGCGCACGTGCTGGAGAAGCTGAAGGAGACGCTGGGCAAGCCGCGCACCGACCGCTACTCGGCCTCCCGCGGCATTCCCGGGCTGCGCCGGGCCCAGGCCGGCTACTACGCCCGCCGCTTCGGCGTGAAGCTCAATCCCGACACCCAGGTGGTGGCGACGCTCGGCTCCAAGGAGGGGTTTGCCAACGTGGCGCAGGCGATCACCGCGCCCGGCGACGTCATCCTTTGTCCGAATCCGAGCTACCCGATTCACGCCTTCGGCTTCTTGATGGCGGGCGGCGTGATCCGCTCGGTGCCCTCGGAGCCGACGCCGCAATTCTTCGAGGCGGTCGAGCGGGCGATCGTGCATTCGATCCCGAAGCCGCTGGCGCTCGTCGTCTGCTATCCTTCGAACCCGACCGCCTATGTCGCGAGCCTCGATTTCTACAAGGACCTGGTCGCGTTCGCGAAGAAGCACGAGATCCTGATCCTGTCCGATCTCGCTTATGCCGAGGTCTATTTCGACGAGAACAACCCGCCGCCCTCGGTGCTCCAGGTGCCGGGTGCGATGGACGTCGCCGTCGAGTTCACCTCGATGTCGAAGACCTATTCGATGGCTGGCTGGCGCATGGGCTTCGCGGTCGGCAACGAGCGCGTGATTGCGGCACTCGGCCGCGTCAAATCCTATCTCGACTACGGTGCGTTCACGCCGATCCAGGTCGCAGCGACCGCCGCGCTGAACGGACCGGACGATTGCATCAAGGAGATGCGCGACACCTACCGCAAGCGGCGCGACGCGCTGGTGGAATCGTTCGGCCGTGCCGGCTGGGAGATCCCGCCGCCGGAAGCGTCGATGTTTGCCTGGGTGCCGCTGCCGGAAGCCTTTCGCAGCGTCGGCAGCATGCAGTTCGCGACCCTGATGGTTGAGAAATCCGGTGTCGCGGTCTCGCCCGGCGTCGGCTTTGGCGAGCATGGTGAAGGATATGTCCGCATCGCCATGGTGGAAAACGAGCAACGGATCAGGCAGGCCGCGCGCGGCGTGCGCCGCTTCCTTGAAAGCGGCATCGAAACGTTGCACAACGTCGTTCCGCTCGCCACTCGGCGTTAAGTTCTCTTCCGCAGGTTTTCCAAGGCATCATGGTTGCACCCCTGAAAGTGGGCATAGCGGGGCTCGGCACCGTGGGCGCCGAAGTTGTCCGTCTGATTGAAACGCAGGCGCGCGTGCTTGCCGGCCGCAGCGGCCGCGGCATCCGGGTGGTCGCCGTCACCGCGCGCTCGAAGGCGAAGAAGCGCGGCGTCGATCTGCGCGGCATCGAATGGGTCAAGGATCCGCTTGCCCTCGCCACGCATCCCGGCATCGACTGCTTCGTCGAGCTGATGGGTGGCTCCGGCGATCCCGCGCTGGCGGCGGTGGAAGCCGCGCTGAACGCCGGCAAATCCGTGGTCACCGCCAACAAGGCGTTGCTGGCAAAGCACGGCCTCAAGCTGGCAAAGGCCGCCGAAAAGCACGGCGGCGCGCTGAATTTCGAGGCAGCTGTCGGCGCTGCGATCCCTGTCATCAAGACGTTACGCGAAGGTCTTGCCGGAACCGGCATCAACCGGGTCTACGGCATCCTCAACGGCACCTGCAATTACATCCTGACCCGGATGGAGCAGGAGGGCCTGTCCTTCGCCGAATGCCTGAAGGACGCGCAACGGCTCGGCTATGCCGAGGCCAATCCGTCCTTCGATGTCGACGGACACGATACCGCGCAAAAGCTCGCCATTCTCGCCAGCCTCGCTTTCGGCACGAAAGTTGCTCAAAGCGCGGTGTATGTCGAAGGTATCTCCTCCATCGCGCCGGAAGATCTCCGTGCCGCCGACGATCTTGGTTACCGGCTCAAGCTGCTCGGCGTCGCCGTTCGCACCGCCAAGGGCATCGAGCAGCGCGTCCATCCGACCATGGTTCCGAAATCCTCGTCGATCGCGCAGGTGATGGGTGTCACCAATGCGGTCACGATCGATGGCGAAGGCATCCCGCCGATCACGCTGGTCGGCCCCGGTGCGGGCGGCGCGGCGACCGCATCCGCCGTCGTGGCCGACATTGCCGACGTCGCGCGTGGCATCCGCGCCAATCCGTTCGGCCGGCCGATTTCGCAGCTGCGCGATACCAAGAAGGCGCCGATGGAGCGCCACGAGGGCGGCTACTATATCCGCCTTCTGGCCCGCGATTTCCCGGGCACCGCGGCTGCGATCGCGACGCGGCTCGCGGAGCAGAAGATTTCGATCGAGTCGATCGTGCAGCGCCATCCCAATGGCGGCGCTGCGCCGGCAGACGGGAAGGCGGTCCCGGTGCCCGTCATCCTCATCACCTATGCCACGCACGAGGACGCCGTGCGCCGCGCGCTCGCGGCCGTGCAGAAGGACAAGGTGATCAGCGGACGGCCGCAGGTGATACGGATCGAGAAGAACTGAGCATGCTTAAGCAAATGACACGGTTCGAACGAACTGTGGGTGTTACGAGTTGATGCGGCGGAGATGTCCGTCCAAAACTGTTTCGAAGGAGTGAGCCGATGTCGACCCATATTTCAGTCCCGCCGCAAGCATTGCTCGAGCGCATTCTCACGCTGGAGATCGTGCGGGTGACGGAGCGGGCGGCGGTGTCTTCGGCGCGTCTGCGCGGGCACGGCAACGAGAAGGCGGCCGATCAGGCCGCAGTGGATGCGATGCGGCGCGAGCTCAACAAGCTGCCGATCGAGGGAACCATCGTCATCGGCGAGGGCGAGCGCGACGAGGCGCCGATGCTCTTCATCGGCGAAAAGGTCGGCATGAACGCCGGCCCTCAGGTCGACATCGCCGTCGATCCGCTCGAAGGCACCACGCTGTGCGCCAAGAACATGCCAGGCTCGATCGCCACGATGGCGATGGCCGACGGCGGCACGCTGCTGCACGCCCCCGACGTCTACATGCAGAAGCTCGCGATCGGTCCCGGCTATGACAAGGGCGTCGTCGAGCTCGATGCGACGCCGGCCGAAAACGTCCGCCGCCTCGCCAAGGCCAAGGGCGTCAAGCCGGACGGCATCACCGTTCTCGTGCTCGACCGGCCGCGCCATGCCAGCATCATCGAGAGCGTGCGCTCGACCGGCGCCGCCGTGCGCCTGATCACCGACGGCGACGTCGCCGGCGTGATCCACTGCGCCGACCCTGATAATACCGGCGTCGACATGTATCTCGGCACCGGCGGCGCGCCGGAAGGCGTGCTCGCGGCCGTGGCGTTGCGCTGCATCGGCGGCCAGATGCAGTGCCGTCTCATCCTCGACTCCGACGAGAAGCGGGAGCGCGCCGCCAAGATGGGCGTCAACGATCCCAAGATGATCTACGGCATCGAGGACATGGCGCGCGGCGACTGCCTGTTCGCCGCCACCGGCGTCACCACGGGCTCGCTGCTGTCAGGCGTCAAATTCCGCAAGGACGGCGTGATCGAGACCGAGACGGTGGTGATGCGCTCCGTCACCGGCACCGTGCGCTACATCAAGGCCGAGCACCGCGAACTGGCGAAGTTCCATTTGGACTGATTTTCTCCGTCATTCCGGGGCTCGCAAAGCGAGAAGCCGGAATCTCGCGCCACAACTTTTGGATTCCAGGTTCGCGACTTCGTTGCGTCCCGGAATGACAACAAAAAAAATCAGGGGAGCGCCCATGTCTGATCTGTCCGTCGTCAAAGCGCTCGTCTTTGACGTGTTCGGCACCGTCGTCGACTGGCGCACCAGCCTGATCACGGACTTCATGTGGTGGGCGAAGGGCCGCGGCATCTCCGCCGACTGGACCGCACTGGTCGACGGCTGGCGCGGCATGTACATGGCTTCGATGGATGACGTGCGCAAACATCCCGAGCGCGGCTATGTCATGCTCGATGATCTGCATCGCCGCTCGCTGGAAAAGCTGGTCGCGCAATTTTCGATTCGAGGCCTGACCGAAGCCGATCTCGATCACCTCACCAAGGGGTGGCACCGGCTGCACCCGTGGCCCGACAGCGTCGCGGGCCTGACGCGGTTGAAGACGAAATTCGTGATCTCGCCGCTGTCGAACGGCAATGTCGCGCTGCTGACCAACATGGCGAAGTTCGCAGGGCTTCCCTGGGACCTCATCATGTCGGCCGAGCTGTTCGAGCACTACAAGCCCGATCCCGAAACCTATCTTGGCGCCGCGCGCCTGCTGTGCCTCAAGCCGGAAGAGGTGATGATGGTCGCCGCCCACAACGGCGATCTCGCCGCCGCGCAGAAGAACGGGCTGAAGACGGCCTTCGTGGCGCGGCCGACCGAATACGGTCCGCTCCAGAAAGTCGATTTCGAGGCCACCGGCAATTGGGACATCGTCGCCAGGGATTTTGTCGGAATCGCCGACAAGCTCGGGTGCTAGGGCGGCTGCGACTTTGCAGAGGGCCAAGGCTCAGCGTCGCAACACGTTCCACGGCGCGAAGGCGTTGTTGACACCCTCGAGCGCCGGTCCGAGTTGCGGCACATGCCGCAGCAGCACCGATTTCATTCCGTTGTTGTGGATCCAGTCCAAACCGAAATTGGTGTAGACTTCCGCCCGGTAGTCATCGGTGAAGAACCGGTCGCTCTTCAAACGCCGCGATGCCATCAGGATGAAAATGCGGAAGGCGGTATCGCTGAAGCCAAAACCATCCGGCAGGTCCTCGGCCAATAGTCCGACCATCAGATCAACGCGATCGACGTCGCCCTTGTAGATCGCGCGCATCTTCCCGGCCGCGCCGGGGATGCTGGTGATTTCCTCGAACGTCTTGACCCGCTTTTTGCCGACCAGTTCGCGGAACCGATTGTAGCGCGGCACGCCGCGCTCGCGATCACGCATAATGTCGATCGCCGCCACGTCGAGCAGCGGCTGGTCGTCTTTCGTGAACCGGCGCAGAAAGTTGGGATAATTGTGGAGGCGAATGGCGCCGGGATGAGCGGTGCCGAACGAGTACAGCAGGTCGACGAAGCCGTGAGTCTGCATGAACTCCCGGGAGGCGCGCCCCTGCATATTGACCAAGTCGCTAGGGGTAATCTCTGTGCTATCGAGCCGCCGTACATCCATCGTTTCGGGGATCAGCGGGTGCAGGCGGTACACGGCGGTGAATTCCTCGGTCATCGCATAGGGCGCGCTGTGCTGATCCGTCGGAGAGCCGATGATGCCAAAGGCGGCTTCGCTGTTCTTGCCGAGCACGGCGCGCAGCACCCGGCACGGGATCCCCGACCAGTTGGCGTGCATGCCGAAGTCCAGTGCGGGATGGCCGAGGATGCCTGGCGTCCATTCGAGGGTGTGGATCTTGGCGATCAGGGCCGCGTTGATCAGGCGAGCGCGCTGGAATAGCTCCTGGTCCTTCCAGGTCGGATACCGCGCCTTCAAGCCGTCGCAGATGACATTGTGCTCGCGTGCGAAGAGGTTGTGCAGCAGGCTGAGCCCCACCCACCAATTGTCGTTGAAGCCGGTGAGATCGGCGCCCGGATGCACCGGATCGGCTGGAAGCATCCCATCATTGCCGACCGCGATCTTCCCATCTGCCCGCGAACGGATCTGCATCTGCCTCGCGCGGTCGCTGCCGTAGATCTGTCCGGCATCCCACCAGTGCGAGTTGAGGTTGCGGAACGTGGGGGTCGCGCCGAGCCATCGTTCACGTGGCGTCTCGTCGCAAACGGTCCGACGGATCTTCATGCAGCCGTCGATCCGCTCATCCGCAGGCCATTCGTCGTTTGGCTTCAGCGGAATTTTGAACTCGTTTCCCGACTTGGGGGCCCCATGGCTGAACCAGTTATGGGTTTCGAACTGGATCCAGGCGGCGGCCAGCAGATTGAGGCTGGTCGCGGGAATGAATTCGCGGCGCGCCAGCAACTCCTCCGAGATCACGCGCGGACTGGGTTCGAGCAGGTCGTCCAGGCGGTCCGGCACGCATTCAGGCAGCGCGAAATTGCGTCCGAACCGGGCGCCAGCCATCCCCATGCGCGGATGGTCGAGGCTGTTGAACGAGCCGTCGGCGGAACGCCAGCGGTCATTGCCCGTGCTCCAGCGAGGCGATGTCGTGCCGTAGCCGGTATGGTGCAGATTGTGCTCCCGCAGCCGATCGCGGAACGCCGAGAGATTGGCAGCTCCGAGCAGCCTCGGCAGTTTGTCCCATCTGACAAAGAAGTTGATGGCCCGATAAACAACATCCGGGACCCATTGGAGCAGGCCACGATGGAAGACAAAACCATCGTTCTCGCGGGACATTGACGCTCCCAAACAAATTCACGTCAATAAACTCGATTTGCAATTAGTAGATGTAGTTCAATAACACCAAAATGTCCGCTTGCCAACGCCGCCGGAGACATTGCTGATTGCAGTTGCTTGCCGGTCAGCCGGACGGCGGCGATCGTTCGGATGGTCCGGGCGGCGCTTGCGCCACCCGGACCTGATCCGGCGATTACAACGTCATCTGCATCGGTTCGGGATAATAATGGAATCCTTCGCCGGCCTTGGCGACATGGCCATAGCCCGGCCAGGCGAAGTGATAGGACATCACGGGCACCTTGTTAGCCGCAAGCATGGTCAGCAGCTTGACCCGCGACTCGGCCGCCTGCTTCGGATCGGTGTCGTAGGAGAATTCCATCCGCGGCCGCTCCAGCAGCAGCACCGAATGATGCGAGAGGTCGCCCATGAAGGCGAAGGACTTGCCAGCCGACGAGACCATGAAGATGGTATGGCCGACGGTGTGACCGGGGGCCGAGATCGCCTGCACGCCCGGCAGGAATTCCTGGCCGTCCTTGAAGAACACGATGCGGTCGCGCACCGGCAGCAGGTTCTTGCGGGCGTGAACGACGAAATCCTTGGCGTCGCTGCCGAGCTTGCCTTCGTCGGTCCAGAAGTCGAAATCGGTCTGCGAGATGTAGATCTGCGCGTTCGGAAACAGCGGCTTGCCGCCGTCGTCCACGATGCCGCCGATGTGGTCGATATGGGCATGTGAGCAGACCACCGCATCGATGTCCCCGGGCTTGATGCCGGCCTCGGTCATGCTCTTCTGCTGCCGGCCGGTGGTGGCGCCGAACAGCTTGGAGCTGCCCATGCCGGTATCGAACAGGATGAGCTTGTCGCCGGTGTTGACGATCGGCGAGTTCTGTTCGAGCACGACATTGTCCGGCGACAGGAAATTGTCGGCGAGCATCTTCTTCACCTCTTCCTTGGGAACGCCGGTGAAGGTCCCGGAGGGGTCGCCGAGCGGAAGCGGTCCGTCGGAGACGATCGTGACTTCGGCATCGCCGAGAACGAAGCGGTGCCAGTAAGGCGTCTGGGTGCCGAGCTTGGGAGCGCGCGCCATCGCGCTGCTGCCGAGCATTGCGCTGGCACCAAGGCCAGCCCCGAGGGCAAACAAGGACCGACGTGAGACATCGATTGTCATGCGTTTCCTCCGCTTTTGTGTTTTGTTTTGCGCAATTGTTCGCGCGTTACCTTCGGCCTGCGCCGATCGCCTCGCATCAGCACGATCCGACCGACGCGGTCAAATGCAATCAATGATTGTGTCGCGATTGTGTCTCTTGACCGCGCGTTGTGGCGGGACTGCAGGTTTCTTTCTACGTCGCGAACGCCGTCTCACGCAATTCGCGGCACCAGCTCGCTTCCTTCCGTTTCGGCAAAGCCCGCCTGCAAAACCTCTTCGCGTTTGTGACGCAGATGCGCGCGCAGGATATGGGCGAGGCCGACGCCGTCGCGCCTCTGCAGTGCATTCAGGATGGCGTCATGCTCTTGCACTGCGACCGCCCAGCGCTCGGGCGTCATCGGCGTGACATAACGCGCGCGCCGGATGCGCGCGGTCACGGACGCATACAACCCCGCGAGCACCGGGTTGCCGGCCGCAGCGACGATGCCTTCGTGAATGGCGCGGTTGCCGCGATAGTACTGGATGAGGTCGCCATCACGATAATGCCGCACCATGTCCGCGTGCGCGGCGGCGATCGCAGCGATCTCGGCATCGGTGATGCGTTCGCAGGCGAGTTCGCCGGCGAGCGCCTCGAGACCCTGGCAGACCTCGAACAGGTCGCGCATGTCCTTGTCGGTCAGTTTTGCCGCACGCGAGCCACGGTGGGGCAGGAGCTGCACGAGCCCTTCGGCGGCGAGCACCTTGAGCGCCTCGCGTAGCGGCGTGCGCGATATCTGGAGCCGCTCGCACAGCTCACGCTCGGGAATCCGAGCGCCCGGCGGGATTTCGCCGTCGAGCAGGATGGCCCGGATGCGGCCGACGACTTCCTCATGAAGCATGGGTCTGGAGTCCATTTGAATGCAAAAATGAAGATATATGCGGATTAAGGCAAGTTCCAGCTTGTAAATCGACAATTTTGCATTCAAAAATGTAGAAAAGCAGAAGGACATGGGAAATGGACCAGCAGGTGGTGGCGGAAGACCTCGTTTTCGAGCGCCAGGACGGTATCGGGCGGATCACCTTCAATCGTCCGCAGGCCCGCAACGCCTTCACCTTCGCGATGTACGAGCGGCTTGCCGCGATCTGCGAGGAGATCAACGACGATCAGGCGATCAAGGTGCTGGTGCTGCGCGGGGCCGGCGACAAGGCGTTTGCCGCGGGCACCGACATCAATCAGTTCCGCGATTTCAAGTCGCCGCAGGACGCGGTCGACTACGAGAACCGCATCGATCGGGTGCTGACCACACTCGAACAGTGCCGCGTGCCGACGATCGCCGCGATCAATGGGTTCTGCACCGGCGGCGGCGCCGGCATTGCCGCGGCCTGCGACCTCCGCATCGGCACCCAAAGCGCGAAAATCGGCTTTCCCATTGCCCGCACGCTCGGCAATTGCCTGTCGATGTCCAATGTCAGTCGTCTCACCGCGCTGATCGGCGCTGCCCGTGTCAAGGATCTGATCTTCACCGCGCGCCTGGTCGACGCGACGGAGGCCGCCAGCGTCGGGCTGCTCGGCGAGATCGTCGAGGATCTCGCCGCGCTCGACCGGCGCGCCGATGAGGTTGCCCGGCTGCTCGCCAGCCACGCGCCGCTGACGCTGAATGCGACCAAGCAGGCCGTGGCGCGCCTGCAAAGGCGGCTGACGCCGGACGAGGGCGAAGACCTCATCCTGATGTGCTACACGAGCCAGGATTTTCGCGAAGGGCTCGATGCTTTCCTCACCAAGCGCGCGCCGCAATGGCGCGGCCAATAGGACGCCCCGATGCAAAGCGATCGCTCGCAATCAACCTCCGCCCGTTCGGGGCCGCTTGCCGGCCTCAAGGTCATCGACCTCACCCATGTCATGGCAGGGCCGACCTGCACCTTGATGCTGGCCGATATGGGCGCCGACGTGATCAAGATCGAGAAATCGCCGAACGGTGACGACACCCGCCATTCGGTGCCGCCGAAGATTGGCGACGAGGCGGCCTCGTTCCTGATGATGAACCGCAACAAGCGCGGCATCGTGCTGGATCTGAAGACCGATGGCGGCAAGCAGGTGTTGCGGCGGCTGATCGCGGGCGCCGACGTGCTGGTCGAGAACTTTGCGCCGGGCGCCATGGAGCGCCTCGGCTTCGGCTATGAAGACCTGCACAAGCAGCATCCGACGCTGATCTATTGCTCGCTGTCGGGCTTCGGCCGCACCGGACCCTACAAGCATCGCCGCGGCTTCGATCTGGTCGCCCAGGCCATGAGCGGCATCATGAGCTTTACCGGCGAACGTCCCGATGGTCCGCCCGTGAAATGCGGCCCGCCGCTGTCCGACATCACCGCCGGCCTGCTGGCGAGCATGGGCATCCTCGCGGCCTACACGCACCGTCTCAAGACCGGCGAAGGGCAGTGGGTGGAGACCTCGCTCTATGAGGCCGCGCTGGTGCAGACCTACTGGCAGTCGACCATCGCGCTCGCCGCGGGCACCGCGCCGCGCGCGATGGGCTCGGCCCATCCGCTCAACGCGCCGTATCAGGCCTTCGAGGCCTCGGACGGCTGGCTGGTGGTCGGCGGCGCCAACAAGAAGCACTGGCTGTTGATGCTGGAGGCGCTCGGTGCAAGCGAGCTTGCATCAGATCCGCGTTTCATCAACGGCGCCGACCGCATGGCCAATCTGAAGGAGCTCGAAGCCGTCCTGAGCGAGCGCTTCCGCACCCGGACGCGGGCGCACTGGCTGGCGGCACTGGACGAGAAGGGCGTGCCGTGCGGACCCGTGCACGACATGCTGGAGGCGCTCAGCGATCCGCAGACGCTGGCGCGCGAGATGGTCGTCGAGGTCGAGCATTCCACGCTCGGTCCGGTGAAGACGATCGGCTTGCCGGTCAAGTTTTCGGAGACCCCAGGCAAAGTGCGTACGGGCGCGCCGGTCTACGGTGAGCATACAAGCGAGGTGCTGGTCGAGCACGGGTTCGACCAGAAGCAGATCGAAGCGCTCGAAAAAGAAGGCGCAATCGTGCTGGCATCGGGAAGACGCGAGGAACGCGTCGCCTGACCGGACGTCGAAAAGAACAAGAGACAAAAATCAGCTGGAGGACATCATGGGTCGGACGTCAAAACTTCTGCTCTCCGCCGCCGCAACCGTGCTCGCCGGCACGGTGCCGGCGCTCAGCGCCTGGCAGCCGCAAAAGCCGATCGAGTTCGTGGCGACCGCCGGGCCCGGCGGCGGCACCGACAATCTCGCGCGCGCCGTGCAGAACATCATCACCAAGCACAAGCTGGTGGAGCAACCGATCGTCGTCGTCAACAAGGGCGGCGGCAGCGGAGCGGAAGGCTATGTCTACGGCAAGGCATCCGCCGGCGATCCCTACAAGGTGATCTTCGGCACGTCGAATGCCTGGCAGCAGCCGCTCGTCTCCAAGGTCGCCTTCAACTACACCGATCTCACTGCCATCGCGGCAATGGCGCAGGACGAGTTCCTGCTCTGGGTCAAGCAGGACGCGCCCTACAAGACGGCGGGCGACTATCTGAAGGCGGCCGCATCGGGCGAATTCAAGATGGGCGGCGCGCAGTCGAAGGATACCGACGAGGTGCTGACCCGCATGATCGAGAAGGCCGGCCACATCAAGCTGACCTACATCCCCTTCAAAAGCGGGGCCGAGACTGCCGTGCAGCTCGCCGGCGGACACCTCGACTCCCACGTCAACAATCCCAGCGAAAGCATCGGGCAATGGCGCGGTGGGACGCAACGGCCGCTTTGCGTTTTCAGCCCGAAGAGGCTGCCGCAGGGCGCCAAGGTCACCGCGACCGAAGGCTGGGGCGACGTTCCGACGTGCGTCGAGCAGGGTCTCGACATCAAGCAATATGAGCAGCCGCGGACGGTGTGGCTCCCCGGCAAGGTCACCCCGGACCAGGCCGCGTTCTATGTCGACCTGATGAAGAAGGTGCAGGCGACACCGGACTGGAAGGATTACATCGAGAAAACCTCCCAGGTCGACACGTTCCTGACCGGCGCCGATTTCGACAAGTTCATCAAGGAGGACCTCGAGCACGTCAAGCAGGTCGCGGGCGAGCAGGGCTGGTTGGTCAAGTGAGGCGGCGCAAGCCTCCAACCCCTCCGTCGTCCCGGCCTAGTGCGCAATTGCGCACTAGGCCGGGACGACACCGAGCGTTGGGGAACATGTGCGCCATAGCCGGCCATTGTACTTAGCCTGACCGGAGCCTCCCATGATATCGCGCCGCGCCCTCGAACTTGCGACCGCAATCCTCACCGGCAGCTTTGGTGTGGCCGTCGTTGTCTCCAGCCTCGATAACGGTATCGGCTGGTCGAGCGCGGGCGTGGACGCCGGCACGTTCCCGTTCCTGACCGGCATCATCATCATGCTTGGAAGTCTCTACAATCTGGTGCGCGGTTTGATGCCGGTTACGTCACTGGCGAACGTCCCCATCGCGATCACGTCGATTGAGTTGCGCCGTCTTGCCGGCCTGTTCGTGCCGGCGGCAATTTTTGTGGCTGCGATCCCGTTGGTCGGGATGTACGTCGCCTCAGCCCTGTACATCTTCGCGGTGCTGGCGATCCCCCGACAACAATCCGTGCCGCGCGCGCTTGGCATGGCGGCGGCGACGGCGCTCGCGCTCTACATCGTGTTCGAGCGCATGTTCCAGGTGAGCTTGCCGCACGGCGCGCTCGCCGCGGCCTTCGGCTTCTGACGGAGAGGCCGATGGACAATCTCCAGGAACTCCTTCACGGCTTTAGCATCGCGATCACGCTGCCGCATCTGGCGCTGATGGTGATCGGCGTGCTGCTCGGCATTCTCGTCGGCGTGCTACCCGGGCTGGGTGCTCCGAACGGGGTATCGCTGCTGCTGCCGCTGACCTTCGGCATGCAGCCGGTCTCCGCCATCATCCTGCTCTCCAGCATGTATTGGGGCGCGTTGTTCGGCGGATCCGTGACCTCGATCCTGTTCAACATCCCGGGCGAGCCGTCGTCTGTCGCCACCACCTTCGACGGCTACCCGATGGCGCGCGACGGCCGTCCGACCACGGCCCTCGCCACCGCCTTCGGCTCGGCGGCGTTCGGCGCGCTGATCGGCGTCATCCTCATCACCTTCCTCGCATCATGGGTGGCGCAGGTCGCACTCGCCTTCGGGCCGGCGGAATATTTCGCGGTCTATTTCCTGGCCTTCGCCAGCTTCGTCGGCATGGGCGGGGCGGCGCCGATCAAGACCGTCGTCGCGCTGGCGATCGGCTTCGCCATTGCCGCCATCGGCATCGACACCGTTTCCGGCAGCGTGCGTCTCACCATGGGCGTCGACGAACTGGTCAAGGGCGTGAACTTCGTTGTCGCGGTGATGGGGCTGTTCGGCATTGGCGAGCTGCTCGTCGCCGTCGAAGAGGAGTTTCATGCCCGCGCGGTCTCGTCGAAGATAGAGTGGCGCGAGGTATTTCGCGCGATCGGCCGCCTGCCGCGGCATAGTGTGGCACTGCTGCGCAGCGCGGCCATCGGATGCTGGATGGGGATCACGCCAGGCGGCCCGACCGCGGCATCCTTCATGAGCTACGGCATCGCCCGCCGCTTCTCGCGCCGCGGCCGATACTTCGGCACCGGAGAAGTCGAGGGCATCATCTCGCCGGAGACGGCCGATCATGCCGCCGGCACCAGCGCGCTTCTGCCCATGCTCTCGCTCGGCATTCCCGGCTCGGCCACTGCGGCCGTCATGATGGGCGGGCTGATGATCTGGGGCCTCAATCCCGGGCCGATGCTGTTCGTCGACCAGAAGGACTTCGTCTGGGGCCTGATTGCCTCGATGTACGTCGGCAACATCGTCGCCGTCGTGCTGGTGCTGCTGACCGTGCCGGTCTTCGCCGCCCTGATGCGGATTCCCTTCGTGATCATCGCGCCGCTGATCGTGATCATCTGCGTCGTCGGCGCCTATTCGGTGTCGAACTCCTATCTCGATGTCGTCATGATGCTCGGCTTCGGCATCGTCGGCTACCTCTTCAAGAAGCTGTTCTATCCGCTGGCGCCGCTCGTGCTCGCGATCGTCATCGGCGACAAGGCCGAGGATGCGTTTCGGCAGTCGATGCTGATGTCCAAGGGATCGCTCGGGATCTTCTTCGCCAACAAGCTCGTGACGTGCCTGATCGTGGCCGGCATCGCCCTGTTGCTGCTTCCGCTCGTGCTGCAGCTTGCGCGCGTGCTGCGCAAGCCTGCGCCGCCCGCTGACGAGATTTCAGCCCAAGAGAGAGCTCAACAGACCGCTCGGGAGAAAGTGATCATATGACCGCACAGCCGCTCATTGCATTGGCAATGGGAGATCCCGCCGGCATCAGCCCGGAATTGACCGCCAAGCTCGTGGTGCAGGACGACATCCGCGCCCGCAGCCGGATCGTCGTGATCGGCGACCGCCGCATCTTCGACGCGGGCGCGCGCATTGCCGGCGTCAAGCCGGAGCTGACAACAGTGGAGCAGGGGGCCGATCTGCGCCTGGCGGAGGGCGAAACGCTGTTCGTCGATCTCGGGCACCTTGATCCCAGCGACGTCCAACAGGGGGTCGCGAGCCTCGCCGGCGGCAGGTTCGCGCTTGCCAACTACAAGCAGGCGCTCGAGTTCGGCCGCGACGGCCGGGTCGATGCCGTCTGCTTCACGCCGTTCAACAAGCAGGCGATGCGGCTGGCCCGCGCCGAGTATGACGACGAGATCGCGTTCTCCGCGGAAGTGGTCGGGCTCAAAACCCCCGCAAGCGAGTTCAACGTGCTGGACCGGCTCTGGAACGCCCGCGTGACGTCCCATATCCCGCTCAAGGACGTCGCCGCGCGACTGTCCGGCGAACGCATCCATCGCGCGCTCAAGCTGACCGATGTGTGCATGCGCAATGCCGGCTTCGCCCGGCCGCGCATCGCGGTCGCCGGTCTCAATCCGCATGCCGGCGACGGCGGCAATTTCGGCCGTGAGGAGATCGATGTCATCGCGCCCGTGGTCGCGGCCGGCCAGCGGGAGGGCATTGCCGCCGAGGGGCCGTTCCCTGCCGACACGGTGTTCCTGCGCGCCAAGGGCGGCGCCTTCGATGCGGTGCTGACGATGTATCACGACCAGGGCCAGATCGCGATGAAGCTGATGGGTTTTGATCGCGGCGTGACGTTGCTCGGCGGCTTTCCGTTCCCGATCTGCACACCCGCCCACGGCACCGCCTACGACATCGCGGGCCAGGGCATTGCATCAATCGGTGCCAGCCGCGCCGCGGTGTTGCTCGCCGCGGAGATGGCCGCTCCGCGCGCCACCTGATTACACGCGATGACCTGGCGTTACTTCGCGACAGGCGTCACGAGCTCCTTGTCAGCAGTATCCACGACAAAGACCGCCAACAGCTTCGCGGGCTCGGTGTCGCTGGCATTGGCGCTGACGGCGTGGCGGTCGCCGGGCTTTTCAGAGAAGTTCTCTCCCTTGTGATAAACCTTGGCAGGCTCGTCATTGACCTGGCTGCGGATCGCTCCTTCCAGGATTGTGGCATAGATGAATGCGGAGCGCGGGTGCATGTGGGCGGGCGAGGAGCCTCCTGGGCCGTACTCGACCAGCACGCCCTTCATGCTCTTGCCGGGGACATTGGGCAGCGCCTGGTCGAACACGACGGTCACCTTGGCCGTGGGTGTCGCCGTCTCGGCGGCATGGGCCGTCAGGAATGATGCGGCATAAACAGCGGTTGCGATCAGCAATCTGCGCATGGGAGTCTCCTCAAAGTTTCGCGAGCCAGGTTGCGAGCGACGTTTTCCCGAGCCGCGCCTCGCCGAGAGGGTTCAGCGACGTGTCGTCGATGGGAGCGCCGTAGTACGGCGCCCTTGGGTCTCCCACCACCGGTCGAGCGTCGCCGGACGCCTTCAGGCGCCGTGCGATGAAGTCATTGAAGGGCGCCTTCTCAGGTCCTGCGATATCGATGGTGCCGTTGAGCGGCTGGCCCATTGCGACCTCCGCGAGGTGATCGGCCACGTCCTCGGCGGCGATCGGCTGAAACAATGCCGAGGGAACGACGATCCGGCCATCGGCCGCACCCATATCGCCGATGGCGCCGAGGAATTCGAAGAACTGGGTGGCGCGGACGATCGAGTAGGGGACCGGAGATGCCTTGACGATGGTCTCTTGCGCCAGCTTGGCCCGAAAATACGCGATGTCGGGCGAACGCTCGGTCCCGACGATCGAGAGCGCCACATGATGCTTCACGGCCGCAGCCGCCTCGGTCGCGGCGAGGTTCTTGCTCGAACGCTCGAAGAATTCGAGCACGGCGGCGGGCTCCCACGACGGCGCGTTGGCAACGTCGACCACGACATCCGCGCCCGCCAGCACTGCTGCGAGGCCTTCTCCGGTGACGGCGTTCACGCCCGATTTCGGCGAAGCCGCGACGGCGTCGTGGCCTTGTTGCTTGAGCTTCGCTACGAGCTTGGATCCGATCAACCCGGTCCCGCCGATCACGACGATCTTCATGGCATATCTCCTCGGGGCGTTGCGGGCGCGAGCGTTTCAGGGTCGACGGCGCGCGCGTCGCGAAAGCGATGAGGCGACTCTTACCGGGGAAATGGGGCAGGCTCTTGCCTGTAACCGGCCCGCCTTGTCCAAAAATGCTGAAGACGTCTGTCGGATCGCCGATAGATAAAGTTGCATATCGAAATCATCCGACGCGCGGAGCGCACCGCTGACGCCGACATCCGCCAGCGGCGCTCGCTAGATTGCAGCGCGTCCTTGTTGGTGTTCGGTCACAGACGGCATTCGCACCACGCAGCGGAACCCGACATGGCTGGTCGAGGTGTCGACCGGTTCGGCGTGCCGCGCGGCCGGGCGATATCGGCGGCAATAATTCGGCGCGCAGAGGTGCGAGCCGCCCTTGAGGACCTTGCGCGGAATCTGAATGTCGGGGAGGCGCGGGTCGTAACTTGTGTGCTCACCGCCGCCGCGAGGATTCTTGGGGATGCAGCAGGGTTTTGCGGCGTCGGCGGCGTGCTTTGACGACCACCAGTCGGAGGTCCACTCCCAGACATTGCCGATCATGTCGTAGAGGCCGTAGCCGTTCGGCGGGAAGGCCATGACCGGCGAGGTACGCTCGTACCCATCCTCGCCGAGATTCTGGACGGGGAAGTTGCCCTGCCAGATATTGGCCATGTGCTTGCCGCCCGGCATCAGCGCGTCGCCCCAGGCGTATTCCTCCGCCTCGAGGCCGCCACGCGCCGCGAACTCCCACTCCGCCTCCGTCGGCAAGTCCTTGCCGGCCCAGCGGGCATACGCTGCCGCATCGCTGAAGGAGACGTGGACGACGGGATGGTCGTCGAGGTCCTTGATGTTGCTGCCGGGACCATAGGGATGGCGCCAGCTGGCGCCGCGCAGGAAAGTCCACCACTGGCTCCAGTCGGTGAGATCGGTGATGCGCGGCAGCGGGGAGAACACCAGCGATCCCGCGTAGAGCATCTCCGCCAGCGCGCCTGGATAGTCCTTCGGATCGGGAACGACCTGCGCCTCGGTGACATGGCCGGTTGCGTTGACGAACTGCTTGAACTGCCGGTTGGTCACGGGCGTGCGGTCAATCCAGAAGCCGTCGACAGCGACGCGATGGCTCGGCGCCTCCTCGGGATAATGATGGTCCGAACCCATGCGAAAGGTTCCGCCGGGAATGAAGACCATCTCGCCGCTCTTCAAATCATCCGGCAACCACTCGCAGTGATCCAGATCCGCTCGCAACATGGTGGAAGCTCCGATACGCGCATTCCACCCGATGCTACTGCGCCAACTCTGGGAGACTTCGACGATAGCTCTTTGCCCTGCTCATTAGACGCATTGTCTGATCCCTACTTTTTTGGCCCTCGGGGAGAGGAGGACACTGCATTGCGTCCACATCTCTTCCTTTGCACGCACGTTTGCGAGCACGCGGCAAATCCATGCCGCGTCCGCTCTGCCATCCGCAGAGCCCGTCCGCTCAATATCACTAAGGTTGCAAACGGTACCCGAAGATTGGACGGCTGTGATGTGCAGTTTGTGCCAGTCTGCGTGGCCAGTTGGTGAGACCCAACGCCCCATGCCGCAAAGCCTCAGTGCAGAGGCAATTCAGTGGCATGTCGAGCGACAAATTCGGCGATGATTTACCTCAAAACGGGAAGTCAGCATGTCGCACCCACCTCGCGTTGTGGTGGTATTTCGCCGCTGCCTGCCGCAGAATTGTCGCGCTTCAGTAACAGGGTACAGCCATGGGGCAATTCCTTCTGGTTGATTCGCGCAAGCTGGACGGTTTCGAAGGACTTCAACAGGCCGTCCACGGCTCGCATGTCGACGTGATGCAACTCGGCCGCGGTCGGTTGCGCGGAACGTTGTCCCATGTCGGCATCGGCGACTTCTCGCTCAGCATTGGTGCTTTCAACGTCGGCATACGCACGCAGCGAGTTTCCAGCGACGACAGACTGATCATCGGGATGCTGCTCGTGGCTGAAGAGCGCGTCGCCCACTGGTCGTTCGACATGCAGCTCAACGATGTGCTCGTCATTCCGCCGCAGCTCGAACATGACGGTGTTTTTCACGGCGGCTCCGCTTACGCCGCCATGCGGTTCGACCTCAACGAGGTCGCGACGCTGTTCGGCGGAGAACTACGGTTGAGCGATCCCGACACATGGCGAAGTCGCGGGCATTTCCGCGCGGACCTCGCGACCGGTGCGGTCGCCTCGCGCTGCCTGGTCCGGGTCATGTCGCACCTGCGCGACAACAAATATGGGCTGACGCCGTCAACTGCCGATTTCTGGAAACGATCGATCGCCGAATGCATGGTTGCCAACGTCGCGTCGTCGCTGCCACCTGACGGCAACGGCTGGCTCCCTTCCGCCCGACGGCTGATCCGCAAGGTCGAGGAGTATCTCGACGACGCCGGCACGCGTCCGGTGCACGTGTCGGAAATTTGCGCGGCGCTGGGCGTATCGCGGCGCACCCTCCACCGCGCCTTTCAGGAGGTATTCGGCCTCGGCCCGGTCAGCTTCCTCAGGCACAAGCGTCTATGCGCTGTTCATTCCATCCTGCACCAGAGCGCACCCGGTTCGACCACCGTGACAGCCGTCGCCATGCAACAGGGCTTTTACGAACTCGGCCGGTTTTCTCAGTATTACTTTGCAATGTTCGGGGAGCGTCCGTCGCAAACGCTTGGAATTGCGACGCCGCACGCAGTCGAAGACGACATCGCCAGAGCCTAGCGCTCTGGGTCCGGACCGCGAACGGTGCCATGATCGCATGCATGCCGGCGTTTTGCCCGCGTCAAACGGCGAAAAAAACCGTCATGAAAACAACCAGATGGCTACTGTGCATGGGGTTGTTTTCACGGTTTTGAGTTGGACAGGCAGGCCGCCTCCCGCTTCACGCCCCGCAGACGATCACGCCGTACCAGCCCAGCCCGCGATAGGTCTCATAGCCGGGCGTCGCATGGAACGCGACCAGCGTGCCGGAGCGGTCCTGATAGAAGCCGGAACGCTGGCCATTGAGCGACAGCGAGATGCGTTCGCTGAGAATGCCTTGTCCGTCGGAAGCGGCGATCACGCGAAGATTGGAGTCGACCAGCAGCACGCGCGCCTTGTCGCTGTCGCCGACACGCACGCCTTGCACGATGGCGCGGGCCTGTGCCTCCCAGTCGAAATGGATGGCGAGCACGCCGATCGGCGCGCCGTTGGCCTGGCCGCCGGCGCGGACGCTGGCGCAATAGGTCGCGACCTGGGCATTGCCGAGCAGCGGCTGGTTCTCGACGTCGCCCGCGACATAGTCGTCGCCGGAGCGCAGGGTCTTGGCCTCGCGAAACCATTTGGTGTGGGCGACGTTCTGGCCCACGACGCGAAAGCGGTCGGCGCGGCCGTTGGCGATGACGTTGCCCTCGAGATCGCAGAGCCAGAGGTCGAGATAGACGGTGTAGGCGCCCAAGATCACGCCGAGACGCTGCGAGGCATGGGACACGGCCGCGGCGTCGGGCGAGGCCGCGCAATCGACCAACGCTGAATCGGTCGCCCACCAGCGCACGTCGCAGGTCCGTTCATAGAGGTTGCGGTCGATCAGCTCGATGGCATTGAGCGACAAATCGACCATGCGCTCGCCGCGCGAGCGCTGGCTCATCCGGTCAATCGAGGAGACGAGATCGCCGGTCCGTTTCGTCAGTTGGCTTTCGAGCTCGCGGGCGATGGTCTCGACCTGCTGGCCGACGCCGCGGACCTCCTGCGCCACCACGGCGAAGCCCGCGCCCTGCGCGCCGGCGCGCGAGCTTTCGATCAGCGCATTCAGCGCCAGCATCTTCATCTGGTTGGTGATCTGCTGGATCGCCTTGGTCTTGTCGACCGCGATCTGGTTGACCTCCGCCGTGAGCCGGTTGATCAGCGCGGAGATGTCGGAATCATCATCAGCGGGTTCATTTGCGATCGGCTTGGCTTTGAGACCCAGCGCAGCAGACATCGGGAGCTTCCCTTGGCAATGAGCTGATCTGCAACAAACCCGGAACAATCACTGACAGATCGAATACGATTCTTTTTCGGAGATTCCGCCTAACGCCTGCTTAATTTGCTGTTTTGCGGAATGCTCAAATGATAGTCAGTCCGCGTAGCAAAGCGGCAATCCACCGCTTTGTGCGGCGCAGACATTGCAAATCCCGGGGGATTGCGGGCCAATCGTTCCGTCGGCCGGGCGATGCCATACCTCCGGCTCCCAAGGTTCCTCAAACCGACCGCTGTTCATGACGCCGCCCGCCACCGCCTTGCCCGTCGAAGCGCCCCAGGCATTCCTGGGGGTAGCGCGCTCGCTTACCGACAAGCTCTGGCGCGACCGACTGGATGCGCGCGGGGCGGCGAAGGCGCTTGCCATCGTGCAGCGCCACCAACTGCCCGAGCTGCTGGCGCGGGTGCTGGCAGGCCGCGGTGTCGACAGCGACGCCGTCGCAGATTTCCTCGATCCCACCATCCGCAAGCTTCTGCCGGACCCGTTCACGGTGACGGAGATGGAAGCCGCCGCGAAGCGGATCGCGGATGCCGCGGCGAACGGTGAGAAGGTCGCGATCTTCGGCGACTACGATGTCGACGGCGCGACCTCGGCGGCGCTGCTGACCTGGCATCTGCGCCATTGCGGGCTTGACCCGCTGATCCACATTCCCGACCGCATCTTCGAGGGCTACGGGCCCAACACCGAAGCCGTGCGTGCGCTGGCCGCAAAGGGCGCCACGCTGCTCGTCACGGTCGATTGCGGCACCACCAGCATCGAGCCGCTCGCCGAAGCAAAACGTCTCGGCATGTCCGTCGTCGTGATCGATCATCATCAGGCCGGCACGGAGTTGCCGGAGGTCGACGCGCTGGTTAATCCGAACCGGCTCGACGATCTCTCCGGCCTCGGCCATCTCGCCGCCGTCGGCCTGGTGCTGGTGACGCTGGTCGCGGTCAATCGTGAATTACGCCAGCGCGGCTTCTGGAACGCGGAGATGCCCGAGCCTGACCTGCTCGGCATGCTGCATCACGTTGCGCTCGGCACGGTTGCCGATGTCGCGCCGCTGATCGGTCTCAACCGCGCGTTCGTCGCCAAGGGCCTGATCGCGATGCGGCGGCGCGACCATGTCGGCCACACCGCGCTGATGGACGTGGCGCGGCTCAACGGCCCGCCGGAGGCCTGGCATCTCGGCTTCATGCTCGGGCCGCGCATCAATGCCGGCGGCCGCATCGGCCGCGCCGATCTCGGCGTGCGGCTGCTTTTGGAGGGCGACAGCGTCGAGGCCGCGCGGATCGCCGCCGAACTCGACCGCCTCAACAGCGAGCGCCGTATTATCGAGCAGGCCGCCGAAGCGCAGGCCGAAGCCGAGGCGCTCGCCTCGATCGGGTTCGAGGACAAGATCGGCGTGATTGTGACGGCCTCCGAAGGCTGGCATCCCGGCGTCGTTGGTCTCGTTGCGTCCCGGCTGAAGGAGAAGTTCTCGCGGCCCGCCTTCGCGATCGCGCTGGAGCCTGGCGGCATCGGCACCGGTTCCGGCCGCTCGATTGCCGGCGTCGATCTCGGCAAGGCCGTGCGGCAGGCGGTCGCCGACGGCATTCTGCTCAAGGGCGGCGGCCACGCGATGGCTGCGGGCGTCACGCTGCGGAAGGAAAAGCTCGCCGAATTTCGTGCCTATCTCGAGCATGCGCTGGCGCGCGACGTTGCCGAGGCGCGCCACGTCAACGAGCTCTACATCGACGGCGCGGTTTCCGCGCGCGCGGTGACGACCGAGCTTGCAACGACGCTCAACCGCGCCGGTCCCTTCGGCAGCGGCAATCCGGAAGTCGTGTTGGCGCTGCCGGCGCACCAGCTCGTCTATGCCGACGAGGTGGGACAGGCGCATTTGAGGCTACGCTTCAAGTCGGGCGACGGCGCCATCGTCAACGGCATCGCGTTTCGTTCGATCGGACAGAAGCTTGGCAACGCGCTCGTTGCCAATCGCGGCCAGCAACTGCATGTCGCGGGATCATTGTCGGTCGATCGCTACCAGGGCGCCGAGCGTGTGCAATTCCGGGTCATGGATGTCGCGCTACCCGACCAGGGACCATCCATGATTAGATAGGCCCGGCAAACAACAAAAAAACGAATAGAAAAAAGGGAGTGAGCATGGCAGGGCAGGTTGAGGGTAAAGTGGCGCTGGTGACGGGCGGCGCCTCCGGCATCGGCGAGGCCGTCGTCGAGCTGTTCGCGCGCGAGGGCGCCACCGTCATCGCCACTGACATCGACGAGCTGCGAGGTCCAGAACTCGCCGATCGCATCACCAAGGCTGGCGGCAAGGCGATTTTCCTGGAGCAGGACGTCACCAGCGAAGAGCGATGGATCGAGATCGCAGCCGAGATCGCGAAGCGCTTTGGCCGGCTCGATATTCTCGTCTCCAACGCCGGCATCGGCATTGCCGTGCCCTCGATCGTCGACATGACGCTCAGCGACTGGCGCAAGCAGAACGCGATCAACCTCGACGGCGTCTTTCTCTCGGTCAAGCATTGCCTACCGTTGATGCGCAAGACCGGCGGCGGCTCGATCGTCATGATGTCCTCGCTCGCGGGCCTGCGCGGCGCGCCCGGGCTGTCGGCCTATTCGGCGACCAAGGGCGGCGTGCGGCTGTTCGCAAAGTCCATCGCGATGGAGTGCGCGGCCGCCTGTGACGGCATCCGCGTCAACTCCGTCCATCCCGGCATCATCGACACGCCGATCTGGGGCAAGATCCCGACCGGCGCGACCGGCAACCAGGGCAACGCGCCGATCGACCCAGACGAGCGTGCGCGCGTCGTCACGCCGCTCGGCCGCGCCGGCCAGGCTGGTGAGATCGCTTCCGGCGTGCTGTATCTGGCCTCCGATGCCTCGCGCTACGTCACCGGCAGCGAGCTCGTCGTCGACGGCGGCATGAACGCCGGCGGCGTGCCGCGGCGGCAGTAGGCCGCCGTGCGGGCTGCGAAGGGCAGGGTGGCGCCCGCGGGGGCTGACGCGCAGGCGTCGGACCTGTACAACGCGGGCGTCTTCCGGCCGACAGAGGTGTCCTTCCGCCATGGCGCACAGCCTTCACTCTTCGTCATCCACGCCAGCAACGTTCCGCTCGAACCGTCCGGACCTCGTCACCGACGCGATCCGCAGCGCGCGCGAGGATCTTGCCGCCTGCTTTCGGATGGCTGCGCGCAACGGCTTTGAGGAGGGCATCTGCAACCACTTCTCGGCCGTGGTGCCGGGCCATGACGATCTCTTCCTGGTCAACCCTTACGGCTACGCCTTCCGCGAGCTGACCGCGTCAAAACTGCTGATCTGCGATTTCCACGGCAACGTGCTCGACGGCGAGGGCGTGCCCGAGGCGACCGCGTTCTACATCCATGCCGAGATGCACAAGCGCCTGCCGCGCGCCAAGGTCGCCTTCCACACCCACATGCCCTACGCCACGGCGCTGTCGATGACCGAGGGTGATCCGCTGATCTGGGCTGGCCAGACCGCGCTGAAATTCTACGGTCGCACGGCCGTGGACCGCGACTACAACGGCCTCGCGCTCGACAACCGCGAAGGCGCGCGCATCGCGTCCAGCGCTGGGAATGCCGATATCATCTTCATGAAGCATCACGGCGTGATGGTGCTGGCACCGACCATCGCGGACGCCTGGGACGATCTCTACTATCTCGAACGCGCCGCCGAGGTGCAGGTGCTGGCGATGTCGACGGGCCGGAAAGTGCTGCCGGTCGATCCCGCGATTGCGGCCGAGACCTACAAGCAGATGCGCGAGGGCGATTCCGAATCCGCCCGGCTGCATCTTGCGGCGATCCGTCGCCAGCTCGATGCGGAAGAGCCGCAGTACCGACATTGAGGCGCGTTACGACCCCTGGCGCAGCTTCGCCAGCACCTTCAGCCCGCCATAGCCATCGGCAGGTGTGATCCCCGCGCGCTGCTGAAAATCCTTGATTGCCTTCATGGTGTCGTTCCCGACGCGGCCGTCGGTGCCGCCGGTGTCGAAACCGGCCTTCGTCAACCGCGTTTGCATCTCCTGCACTTCTGCGAGGGTCAGCGCGCGCTCGGAGCCGGGGAATGGCTGGATAAAAGGCGGGGCCCCGAGGCAGCGGTCGCCGAGATGACAGATCGCCAGCGCATAGTTCATCGAGGGATTGTAGCTCTTCACCGCGTTGAAATTCGGCCCCAGCAGAAACGTCGGCCCGCCCGCAACCGGGGTCCACATTTGCGCGGATGCGGAGGGTTGCGGGAACGGCTGGCCGTCGGCACGGGTGACGCCGGCTGCCTGCCAAGCCGCATAGGTCCGGCTGCCGCTCATCTCACCGGGCGTGCGCACCTCGTAGCCCCAATGCTCGCCGCGGTGCCATTTGCCGCGATTGACGAGATATTTTGCGGTCGAGCCCAGCGCGTCGTCGGGCTTGCCGAACGGCGACACCTTGCCGTCGCCATCGTAGTCGATGCCGACATTGAGCCAGACCTCCGGCATCCATTGCGAATGCCCCATCGCGCCGGCCCAGGATCCCTGCATCTGCTCCGGCGTGCTCCAGCCCTTGTCGACGATGCGTAGCGCGTTGATCAGCTCGGTCTCCCAATAGGCTTTGCGCCGCGGCTCGTTCCAGGCGAGGGCGGCGAGCGAGGGAAACACCGGCGTCATGTGGTTCAGCTGCACCAGCGGATCGCCGTAGGCGGACTCGACGCCCCACAGCGCCAGCAGCGTGCCGCGCTCGACGCCGAAATCGCGCTCGATGCGTGCGAGCAGCGCCTCGTTGTTCTTCAGGGCGATCTTGCCGTTGATGATACGCCAGTCGGAGACGCGACGGTTGATGTATTGCCAGACCTGCTCATGGAATTCGGGCTGGTTGCGCATCTGCTTGAACACGCTCATGTCGGGCTCGACCCGCGCCATCGCGCGCTGCCAAGTCGCGGCCGAAATGCCTTTCGCCATGGCACGGGCGCGAAAACCCTCACGCCATTCCTCGAAGCCTGGAGGCGCGGCCAGGATGCGCGTTGGGACTGCGACGAGTGCGGCTGCGCCGAGCGTGGATCGAAGCAGAGCGCGGCGGCTACGAGAGGCTATGGAATCAGCGTGTTTCATGGACCCATTCTAGCGGGAAACATGGTGGCTGTGACCAGTTCCTGGAACTGCAGGAACAGACGCGGGCCCGCGTTCCCCGGAACAAACTGTCGCACTCCCGCATTCCCCCAGCATCACGTTTGAGGAGGAGAAGATGAGGAAATATCTGTTTGCCGCCGCCATGGTCACCGCCATCGCCGCGCCTGCGTTGGCCGACGAAGTCGGCGTTCACGTCGGTCCGGTCGGTGCCGGTGTGACCGTCGGACAGTCTCACGAATATCGTGAGCGGGACCGCGATCGCGACCGCACCACCGTCATCAGGGAGCGCGAGCCCGCCGACCGCACCACGGTGATCAAGAAGGAAGATGAATTCGGCAATCGCAGCAAGACCGTGATTCATCACGACAACGACTGATGGAGTGGGGCCCCGGCCGATCGCCGGGGCCCTCCGTCGCTCGCGGTCCGTTCATCGAGAATTCGGGGTGGAATGAAGATACGCGCGCACGCGGAGAGCCATGTCGTCGAACTGGACGACGGATCGCAATGGCAGATCTTTCCCGGCGATCTCGCCACCACGCTGAGCTGGGAGCCCGAAACCGATCTGCACCTGGAGCGAAGCGGCGAGCGGGTGAGTTCGCATGAGCTGGTGAATGACGCCGATCAAAGCCGCGTCCGGGTGATCGCAGCGGGCGAGACCTGGCCCGATGGCGAGGTTAAGAAAGTATTGAAGGGCGGGTAGGGCGCGCCTGCAACAGGTCGGATATCCCCAATTTTGAGCCTGTCACTTTACGGTCGGTTTGCCTCCGTCTGCGCACAATGCGTGAATGCAGGAGCTGTTCGACATTATCCGCGCCAATCCCTGGCCGTTCGGGGCCGGGTTGTTCGTCGTCATCCTGATGATCCTCGCGGAGAACTTTGGGCGCGGTATTCAAGGCGACGGCGCAGTCAGTGACTTTTCGGATTCGGACGGTGGCGGCTGCGGCGACGGAGGAGGCGACTAGGGCTGGTCAGCGGCCGAACGCGCTTCGCCTAGTCCTCCTGCAAATCGGCTGCGATGCCTGCGAGCCAGCGGCGAATGCTTGCTTCGGCCTTGGCGTCGAGCCCGGCGGCCAGGCGCTTCTCCAACGCAATCACCCGTTCCCGGCACGCCTTCAAAAGCGTCGTGCCGCGCGGCGTCAGCGTCCATTGCTGGATGCGGCCGTGGACGGGATGGGGCGTCATCACAATCGCACCGTCACGTTCAAGATTGCGGATGATGACGCCGACGGTCTGGGGCGTCAGAAAGGTGAGGCGGGCAACGTCGGCCCCTGACAGTCCCGGATAAGCATTGAGCATGGTCAGCACCGCGAATTGCGGAGAGGTGACACCGAGATCGGCCAGCGACCGCTCCATCGTCAGACGGACTGCGGCGTGGGCCTGGCGCAGCAGATAGCCGAGATAGCCTTGCTCGCCGCGCTTGCCTTCCCCTGGGGCTGGGACGCGCACCGCCGTGGCTGCCTGCCGCCGCGGTTGCGATCTCGTGATATCAGGCGGCTTGCGCGTCATGTAAGTGCTCTTATAATGTGTCAGCACTCTTACAATACCACGAGGTGAACGGCAATGTCACACGCCCGCAGCGAATACGAGGATTTCAAGAGGATCGCGCCCGACGCGTATGAGCTGGTGCTGGCGCTCGGCCAGGTCGCGGCCAAGGCCGGCCTCGACAAGCAGCTTCTCGAACTGGTCAAGCTGCGCGCATCGCAGATCAACGGCTGCGCCTTCTGCCTGCAGCATCACATTCTGCTTTCGGAGCGGATCGGCGTCCCAGTGGACAAGCTCAATTTGGTCGTGGTCTGGCGCGAGGCGCCGATCTTTTCCGCGCGGGAACGTGCCGCGCTGGCGTGGACCGAGGCGCTGACCTGCCTGCCCGACGGAGTCGGCGAAGACGTGTACGCCGAGGCGAGCCGTGAATTCTCGGAGACCGAGCTGACATACCTGACCTCGGCGGTCGCCTCGATCAACGTCTGGAACCGTTTTGGTGCGGCGTTTCGCTGGACGCCGGCGAAGCGGCCGGTCGCAGCGAATGCGGCGGCATCCTGATTGCAACGAAGGGAGATCATGATGACAACGATGAGTCTGCCCACCACACCGCGCCCGTTGCCATCGCGCTCGATGGCGATCGCCGTTATCGGCGGGCTCGCCTGCGCGCTTGGGATTGGCAAGGCGCTGCCGGTAACGATGGACACCATATCCGGCGCACTCTCGCCGCTCTGCGCCACAGCTGCCGAAAGCTCGCCGCTCGACAAGGTCGAACCGATTGGCTCCTACGCGCTGCCGAACGTACCGGGCAAACGCGTCACCATCGTGCGCGTGTTCTACGGTCCCGGCGGGTTCTCGCGGCCGCATCGTCACGCGGGATCCGTCACCGCCTACATCACCAAGGGCGAGATCCGCTCCCAGCTCGGCGGCGGCCCGGTCGAAACGTTCGGCGTCGGCCAGTCCTTCTTCGAGCCGCCCGGCTCGACCCATCTGGTCTCGGCCAATGCGAGCACCACGGAGCCGGCGGAATTGATCGCGGTGTTCGTGGCGGACGAGGGCGCGCAACTCACGACGCTGTTGGAGTAGCTGGAACTCACAATCCGAAGCCGCTTTTGTTCAGGTCGGCTGCGATCGCTTAAGACGCTTCCATAGTGGTGAAAGACCGTATGTGACGGCCGGTATCGCAACCGCGCCGACGAGGAGGCCAACGACGCCCGAGATGGCTGCCTCGACCGACCATTCGACGATGCCGGCAATGGAGGGAAGGAAATGCGCGGCGGCCTCGGCGGCGGCATGGACCGTATGACCGATCACTGGTGGGCCGTATTGTTCGATGCCGTGCAGGATGATGCCGCCGCCAACCCAGATCATGGCGGCGGTGCCGATGGTGCTCAGCACCGCAAGGAAGGCCGGCATGCCGCGGACGAGCGCACGTCCAAGCAAGCGGATTGCGCTGCCAATGACTGAGGCGCCGCTATACCGCGCAAGGGCCAGGCCGACATCGTCCGCCTTCACGATCAGGGCGACCACGCCGTAGACACCAACTGTGATGAAAATGGCGACGAGGGCCAGCACGAGCGCCTGCGTCCAGATGCTGCCCGCCGGGACGGCTGCCAACGTGATTGCCATGATCTCCGCTGACAGGATGAAATCCGTCTTGATGGCGCTCGCGACCTTCTCGTCCTCGACCGACCTGGCATTCAACGCAATCGGCTGGGGCTGAGCTTCGTGGTCGTGCGCATGATGCGGCATCACGGCCTCGAGCACCTTCTCGGCACCCTCGTAGCAGAGAAAGGCGCCGCCCAGCATGAGCAGCGGCGTGACTGCGGCGGGAAGGAAATAACCAAGCAACAAAGCGATGGGCAGCAGGATCAGCAATTTGTTGCGGAGCGACCCAACCGCAATCTTGCCTACGATCGGCAGTTCGCGTTTCGAGGCAAAGCCGATCACGTAGTTGGGCGTGACGGCTGCGTCATCGATGACCACGCCAGCCGCCTTTGCTCCCGCCTTGGCCGTTTGGCCCGCGACATCGTCGAGCGAGGCTGCCGCCACCTTTGCGATCGCTGCGATATCGTCGAGAAGACCAATCAGTCCGACACTCATCAACCCAGTTCCTTCGGCCTTCCAGCGGGCGGTGTGTGCGACAAACACGCTGTTGCACTGCCTGGCAATGGAAGGAGCAAGCCGTCAGTTCTCGTCGCCGCCCGATCCCTCGCGCAGGTCCGGCTTGAGCACGTCCTCCGGCAGCGCATGCGCCACGGGCTGCGGCGTGCCGGCGATCTCCGGGCCGACCTCGCGGCCGCGGGCGCGGATCAGGCGCTCATAGGCGGAGACCAGCGTGACGTAGGGACTGACCCAGATCCAGCCGTCCCGAGTGAACACCTGCACGTCGAAATGCAGGTGCATCGAGGTGCCGGCGGGATGATCGAGATAATTCGAGACCACGCCGATCTTCTCGCCCTCCGATACGATGCGGCCATTGAGCAGGCCATCGGCGTTCAGTGCCTGCGGGTTCATATGCATGTAGCGGAAACGGATGTGCTCGCTCCGGCTGTTGATTTGCAGCGTCACTGCCTGGTCCTTGGAAGCGCGTATGACCCTCGCATCGCGCACGGCGACGACGGCGCGCTGCTTGGGATCACAGGCTTGGCGGCCTTCACCGGGCGGTGGGCACTCAGCCGCGCGGATGTCCTCGCCTTGATGGCCATAACCGCCGCCGCATTGCCAGACCTCGAAACTGCGGGACTCGCAGAAATTGTCCCGCCAGGGATAGGCGGTCGTGCTCTCCATCTTGTCGCGCTTGGCATAGGATTGCGAGTGTACGAAGGCGGGCGCCTTCTCGAGAGGAAAGCGGATCTGTGCGTAGGCCATTACGTCGGGATGGCCGCCCTGCTTGCGATAACCGGTGTTCGGGATGATGTCGCCGCTCGGCCGGTAGGTGAAATCAGGGGAACGTACCGCAGGACGATCGAGAATGTTGGAAGCGATGTCCGTCAGCGGCCGCATGCGCTGGCCGCCGGCCACGCGCAGCGCCTTCAGGAAGCGTTCGGCGACCGGATAGGCCTCCTTGCAGGCAAGCCGCCGCGGCTTTGCGACGCTGTCGAGGCATTGTATCGACACCACATAGGTGACGCCGAAACGGGTGAAAGCGTAGCGTACATAGCCTTCCCGGATGAACTTGCGCAGGTCCGGGTAGAGCGCCGCGAGCGGTTTGACCGGCTCGCCCTTGCCGCCCGAGGGATCGGCAATGTCATAGACGAGCGCCGAACCCGTAATCTGCACCTCGACCGGCCTTGCGAAGACTCGGCTCGGCATGCCGTCTCCGGTACCAGGCTCGAACGAAAAGGTCGCGCTGTAGCCGGCGGGCCCGGCATCGAACATGTCGACGGAATTGAAGTCGGCCTGGTAGCGCGACAGCGCGAGGGTCGCCGGCGCGCCATTGCGCCGTGCTTCGAAATACGCGGCAGCGTCGAACGGCAGCAGCACGGGCACGGAGCTCCGGGCGATGCCGGTGAAGAATTGCGAGGAGATCGCATTGAGCTGCACCAGCGCCGGCATTGCGCGGGAATCATAGCGCGGCACCGAACGACGGGGGGCGAAGATGAAATCGTCCGCCGCCCGGGGATGGGCGTTGATTTCGGTGCGGAGCTGGTCGAGCGCCGCGCGCCAATCGACGCGCAGCGCCGTGAGCGAGGGGCTGCGGAACTCATCCGCGGCTAGCGGAGAGGCAATGAAGAGCGAAAGCGACGCCAGAAGTTGCGAGACGAAGCGGAAACTTTTCCCAACCACTGTCTCGCCCCCCGGCGGCACCTGTTGCGCTCGCTTTGGCCCCGTCAGTCCTTGGCGCGCTCGGAGTAGGAGCCGTCTTCGGTCATCACGACGATTCGGGTGCCGACGGCGATGTGCGGCGGCACGGTGGTGCGCACGCCGTTGGACAAAATCGCGGGCTTGTAGGACGAGGAGGCGGTCTGGCCCTTGGTCACGGGCTCGGTCTCGACCACTTCGAGCGTTACGCGCTGCGGCAACGCGATCGACACCACATTGACGTCGTGCGTCGACAATTTGACCGTCATGCTCTCCTGAAGATAGGCCGCGGCGTCGCCGATGACGTCTTTGGACACCTGGACCTGGTCATAGGTTTCAGGGTTCATGAAGTGGAAACCGTCACCGTCTTCATAAAGATAGGTGAAGTTGCGTTCTTCGATCGTGGCCTTCTCGACCTGGTCGGTGGTCTTGTAGCGCTCGGAGATCTTTACCCCGTCCGAGATTCGGCGCATCTCGATCTGACTGACCGGGGTGCCCTTGCCGGGATGGATGTTCTCGGCGGTCACGACGACATATAGCTTGCCGTCTTGCTCGATCACGTTGCCCTTGCGAATAGAACTGGCGATGACTCTCAAAGCTGTATTTCCTGCTTGCTTGGCCCGGCTCGGGCCAGGAGGTGGTCAAATTGATGGGGGACCTGGGGCCCCAAATCAGACCGCGGCACCCGTTTCGGGCCGCAACATACTGGTTTTGCCGTTGGATGCCAGCGTTTTGCTGGCCAACGGAGCAGTCGGCTAATGGCTGGGGACAAGCCGATGTCGCCGTTCTGGTCCCCCTCGCGGCATCTCGACCGCCGGCCGTTCCTTCAGGCCAGGGGGGCCATCACAGGGGCTCTACGGGGATTTTTCGCCGAGCAGGGCTTCATCGAGGTCGAAACCTCCGTTCTCCAGATCTCTCCGGGCAACGAAACCCATCTGCATGCCCCCCGGACCGAGATCATGCGACCCGACGGCAGCCGTGTGAGCCGATATTTGCGGACTTCGCCGGAATTCGCCTGCAAGAAGCTGCTGGCGGCCGGAGAGACCCGGCTTTTCGAGTTCGCCCGGGTGTTCCGGGACCGCGAGCGCGGCGACCTGCATTTGCCCGAATTCACCATGCTCGAATGGTACCGGGCAGACGCCCCCTATGACGCCATCATGGCCGATTGCGTCGTCCTCATCGCCCGCGCGGCCCAGGCGACCGGTATCGGCACGTTCGCCTTCCGCGGCCGGACCGCCGATCCCTTCGCCGAGCCGGAGCTCGTAACGGTGGCCGGCGCCTTCGAGCAGCTTGCGAGAATCGACCTGCTTGCGACCATTTCCGGCGGCGAGGGCGACCGCGCCTCGCTCGCCCGGGCCGCTGCCGGCAAGGTCCGCGTCGCCGAGGATGACACCTGGTCCGACATCTTCAGCAAGGTCCTGGTGGAGCATGTCGAGCCGCATCTGGGGCATGGGCGTTTGACCATTCTGTTCGAATACCCATCTCCAGAGGCGGCACTGGCGCGCTTGAAGGCGGGCGATCCTCGCGTTGCCGAACGGTTCGAGGTCTATGCCTGCGGTGTCGAGCTCGCCAACGGCTTTGGCGAACTGACGGACGCCGAGGAGCAGCGCAAGCGCTTCACGCAATCCATGGCGGAGAAGCAACGCCGCTACGGCGAAGCCTATCCGCTGGACGAGGACTTTCTGGACGCGGTCGCGGCCATGCCGGAGGCAAGCGGCGTCGCGCTCGGCTTCGACCGGCTGGTGATGCTGGCGAGCGGCGCATCGCGAATTGATCAGGTGGTCTGGACGCCGCCTGCAAATGAAACGTTAAGCGAGACATGATGAAGAGCAATCTTGCGCGCACATTGCGCGAGCCGGCCGAACTTGTGGCCGAGCAGCTGGTATCAGCCGAAGCGCTGCCGGCGCTCGAACGTGTTGCCGCGCGCTACGCAGTTGCGATCACCCCCGCGCTGGTCGATCTGATCGACAGGTCCGATCCCGACGATCCCATCGCGCGGCAATTCGTTCCGACGGCCGCGGAGCTGGAGATGCAACCGGGCGAGAACGCAGATCCAATCGGCGATCATCCGCACTCGCCGGTTCCCGGGATCGTGCATCGCTATCCCGACCGCGTGCTGTTCAAGCTCGTTCACGTCTGTGCGGTCTACTGCCGCTTCTGCTTCCGCCGCGAGATGGTCGGACCCGGCAAGGAGAACGCGCTCTCGGACGCCGCCTATCGCGCGGCGATCGACTACATCCGCTCGCACGGCGAGATCTGGGAGGTGATCCTGACCGGGGGCGATCCCCTGATGTTGTCGTCGCGGCGGATGAGCGAGATCATGGCGGATCTTGCCAACATCGATCACGTTAAGATCATCCGCCTTCATACCCGCGTGCCGGTGGCCGATCCCGCGCGCATCAGTGACGAGATGGTCGCGGCGCTCAAGGCCGAAGGCGCCACCACCTGGGTAGCGCTGCATGCCAACCATGCGCGCGAACTGACAGGGCCGGCGCGTGCCGCCTGCGCGCGGCTGGTCGATGCCGGAATCCCCATGGTAAGCCAGTCCGTGCTTTTGCGCGGCGTCAATGACAATTTGACCGCTCTGTCGGATTTGATGCGAGCTTTCGTCGAATGCCGGATCAAGCCCTATTATCTGCATCACGGCGATCTCGCGCCCGGCACGGCGCATCTGCGAACGACGCTCGCCGAGGGGCAGGATTTGATGCGGCAGCTGCGCGGACGGGTGTCCGGACTGTGTCAGCCCGACTATGTCATCGACATTCCCGGCGGCGCCGGCAAGTCGCCGGTGGGGCCGAATTACTTGGTGCCGATGCAAAATACCGCACCTGATGCGGGTGATGCGGCATCGGAAACGCGCTATCGTATCGTGGATTATTGCGGCGACATTCATGTCTATCCGCCCGAGACCTGAAGATGCCGGCTTGAGAAATGGAGAGGTAAAATGAGAAGCATCATTTTGGCACTGTCGCTTCTGACGGTGTTCGGCAGCGCCGGCTTCGCGCAGACGGGAAGCAAGGGATCGACGACCTCGGGACAATCGGCGGGTTCTTTGCCGCCTGCGCCCGTGGGCCATCGGCAGCCGCGCGTCGGCGACGTGCCAAACGAGAAAAACCTGAGCGACCCGAACGATCCCCTCAGCAAGGAAAATCAGGCGCTCGACAAGAAGATCAAGAGCATCTGCCGCGGCTGCTAGGCGCCCTGGAAAGCGGGCAGGGTGCGACAGCCTCACCCCGCCCGCGATCGTTCGGTCAGGCGGAGCGCTCGTGCAGCCCTGCGCGCTTGGTGTTGCGCCGGATCTCGACCGCGTCAGCGAGCTGCTTGAGCACGGTTGCTGTGGTCGCCCAGTCGATGCATCCGTCCGTGATGCTCTGGCCATAGGTGAGCGGCTTGCCCGGCACCACGTCCTGGCGCCCGGCGACGAGATTGCTTTCGACCATCACCCCCATGATGCGGTTCTCGCCGCCGGAAATCTGCCGGGCGATGTCGGCCGTCACGAGCGGCTGGTTTTCCGGCTTCTTGCTCGAATTGGCGTGGCTCGCATCGACCATCACGAGCGGTGCGACGCTCGCTTTCGCCAGATCGTTGCAGGCCGCTGCGACGCTCGCCGCATCGTAATTCGGCGTGCTGCCGCCGCGCAGGATGATGTGACAATCCTCGTTGCCCGCGGTTGAGGCGATCGCCGAGCGGCCGAGCTTGGTCACCGCCATGAAATGATGCGGATTCGAGGCCGACTTCACCGCGTCCGCCGCGATGCGCACATTGCCGTCGGTGCCGTTCTTGAACCCGACCGGGCAGGACAGCCCCGAGGCCAGCTCGCGATGGATCTGGCTTTCGGTCGTGCGCGCGCCGATCGCGGCCCAGGACACGAGGTCCGCAATGTATTGCGGCGTGGTCATGTCGAGGAATTCGGTGCCTGCGGGCAGGCCGAGATTATTCACCGCCGAGAGCACGTTGCGCGCCAGCCGCAGGCCCTTGTTGATGTCGAAGCTGCCGTCCAGATCAGGATCGTTGATCAGGCCCTTCCAGCCGACCGTGGTGCGCGGCTTCTCGAAATAGACCCGCATCACGATTTCGAGCTGGTCGGCAAGCTCTTCGCGCAGGCTCGCGAGGTGCTCGGCGTAGTCGAGCGCGGCCCTGGGATCATGCACCGAGCAGGGGCCGACCACGACCAGAAGTCGGTCGTCCTGGCCATTGAGGATCGCATGGATGGCGTTGCGTGCCGCCATCACCACGCGCGTCGCCGTGAGCGTGCGCGGGACTTCCCGCATCACCTCTTCGGGCGTGCTCAGCTCTTTCAGTTCGCGAATACGAAGATCGTCGGTCGTGCTCAGCACGGCGGGCTCCTGTCATTTTGAGACCCTGCCGGCCAATAAAAAAGCCGCCAGGTCTGGCGGCTGTTCGGACTAGATGCTGCAATTTGTCAGATTGAGCGTGATCCTCCCACCGCCAGCGAGCTGTCGTAGCTAAAATACCAATAAAAGCTGGTGGTGGCGGTGATCATGGCCGGTCATATAGCGCGCGGTCGGCGGCTTGTCACCCCCCCGAATGGACGTGACGGTCATGGGGCGCCTCAACTGTTGCTTTTGCGTGCCGCCAGCGCCATGCCGATCAGCGTGGCGCCGCCGAACAGCAGGTTGATCCCGACGAGGATGCCGATCGCCCATTCCGCCGAGCTCGGCAATCCCGTGATCACCATGAACGAGATCGCGATGTCGACGAGGCCCGAGATCAGGAGCCACGACCAGCGGCCGCCCGGCTCGCGACGATGCTCCAGCGCGTACATGATGGTGGCGACGCCCTCGGCGAGGAAATAGGCGCCGAGCACGATGGTCAGCGTCAGCACGGCCTGCATCGGCCGCGCCAGCAGCAGCATGCCTGCGAGCACGGCGAGCGCGGCTGAGATCAGCGACCACCAGAAGCCCGGCGTGCTGCGCGCCCAATAGGTGGCGATCAATCCGCCGATGCCGCTGATCAGGAACATCCAGCCGAGGAAGATCGCAATCGCAAGGCTTGCGAGCGGCGGCAGGATCAGCGCGGCAACGCCGAGCACGGAAAGCAGGATCCCTTCGAACAGGAAGGCCTTCCAATGTGCCTTGACCGTCCGGCTCACGGCGGATTGCAGCCGGGAAAGATCCTCAGGCGATGTCATGGGGCAGGCTCCGGATCGAGACGTGTGTGCTCGATCTAGTCTAGTACGCGCGCACCGCGCTCGCCACCCCGCGGCTCAGCCGCCGCCGTGCGCCGACGAAAAACCTTCGCCGCTGGTGCGGATGCGGTTGCGGCCGAGAACATAGATCGCGGTCGTGACGATCAGAAGTGCGAGGCCGAGCAGGATCGAGACCAGGCCGATCGGGATCAGGGCCAGCGTCAGATTGCGCTCGGGGTTGATGAGCCAGTGATGGATCGAGGTCAGCACGAAGGCGAGCCCGAGAAAGCCGACGCCGCCACCGGCAAGCAGCAGCGCCCACATCCGGCGGAGCTGGCTGAGGCGCTCCCGCGCGACGTCGGTCCGGGGTGCGTGATGGCGCGCGACGCGCCGTACCAGTCGGATGGCGAAGGCGATCGAGCTGAAGCCGATCAGCAGGCTCGCGCCGCCCAACCACATCCGCAGCGTCGGATCCAGATCCGGCATGCGCTGGAGTGTGAGCAGCGGGAAGTCGAAGGCCGAATGCAGGGCGAGCGGGCCTGCGAAGATCAGCAGGCGGCTGGAGAGACGAGCCCAGTCGCGATGATGGCGGTTCGCACCAAGCGCCGTGCCGGCGCGCGCGATGGTCAGATAGGCGCCGGCGATGATGCCAAGCGCGCCGTGGAACGGCACCGTCAGCACGCTGCGCAAGGCGGCCAGCGAGCGCCACATTTCGGCGTGCTGGACGAGATAGGCGAGGTTCTCGTAGGCGGCGAAGCCCAGGCCGACCGCGGCGCCATAGACCACGGTGTCCATCGGATTGGCGAAGGTCCGCCGCTTGGTCGAGGCGACCAGCACGATGGCGATCACCTTGACCGCTTCCTCCGGCAGCGCGACGCCGAAGATCGAATGCATGGCCAGCGCCGCCCACGGGTTGTCCGGGGCCGCGACCATCTTGGCGAAAGGGGCTCGGGCCAGGCCCAGCAGCGAAATGCTGGCCGCGCCGAGCAGGAACGCGGTCCAGACCTGGGCCGGCGGTCCCGGGCGTTCCTCGGCGGCGATGACAAGCCACAGCATCAGCAGCGCCGGGGCAATGGCGGCCGTTCCGATGACGGTGGGTAACGCTTCAATCAGGTACATCGGCGCCGAAAATAGGTTCCCTTGATCCGCTTATCCACATCGTCCGATGCGACCTTGTGTCATGCGCTTGCTGTCGCGTCTCTTAACAAGCGCGACAGCCTGCGTTCATCAAGACGGTCGCCGAGGTGTAGAATATGGAGTGCAATCAATCGCATGACAGAACCACCTCGTCATCCCCGACAACGGTCGCGCGCCTGTCGTCGGATCGCGATTGGTAAGTTAGATCAAGGCAATGTGCAGGTTTCTTCGATTCACGATGAACGTGTCGCCGCGGCAAGTCCAGAGCCGGGATAGCCCCTCCGGGCGAGGCATGGCTTGGCAAGCCGGCCTAGTCACGCTTCGTCGCACGAGACGGTGACGAGATCCGGTGTGTCCGGATCTGCTCCAGTTCCCAAAAGGCGCGTATGAGGCACGTGCCGAGACAGAGCACGATGAGCAACAGCAGAAAGGCCTGGTCGACGGCAGGGATGTGAGTGGGAATGGGAGTCATGGCAATGATAAAGCAACGCCCGTGCCACGCGTTCCCGCCGCGGCCTGTGCTATCTGCAAGGGCCGCCGCTCCCAAGCCGCTTTGACTCAATGCGTGGTGAACGGCGGCGGTGCGTCGGGCGCGACGTCGAAGGCGCCGAGATGGAATTCCTCGCCGATGGACGCGTCCGGCTCGGAATGCTGCGCCATCAGCGTGAACGCGGCCTGCGGGTATTGCTTCCAGATGTCGAGATCGCCGGCGGTGATGGTGAGCCAGCCGAAGGTGTACATGTAGCGTCCGGGCTCGGTGACCCGGCCGACCCTGTCCCAGGTGATCTTTTCGACCGTGATCTTTTCGACTGCCATTCGGTCCCCCGATCGCAAGTCTGCAGATGATGCCCGGCAAGAGCCGCGGACCTTCAAAAGCTGACCCCGGAATGGGGCTGCGATAGGGCGGCGCGGCGCGAGGATCAGGCCGATTGCAGCATGGGCGTGCGGACGATCAGCCGGACGACGTCATCCCGCGACTGCTTTTCCGCGAATTTGACCGCGAACCCGTTTTCGAATTTGCGGATCACGCGCCCGACGCAAGCGCCGACCGCAAGCGGAGTTCCCACTGGCGGATCGTACTCGCAGGATATCGCGACACCGGCCGTGGAGACGTCGATGATGAAGCAGGCATGGGTGCTGCCGTCGGCGAGCGTCAGGAAGGTGTGCGCGACCTGCGGAACGAAGCGCGCGTCATTCCGCAGCTCCTGGACGCTGGCGTCCTTCTGCTTCTTCTCGAGCCAGGTCAGCTTTTCCGACATCCAGGCGCGCCGGGCCCGCGTCATGTCGAGCTCCATCAGGAAGCCCGATTTCAGCGTCGCGCTGATGGTGCACTGGAATTCGCCAAAATCTTGGAAGTATGAGGTCACGCGCTCGCCGACCTTTCCGACCACGGGAACGTCGACCATCATGCGGAACGGTGAGACGCGGCTGGTGCGGCACGCGAAGGTGCGCAGCTTGCCCTCGCAATCGTACCAGCGCGGCAGAGAGTAGCTGCCGCTCACGGTGACTTGCACGGCACGCTGTCTGAGGAACTCTGCGACGGACATGGGCGCCAATCGTGTTGCGGAGGTTTTCCGTAATTCCACGGTAGCAATCAAATTCTAAGCAAATGATACCGGCGCTCACGAGCAGGGGTAAATTTTTGGTAAACGCGCGGATCGGGATGGGCGGCATAGCGCCGCGATTAGCAGGCCCGCGATCTCACGATTGCGTCATCCGAGCAGCACCAGCAGAGCCAGCACGCCAATGGCCATGACGAGCTTGATCGTCGCGCAGGTCTGGCTGCCGGGTCCGCGCTCAAATCCGAACCACGGCAATGCATGCCGCATCGCGCGCGTTGCGAATGCTTCGACGATGACGAACAAGAGAGCGATGCCGGCGAGGAAGGACCATGATGCATCCGGCAGCATCCATGCCGCGAGCCACGCGGGAACGGACGCCTTGAGCGATGCCAGCAGCGCGAACCATCCGAACAGCGATACGAAGCCCTTGATGATGTCGGGCCCGATCGTGCCGGGCTCGAGACGGATGCCGATCTTTCCAAGAGCGAGTTCGATGCGCTCGCCATCGGTGAAGAAGAGGAAGGCGCCGAGGTAGAGCGGGACGCGCGACTGAAACAGGAGCGCGACCATGCCGAACAGGACGGCGTAGCCCAAAGCGTCACTGACGATGGTCGTGCCGGCCGCCTGCGACGGCTCCGGTGCAGCCGTGGCCCGAGGCAGCGACCTGGCGCGCGCCATGTGCTCGAGCATTCTAGCGCGGCGCTCCGGCGCGTAGGCTGCCGTGCGGTGGATCCATGGCGGCGGCGCCGGCGAGGCAATTCCGGCCTGGTCGTCCGAGGGAGATTTATGCTGCGCCATGGGCCTGCATCCGGTTCCATCTGGACATTGGTCGGAGCCGAGGGGCAGGGAGGTTCATGCGGGGGCCGCAGATATCGCCGCGTCATCCAAAACGCCCGGATGATGGCGCTCCCTAGCGGAATCGAACCGCTCTCTCCACCGTGAAAGGGTGGCGTCCTAACCGATAGACGAAGGGAGCAAACCCAGGGCCCCGCCGCTTTTCGCGGCACGACCGCTGGCCGCCCGAGTCATGCCCGGCGGCTGCAGCGGGCGAACCTATAATGGCCTTTGGCGCCCTGGGCAAGCCGTTCGGGAACGGTCTTTTGGCACCGGTGGATAGCATCCTCCGCCGGATCATTCGGGGCGAATTCAACGGTTTCTTAGGTTCCCTGAGCTAGCGCTGGAGGGGGAGAATTTGAGCCGATGCCACCGCCCAAGAAGCGCGCAGCCCGCAAGTCGCTGTCGCAGCATGCCTGGATCACGCTCGAGGGCGGATTCGCGGCGCGGCAATGCCTGGTCCAGGACATCTCCGCCACGGGCGCCAAGATCACGCTGGACGAGGATGCGAGCCAGCTCCCGGGCGTGATCCGGATGGCGTTCGCGCGCGATGCGCGGACCGGGCGGAGCTGCCAGGTGGTTTGGCGCCGCGGCAAATCGGCCGGCATCAAGTTCATCTGACCCCGGGCAAAGTGACCTCGATGGCGCAAGGCGCCGGTTCGGGTTAGAACGGCACGCATGCGTGCGCCGCTCCTCATCCTGATCTCGTTGCTGACCATGTCCGCGGCCGCGGCGGAAGCCTTGCGTCTGCCGCCTCCGGAGCGCCCGCAGACCGGCAAGGCCTTGCCGCTCAAGGGTGCCGGCGGGAGCGCGAAAGCGGGCTCCTGCGCCGCCTATGGCCGCGGCTTCCATCTGGTCGAGAGCACCGGCACCTGCGTCAAGATCGGCGGCTCGATCAGCGTCGAGACCACGATCAGGCGCTGACCTCGATGCCACCGGATATCATGCGGCCCGAAATCATCGTCCCGTTCGTGATGTATTGCGCGCTGCTGTGGTGGATCGGCCGCGGCCTGAGCTGGACCGCGCGGCTCGCCACCGCGGCCGTGACGCTCGTGCTGATTTTCTGCGTGCTGCTTTTCGAGCGCGGTTGGCCCTAAACAAAAAAACGCGAAAACAACCCCATGCACAGTAGCCGCCACCTTCCGGCGGCACGCGGCGAAGTGCCGATTCATCGTGCTCTCAACGAGGTTTAAGCGGCGTCACCGCTCACGACATCGGCGGTGCCACAAATTGCGCAAAACCGGGCCGTTTGCCGAGATCGTCGAGCCAGCGCGTCAGATGCGGCTGCGCGGGCCGGGTGATGCCCTCGACGCCGAGCCAGCGCCGCGCATAGGCGCCGATCGCGATGTCGGCGAGGGTGAATGCATCGCCGTCCATGAACGGACGCGTGGAGAGCAGACGGTCGGCGATGGCCCAGACCTCGGCGGCGGCATCCGCATCCTTCTGCAGCTGGATCATGTCGCGCTCGGCAAGCGGCGTGCGCACGAGGCCCCAGAACACCGGGCGGTCGACCGGCTGCACCATCGACAGCGTCCAGTCGAGCCAGCGGTCGACGCTGGCGCGCAGCTTCGGCGCCTCGGGATAGATCGGCGTGCCGCGCCCGTGCGCGAGGCAGAGATAGCGCATGATCGAATTGGACTCCCACAGCGTGAAGTCGCCCTCGACCAGCGTCGGGATCCGCGCATTGGGGTTCATCGCGAGATAGTCGGCCTCGCGGGTCTTGCCGAAAGCCATGCCGGCGTCGATGCGCTCGTAAGCCAGGCCGAGCTCGGTGAGGCACCACAGCACCTTCTGCACGTTGACCGAATTGGCGCGGCCCCAGATCGTCAGTTTTTGGTCCGGCACGTCATCCTCCCCAGGCGTTTCTTTCGGCGCGGGTAATAGCGGAATTCACTGCGGCGAGCGACGCTTGATTGCGCCGATCCTCTCATGCCAAAGGTCCGCATGCAAAAAGCTCCGCCCGAGGCGGAGCTTTCATTGCAAGGTCAAGCTGGTCAGGCGATCAGCGGCCGAAGAACAGCCACAGCAAGATGATCACCGGGATCGGCACACCCAGCATCCACAACAAAAGTCCGCGTCCCATCGTGTCCTCCTCCAATTGCATTGTCGAAGAGAGAACGCTTAGGGCAGGGGCTGGTTCCCGCGGAAAGGCTCTACCAATGGCCGATGTTGGGCATCGACGACCACGGCTCCTGCGGCGGCTTCGGGTCGCCCTTCTGCAAGATCTCGATCGAGTGCAGATCCGGCGAGCGGACGAAGGCCATGTTGCCGTCGCGCGGCGGCCGGTTGATCGTGACGCCGGCCTTCATCAGCTTCTCGCAGGTGGCGTAGATATCGTCGACCTCATAGGCGAGATGGCCGAAGAAGCGGTCCTCGCCGTATTTTTCCTCGTCCCAATTCCAGGTGAGCTCGACCAGCGGCGCGCCGCGCGTCTGCGGCTGCTTCTTCAGCGCCTCGAGATCGTCCGACGAGCACAGGAACACCAGCGTGAAACGCCCCTTGTCGTTCTCGATCCGCCGCACCTCCTTCAGCCCCAGCGCATCCTGGTAAAACTTCAGCGCGACATCGAGATTGCGCACGCGCAGCATGGTGTGGAGGTATCGCATGGTTGTTGCTCCCTGGGTGGATGGAGGGTTTTTGGTTCGGCCGAGCCGAAGGGAGTAGGAGATAGCAGGAAAATCCGAGGAGGGGCAGGGGGCGGGTGCACATGTGCATGAGGGCGAAGCCGGCTGATGAAGTAAATCAGCCGGCGAAATTTCAATGCACTTTCACCGCAAATCCAGTGGCGCACACGCGCCATTGGCAGTGTGTGCGGGGCGGTCTGCTGCCGCGGCCTATTGCGTCGCGAGGCGCTTTCCGGCCTGCTCGGCCGGCGGCGTGAAGAGCGATACTGCGGTGCCTTCGGGGTCACGAAACTGGAACGTCCTGTTGCCCCATGGCATCGTTTTCAGCTCGTGCACCAGCGTGACCTTGTCTTTCAGGCGCTCATAATCCGCATCGATGTCCTCAACCTGAAACTCGATCACGGCGGTCCGATTGGCGCCGGGCTCGGCACTGTTTTCTTTCCAGAGCGCGACCGTCTCGGCTGCGCCGATTGCCAGGTTGGCGCCCGGCGTCACGATCTTGGCGAACACCGGCGCGAGCCATTCGGCGGAAACTCCGGTGATCATTTCGTAGAACGAAACCATGCTTTTGATGTCGGTGGCGATCAGGCGAGTGGAGGCGAACTTCATGGCATGTCCTTTGGTTGACCGCAGATTTGAGCGGCATCGCGGGGCTCGTCGCACACCGCTGCTGCCACCCTGATGTCAGCAGTCACGACGCCGCGCCGAGCGTGCGAACTAAGGGCATGAATTGCGATGGCAGTGCTCAAGCGCTAGACCACGAGCCCCTTCACGCGAAGCGCCCCACAGCGCGAACCGGGCCGTCAGAACGGTGACGCAAACCGCAGAATTGGCCACCTCACTCACGGGTGGACAGGCTTGTGTAGCCGCTCGCAGATGAACTCCTCGCGGCAATGACGCGACTAACGGCCATGGCCAATATCCTAGGTGAGCTTCTGTTTGCACTGATCCGCTCGATTGTTGCTGGATGGGCGTATGCGCTCTGGGTCAAACTGGCGACATGGCTCGACCCGAAAATCCAACGGCGTTGGGTGAAGCTTGCCGTAGGAGGCCTCCTCGGCTTGGCAGCTTATTTTATGATTCCGATCTTGATGGGGCTGTTGGGCCCTTGAACACAATGAAATCCGTTCTCATCGTCGCACTGGCAATCGGGGCGCTCGTCTCGACGGTGCTGCTCGTCATGGAGCAGCTCACCGACTACTCCATCGCTGTGATGGCATGGGAGATGCCGGGTATATCCGCAGCCTACCTTTTCTGGGGAGCGGTTGGCAGTTCCGTTTTCCTGGGCGTCGCCATCACTTGGGCCGTGAATGCAATCGTTTACGGCGCGCCCGCCTTCGTTGTCCTTACAGTCGTCAAGCTGGCAATTCGCGGTCTGCCGAAGTGATCTGGAATGACCGTGGGGTCAGATCTTGGCCTATGCGTCGGGAATTACGCATTACGGTGACACGCAGTTAACTGCGTGATCGCGGTGCTGTTCGCGAGCACCGACGGCTACCTTACGGGACAGTGCACTGACGCCGCAGGAGCCAACGAAACGCATCACGCTTAACGTTTGTGAATGCCGCGTTGGCCGAACGCCTGCAATTCTCCAGTATTGGCGGCACTTCAGATCATCGGTGGAGTCAGGCTCTCCCGTCTCGCGGGACGGAGCGTGCATGCCTCGATCGGCGTCCGCCCGCCAACACGACTAGCCGTATTCATTATGAGATTGAGGACAGGTGATGTTGCTTCTGGAGGAGTTCAACGAACGAACGCTGTCGCACATGGACAGGGCGCTGGAGCGCGTCAGCGAGATGATGCCTGAGGTGATGGAAGCCTACACCGCGCGCCGGTATGTCGCCGAACGGATCATCCACTGCGCCAAGCACGAGACACGCGAGATCGACGGCCTCGTCGCGGCCGGCCGGCGTGCGGTCGCTGAGCTGGCTGTGAGGGTCGTCGAAAGCGATTAGCTGTCTGGCCGCGAACCTGCCGCAGAGGACCACGCTCGCCGGCGATGATGGGGGTGAATTGGCGCTTCGTGAGAGGCGGCGACGGGCGGCCTCCCTGTCAGCCGGCGCCCATCTTTCGGGTTTCGAAATGCAGCGCCGTCTACTTCTCGAGCCCGGCCTTCTGCCGCATCGTGTCGATCAGCTCTGACGCCTCTGCCTTGGTCAGATCCTCCTTGGGGAGGGGCTTGTGGGCCTGCTCGGCGAGGGTCTTGAGGTAGGATTCCTGGGCGCCGGTCATCGGATCGTCCCCGGAGACCCAATCCTTCGGGTCCTTTTGGGTGTTGCCTGCGGTGTTGCCAGCCATCTTGTTGTCGGTCACGGCGATCTCTCCTTTTCAGGCTCAATGCCGACTGATGCTTTTTGTTCCTTATTTGTTCGTGGCCCATGACGCAGCCAGGGCCGCACTTGCCCGGATTCAGGGTCGGGAGATGATCACGGAACGGCCGGCAGCGATCGGCGTCTGCGCATCAGACTTAGCTTGCGCCCCCAATCGAGGATCGGTGCCTCAACGGCGACGTGCAAGGCGGCGGCGAGACCGATGGAGAGCAGGATGCCCGCGATGATTGTCCCGACGGTCGACAGAAGCCACAGTCCGTCGAAGCTCGCGATCCATTTCACCACCAGATAATGGACGATATACAACGCGTACGAGATATTGCCGAGCCATTGCAGGACCGGTGAGAAGGATCGCCCCTCGATCTCGACAGCGACCACAGCATGGATCAGCAATCCCGCGCCGAGGCCATAGGTCAGGACGCGCGCGAATTGCGGGTCGGCCGCGCCGCGCACGAAAATCCAGTACCACCCGGCCACGAACAGGCCCGCGGAAACGGCGGGGAAGTGGCGCGAAAAGCGCAATCGTCCGCTTCTCTGGAGATAGGCGATGACAACGCCGGCACCGAATTCCAGCACCAGCGGATGAAAGTAGATCCCGGCCTCCAGGCCGAAGACGAGAGCAAGAATGACCAGGGCGAATCCAGCGAACAAGATCTCGAACAGCCGGTCCGGCTTGATCGCCAGGACGATGGCGACGGCGACGTAGAAGTGCAGTTCGAAAGCCAGCGACCAGGCTGGGCCAAGGTACCAGTTCGGATAGGTCCATGCGAAGATGGTTCCGAGATCGAGAGCGGGGCGGTCGCCCGGCGCCAGCGCGATCCAGGAGGAGCTGACAAACGCCGCCAGCAACACCAGCCAATAGAGCGGGAAAATTCTGAGGGCCCGTCTGAAAGCGAAATCCAGCGGGTTATGTTGTGCCGTCGCGGTGGTCGCGATGATGAAGCCGGAGATCACGAAAAAGATGTCGACACCGCTCGCAAGTATCGTCAGCGCACCCTCGGCAAGCTCCGGCCCGACCATGTCGGGTCGCGCACTGATCGCGTGTCCGCAGACCACCGACAGCGCAGCGACGCCGCGCATCGCCTGTACACCCGCGAAGATTCGCACCAAGCCTCGCCACGTTCATTCCAGAATAGTGCAATTTAGGCGAGAAACCCATTAAGGAACAGTTGCGCGGATGCGATAGAATGGGTGTCGGATGCGTTAGGGTGAGGCATGCATCTGAGGCGGATTGATTGCTGTGCCCTTCCTCCAAGGCACGACCACAGGAGCACTCCCTAGCGCTTTGCTTCCTGCTTGCCCCGCCTGATTTCCTCTGCCTCGTCCACCAGCTTCAAGGCGGCGCCGTCGTAGCTCAGCTTCAGCCCACGCCCGACGGTCCATATCCATCCCTCCCGGGCATCCCCGGTTGGCTGGGCGTTGAACTGGTCGGATATCGATTTGACGGCAGCGTCTTGGGGGCCCGGATTGCTCAACTCCGCGTTGACGCGCCAGATGGGATGTTTGGGGTCCGGATTCTTGGGGTCGACGTCGTCGGCAAAGATCGTGACCTTGGCGCCGTCGACTGCGCATTCGAGGACGTAGGAATCGCGAAGCTGACGGCAGCGGTAGCGACGTTGCGTGATGAGCTTGTTGGTCTCGTCGAATGTCATGCCGGGCGAAAAGCCGAGGATGTCGGACTTCTGCACGAGTGCCAGTGACGCAGGCTTCAGAAAGCTCGGCTGGACCGCCACGAGAACGGCCGCGGCAACAACGATCACGCCGGCGACAACAATGGCAATCTTCATCAGCCCCTCGTAAGAAACGTCCGACCATACAACAGCCGGAGCGTTCTACCAGCATCGCGCTGCATGGTTCGAGACGTCCGCTATCGTTGGAGGATTGCACCACCGAAAGATCGCATGGTCACATATCGCCTGGTCATGAACGTGAAAAACCGCCCCTGACATGACCAGGGGCGGTTTAGCAAACGGGGTTTTCGAAACGCGGTCTAGTGACCGGTGCCGGGCTTCGTCGTCTTCGGCGGCTTGCCGTCTTCGATCCGGCCTTCGTTGCGCAAGTCGCGACCTTCCTGGGCTTTCTTCTGGCTCTCAGGGGACTTGCCGTGTTCGTTCATCTCTTCCTTGATGAACCCGGCGCCTTCCTTCACTTTACCTTCAACGCTCATGACGATCTCCTTGTCCTGGTAATAGGTCAACTCGCGCGAGACCTGACCGTTCCGGTGCGCGCACCTATGTGAGGAGTGCAGTATTGAGGGTGCACTTTGTAAGAGTGCACTTGCCGGGAACAGGTTAGTTGTCAGCGCGTACCGATGCGTTGATGTCGCGGGCAGAAACCGGAAAAATGCGCCGCGTCCAACATCCCCATTGCGTCCGGTTGTCACCCGGCAGTGCGTTGGACAACGCGGCTTCGGGCGACAGGTTTCCATCGGGACCCGTTATGAAATGGCCGCGCCGCCTTTTGGAAAGCGACGCGGCCAAGAGGCAAGCGATATAGGAAACCGGCTTACTTCATGTTGCTGCGGGTCTTGGTGCCGCCCTGGTCGCTGCCGGGGCCGGAGCCGCCCTGGCCGGAGGCGTCGGGCCTCACCATTCCGCCCTTGCTCGTGCCGTCATGGCTCATGCCCGTCGTGCCCCTCGTCATCGTGCCCTTGTCCGTGTTGTTCATGCCGGGCTTCTGCATGTTGTCCGACTGCGCGGCGGGGCCGGTCTGGGTCTGGGCAAAGGCAGAGCCGCACATGAGGCCGAGGGCGGCGGTCGCAATGATGAACTTCTTCATCTCAAACTCCTGGTTGGTTGAGTGGGCCAACGGGAGTGCAGAAGCCGTGTTCCTAAAACTGGGCGTTCCGGAGTGCAAAAATTCTCGTCTGCGCGCGAACCGCTATCGACTTCCTTTGAAAACGCTCTAAGCCGCAATGCGCTGGTCGGCCGGGCCCGTCAGGTGCTTGAGCACTTCCGCATGCTCCAGGTCGGGAACCGCGATGGCCGTGTGGCTGTAGCTCGCATTGGTTCGTGATTTTGCAATCTGGTCCAGTATCTCGCCGCCCTTGATGACGTGGAGGCCCATGCCCTCTCCGGACGGGAAGATCGCGAGCACCACGTCATAGGCGGTGATGACGGCGCGAAGCGCTTCGGCCTTGTCTTCGGCAATTTCGACGAACACGCGAACATCGGCCGCGAGTTCACGCAGCTCGTTAAAATCCAGCACTTTGAGTTACTCCAACGCAACGATACTGAGAGGAGCTTGGAGGCGTTAGGTTACCGAAGTCTCAACGGCGCATGCCCGGCCACAGGTTTCTCGAGCAGGCGCCCCCCCCGCGAGGCGATAGACAAGCGGGCATTGCCGCCTGCTCGGCAATGCGCCGGCACGGAAAGAACATCTGGAACGGGGAGGGACGAAGCGCGCCTATACCCCTAAGGGCGTCACACGATGCGCGCCTGACTTTATGCGCGCTTTACTTGGCGTATCCCTGGGAGCGGAGCCACGCGATCTTGCGGTCGCCGTTGATCCAGTCGTCGGCATCTGCCTTGCTGGTGAAGCCCTTGATTTCGCGCTGTTCGCTGTCCGGGTAATCCGCCAGGATTTTCCAGTCGTTGTCTGCAATGCGGACGGTTTTGAAGGTCACTTTTGTTTTTGCCATGCCGCATTATGCAGGAGATGACCGGAAAAGAGAACCTGCCTTGTGACGGTCACCCGCGCGGCCCCAGGCGCAGACCTGGGGGCCAGCCTGATCGGCATTGCGCGGCCGGGTCCCCCGGAAAAGGCGAAAGCCCCGCCTGGGGGAAGCGGGGCTCTCTGATGGGGGTGAAGCTTGGGGACTTCAAAGAGTTAGACGCCTCAGGAAGAAAATGGTTCAACGCGGAAACGGCGCAAGCTGCGGCATCTTTGCCGGGGCGTCCGGGCTCCCCCAGAACCCCCTGCTTGCGTTTTGGGCGTCGATGGGTTCTAAGCCCCGTCACTTCATGAAAGTTGGCATGAATCAGAAGCGCGTTGCGCGGTTGGACCGCGTCCTGAGCAAAGCCTGCTCGCGCGCACAGAAGGAAATTCAGACATGGCGAAGATGACCAAGACTCAGTTGATCGATGCAATTGCCGAGGGTACGCAGCTGTCGAAGAACGACGTGAAGTCGGTCATCGAGTACATGGCAACCGTCGGCTACAAGGAGCTCAACGAGTCCGGCGAGTTCGTCATTCCCGGCTTCGTCAAGATGTCGGTTGTGAACAAGCCGGCGACCGAAGCCCGCATGGGCGTCAATCCCTTCACCAAGGAGCCGATGCAGTTCGCCGCGAAGCCGGCGAGCAAGTCGGTGAAGGCCTCGCCGCTGAAGGTGGCCAAGGACTCCGTCTAAAGGCTCGCCAAGGGCTCGCGTTTTCGTTGTGGACCCTCTTTTTCGCGGAGTGCTGCCGCGGAGTGCTGCAATGACCGCTTGCTTGTGCTGAACCAATAAGGAACTCTGTTAGGGAACTCTCGGGCGTCGTCAGGCTTTGCTTCCGAAAGGGAGAAATCACATGACTGGTCTCAGTGAAGTAGAGATTCGAAACCGCGCCTATCACCTCTGGAAGGAGGCCGGCGAGCCCGCGGGCACGATGGACACCTTCTGGTACGAGGCCGAAAAAGAGCTTCTCGCCGAGCGGACCAAGCAAAGCGAAGTCCCGCCCGGGATGACCGACAATCTGCCGGTCTGACTTTGCCGGTCTAAGAGGCGGACAGAGGCGAGCGTCGACAGTTCTCAAAGCAGCCACCCGGCGTAACGCCCGGGTGGCTGCTTTGCTGTTCGGCCCATCGCTTGGATGGCGGCCTCAAAGAAAAACCCCGGGCTTAGGGACCGGGGCTCTTCAAGCTGGTCGGCCGCGTCGCGACATGCCGATGCCGCCAGCACCACTGAATTCGGTTTGACAACGCGAGACGAAAAAATTCGTTCCGGCGGCTACTCCGCCGACACGGACACGTCGACGATCGCCGGCGTATCGACCTGGCGCTCGCGCCAGACGACGAGATCGCATTTGGGATTGAGCCACTGATACTCGGAGCCGCGCGCCTTCAGATGCGCGAGCGCTGCATCATGTGCGGCGGTCTGATCCGGCGCCTCGACCATGATTTCCACGGTCTCCTCGATCTGACGCACCACCTCGACGGCGTAGTATTTTCTGGTCACGGTCCCTCGCTCCGGAATGACTAACGGGGAGGGCCATGGCGCGTTCCCCAAAAGAAAAACCCCGCGCTTTCGCACGGGGCCTTCCTGGCTGGCTGCGATGGGATTTCAGCGCCCCGCCGCCGGCCGCGTTTTCGAACTTAAGGTTGAAAACCCAAAAAGCAACCGCGCCGACGAGCGGAAGGCTCAAGAAGGCTCGATACGATGGGCCCCGCGAATTTCAGGGAAAGGCTGGACTTTTTGTTCTTAGTTTGTTCTAGTGAGGCATCTCTTTTGGCGGCGACCATTTGGTTGGAGGTGCCCATGACTGTCGAGAAACAACGCGAAGTGATCAGGCTCTGGAATCAGCTCAGGAAGCTCGAAGGTCCGGCCGCGGAAGAACTCCGCATCCAGATCCTCGAATGCTTTTCGGAGAAGGATCTGTCGGGGAAGGAGACGGTGAAGCGCGCGGCGTGATGAGCGTCGCACTACGTCGACGATAACAGGCAATCGCGCCTGCCTTCACCGATCGTTAGGAATCGTTTTGCGCTGATTCCTCGACTCCGATTCGTTCCTTGCGAACGAAATAGAGTCGGATGCAGAACAAGCCGTGGCTTCTGTGTCGATGCGGGACATGCCCCTTCCTGACCAAGCCGGCGTGATGCTTGGCACAGTCCCGTTGGCGTCTCCTCGCTACGAGATGAGGCGAGGGAGACGCGACATGGATGCGTGCTGGTTTCTCGAGATGTTTGCCGAGATCGCAAAAGTGTTTTGGTATGACCGGCACCCGCGCTTGCGCAAAGGCAGGCCGTCGGTGCCGCAGGTGCCACCGCGATCGAAATCCGAAGACGCGATGTGAGCGCGCGATCGTTGGCGATGATGCCACCGTTTGCGTACAAACGAAGTGTTAAGACCTGCTTCGCGCCGATTTCTGCGATTCCGATTCGTTCTTCGAGAACGAAAGGCAGGTGAAGCTGGAACAAAGCCGGACGGCGGATCGCCACAAGCTCCGCAGCCGCGGCTTTCGCGAGAGCTTGAGGCGGTTCGCCGAGTTCTGGAGACGCTTGGCCAATTCCTAACGGAAGATTGCCGCGAAGCCGATAACCCTATTCGGTTAGGTTAAAAGCCCAATCGCGTTGCGCTTGCCGCTGCTTGGGATAGGTGTGTCTGGCGACGTCTGGAAACGACTTTGCCAACAAGCGACTTTGGCCAACGAGCAATTTTGCCAAGAACGAATTCATGACACCTTTTTCACAACCGAGCTTTTATCAGGGCGACCGCCACACCTACCGGCGCGTCGCCATCGTCGGCACGCTCTTTTGTCTGGCGTTCGTGGTGATCAGCGTCTCGCTGCGGCCACAGCTCGAGGACACGCGTGTCGCGGTCAAGGCCGACAGGCTGATGCGCACGGCGGGCCAGCCACCTCACACGAATTAACGGTCGTCGCCGGAGATCTGATGGTCGGCGCAATTCCCTGGGCACGCGGTGCCATGTGAGGCGAGCGCCACGAATCCGGCATAACCGGACAGGTTGAGCAGGACTTCGAGCCAAACGGGCATGTCGGCCTCTTTTCTCCTTGAAGGCTACGGCAACGTGCGCGTGAAGCGCATGTTCCCGGACAAGACGGACTGGCGCCTCAAAGCGGGGTGGTGGGGTCGATCCGCCGGCCGAGGGCGCCTACGGACTCGCTCGACGGCTGTTCCTTAAGGAACTCGGCAATGGCCCGCGCCAACTCGCCGTCGCTCATCGGCGTCGGCGGCGGGCGCAGCGAGCCGACACCGAAACTGCGGACGATCTCGTCGTAATGCTGATCGCCCGATCTCGGAACCAGCCTGCGGATACGGGCCAGCAATCTGGATATCGGCACTTTATCCTCCTGGACGCTCCCCGCTGGCAGTAATTGTGCTGCGTTGCCAATTTGCTGTCCGTGAAACTGAAAACCCCGCCAGCATTGGTGATGCTGACGGGGTCTTCGTGCTGTTGCCTCAACCGGATGGCGGAGGCGTCCGCACTTGAACAAGCAATTCGCGGAACGCGCGCCTGTTCCATGCGTGGCGGATTTAATCCGAGCTCGGTTCCACAGCCTTGCGCGCAACCATCGCACCGCGCCGGCGTTGTCTATGCGAGATACGAAGGAGGAGATTCATGATGAGGAAGACACTGGCAGTTCTGGCTACCGTTGCGGCCGTCGGCGTGACCGCGGTCGCGGCGCCTGCGCCTGCCGAGGCGCGCGGCCGCGGCATCGGTCCGGGCCTCGCATTCGGCCTCGCTGCCGGCGCCATCACCGCGGGCGCCGTCGCCGCGTCCCATCCTTACGGCTACGGCTACGGCTACGGCCCCGGGTACGGCTACTATGGCCGCCCCGCTTATGCTTACGGCCCCGGTCCGTACGCCTACTACGGCGATGGACCGTACTACCGCCGCCACCATTATTACCGTCACTGGTAACGGCTGACCAAATGAAAAGCCCGGAGCAACGCTCCGGGCTTTTTTCATGCTCGGTGATGTGGTGTCGTTACGGCCAGAGCGAGGGCCGCTCCACCTTGCGCGCGTTGTCGAGCGTCGACACGAAATACTCGTCACGCTCGCGCTTGAATTTTTCCTGGGTGGCACGGAAGGCGGCGACACGGGCGGCGATCTCTTCGCGTTCGCGGATTTTACGTTGTTCGTCCTCGGTCATTTCAAATCCCCTCTGCACGTGAGTATGTGTCCTACTGAACTCAAGCACTGCCGCCGCAATCACGTTGAGTCGCGTCAACACATGCATTGGCGCTTCTGATTGGGGCGTCAATGGGGAGGAGGCATTGCAGGATTGTGATAAGCGAGGGGCGGAAAAAATTGCCGACCACGTCGTGCGCCGCGGTGGATAACCGCGTCAACAATCTTGTCGCTTGCGCATGTTGCAGCTAGCGCAAAAACAAATCGGCAAAACCGATCGGCCAAGCCAATCGGCAAAGCAAAACGGGAGGGCGCGTTGATTGCATCGGATCTTCGCAGCGGCGTCGAGCGTCTCGGCGACATGATCGCCGAAGCCAAACGGATCGTGCCGTTCACCGGCGCCGGCATCTCGACCGAGTGCGGCATCCCCGACTTCCGCTCGCCGGGCGGAATTTGGACGCGCAACCGCCCGATCCCATTCGACGAGTTCGTCGCCAGCCAGGAGGCGCGCGACGAATCCTGGCGCCGGCGCTTCGCGATGGAGGAGGTCTATTGCGGCGGCCAGGCCCGGCCGCGGCCATCGCGCGATCGCCTCGCTCTACCGTGCCGGCAAGGTTCCCGCGATCATCACCCAGAACATCGACAATCTACACCAGGCCTCAGGCGTCGCGAGCGACCACGTGATCGAACTTCACGGCAACACCACGTATGCGCGCTGCATCGGATGCGGTCAGGCCTATCCGCTTGATTGGGTCAAGCGCCGCTTCGACAAGGAGGGCGCCGCGCCCAACTGTACCGTGTGCGACGAGCCGGTGAAGACCGCCACGATCTCCTTCGGCCAGATGATGCCCGAGGACGAAATGCAGCGCGCGACCGCGCTGTCGCAAGCCTGCGACCTCTTCATCGCGATCGGTTCCTCGCTGGTGGTATGGCCGGCCGCGGGCTTTCCGATGATGGCGAAGAGATCAGGCGCACGTCTGGTGATCGTCAATCGCGAGCCCACCGAGCAGGACGACATCGCCGACCTCGTGATCCGCCACGACATCGGCGAAACGCTCGGGCCCTTTGTCGGTAATTGAGGCAGCAATTTGATTCGCGGCTGTGCAAGCTGTTCATAGGTTCCGCCGAATCTCTTTTTTATCTATGCGTCGCAACCGGGAGTGTTATCTTTTGAGTCGAAAGATTCGCGTCGCGTCGAGTTGAGAAGATTCTCTAAAGACGCGTGATTCGGCGCCGCCATTCAGGCGGGTTGCATGGCATGTGTGGGGTCCGGGGTTATGGGGTCGTCGGACGGATTTGAGTCCAAGAAGGTCGGAGTTCCCGCGGTGGGCGAACACGGCGGTGGCGGTCGCGACAGCGCACTCAGTCCGTTCACCGGACTTGGTGAGAGCAGCGCCAACCTCGTCGAGGTTCACGGCGTCATCAAATGGTTCGACGCCTCAAAGGGCTACGGCTTCATCGTTCCCGACAATGGCTGGCCCGACGTCCTCCTGCACGTTACCGTGCTTAGGCGCGACGGCTTCCAGACCGCCTATGAGGGCGCCCGCATCGTCGTCGAGTGCATTCAGCGCGCCAAGGGCTACCAGGCGTTTCGCGTCGTCTCGATGGACGAGTCGACTGCGATCCATCCAGCGCAGATGCTGCCGCCGCGTACCCATGTCACGGTGACCGCGACCAGCGGCCTGGAGCGGGCCCAGGTCAAGTGGTTCAACCGGCTCCGCGGTTTCGGCTTCCTGACCTGCGGCGAGGGCACGCCCGACATCTTCGTGCACATGGAGACGCTGCGCCGCTTCGGCATGACCGAGTTGCGGCCCGGCCAGTATGTCCTGGTCCGCTTCGGACCCGGCTCCAAGGGCATGATGGCGGCCGAGATCCATCCCGAGACGGGATCACCGGTTTCGTCCCACTAATTCCATTCCCGCGATCGTGAGCAGAGGCGCGCTGGCTGGCCGGCGCGCCTCTGGCTTTTCCGGCGACCGCCACGTAAGGACTGGTCCAGTCCCACGCCTCGAGAGCCATCCATGAATTTCGATCGAAAGGCCGTCTTCGCCGTTGCGAAGGGCTGGCTTGCCGCCATCCTCGTCATCGCCGGCTGTGCCGTCGCGAGCGCACCCGTCCGCGCCGCCAGCTTCCAGCCGCTCGAGATCGTGACCAGGAACGGCGTGCAGGTGTTCTCGGTCGAGATCGCGACCACCGAGGAGGAGAAGCAGACCGGCCTGATGTACCGCAAGGAACTGGCGGACGGCAAAGGCATGCTGTTCGACTTCAATCCCGAGCAGGAGGTGTCGATGTGGATGAAGAACACCTACGTCTCGCTCGACATGATCTTCATTCGCGCCGACGGCCGCATCCTGCGCATCGCAGAAAATACCGAGCCGATGTCGACAAAGATCATCTCATCCAGGGGGCCCGCGCGGGCCGTTCTGGAGGTGGTGGCGGGGACGGCGCAAAAATATGGTATCCGCGCCGGCGACCGCGTCGGCCACCCGCTGTTCGGCAGCAAGTAGGCGGGCAAGGGGCTATTGGCAGGGCCATTGGCCCCCGTCCTGACGGTCTTTTGGGAAGCTTGCTGGCGCCTTTGGAAGGCTTGCTGGCGCTTTGGGAAGCGTGTATCGACGGGGCTCGCCGGACATTCGGGGTATAGCGCAGCCTGGTAGCGCGGCAGTTTTGGGTACTGCAGGTCGTTGGTTCGAATCCAGCTGCCCCGACCAGTCCGGAGGTGGGTCGGAACGGCACCAGAGAACAACAGCCATTCGGCGAGGCGCCAGGCGATCCAGGCGAGCGCGGTTTCCAGCCGAGCGCGGCGATCCAGGCCAAGCCGACAAGGTGCGTTCGATGCAGATGCCCGGAGCTGCCAAGGCCTTCCTAAACCCTCAACGCTCATTCCCTGCGCAACGCGACTTCCGCGCGATTTTTCAAGGCATTGGGCGGGTCGGACGGCGCGGAAATCGTAAAACTTTGTCGAACCTTTAGGCGTCGCCCTAGACATATAGGTGTTGGGGGATTTCAGCGCCCAATGCCTAACGGACGCCGCCAAGCGATGATATTCCGCTTGCGCGGCGTTACGCTTTTCCAACCATCAGTTCGTCGCGTACCAGCCGAACGGAAACGGCAGGAACGGCCAGGGCAGCTGATTGTCGTTGGCGACCTTCCGCGGCTCTTGCTCTGGCGTCTTGGCGGGCAGAGCAGGCGGCGTCGAATGCAGCGCCAAGCGCAGACATGCACATTGCAAATTCATCGTGGTGGCCCCCGCCCATCAATTGTTCAAAAATTCGCGTCAGCCTGGAAATCACCGCGCGTCCTCAAAACGACGCGCTCATTCTCAAATCGCACACAGTCTAGGAAAATCGGCGAGCGCTTTCAACCGGTCTTGCCACGCGCTCACAGGAAGTAAGGTTGACCGGTTAGGTTAAGGGCGAGCGGTTGTTGCGGCCGCCTTCGTGACTGTTATCAGATCGGTCCGGCTCGCGATGGGTTGCCTGAATTCGTGCTCACACGACATCACAGTTCGTCGCAGTGCTCGTATCCTGTGAGTTCTGCATCATGTCTTTCGATCGCAACGTCCGAACCACCGGTCCGCAGGCGAGCTGGACCGAGATCTGGCACCTCTGGACCGTGCTCGTGCCGCGCCGCTCGATCAACGGGCAGCTCGTTTACGGCAAGGTCTGGCGCCGCCACGACGGCCGCGACTGGATCTACAAGAAATTCACCGAGTACGATAGCGAAGCGGCGGCCTGAAGCGGCGTCGCTGTCGTCCGGCGCGGTATCGCTGCTGCCCTTCAAGCGGCCTTTGCGGCCGCAGGCTTGGGCGGCGGCGGCTTCAGCGGCTTGTCCTGCTTCTTCGACCAGGAGATGTAATACGCCACCGTCGTCATGATCGCGATGCCGGCGACGCTGACGAAGATCTGCGCAAACAGCGAGCCCGAGCTCATCGACAGCTCGAAATGACCGACGAAGGACAGGAACACGCCGACGCAGAACACGGCGAGCGACTGCTGGCCGCACACGATGATGGGGTCGAACCCTTTCCATTCCAGGCCCGGCCAGTCCTTCGGCACGAAGCGGATCACCAGGATCACGATCACGACGAAGTGGATGAAGCGGTAGGGCGCGAGGTTGGTCTTGTCGTTCGGGTTGAATGCCGAGAACAGCCATTCCGGGAACATGCCGCCGAGGGTCGGGAAACGACCAGCCATGGTCATGACCAGCGCGAACAGCATGTAACCGAGACAGAGCCACAGCGTGACCGGCGCGTTGATCAGCGTCATCGAGCGCCGCGCGCCACCCATGGCGCACCAGGCGCCGAATACGAACAGCACCTGCCAGGCATACGGGTTGAAGTACCACTGGCCGGCCGGATAGGCGGTCAGGTTCAGGCCGAAATGCCGGGCGGCGAGCCACAGCACGATTGAGAGCGCCATGGTGAGGTCTGGCTTGCGCAGCATGAACCAGAGCACCGGCGGAAACAGTCCCATCAGCACGATGTAGAGTGGCAGCACGTCGAGATTGAGTGGCTTGAAGCGCAGGAACAGGCCCTGGCGCAGCGTCTCGGTGGCGTTGTCGACCAGGCCGGCGACGTTGAACTCGTTGATCATCTCTGAATCGCCGAAGCGCAGCGCCAGATAACTGATCGAGGCGATGTAGATCACGAACAGGATGATGTGAGCGACGTAGAGCTGCCAGACCCGCTTGGTTAGCCTGGTGGCGCCGACCAGGAAGCCGCGCTCGAGCATCATCCGCGCATACACGAAGGATGCGGTGTAGCCGGAGATAAAGACGAACAGATCGGCGGCGTCGGAAAAGCCGTAATTGCGGGTGGTGATCCAGTTCACCACGTTGTCGGGGATATGGTCGAGGAAGATCGCCCAGTTCGCAATGCCGCGAAACAGGTCGAGCCTGAGGTCACGGCCCTTCTCGGGGAGCGTGGCATTGATGTTCAGGAAGGACATGCGACGGGAGCTTTCGGAGGGGACGGACAGGGAGATGTCAACGAAGCAGGGCCGCCGGGCGAGACCCCGGCGCGGAAGGCGGGTACGCAATTGTCACGATGCAGCATAATGATTATACCCATCGGCGAGCCATCCCGGGGGCCGGAATCACCGATCAGTTCCCAAAAGGTGTCTCTATACTATGCCCGCGGTTTCCACCAACTGCTACCGTGACGCATCGAAATCGGACGAAAAGACGAACAAGAGGCCCGGACCATCCATGACCGCACGCATTTTCAAGCCCGCCAAGAACGCGATGCAATCCGGCCGGTCGAAGACCAAGGAATGGCAGCTCGACTACGAGCCCGAGCAGCCGCGCGCGGTCGAGCCGCTGATGGGCTGGACCTCGTCCGGCGACATGAAGCAGCAGATCACGCTGCACTTCCACAGCAAGGAAGAGGCGGTCGCCTATTGCGAGCGCAAGGGCATCGCCTACCAGGTGATCGAGCCGAAGGAATCGGTGCGCCGTCCGGTCGCCTATGCGGACAATTTCTCGTTCCGCCGCGGCGAGCCCTGGACGCATTGAAGGCGGGCCACGCGTCGAGACTCTCGTCGTGCCCGGGCTTGCCGTCTTCGCTGAAGCTTCGCCGGCCCAACACCGAATGCCCAGCGAAGCCTTGGTGGAGCCGGGTCGCGGGCATCTACGTTTTAGCCTCCGCGTGAAAAGCCGCGGACGGCCGGGACAAGCTCGGTCAATCACGGCGGTTCTTCCCATGGTCCTGCCCTTGGCAGCCATTCCCCCCCGTGCTTCGCTGCCGCGCATAAGACGACCATGACGAGGTGGGCTATGGCCGGGCGTGACCAGCTCGACGGCGTCGATCTGAAAATACTCTCCGAATTGCAGCAGGACGGGCGGGTTCGCAACAACGAGCTGGCGCTGCGCGTCGGGGTGTCCGGGCCCAACTGCGTGAGGCGGCTGAGATCGCTGTTCAGCCGCGGCGTGATCCGGGCGGTGCGCGCCGTCATCGACGAGCGGCTGCTCGGCTATGAGGTGGTGTCGTTCGTCTCGATCCAGCTCGGCAGCCAGGCCCAGCCGGTGCTGGCGGCGTTCGAGAGCTCGATCGCCGCGATCCCGCGCATCCAGCAGTGCTGGCGGATTTCGGGCGACACCGACTATCTTCTCAAATGCGTGGCGCCGAGCGTCGAGAGCATGCGCCAGCAGCTCCTGCATTTCGCCGCGATGCCGAACGTGAAGAACGTCCGGAGCTTCCCGGTGCTGGGTGTGGCGAAGGACGTGCCGCTGCCGTTGCAGGAGATCGCGGCGGCAGGATAGTTCGGCGGGGACGGGTGCCAAAGCGTGGCGGGCACAACGACATCCAAAACTCCGAAGGCGCGAGAGTGATCCCCTTGCCGGGATACAGGTTCGGATAAGACGGATAAAACATAAGTAACTCACCTAACTGTGACATGTGATTTGGGAAGTTCTGCAATGCGTCGAGCCGTGATTGCCGGTTCCTGGCGCCGGCCTACATGCGAGCTGTGAACCTCAGCCTGCGTCGCATGCCGAGGCCTCTTTTGTGGGACCCTGAAGCAGGAAAAGACAACATGACCCCGACCTCGAAGACGTTCGTCGCATCCGCTGCGACGCTGTTTGCATCTGCGTTTCTCATGATGACCGCGCCGGCTGCCCAGGCAGAAGACTACTGCATCACCAATGGCGCCCAGGCCGCACACGGCTGCGGCTATCCGACGATGGAGGCCTGCCGGGCCGCGGCCGGCGGCATCGGCGGCTCGTGCTCGCAGAGCGGCGGCGCGAAGACTTCGACTGACGCGCTGGCCTTCCAGCCGAAGCAGACGCAGTCGCGCACCAAGCTTCGCCCGGGTGGGCAGACCAACTCGAACTGATCGAGACCGGTTTCGAAATGTTGTGGCCTCCGAGTTGGATCTCGGAGGCCACAACAGCATGACAGCCCGCGCGTCAGCGATACCGTCAGCGATACCTGCCGCGAAACTCGCGCGGGGAGGCGCCGGCCCAGGTGCGGAAGGCGCGGGAAAAGCTCTTCTCGTTGCGGAAGCCCGCGATCTCCGCGATCCGCTTGATCGGGTTACGACCGCGCATCAGCTCCTGCTTGGCGAGCTCGAATTTTGCCTCTTCCTTGAGATCGCGCAGCGAGGTCGCTTCATCGCGCAGGCGCCGATGCATGGTGCGGGTGGAGAGCGCCAGCTCGCTCGCGACATCCTCGGCTCCGAGGCTGCGTCCGCGCGCATTGCGGAGCACGCGGCGAACGCGCTCGACCAGGAGCCGGTCGCGCCGATAGGGTAGTACGGTCAGCCGCAGCGCGCCCTTGAGCATGTTGTCGAGGTCCGCCGCGCTACGGGTGAGCGGCAGCGACAGATAATGCTTGTCGAAGGTGATGGAAGCTCGGTCCGCATCGAAGCGGATGTTTCGGCAAAAGATGGTCGGATAGACCGAGACGTGGCCGGGCTCGGGGTGCGGAAATTCCGCGGCGCGGAGCGCGATCCTGGAATCCACGGCCCAGCAGGAAAAGCCGAGAACATAGCGGAGCAGGGTGACCAGGCAGAATTCGCGCAAAGGCCCGAGGTCGCGCAGCTCGCGGATGGACACGACGGCGGTCTCCTCGCCGACGGCGAGATCGAGCAGCACGTCCTCGGTCAGCAGGCGGTGGTGCCGGCACCAGCGCTTGAGCGCGACTTCCAGCGTCGGGGCGGTGATCGAGGCGCGGCACAGCATGCCGTAGGTGCCGAAGGGCAGCCGCCGCGAGAACCAGCCGAGCGCCTCGTCATCGAGTTCGCGCATGGCATGACCCGCCAGCGCCTCGAACTGGCCGGCCGTGACCCGCCCATCCGGAGAATTGACAAGGTCTGGCGTTACCTGACCCCGGCTCAGCGCCTCGGTCGGATCGCGGCCGTAGCGTTCGTAAGCGGCAACGACGCCGCGGACGAAGGCGGCAGGGGTCACGGCACGGCGCGGGATCGCGGTTGCGACTTGAAAAGGCATCGGACATCCCCTGGAAAAATCCTCGCCAAGTTTGGCGGAAAATGCAACCTTTTCGACCGCAGAAGGGCCCCGATGCCGCTAGGTTTGGTCCCCAAAATACGGAGGAATCGCCTTGAATATCCCGAGCATCGATTTCGATCTGGGCGAAGACATCAGCATGCTGCGCGACACGCTGCGCGCCTTCGTGGAGGCGGAGATCGCCCCGCGTGCCGCCGATATCGAGAAAGCCAATCTGTTCCCGGCGGACCTCTGGAAGCGCTTCGGCGACCTCGGCCTGCTCGGCATGACCGCGCCGGAGCAATATGGCGGCTCCAACATGGGCTATCTCGCCCATATCGTCGCGATGGAGGAGATTTCGCGCGGCTCGGCCGCGGTCGGGCTCTCCTACGGCGCGCACTCCAATCTCTGCGTGAACCAGATCCGCCGCAACGGCAATGATGCGCAGCGCGAGCGCTATCTGCCAAAGCTGATCTCCGGCGAGTTTGTCGGCGCGCTCGCGATGTCCGAGCCCGGCGCCGGCTCAGACGTCGTCTCGATGAAGCTGCGCGCCGACAAGCGCGGCGACCGCTACGTACTCAACGGCTCGAAGATGTGGATCACCAATGGCGGCGATGCCGACGTGCTGGTGGTCTACGCCAAGACCGATCCGGAAGCGGGCCCGCGCGGCATGACCGCCTTCCTGGTCGAGAAGGGGGCCAAGGGCTTCACCCACGGCCAGCATCTGGACAAGCTCGGCATGCGCGGCTCCAACACCTATCCGCTGTTTTTCGACGAATGCGAGGTGCCAGAGGAGAACGTGCTCGGCAAGGTCGGCGAGGGCGTCAGGGTGCTGATGTCCGGGCTCGACTATGAGCGCACGGTCCTCTCGGGCGGGCCACTCGGGATCATGGCGGCCTGCATGGACGCGGTGGTGCCCTACATGCACGAGCGCAAGCAGTTTGGGCAGCCGATCGGCGACTTCCAGCTCATGCAGGGCAAGCTTGCCGACATGTATGCGACCTGGCAGGCCACGCGCGCCTATGTCTATGCGGTGGGGCGTGCCTGCGACCGCGCCGATCACGCGCGCAGCTTGCGCAAGGACGCCGCCGCTGCGATCCTCTATTCCGCCGAGAAGGCGACGTGGATGGCGGGTGAGGCGATTCAGGCGCTGGGCGGGGTCGGCTACACCTCCGAATTTCCGGTCGGGCGTCTGTGGCGCGATGCAAAGCTCTACGAGATCGGCGCCGGCACCTCGGAGGTCCGGCGCATGCTGATCGGTCGTGAATTGATGGCTGAGACGGCTTAAAACCTTCATGCAATTGGAATCAACATGCCGCTCCATTCCAGCATCGATACGTCTTCATCGGACTTTGCGCGCAATTCCGAGGCTATGCGCACCCTCGTCGCGGATCTACGCGAAAAGCTGAGCCAGGTCGCCGGCGGCGGCGGCGAGGTCTCGCGCAACCGCCACACCTCACGCGGCAAGATGCTGGCGCGCGAGCGCGTCGACCTCTTGGTCGATCCCGGCACCGCGTTCATGGAGCTGTCGCCGCTCGCGGCCTATGGCCTTTACGGCGGCGACGTGCATTCGGCGAGCGTCGTCACCGGGGTCGGGCGCATCGCGGGCCGCGAATGCGTGATCGTCGCCAATGACGCCACCATCAAGGGCGGCACCTATTATCCCATGACCGTGAAGAAGCATCTGCGCGCGCAGGACGTGGCGCGGCAGAACAATCTTCCCTGCGTCTACATGGTCGATTCCGGCGGTGCCTTCCTGCCGCTGCAGGACGAGATCTTTCCGGACGAGCGTCACTTTGGCCGCATCTTCTACAACCAGGCCCAGATGTCCTCGCAAGGCATCCCGCAGATCGCGATCGTGATGGGCTCCTGCACCGCCGGTGGCGCCTATGTCCCCGCGATGTCGGACGAGAGCATCATCGTGCGCAACCAGGGCACGATCTTCCTCGGCGGGCCGCCGCTGGTGAAGGCGGCGACGGGCGAAGTGGTGACCGCGGAGGAGCTTGGTGGCGCCGACGTGCATTCGCGGCAATCGGGCGTGACCGATCATTATGCCCAGAACGACGCGCACGCGATCGGCATTGCCCGCCGCATCGTCGGCACGCTGAAGCCATCGGTACGACCGAACCTCAACATGCATCCGCCGCGTGATCCCTTGTTCGCGGCGGAGGAGATTTACGGCGTGGTGCCCGTCGACGGGCGCAAGCCGTTCGACGTGCGCGACATCATTGCGCGCGTCGTTGATGGTTCCGAGTTCGACGAGTTCAAGAAGCTCTACGGCACGACGCTGGTGTGCGGCTTCGCCCACGTCTGGGGTTTTCCGGTCGGTATCATCGCCAACAACGGCATCCTGTTCAGCGAGAGCTCGCTGAAGGGGGCGCATTTCATCGAGCTGTGCTGCCAGCGCGGCATTCCGCTGGTGTTCCTGCAGAACATCACGGGCTTCATGGTCGGCAAGAAATACGAAGCCGGCGGCATCGCGCGGGATGGTGCGAAACTCGTGACGGCGGTCGCGACGGCGTCGGTGCCGAAATTCACCGTCGTGATCGGCGGCTCCTACGGCGCCGGCAATTACGGCATGTGCGGCCGCGCCTACTCGCCGCGCTTCCTCTGGATGTGGCCGAATGCGCGCATCTCGGTGATGGGCGGCGAGCAGGCCTCGATGGTGCTGAGCCAGGTCCGGCGCGACAATATCGAGGCCAAGGGCGATAGCTGGTCGAAAGAAGACGAAGATAAATTCCGCGAGCCTATCCGCGCGCAATATGAGAGCCAGGGGCACCCGTATTACGCGACCGCGCGTCTCTGGGACGACGGCGTGATCGATCCGGCCGACACAAGGCTGGTACTCGGCCTCGGCCTCTCGGCGGCGTCGAATGCGCCGATCGAGCCGACGAAATTCGGCCTGTTCAGGATGTGATGCGATGGACCGCTCAAAGCTCTACCGGCGTTTTCGCACTCTCCTGATCGCCAACCGCGGCGAGATCGCCTGCCGCGTGATCCGCACCGCGCGCGCCATGGGCCTGCGCACTGTGGCCGTCTATTCCGAGGCCGACCGCGATGCGATGCATGTCGCGCTCGCCGACGAGGCCGTGCTGCTCGGTCCCGCACGTGCCCGCGACAGCTATCTCAACGTCGAGCGGCTGATCGAGGCCGCGCGCAAGACCGGCGCGGAGGCGATACATCCTGGTTATGGCTTCCTGTCGGAGAATGCCGAATTCGCGCAGGCGTGTTTCGACGCCGGCCTGGTCTTCGTCGGCCCGACCGCGGCGATGATGACCGCGATGGGCTCGAAGTCCGGCTCCAAGGCGCTGATGGAGAAGGCCGGCGTACCGCTGGTGCCCGGCTATCACGGCGAGTCCCAGGACGATGCGACGCTGGCGAAGGCCGGCGAGAAGGTCGGTTTCCCTATTCTGGTGAAGGCCTCCGCCGGCGGCGGCGGCCGTGGCATGCGCATCGTTCGCTCGGCGGATGAACTCGCGCCTGCGATCGTCAGTGCGAAGCGCGAGGCCAAGGCCGCGTTCGGCGACGACCGCATGCTGATCGAAAAATATGTCGACAATCCCCGCCACATCGAGGTGCAGGTGATCGGCGACAGCCACGGCAATCTGCTGTCGCTGTTCGAGCGCGAATGCACACTGCAGCGCCGCCACCAGAAGGTGATCGAGGAGGCGCCGTCGCCGACGCTCAATCCCGCCCAACGTGAGACGGTCTGCGCCGCCGCGCGAAAAGCGGCCGGGGCCGTCAACTATGTCGGTGCCGGCACCATCGAGTTCGTCTCCGACGGCAAGGACGTGTTCTTCATCGAGATGAACACGCGCCTTCAGGTCGAGCATCCCGTGACCGAGCTGATCACCGGCATCGACCTGGTCGAGTGGCAGTTGCGCGTCGCCTTCGGCGAAGCGCTGCCACTCGAACAAGATCAGATCAAGCTCAACGGACATGCCGTCGAGGCTCGGGTCTACGCGGAGAACCCGACCAAGAACTTCATGCCCTCGGTCGGCAAGATCTCGACCTGGCGGTTGCCGGCGGAAACCGGCGGCCTGCGCATCGACGCGGGCTATCGCGAGGGCGATGCCGTCTCGCCGTACTATGATGCGATGCTAGCGAAGATGATCGCCTGGGCGCCGACGCGTGATGTCGCGATCGAGCGGCTGAACCGCGGGCTTGAGGACTCAGACGTTCGCGGCATCGTCACAAATATCCCGTTCCTCTCCGCCCTGATCACGCATCCGAAGGTGAGGGCGAATGCGATCGACACCGTCTTCATCGAGCGCGAGCTGGCGGTGCTGACGCAGGCACCGCCGGCGCCAAGCGAGCTCGAGCTCTGCGCCGCGGTGGCCGCTGTGATCAAGGACGAGCGGCAGGCCGCGCAGGCGGAAGCGAATTCGCCCTGGCAAACCTCTGGCTGGATGCCGGTCGGCCGCCGCCAGCGCAGCTTTGCGTTCCGCGTCGGCCACGGGCCGGAGCAGAAGGTTAGGCTGAACTACGGCAGCGGCCCGTCCACACTGGTGATCGGCGAGCGCGAGCTGGCGTTCACGATCGTGGTGAAGGACGGCGGCTTCGATCTAACGCTTGACGGCGTCAAAACGTCGGTCGCGGCCGTGATCGATGGTCATGAGCTGTATTTGCGCACGCGCAACGGGCGATTCGACCTGCATTGGGTCGATCCGTTCGGCGGCGAGATGGAGGAGCAGGCCGGCGCGGACAAGATCGCGGCGCCCTTGCCGGGTACCGTCGTCGCCGTGCTGGCGGAGGAGGGTGCCAAGCTCGAGAAGGGCGCGCCGATCCTGACGCTGGAAGTGATGAAGATGGAGCAGACGCTGCGCGCGCCCTATGCCGGCGTGCTGAAGTCCATCAAATGCAAGGTCGGCGACATCGTCCAGGAGGGCGTCGAGCTCGCCGTGGTCGAGCCTTCCGGAGAATGAGATGAGCGATCCCGTCCGCATCATCGAAATGGGGCCGCGCGACGGCCTGCAGAACGAGAAGACGGCGGTCAGGGTCGAGGCCCGCATCGCCTTCATCGAGACGCTGGTCGCGGCCGGCCTCAATACAGTCGAGGTCGGCGCCTTCGTCTCGCCCAAGGCGATCCCGCAGATGACGAGCTCGGACGCCGTGCTGCGCGGCGTCAGCCACCTGACCGGCGCCGAATTCCACGTCCTGGTGCCGAACGAGAAGGGCTATGACGCCGCGCGCGCGGCCGGCGCCAAGATCGTCTCGGTGTTCGCGGCGGCCTCCGAGGGCTTTTCGCGGGCCAACATCAATTGCACGGTCGCGGAGTCCATCGAACGGTTCAAGCCGGTGCTGGCACGCGCCAAGGCCGATGGCATCAAGGTCCGCGGCTATATCTCATGCGTGCTCGGTTGTCCGTTCGACGGCGAGATCAAGCCGAAAGCCGTCGCCGATCTCGCCACCACGCTGTGGGAGCTCGGCTGCTACGAAATCTCGCTCGGCGACACCATCGGGGTCGGCACGCCCGAAAAGGCGAAGGAGATGCTGCGCGCGGTCAGCGCCAACATCCCTCCCGCCAACCTCGCGATGCATTTCCACGACACCTACGGCCAGGCACTCGCCAATCTCTATGCCGGGCTGGAGCAGGGCGTCCGCGTCATCGACGCCGCCGCCGGCGGCCTCGGCGGCTGTCCCTACGCGCCTGGCGCGACCGGCAATGTCGCGACCGAGGACGTCGTCTATATGCTCGAGGGCATGGGGGTCAGGACGGGCGTCGACATGTATCGGTTGCTGGCGGCGACGAACGAGATGAGCGGCGTGCTGGGCAAACCGCCCGTGAGCCGCGTGGCGTCCGCGCTGAACGCTAGGAGGAAGCACGCGACTTCCTAATTCCCGTCATTGCGAGCGCAGCGAAGCAATGACGGTGGACGCAGCAGCTACCTGCTCCCGTCCGGCCCCATCACCAGGTCCGGCAGCCCGGTCGATATCTCCGGCACGAAGCACAGCAGCAGCACCGCGACCATCATCAGCAGCACGAACGGCAACGTGCCCCAGATCACTTCGCGCAAGGGGATGTCGGGCGCGACGTTGCGGATGACGAAGATGTTGAGGCCGACGGGTGGATGGATCAGCCCCATCTCCATCACGATGGTCATGACGACGCCGAACCAGATGATGTCGAAATTGGCGGCGCGGAGCGGCGGCAGGATGATCGGCGCGGTCATGAGAATGATCGAGACCGGCGGCAGGAAGAAGCCGAGTACGACGACCATGACGAGGATCGCGAACAAGAGTCCCCAGCGCGGCAGATGCATCGCTACGACGGTTTCGGCGGCCGATTGCGAGATGTGGAGATAGCTCATCACGTAGGAGTAGAGCAGCGACATGCCGATGATCATCATCAGCATGGTCGATTCCCGGATCGTTGATTTCAGGATTGGGGCGAGGTCGCTCGGCCGCCACACGCTGTAGATCGCCGCGATCAATGCCAGCGCCAAGAGGCCGCCGAGACCAGCGGTCTCCGACGGCGTCGCATAGCCGCCATAGAGTGCGATCATGACGCCGGTGAGCAGCAGCACGAAGGGGATCACGCGCGGCAGCACGCTGAAGCGTTCCGCGAGCGTGTATTCGTCACGGGCAAGGATCGCAGCTTCTGGGCCGCCGTTCTTGTAGATCGCTTCGGCCGCGGCATATTCCTGGCGGAAGCGGATCACGGCGTAGACGCCGAACAGCGAGACCAGCAGCAGGCCGGGCCCGATGCCGGCGAGGAACAGCCGTCCCAGCGATTTTTCGGCGGCGACCGCAAACAGGATCATGGTGATCGACGGCGGGAGCAGAATGCCGAGCGTGCCGCCGGCGGCGATGATCCCTGCGGCAAAACCACCGGAATAGCCGCGTTTGCGCATCTCGGGGATGCCGGCCGAGCCGATTGCCGAGCAGGTCGCGGGCGAGGAGCCCGCCATCGCCGCAAACAGCGCGCAGGCGAACACATTGGCGACCCCGAGGCCGCCGGGAACGCGGTGCAGCCAGGCGTGCAGGGCCGAGTAGAGATCCTGGCCCGCGCGCGACTTGCCGATCGCGGCCCCCTTCAGGATGAAGAGCGGGATCGACAGCAGCGTGATCGAGGCCATTTCCTCGTAGACGTTCTGCGTCACCGTATCGAGAGAGGCGGCGGGCATGTAGATGCCCATGAACACGACTGCGACCGCGCCGAGCGCGAACGCGATCGGCATGCCCGAAAACATTACGACCAACGTCGCGATTCCATAGGCGAGGCCGATACCGAAAACGCTCATGAACGCCTGGCTCCAGCGAAAGGCAGCGCAAGCTGCACGAGAATCTGGACGCAGAGCAGGCTCATGCCGAACGCCATCAGCGAATAGGGGATAGCCAGCGGCGGCGACCACATCGAGTTCGAGACCTGGCCGTCGACATAGGCTTCATGCGCCAGCGTCCAGGACTTCCAGGCGAAGAAAGCGCAGAACAGAAGCGTCACGGCATCGACCAGCCAGAGCCTGATCCGGTTCGCCAGCGGCGAGAGCAGGCCGACGAAGGCCTCGATGCCGATGTGACCGCGGTTCTGCTGCACGTAGGCGGCCGTCATGAAAGTCGCGCCGACCAGCAGGAACACCGCTGCCTCGTCCTGCCAGTAATTGGCAGCCTTGAACAAGGCGCGGCTGAGCACGCTGTAGCTCAAAATGGCGCAGGCGGCGATCAGTGCAATTGCGGCGAACACAACGATGATGTTGTTGAGGATGGCGAGACCGCGATCGATCGCCGCCGCAAGGCCGGTCCTTGCGGCAGCGTTTGCCTGGTCGTCACGATCCGGAAGCGGACCGTGGCTCATGCGGCGACGTCGGTCGCGAGCTTGAGCAGGTTGGCCGAGGTCGCGGTCTTGGCGCCGTAGTCCTTCCAGGCGGTGTCGCGGGCGATGTCACGCCACTTGCCGACGGTCGCGGCATCGAGCACCGAGACCTTGGCGCCGGCCTTTTCGTAGACCTTGGCGACCTCGACGTCGTCGTCCTGCGCGCCCTTGCGGCCGAAGGCTTCGAGCTCGGTGCCGACTGCGAGCAGGACGTCCTGCTGGTTCTTCGGCAGCTTGTCGAAGATCGCCTTCGACATCATCAGCGGCTCGAGCATGAACCAGTAGGACGCACCTGCGCCCGAGGTCAGCGATTTCGCGACCTCTTCGAGGCGGAACGAGATCAGGCTGGTCGAGGAGGTGATGCCGGCATCGCAGGCACCCGTCTGCATCGCTGCGTAGATTTCGTTCGAGGGCACCGACAGCACGGATGCGCCGGCGGTCTGCAGCACCATGTCCATTTCGCGCGAGCCGCCGCGCACCTTGAGACCCTTGGCATCTTCAGGGGCCACGATCGGCTTGGAGCGGCTGGCGACGCCGCCGGCCTGCCACACCCAGCTGAGCAGGATGATGCCCTTGTCGGCGAGGAAGTCGGTCAAGGCCTTGCCGACCGGCTCCTTCTTCCAGCGCATGCCCTGGTCGTAGGTGGTGACGAGGCCCGGCATCAGGCCGATATTGGTTTCCGGCAATTCGCCGCCGGCGTAGGGCATCGGGTAGAGGCTGATGTCGAGCGCGCCCTTGCGCATCGCGGAGAACTGCGCGTTGGTCTTGATCAGGGAGGAGTTCGGATAGATTTCGGCGGCGATGTCGCCGTTGCTGCGCTTGGCGACTTCGGCGGCGAACATGCGGCAGAGCCGGTCGCGGAAATCGCCCTTATCGACGGTGCCGCCGGGGAATTGATGCGAGATCTTCAGCGTGGTCGCGGCATGCGCGGTGCCGGTGCCGAAACGGAGAATGGCGGGTGCGGCGACGGCGGTCGCAATCAGGTGGCGGCGCGTAAGCATGGCGTGATTCCCTTGGACGGTTTCTTGGACGATTTTTTGGACGGTTCTTTGGATGGCCTTGTTTGCCGTGATTTTGGGTTGGTCTTTGAGACCGTGCTGAAGCCCATCCTAGCCGGTCTTTCGGACAATGTTCTCTCATCTGATAGTTCGAGACCGAATGCCGCGGCAAGTGCCGGCCATGCTGCGTTGCACACTTCTGATTTACTGCATCAGCGGCAATTGCCGCGGAAATTTATCAGCGGCCGAGTAACAACGCCCCGTGGCAATCCGTCGAGATCAGATAGCGGCGTCCGTCGCTGACAAACCTCATCTCGAAGGGAAGACCAGTCATGACCATTCGTACCCGCATCGCGCTCGGCGTTTCAGCGGCCATTCTCTCGCTCGGCCTCGCGCTGTCGCCGGCTGCCTTTGCTCAGGACAAGATGGGCAAGGATGACGGCATGATGAAAAAGGACACGATGTCCAAGGACGGCATGAAGAAGGACACCATGTCCAAGGACGACGGCATGAAGAAGGACACGATGTCGAAGGACGGGATGAAGAAAGACGACGGGATGATGAAGAAGCACTGATCTTCCATCGTCGAGGAGGCGCTTGCGACAGGCAGACGCGCGCAAAAATCCGGGGGCGGTCACGTAGACCGCCCCCGGAGTATTGTTTCAGTCCAAATTCAATTGAACGTGACTTGCGAGCGTTAGACTTGCGAACGTTACTTGCGCTTCGCCTTACGGGCGGCGTAGCGGGCGTCTCGCTTGGCCTTTTGATCGGCCTCGGCTTCGGCCGCCTTCGCGACGGCTTCTTCGGCTTCGCGGGCGATCCGCGCGGCCTCGAGCGCGGCAGCCTCTTCTTGAAGGCGCTTCTGCTCGGCCTTTTCCGTCTCGCGCGCAGCCTTTGCCTCGGCGCGCTTGGCCGCAAGGGCCTCGCGCTCCGCACGCTTCGCCACAACCGCGGGATCATCCGGCCCCGGCTGCGACTTGAATTTGTTCAAAAGGTTTTTGCGTGCTTCCTGTGCCGCCTTTTGTCGGTCGGAGAAGCCTGGTTCCCTAAATCCACTCATCGGCGAACCTTGTCATCCTCGCTTTCGATCCTACATCACTGCCTGTTGGTACGTCGGCTGGGCATAGCGGGCGCCGCGCGACGCAGATGCGTGTACATCGGCGCGCGCCGTGATGCCACCTATAATCGCAGCCGATCAGGTAGACGAAAATCGCCGCCCCCGACGATCTCTCGTAGCCCCGAAAAACTGCCGAATTGTGATGTCCCTCATAAGGGGGGCACCAGGGCGGTGCCTAGCGTCCGCCCGGGTATGAGACGCGGAGCACGGGTATGACGATCTCAAGACTGAGCCTGAAGGCGCTCGCAATCGCCGTCGCGGTGGCAGCCCTGGCCGGTGCCGCGCTGCTCCTCGCTGGCCCGCAGCCGATCGAAAGTGCCGTCCTGGGTGCAGATTGGGAATGCACCCAGACCGCGTTTGTACTTACGACCTGCGCACCGCGGGTCCAGCAGGCGATCCCGGCGGTCGAAACCTCGCGCAAGGAAGCGATCCGGCCGACCCGAGGCTAACCGGGAGAAGCTTGGGCAGGATGTGACGCCACGCCGCAGAGGTGATAAAGCCCGCTCGCCCCGTGATCGGTCAGCCATGTCCAAGTCCGAAGCCAATTCCGAGCCTAAGTCCGAAGCTAAGCCCGAACCCGGCGCTAAGCTCAAATCCCCTCCAAAACCTCAGGCCGGTGACAACCGCCGCGGCGCCATCGCCGGCTTGATCATCGCGATCGTGATCCTCGGCGTCGGCTGGTGGCTCGCCCGCGATCTCACCTCCGCGAGCAAGATGCAGGACTGCCTGATGTCCGGGCGAAGCAACTGCAATGTGATCGAGCCGGCCCGCTAGAGGCACTCCAGAGCGGCCCGGGCGGACGAAGAAATGTCGTGATCTTAATCATTTGTAACGGGACTTGGGCGACCAAAGCAGGTCAGTCATGTCAGCCGGCATCAGCTCAGCGCGAGCCGAATCGTCTATCGCGCGAGGCATCACGGCCATTGACGGCAATCGAGAGAGTAGGGGGCAAGCACGCATGAGTGCGTCCAGTCGCATCAAGATCATCATTCCCTTGGTTTCGGCCATGGCATTGCTCGCCGTCCCGGCGCAGGCTCAGGACGCCAGACCGCCGAGAGACGCCGCCCAGCCATCGGCCGGGCCAGGCGGCGGCGCGCCGCCTCAGAACATGCGCAAGGGTCCGCCGCCGCAGCAGGCTGTCCGGCCCGCGCCACAGCCCGGCGGCCAGCCCCACTCTGGCGGTCCTGGTCATGCAGCTCCAGGTGCAGGTCCAGGTGCAGGTCCTGCGCCGCGCAATGCCGGCGGTCCGCCGCCCGGACGCAATTACGCCAGGGGTCCCGCGCCGGCGCGCGATTGGGGCGGACATGCCTATCGCGGCCATCTCGCCTGGGATGGCGGACGCTGGCGCCACGAAGTCCACAACGGCCGCTCCGGCTGGTGGTGGGATGTGGGCGGCGCGCGGTATTATTATCCGCAGCGGATGGAGGGGCCCCCGGCCTACATTTCGGAGGATTATTACGACGACGTGCCGGTCGCCTACGCCCCGCCCGTCGCCTACGAACCGCCGCCGCCTCCGCCGCCAGCCGACCCCGGCGCGAGCGCCCTTGGCGGCGCCATTGTCGGCGGTGTGCTGGGCGGCCTGATCTCGGGCAACGCCTCGGGTGCGGCCGCAGGCGCCGTGATCGGCGGTGCCACCGGCGCGATCGCCGGCGCGACGGCTGCTTCGCGCCCCGGCTACTATCTGGCCCAGGGCAACTGCTACTACCGTTATCCGAGCGGCCAGTATGTGCAGGCCGATCCCCGCGCGTGTTACTGAGCACTCCAGGCGAGAGCTGAAGCGAAGAGGCGGGCCAAGATCCCGCCTCTTTTCGTTTGGCGCTGGCCGTCAGCTGGCCAAGAACTAAAGAGGATCGGCCCGCGCCTCAGGACACCAGCCAGCCGAAGAACGCGATCGCGGCCCAGACCAGGCCTGCGATCCAGGCCAGCATCACGATGGCGATGGTCGCCAGATATGCGATGCCGAGCGGGTCGGATCGTTCGCGCCGCGTCGGGACGGCAATTTCGGCTGCGGCTTCTTGTGTCATGACGGGAATATCTTCCAAGCCTTCTCGCTCTCTGGGAGCGCTGAAGACTGTTTAGCGGAGACGCCGGGCGCCGGCTGTGACGCACTTCACAGATCGGTGCGCGTCAAGCCCACAATGGTTGCCGGTCGTTCGACAGATGCGTGAGTTGGATCGCGTCGCAAATCCGTGTGGGGAGGCATTAACCCCGCAATCATACGGACGAAATTGCCACGCGCTTGTCCAGATCGTCCGGCTAGAATTGGCTTCATGTGTACCAAGTACGATCCACAGCATGAAGCCGAGGCGGCGATGAAGCGCGCCGTGGCGGCCGAAGGTCCCGACCGGCAACGTCTCATCGAGCTGGCCCTGGCCTGGCATCAGCTCGCCCGCGACCGGCGCGAAGAGCGTACGGACTGAGCTCACGCTCTTACGACAATACCCGTATTCACAGAAAAACCCCGTGCTCGGGGGGACAAGCACGGGGTTCTCGAGAGCCGATCGGGGCTGGCAAATCGGCACCACTGGATTTCGAACGCGTCGATCGCAGGTTCGTTCCGCGCCCCTTCAATTCTTTTCGCGCGAGATCAAGGGCGACCGAGCGGGAGGCGCGTGCAGGTGGAACGTCGGTTCCCCGGCGACGTTGAGCCGCTATGACCGATCCCGAGTTGCGCGCACAATCCTTCGAGATTGCCTGGAAGTATCTCGACCAATCCGGCCTGCTGACTGGCGAGCGCAGGGACGCCGCCCGATTCATCCTGCACAGGATCGACCGCATGATGCTGGCTGGCGAAAGGCGACGATTGCTGCTGTCCAACGCCGCGATCGATGCCTACCGCTTCCGGCCCGTGCTCGTGACGCTCGACGCCTGACGCAAGTCGCCGAAACGCGACGTTAAGACTCGTTCGATGACGATTTTCCGATCGCGATTCGTTTCGCGGAACGAAGCGGAGCAGGATCGTGAACAAACAAAAAGCCTGCAAAGGGCTGCAGTGTGTCAGGCAGCTTCCGGCTTTGGCACCGCGTCGGCATTCACCGAGAGCTTGACGACATCGCCTTCGACAGCACCCACATATTTCGTGTCGATGTAATGATGATGGTCCTTGTGACCTTCCGGGCTGTCCTTCCGCGTCAGCTTGATGCGGTTGCCCTCGACGCGGTCGACGGTGCCGACAGGTGCGCCGTCCTTTCCGATGATCTTCATGTGCTCTCTGATCTCGCTCATGATGTTCTCCCTATGAAGTGTCAACGGCGAGGGCCGGTCTTTGTTGCAAGGATGAGCGGGCCCGGCTGTTGGAGCCAATGCGTTCGCCGAACGTTGAAAGGCAGTCGCAATTGCCAAGACCACCATCATCAAGATCCGCATGGAGACCTCCGAGGCCTATCTCGAACGAAAGCACAGGGAAATCGGGCTGCTGAACGATTGCCTGAGGAGCCCGCTGCATTTGGCTCGGCCGCAATCGGTCGAGGAGGTTGTAGACTCCAAATTTCAGCTCGCCGCCGCGCTGCGCGCGGAGCATGCGCTGCAGGACTGGAAGGCGACGGAGACGGCTTGGTCGCACGCGGCGTCTCCCTCCAGCGGTCCGTTCGTGTTCAGCTACGATTATCAGCGCGCGGACCTCAAGGTGTGCGGTCCCTCGTTTTATGAACTCGAGCGGGGCTGCAGGAGCGAGGCGATCTATACCGCCTCCGGCATGGCCGCGATCTCCGCACTGCTGCTCGCGTCCGCACGAACTATCGGCAAGGCAGACGTCGTAGTGCTGCCGGGCACCTACGGCGAGACAGTGGAGCTGATCGAGAGCCTCGTCCCCCATTTGCAGCTTGTGACCGCCAGGCTGCCGCTGGGCGAAGCGTTTGATGCGGCGGCCGCGCCACGGCTTCTGCTGCTGGATTCATGCGCCCCTGCCGGGGCGTTCGAGGCGGCTCTGCGCTGCGACGGTTCGGGGCTCGACCTGTTGATCTTCGACACGACATGTTTCGCCGGCAGGTCAGGGCGCATCCGGCGCGTCCTAAGATGGGCCGCGCGATGGGACATCCCCGTCGTGTTGGTGCGAAGTCACAACAAGCTGGATTCGCTCGGCGTGGAATATGGCCGGCTCGGCTCTGCCGTCTTCGTGCATTGGAGCCGGAAGGACCTCAAGGCAGGCCAGCTGCTGTCCGAAAGCCTGGCGGCGGAAACCCGCAATGCCGTCCGGCTTCTCGGTGGCGCGGCGTTGCCGGCGCACTTCCCGCCATTCGTGGGCTCGGCGGCCTATTGGGCCCTGACGAAAAGGCGCGTCGCGGCAATCCTGCGCAACGGTCGCCACACGGCGCGATATTTCGCCTCCGAGCTCGCTTCGCTCTCCGCCGAGCTGCATTTCACCCACGGCCTCTATGTCACGCTTCGCGGCAGGCGCGCCCTCGACGAGGCGACCGCGCGGCAGGCGGCCGACGACATGAGCCGCGACCTGAGCGGCAAAGGCTTCCCCATTCGCCACGCCGGCAGTTTTGGCTTCGATTTCGCGGCGACCGAGTGGTTTCACGACGCGACTACGGATCGGTACAGCGTCCGGGTCGCCGTGCCGGATCTGCCGACCGAGTCGTGGAAGGATCTCGCGGCGGCGATTGCCGGGTGGTGGGCGCGACATCAGGGGGATGCTGAAGGGTGAGTACGGTGCAAGGCCATGACAGAGAGACCGAAAGCGTTTCCTTACAGGGAATGCACATGGCATGTTTCAGACGAACAGTCCCAGCAATGGCTTGCGGTGCTTGAAAAGACGGGTGCAGCCAACGTCCGAGCGCGCCTCGCCCAGACCGACGCGGCATCCGCAGGAGCGATCGCGATCGGAACCGCGCCCGTCATGACGATCGGGTTCGCCCAGGAATGGCTGAACTGGAAAGATAATCAAAAATCCGAGGCGGATATCGAACGGCACGAGCGGCAGATCTGGTGGACTCGGACCGCGGCAATCGCCGCATCGGTCGCCGCCTTGAGCGCACTGTTCGGCTGGATTTGGACGATCTTCATCCGGGGGAATAACGGCCTATAACAAACATGATTGTTACATTGCGCATACATCCGCGAGACGAGAGCGGCTACAAACTGCGCTGTTTCAATCGATCGCCAGGCATTCTTCCACGGCCGGCTTCTGGTGGTCTCGACGCGCCCACGCCTGAACGGCGAACGCGAGTTGATGCTGACTCGCTGCCGCGTCCGCGATAGTGGCCCGGGCCGTCGCGATGGGCTTTGTGACCACACCGGAGTTCACGACTCCCGCGTCAACTGCCAGAAACGATATTGCCACAACCGCCACCGCAGATGCGATAGCCATTCTCGTCAAGTCGGATAGTGGCATCGAAGTCCTTATCGGGCGCACGTCGCTCGGCGGATAGATAGGGCTCGTTTGCCCGGATCAAAGCCCGGAGCGAGGCGACCCACGCGTTCGTGAAGGACAGCGGACCCTGCGGGCGCGCGTCGTAGACCGGGCTCACCATGAGCGCTTGAACCTGAAAATGGCGATCCCGGCAGGAATCGAACCTGCAACCCTCAGAGTAGAAATCTGATGCTCTATCCAGTTGAGCTACGGGACCGTCTTGAGCCCCCTTGGTTGGGGCCGGCTGTTCATCTACCATGCCATTATGAAAAATATCGTCTTCCGCCAAGCCTGAACCGAACCGTTTTCCGCGAAGCCGCGACAAAGCGGAACGGTGGGGTGTCAGGGTGCCGGGTTGAGCGGCAGCGGACTGGACGATGGATCACATCGCCGGGAACGCTGGCCAGCTTCCGGGACACGGCCGCCGGACGACTGGTCGGGTATTGCTGCGCCATCAGGACGGCGTGCGCGGCGGTAGCTTGATCAGTCTCCTCTGGGCCTGCCTTGTCATGGCGAATGCGACGATCTGCACCTTTGGTTCCATCGCCTTGAGTCCGTCACCTTTCCGCGCATTTCATGCGACAAGCGGCGTTCGTCCGCGATTTCCGGGAGTCCATCCATGATCGGTCTTGTTCGCGCCGTCACACTCTGCGCCACGCTGGCGTTCGGCCTTAGCGTAGCGCAGGCCGCCGACAAAGCCTTCAAGCGGGACGACCTCGCCGATTCCGCGATCAAGCTGGAGGCGCAGATCAAGGGCGAGGCGGGGCCGGTCGCCAAGACTGGCGCGAGCTTGCGCACCGACGCCGATGCTGCCTTCCGGCGCAACGACTATCGCACCGGCCTGTCGGTGCTCGGCCAGATCGCGGCGACCACGCCGGAGGATGCCGGCAACTGGCTGCGGCTAGCGAAAGTCATCTTCCAGATATCGCCGAAGAGTTCGAGCGAGCAGACGTTCCTGCTGGAGCGCGCCTCGACTGCAGCCTACATCGCCTACCAGCGTGCCGCTAATGCGGGCGAGGAGGCCGACGCGCTCGCGGTGCTCGGCAAGTCGCTGTCCGAACGCAAGCTGTGGCGGCCGGCGCTCGATGCGCTGCGGCTGTCGCTCGACATGCGCGAGGTCGCCGATGTCCGCGGCCAATATGAGAAGATGCGTGACGAGCACGGTTTTCGGCTGCTCGACTACACCGTGGACTCGGACTCCGCCAGTCCGCGCGCCTGCTTCCAGTTCTCGGAGGAGCTGGCGAAACGCACCGATTTCGCGCCGTACCTCGCGCTGGCGGGCCAGGACAAGCCGGCCCTGTCGGCCGAGGGCAAGCAGCTCTGCGTCGACGGGCTGAAGCATGGCGAGCGCTACAACATCAATCTGCGCGCCGGCCTGCCGTCCACCGTGAAGGAGGGCCTGCCGAAATCGGCCGAGTTCAACGTCTATGTGCGCGACCGCAAGCCGTTCGTGCGCTTCACCAGCCGCGCCTATGTGCTGCCGAGGACCGGCCAGCGCGGCATTCCCGTGGTCAGCGTCAACACGCCAGCCGTCAACATCAACGTGTTCCGGATCGGCGACCGCAATTTGATCAACACGGTGGTCGACAGCGATTTCCAGAAGACTCTGTCGAAATACCAGCTCAGCGATCTCGGCGGCGAGCGCGGCGTGAAAGTCTGGACCGGCGAGCTCGCGACCGCGATGACGCTGAACCAGGACGTCACCACCGCATTCCCGGTCGATCAGGCACTCGGCGAACTGCAGCCCGGCGTTTATGTGATGACGGCCGCGGCCAAGGGGCCGGGCTCGGACGACGACTACCAGCTCGCCACCCAATGGTTCATCGTGTCCGATCTCGGCGTCACGGCCTATTCCGGCAATGACGGCATCCATGTCTTCGTGAATTCGCTGGCCTCGACCGATCCGGTCGGCAAGGCCGAGGTGCGGCTGGTCGCGCGCAACAACGAGATCCTGGCCACCCGCAAGACCGATGAGAGCGGCCATTTGCTGTTCGAGGCGGGGCTTGCGCGCGGCGAGGGCGGTCTGTCGCCGGCGATGCTCACCGTGACCGGTGAGAAGGCCGACTATGCCTTCCTCAGCCTCAAGTCCTCCGCCTTCGACCTGTCGGACCGTGGCGTTTCGGGCAGGGCCGTGCCTGCGGGCGCCGACGCCTTCGTCTATGCCGAGCGCGGCGTCTACCGCTCCAGCGAGACCGTCTATCTGACCGCGCTGTTGCGCGACGGGCAGGGCAACGCCGTCACCGGCGGGCCGATGACCCTGGTGATCGAGCGCCCCGACGGCGTCGAATACCGCCGCGCCGTGCTGGCCGACCAGGGCGCCGGCGGGCGCACCCTGTCCGTGCCGCTCAACTCGGCCGTCCCGACCGGGACCTGGCGGGTGCGCGCCTTCACCGATCCGAAGGGCTCTTCGGTCGGCGAAACTACCTTCATGGTCGAGGACTACGTCCCTGATCGGATCGAATTCGACTTGTCTGCCAAGGACAAGCTGATCAAAGCTAACGCTCCAGTGGAGCTTAAGGCGGACGGTCATTTCCTCTATGGCGCGCCGGCCTCCGGGCTGGCGCTCGAAGGCGACATGCTGGTCGCGCCCGCGTCGGAGCGGCCGGGCTTTGCCGGCTACCAGTTCGGCGTTGCCGACGAGGAGACCACCTCGAACGAGCGCACGCCGCTGGAGAACCTGCCGGAAGCTGACGCCAACGGCGTTGCCACCTTCCCGGTCACGCTCGACAAGCAGCCGGCCTCGACGCGACCGCAGGAGGCGCAGATCTTCGTCCGCATGGTCGAGACCGGCGGCCGCGCCGTCGAACGCAAGATCGTGCTGCCGGTCGCGCCTGCTGCTGCCATGATCGGCATCAAGCCGCTGTTCGGCGACAAGAACGTCGCCGAGGGCGACAAGGCCGAGTTCGATGTCGTGTTCGTCTCGCCCGAGGGTGAGAGGCTTCGCCGCGACGGCCTGCGCTACGAGCTCCTGAAGATGGAGTCGCGCTACCAGTGGTATCGCCAGAGCAATTACTGGGAGTACGAGCCGGTCAAATCGACCTCGCGCGTCTCCGACGGCGACGTGACCGTTGCCGCGGACAAGCCGTCGCGGATTTCGCTGACCCCACGGCCCGGCCGCTACCGGTTGGATGTGAAGTCGAACGACGCCGACGGCCCGGTGACCTCGGTGCAGTTCGACGTCGGCTGGTATTCCGACGGCAGCGCCGACACACCGGACCTCCTGGAGACCTCGATCGACAAGCCGCAATACGCCTCGGGCGACACGATGACCGTGTCGGTCAACGTCCGCAGCGCCGGCAAGCTGACGGTCAACGTGCTCGGCGATCGCCTGCTGACGACGCAGACCATCGACGTCAAGGAAGGCACCGCCCAGGTGAAGCTCCCGGTCGGCAAGGACTGGGGCACCGGCGCCTATGTGGTGGCGACGCTGCGCCGTCCGCTCGATGCGGCCGCGCAACGCATGCCGGGCCGTGCCATCGGCCTCAAATGGTTCGGCATCGACAAGCAGACCCGCACGCTCCAGGTGAAGCTGACGCCGCCGGCTCTGATCCGGCCGAATGCGATGTTGAAGATCCCGGTCAAGCTCGACGGGCTCAATCCGGGCGAGGACGCCAAGATCGTCATCGCCGCGGTCGACGTCGGCATCCTCAATCTCACCAATTACAAGCCGCCCGCGCCGGACGACTATTATCTCGGTCAGCGCCGCCTGAGCGCGGAGATCCGCGATCTCTATGGGCAACTCATCGACGGCATGTCGGGCACGCGCGGGCAGATCAAGTCCGGCGGCGACGCTGGTGCCGCCGAGCTCCAGGGCTCGCCGCCCGCGCAAAAGCCGCTCGCGCTCTATTCGGGCATCGTCACCGTTGCCGCCGACGGCACGGCAGAAGTGAGCTTCGATATTCCGGAGTTCGCCGGCACCGCGCGCGTGATGGCGGTGGCGTGGACCGCGACCAAGCTCGGTCGCGCCAACATCGACGTCGTGATCCGCGATCCCGTGGTGCTGACCACGACCCTGCCGCGCTTCCTGCTCAACGGCGACCACGGCACGGTCAATCTCGAGATCGACAATGTCGAAGGGCAGGCCGGCGATTACGTCATCAACGTGAAGACGGGCGGGCCGGTGAAGATGACCGGCAATCCCGCAACCACGGTCAAGCTCGCCGCCAAGCAGCGCAACTCCTTCTCGCTCGCTATCGACGCGACGGCGGCGGGGCAGGCGACGCTCGACGTCGACATCAAGGGGCCGAATGGCCTGGCGCTGGCGCGCCATTATGCGCTCGACGTCAAGGCGGCGACGCAAGTCCTGGCGCGGCGCTCGATCCGGACGCTCGCGAAGGGCGAGAGCCTGACGTTGACCTCGGATATGTTCGCCGATCTCGTGCCGGGAACCGGCAGCGTCTCGGTCTCAGCCAGCCTGTCGACTGCGCTCGATGCAGCGACGATCCTCAAAGCGCTCGACCGCTATCCCTATGGCTGCTCGGAGCAGATCACCAGCCGGGCGATGCCGTTGCTCTATGTCAACGAGCTCGCTGTCGGCGCGCATCTGGCCATGGACACCGAGGTCGACCAGCGCATCCGCGACGCCATCGAGCGGCTGCTGGCTCGCCAGGGCTCGAACGGCTCGTTTGGGCTGTGGTCGGCCGGTGGTGACGATGCCTGGCTCGATGCGTATGTGACGGACTTCCTGACCCGCGCCCGCGAAAAGGGTTTTGTGGTGCCGGATGTGCTGTTCAAGACTGCGCTGGATCGTATCCGCAACTCCGTCGTCAACGGCAACGAGCCGGAGAAGGACGGCGGCCGCGATCTCGCCTACGGCCTCTATGTGCTTGCGCGAAACGGCGCGGCGCCAATCGGCGACCTCCGCTATCTCGCCGACACCAAGCTGAGCAACCTCGCAACTCCCATCGCGAAATCGCAGCTCGCCGCGGCGCTCGCGCTGGTCGGCGACCGCAACCGTGCGGAGCGGGTCTATGGCGCAGCCCTCGACAGTCTCGCCCCAAAGCCGGTGCTGGAGTTCGGCCGCACCGACTATGGCTCGCAGCTCCGCGATGCCGCAGCGCTGGTGTCGCTTGCCAGTGAAGGCAATGCCCCGAAGGCGACGCTGACGCAGGCGGTGTCGCGGGTCGAGATCGCGCGCGGGCTGACGCCCTACACCTCCACGCAGGAGAATGCGTGGCTGGTGCTGGCGGCGCGCGCGCTCGCCAAGGAGAACCTGTCGATGGAGGTGGACGGCCAGCCGGTCAAGACCGCGCTGTACCGCAGCTACAAGGCTGCGACCCTGGAAGGCAAGCCGCTGAAGATCACCAACACCGGTGATGCGCCGGTGCAGGCGGTGGTCTCGGTGTCGGGCTCGCCGGTGACGCCGGAGCCCGCGGCATCGAACGGCTTCAAGATCGAGCGCAGTTTCTTCACGCTCGACGGCAAGCCCGCCGATATCAGCAAGGTCAAGCAGAACGACCGCTTCGCCGTGGTGCTCAAGATCACCGAGGCCAAGCCCGAGTACGGCCACATCATGGTGTCCGACTATCTGCCGGCGGGCCTCGAGATCGACAATCCAAAACTGGTGTCGTCGGGTGACAGCGGCACGCTGGGCTGGATCGAGGATGGCGAAGAGCCCGAGGATACCGAGTTCCGCGACGACCGCTTCACGGCTGCCGTCGACCGGGCCTCGGATTCCAAGGCGGTGTTCACGGTGGCCTATGTCGTGCGTGTGGTCTCGCCCGGCAAATACGTGCTGCCGCAAGCCTATGTCGAGGACATGTACAATCCCTCGCGCTACGGCCGCACCGGGACCGGCACGGTCGAGGTGCGGGCGGCGAAGTGAGTGATGGCAAGATGAGCGGGAGAGAAAATCTGGATGGCCGGGATGAGCCCGGCCATGATGGAGCAAGGGGCAGGGGCCATCGCCTCCTCTCCGGCCTCGCGCTCACGCTCATCCTCACCATCGTCGGCTTCGTCGCGTGGGTTTACTCCCTCGGCCCGCTGCCTTTCGACGAAGCCCGCCAGGTCTCCACCACCATCGTCGATCGCAACGGCAAGCTGCTGCGCGCCTATGCGATGGCGGACGGGCGCTGGCGGTTGCCGGTCGAGACAAAGGCGAATGTCGATCCGACCTACCTCAAGCTGCTGCTCGCTTATGAAGACCAGCGCTTTTACGCACATGACGGCATCGACCCGCTGGCGCTGGGGCGCGCTGCGTTTCAGCTTGGGACCCGCGGCCACATCGTCTCGGGCGGCTCGACCATCTCGATGCAGCTGGCGCGGCTGATGGAGCCGCGGCGGCAGCGCTCGCTTTATGCAAAGCTGCGGCAGATGGTGCGTGCGATCGAGATCGAGCGCAGCTTGAGCAAGGAGCACATTCTCGATCTGTATCTCGCGCTCGCGCCTTACGGCGGCAACCTCGAGGGCATTCGCGCCGCCTCGATCGCCTATCTCGGCAAGGAGCCGAAGCGGTTGTCGCTGGCTGAAGCCGCGTTGCTGGTCGCGCTGCCGCAATCGCCGGAGACCCGCAGGCTCGATCGCTATCCCGATGCGGCGCGCAAAGCGCGTGACCGCGTGCTCGACCGCATGGTCGAGGAGCAACAGATCAGCCTCGACGATGCCAAGCAGGCCAAAGCCGTTCCCGTGCCGAAACTGCGCAAGCCGATGCCGATCCTGGCGCCGCACGCCTCCGATGCGGCGCTCGCGACGGTCAAGGGCGCCCCCGTCATCAAGCTGACGCTGGATGCCAACCTGCAGAAGGTGCTGGAGCCGCTGGCGCGCGATCGTGCCATTGCGTTGGGGCCGAACATCTCGGTCGGCATCATCGTCCTCGACAATGAGAGCGGCGACGTGCTCGCGCGCGTAGGCTCGGCGGATTATTTCGATGATCGCCGGGCAGGGCAGGTCGACATGACCCGCGCGGTCCGCTCGCCGGGCTCGACGCTGAAGCCTTTCATCTACGGGCTCGCTTTCGAGGACGGCTTCGTTCATCCCGACAGTTTGATCGACGATCGGCCCGTGCGCTTCGGCTCCTACGCGCCGGAGAATTTCGACATGACGTTCCAGGGCACCGTGCCGGTGAAGAAGGCGCTGCAGCTGTCGCTGAACGTGCCCGCGATCGTGCTGCTCGACCGCGTCGGCGCGAGCCGGCTGGCCTCGCGGCTGCGCCAGGCCGGTGGCAATCTGGTTCTGCCCAAAGACGAGGCGCCGGGACTTGCCATGGGCCTTGGCGGCGTCGGCGTGACGCTGCAGGACCTCGCCCAGCTCTATGCGGGCTTCGCCCGGCTCGGCACCACCAGGCCGCTGCGCGAGATCATAACTGACAGGGACGACCGCGAGCCGCTGCGGCTGCTCGATCAGGTCGCGGCCTGGCAGGTCGGCAATGTGCTGCTCGGCACCCCGCCGCCGGAGAACGCAGCTCACAACCGCATCGCCTTCAAGACCGGCACCTCCTACGGCTACCGCGACGCCTGGTCGATGGGCTTTGACGGGCGCATGACCATCGGCGTCTGGGTCGGCCGGCCCGATGGTGCGCCGGTTCCAGGCCTGATCGGTCGGGTTGCCGCCGCACCGATCCTGTTCGACGCCTTCGCCCGGACCGGCAAGACGCTCCTGCCGTTGCCGAAGCCACCGAAGGGGACCCTGGTTGCCAGCAACGCCAAGCTGCCGTTGCCCTTGAGGCGGTTCCGCCCGGTCGGGGATCTGGTGCGGACCGGGGGCGAACAGGCCCTGCACATCCAGTTTCCGCTGAACGGCTCGCGGATCGACGTCGATCGCTCAGGTGGCGAGGCGGGCGCAGCCATGCCAGTCAAAGTCGCCGGCGGCGTCCTGCCCATGACCGTCATGGTTAACGGAACGGCGCAGGGCGAGATAGACGGACGGCGCCAGCGGCTGATCGATCCGCCCGGTCCCGGCTTTGCGCGGCTGACCGTCATCGACGCCACGGGCGCCGCGGACACAGTTGTCATTCGAATTCAATGACGCTGCCTCAAGCGGTTGTGGCGATGGCGGTTTCAGCGTAAGCGGAACCGATGGCCGAGACCTACCCAGCACCCCGTTTTGGAGCTCCGCGCGAGCCGAAATCCCCGGTGAATCCGGGCAGCCGGCTCGTGTCCATGTTCGATATCGCCACGGCCAGCCACGTCCGCGCGGTGAGCTTCCTGCTGCTGTGCGCGCTGCTGCTATTCCTGCCGGGCTTCTTTACGATTCCGCCGGTTGACCGCGACGAGGCGCGCTTTGCGCAGGCCACCAAGCAGATGGTCGAGAGCGGCGATTATGTCGACATCCGCTTTCAGGAGGACGTCCGCTACAAGAAGCCGGTCGGGATCTACTGGCTGCAGGCGGCCGCGGTCGAGACGGCATCGGCGCTCGGTCTGCCGCGGGCCGAACTGCGCATCTGGGTCTATCGGCTGCCGTCGCTAATCGGCGCGATCGGTGCCGTGCTCATGACCTATTGGACGGCGCTCGGCTTCGTCACGCGGCGCGCCGCTGTGCTTGCAGCGCTTCTGATGTGCGCCTCCGTGCTGCTCGGCGTCGAGGCGCGGCTTGCGAAGACCGACGCGATGCTGCTGTTCTGCGTGGTCGCCGCGATGGGCGCGATGGCGCGGGCCTATCTGTCGTGGCAGCGCGCCGAGGACGAGACGCATCCGCCATGGAGCTGGCCCGCGATCTTCTGGACGGCTCTCGCTGTCGGCATCCTGATCAAGGGCCCGCTGATCCTGATGTTCGCAGGCCTCACCATCGTCGCGCTCGCGATCCAGGACCGCGATGCCTCCTGGCTATGGAAGCTGCGCCCGCTTTGGGGCCTGATGTGGATGCTGGTGCTGGTGCTGCCCTGGTTCGTCGCGATCTTCTGGCGCGCGGGCGATGCCTTCTTCGCCGATTCCGTCGGCGGCGACATGTTGAGCAAGTTGGGCGCGCAGGAATCCCACGGCGCGCCGCCCGGACTGTACCTGGTGCTGTTCTGGATCACGTTCTGGCCCGGCGCGCCGCTCGCCGCGATGGCCGCGCCCGCGGTCTGGCGCGCGCGGCGCGAGCCCGGCGCGCAATTCCTGCTGGCCTGGCTGGTCCCGTCCTGGATCGTGTTCGAGGTGGTGCTGACCAAGCTGCCGCATTACGTGCTGCCGCTGTACCCTGCGATCGCGATCCTCACCGCGGGCGCGCTGGAGCGGCGCGTGCTGTCCTGGTCCTGGCTGATGCGCGGCTCGGCCTGGTGGTTCGCGATCCCCGTTGGCGGCTCGATCATCGCGGTCGTCGGCGCGGTGATGCTGACGCGGCAACCGGCCTTCGTGGCGTGGCCGTTCATCGCGGCCTCGCTGATCTTCGGCCTGTTCGCCTGGTGGCTCCACGACAACAATCACGCCGAGCGCTCGCTGCTCAACGCGCTGGTCGCAGCCCTGATGCTCGCAGTGACGGTCTACGGCATCGTGCTGCCGTCGCTGACGCCGGTGTTTCCCAGCATCGAGATCGCACGCGCGCTTCGCAACGTCACCTGCGTCGGCCCGAAGGCGGCCGCGGCCGGCTATCACGAGCCAAGCCTCGTCTTCCTGACGGGCACGCAGACGGTGCTCACCGACGGTTCGGGCGCGGCGGATTTCCTGCGGCAGGGGAGTTGCCGTTTCGCGCTGATCGAGCAGCGTTCGGAGCGCGGCTTCGTGCAGCGCGCCGAGGCGATCGGGCTGCGCTACAAGGTTGGTACGCGCATCGACGGCTACAATTTCTCCCAAGGGCGTGCGATCTCGATCTCGATCTTCCGCTCGGAAGGCACCGAGTAGGATGTCGGCACCCACCGACATCGCGCCGCGCGCGAGCTATCCCGCGCAATTGCTCACGCTGTCGGGGCGCGCCCTGGCGCAGCTCGTGCGTACGCCCTCGCATTCGCGCCGCGCCGAGGCCGCGCGAAAGCTGGCGCGGCATTCGCTATGGCTCAGTGCGGCAGGTGCAGCCCTGGTCATCGCGCTGATGGTCGTGTTCGACCTGACCGAGATCCAGCTGATGCCGGCGCGCGGCACGCCGGGCCTGTGGCCGATCCGCATCCTGACCGATTTCGGCAAGGACGAGTATGTGCTCTCCGTGCTCGGGGGCGGGCTGGTGGTGCTGGCGCTGGTTGCGGCGGGATTGCGCGGCAGAAGCCGCGCGTTGCTGCTCGGCCTCGGCACGCGGCTGCAGTTCATGTTTCTGTCTGTTGCCGTGCCGATATTCGTCGCCGAGATCCTGAAATATCTCATCGGTCGAGGACGTCCGTTCGTCGGCGGCAAAGCCAATCCGTTCAACTTCATCCCATTCGAGGGGACGGGGGCCTATGCCAGTCTGCCGTCGGGTCATGCGGTGACGGCGTTCGCACTGGCGTTCGCCGTCTCGGCGCTATGGCCGCGCCTGCGCGTATTCATGTTCACTTACGCGATCGTGATCCTGCTGACGCGACTGGTGCTGCTCGCGCATCACCCGAGCGACGTGGTGGCCGGCGCCCTGGTCGGCATGGTCGGCGCCATGGCGGTGCGCTACTGGTTCGCGGCCCGCAGGCTCGGCTTTGCCATCCGTGCCGACGGCACCATTGTGCCTCTTGCAGGGGCGGTCTCGGGCCGCCTCAAAAGGGTTGCCCACGGGGCATCCGCCCCATAAAAGCGGCTGCTTGCCGGGCCCGCCGGTTCCCGAGCCAAGCCAATTCCAACCACGAGCTTCGATTTGTCGTCCCAGCCTTCGGTTTTCCAGCCCTCGGTTTCCATCGTCGTTCCCGTGCGCAACGAAGCCGACAACATTGTGCCGCTGATCGAGGAGATCGGCGCGGCGCTCGACGGCCGCTGGGCCTATGAGATCATCTACGTCAATGACGGTTCGACCGACGCGACCGGCGAACGGCTCTGCGCGGTCATGAAGCAGCGGGACAATCTGCGCCAACTGCGCCATGCCAAATCAGGCGGCCAATCCGCGGCCGTGCGCAGCGGCGTGCGTGCGGCACGCGGCGCGATCGTGGCGACGCTCGACGGCGACGGGCAGAACAATCCGGCCTTCCTGCCGGACTTGATCGCGGCCGTCGAGAACGGAAGCAAGGTCGGACTCGCCGCCGGACAACGCGTCGGCCGCAAGGATACCGGCTTCAAGAAATTCCAGTCGCGCGTCGCCAACGGCGTCCGCAACGCGATCCTGAAGGACGGTACGCGCGACACCGGCTGCGGCCTGAAGGCGTTCCGGCGCGAGGTGTTCCTGATGATGCCCTATTTCGACGGGCTGCATCGCTTTTTGCCGGCGCTGGTGCGCCGCGAGGGCTACGAGATCGCCTATGTCGACGTGATCGACCGGCCGCGCCGCTCCGGCGTGTCAAACTACGGTTTCTTCGACCGGCTGTGGATCGGCATCATGGATCTCGTGGGCGTGTGGTGGCTGATCCGCCGCAAGAAGCCGACGCCGGATGTGACTGAGGTGAAGGCATGATCATCCAATACGGTCAGGCGCTGAGCAATTATTTCTACGACGTCTTCGTGGCCAAGTTCGACTTCTGGCTCGCGTTCGGCCTCGTCGCGCAGCTGTTCTTTACCGCACGCTTCCTGGTGCAGTGGATCGCGAGCGAGCGCGCCGGCAACAGCGTGGTTCCGATGGCGTTCTGGTTCTGCTCCATGGGCGGCGGGCTGATGACGCTGGTTTATGGCGTCGTCAAGCGCGAACCCGTGATCATCCTCGGCCAGGCGCTGGCGACCGTCATCTATATTCGCAACATCATGCTGATCGTGAAGAACCGCGGCCGGGCGTCAAAGACGCTGGAGCGCTGATCCAAGGCGACTAGCGCGGCAGCGCTGACGCCGCGCCTGTCGCAGGCAGGGCAGCGGTCTCCGTCTCGGTTCTGCGATGGGGCTCGCCGGCCGCGTCGAGCACGGGATAGGCGACCGAGCAGATATGCGAGTGGATGCGGCGCAGGTCCCGCAGCACGTCGAGATGCAGCGACGTGGTTTCGATGGTCTCGGGGCGGCCCTCGCGCAGGCGGTCGAGGTGGCGCTCGACGGCGGCAAGCTCGGTGTTGCGCAGCGCCGTCTTCTCCACCAGCAGCTTGCGTGCCTCGTTGGCGTCGCCCGACATGAAGACGCCGAAGGCGATGCGCAGCGAATCCATCGTGCGCTTGTGGAAGGCGGCGAGCTCCTCGGCGCCCTCGGGCGAGAACTGGAAGCGGCGCTTGATCTTCTTGGTCGCGAGCTCGCTCAGGCTCTTGTCGATGATATCGCCGATATGTTCCAGATTGATGGCGAAGGAAATGATCTCCATCGCGCGCCGGCCCTCGCTCTCGTCGAGGCTGCCCCGCATGAGTTTCGTCACGTAGAGCTTGATGGCTTCGTCGAGGCCGTCGACGATGTTGTCCATCTTCGAGACCTGGTCGACCAGCGCGCGGTCCCCGCTCATCATCGCGGCCATCACCTTGCGCAGCATGATCTCGACAAGATCGCCCATGCGCAGGGTTTCGCGGCCGGCATCGGCCAGCGCCAGCGACGGCGATTCCAGCGCGGTCTCGTCGAGATAGCGCGGCCGGGCCGGATCGGCCTCCTGAACACGATCGGGCAGGAGCCGCGTCAACAGGCGCGACATGGTGTCGAGCAGGCCGATGAAGATAATGGCTGTGCCGACGTTGAAAGCGATATGAAATGCCGCCGTCATCCTGGCGAGATCGGGCTGCCAGGCGTGCATGTGCTCGGCGATCGGGCCCAGGAAAGGTAGGACCAGGGCGATCCCGATCACGCGATTGACGAGATTGCCCACCGGCAGGCGATAGCTGGCGGGATCGTCACGCTTGGCGCCTTCGAACACGGGATTGATGGCGCTGCCGAGATTGGCGCCAAGCACCAGTGCGAGCGCCGCGTAAGGCGAGATGAACTGCGAATAGGCGAGTGACATGATCAGCAGCACGCTGGCGACGCTCGAATGCACCGCCCAAGTGACGAGCGCCGCGATCACGATGCACAGAACGGGATCGCCCGTGATGGAGGACATCACGACGCGGACGCCCGGTGCGTTCTCGGCCGGCGCCAGCGTGTCGAGCAGGATGTGCAGCGACAGCAGCATCAGTCCGAGACCGATCAAGACGCGGCCGACGTCCTTGATCCGCGAGCGCGGACCCACGCGGAAGGCGACCAGTCCGAGCACGAACAGGACCGGCGCGACGGCGGCGATGTTGAACGACAGCACCTGCACGATCAACGTCGTGCCGACATTGGCGCCGAGCATGATGGCGAGCGCGGTGACCAGGCTGAGCAGGCCCTCGGCTGCGAACGAGCTCGTGAGCAGCGCGGTCGCCGTGCTGCTCTGGAGCAGCGCTGTCAGCCCGAGACCGGCGGCAAACGCGTTGAAGCGATTGCCAAGCGCCTTGCCGAGCAGCCGTCGCAGGTCCGGGCCAAAGGCGCGCAGAATCCCGCTGTGGACCATGTGCAGGCCCCACAGCAACAGCGCCACGCCGCCCATCAGATCGAGCAGTACCAACGTTCCCATGCTCCGAGTCCGGATTGGAGTCGATTGGTGAGGCTAGCGCCAAATGCTTGAGGTTCAAACCATTTGTTGGCGCGTCGGCGTTAACGTTTGCGGGTTCTGCACGTTCCCCCGGCGCGCGTTGGCGCGTCCCGCGGCGCGATGCCTTGTGAGCAGGCTCACATTGCTGCCTTGAGGGCAGCGAAGCCGCGATCGAGGTCGGCCTTGAGGTCGTCGACGCTTTCGAGCCCGATATGCAGACGCAGCGTGGGGCCGCCCGGCGCCCACTTGGTCGCAGTGCGATAGGCGTCGCAATCGAAGGGAATCACCAGGCTCTCGAAGCCGCCCCAGGAGAAACCCATGCCGAACAGTTTGAGCGTATCGAGCATGGTGTCGACCGCCTTCTGCGGCGCCGGCTTCAGGACGATGCTGAACAGGCCCGACGCGCCCGTGAAGTCGCGCTTCCAGATCGCATGGCCCGGATCGGTCTCGAGCGCCGGATGCAGCACGCGCGCGACCTCGGGACGGCTCGCAAGCCAGTGCGCCATGTCGAGCCCGGAGCGATGATGCTGCGCCAGCCGCACCGATAGCGTGCGCAGGCCGCGCAGTGCCAGGAACACGTCATCGGGACCGGCGCAAACGCCGAGCAGGCGGATGCCTTCGGCGATCTGCGGCCAGGCCTTGGCATTAGCCGAGATGGTGCCGAACATGATGTCGGAATGGCCGCCGATATATTTGGTGGCGGCCTGCATGCTGATGTCGACGCCCTGTTCGAGCGAGCGGTGATAGAGCGGCGTGGCCCAGGTGTTGTCGTCGATGACGAGCGCGCCGCGCCCATGCGCGACCTCGGCGATGGCGCGGATGTCCAGCATCTCGAACGACTGCGAGCCGGGCGCCTCGACCAGAACGGCGCATGTGTTGGGCCTGAACAGCTTGTCGATGCCGGCGCCGATCATCGGATCGAAGTAGGTGGTCTCGACGCCGTAGCGGGTGAGCATGCCGTTGCAGAAATTGCGCGAGGGCCGATAGACGTTGTCGCAGACCAGGATGTGGTCGCCGGCCTTCAGCACCGAGAGCAGGGTGGTCGAGATCGCCGACAGCCCCGACGGCACGATGCCGACGCCGGCGCATTGCGGCCCCTCCAGCGCCATCAGGGTCTCCTGGAACGCACGGGTCGTCGGCGTGCCGTGCCGGCCGTACTGGAACTCGCCGCGATGGGCGTGCAGGTCCTCGGCGGTCGGATAGAGCACGGTCGAGCCGTGGAAGACGGGCGGGTTGACGAACCCCTTCTGCGCCTTGGTGTCGCGGCCGGAGGTGACCAGTCGGGTCTCGGCGTGCTGCTCGGAGGGGTGTGAGGAATCCATGCGTCTGCTTTCAAAAGCGCGTTTCCACGAGGCGCGCTGCGCCCGCGGGCTGGCCGAAAGGCCGCTGTCGTTAATAACAGAACACAGAAGAGTCCCGTCAACCCCTTGACCCGGCACGCCAGTCGTTCTGTTATCGCAGGTGCTATTCAGTCGCCGCATGTTGAGGGGCCTGCCGCGACCTTCGATCCATCGCCTGACCGGACCTAGCGCCACAGCCATAACGGCGGGCGCCTTTCGGCGAGGATTAAGGCAAGGCCTCCCGGGATCGGCGGGTGATCGGCAAGGTTTTCCAGCATGACTCTTGCAGGGCTGGTCTTGATACGGCTAGCCCTGGCAGAGACGATCGCAAAGACAACGTTCCTGACCTTGAGACGACTTTGAAAGGCCCAAAGCCCATGAAACGCGTAACCCTGGCTCTCACTCTCGCTCTCGCCGCCGGCCTGACTGCCCAAGCCGCCCATGCGCAAACGCTCAAGACCGTCAAGGACCGGGGCATGCTGTCCTGCGGTGTCAGTCAGGGTCTGCCCGGCTTCTCCTCGCCGGACGACAAGGGCAACTGGACCGGGCTTGACGTCGACGTCTGCCGCGCGATCGCCGGGGCGATCTTCAACGATCCGACCAAGGTCAAATACGTGCCGCTCTCCGCCAAGGACCGCTTCACGGCGCTGCAATCCGGCGAAGTCGACGTGCTGTCGCGCAACACCACCTGGACCATCTCGCGCGATACCTCGCTCGGCGCCAACTTCACCGGCGTGACTTATTATGACGGGCAAGGTTTCATGGTGAAGAAGTCGCTCAAGGTGAACTCGGCGCTCGAGCTCAACAGCGCCTCGGTCTGCGTCCAGACCGGCACCACCACCGAGCAGAATCTCGCCGACTACTTCAAGGCCAACAACATGAAGTACGAGGTGATCGCGTTCGGCACCAACGACGAAACGGTCAAGGCCTACGAGGCCGGGCGCTGCGACGTCTTCACCACCGACCAGTCGGGCCTGTACGCCAACCGCCTGAAGCTTGCCAATCCCGGCGATCACATGGTGCTGCCGGAAATCATCTCGAAGGAGCCGCTCGGACCAATGGTGCGCCACGGCGACGACCAATGGTTCGACATCGTGAAATGGACGCTGTTTGCCATGATCACCGCCGAAGAGCTCGGCGTGACCGCGAAGAACGTCGACGAGAAGACGAAACAGGAAAATCCGGAGTTGAAGCGCGTCCTCGGTACCGACGGCAATTTCGGTGAACAGCTCGGCCTGAGCAAGGACTGGGTGGTGCGCATCGTGAAGGCCGTCGGCAATTACGGCGAGGTGTTCGACCGCAACGTCGGCGCAGGCTCGCCGCTTGGTATCAGTCGGGGTCTCAACAATCTCTGGAACAAGGGCGGTCTCCAGTACGCGCCGCCGATCCGCTGACCCCGCCTGATCCGCGCTCGCGGCGATGAGCATCGAGGCTCGCAAACCCCCGCCCCAGATCGCGCTGAAGATCAGGCGCGTGCTGGGAGGCAAGACAGGCTGGAACGGCATCGCCGTCCAGTTTGCCTTCGCTGCGGTCCTGGGCTGGATTGCCTATGAAATCGTCTCCAACGCCCGCGCCAACCTCGAGAACCAGCACATTGCGGCCGGCTTCGGCTTCCTCGCGAACAACGCCGGTTTCGACGTCAATCAGACGCTGATCTCGTATACCGGCTCAGACACGTTCCTGCGCGTATTCCTGGTCGGGCTCCTCAACACGCTCGTGGTCTCGGTGGTGGGCATCGTGTTCGCCACCGTGATCGGCTTCATTGTCGCGCTGTGCCGGCTGTCGCCCAACTGGCTGCTCGCGCGCATTGGCGAAATCTATGTCGAGATCATCCGCAACCTGCCGGTGCTGTTTCAGATCCTGTTCTGGTACCTGGCGGTGCTCGCGGCCTTGCCCAATCCACGACAAAGCATTTCGCTGCTCGGCATCGCTTTCGTCAGCAATCGCGGTCTCGTCATTCCCCGCCCGATCGGCGAGAGCGGATTCGAGGCGTTTCTTGTGGTGCTGGCGCTCGGCATCGTGGCTTCGGTGGCGCTGCGCATCCATGCGCGCCGGGCGCTGTTCCAGCGCGGTCAGGTGATCCGGATCTGGCCCTATGTGCTGGGGCTGCTGTTCGGACTGCCGCTCGTCACCATGCTGGTAGCGGGTCTGCCCTTCACCTTCGAGCTGCCGCAGCTCAAGGGCTTCAATTTCGCCGGCGGCTCGCGCATCATCCCGGAGTTCGTGGCGCTCACGTTGGCCTTGTCGACCTATACGGCCGCCTTCATCGCCGAGATCGTGCGCGCGGGCATCCTCTCCGTCCACAGCGGACAGATGGAGGCGGGATCGTCGCTGGGCCTGAGCCGCGGCACTACGCTGCGCTTGGTCGTCGTGCCGCAGGCGATGCGCGTCATCGTTCCGCCGCTGACCAACCAGTACCTCAACCTCACCAAGAATTCGTCGCTGGCCGTCGCGATCGGCTATCCCGACCTCGTCTCCGTGTTCGCCGGCACGTCGCTGAGTCAGACCGGGCAGGCCATCGAGATCATCGCCATGACGATGGGCGTCTATCTCCTGATCTCGCTGATCACCAGCGCCGTCATGAGCGTCTACGGTTGGCGCATCAGCCGGAGTCTCGGCGCATGAGCGATATCAGCTCGTCCAGTTTCGTCCGCCAGGATCTTCTGGATGAGCGTCCCGCGCCGGTGAAGACCACGGGCTTCGTCGGCCTGGTACGGACGCGCCTGTTCAACTCGCCGACCAACATCCTGCTCACGATGGTCGGCGCCTTGCTGCTGTGGTTCACCGTCATTCCTTCCGTCAAATTCCTGATGGTCGACGCAGTCTGGACCGGCAAGGATCGCACCGCCTGCCTCGCCGAGAACGCCGGCTTTGCGGTCGGTGCCTGCTGGCCCTACATCCAGGCCAAGCTGCCGCAACTGATCTACGGCTTCTACCCCGAAGCCGAACGCTGGCGGGTCGACCTCACGCTCGTCCTGTCAGTGGTTCTGTTGGTGCCGTTGCTCATTCCGCGGCTGCCCTCGAAAGGATTGAACGCAGGCCTGTTCTTTTTTGCGTTTCCAGTGGTTGCATTCTTTCTGCTGCATGGCGGCGGCATCAAGGGATTTGGCCTGAGCTGGACCGCTGACCTGCTGCAATTATTCGACGACAGCATCATCGGCGCCGGGCAGGCTCTGCTCAGTCTCGGCAAGACGTCCTCTGCCGCACCGGTGTTGTGGGTCGTCGGCAATGTCATCGTGCTCGTGGGTAACCTGATCTACTGGCTGATCTTTCCGCTGACCTGGCTGCGAGATCAGCTGCACGGGACAGGCCAGTCGATCTGGGCCGATTTCGCCATCACCGCCGCGATCGTCTCCCTGATCGCCTTCGTTCTCGGCGGCGGCCTCCGCACCGGGGGGCGGGCCCTGACGTCCAGCATCGCCACCTTCGTCGCCATCGCAATCGTGATCAAGCTGATGGGGCTCGATCACGGCGGACTGCCGATCGTGCAGACCAACCTGTGGGGCGGGCTTCTGGTGACGCTGGTGGTCTCTGTTACCGGCATTGTCACCTCGCTGCCGATCGGCATTGCGCTGGCGCTTGGCCGCCGCTCGACCATTCCGCTGATCCGGATCTTCTCGATAGCCTTCATCGAGTTCTGGCGCGGCGTGCCGCTGATCACCGTCCTGTTCTTCGCCACTTACATGCTGCCGCTGTTTCTCCCGGGCAATTTCACGGTCGACGGGTTGGTGCGTGCGCTGATTGGAATTTCGCTGTTCACCGGCGCCTATCAGGCCGAGAACGTCCGCGGCGGGCTGGCCGCCATCCCGCGCGGGCAGGGCGAGGCGGCCGCGGCATTGGGGCTGTCCTGGTGGAAGACGACCTCGCTGATCGTTCTGCCGCAGGCGCTGCGCCACGTCATTCCGAACCTCGTCAACAGCTTCATCTCGCTGTTCAAGGACACATCGCTGGTCTCGATCGTGGCGCTGTTTGATCTCTTGGGCTCGCTGCGGGCGTCGTTCTCGGATCCTAAATGGTCGTCGCCGTCGACCGCGTTCACCGGGTTCGCCTTCGCCGGGATCATCTACTTCATCTTCTGCTTTGGAATGTCGCGCTACTCGCTCTTCGTCGAGCACCGCCTCAACGCTCACCGCCGCAACTGATCGAGGTCACCATGTCCGACCCCATCGTCAAGATATCCGGCCTGAACAAATGGTACGGCGAGTTTCACGTGCTGCGCGACATCGACCTTGCGGTCGAGAAGGGCGAGCGCATCGTGATCTGCGGCCCCTCCGGCTCCGGCAAGTCGACGCTGATCCGCTGTATCAACGCGCTCGAGGAGTTTCAGGAAGGCGAGATCGTCGTTGATGGCATCGAGCTCGGGCCGAACCTGAAGCACGTCGACGCGGTGCGGCGCGAAGTCGGCATGGTGTTCCAGAGCTTCAACCTGTTTCCGCACCTCTCTGTGCTGGACAATTGCACGTTGGCGCCGATCTGGGTGCGCAACATCCCCAAGAAGGACGCCGAGGCAGCGGCAATGAAGTTTCTGGAGCGGGTCAAGATCCCGCACCAGGCCAACAAATTTCCGGGACAGATGTCCGGCGGTCAGCAGCAGCGCGTCGCGATCGCCCGCGCGCTGACGATGAACCCGAAGGTGATGCTGTTCGACGAGCCGACCTCGGCGCTCGACCCCGAAATGGTCAAGGAGGTGCTGGACACCATGGTGGACCTTGCCGAGGAGGGCATGACCATGCTGGTCGTTACCCACGAGATGGGCTTTGCCCGCGAGGTCGCCAACCGCGTGGTGTTCATGGACGCGGGCCAGATCATCGAAGCCAACACGCCCAAAGAGTTCTTCGCGGCCCCGCAGCACGCCCGCACAAAACTGTTCCTGAGCCAGATCCTGCGCTGAGCGCCTGCAATCCGGTGGCGTCGCGGGTCCAGCCGATCCGCCAGCTTGGCACCATGCGAATCGGCCAGCCTCTTTTCGGGCCATCCTCCGGAGAGAGACTTTGCAGAGCAGCGCCGGCGCGCGCGCATTCCAGAACGCGCGATTACAAAAGAAATTGAAGAAGCAGGCGGACGCGCTTATGTCCGCCGCGGTTCAGGCACTCGGGCAGGGCCGATACGCGGAGGTCGAGACACTCTGCCGCCGGATTTTGACGGAGGTTCCGGATCATTTCGACGCCGCTCACCTGCTCGGCCTGCGCGCGTATGATGGCGGGCGGCTCGACGAGGCGCAACAACTGCTCGAGCGCGCGACGGCGCTCGATCCGCGTTCGCCCGATGCCCATGGTAATCTCGGAGCAGTGTATTTCACCCTCCAGAAGTTTCAGGACGCTCGCGCATGCCAGGAGAAGGCGATTGCGCTGAAGCCGAATTCTCCAATCGCCTTGACCAATCTCGGCAATACGCTGCTGCACATGGGCCTCGCCGAGCAGGCTATCGAGCTGCACGAACGCGCTATCAGGCTGAAGCCGGACTATGCCGATGCATTTTGCAATCGGGGCATGGCGGAGCTGATCGAAGGTCACTTCCAGCGCGCCAAGGGGAGTTTCGATCGCGCCCTCGCTTTTCAGCCGCGCCACGCGGAAGCGATCGCGGGCAAGGGCATGGTATGCATCGAGCTCCGGCACTACGGAGAGGCGGCCGCAGCCATCGCGGCAGGGCTCGCGATCAAGCCGGATTCGCCGAAGATTCTGGCGCAGCGCGGACGGCTCAATCTCGATCTGTCGCGGCTGGAGCAGGCGCTCGCGGACTTTGATGGGGCGCTGGAGCTTTCGCCAAGGCTCGAAGTGGCCTTGCAGGGAAAGGCGCAAGTCAACCTTGTCAGGGGCAACACGGCCGGGGCGATTGCGGCGGTCAAGACGTTGCTCGAGGAAAATCCGCGGTCCGACATCGGAATTGCGCTTCTGGCTTCCTGCTATGCGAGCCAGGGAGACATCGCGACTGCGCTCGAACATCTCGACGCGGGGCTGGCAATCGCGCCTGATTATGCGGACTTGATCGGGCGCAAGATCTTCTTTCTGGACTATCTCCCCGACGCCGATTTTGCGGTTCAGCAGGCCGCACGAAAGCAGTGGTGGGACGCGATCGGCGCCAGATTGCCGCAAAGCGCGTTGTCGTCCCGCAAGCTCGATGGGGACAAGCGGATATTGATCGGATACGTCGCTTCCGAATTCAGGAACCACTCCGCAGCATTCGCTCTGTTACCGGTACTGCGCCATCATGATCATGCCAGGTTCGAGATCGTCTGCTATTCGTGCTCGCCATTACGAGATGAGATAACCGACGAATTCAGGTCCATGGCGGACGTCTGGGTCGATGCCTGGCAGCTTTCGGACGACGAGCTGGCCGATCGCATTCAGGCCGACGGGATCGATATACTGATCGACGTGTCCGGGCATTCGACCGGCAACAGGCTCCATGTCTTCGCCCGCAAGCCGGCCCCGATCCAGGTCACGGGGTTTGGTCACGCCACTGGTACGGGCCTTCAGACCATGGACCATGTGCTCGCCGATCCCATCTTCATTCCGCAATCGGCGCGACATCTGCTGGCTGAAAAGGTTTACGACCTGCCGTGCCTGATCACGATCGATCCCATCCTGGATGTGCCGCCCTCGGAGCTTCCCATGCTCCGCAACGGCCATGTGACCTTCGGCGTATTCAACCGCATCTACAAGATCTCGGACGAGGCCATCCGGGTGTGGTCGAAAGTGATGCGCGAGGTGACGGGTTCGAAGATCATCATCAAGCATACCCTGCTCGACGATCCCATGCTGCGCGACAATTTGGTCGCGCGGTTCGTGGCACAGGGAATTGCCGAGGAGAATGTCACCTGCCTGGGCTCGTCGCCGCGCCACGAGCACTTGCGGGCGTTTGCGAACGTCGACATATCGCTCGACACGTTCCCGCAAAACGGCGGCGTCAGCACCTGGGAATCGCTCTATGCGGGCGTGCCGGTCGTAGCCAAGCTCGGCAACGGTGCATCGTCGCGCGCCGGCGGGTCGATCGTGGCTGCGGTCGGTCTCGATGACTGGGTCGCCGATAATGACGAGGGCTATGCCGCGATCGCATCCAAATATGCGGCACAGCCGGCGCATCTGGCGAAGCTGCGCGCGGACTTGCCGGCCCGGATCGCAGCGTCCCCCGCCGGCAACGTCGAAATCTACACGCGCGAGGTCGAAGCGGCTTATCGCCAGTTCTGGCGCGACTATTGCGCCGCGGCTTCGAAGGGCGGCGACGTGCGTAGGAGGCCAGCGGCGCCGGGCCGCTGAGCCCCGGGAAATCCCGGGGTATCACCGCGCCGGCTGACCGGCCGGCCAGGCCTGCGAATCAGTTAGACTCTCGCCGGGCTATCCCTCGGAGAGACACCTTGCAGACCAGCGGCGCCGGCGCGCGGGCATTTCAGAACGCGCGATTGCAGAAGAAATTGATGAAGCAGGCCGACGCCGTCCTCTCCGCCGCGGCTAGCGCCTATGGCCGGGGTCGATATGCCGAGACCGAAGCACTCTGCCGGGATATCCTGAAGGCGCTGCCCGATCATGTCGACGCGATGCACCTGCTCGGCATGTGCGCGCATGACGGTCGCCGCCTGGAGGAGGCGCAACAGCTGCTCGAGCGCGTGATTGCACTCGATCCGCGACTGCATGATGCCCACAACAACCTCGCCACCGTGCATTTCGACCTCGGCAATTACGAGGAGGCGCGGCGGTGCCAGGAGAGGGCCATCGCGCTAAAGCCGAATTTTGCGGTCGCGCTGACCAACCTCGGCAACACGCTGATGCATCTGGGGCAGTACGAACAGGCGCTGGAGCTGCATGAGCGCGCCATCAAGATCAAGCCGGATTATGCCGATGCATGCTGCAATCGCGGCATGGTCGAAATTGTGCTTGGACAGATCATGCGCGCCAAGGAAAGCTTCGATCGCGCCCTGCTGTTTCAGCCCCGTCACGCCGAGGCCATCGTCGGCAGCGGCATGGTCAGCATGGAGCTGCGGCATCACGACGAGGCGGCCGCCAAGTTTGCCATGGCGCTCGCGATCAAACCCGGCTCGCCGAGGATCGTGGCCCAACGCGGGCGGCTCAGTTTCGAGTTGCAGCGCCTGGAGCCCGCGCTTGCGGATTTCGAGGCGGCGCTTGCGATCTCGCCCAAGCTCGAGCTGGCGCTGCGCGGCAAGGCCCAGACCTGCCTCGTCATGGGAAAGACCGCGCAAGCGATGGCGGCCGCAGCGGCCCTGATCGAGCAAAATCCGCGCTCCGAGATGGGGCTGGCGCTGATGGGCTTCTCGTATTCGAACCAGGGGGACATGGACGCCGCGATCGAATATCTCGATCGTGCGCTGGCGCTCCGGCCGGATTATGGGGATGCGATCAGAGGAAAGATCTTCCTGGAGGACTACCGCGCCGAGGCCGATTTCGTGGTCCAGCAGGCGGTGCGAAAATCCTGGTGGGACCAGATCGGCTCCAAACAGCCGCGAAGGGAGCTGCCGAAGCGGCCGCTGGATCCGGAGAAGCGGATCGTGGTCGGCTATGTCGCTGCCGAATTCCGGCAGCACTCCGCGGGGCTCACGCTGCTGCCGGTGCTGCGCCATCACGATCACACCAAATTCGAAATCATCTGCTACTATTCTTGGCCGGGCGGGGACGAGTACACCGCCATGTTCAAATCGTTGGCGGACGTCTGGGTCGAAGCCTGGGGGCTTTCGGATGACGAGCTTGCCGATCGTATCCAGGCGGACAATGTCGACATCCTGATCGACGTTTCGGGGCACACGACCGGAAACAGGCTGCTGACTTTCGCTCGGAAGCCGGCCCCGATCCAGGCCACTGGCTTCGGACACGCGACAGGCACGGGCATGCCGACCATGGACTACGTGCTCGCGGATCCCATTTTCATTCCGCCGTCGGTTCGGCATCTGTTTGCCGAGAAAATCCACGATCTGCCGTGCCTGATCACGATTGAACCAGTCTCGGATCTGCAGCCCTCAGAGCTGCCGATGCTCCGCAACGGCTACGTCACTTTCGGTGTGTTCAACCGCATTTACAAAATCTCGGATGATGCGATCCGTGTTTGGTCGCGCATCATGCGGGAGCTGCCGGGATCGAAGATCATCCTCAAGCATGGTCTGCTCGATGATCCGCTGCTGCGCGATAGCCTGATCGCGCGTTTCCTGGCGCAGGGTGTTGTCGAAGAGAGCCTCACCTGCCTCGGCACCACCTCGCGCGACGACCATCTGGCGGCTTTCGCCCAAGTCGATATTTCCTTCGACACGTTCCCGCAAAATGGCGGCATCAGCACCTGGGAATCTCTCTACAAGGGCGTTCCCGTCGTTGCCAAGCTCGGCAACGGTGCCTCCTCGCGTGCTGGCGCCTCCATCGTGACCGCCGTCGGGCTCGGCGACTGGGTCGCGGAAGATGACGATGGCTATGTCGAGATCGCCCGCAAATTTGCGTCACAGCCCGAGTATCTGGCGAGATTGCGCGCGGATTTGCCGGCTCGGATCGCGGTTTCGCCCGCGGGCAATGTCGAGACCTACACGCGCGAGCTCGAGGTGGGTTACCGAAAGTTCTGGCGCGACTATTGTGCCGCCGCCTCGAGTGACGGCGGCGTTGCGTAGGCGAGGCCTGCGTTGAGCACCGGCATCTTCCGGAGATTGCCGGGCCGCCTAAACCAGACGGCCTTGGCCGCGAATCAGCTAGAATCCTCCCGGGCATCCTCCGGAGAGAATCCTTGCAGAGCAGCGGCGCCGGCGCGCGCGCGTTCCAGAACGCGCGGTTGCAGAAGAAATTGAAGAAGCAGGCGGACGCGATCATTTCGACCGCGAATACGGCCTATGGCCAGGGCCGGTATGCGGAGACCGAGGCACTCTGCCGCCAGATCCTCAATGAACTTCCGGAGCATTTCGGCGCCTTGCACCTGCTTGGCTTGGGCGCATTCGCGAGCCGACACTTCGAGGCAGCGAAACAGGCCTTCAAATATGCCGTAACGGTCGACCCACGCTCGGCACAGGCTTTTTCCGATTTGGGAGCCACGCATTTCGCACTTGGGGAATATGAGGACGCGCGTACATCCCTGGAGCGGGCCATCGCGTTGAAGCCGAGCTTCCCCATGGCCTTGGCCAACCTCGGCAATACCCTGTTGCATCTCAACCGCGTCGAGCAGGCTATCGAATCGTACGATCGCGCGATCGGGCTGAAGCCCGATCATGCCGATGCGCTCTGCAATCGCGGCCTGGCAGAGCTTGCGCTGCGCCAGCTTGATCGCGCCAAACAGAGCTTCGAGCGCGCACTGTTGTTTCAGCCGCGAAACGTGGAGGCGCTCGTCGGCAAAGGTTTAGTCAATATCGAGCTCAAAAACTTTGACGAGGCCAAGGGCGCGCTGGAGGCGGCGCTCGCGATCAGGCCGGGTTCGGCGAAGATCCTGGCGAATCGTGGACGGCTCAATCTTGAGGCGTCGAGCCTGGAACAGGCGGCGGCGGACTTTGATGCGGCCCTTGCGCTTGCGCCCAAGCTCGAGGTGGCCCTGCAGGGGAAGGCACAAGTCGCGCTTGCCATGGGAAACACGGCGCAAGCGATTCTGGCGTGCACCACGTTGCTTGAGGAATATCCACGCTCCGCAATCGCGATGGCGCTGCTGAGCGCTTGTTTTGCCAACCAGGGCGAAATCGCGTCGGCGATCGAGCTACTCGATGCGGCGCTGGCCATTGTACCGGATGCGTCCTTGATCGGCCGGAAGATCTTCTTTCTCGACTATCTTTCCGACGCCGATTTCGCGGTTCAGCAGGCCGCACGAAAGCAGTGGTGGGACGCGATCGGCTCGAAGTTGCCGCGAAGGATTCTTGCCCCCCGGCAGCTTGATCCCGACAAGCGGATCGTGGTCGGCTATGTTGCTGCCGAATTTTGGCATCACTCGGCGGCGTTCGCTCTGTTGCCAGTGCTGCGCCACCATGACCACGCCAGGTTCGAGATCGTCTGCTATTCGTGCTCGCCGGTAAGAGATGAGATCACCGCCGCATTCAGATCCTCGGCGGACGTCTGGGTCGACGCCTGGCAGATGTCGGACGACGAACTGGCCGATCGCATTCAGGCTGACAAGGTCGATATCCTGATCGACGTGTCCGGGCACACGACCGGCAACAGGCTCCATGTCTTCGCCCGCAAGCCGGCCCCGATCCAGGTCTCGGGGTTTGGTCACGCCACGGGCACGGGCCTTCAGACCATGGACTACGTGCTCGCGGATCCGGTCTTCATTCCGCAATCGGCGCGCCATCTGCTGGCTGAAAAGGTTTACGACCTGCCGTGCCTGATCACGATCGACCCCATTTTGGATCTACCTGCATCGGAGCCGCCCATGCTCCGCAATGGTTATGTCACCTTCGGCGTGTTCAACCGCATCTACAAGATCTCGGACGAGGCCATCCGGGTGTGGTCGAAAGTGATGCGCGAGGTGACGGGTTCGAAGATCATCATCAAGCATACCCTGCTCGACGATCCCATGCTGCGCGACAATTTGGTCGCGCGGTTCGTGGCACAGGGAATTGCCGAGGAGAATGTCACCTGCCTGGGCTCGTCGCCGCGCCACGAGCACTTGCGGGCGTTTGCGAACGTCGACATATCGCTCGACACGTTCCCGCAAAACGGCGGCGTCAGCACCTGGGAATCGCTCTATGCGGGCGTGCCGGTCGTAGCCAAGCTCGGCAACGGTGCATCGTCGCGCGCCGGCGGGTCGATCGTGGCTGCGGTCGGTCTCGATGACTGGGTCGCCGATAATGACGAGGGCTATGCCGCGATCGCATCCAAATATGCGGCACAGCCGGCGCATCTGGCGAAGCTGCGCGCGGACTTGCCGGCCCGGATCGCAGCGTCCCCCGCCGGCAACGTCGAAATCTACACGCGCGAGGTCGAGGCGGCTTACCGCCAGTTCTGGCGCAACTATTGTGCTGCGGCCTCGGAAGGCGGCGAGGGCGCCTGACCGTGCCGGGTGGAGCGAAGCCTCGAATCGCGCCGGCCACCTTAGTCCTCCGGAAACCATGCGGCGCTGCGCGACCGTGCAGGTTCATGGCTCCGAAAGCTATCTCTGGGCATGTGGCGCCAAAAAGGGTGCGCTAATGCTCGGTTTCGTCTTCGGCTTGAACGCCCGGCTCGGGCGATTGCATTTCTTCCTCGCGACGGTCGCGCTTGCGATCGTGATGACGGCGATCTGCTTTGCAATCGCAATGGCCGTGCTGAACAACACCTCGCCCGGCGCGATCCGACCCGAAGACCTCACCAAGAGCTGGGCGATGATGGTCGCAATCGTGTTCTTCGGAGTTGCGACCGTCACGCTGCAATCGATGCGCATCCGCGACATCGGCTGGGATCCGGTCTGCGTGGTGCCTGCCTGGTTCGCGCTCATGATCGTCGACCATGTCGTCGCGGGCCGGTTTCCGGCCTGGGCAATTGGGCAGGAGCACCAGGCAACGGCGATCGGCGCGCTCGTCAACCTCGCGCTGATGTTCGCGCTCATGTTCTGGCCGAGCGGCGACAGCGAAGGCTCCTACGGCGCTCCCCTCCCGCCGCGCACGCGCGCGAACAAGCCTTCGCTATCGAACGAGCGCCTCGCGCGGGTGTCGCAGGGATCGTCGCGGCCGACTTGGGGCTAGACGAACGGCAGCTTGATGTTGCTGCGCTTCTCCAGCCATTCAGGCACAGGAAGGCTCTTGGCGCGCATGAAGTCGGCGTTGAACAGCTTCGACTGGTAACGGCTGCCAGAATCGCAGAGCACGGTGACGATCGTCTTGCCGGGCCCGAGCTGTTTCGCGAGACGCATCGCGCCGGCAACGTTGATGCCGGTCGAGCCGCCGAGGCACAAGCCTTCGTGCTGGAGCAGTTCGTAGATCACCGTAACTGCTTCCGCATCGGGAATGAGATAAGCGTCATCGACCTTTGCGCTCTCGACGATTGCGGTCGCGCGGTTGAGGCCGATGCCCTCGGTGATCGAGCCGCCCGGCGTCGCCTTGGCATCGCCCGTTCTGAAATATTCATACATGCCGGCGCCGTGCGGGTCGGCGCAGGCGATCCTGACATCTTTGCTCTTCTCTTTCAGGAAGCGGCTGGTGCCGGCGAGCGTGCCGCCGCTGCCGACCGAGCAGACGAAACCGTCGATCTTGCCGCCGGTCTGCTCCCAGATCTCGGGACCTGTGGACTCGTAATGCGCCTTCGCATTGTCGAGGTTGTTCCACTGGTCGGCGAACAGCACGCCGTTCGGCTCGGTCTTGCGCAGCTCGTCAGCAAGACGGCGGCCGACATGCTGGTAGTTGTTCGGATTGGAATAGGGCAGTGCCGGTGATTCCAGCAGCTCGGCGCCGCACAGCTTCAGGAAATCCTTCTTCTCCTGGCTCTGCGTCTCCGGGATCACGATCAGCGTGCGGTAACCGCGCGCGCTGGCCACGACCGCAAGGCCGATGCCGGTATTGCCGGCGGTCGATTCCACGACGAGACCGCCGGGCTTGAGCTCGCCGCGCTTCTCGGCCTCCAGGATCATCCATTTGCCGGCGCGATCCTTCACCGACTGGCCGGGATTCATGAACTCGGCCTTGCCCAGGATGGTGCAGCCGGTCAGTTCGGAAGCGCGCTTAAGCTTGATCAGCGGGGTGTTGCCGATGGCTTCGACAACGTCGTTGTTGATGGTCATGTCTGGGCAAATCACTGGCAAAGGGGTTGATCAGGTTGGCCAGAACCTAGTGCTTGGGAGGCCAAAGGGGAAGGCTTTTGCGCTGCGGCGAAACCGGCGGAAGTGCCCGTCGAAGCAGTGAAATTCTTGCGAGGGACGATGGCCGATGATGCTGGGCTACGCGGCGCCGACAACAGAGGAAGATCGGGTCGGACTCTGCCAAAACATGGAAGATTACGGCCGTCGTCAGCGCACTCGCGACAATTCATCGCCTTTGGGCGGGACGCGTCGATAACGACGCGCGTGGATAGCCTGCAGAAGCCGGCAGACATATCGGCACGACGAATGCCTGTTTATTTTCGACGGTAAACAACCTCGTGGACCGGCTCGGACGGCTTCGCGACCAGCTCTGAAGCCGGATTGCGAGCGCTACGGACGAATTAAAGCCACTGAAGTTGGTGTGGCGGCAATATCACATGAAATGTTGGTAAGCTTGAATGCGCTCCGGAACGGCTTCGGGATTCGAGAAAGTACTGCAGGACAGAGACTTTTTGCAATTTGTTCGCCGCGGGATCGTCGCACTTTGGCGACCATCTCGCAACTGCGGGACTGTCCCGCTGTTCCGCACCCGGCTAGTATGGGTGTCCGGTTCCGTAGAAAGCCACACCTTGTGAACGAGTTGTCCAAAGCCCCCCGACTGTGCCGCCGCGAATCGGTTACTCCAGCTGCGCGGTGGCGGCTCGATCTGCCCGGCGGGGGGTATGTGTGACACAGGATGTTCCTGCGATCGCTGTGCGGCGTTCCCCAGGCGCCACGTCCCGGACGCAACGTGCGGCGCGCTGGCTTGCGGTCGTTTGCCTTGCCGCCGGCTCGGGCGCTTGCGTGTTGACGCAGGATCTACCTGATCCCGCGCTCGACGTTCCCACGCAGTACAAATACGCGGGCAAGGCGGATGCCCCGCCGTCGCTGGATTGGTGGCGCAGCTTCCGCTCGTCGGAGCTGACACAGCTGATGGAGGAGGCGCAGACCGTCAACCTCGACATTGCCGCCGCCGTGTCGCGCATCGTCGAGGCTGACGCGCAGGCGCGGCAGGCGGGTGCGGCGCTGCTGCCGAGCCTTTCCGGCACCGGGCAGGAGGCCTATTCGCGCACCTCCGGCTCCTCCGCCTCGGGGCTCACCAATGGCGGCCGTGAGGTCGTCAACTACCAGGCTTCGCTGAGCGCAAGCTACCAGCTCGATTTCTGGGGCCAGAACCGGGACGCCCTGCAAACGGCGGAAGAGACGGCAAATGCCAACCGCTTCGATCGCGACGTCGTTGCGCTGACGACGCTTGCAGGCGTCGCCAACGCCTATTTCCAGGTGCTGGCCTCACAGGATCGCATCAGAACCTCACAGCGCAACATCGCGAGCGCACAGCGCATCCTCGATGCCGTCAGGGAACGGCGCAAGGCCGGCACCGGTACCGATCTCGACGTCGCCCAGCAGGAGAGCGTGCTCGCAAACCAGAAGGCACTGGTGCCGCCGCTGCGCCAGACGCTCGACCAGAACGTCAATGCGCTTGCAGTCCTGGTGTCGCGGCCGCCGGAGAGCGTGCGCGTGCTCGGCGGCTCGCTGAACCGGATCGCTATACCCCGCGTGACACCCGGTCTGCCGTCCGAGCTCTTGACCCAGCGCCCCGACATTCGTCGGCAGGAGGCGCAGCTCGCCTCGGCGACGGCGAATGTCGGCAATGCCCGCGCGCAGTTCTTTCCGACGATCCAGCTGACCGGCAATGGCGGCTATCAGAGCTCCGCCCTGGTCTCGCTGTTTCAGCCGCATGCGGCGTTCTTCCAGCTGGTTGGCAGCGCGACGCAGCCGATCTTCGACGGCGGCAAGATCCTCGGCAATTTCGAGTTTGCCAAGGCGCGGCAGGACGAACTGCTGCAGACCTACCGCAAGACCATCATTCAATCCTTTGCCGACGTTGATAACGCGCTGTTCTCGATCAAGCAAACCACGATCAGGCTGCAATTGCAGCGTGACGTCCTCAACGCCTCCCGCCGCGCATTCGATCTCTCCGAACAGCAATTGCGCGCCGGCACCGCCGACATCGTCACCGTGCTCAACACGCAACTGACCCTGTTCCAGGCGGAAGACGCGCTGTCGCAGGCGCAACTTGCCCGCCTTCTTGCTATCGTCAGCCTGTATCAGGCGCTCGGCGGCGGCTGGGAGCCGAGGATGGAGAAACCGGTCAATGCTCTTTAAGCCGGATACGAAGCAAGGCGCGAAGGAGGGAACGGCGAAGAAGTCGCGCGGGCGCGGCTTCATCATGACCCTGATCACGCTGGCGATCCTCGGCGGGCTCGGCTACTACGGCTGGACCACTTGGCATCAGCAGCCGCAGCAGGCGAACGGTCGCAATCAACGACCCGATCTCCCGGTCCCGGTGCTGGCGGCGACGCCGCGCATCCAGGACGTTCCCGTTTATCTCGACGGCGTCGGTGCGATCCGCGCACTCAACACCGTGACCGTTCGCTCACAGGTCGACGGCAAGCTGATCGCGGTGAATTTCACCGAGGGACAGGACGTCAAGAAAGGCGATGTGGTCGGCGAGATCGACCCGGCGCTCTATCAGGCGACGTACGATCAGGCCGTCGCGAAGAAGGCCCAGGACCAGGCCCAGCTCGCCAACCAGCGTATCGACCTCACGCGCTACGAGCAGTTAGCTGCCTCCAATGCCGGATCCAAGCAGCAGGCCGACACCCAGCGCGCGCTGGTCGCGCAGACGGAGGCGCTGGTGAAGGCCGATCAGGCCGCGATCGACAATGCGGCGGCGACGCTGAGCTACACCAAGATCGTGGCGCCGATCTCGGGCCGCGCCGGCCTGCGCCAGGTCGACCAAGGCAACATCATCCACGCCTCCGACACCACCGGCCTCGTGGTGATCACGCAATTGCAGCCGATCGCGGTGTGGTTCAGCCTGCCGCAGCAGCAGATCATGCGGGTCAACGCCGCGGCGGCGAAGGGCGCGCTCGCGGTCGACGTGTTCGGCAATGACGGCCTCACCGTGATCGACACCGGCAAGCTCACCGGCATCGACAACCAGGTCGACCAGACCACGGGAACGCTCAGGCTCAAGGCCGAATTCCCCAACGCCAATTACCAGCTCTGGCCCGGCCAGTTCGTCAATGTCCGTCTCAAGGTCGAGACCTTGACGCAGGCGCTGGTGGTGCCGACCTCGGCCGTGCAGCGCGGACCGATCGGCACCTTCAGCTATGTCATCGGCGAGGATAACGTGGTTGCGGCCAAGCCGGTGACGGTGACGCAGCAGAACGAGCATGACGCCGTGATCGCCAGCGGCCTGTCGCCGACCGACAAGGTCGTCACCACCGGCTTTGCCAATCTGTCCGATGGCTCCAAGGTGGTCATCGGGCGCGACGACCAGACCCCGTCGGCCGATCTGGCGCCGCGCAAGCGCTCGCGCGGGCCGGATGGTCAGAAGAAGGACGGCGCAAAAGACGGCCAGAAGGACGGACAAGACAAGGACGGCGAGTTCCGCGCCAAGCGCAAGAGTAGCGAAGGCGACCAGAAAGGCCAGACCGGACCGGCACCAGGGCCTCCGTCAAGTCCAGGTGCATCGGGAAGTGGAGCCAAGCAGCCATGATCCCGACAACAGCCGCCTGAGCGGCAGGCGCATCCCATGGGCGTCTCCGAACCCTTCATCCGACGGCCGATCGCGACCTCGTTGCTCGGCATCGCGCTTCTGATTGGCGGGCTGCTCGGCTATTTCGCGCTGCCGGTGTCCGCGCTGCCGCAGGTCGATTTCCCGACCGTGCAGGTGACGACGCAATTGCCCGGTGCGAGCCCCGACGTGATCGCCTCGCTGATCACCGCGCCGCTGGAGCGGCAACTCGGCCAGATCCCGTCGCTGTCGGCGATGAACTCGACGAGCTCGTTCGGCGTCAGCCAGATCTCGCTCCAGTTTGATCTCAACCGCGACATCGACGGCGCGACCCAGGACGTCCAGGCCGCGATAAACGCTGCGGCCGGCGTGCTGCCCAAGACGCTGCCTTATCCGCCGACCTACGCCAAGGTGAACCCGGCCGATGCGCCGGTGATGACGTTGGCGCTACGCTCCGACACGATCTCGTTGCGGGCGATGAGCGACATCGCCGACACGCTTCTGGCGCAGCGGCTGAGCCAGATTTCCGGCGTCGGGCGCGTCTCTGTGCTCGGCGGACTGAAGCCAGCCGTCCGCATCCAGGCGGATCTCGCGCGGCTGGCCGCCTATGGCATCGCCATGGAAGACCTGCGCACCGCGATCGCCAATGCCAACGTCTCCGGGCCGAAAGGCTCGCTCGACGGCGCGCAGCAATCCTACATCATCGCCGCCAACGACCAGATCGCCGCCGCCGACGCCTACAAGCCCGTCATCATCGCCTACCGCAACGGCTCCCCCGTCACCATCGCCGACGTGGCGCAGATCGTCGATGGGCTCGAGAACGACCGCACCGGCGGCTGGTACCAGGGCTCGCCCGCCGTCATCATCGACATCCAGCGTCAGCCGGGCGCCAATGTGATCGACGTCGTCAGCCAGATCCGCGCGGAAATCCCAAAGGTTCAACGCGCTATTCCGGCCGGCGTGAACCTCACCATCGTCTCCGACCGCACCGTCACCATCCGTGCCTCGGTCCGCGACGTGCAGTTCACGCTGATCCTGAGCGTCGTGCTGGTGACGCTGGTGGTGCTGCTGTTCCTGCGTTCGCTGCGGGCCACGCTGATCGCCGGCGTGGCGCTGCCGCTGTCGCTGATCACCAGCTTCGGCATCATGTATTTCGCCGGCTTCAGCCTCGACAATCTATCGCTGATGGCGCTCACCATCGGCACCGGCTTCGTCGTCGACGACGCCATCGTCATGATCGAGAACATCGTCCGCCACATGGAAAACGGCGATAGCGCGATGGAGGCTTCGCTAAAGGGCGCCAGCGAGATCGGCTTCACCGTGATCTCGCTGACGGTGTCGCTGATCGCGGTGTTCATCCCGCTGCTGTTCATGTCGGGCCTTGTGGGCCGCATGTTCCGCGAATTCGCGCTGACGCTGACGATCGCGGTCGTGACTTCGGCCGTCGTCTCGCTGACGCTGACGCCGATGATGTGCTCGCGCCTGCTGAAGCATGCCCATGAAGAGCTGGCAGTGCCGGGTCTTGCCGCGGTCAGCCGCTTCATCGACCGCACCGTCGAATTCTATCACCGCACGCTGCTCTGGGTGCTGGAGCGCCAGCGCGCGACGCTGGTCGTGACCTTCGCCACGCTGATTGCGACCCTGGCGCTCTATGTCGTCGCGCCAAAGGGCTTCCTGCCGCTGCAGGACACTGCCTCGATCACGGCGGTGACGGAAGCCGGTCCGGACGTGTCGTTCGCGGAGATGCAGAAGCGGCAAGCCGCGGCGGCCGACGCCATCAAGGCCGACCCCGATGTAACAGGCGTGGTCTCGGTGATCGGTGCTGGTTCGGTCAATCCGACCACCAATGTCGGCCGTCTTGTCATGACGCTGAAACCTCGCGGCGAGCGGCGCGATGATGTCAGCGTGGTCATCACCCGGCTGAAGGAGCGAGTGGCCGCCATCCCCGGCATGACCGTCTATTTCCAGCCGGTGCAGGACGTGCAGATCTCGACCCAGTCGAGCCGCTCGCAATACCAGTACACGCTGACCGGCACCGACGCTGCCCTGGTGTCGGAATGGGCGCGCAAGCTGGTTGCCGAGATGCGGCGCGATCCGCTGTTCCGCGACGTCTCCTCGGAGGCGCAGGAAGGCGGTCTGCGGGCGCAGCTCACGGTCGATCGCACCCGCGCCGGCCAGCTCGGCGTCAGCCTCCAGGGCATCACCGACACGCTCAACGACGCCTTCGCGCAGCGGCAAATCTCGACCATCTACGGCCAGGCCAACCAGTACCGCGTGGTGCTGGAAGCGCTGCCGATGTACCAGCGCGATCCCTCGATCCTGTCGAAGCTCTATCTGCCGGGCGCGGCGAGCGCGACTGCCGGCGCGCCCAACGCACAGGTGCCGCTCTCCGCCGTGGCGACGCTGACCCGCACCACCGCGCCGCTCGCGATTTCGCACCAGGCGCAATTCCCGTCGATCTCGCTCAGCTTCAATCTCGCCCCGGGCGCGGCGCTGGGCGACGCTGTCGAGGCCGTGAAGACCATCGAGACCCGGATCGAGATGCCCAACAGCATCGTCGGCGTCTATGCCGGCGACGCCGCCGAATTCGCCAAGGCGTTGGCGGGCCAGCCCTGGCTGCTGCTCGCCGCCGTCATCACGATCTACATCGTGCTCGGCGTGCTCTATGAGAGCTACATCCACCCGATCACGATCCTCTCGACGCTGCCCTCGGCCGGCGTCGGCGCGATCCTGGCGCTGATGCTGTGCGGGCAGGATCTCTCGGTGATCGGGTTGATCGGCATCATCCTGTTGATGGGCATCGTCAAGAAGAACGCGATCATGATGATCGATTTCGCGCTCGAGGCCGAGCGCGGGCAGGGGATGCCGGCGCATGAGGCGATCGTGCAGGCCTGCCTCTTGCGCTTCCGCCCGATCATGATGACGACGCTGGCCGCGCTGTTCGGAGCGCTGCCGCTGGCGATCGAGAGCGGCACCGGCGCCGAGCTGCGCTTTCCGCTCGGCATCTCCATCATCGGCGGCCTGCTGCTCAGCCAATTGCTCACGCTCTACACCACGCCGGTGATCTATCTCGCACTCGACCGCATCAACCGCCGCCTCGAGCACGCGCTGCCGCCGGCGGAGTCCGGCGGGCCGCCCGTCGCGGGCGCGACCGAGGGGATGCAGTGATGGCATCGATCTCGGAGCCCTTCATCCGCCGCCCGGTCGCGACCACGCTGCTGTCGATCGGGTTGTTCCTGCTGGGTATCGTGGCCTACGAGTTCCTCCCGGTCGCCTCGGTTCCGAACGTCGATTTCCCCGCCATCTTCGTTTCCGCCAGCCGTCCCGGCGCCGACCCGTCCGTGATGGCCGCGACGGTCGCCTCGCCATTGGAGCGGCGGCTCGGCGAGATTGCGGGCATCAACCAGATCACCTCCACCTCGTCGCTCGGCACGACCAACATCCAGCTCCAGTTCGACATCGGCCGCAACATCGACAAGGCCGCACGTGACGTGCAGGCGGCGATCAACGCGTCGCTGGTCGACCTGCCCAGCGATTTGCCGACGCTGCCGCGCTTCCGCAAGGCCAACACTGCCGGCGCTCCCGTGTTCGTGCTGGCGCTGACCTCGAAGACGCTGTCCGCAAGCGCAATCTACGACGTCGCCGATACGGTTTTGGCGCAGCGCATCTCGCAGGTGCCGGGCGTCGGCGACGTCACGGTGTCCGGCGCCGATCAGCCGGCGGTGCGGGTGCAGCTCAATCCCGTTGCGCTGTCGAACGCCGGCATCGCCACCGACGACGTGCGGACTGCGATCATCAACGCCAACCCGCTCGGTCCGGTCGGCATCTTCAACGGCGAGCGCCAGAGTGAAACGCTGTCGCTCAACAGGCAGATGCGGACCGCGAAAGCGTTCCGCGACATCGTCATCAAGAGCTCGAACGGCAATTTCGTCCGGCTGGCCGACGTCGCCGACATCGAGGACTCCGTCCGCAACGCCCGTTCCATCGCCTGGTTCAACAAGCAGCCGGCGGTGCTGATCCAGATCACCAAGCAGGGCGATGCCAATGTCATCGACACCGTCGACCGGGTGAAGGCGTTGATCCCCGCGCTGAAGCAGTGGATTCCGGCCGGCGTCGATATCTCCACCTTGGTCGACCGCACCAGCACGATTCGCGCCAGCGTGCTCGACATGCAGTGGACCTTGTTCGCGACGGCCATTCTCGTAATGGTCGTCGTGTTCGTATTCCTGCGGCGGCTCACGCCGACGATCGCGGCCGGAATCTCCGTGCCGCTGGCGCTGGCCGGGACCTGCGCCGGCATGTGGGTCGCCGGCTTCTCGATCGACAATCTGTCGCTGATGGCGCTGGCGATCTCCGTCGGCTTCGTGGTCGATGACGCCATCGTCATGATCGAGAACATGTACCGCAACCTCGAGCACGGCATGCGGCCGCTCCAGGCGGCATTGGACGGCGCCCGGCAGATCGGCTTCACCGTGGTGTCGATCAGCCTGTCGCTGATCGCGGCGTTCACGCCGCTGATCTTCATGGACGGCATCGTCGGCCGGCTGCTGCGCGAGTTCTCGCTGACGCTGACCTTCGCCATCCTGGTCTCGACGCTGGTGTCGCTCACGGTGACGCCGATGATCTGCGCGCACTACATCCGGCAGACTACGTCCGGCACGGCGACCCTGTTCGACCGGATCATCGAGGGCTCGTTGTCGCGCATCGTCGCTTTCTACACCCGCACCTTGCGCACCGTGCTGGAATATCCGCTGCTGACGCTGCTGGTGTTCTTCGCCACTATCGCGTTGACGGTGACGCTCTACATCAAGATCCCCAAGGGCTATTTCCCGACCGACGATTCCGGCTTCGTTATCGGGGCGACGCGCGCCTCGGCCGACATCTCGTTTCAGTCGATGCTGAGCCTGCAGCAGCGGCTCGCCGACATCGTGATGCAGGATCCGGCCGTGGCCGGCATCGGCTCCACCGTCGGCAGCGGCGGCGGGCCGGGCGGTGCGACCTCCAATCGCGGCACCATGTTCATCAGCCTGAAGCCGCCGGAGGAGCGCGACCACGTCTCGACCCAGGTGGTGATCGACCGTCTCAGGCGAGCGTTATACCCGGTGCCCGGCATCCGGCTGTTCATGTTCGCCGCCCAGGACGTGCGCGCCGGCGGACGGCAGAGCGATTCCGACTACCAATATACGTTGACCAGCACCGATCTCGGTTTGCTCCAAAAGTGGGCGCCGATCGTGGCCAAGCGCATGGAGAGCGTCGAGGGCATCACCGACATCTCCAGCGACCGCGATCCCGGCGGGCTTCAACTGACCTTGTCGATCGACCGCCAGAAGGCCTCGGCGCTTGGCGTCCGCGTCCAGGATATCGACAACGCGCTCAACAACGCCTTCTCGCAGCGCCAGATCGGGATCATCTACACCCAGCGCAACCAGTACATGACCGTGCTGGAGATCGACCCGAAATTCCAGGTCGACCCGTCCAACCTCGAACGCATCTATGTCGCCGGCGCGGGCGACGCGCAGGTGCCGCTGTCGGCCGTGGTGCATGCGACGCGCGGGCTGGCCGCGCTCGCGGTCTATCATTCGCAATCGTTCCCATCGACCACCGTGTCGTTCAATCTGTTGCCGGACGTGCAGATCCAGGCCGCAACGCAGAACATCCAGCGCGCGGTCGAGGAGTTGCACATGCCGGAGGGCATTCGCGGCAGTTTTGACGGCAATGCCGGCGATTTCGCCAAGACCAGCGGCCGCCAGCCGCTCCTGATCCTCGGCGCGCTGGTGGCGATGTATATTGTGCTCGGCGTGCTCTATGAGAGCCTCGCCCATCCGCTGACGATCATCTCGACGCTGCCCTCGGCGGGTCTGGGCGCGCTGCTGGCCTTGCAGCTCACCAACACGCCGCTGACGGTGATCGCCTTCGTCGGCATCATCCTGTTGATCGGCATCGTCAAGAAGAACGGCATCATGATGGTGGATTTCGCGCTCGATGCCGAGCGCCAGCGCGGCCTGTCTTCGGCAGAGGCAATCTTCGAGGCCTGCCAGGCACGCTTCCGGCCGATCCTGATGACGACGATGGCGGCGCTGTTCGCCGGCATTCCACTGGTGGTCGCGACCGGGCCCGGCACGGAGCTCCGCCGACCTCTTGGCATCACCATCATCGGCGGGCTGTTCGTGTCGCAGATCCTGACGCTCTACACCACGCCCGTGATCTACCTGCTGATCGACCGCCTGCGCCGACGGCGCGAGCCGCGCCCGCTGCCCGCGCCGGCGGAATAGGCGGGTTGTTGAACCGCCCTGCAAAGCGTATAGCGGCGACCATGTCGCACCCCACCGCCGCCGCGCCGGCCGATCCGATCCCCGAATGCCCGCACTGCCAGAAGCCGATGCCGCTGTGCATCTGCGACAGCGTCACGCCCCTTAAAAACCGCCTTGGACTCCTGATCCTTCAGCATCCGCAGGAGCAGGACAGGGCGCTCGGCACCGCCCGGCTGCTTGCGAAGCATTTCGCCGGTGCCACGCTGCGGGTCGGCTTGTCCTGGCCGAGCCTGTCCAAGGCGCTGGGGCAGCCGATCGAGAACGCCTCGCACTGGGCCGTGCTCTATCTCGGCTCGGCGCACGCCGCCGACCTCGAGGCCGAGGGCGAAATCCTGGCCCTCAACCGCAAGGGCGAGGTCGCGGACAACCAGCGCGCGCGCCTCGGCAAGCTCGAAGGTGTGGTGCTGCTCGACGGCACCTGGAGCCAAGCCAAGGCCCTGTGGTGGCGCAACCCCTGGATGCTGAAATGCCAGCGCGTCATCCTCAACCCGGCCGCGCCATCGCGCTACGGGCGCCTGCGCAAGGAGCCTCGGAAGGACGGACTGTCGACCATCGAGGCCGCAGCGGCGATCCTCTCCACTCTGGAGAAGCGCCCGGACATCGCCGAGACGCTGAATGCCTGTTTCGAACGGATGTTAACCCGCTACCGCGAGGTTCAGACCGAGATGCCCGAATTGGCGCCAAAGCCGCCGGTCAAGGACCGCCGGCGCGGTGTGCGGCGGGGCAAGCGAGCCTGAGTCCGGTCCGGATCATCCGTACGGCCGATTGTCCCGCGAGAGGCGGGCGGATAGAGACCATCGGCCAACAGGCCGCGATCTGCTATCCTGTCGCACCATCGGAACGCCGGAAGCGGAAAGGGCCGTCGCATTCAGCTTGCAGCCAAGGAGATCCTTGCCCAGGCGGCGCGGTTCGATCGTTGGGGCACGCTTGCCCTGATGGACATTTCGCTGCGCTACCGGCGCACTGTGATCGGCCCGCTCTGGATTACGCTGACGCTCGCTGCGACCATTGCCAGCGTCGGCACGGTCTATGCGGCACTGTTCAGGCAGGACATCGCGAGTTTTCTGCCGACCTTCGCTGTCGGCCTGATTGTCTGGACGCTGATCGCGACGACGCTGCAGGAAGGTTCCAACATCTTCGTGGCTTCAGGCCATTTGATCAAGGCGGTGCCGGCGCCGCTGATCGTGCATGTGCTCCAGATGATGGCGCGCAACGTCCTCATCTTTGCGCATCATCTGGTGATCGTCGTCCTGCTCTATCTCGTGATGCCGTGGCCGCTGCATGCGAGCATGCTGCTCGCGGTGCCGGGCATTGCGATCCTGCTCGTCGTGCTGCTCGGCGGCTCGGTTGCGCTCGGCATACTCTGCGCGCGGTTTCGTGACATCGGCTCGGCGATCGTCAGCGGCCTGCAATTCGTATTCTTCCTGACGCCGATCATCTGGACCGAGGACACCGTGCGCGGCACCGCGTTTTACTGGCTGATCCGCGCCAATCCGTTTGCAACGCTGCTCGATCTGGTCCGCAGGCCGCTGCTGTCGCAGCCGACCGATGCGGAGCAGTGGCTGCTCGGGATCATCTATGCGGCCGTCGTGGCCGTCATCGGCCTCGGCTGCTACGCGAAATACCGCCATCGCGTGGCGTATTGGCTGTGAGGCGCGAGATATGACCCCCGCAGCTCATATCGCGCTTCGCAACGTCTCGGTGAGGTTTCCGGTGCTGTCGTTCCGCGACCGCTCGCTGCGCAGCCGGTTCGTCAGCGCCGTGACGCTGCGGCGGAACACAGCGGTCCCGCACATCGTCTCGGCGTTGAACGACGTCAGCCTCGATATCCGTGCTGGCGACCGCGTTGCCATCATCGGCGCCAATGGCGCCGGCAAGACCACGCTGCTGCGGGTGCTCGCCGGCATCTACCATCCGACGTCCGGCAGCGTGGACGTGCTGGGCCGCTGCCAGCCGCTGTTCGATCTCTCGGCCGGATTCGACGAGGAAGCGACCGGCTACGAGAACATCATGCGGCGCGGGCTCGTGATCGGCGCACGGCGCTCCGAGATCGATGCCCGGCGCGCGGAGATCGCCGAATTCACCGAGCTCGGCGACCGGCTCGACCTGCCGCTGCGCACCTATTCCAGCGGCATGATGCTGCGCCTGATCTTTGCGGTCGCAACCGCCGTCGAGGGCGAGATCGTGTTGCTCGACGAATGGATCGGCGTCGGCGACCAGCAGTTCCGCAAGAAGGCGCGGCAGCGGCTCGACGAGATCGTCGTGCGCGCCGGCATTCTGGTGCTCGCCTCGCACGACGTCGCGCTGATCAAGAGCACCTGCAACCGCGCGATCCTGCTGGCGGAGGGGCGGATCGTGGCGGCCGGCGCGACCGATGAGATTCTCGGCCAATATCTCGGCGGCGCGAAGGCGTAGCTGCCCGGTCGGGGTTGCCTAAACCCGTGATCCCCTATATTGCTCCGCCCTCGTTGGGGCCACGTGGCGGAGTGGTTACGCGCCGGTCTGCAAAACCGTTTACTCGGGTTCGAGTCCCGACGTGGCCTCCATCACAACCTCCTGATATCTCAGCAATATTCGATCGTGTCGCGCCTGCTATGGGCCCGCGCGAGCGATGCATGCTGGCCGCGCACACCGGGTTTGCCCGGGCCCGGTGGAAACCCGTCATTCAGCCTGCTGGCATAGTCTTCGCATCTGCGAAGTGATGCATCCCAACGATCGAGCGCTGGAGAGCACGTGAGCGAAATCGTCCGATTTGTCCCGAAATCCGAGCTGGAGCGGGCTCGCCTCATTCGCGAGGCCCGCGCGATCTATGACAGCATCTTTCCGCCAGCCGCACCCGACCAGGCGCCGCAGGACGGCGGAGAGCGCGTCAAGACCTGATCGCGGGCATGCCGGATCTCGCGGCGTAGGGCCCATAGCAAAACGCCCGCAGAGCGCGGGCGCATCGGCTCACGGTGAAATTGGCCTTAGCAGGCCGCGTACCAGCCGTCGGGAAACGGCAGTAGGGGCCATGCGCCCTCGTTGTCATTGGCGGCTTTGGGCTTCGCGTAATAGGTCCACGAGCGCGGCACGAAATCCTCCCCCGGCACGACCGCCAGATCGTCATGGACTATGGCGTCCTGGACGGCATCCAGCAGCAAGTTGAATTCGGCTTCGCTCATCACACCCTCCGGACCGGATGGCGCAATGTCGCAAAGCCGGCTTGTTTCCCGATTGAGCCGATCGTTCGCATTTTAACGATCGGCCAATCGGGTCCCGATTGGTTAGCGATTGATGAAATCCCGTTGGGAAACTTAGGTTCCTGCCGGATGCCCGCAGTGTGAAGGAGGTCACATCTTCGGCTGTTTATTTCTCCTACCCGTTCGCACACCGGCCAACACAGGCCGGCGGGCAGGGCAGAACGGGAGACTGGTCATGAAGGCGAGGTTCTTGCGGTTTGCGGGTGTGAAAAGCCGGGCGCGTCGCGCCTCGACGGTCGGGCTGTTCCTGACGCTGTTTGCCTCCGCCGCCCATGCGCAGCAGGGAACGCCCGAGCAGCGCCGGGCCTGTACCCCCGACGTCTACCGGCTCTGCGCCGGCGAAATCCCCAACGTTCGCGCGATCACGGCCTGCCTGCGCCGCAACAGGCCAAGCTTGAGTGAGGCTTGCCGCACCGTGTTCGATCAGGCCGGCGGCTAACATACCGGCCCTGTGGGTTTGTCCGCAGCAAGTGGCTCGCGCGGGCTCGCGAATCCGGCATAGTCGGCCTGTGGATATACCTGTGGGTATGCTGCGGACAGGCTGTGGAACAGCGAAGATGTGCTTCGGATGCCGCCCGCAGATGCGTCCTTCGATTGTCATATCTCTGTCAAATGACCTCACCGCATGATTCCCTGATCGTGCAGATCGCGGCGTCGCGCACGATCATGTGGTTTCTCCGAATTCGGAATTGCGCGCTGCGGCGTCCGCATTCACGAACAGTTTTTGTGCAGCCGCCTGCCCAAATGGCGGGCTCCCTCCATCCAATTTTTTGTACGCCCGCGGACAAGCTTTCCGGTCCGCTCTCCTCCTAGGCTCGCTTCCGAGATCTGGAACATGGCCATTGCCATGACAATTCGAAGGAGCTGGAGATGGAGAGACCGGTATTGCCCCAGGCGCGGGGGAACGCGCGTGCATCGCTGTCTTGGCGCAAGGCCGCGGTCGGCGCCGCGGTCACTTTCGGCGCGCTGGCAGCCGCGCCCCTGAGCGCGCAGGCTGCGGCGCCTGCGGCCTGCGCCGCGCTCCAGGACAAATATCCGGACTGGAAGGGCAAGACCCTCGTCAACGCCATCAACCCGCACACGCCGGGCTATGAGACCATCGATCCGAAGGATCCGAGCAAATATATCGGCTTCGACATCGATCTCGGCGAAGCCATCGGTGAATGCCTCGGCTTCAAGCTGACCTACAAGCCGGTGACGTTCGCGGCGCTCCTGACCACGCTGGCCGCGGGACAAGCCGACATCGTCATTTCCGATATCTACGCCACCAAGGAGCGCGCCAAGGCCGCCGACTTCATCACCTATTCGAAAGTGTTCGACGGCGTGCTGGTGGCCAAGGGCAATCCGAAGGGCATCAACGGCATCAACATGTCGATGTGCGGCGCCGCTGCCGCAGAAAACACCGGTTATGTCGAGGTGCCCCTGATCCAGGCGCTGATGCCCGAGTGCAAGAAGGCCGGCAAGGCCGAGCCGACCGTCCAGCTCTACGACAACAACGCCAACTGCATCCAGGCGATCCTCGCCGGTCGTGCCGACACCTATGTCAACGACGTCAACACCGTCGACAGCGCGGTCAAGGCCTATCCGGACAAGCTGGAGAAGGCGACCGCGGTGACGATCCCGTATTCCGTCGGCATCGCCGTTCCGAAGGACAAGCCGAAATTCCGCGACGCCGTGCTCGCAGCCCTGATCGAGGTCCAGAAGGCCGGAACGCATATGGAGCTTCTGAAGAAGCATGGGCTCGACGTGAACAACTTCAAGGAGCCTGACATTCTGACGGCCGACTGATGTCGCTGTTCCTCCATTACCTGAGCATGCCGTATCTGCTCGAGGGCATCGAGCTCACCCTCGAGGTGACTGCCCTCGGGCTCGGCGGAGGATTGATCCTCGGATTGATCCTCGCCGGCATGCAGCTCTCCCGCTTCTGGCTGCTGGCGGCGATCGCCAGGGCCTACACTGTGATCTTCCGCGGCACGCCGCTGATCCTGCAAATGGTGTTCGCCTACGACGCGTTGCCGCATATCGGCATCAAACTGCCGGCGGTGCTGGCCGCCGGCCTTGCGCTGGCCTGCAACGAGGCGCCGTTCATCGCCGAGATGCTGCGTGCCGGCGTGCTCGGCGTCGATCGCGGGCAGGTGACGGCCGGCCAGGCGCTCGGCATGACGCCGCGGATCCTGATGTGGCGGGTGATCGCGCCCCAGGCGATCCGCACCATGATCCCGGCCTTCGGCAACGAGGCCGTGAGTGCGCTGAAGAATTCGTCGCTCGCCTCCGTGGTCGCGGTCCAGGAGCTGACCTTGCGCTCGACCCAGCTTGCGTCCTCGACCTTCGACTTCTTCTCGATCTTCTTCGCCTCGGGCTTGCTGTATCTCGTGCTGACCTTTGCCATCAGCATCATCCAGCTTTTTGTCGAATGGCTGCTCGATCTCGACCGCGCCAAAGGTCGCCAGCGCAAGCTCGCCGATTATCTCCCCTGGCGCCGCGTCGATCTCGCCACCAAGCTCGAACTTGCCGCAGCGACCGTCGACGTCCCGGTGTCCGCACAGGCAGAGCTCACCGACACGCCGCCGCGGGCGCTGACCCGCGAGGAGCGCACCCGGCGTGCGGCAACGATCTCTCGAAACAACATCGCGGTCGAGACCAGGGACCTCACCAAGAGCTACGGCACGCAAAAGGTGCTTGGAGGCCTCGATTTTACGGTGCGTGTCGGCGAGGTCGTCGCACTGCTCGGGCCCAGCGGCTCCGGCAAGAGCACGCTGCTCCGCTGCATCAATCATCTCGAAAGCTGGGACGGGGGCACCGTGCGCGTCGGGGGACGCCGTCTCGGTTTCGACGACAACGGCAAGCTGCTACCGCCCCGCGCGATCGCCAATGAGCGGGCAAGCGTGGGCGTCGGGATGGTGTTCCAGCAATTCAACCTGTTCGCCCATCTCTCGGCGAAGGAGAACATTGCCGGTCCCTTGCGCTGGGTGCACGGCATGACCCGCATCGATGCCGATCGCCGCGCCGCCGAGCTGCTCGACCGGGTCGGGCTGTCGCACCGCGCCGACGCGCTGCCGCGGCATCTCTCCGGCGGTCAGCAGCAGCGCGTTGCGATCGCCCGAGCGCTCGCACCGAACCCCAGCGTGCTGCTCCTGGACGAGCCGACCTCGGCGCTCGATCCTGAGCTCGTCAGCGAGGTCCTGGAGGTGATCCGGCGGCTCGCCATCGATGATGGCCTCACCATGATCATCTCGACGCACCAGATCCGCTTCGCGGACGAGGTCGCCGACCGTGTCGCTTTCCTGAGCGGCGGCACGATCATCGAGGAGGGGCCCGCGCATGAGGTTCTCTCCAGCCCCCGCAATCCGCTGACTGCGCGTTTCCTCAGCGTGATGGAAACCGACAAGACTCCGGAGGCGGTGCGATGAGAGCCGCACCCGCAACGTTCAAGACCGCGTTTCCAGAAGAGGCCACCTCATGAAGCATTTCACGCTGCCGGTTTCGCCGAAAACCGTCCACTGGGGCTATTTCTCCAAGAAGGTCGCGCCGGCCCTGACGCTGCGTTCGGGCGATCGCGCCACCATCGAGACGCTGACCCACCACGCCAACGACGATTACGAGCGCATGATCCAGGGCGATCCCGGCGCCGAGAGCGTGTTCCAGTGGACGCGCGAGCACAAGGCAGTCGCGCGGCGCGGCTCGGGTCCTGTCGAAGGCCCATTCATTCGTGGCGCAGGCGAGGGGATCGGCGTGCATCTCCTCACCGGTCCCGTCGCGATCGATGGCGCCGAGCCCGGCGATATCCTCGAAGTACGCATCCTCGATATCAGGCCGCGGCCGAGCTGCAGCGCCTGTCATGCCGGGCGCTGCTTCGGCTCCAACGTCGCCGCGAATTGGGGGTTTCACTATCACGATCTGATCGAGGAGCCGAAGCCGCGCGAGGTCGTCACCATCTTCGAGCTCGACACCTCCGGCGAGCCCTGCGCCAAGGCGGTCTACAACTATGTTTGGACGCCGCAGACCGATCCTGACGGCATCGTGCATCCGACCATCGATTATCCCGGCGTGCGCGTCGATCACGCCACCATCACGAAGCGGGAGAACATTCTCGCGAGCGTCAAGGTGCCGGCACGGCTGCATTTCGGCACCATGGGGCTCGCACCGTCGGAGGCCGATTTCGTCAGCTCGATCCCGCCGAGCTATACCGGCGGCAACATCGACGACTGGCGCATCGGCAAGGGGGCGCGGATGTTCTATCCGGTCGCGGTCCCCGGCGCCTATTTCTCGGTCGGGGATCCCCATGCAGCCCAAGGTGACAGCGAGCTTGGCGGCACCGCGATTGAGACCTCGCTGACCGGCGATTTCGAGTTCGTTCTGCACAAGAAAGCCGATCTCGCCGGCACCAGCCTCGAAGGTCTCGACCATCCGATGCTGGAGACTGATCAGGCCTGGTCATTCTACGGCTTCACCTATCCGAACTACCTTGCCGCGCTCGGCGTCGACGCACAAACCGAAATTGCCAATCACTCGAGTCTCGACCGTGCGATGCGCGACGCGTTCAGAAAACTGCGCCGTTTCCTGATGACCGTGCACGGCCTCAGCGAGGACGAGGCGATTTCGCTGCTATCGGTCGGCGCCGATTTCGGCGTCACCCAGGTGGTCGACGCCAATTGGGGCGTTCACGGCACGATCCGCAAGAACATCTTCCAATGTGACTAATGCTTTGAGAGGTAATCCGTTTTCGGGACGAGGACGTGACCAGCGAACCTCATCTGCGGCCCGTCGCTGCGACGGATGACCGCGTACGTCTGGCACAGAGGTTGCTTCGATCCACTGCAATCTGGGTCGATCCGATGAGCTTCCGTCCCTTCACGAGCGAGTCCTACGCGCAAGACGACCGGCCCGAAGCCTGGCGGGACGTGCTCGCCGCGGTCGGCCTGCAGCCGGCGGCAGGCCATTCCTTCCTGGATGGGCACGCAACGGCGTCACATCGCCACGCCGCAGGCGTTGCGCTGACGCGCATGGGGGCCGGCGCCCAGACCATTGGTCCGCGTTCGCAGGCCAACGAAGACCTGCCGATTGCGCTGATGCCGGTCGAAGACGGCATGGTGCTCAAGAGTGCCGGCGGCCATCGCATCGTTCCGGTGGGCCATCTCGTGCTGCTGCCGCGGAGCGGGGACTGGAGTATCGTGTTCCAGCGCGACATGCGCGCCATCGTGCTGTCGGTGACGTCGGACGCGCTGCACGGCCGCCTCTCGGGCAGGCCGCGGCTCGGCGAACCCAGGGTCGTTCCGCCCAGCGGCTTTGCCGACGTCTTCGCGCGCTTGATGGACGCGACCGCGCGCACGCTCGACACCCTGAGCGATGCCGAATGGAATGCGGTCGCGCAGTCGCTCGTCGATCTCCTGCTGACACTCGCCCATCAATTGGCGGCTTCGACGTCAGACGCCGGATCGAGCGCAACGCAGTCGGCACTCCTGCACCGGATCTGCCAGACCATCGAACGCCGCCTCGACGATCCCGGACTGGTACCGGCGCGCGCCTCGCAGGCCGAAGGAATCTCCGAGCGCTATCTGCAAAAGCTGTTCGAGACGGTCGGCGACAACTTTACTCACTACGTGCGCGAGCGGCGGCTGCAGCGCGCCTGGGCCGATTTGTCCAATCCGTCCGAGGCGCATCGTTCGATCTCGGAGATCGCCTACGCCTATGGCTTCGGCGATTCCGCGCATTTCAGCCGCGCCTTCCGCCATCGCTTCGGACTGCCGCCGCGCGAGTTTCGCCAGCAGGAGGCGGAGCGGGCGACGACGCAGCATGGGATAACCGGCCAGCGCGGCTGGCCGCAGGATGCGCTGGCGCAGCTTCGCGTGCACCAGGCGAGTGCCGAGGCGCGCGGCAATCTCGCCCGTACCGACATCGATGAGCCGAGGACGGCCGAGCGCAAGCATCACCATCTTCCGGTCGAAGCCGACCGTGTTCATTGGGGATATTTCAGTCGCTCGTTACAGCCGCAGCTCGAGATCGCCTCGGGCGATACCATCACCATCGAAACCCTGACGCAGCACGCCTCCGACGATCCTGAGCTGATGATCGCGGGCGATGCCGCCGCCGAAGACGTATTCGGCTGGACCAAGGCGAGGAAGAACGTGGATCGCCGCGGCGCGGGTCCGATGGATGCCAGCATATTCGGGCGCGGCGCGGGCGAAGGCTTTGGCGTGCACATCTGCACGGGGCCCGTGTCGGTGAAGGACGCCCAGCCCGGCGACGTGCTGGAAGTGCGGATCCTCGACATCGTACCGCGCGCAAGTCGTCATCCGAAACATTCAGGACGCGTGTTCGGCTCCTCGGTCGCGGCCTGGTGGGGCTATCATTACGACGAATTTCTTTCAGGGCCGAAGCCGCGCGAGGTCGTGACGATCTACGAAATCTTCGACGACGCCGATGCGCCGCACGCCCGCGCGCTGTATTCCTATCGCTGGGAGCCGCAGACCGACCCGTTTGGCGTGGTGCACTCCACTTACGACTATCCCGGCGTTCCCGTCCTGCCCGGCACGGTAAAGCGCCGCCACGCCGTGCTCGACGGCATCCGCATTCCCTTGCGCCCCCATTTCGGTGTGATCGCGGTGGCGCCGCGCGAGGTGGATTTCATCGACTCCGTGCCGCCGTCCTATTTCGGCGGCAATCTCGACAATTGGCGCCTGGGGAAGGGGGCGACCGTCTATCTTCCGGTGTCCGTCCCCGGCGCATTGCTGTCAGTCGGCGATCCCCATGCCACGCAAGGCGACGGCGAATTGAGCGGCACCGCGATCGAATGCTCGATGACCGGAACGTTCGAGGTGATCCTGCACAAGAAGGCCGATCTCGCCGGCCAGCCTTTCGCCGATCTCTCTTATCCCCTGATCGAGACCGAGACCGACTGGGTCCTGACCGGATTCAGCCATCCCAACTACCTCGCCGAGTTCGGCGCTCAGGGCCAAAGCGAGGTCTACGCAAAATCCTCGCTCGACCTCGCCATGAAAGATGCGTTCCGCAAGATGCGGCGCTTCCTGATGAACGTGAAGGGCCTCAGCGAGGACGAGGCGATCGCGCTGATGTCGGCCGCCGTCGACTTCGGCGTCACGCAGGTGGTCGACGGCAATTGGGGCGTGCACGCGATCATCAGCAAGCGCCTGTTTCAAACCTTCCCCTAGACAAGCCTTCCCTTGAAAGAAGCGCCGTAACAAGGAACCCCAGTGAAATTCCACATGATCAGCGGCGGACCGAAGCCGGTCGCGCCCTTCAGCCACGCGGTGGAGACCGACGGTTTTGTCTTCGTCACCGGCCAGATGCCGGACACGCCGCAAACACCGGGCGTGTTGCCCGACGGCATCGTCGCGCAGACGAGGGCGGTGATGGAGAATTTGAAGGTCGTATTGGCGGGCGTCGATCTCGGTCTCGAACACGTCGTGATGACACGCATTTATCTCACACGTTTCAAGGAAGACTACACCGCAATGAACGAGACTTATCGCGGGTTCTTTCCGCCCGACCGCCTGCCGGCACGCACCTGCGTCGGTGTCACCGGGCTTGCCTACGACGCGCTGATCGAGATTGACCTGGTCTGCCGCCGGCCGTGAGGCGACAGCCCGTAGCCCGGATGGAGCGAAGCGCAATCCGGAATTCGTTCCGCGGATACAGGGCCCCGGATTACGCTTCGCTCCATCCGGGCTACAAGACCTTGCGTTGGCCCGTCCGCATGCGGCGCCCGCGCCGGAGACTGCAAGCCGCGCCGATCTATGAATGCCGGTTCATTGCTGCGGAGAATTCGAATCGGTAAGAATTAGCTCGTTGCGCGTCTCGCGTCGTGCAACGCGCCGGAGGCGGATTGATCGCGTCTTGAACCTTTCGATTGCGCCTCCGACGAATCCTTCGAGGCAACGCCATTGGTTGCCGCGGCGCCTGCGCCGATCGACGTCAGGCGCCGAAAGCCCGTTTCGATCGGGGGAATTTCATATGAAGTATTTTCTATCTGCACTGATTGCGATCGGTCTATCGATTGCTGCCGCGCCGTCGTTCGCGGCTGACGCCCGCAACGTCACTGTCGTCAACGAGACCGGCTATGCGATCAAATTCCTGGGCTTCAACGCCCCGGACGATGGCATGGACGAATGGGACAACGAGCTGGACAAGGTTTTGCAGAACCAGGCGAGCACCTATGTCGAGTTTGACGATGACGACGAAGGATGCGTCTGGAACGTCCGCGTCGACTGGCAGAACTATGACGAGACCGTGCTCTGGAAGAACGTCAACCTCTGCAAGTTCACCGCGCTGCGGCTGCGCTACGATTCCGGCACCAAGACGACTTCGTTCGTCGCCGAGTAACTTGACCTGAGGCCGGGCGGAGGAGGGGCCACGCGCCCTTCCTCGCCGCAATGTGCGAGATGGCGAATTCGTCCTTTGCAAGCGCAAGCGGCTTTGTTATACGCAGCCGCGCGCGAACGACGGGTTCGCCCTTTTCCTCGGTAGCTCAGCGGTAGAGCATCCGACTGTTAATCGGATGGTCGCTGGTTCGAATCCAGCCCGGGGAGCCAAATTCCGCATCATTTTCAGTGACTTGCGCCCAGACTCTGATCTGTTGTGCGATCTCGTTGCGGCAGATTCTCAATTTGATGTGTACCGCGGCGAGCCTGCATCCTCCTTGGTGACGCCAAAACGACTCAATTGAAATCGAGCTTCCAGGGGCCGGTCCTTTACGGAGCTGATTCCCATGCGAGACATCCAGGTCGACCGTTCCCCGCTGGCTCCCTCCATTCTGCCGGCGGACATCCCCGAACTCAGCGACGACGAATGCCTCGCCTGTCTGGCGCGCGCGGTCGAGACCCACGATTCGGCACGGCTGGATGAAGTCGCCGCATTGATCGGCCGCCTCGCGATCACGATCGAGTAGGCCGGCTCACCCTCGACGTTGCGAGTTGCGGAAGGGCCCGGTTCGCGGGCCAAAGCCATGTTGCGTTTTTGCAGGGCCTGCTCCAAAGATGCCGCCAACTTTCGTCCGCGGCATCGTCCGCCTTGCAGGGTCCGCAAATGTCCGTTTTCTCGACGGCGCGCCTAAAAATGGTCGATGGCCAGGTGCGCACCAGTGACGTCACCGACCGTCGTGTTCTCGACGCCATGCTCACGGTTCCGCGCGAGGCCTTCGTGCCGGCCAGCCGGCAGGCAGTGGCGTATCTCGACCTCGATCTCGACGTCAGCGAGGGCGGCGTCAAGCGGTTCCTGATCAAGCCGCAGCTGACCGGCAAGCTGCTCCAGGCCGCCGAGATCGGCGAGGACGACAACGTGCTGGTCGTCGGCTGCGCCACCGGTTATCTCGCTGCGTTGACCGCCAAGCTCGCACGCCAGGTCACCGCGACGGAATGCGATTCGGCGCTGGCCAAGAAAGCCAATGACGCCTTCGCCGCCCTCGGGCTTGCCAACGTGGCCTGCAAGGCCGCGGCCTGCACTGAGGGTGATACTGCTGCTGGTCCCTATGATGTGATCGTCCTCAACGGCGCCACCGAGGTGACGCCGGCAGGGCTGCTCGGGCAGCTCAAGGAGGGTGGGCGCCTGTTGGGGGTTTCGGCCGAATCCAGGCCGCCGCGCGCCATGATCGTGACCCATACCCACGGCGAATTCGGCCATCGGGCGCTGTTCGATGCCGCGGCCCCGGTCCTTCCCGGGCTGGAACGGGCCGCCGCCTTCGTATTCTGACGGCCCGATAGCGGCTTTAGCCCGTTAAAATCCCGTTCTGAATCAGAAGTGTGGCCGGGATGCTGCACGTGAAGAGTTTCCACTGAGAACCACCCTCAGGTAGTTCCGTCGCGCTTGACCGCGTCCTATGTTGCGGCGGGGCAACGACTCCACTCGTAGACGGTAACCCAGCTCGCGGGCACGAGCCGGGCGTTAGAATGAACGGAATTTTTGGATGCATGGGGTGAAGCTCTTCACCGGAGCAGCGGTTTCGGTCCTGCTGCTGGCGCTTGTCGCGCCGACGCCTGCCTTGGCGGATACGATCGAGGCTGCGCTGGTGCGCGCCTATCAGAACAATCCGCAGCTTAACGCGCAGCGCGCCCAGGTGCGCTCGACTGACGAAAACGTGCCACAGGCGCTGTCGGGCTATCGCCCCAAGGTCGGAGTCAACCTCAGCACCGGCTATCAATATCAGGACATTCAGCAGCAGCAGAAGGGTCTGCCGATCCATAGCGACCCGCCCCTTCAGCCCAATAGCGCCAGCCTGACCATCAACCAGACGCTCTACAACGGCAATCAGACCGCCAACAGGACGCGCGCGGCGGAGAGCCAAGTCTCGGGATCCCGCGAGGCGTTGCGCGTGCTCGAGCAGACGGTCCTGTTGCAGGCTGCCACCAGCTACATGGATTATCTTCGTGACTCCGCCACCCTCGAAGTTCAGCGCAGCAACGTGCGCGTGCTCGAACAGACGCTCAAGCAGACCCGCGATCGCTTCAATGTCGGCGAAGTGACGCGCACGGACGTGGCGCAATCCGAAGCGCAGCTCGCGGCCGGCAGGACCCAGGCACTGACTGCCGAATCGAATCTCACGACGACGCGCGCGAATTTCCGCCGCATCATCGGCAATGAGCCGACGAACCTTGCGCCGGGCTCGCCCGTCGATCGTTTCCTGCCCGGGACGCTCGCCTCCGCCGTCGGTCTCAGCCTGGTGGAGAACCCCAACGTCACGGCCTCGATGTTCGGCATCGATGTCAATTATCTTCAGGTCAAGATCAACGAAGGCGCGCTGCTGCCGACCCTCACGGTTCAGGCTGGCATCACCCAGTCGTACCAGCAGACCCTGACGGTCTTCCGAACGACGACCGCTTCCGCCATCGCGACCGCCTCCGTGCCGATCTATCAGGGCGGCGCTGAATATGCGCTCATCCGCCAATCGAAAGAGAACCTGGCGCAGCAGCGCCTGAATCTCGAAACCACCCGCGACCAGACCCGTGCCAACGTCGTGCAGGCCTGGGGGCAGTTGGAAGCCGGCAAGGCGCAGGTACAATCTGCGCAGGCGCAAGTCACGGCTTCCGAGATCGCGCTGAACGGCGTGCGCGAAGAAGCCAAGGCCGGCCAGCGTACCACGCTGGACGTGCTCAACGCGCAGCAGGCGCTGGTGAACGCACGCGTTGCGCTCGTCACTGCCCAGCATGACCGCGTGGTGGCGTCCTATTCGGTGCTCAATGCGGTCGGCCGTCTCGCGCCGCAAGTCCTCGGCCTCAACACCACGGTCTACGATCCCAGCGTTCACTACCAACAGGTTCGCGACAGCTGGGCCGGCGTGCGCACGCCTGACGGACGCTAGAGTCCCGTAATCGTCCGGTCGGCCTCGCGAATAGTCGAAGCCGACCGGTGCTTTGCTTGCAATCAGCAAAATCCCTGACATAGCCTTGCCAAGAAGATGCGGGCCGATTCGCTCTGCATCCGATGCCGTGTGCGTAAAGCATGAGTGCCGAGGGCAGGGGCGCACCGCTGCACGTTGGGCCGTCATCTGGGGACAAGTCGGGCTGCCGTGACGAAAATGTCGGGCCACCCATCCGGAACCGGCCAATCCTGTCGTGCTTGGTGTAAAACAACGCATGCGAGGGCGTTGATGATGTGGAGTCGGAGATGACGCAGCCTGCAAAGGTCACAGAACCCTCGATGGAGGAGATTCTGGCCTCGATCCGGCGCATCATTGCCGACGATGAGGCCAAGCCGCCGCCGGCGGATGCTGCCAAGCCCGAGAAAGCTGCCGCCCCCGCCGCGCCACCGAAGCCGCAGGCGATCAACGATATTCCGCCATCCAAGGTCGCGCCGCCCAAAGCGGCCGCCGAGAAGCCCGCACCGGCTCCGGCTGCAAAGCCGGCAGCGCCGCCAGCCCCGGCACCCGAGGCGGATGCATCCAACAATCAGGACGATATCGACGCACTGCTCGCGGGCCTCGATACGGCCACCGCTGCGCCGGAAATCCGTGCTCCCGAGCCGGAGCCCGAACCTGAGCCCGACGTGCTGGAATTGACCGACGATATGGCGCTGGCGATGGAGCCAACGCCGTCTCCGCCGCCGCCGAGCTTCCGCAAGGTCGAGCCGCGCGACGATCTCGAATTCGCCGAATCGCCGCCGCCGCGCCCGACGCCGGCATCCTATGCGCCGGTGGACTTCGATGCGCCGCCACTGCCGCCCCAACAGCCGATCCTGGCGCAATCGACGGTCTCCGCGGTCGAATCCGCCTTCAATTCCCTGGCCCACACGGTGCTCAGCAGCAATGCGCGAACGCTGGAGGATCTGGTCAAGGAGATGCTGCGTCCGATGCTGAAATCCTGGCTGGACGACAATTTGCCGGGCCTCGTTGAACGCATCGTGAAGGCGGAAATCGAGCGGGTATCGCGCGGCGGCAGGTAGATCGGGCCGCAGAGCCCTCAAAAACCCTGCTTGTGCGATATATTTTGTCCCCTGACCGGACCGGAAAGCCCTGTTGCCGCCTGGCTTTCCGTTGACTTGTCCGTTGACTTGGACCCCGTGCGCGGCTTTCTAACAGCGCCATGATCGAGAAAAATTACCAACCCGCCGATATAGAAGCCCGCATGTCCGTCGTGTGGGAGGACAGCCTTGCCTTCAAGGCCGGCCGCCCGGACCGTCGCGACGCAGTGCCCTTTACCATCGTGATCCCGCCGCCGAACGTGACGGGCTCGCTCCACATGGGCCACGCCCTCAACAACACGCTCCAGGACATCCTGTGCCGGTTCGAGCGCATGCGCGGCCGCGACGTGCTGTGGCAGCCCGGCACCGACCATGCCGGCATCGCCACCCAGATGGTGGTGGAGCGGCAGCTGATGGAGCGCCAGCAGCCCAGCCGTCGCGAGATGGGCCGCGAGAAGTTTCTGGAACGGGTCTGGCAGTGGAAGGCCGAGAGCGGCGACACCATCATCAACCAGCTCAAGCGGCTCGGCGCCTCCTGCGACTGGTCGCGCGAACGCTTCACCATGGACGAGGGCCTGTCCAAGGCCGTGGTCAAGGTCTTCGTCGAGCTGCACCGCGACGGCCTGATCTACAAGGACAAGCGGCTGGTGAACTGGGACACCAAGCTGCTCACCGCGATCTCCGATCTCGAAGTGCAGCAGACCGAGGTCAAGGGCAGCCTCTGGTACCTGCGCTATCCGATCGAGGGCAAGACTTTCAGCCCCGAGGATCCCTCGAGCTTCATCGTCGTTGCCACCACGCGCCCGGAGACCATGCTCGGCGATACCGGCGTCGCCGTGCATCCCGATGACGAGCGCTATCAGAAGCTGGTCGGCAAGAACGTGATCCTGCCGCTGGTCGGCCGCAAGATCCGGATCGTCGCCGACGATTATTCCGATCCGGAGAAGGGCTCGGGCGCGGTCAAGGTGACACCGGCGCACGACTTCAACGACTTCGAGGTCGGCAATCGCCATGGCCTCGCCCGGATCAGCGTCATCGACAAGGAGGGTTGCCTCGATCTCCTCGACAACGAAGATTATCTGCGCGACCTGCCGGCAGGTGCCGCGCAGTTCGCCGAGGAGTTCAACAAGCTCGATCGCTTTGCAGCGCGCAAGCGCATCGTCGAGCGGCTGGAATCATTCGGCTTCGTCGAGCGGATCGAGCCCCACACCCACATGGTGCCGCATGGTGACCGCTCCGGCACGGTGATCGAGCCCTATCTTACCGACCAATGGTATGTCGACGCCAAGACGCTGGCGAAGCCGGCGATGGCCGCCGTGCGTTCGGGCGAAACCACCTTCGTGCCGAAGAACTGGGAAAAAACCTATTTCGAGTGGATGGAGAACATCCAGCCCTGGTGCATCTCGCGCCAGCTCTGGTGGGGCCACCAGATTCCGGCCTGGTACGGTCCCGACGGCAAGGTGTTCGTCGCCGAGACCGAGGAGGAGGCCGTCAGCCACGCCCTCGGCTATTACGTCGAGCAGGAGGTCATCACGATTGAGCAGGGCCGCGAGATGGCGCTCGACCGCAACAAGCGTGACGGCTTCATCACGCGCGACGAGGACGTGCTCGACACCTGGTTCTCCTCGGCGCTGTGGCCGTTCTCGACCCTCGGCTGGCCCGCGGACGCGCCGGAAGTGCAGCGCTACTACCCGACCAATGCGCTGGTGACCGGCTTCGACATCATCTTCTTCTGGGTCGCCCGCATGATGATGATGGGCCTTCACTTCATGAAGGAGGTGCCGTTCTCGACGATCTACATCCACGCCCTCGTCCGCGACGAGAAGGGCGCCAAGATGTCGAAGTCGAAGGGCAACGTCATCGATCCGCTCAGCCTGATCGACCAATATGGCGCGGACGCGCTGCGCTTCACGCTTGCCGCGATGGCCGCGCAGGGGCGCGACATCAAGCTCGCCACCAGCCGTGTCGAGGGCTATCGCAATTTCGCGACCAAGCTCTGGAATGCGTCGCGCTTCGCGGAGATGAACCATTGCGCCGTGCCCGAGGGCTTCGAGCCGGCGAAGGCGAAGGAGACGCTGAACCGCTGGATCGCGCATGAGAGCGCGCACACCACGCGCGAGGTGACCGAGGCGATCGAGGCCTACCGCTTCAACGACGCCGCCGGCAGCATCTACCGCTTCGTCTGGAACGTCTATTGCGACTGGTATCTCGAGCTCGCAAAACCCGTGCTGCTCGGTCCCGACAGCCCTGCCAAGGCGGAAACCCGCGCCATGGTGGCATGGGCGCGCGACGAGATCCTGAAACTGCTGCACCCCTTCATGCCCTTCATCACCGAGGAGCTGTGGGAGGTGACGGCCAAGCGCGACGGTCTGCTCGCGCTGGCACCGTGGCCGCTGAAGCCGGCCGGGCCGACGCCGGAGCAGCTTGCGATGCTCGCGGCGAGGACGGGGCCGACCGACGCGCTCGTCTCACCGGTTTGGGTGCTGCCGATCTTCGACCATGCCGACTTCACCGATCCCGCGGCCGAGGCCGAGATCGGCTGGGTGATCGACCTCGTCACGCAGATCCGTTCGGTGCGCGCCGAGATGAACATTCCGCCGGCGACCCTGACGGCGCTGGTGGTCGCAGGCGCCTCGTCCGAGACGAAGGAGCGCGCGCCGCGCTGGAGCGACGTCATCAAGCGCATGGCGCGGCTGTCGGACATCTCCTTCGCCGACCGTGCGCCCGACGGCGCGGTCCAGCTCCTGGTGCGCGGCGAGGTGGCTGCGCTGCCACTGAAGGGCGTGATCGACGTCGCCGCCGAGCGCACGCGTCTCGACAAGGAGATCGGGAAGGCCGATTCCGACATCAAGCGCGCGGAGTCCAAGCTGGCGAACGAGAAATTCGTCGCCAACGCGGCCGAGGAGGTCGTCGAGGAGGAGCGCGAAAAGCGTGAGGCTGCGCTCGCCCGCAAGGCCAAGCTCCTCGAGGCGCTGGAGCGGCTGAAGCAGGCCTCGTAGGCTTATTTCGGAAACGGCTTGCCGAGGAATTTCGAGCCCCTGACGCCATAGCGCCAGGGCAGCTCGACGGCCTTGGTGATGCCGATCCGGATTCCGGCCACGACCTCCAGATCCTCCGTCCGCGCATGCAGCGCGATCGGCGGGCGATCCAGCGGCAAGGCATTGTGCGCGATGGTGATGCCGAGCGCTTCGGTCAGCTTGCCCGGGCCCGAGCACAACGCGTGCAAATCCTGGAGATGGCGCCGCCGACGCATCGCGGCGATTCCGTGGGTCGGCTCCAGCGCGCGGATCAGCACGGCGCTCGCCGAGCCTTCTTCCTCGCAGACGAAGTTCACGCACCAATGGATGCCGTAGGAGCGGTAGACATAGGCAAAGCCGGGCGGGCCGAACATCACTTGGTTCCGCGGCGTGGGGCCATTGTAGGAGTGCGCCGCCGGCTCGGTATGATGATAGGCCTCGACCTCGACGATGATCCCGCCGACGCCGTCGACCAGCATGGTCGCGCCGAGCAAGTCGGGCGCGACCTCGTGGACGCTGCGCGCGAAAAAGGCACGCTTCAGGGCTTTGCCGAGCCGGGGTGTGGAAGGTTTCGAGACTGGAGCCATTCGAGGTGAGAATCGCCAGAGAACAGAGCAGGATATTGCCCATATCTGCCATGTTCCCTGAAGCGGGGCGAGCCGGGTTGCGATGCCCGGCCAGACCGACTAGGTAGGACTTGGTCAGACCGGACACCCCATGGTCGTTATTGTCGATACCATCTCGAACCCGCTGCGCCCACGTCACCCCGAAAAGGTGAATCGGCCCGATTCCGCTTCGCCGCCGAAGCCGGACTGGATCCGCGTACGGGCCCCCAATACCCGCGGCTATGCCGACACCCGCAACATCGTGCGCGCCAACGGCCTGCATACGGTGTGCGAGGAGGCGGGCTGCCCGAATATCGGCGAGTGCTGGGACAAGAAGCACGCGACCTTCATGATCATGGGCGACACCTGCACCCGCGCCTGTGCGTTCTGCAACGTCAAGACCGGCATGCCGAACGCGCTCGACGCGGCCGAGCCGCACAACGTCGGCGAGGCCGTGGCCAAGCTCGGACTTGCCCATGTCGTCATCACCTCCGTCGACCGCGACGATCTCACTGACGGCGGCGCCGAGCATTTCGCCCAGACCATCCGCGGGATCCGCGCTGCGTGCCCCTCGACCACGATCGAGATCCTGACGCCCGACTTCCTGCGCAAGGAGGGGGCGCTGGAGGTCGTCGTCGCCGCGAAGCCCGACGTGTTCAACCACAATCTCGAGACCGTGCCGTCGTGCTATCTCACGGTGCGGCCGGGCGCGCGCTATTTCCATTCGATCCGGCTGCTGCAGCGGGTCAAGGAACTCGATCCCACCATCTTCACGAAGTCCGGCATAATGGTCGGCCTCGGCGAGGAGCGCCACGAGGTGCAGCAGGTGATGGACGATCTGCGTTCCGCCGACGTCGATTTCCTGACCATCGGGCAATATCTCCAGCCGACCCGCAAGCATCACGCCGTGATGCGCTACGTGCCGCCGGACGAGTTTTCGTCTTATGAGAAGGTCGCCTACACCAAGGGCTTCCTGATGGTGTCGGCCAGCCCGCTCACCCGTTCGTCGCATCATGCCGGCGAGGATTTTGCGAAACTGAAGGCCGCGCGGGCAGCAAGCGCCCGCTGAATCGCCATGCCCAATTTTTCGAGCAAGCGCCGTGTCGATCACAGCGCGTCCGAGATGTTTGATCTGGTCGCCGACGTCGAGCGCTACCCGGAATTCGTGCCGCTGTGCAGCGCGTTGAAGGTCCGACAGCGCATGGCGAAACCTGACGGCACCGAGGTGTTGGTCGCGGACATGACGGTGTCGTTCAAGCTGGTCAGGGAATCCTTTACCAGCCGCGTGACGCTCGACCGCGCCAATCTGAAGATCCTGGTCGAATATCTGCAAGGTCCCTTCAGCAATCTGGAAAACCGCTGGACGTTCGAGCCCAAAGGCGAGAGCGTCTGCGACGTCGGTTTCTTCCTCGCCTACGAGTTCAAGAGCCGCATGCTGGCGCTCCTGATGGGCTCGATGTTCGACGCCGCGTTCGCGCGATTTTCCATCGCGTTCGAGAAGCGGGCGGATGCGATCTACGGACGGCGGAAGCTGGCGTCGTCGTAGTGGTTGCGGACGGGCACGCTCTCTCCTCCGTCATTGCGAGGAGCCCTTGCGACGAAGCAATCCAGAATCCCTCCGCAGAGAGACTTTGGATTGCTTCGCTGCGCTCGCAATGACAATGGGGGGCAGGCGTGCCAAAAATTTCAATCCACCGCCTTCACGACATCCGGCGGCTGCGAGGCATAATACGCCGCAGCCTGCTCGATTTCCTGCGGGGTCATCGCCCGCGCGATGTTGCGCATCTGCTGGCTGATGTCATTGCGGCGCTCGCCGGAGGCAAAGGCCTGCAGCTGCGCCTTCATGTAGGCCTCGGACTGGCCTTCGAGCCACGGGCTGCCCGTCTTGTTGTCGAGGCTGCCGTGGCAGGCGCCGCAGGGCGCGATGCCGCGCATCGGTGCGCCGTAGATCACGATGTTTGGCTTCGGCAGTTGCGGCGTCGGGTGATAGGCCGGCAGCCGCGGCAGGTAGGCGTAGTAGTTCGAGAGATCTGCGATCTCCTGGTCCGTCAAATTGACGGCGAACGGTGACATCACGGCGTTGGCGCGCGCGCCGGTGCGGAAATCATGCAGCTCCTTGTAGATCACGGCCGCGTACTGGCCGGCAAGATTGGGCGAATCCGCACGGCTGACACCGGTCGGGCCATGACAGATCGCGCAACGCTGCGCCAGCGTGGCGCCGCGTCCGATCGCCTCCTGGTTCGGGCGTGCCAGCGTGTTCGACGTCAGCACGACCCCCGACAGGCGCCTGGTCTGCTCCGGCGCCGCCACGCTTGCCGCGCGCTGCGGCACGCCGGCAGCGCTGCAGATCGCGTCCCAAACGTTGGCGAACTGAACCCAGGGCTGTGCGAAGGGCAGCACGAGGAAGCCCGCAATCGCCGTGACAATCAGGATCGCGGCGGTGATGATCACACTCGCCTTGAAATGACGATTGGTGAAGGTGAAGAGGTCGCGCGTGCTCATCACTGCGCTCCCACATAAACGGCTGGCACAGAGGTGCCCTCGGTCAGCGCCAGATTCAGGATCGGATAGCCGTAATTGGTGAGGGTTAGCGCGATCATCAGCGCCACCCACAGCGCATGAGTGTTGAGCGCGACGGGGACCGTTGTGGGCTGGTGCACCGCCAGCGCGAAGCGATAGGGGCCGGCGTCGACCTGCGGCGCGCGCATGCCGCGAGCAAGGATAACGATGAACATGATGCCCGACACCAGCAGGATGAAGCCGCCGATGGCCGAGAGGGTGACCGAGAGGGCCTGCGGCGCGATCGCGGGGTCTCCGAAGTCGAAATAGGCCATGCGGCGCGGCATGCCGAGAATGCCGACCCAGTGCCAGGGAAAGGTCGTGACGATCATGCCGATGAACCACAGCCAGAGCTGGCTGCGGATCAGGCGGACGTCGATCAGCTCGCGCCCGGTCAGATGCGGCCACAGATCATAGGCGATCGCAAAATACATGATCACGATGGCGCCGCCGAAGATCAGGTGGAAATGGCCGGTGATCCACTGCGTGTTGTGGATCGACGCATCGAGCTGATAGCTCATGTTGATGAGGCCGCCGGCGCCACCGAAGCCGAGCATGACGAATGAAAAGGCGAGGGCCAGCATCATCGGATTGTCCCAGGGCAGGGCCCTGATCCAGCCGAACATGCCGCGGCCGCCGCGCAGGCGCGCCGCGATCTCGACGGAGGCGCAGATCGTGAACACGGTCAGCAGCGTCGGCAGCGCGACCAGCGCCGTGAAAGCCGAATGGATGAACTTGAAGCCGGCGCCGACCTGCGGATCCGCGAAGGTGTGGTGCATGCCGATCGGCATCGCCACCACCAGGAACAGGATGAAGGAAATCCGCGCCATGCTGTCGGAATAGACGCGGCCGCCGATCGCACGCGGCACGATGGTGTAATAGGCGATGTAGGTCGGCATCAGCCAGAAATAGACGATGGCGTGCAGCGTCCAGGAGAAGAACACGCGCGCAAGGCCGGCGTCGATGGTGGCCTTCAGCCCCGCCGCGACCGGAATGATCTGCAGCAGCAGCTCGAGCGCGGCACCGACCGCAGTCCAGGCCCACAGATACGAGCCCGCGACATTGGCGAACATCGCCAGCGGCACCGGCGCGCCGGGATGGGCCTTGCGCCAGACGCGCAGATTGATCGACATCAGCGCGACCCAGATCCAGGAGCCGACCACGACCAGCACGACGCCAAGATAGTAGAACACGTTGCCGATCAGCGGCGGGTAGAACGTGTAGAGCACCGAAGCGCGGCCGAGCCCGACCGGGACCATCGCCATGATCGCGCCGACCACAATCAGCCAGAATCCCGCCCAAGCCCAGCGCACACCGACCAGCCGCTGCTCCAGCGCGGACTCGCTAATGGCATAGCCAAAGCCCATCGCGACCAGCGTCGGGAAGACATAGCCCATCACCGTGCCGTGCGCGGTCAGTGAGCGGTAATAGAGTTCGGGATTGGACAGCCAAGTGCCGATCGGGCTGCGGATGAACATCTGCCAGGCGCCGAGCGTGAGCGCGATGCCGAACACGGCGAAGGCCAGCCAGAAATGGGCGAGGATGAGCTTTCTATTGACCAACACAGCTCAGCCTCCCGCCACCCTTCGCGCGGTTCGCGAAGTCCGTCTTATCGATCACTTTGACCTTGCCCCACATGCCCTCGTGGCCGAAGGAGCAAAACTCCTGGCAGGGCATCAGATAGTCGCCGCTCTTCGTAAAGCGCATGAGCTGCTCGGAGATGTAGCCCGGCACCAGCATGGTGTTGACGTTGGTGCCCTGGATCAGGATGCCGTGGACGACATCGGCGCTGGTGGCGCGCAGCGTGATCGGCGTGTCGACGGGCACCACGATGCAGGCCGGCGTGAAGGAATATTGCTGGCCAATCGCGCGCACGGTGACATTGCCGTTGGCCTCCAGCACGCTGCCGAGATTGCTTTCGACGAATTCACCGCTCAGATGCAGCCGCGAGGGATCGGTGGTTTCGACGCGCGGCTGCGGCATGGTCGCGCGATGGATACCGGCGAATGCCGCCAGCAGCGCCATCATCACGACGATGATCACGGCGATGGTGGCCCAGCGCCGCTCGACGCGGGCTGCGACCTCGGCGCTGGCGCTACCGTTGCTGTGGGCTCCCTCGACGCTCATTGCAGCGAGCCGCGCGGCAGGAACACGAACAGATAGAAGGCGAACCACATCGCGACCACGCAGGCCGTGGCGATGCCGGCGACCACTATCGCGCCGGATGGGCCCTGCGCCACGACTTCCTCGATGGTCTGGTCGGCGACGGCTGGGCTGGTTGGCGGGTCGGAATTGAACATGGGGCCCTCAGTTCAGCGGTGCCGAGCGCAGCTCGTTGGCCTCGCGCGCCGAGACCGGCGTGCCGCGATTGCCCCAGGCGGTGCGGATGTAGGAGACGACGGCGGCGACCTCGTTGTCGGAGAGGAGGCCGGCGAAGGGCGGCATGCCGTAGGGCATCGGATTGCCCTTGGTGCCCGGCGGATAGCCGCCATTGAGCACCATGCGGATCGGGTTGACCGCCGACTGCATCTCGATGGACTGGTTGTTGGCGAGCGGCGGCCAGTGCGGCGGCTTGCCCTCGCCCTGGGTGCCATGACAGCTCGCGCAGTTCTTGTCGTAGACGGTCTTGCCGAGGCTGATCAGAAGGCTGCTCTCGCTGGTCGGCAGCGCCGAGCTCGCGGCCGGCGGAGGCGAGGGCTCCGCGATGCCCTTGAGGTAGACCGCCATCGCCCTGGTGTCCGCGTCATCGAGATATTGCAGACTGTTGTGCACGACCTCGGCCATCGGGCCGTAAACCACGCCGCGCATGGAAACGCCGGTCTGGAGCAGATCCGTGATGTCTTTGATGCTCCAGTCACCGAGCCCGGCCTCACGGTTCGACGTCAGCGAGGGCGCGTACCAGTTCTGCATCGGGATCAGGCCGCCTTTGAACGCGTCCGATTGCGAGGTGCCGCCGAGCGCGTTGATCGGCGAATGGCACATGCCACAATGGCCGAGGCCCTCGACCAGATAGGCGCCGCGATTCCATTCCGCCGATTTTTTCGGATCCGGCTTGAACTCGCCCTCGCTGAAGAACAGCGTGCGCCAGCCGAGGATGAGCTGGCGGTTGTCGTAAGGGAAACGCAATTCGTGCGGCTTGTTCTTCTGGTTCACCGGCGCAATCGAGCGCAGATAGGCGAAGATGGCGTCGCTGTCGGCGCGCGTGACCTTGGTGTAGGACGCAAACGGCATCGCCGGGTAGATCAGCCCGCCGTCGGGAAAGCGGCCGCTGTGCATGGTCTTGTAGAAGTCGTCGGCACTCCACTTGCCGATGCCTGTCTCCGGATCGGGCGTGATGTTGGAGGTGTACAGCGTGCCGAACGGTGTCGGCATGGCACGGCCGCCGGCAAACAGACGTCCCTCCGGCGCGGTGTGGCAGGCAGTGCAGTCGCCGGCACGGGCCAGATATTCCCCGCGCGCGATGATGTCGCCGGTCTTGTCTTTGTCCTGCGCGGCTGCTGCCGTGGTGAACGCGGCGATGGCGAGCAACTTGATGGACAGGAGCTTGATCGACAATTTGAAGCCCATCATCCGCCTCGTCAGTTGGGCTGGCTACCGCAGCCGAATGGCAGCGCATAGGTGCCTTTCGGCACGGGGGCTGGGTTCGCGGGGGCAGGCCGCGTCGCAAGCCAGGCTGCGATGGCGGTGACGTCCGTCTCGGTCAAGTGACCGGCCACGAGCTGCATGCAATCAGGGGATTTCGCGGTGCGAGTGCCATAACGCCAGCCGCCGAGCTGGGCGCTGATGTAATTGGCGCGCAAGCCGAGCAGGCCGGGGATGCCGGGCTGCATACCCGTCAGTCCAGGGCCATGACAGCTCACGCAAGCCGGAATGTTGCGGCCGGCATCGCCGCTGGTGGCGAGCAGCTCACCGTGCGCGAGGACGTCCTTGCTGACTTCGCTCGGCGCCGGCGGTGGCAGCGGTGGGTGCTCGCTGGCAAAATATTCCGCCATCGCCTCCAGGTAGGGATCGGGCAGGAATTCCAGCAGATAGTTCATTGGTGGGTATTTGCGCCGGCCGCTACGGAAAGCGAGGAGCTGGTTGTAGAGATAACCGGCCGGCTTGCCTGCGAGACGCGGGAAGTAGACGTCGCGGGTGCCTTCGCCCTTGTTGCCATGACAGGGCGTGCAGGCCTCCACCCGCGCCGCCATCGTATCCGGCGGCTGGTTAGCGGTTTGTGCGGCCGCACCATCAAAGGCGCTCAGGATGGCAATGGCGATTGCCGGAGCAGTGAAGCGAGCGAACACGCCGTCGCCCTCCAGAAAACAGGACCGGGTTGATTCCCGGCCGCAACGTAGCGGATCATTATTGCGCCAATAATTTTCCCACGCCAAGTTCAGACAGAAGCCATGACGTTTGGCCGCGGTCGATATCTGGGATCCCGATCGGATTCGACAAAGTTTGCGTGCTTTTTGAAAACTGGACATAACGCGGCGACCTCGCGACAGTTCCTGCCCGAGTCGGCGTGTGCGTACGCCCTCTGTCAGAGGGCGCAGGGAAGGCCGGGTGCCGGCTGGCACCCACGGTCCACTGTGCGAAGGTTGCGCTACAAGAGGCTGCACAGCGGCATACAGGTGAAGCCCAACACACGGCCTTCCCTGCGCAGTGGTTTGACGGCTTATGCCGAGCTCTCCCCGGGGAGCGATGCACTATTGCCCCCGTCGCCTTGCGGATGGCTGATGCAAATGCCCGGTCGGGCCGCCACATCACCACAAGACTTGACGCACAGACCCCGGGCGTCAGGACGACACGGTTTTGCCGTACGCTAATAGCATCGGTCGTGTGCGCGATGCCTTCGCTCACGGTTTCCCGCCCGGCGAAGCCCTTCGCGCCAATGTGACTAGCGTCCACCGCAGCTCATCCCACGTTTCGTGACGATCGCGATACGCCCCTCTGACCGGGATGAGGTGCGGGATGAATACGCCAAAGCCGAATTTCGGTAAAGTGGAATATCTTTGCGCGAGCGGATGGACCCGTTGTTTGTGTGTTTTGCCCGTCGGGGAACGCAAGGTCTTGTGGCCCGGATGCGCTTCGCGCATCCGGGCTGCGGGACCGTTCGCGTGGAATGCTGCTCGGCCGCGTGACGGGCTTGGTTTCCCGATCTGGGATAACGTACAAGCGACAGCAACGGGAGACGGCAACATGATGGGCGACACGAACGTTCGGGCCGGCCAGTGCCATTGCGGCACGGTGCGTTTCGAGGCGACGCTCAGCGACGGCTTCAATTCGATCCGCCGCTGCACCTGCTCCTACTGCCGCATGCGCGGCGCCGTCGTCGTCATGGCGGCAATGGGCGGGATCAAGTTCCTCCAGGGCGAGGATGCGCTCACAAGCTACCGCTTCCATACCGGATCAGCGCAGCACTTCTTCTGTTCCCGTTGCGGAATCTACACGCACCATCAGCGACGATCCGACCAATCTCTCTATGCCGTCAACGTCGCCTGCCTGGATGGGGTAAGCCCGTTCGATTTCACTGAGGTGCCGGTCATGGACGGCATCAACCACACCAACGACACCGGCCAGCCGAGGCGGCGGGCCGGCACGCTCCGCTTCATTTCGGCCGACTGACGGTGGTGGTTGCCTGGCTCAGCCGCGCGGCGACCGCGGCGGCCTGCGCTTCGCCACATGTCGGCGCGGCGAGCGTGTCACGCGCGGGCGCAGGCGGGTTACCGCGGCTTCACGGCGGGGCTTGGCCTGGGCCGGGCCGCGGGCGAGATCCATCAGCATGCGCAGGGCCTCAACCACGGAGCGCTGACGGACGGCGGTGCGTCCAATCGCGCCGAAGCGGTGCTCCCGATGGGCGATGCGGCCGTCGCGCGCGGCAACGGCGAAATGCACGAGGCCAACCGGCTTGCCGGGCGTGGCACCGCCGGGGCCGGCAATGCCGGTGATGGCGACCGCAAGATCGACCCCGGCACGCTCCAGCGCGCCGACCGCCATGGCCGTTGCGGTCTCCCTGCTGACGGCGCCGAAATTCGCAAGCGTGCCGGCCTCGACGCCGAGCATCGCGCGCTTGGCGTCGTTGGAATAGGTGACGAAGCCCCGATCGATCACGTCGGAGGAGCCGGGAATGTCGGTCAGCGCGCCGGCAACCAGGCCGCCGGTGCAGGATTCGGCGGTCGCGATCGTCAGCTTGCGCATCCGGCACAGATCGAGCAGCGAGCGGGAGAGGGCGCGTGCGTCGCTGCCGGCCATGGTCTAGACACTCCAGGGCAGGCGGATGGTAGCGCTCGCGGTGGCCGCGATGCCTTCCTCGCGGCCGGTGAAGCCGAGCCGCTCACTGGTGGTCGCCTTGACCGCGACCCGGGAGATGTCGACGCCGGAGATCTCGGCGATGCGCGCGCGCATGGTGTCGCGCAAGGGGCCGATCTTCGGCCGCTCGCAGATCATGGTCACCTCGAGATTGGCGATGCGGCCGCCGCGCTGGGTGACGCGCTCGATGGCGTATTTCAAAAACTGGTCGGAGGAGGCGCCCTTCCACTTCGCGTCGCTGGGCGGGAAGTGCGATCCGATATCGCCGTCGGCGAGCGCGCCGAGGATGGCGTCGACCAGCGCATGCAGGCCGACATCGCCGTCAGAATGGGCCAGGAATCCCTTGGTGTGCGGTACGCGCACGCCGCAGATCATGAGATGGTCGCCCTCGCCGAAGGCGTGGACGTCGTAGCCCGTGCCGGTCCTGATGTCGCCGAGCAGGCTGGCCAGCCGCGCTTCCTCGCGCACGAAATCCTCGGGAGTGGTGAGCTTCATGTTGGCAACATCGCCTTCAAAGGTTGCAACCGTCAATCCCGCCCATTCGGCAATCGCGGCATCGTCGGTGAAATCGCTGCGGCCGTCCTTGGCCGCGCGACGATGCGCTTCGAGGATGACGTCGAAGCGAAAGGATTGCGGCGTCTGTGCGATCCGCAATCGCGCCCGATCCGGCGTGTCCTCGACATTACCGTTCTCGCCGGTGACCTTGATGGTGTCGGTGACGGGAACGGCGGGGATCGCGGCGCCGGTGCGGCTGGCCGCATCGATCGCGCGGGTGATCACGCCTTCCGAAACGAAGGGGCGCGCGGCGTCGTGGATCAGGACGATGTCGGGCTTGTGCCTGGCGAGCGCTTCGAGACCGGCGAGCACCGAGGCCTGCCGGGTTGCGCCGCCATTGACCGGAGCCTCGTGGCTGAGCCCTGCGATCGCCGCAGTGAATATGGCACTGTCATCGGGGTTCACGACCGGCTGAACCGCGAACACGTCCGCATGACGGCTGAAGGCCTCCATGGCGCGATAGATCACCGGCACGCCGCCGATCTCGCGATATTGCTTGGGGCCGCCGGCGCCTGCGCGCAGGCCGCGTCCGGCCGCGACGAGGACGACTGCGGTGCGCTGTGATTTCGCCATAGGACTCAAATACTCATTTGCTGATGAAGAGAGTCGGGGGTGGGGTGATTGCCGCATGCCTCTAGCACGGCAGGCCCGCAAAAAAAGGGGGTTTCCCCGGATTGTGGGAAACAGCATTTTGCTGCACCGCACTTGAAAGATTGTCAGATCTGTCTAAACTGTAGGCATGACGCTTGACTGCACAAGAATTGTGCGCAAGATAGGTCATGGCAGGCGCGATGAGGCGCTGCCAACGCAACGAGACCCCTGTGACCGGCTCGGCAGTATCAGGCTCTAAGCCATTGAAGATAGGCGATATTGATGTCGCCACCCCGGTCTTCCTGGCGCCGATGTCGGGGGTAACTGACTCGCCCGTCCGCCGGCTGGCCGCGGAGTTGGGGGCGGGTCTGGTGGTATCCGAAATGACGGCCAGCGACGAACTCGCCAATGGCCATCGGATGTCCCGGTTGCGCTGCGAAGCCACCGGGATCGGTCCGCACGTGGTCCAGCTCGCCGGTTGCGAGACGCACTGGATGGCAGAGGGCGCCCGGATTGCCGAAGCCGACGGCGCCGACATTATCGACATCAACATGGGCTGTCCGGCCCGTCACGTCACCGGCGGCCAGTCCGGTTCCGCCTTGATGCGCGACCTCGACCACGCCGTCAGCCTGATCGAAGCGACGATCGCGGCGGTAAAGGTACCGGTGACGCTGAAGATGCGACTCGGCTGGGACGACCGCACCCGCAATGCGCCGGAACTGGCGCGTCGCGCGCAGGCGTCAGGCATCAAGCTCGTCACCGTGCACGGCCGCACCCGCTGCCAGTTCTACAAGGGCGAGGCCGATTGGGACGCGATCCGCGCCGTACGCGAGGCCATCTCCATTCCGCTCGTCGTCAATGGCGACATCACCACTTTCGAGAAGGCGCTCGCGGCGTTAGAGGCCTCCGGCGCCGATGCCGTGATGATCGGCCGCGGTGCGCAGGGCCAGCCCTGGCTGCCCGGCCAGATCGGCCGGCGCTTGAGGGGCGGGGCGGCGGAAGCCACGCCGTCGCTCGAGACGCAGCTGCATTACGTCCGCACGCTTTATGAGGGCGTCTGCGCGCTCTACGGCCTGCGCATCGGTCTGCGGCACGCGCGAAAACATCTGGGCTGGGCGCTCGACGTCGCGGCCGATGCGAGCCGCGCGCCGGCCGAGAAACTGAAATCCTGGCGCCAGAAAATCCTCACCTCGGAGGATCCGCGCCTCGTCCACCGGTCACTGCAAGATGCCTTCGACGACTTCGCATGGAGCGCCGCTGCATGAGCTCAGCCGCTGAACATCGTCGGCCGTTTCCGTCCGACAGCGATGCCATCCTGGATGCACTGCCCAATCCCGTGCTCATGATCGGACCGGACGGCAAGATCGTCGCCGCCAACATCGCAACCGAAGCCTTCTTCGATATCTCGACGCAGTTTTTGAAGCGGCAGTCGCTGAAAGAGCTGGTGCCGTTCGGCAGCCCCTTGCTGGCGCTGATCGATCAGGTGCGTTCGTCGAACGCGCCGGTCAACGAATACAAGGTCGATCTGGGCACGCCACGCATGGGCGGAGACCGCCAGGTCGATCTGCATGTTGCCCCCGTCACGGAACGGCCCGGCCATATCGTGGTGATGCTCCAGGAGCGCTCCATCGCCGACAAGATGGACCGCCAGCTCACCCATCGCAGCGCCGCGCGCTCGGTGATCGCGCTCGCCGCGATGCTGGCGCATGAAATCAAGAACCCGCTCTCCGGCATCCGCGGCGCGGCGCAGCTCCTGGAGCAGCAGGCCTCCTCGGAAGACCGCATGCTGACGCGGCTGATCTGCGACGAGGCCGATCGTATCGTGACGCTGGTCGACCGCATGGAGGTGTTCGGCGACGAGCGCCCCGTGGTGCGCGGCCCCGTCAACATCCATTCGGTGCTCGATCACGTCAAACGGCTGGCGCAGTCCGGCTTTGCCCGCAACATCCGCTTCGTCGAGGACTACGATCCCTCGCTGCCGCCGGTACTGGCGAACCAGGACCAGCTCATCCAGGTGTTCCTCAACCTGGTGAAGAACGCCGCCGAAGCGCTGATCGACGTTCCCGACGGCGAAATCCAGCTCACCACCGCGTTTCGCCCCGGCGTGCGCCTGTCAGTCCCCGGTCAAAAATCCCGTGTATCCCTGCCGCTCGAATTCTGCGTGAAGGACAACGGACCAGGCGTGCCTGACGATCTTCTGCCAAACCTGTTCGATCCCTTCGTCACCACCAAGCAGACCGGCTCGGGTCTGGGCCTCGCGCTGGTCGCAAAGATCATCGGGGATCACGGGGGCATCATCGAATGCGAATCTCAGCCGCGGAAGACCACCTTCCGCGTGCTGATGCCGATGTATTCCACATCGGTGAAACATGCCGATCAAAGCAGTCGCGACGGCTCTGCCGGGAAGTCGTCGTCTGCGTCACAGGGGGCAAAATGAGGATTAACGATGCCCGCAGGTAGCATTCTCGTTGCTGATGACGACACCGCCATCCGCACGGTTCTCAACCAGGCACTATCGCGCGCCGGCTACGAGGTGCGGCTGACCGGCAATGCCGCGACGCTGTGGCGATGGGTCAGCCAGGGGGAGGGCGATCTCGTCATCACCGACGTGGTGATGCCCGACGAGAACGCGTTCGACCTGTTGCCGCGGATCAAGAAGATGCGGCCAAATTTGCCGGTCATCGTCATGAGCGCGCAAAACACCTTCATGACGGCGATCCGCGCCTCCGAGCGCGGCGCCTATGAATATCTGCCGAAGCCCTTCGACCTGAAGGAGCTGATCGCCATCGTCGGCCGCGCGCTGGCCGAGCCGAAGGAGCGGGTCTCGACGCCGAACGAGGACGCCGAGATGGAGGCGATCCCGCTGGTCGGCCGCTCGCCGGCGATGCAGGAGATCTATCGCGTGCTGGCGCGCCTGATGCAGACCGACCTCACCGTGATGATCACGGGCGAGTCCGGTACCGGCAAGGAGCTGGTGGCGCGCGCGCTGCACGACTACGGCAAGCGCCGCAACGGCCCGTTCGTCGCGGTCAACATGGCGGCAATCCCGCGCGACCTGATCGAGTCCGAACTGTTCGGACACGAGCGCGGTGCCTTCACCGGCGCCAACACCCGCGCCTCCGGCCGCTTCGAGCAGGCCGAGGGCGGCACGCTGTTCCTGGACGAGATCGGCGACATGCCGATGGAGGCGCAGACCCGCCTGCTGCGCGTGCTTCAGCAGGGCGAATACACCACGGTCGGCGGCCGCACCCCGATCAAGACCGACGTGCGCATCGTCGCGGCCTCCAACAAGGATCTGCGCGTCCTGATCCAGCAGGGCCTGTTCCGCGAAGATCTGTTCTTCCGTCTCAACGTCGTGCCGCTGCGGCTGCCGCCGTTGCGCGAGCGCATCGAGGATCTGCCCGATCTCATCCGTCATTTCTTCGCGCTGGCCGAGAAGGACGGACTGCCGCCGAAGAAGCTCGACGCGCTGGCGCTGGAGCGGATGAAGCAGCACCGCTGGCCGGGCAACGTACGCGAGCTCGAGAACCTCGCCCGTCGCCTCGCGGCGCTTTATCCGCAGGACGTGATCACGGGCTCCGTCATCGACGGCGAGTTGGCGCCACCTACGGTCAGCCCGGGTGCCGCAGTCCAGCATGGCGTCGACAATCTCGGCGGCGCCGTGGAAGCGTATCTCTCCTCGCACTTTCAGGGCTTCCCGAACGGCGTGCCGCCGCCGGGCCTCTATCACCGCATCTTGAAAGAGATCGAGGTGCCGCTACTCACGGCCGCGCTCGCCGCGACCCGCGGCAACCAGATCCGCGCGGCCGATCTGCTCGGCCTCAACCGCAACACGCTGCGGAAGAAGATCCGGGATCTCGATATCCAGGTGTACCGGAGCGGGGGCTAGCATCCCCGCAACGGACGGTGGCTCAGCTCCCCCTACCAAGCGGAGCTGAGCCTGTCCGGATCGCGCTGGCCGTTGTGGCTGACGCGGTGATCAGAAGTCCGGACCGGACTGAAATGTTCCGCAGGAACATTCAAACGATGATTTCAGCCGCGGGATGCGGCCTCACACCTATCTGACAAACCGGCCTGCGACCTGTATCGCGCTGGCGACGTTCGCATTGGGCTCCTGCACCCCGACACCGTTGACCAGGAGGTCGGCCGCCACGATCAGCAGCAGCACGGCCGACACCATCATTGCGAGAAAGAACCTGTGCATGCTGGTCAAGCCGTGAGGGCCGGAATGCGTTCCCGCCCTCCGGCATGTCGCTGTGGATGCGCGGGTCGGTCGCGGCGAGGGCGCCGCGGAATTGTCGCAATTCGGCAACAATGTGGTACGAATACATCAGTATCCGCCCGCCGCGGACCCCGTTTTTCAGCACCCATTGCCGGAATGACCAGCGCAGACACCTCGGCCGCATCCTTTGACACGGCCCCAGCTGAAGAGCCCCGGCGGTGGTCGGCGCGACGCTGGCTGGCGCCGTTCGCCGTGGCGCTGGCCCTGCTGTCGGCCTGCCTGACATTCCTGGTCCTGACCGGCCTCACGTCAATCGAGCCGACCCCTGCGGTTGTCCGCTCGTTCTATCTGATCAATGCGGGCACGATCCTGCTGCTGGTCGGCATTATCATCCGCGAGCTCTGGCAGCTGATTCTGGCGCGACGCCGCGGCAGGGCGGCCGCGCGCCTCCATGTCCAGATCGTCAGCCTGTTCTCGATCGTGGCGGTGCTGCCGGCGGTGCTGGTCGCCGTCGTCGCCAACGTCACCATCGAGCGCGGCCTCGACCGCCTGTTCTCCGGCCCGACCAAGGAGGTGATCCAGAATTCGCTGACGATCGCGCGCGCCTACATGCAGGACCACGCGCAGCTGATCCGGGGCGACATTCTCGGGATGGCCAACGACATCGCCCACGCCCGGCCGCTCTACGACCAGGATCGCCGCTCTTTTCGCGAATTGCTGACGTCCAGCGCCGCCTCGCGCAATTTGCCGGGCGCGATGATCATCGACAAGAACACCAACATTCTCGAATCCGCCGATACCGGCATGCGGCTGGCCTATTCGCCGCCGGCGCCGGACTTCCTCAGCAACGTCAACGAATCCGAACCCGAGATCGCGGTGCTGCCCGATGCGAGCTTCGTCGCCGCGGTGGTCCGCTTGCGCGCCTTCAGCGACACCTTCCTCTACGTCGCGCGGCCGCTCGATCCGAACGTCGTCAACCAGCTCAAGCAGACCGAGGTCAGCGTCGCCGAATACGCCCAGATCGAGTCGCGCCGGCTCGGCATCCAGGTCGCGTTCGCGCTGATGTTCGCGGTGATCGCGCTGACCATCCTGATGGCCTCGGTGCTGATCGGCCTCAACTTCGCCAATTCGCTGGTCTCGCCGATCCGGCGGCTGATGAACGCGGCCCAGACGGTCTCGACGGGCGACCTCCATGTGAAAGTGCCGGTGCACCAGTCGGAAGGCGACCTCGCCCAGCTGGGTGAGACCTTCAACAAGATGACGGAGGAGTTGCGCAGCCAGCGCGACGAGCTCGTCAACGCCAGCGACCTCATCGACAGCCGCCGCCGCTTCATCGAGGCGGTGCTGTCGTCCGCGAGCGCCGGCATCATCGGCGTGGATAATTCAGGCAGCGTCGGCATCCTCAACCGTTCCGCCGAAAAGCTGATCGGGCACTCCGAAGCCGAGACGCTCGGCCATCCGCTCTCCGACGTGCTGCCCGAGCTCGAGGAGATGATGAAGACGGCGCGGGAAGGGACCCAGCGCCTGGTGCAGGGGCAGATCACGATCACGCGGGACGGGCAGGAACGCAATCTGTCGGTCCGCGTCAGCGCCGAGAAGACCAGCCAGCCGCACGACAGCTACATCATCACGCTCGACGACATCACCGAACTGGTCTCGGCGCAGCGCACCTCGGCCTGGGGCGACGTCGCGCGCCGCATCGCGCATGAGATCAAGAACCCGCTGACCCCGATCCAGCTCTCCGCCGAGCGCATTCGCCGCAAATTCGGCAAGGACATCACCGAGGGCAAGGACAAGCAGATCTTCGAACAGTGCACCGACACCATCGTGCGTCAGGTCGACGATATCCGCCGCATGGTCGACGAGTTCTCGCGCTTTGCGCGGATGCCGAAGCCGGTGATGGAGGGTGAGGACGTCGCCGACGCAGTGCGGCAGGCGGTGTTCCTGATGAAGGTCGCCCACCCCGAGATCGATATCGAGGCCGAGTTCAAGGAAGACCCGCTGCGCGCCCAGTTCGACCGGCGGCTGATCTCGCAGGCCGTCACCAACATCGTCAAGAACGCCACCGAGGCGATCGAGCAGGTTCCCCTGGAGGAGCTCGGCAAGGGCCGGATCGACGTCGTGGTCTCGCGCGAGGGCGAGGACGTGCTGATCGACGTCGTCGACAACGGCATCGGCCTGCCCAAGGTGGCGCGCTCGCGCCTGCTCGAGCCCTATGTGACGACACGCGCCAAGGGCACCGGCCTTGGGCTCGCGATCGTCGGTCGCGTGCTGGAAGACCATGGCGGGCGCATCGAGCTGAAGGATGCCTCGGACTTCCGCGAGGGCCAGCGTGGCGCCTGGATGCGGATGCGTTTTGCGATCTCCGGCGCTCCCGCGAAGAGCGAGGGGGCCGAACCGGCGGGCGGGGCAACGACCAAGCCGGAAATCGGCGAAACGGCCACGCAATCCGTCAAGGATCCGGAAACAACGCAAGCGGCTGTCGAAACCAAAGAGCCGTCTGAAAAGACCAATGATTCAACGAAGATCGAAGCCTCAACAGGCAGCTGAGAAAACAGGCGACCCATGGCAAGTGAAATTCTGATTGTCGATGATGAGGCCGATATTCGGGATCTCGTTGCGGGCATCCTCGAAGACGAGGGCTTCGTGACCCGGACCGCGCGCGACAGCGATACGGCGCTCGCCGAGATCGCCAACCGCAGGCCGCATCTGGTGTTCCTCGACATCTGGCTGCAGGGCTCCAAGCTCGACGGCTTGCAGCTCCTGGAGCAGGTCAAGAAGGACAACCCCGATCTCCCGGTCGTGATGATCTCCGGCCACGGCAACATCGAGACCGCGGTCGCCGCGATCAAGCGTGGGGCCTACGACTTCATCGAGAAGCCGTTCAAGACCGACCGGCTGATCCTGGTCGCCAACCGTGCACTGGAGAACTCGCGGCTCAAGCGCGAGGTCAAGGAGCTGAAGCAGCTCGCGCCGAGCGCAAGCTCGCTGGTCGGCCGCTCGCCCAGCATGAACCAGCTGCGCCAGACCATCGAGCGTGCGGCCAAGGCCAACAGCCGCATCCTGATCGTCGGTCCCGCCGGTGCCGGCAAGGAACTGACCGCCCGCACGTTGCACACGGCCTCGGGCCGCGCCGACGGCCCCTTCGTCGTCATCAACGCCGCTGCGATCACGCCCGAGCGGATGGAGCACGAGCTGTTCGGCATCGAGCAGTCCAACGGCGAGCACGCGCGCAAGCCCGGCGCGCTCGAAGAGGCCCACGGCGGCACGCTGTTCATCGACGAAATCGCGGACATGCCGCGCGAGACCCAGAACAAGATCTTGCGCGTGCTGGTCGAGCAGTCGTTCCAGCGCGTCGGCGGCAACGGCAAGGTCCAGGTCGACGTCCGCATCATCTCCTCCACCGCGCGCAATCTGGAAGAGGAGATCGCGGCCGGCCATTTTCGCGAGGATCTCTATCATCGGCTCTCGGTGGTGCCGATCCGCGTGCCCGCATTGTCGGAGCGGCGTGAGGACATTCCGGAATTGATCGACTATTTCATGGAGCAGATCTCCGCGGGCAGCGGCCTGCCCAAGCGGCAGATCGGCCAGGACGCGATGGCGGTGCTGCAGTCGCATGTCTGGCCGGGCAATGTGCGCCAGCTCCGCAACAACGTTGAGAGAGTCATGATTCTGGCCGCGGGCGGGCCTGAGGTCATCATCACTGCCGACATGCTGCCGCAGGATGTCGGCTCCATGGTGCCGGCGATGCCGACCAGCAACAATGGCGAGCACATCATGGGCCTGCCGCTGCGCGAAGCGCGCGAAGTGTTCGAGCGCGACTATTTGATTGCACAGATCAGCCGTTTCTCAGGAAATATTTCTCGCACGGCCGAGTTTGTTGGCATGGAACGCTCGGCACTGCACCGGAAGTTGAAGGCGCTCGGCGTCGGCTAACGCTGCGACGTCGTTGGAATAGGCGAGGAAAATCATCGATTTCCGTAGTTTTTCGGGGCAATACGGCGTGGGCTGCCGCGTGAAGCGGCTTGCCTAATAAGCCTACCTGTCCTCTAATCGAACCGCTGTCCCTCCGAGGGGGATCTCATGAGGGACGGCACCGGACGAGGACCCCGGATTTTCAAAAGAGGGCCGCAACCGGCGCAATAAAAAGAAACTCAAAGCGAGAAAAAAACAATGGCGGCAGACCGCGCACAAAACCTGCAGGACACCTTCCTTAATCACGTTCGCAAAACCAAAACGCCACTGACGATCTTTCTGGTCAACGGAGTGAAGCTCCAGGGCATCGTGACCTGGTTCGACAATTTCTGTTTGCTGCTTCGGCGCGACGGTCACTCGCAACTCGTCTACAAGCATGCGATCTCGACCATCATGCCGGGCGCTCCGATCCAGTTGTTCGAAGGCGGCGAGGACCAGCCGGCTTGAGAGTGATCTGATTGGAACCCCGGAATTTCGACGGGGATGCCGACCGTCCGCGGTCGGCAGGGGGTACGCAGACGGGGCGGGTGCTTGTCATCGGTCCCTATTTGCGGGTGCGCGCAGGCAATGCCGACGCGCAATCGGAAGCTCATGTCCTGCGTGACGCGGAAGCCCGGCTCGACGAAGCTGCCGGCCTCGCGCGCGCGATCGATCTCGTCGTTGCCGATGCCATCATCGCGCCGATCAACCAGATCCGCCCTGCGACCTATATCGGCAAGGGCAAGGTCGAGGAGATCGCTGCGCTCGCCAAGAGCCTCGACGTCGAGCTCGTGGTGATGGATTGCGCGCTTGCGCCGATCCAGCAGCGCAATCTCGAGAAGGAGCTGCAGGCAAAGGTGCTCGATCGCACCGGGCTCATTTTGGAAATCTTCGGCCGCCGCGCCAAGACCAAGGAAGGCTCGCTCCAGGTCGAGCTCGCGCATCTCAACTATCAACGTTCGCGCCTGGTGCGCTCATGGACCCATCTCGAACGCCAGCGCGGCGGCTTTGGATTCATGGGCGGTCCCGGCGAGACCCAGATCGAAGCCGACCGCCGCCTGATCCAGGAGCGCATCTCCAAGCTCGAGGGCGAGCTGAAGAAGGTGCAGGCCACACGCCGCCTGCATCGCGCAGGCCGCCAGCGCGTGCCGTACCGCGTCGTGGCGCTGGTCGGCTACACCAATGCCGGCAAGTCGACGCTGTTCAACCGCCTGACCCGCGCCGACGTGCAGGCCGCCGACATGCTGTTCGCCACGCTGGATCCGACCCTGCGTGCGCTCACCCTGCCGCATGGCGGCAAGGCGATGCTGTCGGACACCGTCGGTTTCATCTCCAATTTGCCGACGCAGCTCGTCGCCGCCTTCCGCGCCACGCTGGAGGAGGTGCTGGAAGCCGACGTCATCCTGCATGTGCGCGACATCTCGCACGACGACGCCGAGGCGCAGCAGAGCGACGTCGACGCCGTGCTGCGCCAGCTCGGCATCAATCCCGATGACTCAGGCCGCATCATCGAGGTCTGGAACAAGATCGACCGTTATGGTCCCGAACAGCGCGAAGAGCTTTTGAACATCGCGGCGCGCAGGCCGGAGGATCATCCGGCGATGCTGGTGTCGGCCGTGTCGGGCGAGGGGGTCGACGCACTGCTCGCCGCGATCGAGGAGCGCTTGGCTGCCAAGCGCATCACGCTCGACCTCTCGATCGATGCCTCCGACGGCGCCGGCATCAGCTGGCTGCATCGGAATTCCGAGGTGCTGGCGAAAGAGCTGCACGACGGCCGCTTCGACATGACGGTCCGGGTGGACGAGACCAAGCGGGATATCGTGGTGAACCGGTTTGACGCCGTGCCGCGACTGTCGGCATAACAGGTTTCGTCCCGGCGAAGGAGTTAGCCGCGCGCCTGGTTGCTTTTCTCGGCCGGTGCGGCGCTTTTCTCCTCGCTCTTCGCCGCGTTCCACAACGCGTCCATCTCGGCGAGCGACGCCTGCTCCAGCGTGCGGCCCTGCGCCTCCAGCGCCCGCTCGATGAACCCAAACCGGCGCTCGAACTTCGCGTTGGTCGCGCGAAGCGCGGCTTCCGGATCGGCATCGACATGGCGGGCGAGATTGACCAGCGCGAACATCAGGTCGCCGGTCTCTTCCGCGAGGCCCTCGCTGTCGTTGCGATCAAGCGCGGCCTCGATCTCGTCGGCCTCCTCGCGGATTTTTGCCAGCACCGCGCGCGGATCGTTCCAGTCAAAGCCGACAGTGGAGGCCTTGCGCTGCAGCTCCACGGCGCGCGTCAGCGCGGGCTGGCCGGCCTTCACGCCTGACAGCAGCGATTTGTGCGACGACGCTTCCTGCGGCGGCCGGCGCGCAGCGCGCTCGGCTTTCTCCTCCGCCTTGATGCGGTCCCAGACCTCCTTGACGTGGGAGGAGGCGAGGTTGCCCTCCTTGTCGGCGAAAACGTGAGGATGGCGCCGGATCATTTTTCGCGTGATGGCCTCGACGACATCTCCAAACGCGAACGCGTTCTGCTCCGATGCCATCTGGGCGTGGAAGACGACCTGGAGCAGCAGGTCGCCGAGCTCCTCGCAGAGATCGTCGAGGTCGCCGCGGCTGATGGCCTCGACCACCTCATAGGCTTCCTCGATCGTATAGGGCGCGATGGTCGCAAAATTCTGCTCGAGGTCCCAGGGGCAGCCTGTCACCGGAGTGCGCAGCGCCGCCATGATCTCGATCAGGCGGGAAATGTCGCGGGAAGGGGTCATTGCGGGGCAGTCTCCTGGCTCCCAAGCCTTATGCCAAAAGCGAGCTCCCGTTCCCAGCGCAGCGCGGCGGAACAGGGTGATTTCCACCGGTTGGCGGGCCGGATTGGCGAGCAGCGTGCGCAATGCTAAAGCGCGGGCCATGAGCGACGTATTTTCATCCGGAACCGCATTGGTGCTGTTCTCCGGCGGCCAGGATTCCACCACCTGCCTTGCCTGGGCGCTGAACCGGTTTGCGCGCGTGGAGACGCTGGGGTTCGATTACGGCCAGCGCCACGCCATCGAGCTTGCCTGCCGTGACCGACTGTTCGACGGCATCAAGGATCTGCGCGCGGATTGGGCTTCCAGGCTTGGCGAGAGCCACACGCTGTCGATCCCAACGCTCGCGGCCGTATCCGAGACGGCGCTGACGCGCGACGTCGCGATCGCGATGGGCGCCGACGGCCTGCCGAACACGTTCGTGCCCGGCCGCAATCTGGTGTTCTTGACATTCGCCGCGGCACTGGCCTACCGGCGCGGCATCAGTCACATCGTCGGCGGCATGTGCGAGACCGACTATTCCGGTTATCCCGATTGCCGCGACGACACCATTCGCGCGATGCAGGCCGCGCTGTCGCTCGGCATGGCCCGCAAGTTCGAGTTGCACACACCGCTGATGTGGATCGACAAGGCCGCGACGTGGAAGCTCGCCCATGAGCTCGGCGGCGACGGGCTGGTCGATCTCATCCGCGAGCAGTCGCACACCTGCTATATCGGCGAACGCGGCGCGCAGCATGATTGGGGATACGGCTGCGGCGAGTGCCCTGCGTGCAGCCTGCGGGCAAAGGGGTGGCGGGAGTACGTGGCGGGGCGGTGAGGTGCCTCACTCCGCCGTCATTGAGAGGAGCTCTTGCGACGAAGCAATCCAGACTGCCTCTGCTGAGGGATTCTGGATTGCTTCGCTACGTTCGCAATGACGGGTATGCGCGATCTTACCGAAAATCCTCCGCCTTCAGCTCGATCGGCTTGCCGTGCGGGGTGCGATCTGCCGCGTGATCCCAGGCGTCGCGGTAGCGATGCAGCGTCTCCGCAGACGCAACGCCCTTGCGCGCGACGAGACCTTCCAGCGTGGCGAGCCAATGGAGATAGTAGGTCTCGCCAGTATCGGGATCGCCGGCCGCCTGCGCGCGCTTGATCTCGGAGGCCAGGGCTGCCGCCCATTCGGGCCAGGTGAACACGCCGCGCTCGTGCAGCGTCAGAGCCATCGCGAAGGCGTGCGCTTCCCAGGGCGCGCGGAACACGGGGCCGTCGTCATCGCGCGGAATGCTCGGGATCGCTGCCGTCGCGGCAGCAGCAGCCGTGCTGCTCATCACGCCGGGTCCAGATACGGCTCGAACGCATCGATCGAGACTTTCGAGGTCGGATCGCCGTCGGCGCCCCAGAGATCGCGGCCCTCGAATACCACCGTGTAGAGCCATTGCGGATTCTCGCCGAGCTCCATCGCCGCCGAGTCCGGAAATACGTGGCAGCCATGGTTGAGCTCGACGACGCCGACATGGCCGCGCACGTAGCGCGGCAGGCGGGTGTGGGTCGCCGGATGAATGTTCTTCGCGCGGACCTTGTCACCGATCTTGTATTTCGCCAGTGCCGGGGCAGGGCGGGCGAACTTGCCGCGCACCATGATGCGCTCGACCTGGCCGAGATCGAACTTGCCGTGCTTCAGCGCCTTGGACGGCTGCATCGCATGGCCGGCGGCGACTTCCTCCCGGGTGAGATAGCCTTTCTCGATCAGCATCTCCTCGAGCCCGAGAAACCATTTCTTGTAATAGGAGCTCGACAGGTACACGTGCGGCGGAATCGTCTCGCGATAGAAGCGCGAGGTGTCGATGTTGAAGGCGCCGGCCGCGCCCATCGCGCGCACCATGGCGAGAACACGCGACTCCCATTCCTCGTGAAACACCGGCTCGTTGGGCTCGGGCTCGACCTTGCCGAAGCCGTCCATGCCGCCCATGTCGTGCACGCCGTTCATGACGGCGCTCCGGGCGCTTTGGGAAAGCCGGTGCCGATCATGGAATCGCGCGTGACCAGCTCGGCGAGCTGCTCCTCGCTCCAGCCGTCGGTCCCCGCGGGGCGCATCGGCAGCACAAGAAAGCGCGTTTCGGCGGTCGAATCCCATACCCGGATTTCAACGTCCTTGGCGACCTGCACGCCGAAATCGGCGAGCACGCCGCGCGGGTCCTTCACCGCGCGGGAGCGATAGGGCGCGGCCTTGTACCAGACCGGCGGCAGCCCCAGCATTTCCCAAGGGTAGCAGGAGCACAGTGTGCACACGACCATGTTGTGACGCTGCGGCGTGTTCTCGACCACGACGAGGTGGTCGCCGACGCGGCTGACATGGCCGAACGTGCCGATCGCCTTCGAGCCGTCCTCCAGCAGTGCCGTCTTGAAAGCCGGATCGCTCCAGGCCTTGGCGACGACGCGCGCGCCGTTATGGGGACCGATCCGGGTCTCATAGGCCTGGATGATGGCGTCGAGCGCGGCTGGCTCGACATAGCCTTTTTCGGTCAGGATCGTCTCGAGCGCGCGCACGCGCAGCTCGGTCTCCGACAGCTCGGAATGGTCGTGATCGTGGTGATGATGATGGTCGCTCATAGGGCGAAGATAGTCCCAGAATCCGGGCGTTGTCGAGGCGAAGACTCTGCTAACATCGCACCATGGGCTGGGCTGCAAGAACTGGGATAACCGCCGCAATCGCGGCTCTTGGCGCATTCGCGGCGCAGGATGCGCGCGCCGCGAATGGCGCCTATGCGGTCGATGCCGCCGACATTTCCGAGGTCGGCTCCTGCAAGGTGGAGAGCTGGCTGTCGACGGCTTCCAACACGGATTTTTCGGCGGTCGCCAATCCCTCCTGTGTCGTCGATCCCTTCAGGCCGATCGAGCTGAGCCTGCAGACCATCCGAGCCCGGAGCGATGGCGACTGGAGCACGACGGTCGCGCCAAAAGCCAAGACGAATTTCATCCCGACCGGGATCGGCCGGTGGGGATTGTCGGCCTATGGCGGCGGATCGTTCGACGCGGCGACCGGCGAGGCGCTATCCGCCTTTGCCGTCATCCCCGCGACCCTCCGCCTGTCCGAGACCATGCGCATCAACGTCAATGGCGGCTGGCTCTGGGATCGCACGGTGGATCGCCATTACCTGACCTACGGCATCGGCTTCGATTGGAAATTCACCGACACCCTGCAATGGACGATCGAGGCGTACGGGCAGGCCGGCGCCTCCGAGATCGCAAGCATCGTGCAGCCGCGTTTCCAGACCGGCGTCCGCTACCGGCCGAACGAGATCTTCTCCGTCGATGTGATCTACGGCCGCAACATCACCGGCGAAAATGCCAACTGGATCACCATCGGGACCACGGTCCGGTTTCCGATCCATGGAAGCGAACCCGAACATCGGCGTACCGGGCATCTGTGAGCGCCAGGAAGACCAAGACCAGGGGAGTTTGCGTTGCCTGATTATGTGAAGATCGAGAAGGGCATCGGGCCGGAGGGGCGGATTGCGGTGGTGCGGTTCGACCGCGGCGACGGCATCAATGCGCTATCGCCAGAGGCGTTACGCCAGCTCACCGCGGCCGCGCGCAGTTTCGAGGATGACGCCGCAACCTCTGTCGTGGTGCTGACAGGCAGCGCGGCCGCGTTCAGCGCCGGCTTCGACCTCAAGGATGCCGAAGGCCGCGCGCGCAAGGACATGGACCTCGGCACGCTGCGGCGGCATCTCAAGCTCGGACCGCGCCTGACCCACGCCTGGCAGGAGATGGAGCAGATCACGATCGCCGCCATCGAGGGCTTTTGCGTCGGCGGCGGCGTGGCGCTCGCCGTCGCGCTCGACTTCCGCGTCATGGGACGCGATGCCCATCTGCGGGTGCCCGAGATCGGGCTCGGCATGAACATGAGCTGGCAAAGCATTCCGCGCATGCTGCATTTGATCGGCCCGGCTCGGACCAAGCAGGCGGTGATCCTGGCCGATCAGCGCATCAGCGCGGATGAAGCCTATGACTGGGGCCTGGTCGAGCAGGTGGTCGATCCCGGCCATGCGTTCGATGCCGCGATGGAGCTTGCGCGCAAGGTGGCAGCGCAGCCGCCGCTCTCCGTTGCCATGACGAAACTCACGGTCAACCGGCTGGCGCATGCGCTGGATAATCTCGCCAGCCACATGGACGTCGACCAGTTCGCCCTGGCAAGCCTTAGCGAGGACCACAAGGAGGGCGTCGATGCGTTCCTGACGCGACGCAAACCGAAGTTCAGAGGGCGGTAGAAGCAGGCTCGGGCCATTGATTGCGCCGCGGACTATCCGTATACGCGGCGCTGGGACAAAATAGGCCCGATCAACGGGCCGGCAGACGACAACGACGATCGAGGGGGAGGGCCCATGGCCACTAGCTCGCAGGCGCCTGAGGCGAAAGGGTTTCGCTGGAAGCTGATCGCGCCGCTCGCGGTGTGGCTGGTGATCTATCTGTGGCCGGTGCCGGCAGGGCTCAACGTCAATCAGTGGCACTATTTTGCCGTCTTCGCGGCCGTCATCACCGGGCTCATCCTGGAATCGATGCCGGTCGGCGCGGTCGGCCTGATCGGGCTGACGGTTGCCGGCGTCGGCGGTTATATCGATCCCGATCCGACCAAGTCGCTGCGCTGGATGCTGGCGGGCTTTGCCGAGAGCACGGTGTGGCTGATCGTCGGCGCCTTCGTGTTCTCGATCGGGTACCGCAAGAGCCACCTGGGCCGGCGTATTGCGCTCGTGCTGGTGCAAAAGCTCGGCACCAACACGCTCGGTCTCGGCTATGCAGTGGCGATGTCGGACTTTTTGCTGGCGCCGGCGACACCGTCCAACACCGCGCGCAGCGGCGGCATCGTCTATCCCATCATCAGCAACATCCCGCGCATCTACGGCTCCGAGCCGGGACCGACCGCCGGCAAGATCGGCACCTACGTGATGTGGACCGCGTTCGCGTCGACCGCCGTCACCAGCTCATTGTTTTTCACCGCGCTCGCGCCCAATGCAGCGGCGCTCGCCATCGCCAAGAAGACCGTCGGAATCGACGTCAGCTGGGCGCAGTGGTTCATCGGCTTTGCGCCGCTCGGCCTCCTTCTGATGGTGCTGGTCCCGCTGCTCAGCTACGCGGTCTGCCGCCCCGAGGTGAAGAGCAGCCCGGAAATTTCCGAATGGGCATCGAAGGAGCTCGCGGAGATGGGCCCGATGTCGCGCAATGAGTGGATCATGCTGGCGCTGATCCTGCTCGCGATGTTCCTGTGGATCGCGGGCTCTAGCCCGGACATCCGCGTGCCGCTTCTGGGCTCGAATTTCGTCAACGCCACCACCGTCGTGTTCATCGTGATCTCGCTGATGCTGGTGACGGGCGTGATCGAGTTTGCCGACATCGTCGCCGAGAAGGGCGCCTGGGAGGTGTTCTTCTATTTCACCTCGCTGCTGACGCTGGCTTCGGGCCTCAACGAGATCGGCTTCATCAAATGGTTCGCGACCGAATATGCAAAGCCGCTCGCCGGGCTGTCGCCGTCGACCGCAATGCTCCTGCTGGTCGCACTGTTCTTCTGGATCCACTATTTCTTCTCGAGCATCACCTCGCATGCCGCCGCCGTGCTGCCCGTGGTGCTCGCGGTCGGATCCGGCATCCCCGACCTGCCGGTCACGACGCTCGCCATGCTCTGCATGTATTCGCTCGGCCTGATGGGGGTGATCTCGCCTTACGCAACGGGGCCGGCGCCGATGTATTTCGGCAGTGGCTATATCGGCAAGGGTCAGTTCTGGGGTTTTGGGCTGATTTTCGGGGTGCTCTATTTCGCAGGGCTCCTGCTGATCGTATGGCCCTGGTTGCGGGTCACCTGAGCCGGGGCGAGGGCCAAGACGGCGGCAGATGAATTTTCTTCAGTGGGGAGAAATCTGGAAAACTTCGTCCAACTCCCTACAAATATCTGACATTGCCAGAGCGACCCGAAAGGGGGAAGGTGCGTGCTGCGGTGCAGCGCGCTCCAGCCGAGTCCTCATCGCGGTTTCACTCTCCGTCGCTTGATGCGACCGGTTCCCAGATGCCCCGAGAGGCAAGCGGAACTATTGTGCATGAAGGCCGCCTCCATGAACGTCCACCCGTCGCTCGCGATCGGACAGCCGATCGAAAAACCTGACGCGATCTCAGGTCACGCGATCTCGCCTGCCGCGACTGCGCCTGACGCGATGGTCCGCTTCGAAGGCATCTCGAAAATCTATCCGGCCTATCGCGGCAAGCCCGGCGTCAATGCCCTGCAAAACATCGACTTCGGGATCCCGCGCGGTTCGATCACCGGCGTCATCGGTCGCTCCGGCGCCGGCAAATCGAGCCTGGTCCGGCTCATCAACGGGCTGGAGAGGCCGACCACGGGCGCCATCGTCGTCGATAACAGAGATATCTCGGCGCTCGCAGGGCGCGAATTGCGGTTGGCGCAGCGCTCGATCGGCATGATCTTCCAGCACTTCAACCTGCTGTCCTCGCGCACCGCGGCCGCTAATATCGCGCTGCCGCTCGAGATTGCCGGCTGGGCCAAGGCCGACATCAAAGCCCGCGTCGCCGAGCTGCTAGCGCTCGTGGGCATCGCCGACAAGCACGACCGCTACCCCTCCGAACTCTCCGGCGGCCAGAAGCAGCGCGTCGGCATTGCCCGCGCGCTCGCGACGCGGCCGAGCGTGCTGCTGTCGGACGAGGCGACCTCGGCGCTGGATCCGCAGACCACGCGGGCGATCCTCGATCTGCTCGCGAACATCAACCGCGAGCTGGGCGTGACCATCGTGCTGATCACCCACGAGATGTCCGTGGTGCGCCAGCTCGCCAAGGACGTCGTGGTGCTCGACGCCGGCCTCGTCGTCGAGAGCGGCCATGTCGCCGACATCTTCACCCACCCCAAGCATCCGATCACGCAATCCTTCCTGGCCGAAGTGATCGGAGACAGCCTGCCGGTGTCGCTGGCGAGCCGGATCGTTTCGGAGCCGCCTGCGGGCGGACAGGCGGTGATCCGCGTCCAGGTGCGCGGGGCAGGAGCCGGCGACACGCTGGTGGCGCGGCTCGCGCGCGAACTCGGCCTCGACGTGTCGCTGCTTTCGGCCCGCATCGACGAGATCGGCGGCCAGCATGTGGGCTCGCTGACGCTTGGTATCCCTCTCGGCATGTCCAGCGGCGAGGACGCGACGACGCGCACGCTGGCCTGGCTGTCACAATATCAATTCCCCGCGGAGCGTCTCGGCTATGTCGCCTGAACTCATCAACCTGATCGTCCAGGCGACCGGCGAGAGCCTGTACATGGTCGGGCTCGCGGCGCTGATCGGCACCGCGTTTGGACTGCCGCTCGGCGTCTTTCTCGCGACCAGCCGGAAAGGCGAGCTGTTCGCCGCGCCCTTCGTCAATCGCGTGCTCGGTGCCGTCGTCAACGCGACGCGGTCCACGCCTTTCATCATTCTGGTCGTCGCCATCATCCCGTTCACGCGGTTGGTGGCCGGCACCTCGATCGGATCGACAGCCGCGATCGTGCCGTTGACGATCGCATCGGCGCCGTTCATCGCGCGCCTGGTCGAGGCCGCAATCCGCGAGGTCGATGGTGGCCTCATCGAGACCGCGTCCTCGTTCGGGGCCTCGCCGATGCAGATCGTGCTCAAGGTGCTGATCCCCGAAGCGCTGCCGGGTCTTCTGCTGGCGCTGACGCTCGCGGTGGTCAGCCTGCTCGGCTACTCCGCCATGGTCGGTGCCGTCGGAGGCGGGGGCCTTGGCGATCTCGGTATCCGCTACGGCTATCAGCGCTTCATGCCGGAGATGATGCTCGCCGTCGTCGTGGTGCTGATCGCGCTGGTGCAGCTGGTGCAGAGCGCCGGCGATTATCTCGCGCGCCGGGTCAACCGCCGGCTGCGACATCGCTGACGCCGTTTCAGACATTTCGAACAAGCAGGTTCTTGTCGGTCTGGAAACATTCCAAACTTCCAAACACGACTGAGCGCATTCGTCGCACGCGTTTGCGCACGCGTCTGGAGAAATTCTAACGCAGTTCCTATCGCGCTCCGAAATCGCCTGCGTTAGGGCGAGGCATCAAAAACGATACCGGCGAAGCCGGCAGTGCGTGGGGCCTCGACGTGACCGACTTCCAACTTGCTTCGCGTTCCGACACGCGTCGTCGACAGATACAGACTCTCTTCCTCGGAGCGGCCAGCACATTTGCTCTCGTCGTACCCTTCGGTGCCGTGGAGGCGCAGACGCAGATTCCCGCCGTCACCGTCGAAGCCCCGGCCCAGCGCGCCCGGCCTGCGGCGGTCGCATCAACGCGACGCTCAGGGGCGACACGCACCGCACGCGCCAATCGTCGCTCTCCGGCGCAGCAAGTCGCGCCAACCCAATCGGCATCCTCGAACGGTGCCACGGGTGAACGCGCCAATGGTCCGGTGCGCGGTTTCGTTGCGACGCGCAGCGGCACCGCGACCAAGACGGATACGCCGCTGATCGAAACCCCGCAGTCCGTCTCGGTCGTCACGACCGACCAGGTCAGGAACCAGGGTGCGGTCTCGATCGGCGAGGCGTTGCGCTACACCGCGGGTGTCAGCGGCGACGTCAACGGCGGCTCGGATACCCGTTTCGGCGCCCTCCAGATCCGCGGCTTCGATACCACCATGTCGGGCCTCTACGTCGACGGATTGCGGATTCCCTCCAGCAATTACGTGCACTTCAACGGCCTCGATCCCTACGGCGCAGAGCGCCTCGAGGTCCTGAAGGGCCCATCCTCGGCGATGTATGGCGGCAGCGGCACCGGCGGCATCCTCAACTACGTGACCAAGCTGCCGACGGCGCAGCAATTCGGCGAGGTCTCGATCTCCGGCGGTAGCTTCAACCGTTATCAGGGCCAGTTCGACATGGGCGGTCCCGCCAACAGGGACGGCACCGTGCTGTGGCGCCTGACGGGCGTGGTGCGCGACGGCGAGACCCAGGTCGACTTCACCAAGGACAACCGCGTCTTCATCGCGCCCGCCGTCACATTCAAGCCGAACGAGGACACCACCATCACGATTCTCGCGAACTACCAGCGCGACCGAGCAGGGTGGGGCCTTCAGTTCCTGCCGGCCTCGGGCACGGTGTGGCCGATCAACGGCCGCACCATCCCGGTCTCGTTCTTCGCGGGCGTGCCGAGCTTCAACGCGTTCAACACCGAGATCGCGACCGCCGGCTACCAGCTCTCGCACAATTTCACCGACAACATCACGTTCCGTCAGAATTTGCGCTATGCCTATCAGCACAACGAGGAGAAGGTGTTTTTCGGCGGAGGCTATACCAACGAGGCCGCGGGACAGCTCGCGCGTTTCGGCAGCTACAGCAACTCCTACATCAACTCTTTCGCGGTGGACAATCAGCTCCAGGGCAAGTTCACCACGGGTTTCCTGAGCCACACCACGCTGGTCGGGCTCGACTATCGCAACACCAGATTCCGCGACACCGCCTTTGGCGTCACGACGTCCGCGCCCGAGATCAACGTCTTCAACCCGGTCTACAGTTACGACTGGACCATGGGCGCCATGAGCGACGACACCGGAGTCAAGCAATCGCAGGTCGGCCTCTACGCGCAGGACCAGATCAAGCTCGGCCGGCTCTCGTTCCAGCTCAGTGGCCGTCAGGATTTCGTCACGACGAAGGTAGACAGCGGAATCTTCAATACGTCCGTCGCGAAGGATGCATCGGCCTTCACCGGCCGCGCCGCATTGATGTACAATTTCGACAACGGCATCGCGCCTTATTTCAGCTATTCGGAATCGTTCCTGCCGGTGCTCGCCACCGGCCCGAGCGGACAGCTGCTCAATCCTGAGACCGGCGTGCAGTACGAGGTGGGTGTCAAGTATCAGCCGATCGGCTGGAACGCGCTGTTCACCTTCGCCGCCTTCGACCTGACGCGCGACAACGTCGTTACCTTTGCGCCTCCGCTCAACATTGCCGAACAGACCGGGCAAGTAAAATCGCGCGGCCTTGAGCTCGAAGGCACGATGTCGCTCGCCGACGGCTGGAACCTGCGCGCGGCCTACGCCTATGTCGATGCAATGGTCACGCGGGATCCCGTCAATGTCGGCAAGGCGCCGGTCACCGTGCCGCTCAACCGCGCCTCGCTGTGGAACGACTACACGCTTCAGACCGGGCCGCTCGCGGGGCTGCAGTTCGGTGGCGGCCTCCGCTATGTCGGCGCGACCTGGGGCGATGACGCCAACACGTTCAAGGTCGGATCCGCGACCGTGCTGGACGCGCTGCTCGCCTACACCAGGGACAATTGGCGGCTGTCGCTGAACGTCACCAACCTCGCCGGCACCCGCTATGTCGCCGCCTGCTACAGCCTGTCGGGCTGCTTCTATGCGGAGGGACGCAAGGCCATCGGCAAGCTGACGTATCGGTGGTGAGTTCGAACGAGGACAGGCCGTGATGGCGGCCGGGCCCGCTTGATGAGAGAAGACGATGAGAGCGATATTCGGCAAGCTGCATCGCTGGGCGGGACTGCTGACGGCCGGCTTCCTGTTCTTCTCCGGCATCACCGGGGCGATCATCTCCTGGGATCATGAGATCGACGAGGTCCTGAACAGCCATCTGTTCGACGTCAGCAGCAAAGGCCCGGCCATTCCCTCGATCGATCTCGCCAAGATGATCGAGCAGCGCGATCCCCGTGCGCGCGTGGTCTACCTGTTCATGACGCCGGAGGCGGGCCACTCGCTGTGGTTCTTCGTCATGCCCAGGATCGATCCCGCGACCGGCGAGCGTTACGCGCTCGACTACAATCAGATCTTCCTCGATCCCAACACCGGCGCGGAGCTCGGCCGGCGCTATTGGGGCGCGGTGTGGCCGGTGACGCGAGAGAACTTCGTCTCGTTTCTCTACAAGCTGCACTACACCATGCACATCCCGGAATTCTGGGGCAGCGACCGCTGGGGCATGCGCCTGCTCGGAATCATCGCCATCATCTGGACCATCGATTGCTTCGTCGGCTTCTACCTGACGCTGCCCTCGCGCCGGCGCGCCAAGGCTGCACGGGCGCCCCAGGTCAAGCGCCAGCTCGAACGCGGCTTCTGGGCGCGCTGGGCGCCGGCGTGGACCATCAAAACCTCGGGCAGCGCCTACCGGATCAATTTCGACCTCCATCGCGCTTTCAGCCTGTGGACCTGGGGCCTCCTGTTCATCATCGCCTTCACGGCATTCTCGCTGAACCTCTATTTCGAGGTGTTCTCGCCGCTGATGAAGATGGTGTCGAACTACACGCCGACGCCCTATGAGCAGCGGCCGTATCGCGATCTCGACGACCCCATCGAGCCCAAGGTCAGCTTCGCCGACATCGCCGCGCGCGCGGCGGCCGACGGCAAGGGGCGAGGGTGGACCGTCCCGGTCGGCTCGGTCAATTACGGCCCGGCCCATGGTGTCTATGCCGCGGCCTTCTTCCATCCGGGCGACGATCACGGCGCCGGCGGCGTCGGCCCGGCGCAGCTCTATTACGACAGCGAGGACGGTCGTCCGATCGGCGAACGGCTGCCCTGGGTCGGCACCGCCGCCGACATCTTCGTGCAGGCACAATTCCCATTGCATTCAGGCCGCATCGTGGGACTATTCGGCCGCATCCTGATCTCGATCATGGGGCTGGTGGTGGCAGCACTCTCGGTTACCGGAATCGTGATCTGGTGGCGCAAACGCCGCGCCCGTATCCGCGTCCGCGAGACGGCGGCGATGCGCCCGAGCCGGCAGCAACTGACGCCGGCGGAGTAGGGCTCCTGGCCGCTCGCGGATGAACCTTCCCGCACGGCACCGGCACAAAGACTGGAGATCAGACCCAGCCCTGTCGGAAATCAGATGAGATCGCTCGCCTTGCTCTGCCTGCTCGCTTTCGCCACGCCCGCACATGCGGCTGGCCCGGAGCAGCATTATCTCGACCTGCGCGATCGCTACATCGCAAAGTTCTCGAAAGCCACGGAGAACGACGAGACCTATAAGCAGCACGATGCGGCACTCAAGGAATTGACGGGCGTCCTGCGCGGCATGGTGGGCGCCGTCGCGATCAAGGGACTGCCGGCCGACGGCAAGACGAACGCGGACACGCTTTTCAAGGGCGATTCCGGCTTCGGCCATCTCGACGGGCTCGGCTTCGCCTCCGAGGGCGACAAGATGCAGGCGGTGGTGACCACGACTGGCCTGCTCAAGCACTGGCTGCGCGAGCACCGCGACGACGGCATGCCACAGGAGATCGGCGCGGCATTCAAGTCGGACCGCTTCTACTATCAAGCCATCCAGGACTCCGCCTTCGCCAAATATGCCGAGTTGCCGATCACGAAGCCCGCGGGAGCAAGCGCTGCGGTCGCCGTACTGGGCGTGCGCGGCAATGGCGATTTGAAGGGACCGCCGCATGAAATCGAAGTCGTGGCGATCCAGGGCGACAAGGTCTTCTTTCTCGCCGCAAGCGACGCGGTGAAGACGGCTGATATCCCGGCCTGCGAAAAGGTCTGGAAGCAGATGATGGCCAAACACATCGACAAGAAAGACCCCCGCGGCGACATCACCCGCGAAGACAACGCGATGACCGCGTACACGGCGTGCTTCGCCAGGGAAGCGCCAAGCCAGAGCTGGTATGCGACGGCGGTCAAGAAAGCGCAGAGCCAGCTGGAGTTGCTGCCGCTGCGCTAAGGCGATCATCCAGTTACCTGCGGGGGCTGCAGCGTTGTGCGGCGCCATGGCTCGAGAATGCTCAATCGGAAATTGCAGCTCGTCCTGCAGGCGCAACCGAGGCGGATCAGCGCGATGTTGCCAAGTCCGCATCGACGAGCTCGTCGGCAACAGGGTGCTCGGATTCGGCCGCGCTCATGGAACTCGTTCGCGACGAGGGGGTTGCACTGCGGTTGGAACCGAACGGGTAGCACAGTTGAATCGCCGACAATTCCTGGAAGCCTCGGCATTGACGCCCTTGGCAACACTACTGCCCGGCGCACTCTCTGCGGCATCGGCGGCGGAGTTGCCGTTTGGCCCCTCTTATGTCCGCGAGCTTGCCCGCAATTTGGCGAGTAAGCCCTTTGAGCCACCAGACGAAAAGGTCCCGGACGCGCTCAAGGATCTCACCTACGATCAGTACCGGTCAATTCGCTTTCTGCCGGAGCGCGCGGTTTGGCGCAGCGAGAAGCTGCCTTTCGAGGTCCAGTTTTTCCACCGCGGCTTTTTCTACAAGAACAAGGTCGACATTTACGAGGTCTCCGGCGGACGAGCCGTACCGATCAGGTACCGGCGCGACGATTTTGCATTCGGCGACAATATCGGCCAGGTAGCGGACGCCGATCTCGGATTTGCCGGGTTTCGCATTCACACTCCGATCAATCGCCCCGACTATTACGACGAGGTTTGCGCGTTTCTCGGCGCCAGCTACTTCCGTGCCGTTGCCAAAGGCGAGACCTACGGCCTTTCCGCGCGCGGTCTGTCGATCGATACCGGCGAGAGCAAGGGGGAGGAATTTCCCTTCTTCAAGGCCTTCTGGCTGGAGAAGCCCGCGCCGGGTGCCACATCTGTCGTGGTACACGCGCTGCTTGACAGCAAGAGCGCTACGGCAAGCTATCGTTTCACGATCAGGCCCGGCGCTCCGACGGTCTTCGACGTGGAGATGTCGCTCTATCCGCGAATCGAGCTGCAGCATGCCGGCCTGGCGCCCATGACGAGCATGTTCTTTTTCGGTCCGAACGACCGACACGATGTCGACGATTTCCGCCCTGCGGTGCACGACTCCGATGGGCTCGCCGTGTTCAACGGAAAGGGCGAGCAACTCTGGCGTCCTCTCAACAATCCGCGCGATCTGCAGGCCAGCACATTCAATGACCTCAATCCTCGCGGCTTCGGCCTGATGCAGCGGGAGAGAAACTTCTTTGCCTACGAGGACATCGAATCGCGCTTTGAGCGTCGCCCGAGCCTCTGGGTCGAACCGATCGGAGATTGGGGAGAGGGCAGTGTGGTCCTCTTTGAGATCCCGACCAAGGAGGAAGTTCACGACAACATCGCCGCCTTCTGGCGCCCGAAAACAGCTCTCCAGGCCAAGAGCGAAAACAACTACACCTATCGTCTGCACTGGGGTCCGGACGCGCCGAAGCCCAATTCACTGGCCCGGTTCACCCGCACAGGCGTTGGCGCCCGGGGCGACGACAGCAAATTGTTCGTGCTCGAGCTGCTCGGTGACAAGCTGAAGGAGGTCGATCCTGACAAGGTGAGGGGCGCCGTCAGCGCCGACAAATCCGAGATCAAGAACGTCGTCACACAGCCAAACCCGGAAACCGGCGGCTGGCGCCTGAGTTTTCAATGCGCCGTGAAGGACGCGCCTATCGAGTTGAGGGCGGTCTTGATGCAGGGCGACCAACCGATCTCCGAAGTCTGGGTTTACCGATGGGCGCCCTGACGCCGTCGCCCGCGCTTTCGCCTGAGCTTGGCATTCGGTATCTTCCCGACGAAACGCCTCTCCCGATGCTGCCCTGCCGATTGGACGGGACAAATCGTGCCTATCCGGCGCGACTGCGGACCGCCCCTGCCGTTGCAGCGCGGCGCCTGTTCATTCTTGGCGGAACGGTCGCGATTACCGCTGCGGGCGCTGTTGAGATGTACGACGTTCTCAAGGTTGGTGGCGTCACGGTCCTCGAAGGCATGGTGTTCGGGCTATTTCTCGTGCTGCTCGCCTGGATCGCGTTTTCGTTCGTGTCTTCAGTCGCCGGTTTTTTTGTGCTCCTGCGGGGCCGACCGGATGTGCTGCCAATTAACAGCCACGGTCCGCTGCCCGGGATCACCGGCCGAACGGCGATGCTGTTGCCGACCTATAACGAGGACCAGCACCATCTCATGGCGCGACTCCGCGCCATGTACGAGTCGGTCGGCGAAACCGGACAGGCCCCGTTGTTCGATTGGTTTCTGCTCAGTGACACCACAGATCCGGACATCTGGATTGCCGAGGAGCTTGCGTTTCTGGAACTGCAGCGCAACTGCGGTTCGGGCCATCTCTACTATCGTCACCGATCCGACAACACCGCCCGAAAGTCCGGCAACATCGCCGAATGGGTGAGGCGGTTCGGTGGTGCCTACGACTACATGATCATTCTCGACGCGGACAGCCTGATGAGCGGAGAGACCATCGTTCGGCTGGTGGGCGCGATGGAAGCAAACCCGCGGGCCGCGCTGATTCAAACGCTTCCGATCGTCGTCAATGCGCGAACCCTGATTAGCCGGCTTCAGCAGTTCTCGGGTCGTTTGTACGGTCCGCTGATCGCGGCCGGGAACGCCTGGTGGCACGCCTCAGAAGGCAACTACTGGGGACATAATGCCGTCATCCGGGTGCAGGCTTTTGCGCAAGAGGCGGGTTTGCCCGAATTGCGCGGGAGGAAACCTTTCGGCGGCCACATCCTCAGCCACGATTTTGTCGAAGCCGCGCTGATGCGGCGGGCGGGGTGGGGGATTTTCATGGCTCCAGGCCTCGGTGGGAGTTTCGAGGAGGTGCCACCGTCGCTGCTGGATTTCGCGGCGCGGGACCGCCGCTGGTGTCAGGGCAATCTCCAGCATCTTGCCGTTCTGCCTGCTCGAGGCCTGCACTGGGTCTCCAGGCTTCACCTGTTGACCGGCATCGGCTCCTATCTCACCGCGCCCCTATGGCTGCTGTTTCTATTGCTCGGAATCCTGATCTCCTTGCAGGCCTATTTCGTCAAGCCGGAGTACTTTCCCAAGGGCTTTTCGTTGTTTCCAACCTGGCCCGCACAGGATCCCGTGCTTGCCGCCTGGGTCTTTGCCGCGACAATGGGGCTGCTCATCCTGCCCAAATTGCTGGCCTACCTCGTTTTGCTCACCAGGCGTGCGGAACGGCAGGCATTCGGCGGCGGGTTTCGCGTGCTGCTGGCGGTAGTCGCCGAGAGCCTGCTTGCCGCCTTGATCGCCCCATCCATGATGATCTTTCAATCCACCGCCGTTGCGGAGATCCTGCTGGGCCGTGACGCGGGCTGGCAAGTTCAACGGCGAAGCGATGGCAGGATCACGCGCGATGAAGTCTATCGCAAGTTCACGGTGCCGACCCTATGCGGTCTGGCAATGGCGGCAAGCGCCTACGCCGTGTCGCTTCCGCTGCTGCTCTGGATGTCGCCAGTCATCATCGGCCTCGTTTGCGCCATTCCGATCGGTCTCGTCACGTCGACGGCGCCGCGAATGGCGCACCTGTTTGCGACCCCCGAGGACAATCGCGCGCCGGCGCTGTTGCAGAGGGCGAGAGAGCTTGCCAGCCAGGCTCGGATCCAGGCACATGGAGCTCTGCTCGAACTTCGACAGAACCCCGCGTTGCTGGGACCGCACATGCAGTCCCTCGAAACGCCGCCTCGCAAATCGGGCCAAATCGACATAGATCTCGCGATCGGCCGGGCCAAGATCGAGCAGAGCGACGACTTCGAGGAAGTCGTCAGCAGCCTCAGCGCACGCGAGACCCTTGCCGTGCTGAAGCACCGAAATGCCCTCGAGCAAGTCATGCGAATGCCGAGAGCTACTGCTTCCGCGGAAGTCTAGGTCATGGCAGTGTAGGTGAGGGCGCTGACCACCCACTGGTGCTCGGGCAGAGGGCGAATGTCTGCCGTAAGCGCCGTGTGTGGTCCCAGCCTACAGCGCACTGCCCCCCAGATTCCATCCACGACCGCCCTCGCCAAAGATCTCGTAGCCCGTCGCCGTCACCGCGACCGTGTCCTCGAGCTTGATGAACCCGCGCTTCGGATGCTTCATCGTGGTCTCGATCGACACCACCATGCCTGTTTCGAGCGGCAGGCGAGCGTCGGTGTCATCGTAGGGGATTGGGCCTTTGGCGGTCAGGCGAGGGGCCTCATGGCTGACGAGGCCCATGCCGTGGGCCAAAAACTCCGTGCAGTCACGCTGGCTGATCTTCGCGAGCTGCCGCTCGGCCGCGACGTAGATGTCACCGCCCACGGCGCCGGGCCGCACCGCCGCGAAGGCGGCGCGCTGGACGGCTTCGATCTCGGCCAGGCACTCCTTCAGCTCGGTATCGGGATCGCCGAGCACGGCCATGCGCGCGAGATCGCCGATATAGCCGTGATAATTGCCGCCGGAATCGAGCGACAGCACGTCACCTTGCTCCCAGCGCTGCGTCGACGGCGCCCGGTTGTGGCTGTTGCCGCAGGCCAGCAGGCAGTATTCGAAGGTCAGCCCGCGATTGGCCTCGGCGATCCGCAAAGCGTCCGACAATTGCTGCTTGGTCGTTCCAGGCCCGTGCCCGGCGATCACCTCCAGCATCGAGGCGATGACGAGCTCGGAGGCCGTCTTGAGTTTCGCCAGCTCGTCGGCCGACTTCACCGCGCGCAGCCGCTCCAGCACCAGCAGTGCGTCCTTGAGCTCGGCGCCGGGCAGGGCATCGGCAAGCGCCCGGCCCGCATCCATCGGCAGGAACGCCATCTCGACCCCGACCCGCTTCAAGGGCACGCCGGCATCCCGGATCAGGCTTACGGCCCGCGTGATCGCATCGACCGAGCCGTTGGACTCGGTCCGGACCTGCGCAATCCATGGCGGCGCGACAGCGCGCTGATGGGTCTCCAGCCGGTGCCCGACATAGACCGCGTGCTCCGGCGCGCCCTTGGGATAGATCAGGACCGGCAGATAGCGGCTGACGCCCAGCGCATCCATGTAGTCGAAGAAGATCGCGCGCTCGGCACCGAGCATGTACTGCACATTGTGCTTGGAGGTCGCGACTAGGACGTCGAGGCCGGCGGCCTCCATCAGACGGTCGAGCTTGGCCGCATCGAATGGAATGGCGCGCGAGCGATCTGTGCGGGCGACGTTCTCCTGCATGACGAACCTCCAATGCTGCCGTGGGCATCAACCGCTGCGTCGGTTTGCCCGGGGCTTGTTTGGCGCCAAGTGTGAGCCGAGAGAGGGGTTCTGGGTAGCTGTGGATTTATCTGGCCTGATCTGCACGGCCATATCCATGATTCGCATAAGGTATATTATGGAATATATTTATATACAATCAGATCAGTTATTTAGCCAGAATTCCTCTCATCGGACCTTCGTTCCTCGTTCTCTTCCGGGCCGGCCCGTCGCACGTCGCCCGACTTTCGACGGCTACTGTGCATGGGGTTGTTTTTCGGTTTTTGAATCCGGCCCATGCCTCCGAAAGCCGATATTGCCGTGAGGATGTCCGGCTGCAATAAGCGAAGCTTCGCGAGATCGCAGATGACCTTCTGACCTTCCGTCCGTATAGATTTGCATCTCAGAACAACAACAAACTTTCCGAGGAAGCAGACCCATGAGCTTTTCCCGCCGCACGCTTCTCAAGGCCTCCGCCGCCACCGCGGTCCTGGGCGGCCTCAGTGCGCCCCATGTGGCCCGCGCCCAGAGCGCCGAGTTCACCTACAAATACGCCAACAACCTGCCGGACACCCATCCGCTGAACGTGCGCGCCAAGGAGATGGCGGCGGCGATCAAGGCCGAGACAGGCGGCAAGTTCGACCTCCAGATCTTCCCGAACAACCAGCTCGGGTCCGACACCGACATGCTGAGCCAGATCCGGTCCGGCGGCGTCGAGTTTTTCACGCTGTCGGGGCTGATCCTGTCGACCCTGGTGCCCGCGGCCTCCATCAACGGCATCGGCTTCGCGTTCCCGGACTACGGCACGGTCTGGAAGGCCATGGACGGCGATCTCGGCGCCTTTGTCCGCGGCGAGATCAAGAAGGCCGGGCTCGAGGTCATGGACAAGATCTGGGACAACGGCTTCCGCCAGACCACGTCGTCGAGCAAGCCGATCACCGGTCCGGACGATCTTAAGGGCTTCAAGATCCGCGTGCCGGTGTCGCCGCTGTGGACCTCGATGTTCAAGGCGTTCGATGCGGCGCCCGCCTCGATCAATTTCGCCGAGGTCTATTCCGCGCTGCAGACCAGAATCGTCGAGGGCCAGGAGAACCCGCTGGCGATCATCTCGACCGCCAAGCTCTACGAGGTGCAGAAATACTGCTCGCTGACCAACCACATGTGGGACGGCTTCTGGTTCCTGGCCAACCGCAAGGCCTGGAGCAGCCTGCCCGAGGATGTGCGCACCATCGTCGCCAAGAACATCAATGCCGCAGCGCTCAAGGAGCGTGAGGATACCGCCAAGCTCAATGCCAACCTGCAGCAGGAGCTCGCGGGCAAGGGCCTGACCTTCAACCAGCCCGCGGTCGCGCCGTTCCGCGACAAGCTGCGGTCCGCCGGCTTCTATGCCGAGTGGAAAGGTAAATACGGCGATCAGGCCTGGGACCTGCTGGAAAAGGCGGTCGGCAAGCTGTCGTAACGCGTTGGAGCCGTCATGGCTCATATCGAGGTCGAAGTGAACGGAGTGGCGGGCGAGGCGACTGTTCGGTCCCCTCGCCGACCTTCGTTGCTGGCCTCGACGGAGCGCGCACTCGGGCTCCTCGTCGAAATCCCGGCGGCCATTTTGGTGGTCGCCGAGATCGCAATCCTGTTTGCCGGCGTGGTCGCACGCTACGGCCTGCACCGGCCGCTGATCTGGTCGGACGAGCTTGCCTCGATCCTGTTCCTGTGGCTCGCCATGCTGGGCGCGGCGGTCGCGTTCCGCCGCTCCGAGCACATGCGCATGACCGCGGTTGTCGCCAGCACCAGGCCGGCCACGCGGGCCTGGCTCGATCTGGTCGCGACCTGCGCGGCGCTGGCCTTCCTGGCGCTGATCGTCTGGCCGTCCTGGGACTACGCCTACGAGGAAAGCTTCATCACCACGCCGGCGCTGCAGATCTCCAATATGTGGCGCGCCGCGGCGCTGCCGGCCGGAATCTGCCTGATGGCGGTGTTCGCGCTGTTGCGGCTGCTGCGCGCAGCCGATTACCGCATGGTGCTGACGGCCGCGGTCGCCGTTGCCGTCGTCGTCGGCTTGTTCTGGCTGGCGCAGCCTTATCTGCGGCCGCTCGGCAATCTCAACCTCGTCATCTTCTTCGTCGGCGTCGCCGGCTTCTGCGTCTTTGCCGGTGTTCCCATCGCGTTCGGCTTCGGGCTCGCGATCTTCGGCTATCTGGCACTGACCACGCGCACGCCGGTGATGGTGCTGGTCGGGCGGATGGACGAGGGCATGAGCCACCTCATCTTGCTCTCGGTGCCGCTGTTCGTATTTTTGGGGCTCCTGATCGAAATGACCGGCATGGCACGGGCCATGGTGGCGTTCCTGGCGAGCCTGCTTGGCCATGTCCGCGGCGGGCTGCATTACGTCCTGGTCGGCGCGATGTATCTGGTCTCCGGCATCTCCGGCGCCAAGGCGGCCGACATGGCGGCGGTAGCGCCCGTGCTGTTCCCGGAGATGAAGCAGCGCGGCGCCAAGCCCGGCGACCTCGTCGCGCTTCTTGCCGCCACCGGCGCGCAGACCGAAACCATTCCGCCGAGCCTCGTGCTGATCACGATCGGATCGGTCACGGGCGTCTCGATCGCCGCTTTGTTCACCGGCGGCCTGCTGCCCGGGGTGGTGCTGGCGATCACGCTGTGCATGCTGGTGTGGTGGCGCTACCGCCACGAGGACATGAGCCATGTCCGTCGCGCCACAGGCGGCGAGATCGGCAAGACCTTTATCATCGCCCTGCCCGCGCTCGCGCTGCCCTTCGTGATCCGCTACGCCGTGGTCGAAGGCATCGCGACCGCCACCGAAGTCTCCACCATCGGCATCGTCTATGGCGCCCTGGTCGGACTCCTGGTCTACCGCCGCTTCGACTGGCGGCGGCTGTTTCCAATGCTGGTCGAAACCGCTGCGCTGTCGGGCGCGATCCTGCTGATCATCGGCACGGCCACCGGCATGGCCTGGGGCCTGACGCAATCAGGCTTCTCGCGCGCGCTGGCGGCGGCCATGACCGGACTGCCGGGCGGCGCGGCGACCTTCATCGCCGTCTCGATCCTGGCCTTCACCATCCTCGGCAGCGTGCTGGAGGGCATCCCGGCGATCGTGCTGTTCGGGCCGCTGTTGTTTCCGATCGCGCGTGCGGTCGGCGTGCACGAGGTGCACTATGCCATGGTGATCATTCTCGCCATGGGTATCGGGCTATTCGCCCCGCCCTTCGGGGTCGGCTATTATGCCGCCTGCGCCATCGGACGCGTCGATCCGGCCGAAGGCATCAGGCCGATCTGGGGTTATCTGCTGGCACTGCTGGTAGGATTGATCGTCGTCGCCGTGTTTCCGTGGATCTCCATCGGATTCCTGTAAGCCGGCGCGTGAGGGAGGTGTCGATGAGCGAGCGGCAGAACCAGTACAATATCGGTCTCGACAAGACGCCCGCCAACTACGTGCCGCTGAGCCCGTTGAGCTTCCTTGCGCGCAGCGCCGCGGTCTATCCCGATCACGTTAGCACGGTCTACGAGGGGCGCAGCTTCACCTGGCGCGAGACCCATGAGCGCTGCAAGCGCTTTGCTTCGTATCTTGCCGGCAAGGGCATCGGCGTCGGCGACACCGTCGCTGCGATGCTGCCGAACATTCCGGCGATGAACGAGGTGCATTTCGCCGTACCCATGACGGGTGCCGTGCTCAACGCCCTGAACATCCGGCTCGATGCGCCTTCGATCGCATTTCAGCTCGACCATGGCGGCGCAAGGATCATTCTGGTCGACCCGGAGTTTTCCGGCGTGATCACCGATGCGCTCACGCAGATGAGTGGTCCAAAACCGTTCGTGATCGACGTCGACGACGCCGCATTCAAGGGCGGCAGGCGCATCGGCGAGATCGAGTACGAGTCTGCCGTCGCGCAAGGCGATCCCGATTTCACCGCCATCCCGCCGAAGGACGAATGGGACGCGATCGCGCTGAGCTACACTTCTGGCACCACGGGAAATCCCAAGGGCGTCGTGACCCATCATCGCGGCGCCTATCTGAATGCCGTCAGCAACATCCTCGCGGGCCAACTCGGCCAGCATCCGGTCTATCTCTGGACGCTGCCGATGTTCCACTGCAACGGCTGGTGCTTCCCTTGGACCATTGCGGCGGCCGCCGGCATCAATGTCTGCCTGCGCAAGGTCGAGCCGACCAAGATCTTCGAGCTGATCAAGCAGCACGGCGTCACCCACATGTGCGGCGCGCCGATCGTCTACAACACGCTGATCAACGCACCCGATGCGCCGAAGGGTGGTGCCGCGCGCCGGTTCGTCGGGCTCATCGCCGGTGCCGCGCCGCCGGTCGCGGTGCTCGAGGGCGCCGAGAGCATTGGGATCAAGCTGACGCACGTCTACGGCCTGACCGAGGTCTACGGCCCCGCCTCCGTCTGCGCCGAGCAGCCAGGCTGGGATGATCTGCCCGCAGCCGAGCGCGCCAGCTTGAAGCGGCGGCAGGGCGTGCCCTACCCGCTCGAGGAAGGCGTCACCGTCATCGATCCCCAGACCATGAGGCAGGTGCCGCGCGACGGCGAGACCATCGGCGAAGTCATGTTCCGCGGCAACATCGTGATGAAGGGCTACCTCAAGAACGACAAGGCGACGAAGGAAGCTTTCGAAGGTGGCTGGTTTCACACCGGAGACCTCGGCGTGCTCGACGCGCACGGCTACGTCATCATCAAGGATCGCTCCAAGGACATCATCATCTCCGGCGGCGAGAACATTTCCTCTGTCGAGGTCGAGGACATCCTTTACAAGCACCCCGCCGTGCTGTTCGCCGCCGTGGTCGCAAAGCCCGATCCGAAATGGGGCGAAGTGCCCTGCGCCTTCGTCGAGCTGAAGGACGGCGCCAGCGCGAGCGAAGCCGACATCATCGCCTTCTGCCGCTCGCATATGAGCGGCTTCAAGACGCCGAAGGCCGTCGTGTTCGGGCCGATCGCGAAAACGTCGACGGGAAAGATCCAGAAATTCCTGCTGCGCAACGAAGCGGGATCGGCGAAGGCGATCTCGGCCTGAGCTTGTCTCGACCTCCGCGGCGGTTGCGTGTCGCCGCGAAGTCGTTTCGCAGTTTCGACGAGGTCGGGTTCGCCGAGCCTCCCGCCCTCACATCTTCTTATAGGCGTCAACCAGGGCCTGGCCGTCGGCTCCCGCCTTCTTGAGCCAGTCGGCGGTGAGCTGTTCGCCGATCTTCTGGAATCCGGCCTTCAGGGCCGGGCTCGGCGGCTCGACCGTCATGCCCTTGGCCTTGAGCTGATCGATGTACCAGGTGCTCTTGTCCTGCCAGGCCTTCCAGCCGCGGGTTTCCGCGGTCGCGGCGGCCTTGAGGATGGCCTCCTGGGTCGGCTTGTCGAGCGCCTCGAACGCGGCCTTGTTGACGAAGGTGTAGTCCTTCGGGATCCACGCTTGCACGTCATAGAAGTATTTCAGCGACTCCCATGCCTTCGCATCGTAGCCCGTGCCGCCGGACGACATGAAGGAGTTCACGACGCCGGTGGCAAGCGCCTGCGGCAGCTCGGCGGCCTGAATGGTGACCGACTGCGCGCCGACCAGCTCGCCAATACGCGCGGTCCCAACGTTGTAAGCCCGCCATTTCAGGCCCTTCATGTCTTCGATGGTCGCAAGCGGCTTGCTGACATAGACGCCCTGCGGCGCCCACGGCACGACGAACAGCAGCTTGAGCCCCTGCGCATCGAGCTTCTTCGTAATCAGCGGCTTCGACGCCTGATAGAGCTTCATGGCGTCCGGAAAGCTGGTCGCCAGAAACGGCACCACATCGACGCCGTACACCGGATCCTCGTTCTCGTGGATCGACAGCAAGACTTCGCCCATCTGCGCCTGCCCGGTCATCACCGCGCGCTTGATATCGGGTGCCTTGAACAGCGACGCGCCGGGATGAACCGTGATCTGGAGCTTGCCGGACGTGGCAGCCTCGACGTCCTTGGCGAAAGCAACGAGGTTCTCGGAGTGCGGATTGTCGGCCGGATACGCTGCCGGCAGATTCCATTTGGTCTGAGCCAAAGCGGGTGTCACGGCCAGCACGGCGCCGGCGATCAGGGATGCGCGGAATAAACGAGACATCATCGGGCTTCTCCTCACAGTCAATTTCAAAACGGTACGCTCAGTCTGGGAAGGCGAGCTTGGGCAAGAACATCACGATCTGCGGATATTCCGTGATGATGAACACGGCCGCGAGCAGCAGGACAAAGAACGGGAACGCCGCCCGCGCAACGGTGAAAGTGTCGCGCCCGCTCATGTTCTGGAGCACGAACAGATTGAAACCGACCGGCGGCGTGATCTGCGCCATCTCGACGTGGATGATGAGATAGACCCCGAACCAGACCAGGTCGAGACCGGCCTGCCTGACCATCGGCAGCACGATCACGGCGGTCAGGACGATCATTGAGATGCCGTCGATCAGGCATCCCAGGATGATGTACATGATACTCAGATACAGCGCGAGCATGCCCGGCGTGAGCTGCTGGCCCTGGACCCAGGTGGCAAGCGCCGCCGGAATGCCCGTATAGGCCATGGCTGCGGTCGTGTAGGCAGCGCCTGCCAGGATCAGCATGATCATGCAGGTCAGGCGCGTCGCGCTCATGATGCTTTCGAGGAAGTTCTTGCGCGTGAGCGTGCGGCTCCACCACGCCAGCAGCAGCGCGCCCGAAACGCCCCAGGCGGCGCATTCCGTCGCCGTCGCAAAGCCGAGCACGAGCGAGAGGAAGACCGCCAGGATCAGCAACAGGCAGGGCGCAAGCCTGGCCGACTCCCGCAGCTTCTGGCGGAACGGCATCGGGGGATCGCGCGGCGGAATCTTCTTCGGGTTCAGCAGCGACCAGATGATGATGTAGCCGGAATAGAGCACCATCACGAGCATGCCGGGCAGGAAGCCGCCGAGGAACACCTGAAGCACGGAGACATTCGCCGTGACCGCATAGACCACCATCGGGATCGACGGCGGGATCAGCAGGCCGAGCGTACCGGAGCCCGCGAGCGATCCGAGGCTGAGGCCCTTGTCGTAGCCACGCTTGTCCAGCTCGGGCAGTGCGATCTTGCCGATGGTCGCACAGGTCGCCGCCGACGAGCCCGACACCGCCGCGAAGATGCCGCAGCCGATCACGTTGACATGCGTCAGGCGCCCCGGCAGCCACTGAACCCAGGGCGACAGGCCTCGAAACATTTCCTCGGATAATTTGGTGCGGAAGAGGATCTCGCCCATCCAGATGAACAGCGGCAGCGCGGCCAGCGTCCATGACGAGCTTGCGCTCCATGTCGTGGTCGCAAGCACCGAGCCGAGCGGCAGGCTCGTGGTCAGCGCCATCGCCACGAAGCCGACGAGCCCCAGCGAAACCGCGATCCAGATGCCGCTTCCCAGCAGCACGATCATGACGCCGAGCAGAATGAACGACAGTTCAATCATGCCGAGATTGGCCATCGTCAACCTCCGCCGCCCTGTGAGATCCGCTCGATGAATTCGTCCGGGGTCTCGTCCGGCGAGCCCTTCTCGTAGCTCGGCCGGTTGCCGCCGACGACACTGACCATTTCATCAATGAGCGCGATCGAGAGGATCACGAGTCCGCCGGAAAACCCGAGCTGCGGAATCCAGAGCGGAAGCGCGACGACGCCCTGCGCCACGTCGTTGAAGCGCCAGGAATCGTAGGTCATCTGCACGGCATGCCGGGTGAAATAGAGGATGAAAGCGGCGGCAATACCGAGGGCCACGACCTCCGCAACCTGCTTGGTGCGTCCATGCAGACGCTCCAGCAGCAGGCCGACCCGGATCATCTCTCCGCGCTTGAAGGTGTGAGCGAGGCCGAGGAATGCCATCGCGGCCATGCACCATGAGGCGAAATCATCGCCGGCGGGAATGTTGACCGCAAACTGGCGCCCGATCGACATGATCATCATGATTGCAAAGATCGCAACCATGAAGGCGCCGGCGGCGTAGCCCGCACCGAGATAAAGGAGATCCAGCGCGCGTCGCACCGGTCCCCGGCTCGTGACATCGTCCCCTGCCAACGCGATCCCCATCCTCACACGAGGCGATTCAGACAGTCCCGGCGATCGTACGTCGCACGCCGGTCCTGCATGAATATCGCCTCTGCCCAGCGCCTTGTCTTTCAGACGTTAGATCAACATGATGGGGCTAGCGCAAGCAAGCAGTATGCCGGCTCTCGCCGGAATTTCCACCGCAGGTTCAGCGGGTCTCCAGCCGCAGCCCGTCATACGCGGGCACCACGCCCGCCGGCAGCGACTGCCGGATCACCTCATAATCGACGTCGGCCGTCATATTGGTGATGACGGCGCGCTTCGGCTTGAAGCGCTCGATCCAGGACAACGCGTCGTTGATGCTGAAATGGCTGACATGGCTGGTGTAGCGGAGGCCATCGACGATCCAGAGATCCAGATTTTCCAGGGCGCCCCAGCTCTCGCGCGGGATGTCGTTGAGGTCGGGTGTGTAGGCGGCATCGCCGATGCGATAGCCCAGCGCGGGAATGTTGCCGTGCTGAACCAGGAAGGCGGTCATCGTCACCGCGCCGCCCTTCCCCTGGATGGTCTGGCTTTCACCGGCCTCGATCGAATGCCCCGTCAGGATCGGCGGATAGTCGCTGCCCGCCGGCGAGACGAAGCAATAGGAGAACCGCGACATGATGTCGTTCGCGGTCGTCTGATTGAGATAGGTCGGAATCCGCCGGCGCATGTGCATCACGACCGAACGCAGATCGTCCATGCCGTGGGTCTGATCGGCGTGCTCGTGGGTCAGGAACACTGCATCGATGTGGTCGACATTGGTCGAGAGCAATTGCTCGCGCAGGTCCGGCGAGGTGTCGATCACGATACGCGTGGTGCCCTCGTCCGATGTCTGCTCGACCAGCAGCGAACAGCGGCGACGGCGGTTCTTGGGATTGTTGGGATCGCAGGCACCCCAGCCGAGTGCCGGGCGCGGCACGCCGGCGGAGGAGCCGCAGCCCAGAATCGTCAGCGTCAGCGTCATGCGGCTCCCAGTTCTAAGCTTTCACCCTGGAGAACAGGCGAAAGAAGTTTTCGCTTGTCTGGCACGAGATCTCGTCAAACGACACGCCGCGTGTTTCGGCGAGCACTTTTGCGACCTCGACCACATAGGCCGGTTCGTTGCGCTTGCCCCGGAACTTGCCGGGCGCAAGGTAGGGCGAGTCTGTTTCAACCAAAATGCGGTCGGATGGCAGTTCGGCCGCAAGCGCGCGCAGGGCCTCGGACTTCTTGAAGGTCAGGATGCCCGTGAAGCCGATATAGAGCCCGAGCGAGACCGCCTTCAGCGCCAGCTCGCGCCCGCCGGTGTAACAATGCAACACGGCGCGAAACGATCCTTTTGCCGTCTCCTCTTCTAGGATACGGCCGCAATCCTGGTCCGCCTCGCGGGTGTGGATCACCAGCGGCAGGCCGGTGGCGCGGGCGGCGGCGATGTGGGCACGAAAGCCCCTCGCCTGCGCCTCCGGCGAGCCGTTGTCGTAGAAATAGTCGAGCCCGGCTTCGCCGAGCGCGACGACCTTGGGGTGCTGCGTCAGCGCAATCAGCTCGTCCGGCGCGATGCCGTCTTCCTCATCGGCGTTATGCGGATGGGTGCCGACCGAGCAATAGACGTCGTCATAGCGCTCGGCGATAGACAAAAGCTGGTTCAGCTTTTTCACCCGAGTCGAAATGGTGACCATGCGGCCGATGCCGGCCGCTCGCGCCCGCGACACGATCCCGTCGAGATCCTCCGCAAAATCCGCAAAATCCAGGTGGCAGTGGCTGTCGACCAGCATGGTGCGAACGCCTTTAGGCTGCCGGCTCGATGTAGCGCGGGAAGGCCGGCGTCGGCGCGGGCAGCGTCGTACCGGGCGCGATGCGCGTTGCACCGCCGAGCGCGGCGAAGTTGCGCTCCCCTTCGGGGATCCCGAGGCTGTTCAGCAGCAATCCCGAGGCCGTCGGCATCGCCGGCTGGGTCAGGATCGCGATCTGGCGCACGACTTCGGCGGTGACGTAGAGCACCGTCTTCTGCCTGACAGGATCGGTCTTGGCGAGCGCCCACGGCGCTTCGCCCGCGAAATAGCGGTTGGCTTCCGCGACCACGGCCCATACGGCGTTGAGCCAGTGATGGATTTGCTGCGTCGCCATCGCTTCGCGGGACGCCGCGAGCATGCCGTCAGCCTGTGACAGGATCGCTTTGTCGTTGTCGCTGAATTCGCCGGGCTCCGGGAGCACGCCGCCGAGCTGCTTTGCGATCATCGACAGCGAGCGCTGCGCGAGGTTGCCGAGATCGTTGGCGAGATCGGCATTGATGCGCGCGACGATGGCCTCGTGATTGTAGTTGCCGTCCTGGCCGAACGGCACCTCACGCAGAAAAAAATAGCGCATCTGGTCGACGCCGTACTGTTCGGCGAGGTTGAAGGGATCGACCACGTTGCCGACCGACTTCGACATCTTCTCGCCCCTGCTGAACAGGAAGCCATGGGCATAGACCCGCTTCGGTAGTGGGATCCCGGCCGACAGCAGGAACGCCGGCCAGTACACGGCATGGAAGCGGATGATGTCCTTGCCGATGATGTGCACGTCGGCAGGCCAATAGCGCCAGTTCTTGTTGCTCTCGTCGGGGAAGCCGACGCCGGTGATGTAATTGGTGAGCGCGTCGACCCAGACATACATCACGTGCTCTTCGTCACCGGGCACCTTGACGCCCCAATCGAACGTCGTGCGCGAGATCGAGAGATCGCGCAGGCCGCCCCGTACGAAGCTCACCACCTCGTTCTTGCGGGAGTCGGGACCGATGAAATTGGGCTGCGTGTCATAGAGCTTGAGCAGCTTGTCCTGATAGGCCGACAGGCGGAAGAAGTAGCTCTTCTCCTCGACCCATTCGACCGGCGTTCCCTGCGGCCCGAGCCGCACCCCGTCGTCGTTCAGGCGCGTCTCGTCCTCGGCGTAATAGGCTTCGTCACGCACGGAGTACCAGCCGGCATAAATGTCGGCATAGATGTCCCCGTTCGCTTCCATGCGCCGCCATATCTCTTGGCTGGAGCGATGATGCTGCTCCTCCGTGGTGCGGATGAAACGGTCGAACGACACGTTGAGGCGCTCGTCCATCTGCTTGAAACGGCCGGCATTGCGGGCCGCGAGCTCCGAGACGGACATTTTTTCGCTGGCCGCGGTCTGAACCATCTTCTGGCCGTGCTCGTCGGTGCCGGTCAGGAGGAACACATCCTTGCCGTCGAGTCGGGCGAACCGCGCCAACGTATCGGTCGCGACTGCCTCATAGGCGTGGCCGATATGCGGGCTGCCATTGGGATAGGCGATCGCAGTCGTGATGTAGAAGACGTTGTCGCGCGCCGGGACGGCTACGGGCGTGGTGGCCTGCGGCGCTGTGATGGACTTCGCCGCGCGAGGGGCCTTGGGCTTGGCAATTTTCGGCGGCGTGGCGACAGGAGCTGGTGTGGTGGTCACGGCAGGCGCAGCCACCCTCGCCGTCTTGGCTATCTTCTTCGCCGGAGCCTTGTTTTTCGCCGAAGCCTTGGCTGGCTTTTTGGTCGCTGTCTTCACCGTCTTCTTGGCAACGACCTGCTTCTTCGCTGCCTTCTTTGCCGTCTTCGCGGCGCTCTTCTTCCCGGCTTTTTTGGCAGCCGTCTTTTTGGTCTTCGTGGCTTTCTTGACCTTCTTGGCAGCTTTGCGCGCGAGCGCCTTCACGGCCTTCTTCGCGGATTTCTTGACGGCCTTCGTGGCGGCCTTCTTGCTGCTCTTGCCCTTAGCGGTTTTCTTAGCTCGCGCTGCCACGACGAATTCCTTTACCGGCTTCTCGAAATTTGGAAACGAACCTGCGTTAGTTTATTGTCTTGAGCATGATCCCATCGGAAAACCGCTGCACAGTTTTCCGGATCATGCTCTAGCGCGTTGCGTCCGCCAGCCAGCCGAACACCGAGAAAACCAAGGGCTTTCGCTCCAGATTGTAGGTTTCGGTGTCGCGCGCGGCGCGGACGATCTTTTCCCATACCTCAGCTAGGCGCGCAAGGCGCGGCAGGTTCTGGTTGGCATTGGCCTCGTCGGCGTGCAGGCGTTCCGCGATCCAGCGATCGATGCCGTCGATGAAGGCGGCAAGCGCAACGCGGTCGCTGGTGCCGAGCGATTCGCCGAGCGTGTGCAATTCGCGCGGATCGACCTGCGGCAGTCGCGCCAACAGCGCGGCCGTGCGCTGCTGGAGCTTCAGGGCGTCACCGCCGAGCAGCGTCAGCGCCCGCGCGACGCTGCCCTCGGACGCCTCCGCCGCCTCGCGCAACGCCGGATCATTCGGGTCGAGATCGGCCGCGGTGGCGGCTGCTCCAATCACGTCGTCAGTTGCGAGCGCGCGCAGGCGCAGCTTGCGGCAGCGCGACTGAATTGTGGCGAGCACGCGCGCCGGCGCGTGGCTCACCAGTAGGAACAGCGATTGCTGCGGCGGCTCCTCGAGAATTTTCAGCAGCGCGTTGGCGGCATTTGGATTGAGCTCGTCGACGGTATCGACGATGCAGACGCGCCAGCCTTCGGCCGCCGCGGTCGAGCCGAAGAAACCGATCGTCTCGCGCGTCTCGTCCACGGTGATTACCGTGCGCATCACGCCGCGATCGTTGGCGGTGCGCTCCAGCGTCAACAGGCCCCCATGCGAGCTCGCCGCAACCTGCCGCGCCACGGCGTCATCAGGATTGATGGCGAGATCTTCGGCGCGCTGCACCGAAAGCGCCAGCGGCTGGCCGTGAGCGAGCACGAAGCGAGCCATCCGATAGGCCAGCGTCGCCTTGCCGATGCCTTGCGGCCCGCCAATCAGCCAGGCATGCGGGATGCGCCCGCTGCGATAGGCGGCGAGCAGCGCGGTCTCGGCCTCGCGATGGCCGAACAGAACGCTCGTCTCGCGCGGATGAGAAATGGCGGTTTCGCGCTCGGTCTGACGCGGGCTCATATGGACACCACCGATGCCGGCGTCGGAAGCAGGCGATCACGCAACGCGGTCCAGATGCGTCCGGCAACCGTATCAGGGTCGGAATTGGCGTCGATCAGCACGCAGCGCGCAGGATCGTCCGCTGCGATCTTGCGATAGGCCTCGCGCAGACCCTGATGGAAACCGAGCTTCTCGGCCTCGAACCTGTCCGGCGTGCCGCTGCCGCGGCGTGCGGCCGCGCGCTGCAAGCCGATCTCGACCGGCAGATCGAGGATGATGGTGAGGTCCGGCTTGAGATCTCCGATCGTGACCCGCTCCATCGCGTTGATTAGCGCCGCCGGTACCCGGCCGAGGCTGCCCTGATAGGCCCGCGTCGAGTCGGCGAAGCGGTCGCACAGCACCCAGGTGCCCTGGTTGAGCGCGGGCTGGATCACGGTGCGGACATGGTCGTCGCGCGCGGCCGCGAACAGCAACGTCTCGGCCTCGGGTCCGAGCAGCTTGCCCATGCCTGACAGCACCAGATGGCGCATGATCTCGGCGCCCGGCGAGCCGCCCGGCTCGCGCGTGACGAGGATGCGCATCCTGGCTGCCTTGAGACGATCGGCGAGCTTCTTGATCTGGGTCGACTTGCCAGTGCCCTCGCCGCCTTCAAAGGTGACGAAACGCCCGCGTCCGGACGGCCACTTTACCGCGCTTTCACTCATGATCAGAGCTTCTCGGCGCCCGCACGGAACATGCCGATCACGAGCTCGCTGGCGCCGTCGATCGCGCGGCGCACGGTCGAGCCAGTGCCGATCGCGTCTGCGGCATAGACCGGCGTCTCCACCGCGATGTTGCCGCTGCGCCAGACCCTGACCAGCCCGACCTTCTGCCCGGCCTCGACCGGCGCGCGCACCGGGCCGCTATAGACGACGCGCGCGATCAGCTTGTCGCTGCCGTTCTTGTGCACCATCACTTTCACGGGCGTCTTGGCGACCAGTTTCACCGAACGGCTCTCGCCGCCGAACACCTTGGCGTAGCCGACGGGCTGATCGGCCGCGATCAGGGCGCGGGTCTCGAAATTGCGAAAACCCCATTCCAGCATCTTCTTGGCTTCGGTGGCGCGATCTTCGGGGTCTTCCAGCCCGTTGACGACGACGATCAGCCGCGTGCCGTTCTGCACGGCCGAGCCGACCATGCCGTAGCCCCCTTCCTTGGTGTAGCCGGTCTTCAGACCGTCGGCGCCTTCCATGGAATTGAGCAATGGATTGCGGTTGGGCTGGCGGATCTTGTTCCAGGTGTATTCCTTCTCGCCGAACAGTTTATAGAATTCGGGGAAATCGAGAATGATGTGCCGGGCGAGGATGCCGAGCTCGCGCACCGTCATCTTGTTGGCGGGGTCGGGCAAGCCGTTGGAATTGCCGAAGGTCGACTTCGTCAGGCCAAGCTCGCGGGCGCGCTTGGTCATGAAGTCGGCGGCGAAAATCCGCTCGTTGCCCGCCATGGCTTCGGCGAGCGCAATGCAGGCGTCGTTGCCGCTCTGGATGATCGCCCCGTGCAGGAGATCGTCGACGGTGACCTTGCTGTTGATCGCGGCGAACATGGTCGAGCCGCCGGAGGGCGCGCCGCCCCGGCGCCAGGCGTTCTCACTGATCCGGTATTCGTCGGTCAGCTTGATGTCGCCCTTCTTGATGGCGTTGAAGACGACCTCCGCGGTCATCAGCTTCATCATGCTGGAGGGCGCGCGCAGTTCGTCGGCGTTCTTCTCGAACAGCACGCTGCCGCTGGACGCCTCGATCAGGATCGCGGTCGGGGCGTCGCCGTCGAAGCCGGCATCATCTGTTTTCTTGGCGCCCTGAACGCTCTGGTTGGCGGCGTAGAGCGCCCCGCCCCAGCCGATGGCCGCCACCACAGCCGTCGCGATCAGCCCGCGCGCCAGCGCTCCGGCGATGAACCGGGTGCGCCCCAACGAGGAAAGATGAAATTCCATGGCCAAGCCCTGAGAGCGGCGTTCTAACAGTTGGAGCGGGTGCGAACAACACGGGGTGGCGGCTTGTCCCGAGATTGCACGATTCTCGTCCCGCCCCTATCGTGGCACCTCAGATTTTCTGACCAAACCCCTGAAACAAGGCGGAAAAGCGATGTCATCCACCCGCGTAATCAAGGCCAATGGCATCGACCTGTTCATCCGCGAAGCCGGTCAGGGGCCGCTGGTGGTGCTATGCCACGGCTGGCCGGAACTCTCCTACTCCTGGCGCCACCAGATCCTGGCGCTGGCGCAGGCCGGCTTTCGCGTCGTCGCCCCTGACATGCGCGGCTACGGCCAAAGCTCAGCGCCGCCCGACGCGGCGGCCTATTCGATCTTCGACACGGTCGGCGATATCGTCGGCCTCGTGCAGGCACTTGGCGAGACCAAGGCGATGGCGGTCGGCCACGATTGGGGTGCTCCGGTGGCCTGGCACGCGGCGCTGTTCCGGCCCGACATCTTCACGGCGGTCGCTGGCCTGAGCGTGCCGCCGCCGTTCCGCGGCCGCGGCAAGCCGCTCGAACTCCTGCGCCAGGGCGGCATCAGCAATTTCTATTGGCAGTATTTCCAGGCGCCCGGCATTGCCGAGGCCGAGTTCGAGCACGACGTCGCGCGCACCATGCGCATCGTGCTCGGCGGGCGGGGCCTTGCCGATCCCTCCGCGGCAATGTTCGTGCAGGAGGGCAAGGGCTTCCTCGGCCACGGCAATCCGGAGGAGCCTCTGCCGGCTTGGCTCAGCGAGACTGACCTTGCCTATTTCACCGAATCCTTCCGCAAGTCCGGCTTCCGCGGCGGGCTGAACTGGTATCGCAACCTCGACCGCAATTGGGAGCTGACGGCGCCCTGGCAGGATGCGCAGATCCACCAGCCCTCGCTCTTCATTGCCGGTTCGAAAGACGCCGTTATCACCGGCCTGATCGGAGCCAAGCGCGTCAACGAGCTCGAGCGCGTGCTGCCCAATCTGACGCGAAAGCTGATCATCGACGGCGCCGGCCATTGGGTCCAGCAGGAGCGGCCCGAGGAGGTGAATGCGGCGCTGGTGAAGTTCTTGAAGGAAAGCGCGGCTCAGTAGAGGCCGCGGCCGCTCAGGATGCCGCGGGCCTCAGCAGCCCCGTCCGAGGCGTAGGCGCCGGACGGCGCGCTCTCGGTCGCATAGCGTCCGTCACCATCATAGGACACGGCGCGGGCGTTCTGGAGCGCCCGGCCCCGGTTACGGCTCGAGGCCGACATTTCCGAGGTCGCACTGAGTGAAGCCATGTCGGCGGAGGTGTTGCCGAGATTGTAGGGCCGTCCCTCCGGCGTCGGAACTTCGCCGCGCATGGCACCGCGGTTCGACGACGGCAGCTCCGGCACGAAGGGTCTCGCGGAGGCGACCCGGACCATCGAAGGTGACGGCGCCGGGGTCCCGGTGCGCAAGGTCGCCATCAGCTGGCGGTCGTCGGAGCCTTCCAGCGGCGCCCGCCCGACATATTCGACACGGACCTTGGCGATGCCATTGCCTTTGAATTCAAGCAGTTCGGCGGCCTTGTTCGAGACGTCGATGAGCCGGTTGCCGTGATAGGGCCCGCGGTCATTGACGCGGACGATCAGCGACTTGCCGTTCGAGACGTTGGTGACCCGCGCATAGGACGGCATCGGCAGGGTTGGATGCGCCGCGGTCAGCGAGCCCATGTCGAACACTTCGCCATTGGCGGTCAGGCGGCCGTGGAAATCGTCGCCGTACCAGGACGCCATGCCTTCGGCGCGGTAGTTGACGTCCTCTTCGGGCACATAGGTCCGGCCACCCACCACATAGGGCTTGCCGACGCGGTAGGCGCCGCCGCCCTTCGGGACCGGATCGCCCAAAGCCACCACCCGGGGGCTCGAGGACACGCCGTATTTCGGATCGACGCGGCTGGCGAATTTGTTGGAGGAGGCGCAATTGGCGAGCGCAAGGCAGGTCGCGGCCGCCGCAGCAGCGCGCGCGACCCGCAAAACCGAATCTGACCGACGGATCCCCATTCGCCCCAAATACCATTTCGCCGGAGGCGTACCTAACCCGCTTTGGCTACGGGGCAGCGCTATCCGGTCCTTTGCTCCGAGGCGGCCCACCACCGCGTCGGAAGTGGTAACGATAACGCAACCCGAACACGGCGGAAATGGGGAGCCCACAGCGTTCACGCCGGGATGGTAAACGGGGCGTATGCGTTCGCCCCGTTGAACTACGGGGCGCGGGCGCCCTGCTCTGTGCCGTGGCCGGACATTCTGTTGCGCCAAATCCTCACTCCACCCCCATTGTCGCGCCGCTCACTGGAATTCTTTTGACTGTGCAAGGCCGCCCGCGTTTTCTCGCGTGCAGGGCGGAATGGAATAAGACGATGATCGAGACGGTTTCGGCACTGATGGGTTTGGTAAGCGCGGGGATTTTCCTGGCCCATGCGTTTGAAGGTTACCGCACGAGGGCCTGAGGCACTCGCGCGGGCGGCAAGCATCACCCTTTCAAGACGGCGCGTTCGGACATTTTTAAGCGATCCGATCGAGCATCGAAGACGAGAGCGGCAGGTGTCCCATGCGCAACCATGACCTCGTATCCGATGGCTTCCTGGCATTGACCGCCGGTGGTTTGGTCCTGCTGTGCTCCAGCCTCGTGGCCTTGGCCTTCGCCTGAGCACCGGCACTTCCCGAAAAATACGCTTACCGCAGTCCAAGCAGCGAACGCCGATAGAGGCTGTCACGGGCTTCGCTCAGGCAGACGAAGCTGCCGTCAAATCCCTGGGCGTACCGCTTCTGGCCTTTGCCGTAGTAGACGCCTTTGCTGAAATCGAGCCAGACGACCCGGTCGTGCGGGCAATGACGCTGCGCCTGCGCCTCGTAGCGAAATGGCGTCAGCGGCGTGGCCGATACTTCAGCGCCGCTGCAGCCGACCAGGATCGCAGCAGCGAGCGCGACCGCGCCGGGCGATGTGCCGAAGCTGCTCCAAAACACTCCTCCGCAAGACACCACCCGCCTCCCGATCCTGGCCGTCGAGGGCCGGCTTGCTTTCACTTGTCCGCTTCGAGTTGCTGCAAGGCCTGGTGCATGCATTCCTGAAGCTTGGCTGCGACCTGGTCGCACGCGACGCCTTTGGCGGCGAGATCGCCTGCCACCTTGTCGAGGATCTCGCCCATCGACTGGTTCTCCAGATGGTCCGTCACCAAGGCCGTCGCGTAGCTGGCCACGGCATCGCCGCTGAGGCCGAGTTGGGTTGCGGCCCAGAGCCCGAGCAGCTTGTTGGACCGGGCCGTGGCCTTGAACATGAGCTCCTCGTCGTGGATGAATTTGGCCTCGAAGCCCTGCTCGCGCTTGTCGAACGTGGTCATGGTCAGCTCCAATGTCGTTTTCGCTGATCGGGATCGGACTGGCTGGAAGTGAACGTCTCCGTGGTTCACGTCAGGGTCATCTGAAGCTTCCGGCGGAAGCCAAGCGCCGTCAAGCCCGCACGGCTGCGCCCACCGGGCGTCTGCAGGGCACCGACCAGCTCTACGCCAGCCAGCTCAGCTAGGGAGGATGTTTACTATTTGTTAAGCAGACTCAGCGCCGCATGGCCCGGGGACATCGAGAGCTGACGCATGAACAAAGAACTGCGGGAGTTTCGACGGCTTGAACGGGTCTGCCTGGAGCAGGCAGCCCTCTCCACCATGGACCTCGCGCGAGGCGGGTTGCTCAAGGTCGCTGATGATTGTCGCGTCGCAGCCGAAGCGATCGAGGCACAATCGCCTCGCAGACCTTTCGCAAGTGCCGTCCAGGCGCTGAAGCAGGCGTTGAGCGTGACGCGCGTCCCGCACCGGCACTGAGGCCAGCGCTCTCGGGCAAGGACATCTTTGACGGGGCGACCGCGTGCGGTCAGCCCTTCGCCTCCGTCTGTTCACGTGCCAACCGTTCGGCCCTCAGCCGCTCCTTGTTGGCATAGAACGCCTTCTGCGCCGCTTCGTGATCGCGCATGGCTTTCTCGGCTTCGATACGGCGTGTCGCATCGCGCGCCTGCCGCTGTTCGGGAGTCAAAGGCTTGCGCCGGTAGGAAATGTCTTCCGTCATGGCCAGATAACGCGGGGGTGAGGAAAGAGTTCCTCATGGTCACGCTGAGCGGCACCGACTTCACAATGTGCGAAAACAACCCCATGCACAGTAGCCAAGTCCTTCTGTAGACAGCAGTTTTTATCGCGCTGACGGTGCGTTTGAGCCGATGGAGATCTCGATGTCTGCGATGACAGGCAAATGGTCCGAATAGGCCCTCGCCCCTTCGTCGGTCCAGACTTTCCCGATCCGGCTGTCGGACGTTGCATAGATCCGGTCAAGCCGCAGCAGGGGCAAATGCGACGGGAAAGTTCGCAGCCGCGTCCGGTTCGGGCAGACCTGCGCGAGCACGCGCCGCACCGATTTGATCCAGAACCAGTCGTTGAAATCCCCGAGCACGACGGTTCTTCCAGGTTTCACCAGGCTCACCAGCGCCTGAGCCTGCGCATGGCGCTCGTGGATGCTCAAGCCGAGATGCGTGGCCACCACGCGGACATCGCCAACCGGCGTCAGCAGTCCCGCGGCGATCGCTCGGCGCGGCTCGCGCTCACGATACGACACGTCGACGATCTCGGGCGGGCCGGAGAATGGGAAGCGGCTCAGGAGCGTCTGGCCATATTCGCCATCCGCCGTGACGATCGACTTGGCATGAACACGGTGATCGCCAACGACACTCGCCAGCTTCGCAAACGGATCGTCCGATCGGGATCGCGAATCCACCTCCTGAAGCGCGACGACATCGGGAGCCCATTTGCGAATGATGGAACAGATCCCCTCCAGATCGAACTTCGGATTGAGATTGAAGGTGCCGTGCACATTCCAAGTCATGAAGCGCATCGGCGCCATCAACGCCTCCCGGCGAGCCACGTCGCGACGAATTGCGCGCCTGCGCAGATCCCGAGCCAGCCCAGGAACGCCAGTGCGAGCAGCAATATGTTGACCCAGGACGCATTCCTGGCGAGATCAGCGATCTGAGCACCCAAAACTGCCATCGCGAGAATGCCGGGCGTCATGCCGAGCAGCGTTCCGATCAGGAAGTCACGCAGAGGCAGCGTGCTCGCGCCAGCCACGACATTCACCACCGAGAACGGTGCGACCGGAATCATCCGGATGACGACGACAGCCAGAATGCCCTTGCCGACGACACGTTCCTGGATGCGCGCGGTACGTCGCCCCAGCAAACGCTGCAGGCGTTCGCGCCCCAGTGCCCGTCCGATCGCAAACAGGACAAAGGCGCTGAGCGAGACGCCGGTCATGGCGGTGACGAAGCCCAGCCACGGCCCCAGTGCGGCAGCAGTTGCCGCAATGAGCACGAGAACCGGAAACACGACCAACCCGCCGACCACGAAAGCTGCAATCGCGAACGGCGGCCCCCAGACGGACTGCGAATAGGCAGACAGAAGCGTCGACATCCGGCCCGCGTCGGCGAAATCGCTCAAGGACGTGTACGACCAGGCCATCGCCAGTCCAAGAAGCGCCACGGCTATCGAGACCATCCCGATGATCGTCTTCGTGCTCCACATGCGCGATGCCGCGCGCTCCAGATGTAGAGGCCGCTCGGGGTCCGCCACGGGCTGAACCATCGTGGCGAGAGCGCTGGTCAGCACCGAGGATTCCACGTCCCGCAACGCCTTCGTCCCACCGGCTCCCGAAACCTCGTCCAGCAGCGCAAAAAGACGATCGTCGTTTTCCGCGACGGCCTGTTCATCGAGACCGCAGAAATGGGCGATCAGGCGACGGCGGACCGAGGCGATGAAGTCCCGGTGCTCGCTTGAGGCGGCTTCAAAGATCAGGTCACATTCGCTGTCGGCGCCCATCGATCGATTGTTCAAATTGGCCGAACCGATCCTCAAGATCCGATCGTCGACGATCATGAGCTTGCTGTGCACCATCACGGCCGCTTCCGTATCCCCGTTCCCTGACACCGGGTAGACGAAGCGGATGCGATCGGCGACGCCGGCCGAATCGAAGCAGTCGATGAAGGCGCCCCGGCCGTTCTGCATGGCCTGGGATTCCAGCCACGAGGAATGCAGTTTTGGCGTGACGACCAGAACCCGAAGCGAAGGCACGCGCAGCATGTGCTCTGTCAATTCGCGCGCGATCTTGGTGGCACTGGTGAACTGGTTCTCGATGTACACGAAGCTCGTCGCGGACCGGATCGCTGCGATTAACGAGCGTTCGACCTCCCTGACCGTCGAACCCGCCGGAAAGACCACCTCGGTCCTGGCGACGCCCACCGGCATATGCTCAGCCTCGACCGGCACATTCGCCGGCCAGCGCAAGCTTTTCAGCGGGCGCCGATCGTCAATCTGTTGGCCCGCCGCGCGCCAGCGTTGCTCCACGAGATCGAACAGCCACGCCGCCGCATCCCCGTCGACCATGCATTGAACGTCATGAAACGGCAGGTATGGCTTGCCTTGGGGATCACAGCGCGGTGCGTGATCGGCGCGATGCTCACTCGTGTCCCAGCGCCTGATCGTCAGATCGAGCCCGCCAACGAACGCCAGCGAACCGTCGGCACAGACGATTTTCTGGTGTTGGGCCGACCCAAATGGAAGCGTGGAATCCAGGTGAAACCGGACGCGGCCATCTGTGTCGGCGGTGAATTTCGCCGCGGAATTCCATTCCCTTTCGGAGGCGTAGAACGAGACGAAGTCCCAGACCAGAATGTTGATCCGCAAGGTGGGACGGCGCTGGACCAGCGCGCGCAGCAATGGGCCGAGCTGTTCCGGCAAGCCGTCATGCGCTCGCCCGGATTCTCCGACCAGCCTGGTTTCGCTATGGATATCCCACCCGACGATATAGACGAGATCCTGCGCCTGCAGCAGTGCCTCCCGCAGCGCCGCGAAATAAGCGGCAGCATCGTTCAGAACCGCCACACGCTGCGCCTCGCACCGCCGCCAGACGGTGTCGCCGGGGATCAGGGTCGATGAGCTCTGAAGCAGGTCAACCTCGCCATTCGCATTCGCGTCTAAACGCACCGAACGCGCGAGGGGTTCCTTGTCGTCATGGCCACGATTCGCGTGCGGCCTGCCCGCATGCTGAGCCACGGCGCTGACCCGCACGATTGCCGCTACTTGGTTCGGACCGCCTTTGCACCTGCGCCCTTCAAAGCGTCCGCGATCTTCTCGGGCGCATCGCCGTGAAAATCCACGGAAACCTCGATCCGGCCTTCCAGTTTCTGATGCCCCTCCGGCGCGGGCGCGGCCTTGGCGTCAGGACCGGCCGGGCGTGTCCCCGACGTGTTCGCGCCACCGACTGCCTGGACGAAGACGTCCGTTCGCGGCACGCCGCATTCCTGCACGACATGCTCAACCGCAAGCTCGGCGCCGCGGCGCGTGTCGAATTCTCCGATGATCGTACTTTCCAAGGGCGCCCTCCGTGGCTGGACCAGCGTGCGAACAACTGGTCAGCGAGGGCCAGGTTCCTGAACGCGCGGGCGTTTAGAACCGAACGATCCCAAACATGAACAGCAGCGCGAGAGTGATCAACCCGGAGACCAGCAGCGAGCCGAGACATCCCAGCCGGTTCGAGAAAAAGAAGAACATGCCTCGCCCGTCCCATAGCTTCGTGCTTGGCTAAGTTCTCCCATTCGACAGCGTTCCTGGAGACGTTTTTGAACGCGCGAACAAGAACTATCCAAGAACCAATCATCGAGCGGAACGTTATGTCCGCGATGTCAGACGCTTTTGATTATTTCCGGGCGCATGCGGTCCGAGCCCTTTGCAAGGCCCGGGCGATGCCGCGCGGACGCATGAAACATCTGCAAACCGTCGTGGCCCGGATCTACCACCTGCTGACCAAGGAGGCCGCGTACGGGCCGAATCTGCAGCATATGGACGACTTCCGCGCAGCCCAGAAGCTCGAGAAGTCGCTCGACTGAACTGCAATGACGGCGACGCTGCACGCCCTCCCCCGACGCGTTCAGCGTCCTTTGGGAGTGGTCCCCGACTGCGACTTGCCAAGCCCGGGATTGATGGCGAGCGACGCGCCGGCGGCGCCTCCGGCTTCATAGGCCGTCATCGACACCATCCGGCTGGCGCTACGCTGGGTCCGCATCTTCAGGTCGAGCTTGTCGAACTCCGCATCAACCACCGACGTCTTGAGAACCACCAGCCCGCGGCCGGTACTTTCGTTGACCTGATCGCGACCGGCCTTGATCGCGACCAGCTTGTCCGCGATCGACGCCACCATCCCGAGCGCGAAGGAGGCATTGGCCAGATGCCGCTCCTGGTGCCGGAACCTGCCGTAGTCGACCGAGGTCTTGAAGCGGCCAAGGTCAGCGCGCACGGCACCGTCGATCAATTCGGCCAGATAATGCGCGACCTCGACATCCGCGCCGAGACCGAAGAACACATAGCGGTTGTCGCCGGCCGCGTTCTTCTCGCGCCAGACCCGACAATCGCAGAAATGAGCGATCGCGCCGACGCAGTCGTCCAGCGGAATGCGCTTCTTGCGAAAAGTCTCGTAGACCCTCCGCTCGCACGACGACGCGCGCAGTTCGACGTCGGAGAGCGACAGATCATGTCGATCCAGCAGCTCGGCGACCTTGGCGGCCGCAGACAGTGCCTCGTCCTCGGTGCAGCCATTGGCGATCGTCTTGGAACGCAACGCCTGAATGCGGAGCTTCAGCTTGTCGAGGGAGGCCGGAGTGGAGGTCTGATGCACCGATCACCTGTCCGGGTAAACCCGACGGATAGAACCGGTCGGATAGACCGGCGGGAGGGGCCTTTTGTCAACTGTATTGATCTTCGACTTTTTTTTCGAACGGACCTCACTCCTTCTACGTGCGGTGCACGACTCGCCGCACTGACTATAAAATGCAGAGACGAGGATTCACTACAATCGACGTTCTCGCTCTATTTCCACCGCAGCTGACAAATCATTGTCGGGAGCAGACCGCCACAAGCCCAACGAGGTTGCGTTGGCGCCTTGGCGTTGGCGGCTGCGTCTTGTTCACAGTATCGCGAGCTTGCAGTCAGCCGGCTTTGATCCCTGCGCTTGCTGAGTAGTCGGCAGCAGACTGGTGGATTGAAAGACACACTGATCAAGGCCGTCGATCGGTTTTGTGCCGCGACACATTCCTGAAGGGACTGGACCATGTTAAGGTTTAGCGGTCAGGTTAACCCCAGCGAACGTTTTGCTGAGAGCGTCGAATTCGATATGACCTCGAAAGAGGAATATTCGAATGTCCAATAGAACCGCATTTCAAACTGCAGATGCAGACGAGCCCCACAACTTTTTTGATCTCGTCATTCCCCTCACCTTCAGCGCTGTAGCCCTCCTGGCCACAGCTGTTTCGCTGGAGGCGATTGGGTTCATCGCTTGGCAGCCAGCCACCTTTTTGGTTGCCTATATCTTTGGCTGACGCGCGATTGGCTGGCATGAGCGAATTCGAAGGCCTATCTGACCAGTTCATTCTGCGGATGCACGAGTTCATTCGCCAAGAGGTGCAAGCAGATAGGCTAGCGGCACGCGTTTTATCGGATTGCCAGCGAGGCTGCGCGCGGAAGCTCTTGCAGGGGAAATCAAGCGACGCGGCTTGTTCTGCACGGCAATTGAATGGCCTCAGCATCTTGAGCCTGGAGCGGACAAATACGCACCGACCATTGGACACCGGAAGACGATCTAAAACTCATCGTGCTCACGGCGCGACGCGTCCCGGCTGACCGGATTGCTCGCCTGCCAGACCGCAGATCGCAAATATCGATCCGCGATCGATTGCAACTCCCGCGAACCTGCATCGTGAACAAGAGAATGCCAAAGCTCCCGCGTCGCGGCCTCGGTCTAACCAGTCCCCGGCCCCTCCCACCCGGGGCCGCCTCTCCATGAGCCTACCGCCTGGTTGGCGCCTCGCGCAGCTAACTCCCGGTCCAGATCTTTCAGTCGCCCGAGCACGTTCTCGACGATCTCCATGCAATCGGAATGTCCCAACGATTGCACGCCGCGCGCTGCTAGCTCGCGCTCCAGCATGGCGGCTATAATAATTTGAATGCTCACGAACTCTCCGCCGACTTCGCCCCAGAGACGGTACGGCTCAACTTAGAAATGGGTTTCGCTAAAGCGAAAGGCCGCAGGGTGGTTCCAGCCCCCACTGCGGCCATCCCGGTCAAATTACAAACTGGTACTTAAATCTCGCCGGTGTTCTCACAGTAGAACACCGTGTTCCGAAAAAGGATTCCGTAAGACTACCGGAATCCCAAGCGGCCCGGATAGTCACTCGGATGTAGAAATGGCACCGCTTCCTTACCAGCCCCCATGCTCCCGGCTGCCGATCAATTGCGGATCAGAGCGCCGGGAGCGACGCTAGGACTTCCCAGATTCCGGGGGTCGCTATCGCCACAGCCGGCGAGTGATGTTGAACAACGCCGCAAGCGGGACGCCCGCCAAGACACCCAGCATGCCGTACGACGTGACCAGCAGCGCAGCGCTAAGCGGCCCCGCACTTGTCGCAAATCCATAGGCTTGCGCCTAAGCCTCCCAGCGTTCCGGCAAAGACGACCATGTTGCGGTCGTTGCGCGCCTCGACGTTATAGATCGGGGGCCTTTTGCGGTGAAGAATGGGAGAACCGAACGGCACCTTCGAGCCGCAATTTGGGCAGGCCGACGCACTCGGTGAAACCGGGTGGTCGCAGTCGTGGCAATCGATCAGCTTTTTGGTCCGTCCCATGCCGCAAATCGTAGCGGCGGGCGGCCAGTCCACAAGTTCGGCAGCTACTCCCAGCACACCGTCGCATGACCACAGCAGGGCCGCTCTGATCCCCGCATTCCCCGCGTTTGACTGGCGTTGAAAACCTGCGCGCCGTGCGGGAAAGTTGACCAGCTCGGGACCTTTCTCGCCGACCATGGAGAGTCCACCCGGCGCCGAACGGGTGCCGCTTGCGAACATGGGAATGGAGAGGCCGTCCGTTCCGGCGCCGAGCGGCACCAGACCACGTGGGCACGCTGCCGGACCCCGCGCTGCCACCAAGCCCAACCAACGAACCCGGCCGATTTAGATCAAGCGCCTCTTCGACAGAGAAAGACGGATTAGGACGCCATCGGACTAGAAGATGGCGGAAGGGGTGTCCGCTGCTTTGCCTCTAGCACATTCCGAGATTGTCCAAAGACCTCACAATTTGTAGGATTTTCGCTTCAAACCATCTGGACAATTCCGAGCACATCCGGCCAAATCCAACGCTCATTTGTGGGTTGGATTGTGGGTAATGGCAGCCGCAAAAGGTCTGACGGCGATTGCAGTCGCCAGGATGAAGAAGGCCGGCCGGTACGCCGATGGCGGCGGCCTGTATCTCCAGGTCGCCCCTGGAGGCACGAAATCTTGGCTCTTTCGCTATATGCTCGCCGGTCGCGCCCGAGAAATGGGGCTTGGCTCGATTGATCTGGTTAGCCTCGCCGAGGCACGAGATGCAGCCCGGGACGGCCGCAAGGCTCTGTTGACCGGGGCAGACCCGATTGAGTTACGTCGCGCAGCAAAGCTTCAAGCGCGCGCAGCAAGGGCCAAGCTGGCCACCTTTCAGGACTGTGCCGAAAAGTACATCAATGCCCACCAAGCCGGCTGGAAATCGGCAAAGCACGCCGGCCAGTGGAGGTCAACCCTCGAGACTTACGCCTACCCTACCATCGGTCATCTCGCTGTTGACGCGGTCGATACGGCGTTGGTGCTCAAGATCTTGGAGCAAACCGAGAGACACCAACCGGGTACCCCTACTTTTTGGGCCACTAAGACCGAGACAGCCAGCCGCGTGCGCGGCCGGATCGAAAGCGTGCTCGATTGGGCAAAGGCCCGGGGGATGCGCGGCGACGGAGAAAACCCGGCTCGTTGGCGCGGCCACCTCGACCAATTGTTGCCAGCGAAGTCGTCGGTGACTCCCGTCGAGCACCATAAGGCCATGCCATACGCCGACGTGCCAGCTTTCATGAGCCGCCTGCGGGCAAAAAACAGTACGAGCGCGCGAGCGTTGGAATTCACCATCCTCTGCGCGGTGCGCACCAGCGACACCATTGAGGGCACACTGGCTGAGCTCGACCTCGAAGAAAAATACTGGACGATTCCGAAAGGGAGAATGAAAGGAAAAAAAGGGGCTCGCAAACACGACCACGTCGTTCCGCTTTGCGATCGTGCCTGCCAACTGGCGCAGGCAGCTAGTGCAGCGGGCGACTTCATCTTTCCTTCTGAGGACAGAGGACCGCTCTCGAACATGGCGATGCTCGAACTGCTGCAGGGGATGTCTGGTTGCGAAGATCTGACTGTCCACGGCTTCCGCAGCACCTTCAAGGATTGGTGCGCTGAAACCACGAGCTTTCCGAATGAACTCTCCGAAATGGCATTGGCGCACACGGTGGCCGACAAGGTGGAACGCGCCTATCGACGCGGCGATATGCGAATAAAGCGTCGGCGCTTAATGGAAGATTGGGCGCGGTTCTGCGGAACGACGCCACAGCCCAGAGGCCGCTCCCATTCCATGGGCGCGCAAAATGGTCGCTAAATATCGACCCGATCCGGTCCTTGGCCCGCGCTACGCCAATAGTATTTTACGCACAAATGCGGAATTCGCGCATCTCGAGCCTATAGAGCGTTTGAGTATAATTCGTCGATTGATCGAATTCTGTGAAGCGGCTCGCACGTATTCTTGGAGCGAGGCAAATAAAACAAGGGCCGCCGATAAGGAGGCGTTAAGCAAATCCAAAACAGCTGCAAGCTCCGCTCGACAGCTTTCCACCATCTTGAAACGGCATCCTCAGCAATTCGGCTTTACCGTCAGTGCGGCTAGTCTCAAGAGCGAAGTATTCCTTCGCAGTAGGGACGACGTACAGCCGATCGGCTATGTGTTAGCAACGAATGGAACGGACGCATTGCGGCTCGCCGATTTGCTTGACGAGATGGAAAAGGCACTTCGAGCAGGCGAGGTATTGGCAAAGGCAGGTCCAATGATGCACCGGACTAGGCACGGCCCGTTGAACTTCGCCAAGCCGATCGAGAATCAATCCAAACTCCCAGATTCCGAAACCTGCCTCGCAGTCTACCTCGTAGCAAAACTGCGACACTACGATTTGACAGGCAATTGGCGCATGGGTGCGGGCTCGCGGATACCGCGCGACGGCCGCTCGCGGTGGAACCTTGTTGAGCAGTGGGTGCAGGATGCACTCAACGACGCGTCCGGTATTAAGTCCGCGGAGGCGAAGGCGGCAAAATTGCTTGCTCGTCATCCCGATCTCGAGATCTGGGATTACGGATAGCAGGACTTTGCTCCTCGAACTCTATCGAGCAAAGTCTATGGTCTTCTGATGTCCCTGCTTTCATCTTCTGGACACTCCGAAACGTTCCGGAGTTTTCCAGCGAGGTGAACAGATGAGCAGTAGATTTTTGCGACTAAAAGCGGTCTCTGAAACAGCCGCCCTGCCTCCGTCGTCCATCTACGAAAAAATGATGAAAGGCGAATTTCCGAAGCCCGTGCCTCTCGGCAGGAAAGCTGTCGCGTGGCTAGAGAGCGAAATTGAGGAGTGGAAGGCTGCCCGCGTTGCAGAGCGTGATGGTGCTCAGGTAGCCGCGAAGATGTCAAAGCGTGTTGCGGGGGTCTCGTCGAGATGATCCATCAGCAGCACATCGTGGAGCGGGATGATGGCTTCTTTGAAATCGGTCTGGCAGATCCGGCCGGGCCCTTCGAAAGCCGCCTATTTGCTGAGGCGGCCGCGATTGCTATCGCACAGCAACGCGCTCGCCATGAGCATAAGGGTGTAGAGGCCCTAATTGCCAAGGGGAGTTTAATTTCATGACTGCCCTCCCCTTCATGCCGTTTTGGGTCGGCGACTTTTTGTCGAGCACGATCCACCTCACTATAGAGCAGCGCGGCGCCTTCGTCGTGCTGCTGAGCTGCATGTGGCAAGCGGGCGGCGATCTACCCAACGACCCAGTTAAACTCGCTAGGATTTGCGCGATCTCGCCCAAACGTTGGGAGCAAATTTCACCCGAGGTTATCGCATTTTTCGATCAAGATGGAGATCGGTTGACGCAAAAACGGCTCGCTGCCCAGTATGAGAAACAGCTCGAGATCGTAGAGAAGCGCCGCACAGCTGGAGCAAAGGGGGGAGCCGCTAAGTCATTGAAATATCGAGATCAAGGAGCGGCAAAAGCTAGACCAAATGCCGTGACAAACGCACACCACTCAGACTCACAACCAGAATCAGAGCCAAAGCCAAGAATAAATAGAAAGAAGGGAGAGATTAGCAGCACGCTGCTCCAATTGTTGCCCCCGACAGTGGGAGGAGGCTTCAATGCAGTGGTCGAGCGATATCCCCGACGCGACTCCGAGGTCGGGGCCAAGAAGGTCTACGACGCCATAATCCGGAAGAAGATCGCGACCGAGCTTCAGATCCTCGAAGGTGTTGATCGGATGCAGCGCGCATGGGCGGGGGCAAGCGATCTCAGGTTCTGTCCACGGCTTGTGAATTGGCTCCGTGATCAGCGCTGGAATGACCGATTCGTTCAGGGGCCGAAGTCAATCGGTTCGGCCGCCCAGGTTGAGGAGACACGCCAGTCCGTTGATACATTCCAAAATTGGGCAGCAAACTCATGAGTGCCGAGATTACCCACCTCAACCAAGCTGCGCTGCCGGCGCCGTCCGACCTCGAGCGCATCGAACTACGGGTTAACGGCATCAGAGGTCTTACTGCGCGCATTTACACCGAGAACACTCTGCCGGCGCTGCATAGGCTGGCCGGTGACGTGGATCGAGCGCTCGAGAATGCGGCCGAGATCTCGGCTCAACTTGATGCCATCCAGCGGCCGGCGACAAAAAAGGAATTGGCGAATTATCTCAGTGCGCTGCGCATAGCATTCCCGACGGCAAAGGCAGCCGGCGATGGCTTCAGCCGCGTACTGATCGAGCGAGTCGCCGCGCATACGCCGTCGTTCGGGCAACTCGATTGGGCTACCCGCCGCTTGATAGATACATCGCAGTTCTTGCCCTCTGTGGCCGAGGTGCTGCGCGCGCTGGCATCTGCTCGGCAGAGCATTGAGGAGGCACGGCTCTTCGTAGATCCGCGGGGATTGGCGCGGCTTCGCCGCCAGGTCGCGGATCGTATCTTGGAGGAGACACCTACCCCACCCCCGGCCTTGGCTCCCTAGGCTCCTACGGTCGCCTATCGCTCGGGGTCGCATTCGCGGAGAATTTTTTTAGTGTGAATTTGAATTCGATTGAGGAAATCAAACGTGACGAAGAGAAAAGTGGCGAAAACACCGAATAAACCAGTGGTAAGGCGCGGCGGAGCACGACCTGGTGCCGGGCGCAAGAAATCATAGAAATCAAACAATCCGGAGAAAATAGCCGTTCGGGAGAGGAAGCCGGTGCGGCCGGCTCGATCGGCGACGGGTCTCCGCAGCAGGTGCAGTTGGCTCGGAGGTTCGCTGAGCTCGCAATTCATGTCGCTGAGCGCTGGCGCTGCGTGACTGCAGCGATCGCTCGCTGCGTCTACGATGGCAACCTTCAAGTCGAAGCCTGGTGAGATCACGTGCCCCGTGGCTCGGCGGCTGCAAGCCGGGCGACCGGAGCCAAGCATCGACCTCAGCAATCAGGGTGGATGGCATCCGAATGACCACCTGTAGTCGGCTTCCTTCCCGACCCTAACCTCCATCAAAAAAGGAGTTTCAAGATCACCAAGCTGACACCGTGCATAGCCCGCCCCCCCCCAAACGCGTCTTTCGATCCGCTGAGCGGGCTGGCCAATCGAACAGCAAGAGCTTGTAACGTCACTCCAGCGCCTCGCCAGACTCAGGAGAGAGGCATCCGCAGAGATCACACGGCTTATCGCCTTCCTAGACGCGTCAGCCCCTACGTGATGACCGAGCTCGACGACGACATTTCAGAGGACGTGGAGGACGACAACCCGACCGAGGACGACGACCCGGCGGGAAACGACCTTGACGACGAGCCCTCCCCTGCAACCAGAGCCAGACCGATGGGCCGCAGGTGGCCGGCGCGATCTCGAGCAGGACACCCGGAATCCGACATTGCCGACCAAGACGGGTTGCTGGAGCAGACTTGTTCGCAGGACTTTCCCATACGGTGATGGCATGAGATTGATCCGAGCCCTATGGCGCTCCAGCGTCTCAGGATGCCGCTATCTGATAAAGCCCGCCTGAGCTTTGCCAAGCTTATGCAGTGTCTCGGCCTCGATTCGCCACGTAAGCCGCGCTGAATTGGTCGGGGCCATCGGCAAACCCTGTCTGTACTGTGACGAGCCGGCCGTGCCGAAGCGTGATCACGTTGTCCCCCGGATTTCATGGTAGCACGCTGGAGGACCCTAACGAGGCGCTCCGCTGCAATGGACAAAGGCTGTTCACCGCTCCGCGAGAACTATCGCCCGCCTGATGGCCAATGGCCGCGATACACTATCAAGGTCAGAGACCGTCACCATTGCGGCGATCGAGCAAGGCGTTCCTCTTCTGGTGGAAGCTCGAGAGATCATAGCCGCTGCGAGCGATGATCCGCAAGGAGGCTCACATGGAGCTTGAACCATGGTTGGAACGGGCACGCGCAAGCCTCGTCATGTCTTTCGCCAACGGCGTCAACAAGGACAAGGCCGCCGTCAGCGCAGCGATCACAACGTCCTGGTCCAACGGACAGACCGAGGGCCAGATCACCAAGCTTAAACTGGTGAAGCGCCAAATGTACGGACGCGCCAAGCTCGACTTGCTGCAGGCTCGACTAATCGGTGCCACATGACCAGTGCTGCACCAAAATTGCGTCAGAGCCAATTTTGGACGCCGATCCCCCGGCTTAGGGGGCGCATTGCCTCACCCAGAATGTTACTGGACAACTTCTCGCCGATGAATGCAGCGGCGCCACCAAATTGGTTCGGTGGCCTCCATGGCGGGAAAGATCAGCATGGGCGCGAGGCGCGAGGTGGTGTCGGCGGTGATGGAACGTTACCGATCGGCCAAACGAGCGGAGAAGGGGCGGATCCTTGACGAGCTGTGCGCGACGACGGGCTGGCATCGCAAGCATGCGGTGCGCGCACTCCGGCGACGCGCAACGGTTGGGCCCGGCGCAGTTGAGGCACCGCGAGAGCGCAAGCGTAGATATGGTGCGACGATCAAGGACGCGATGACGGCGCTGTGGGAGGCGTCGGATCGGGTGTGCGGCAAGCGGCTCAAGGTGATGATCCCGACCTTGCTGCCTGCCCTCGAGCAACATGGCCGATTGCGACTTGGCCAGGCGGATCGTGACTGTGTTCTCTCGATCAGCCCCGCAACCATCGACCGCCTGCTCGTGGACGTGAAGGTCGCGGCGAGCGGTGGCAGGCGACGCCGTGCCGGATTTTATTCGGCAATCCGGCGCGAGGTCCCGATCCGCACGTTCAATGACTGGAACAGCCCGCCGCCTGGCTTCTGCGAGGTCGACATGGTCGCCCATGGCGGAACGTCGGTGGCTGGCTCGTTCATCCAGACTTTGACGATGGTCGATGTCGCCACGGGCTGGACGGAGTGTCTGCCGTTGGTGACGCGGGAAGGTTCGCTGGTCGTCGAGGCGATCAACCGCGCACAGAGCCTGTTCCCCTGGCTGTTGCGCGGCGTCGACTTCGACAACGACAGCGCCTTCATGAACGATGTCGTAGTGCCATGGTGTCGCGAACAGAAGCTCGAAGTCACACGCTCGCGCGCCTACAAGAAGAACGATCAGGCGTTCGTCGAGCAGAAGAATGGTGCCGTCGTCCGCCGCCTCATGGGTTATGGCCGCTTCGATGGCGTCGAGACGGCGCGCGTGATGGGTCGCCTCTATGCGGCGGCAAGGCTCTACGTCAACTTCTTCCGGCCGTCATTCAAGCTGAAGGAGAAGCGCCGCGAAGGGGCTAAAGTGATCAAGCGCTATCATCTCCCATCAACACCCTATGAGCGTGCATTGGCGCATCCCAAGGTCACCGCAGCCGTAAAGAAGCGGCTGCGCGATCAGTATCGCTCGCTCGATCCGGTCGGGCTGTTGGCCGAGATTCGCGCGACCCAGGACGAACTCGGCAATCGCGTCGATCGTCGTGCCGGACAAGTGCGCGGCCTGCAAGCCGCCAGCACGAGCACCGCGCCAGCCACCACAGCCACCTTTGCGAAGACGCTCGGCAAGACGACGACCTCCGGCGAGCCACGTGCCACACACCGGCGCACCCGTCGGCCCTATAAAACCAGGGTTCGCATGCCGTCCAAGCTCGATCCGCATATTGCTGTGATCGAGGGTTGGCTCGCCGAGCAGCCGCAGCTAACTGCGCTCACCATTGTCTGCCGGCTGAGCGAGAAATACCCCGAGGATTTCGGGCCGACGCAGCATTCTATTGTGCAGCGTCTGCTGAGGGTGCTTCGACGGAAGACTGTTAAGCAGTTGCTCGCGAAGGAGCCGCTTGCGGACGTCACGACCGCAGCCCCATTGCCCGGGGTTGTGGACGGCTCGGGCTATGTAGGGCCCGACCCGCCCACAGCCCCTCTCATCGAGCAAGCCGGGAAAGCTACCTGGCGCGACCCATCAGGCGACCTCGGATCGTCATCGGCCACGGCGCCGCCAGGGTAACATCTGCAAGTGAGGCAATACGGGGGGTTAATATTGCAGGCCGAATGATCTCGGCAAACTACGAATTGTGCTTCGCGGCATAGTTCAAGCAATACCGCATCTGCGCCGGTGGAGAAAGCTATCCGGTGCGCTACGGCTTGCGCTCGCGTGTCGGTTGCGGTTGGATGGCCATGGGCGTGGGGAGAAACGTTTTATGGCCATCGAATGGTGGGTCGTGCTCGCGACATTGCTGGGACCGGTAGTCGCTGTCCAGACTCAAAAATGGATCGAACGAGCTAGTGAGCGCGGACGAAGGAGACAGTGGATTTTTACCGCGTTGATGGCCAACAGGGCCACCCGGCTAAGTGACGAGTATGTGCGGGCTCTAAATCTTATCGACTTGGAATTTTCGCCTAAGCGATTTGGAGGCGCCGCAGACAGAAGGGTCATCAATGCTTGGCGCGCTCTGTTCGGCGAACTCGGTGATGGCCCTCCGGACGATAATCAGGACCTGAACCTTGCCCGTGCATGGAACGAAACGAGTTACCGAAAGACTCGTGGGCTTGCTTTCTGAAATGTCCACAGCACTGGAATACACATTTTCTGCGGAAGAACTCAGGCGGGGAATTTACTACCCCAAAGGTCGCGTGGATTTAGAGCAGTCTCAGATGGCCATAATGCACGGGCTGAGCAAGATCGTTCAGGGTACCGCTTCGTTGCCCATGAAGATCACCGAAATACCCGCCTCTCCCGAAGCGGCCCAACTCCAGGCCACTCTTAATGAGAAGATGATTGGCGCTTCCCATGAAGACGGATCGTTGAAAGTTCGAGTCCACAACACCCAATGAAGATCGCCATTCTATCTGCCGCAGATGTCGCCGGTTTGTATACCGCGACACTCATGGAGCGAGGCCACGAGATCACCGTCGGCCCTTTCGGCCACGCTCCTACAGCTGTGACCGGCATGATCGAGGATGGCATTGAGGGCGTCCTCATCTTGGCGGATGACGATGAGAACCTGGAGGAGATTGCTGCGCGGTTCACTAGGGCAACAGGCCGCCCTGTATGGCGCAATCTAACCGAGATCCCGCGTTGGTAGAAAATTTCGCAGAGGCGTTCAAGGGCGTGATGCCTGAGCCCTCGGCAACAGAGGTTATCAGGCGATGGAGTACGTGAAGTTCGCGTTCAAAATACTTGTGATCTGCTTATTAGTGATGATCGTGGGTGGCTATTTCTATCTGGTATATTCGGGAGAGCTGCCGCGACCTGACTTGAAAGAACTCACGGAGCAACTCTCGCCTTCACTCACCGCTGGCGGATCAACGGTTGGAATTTTGGCGATCGGCTTGTGCTTCCTCCTGACCGCCATCGCTCCGTTCATCTACGCGGCCCGGTCCGGAGACGTATTCAGGTGCCTCTGCCTTCGGCTTCACGCTGCGGTCGGCTCGTCGTATTTCTCAGCCGCCAACCATTTCTCCAACGGCATCCTGCGATGGCCCGGCTTTACACTTGCGGCCCATGCATCAGCGCGAGCAAGGCGTGCCGTGAGCTTGACGAGTGGGGGCACGCGGCACGCGCCACGGGTGTTTGGCAGTCGACCGTCAGAATATGTGCCCCAGTGGGTGACGACGGCTAGTGGTGTGCAAACGGCCACCACTAGCGATGACGCTCCTACTGGTGTGGAGATAACCACCCCCCTGGTGGTCGAATCCACACCACTAGATGGCGCGTTAGTGATAGCCCGGCGGATGCGATCGATTTGCGCCCCCGGTGCGAAGATTGCCACATCGCTGCCTCCCTGAGATCGACCATTCTCGACCCTCGCGAGGGGCG